>NZ_JBEZFL010000005.1:0-226038 GCF_040649415.1 Actinoplanes sp. NPDC048967
TCGGGAGGGTGTGGGAGAGTAGGACGCCGCCGGACTTAACGTTAGGGAAGGCCCACACCAGTGATGGTGTGGGCCTTTTCTGTCTGTCATGTGTGGAGCTCACCCTCGGTCGGGGTGGGCTCCGTTTGCGTTTCCGGCATCCTTGCGGCCGGCCCCGGTCAGGCTGGGCCCGGGTTGGTGCGGCTCGAGGCGCTGCGGTAGTCCGGGTCTCAGGGAGAAGCAGTTAGGTGACCCTGCTGGGCGGCGGGCCTGTAGCGGTCGCAGGCGTATAGGTAGCGCCGCCGCAGCTCTCGAAGAGCGTGGCGGCTTTCACGCTTGTGTCGGCGGAGACAGAGAGGGCTGCTGTCACTGCGTTCGGGACGTGAGTGCCGTCGGCCTCGTCGGTGGGAGGGCCCGTCCGGCTGGCGGTGGCGTTGTCTGACCCGTTGCGTAGCAGGAGGTGGCGTGATGGAGTCTGGCGGCGTGGTCGTGTAGTCGACGGAGGCGGTGGGTAATAGGTGAACGTGATTGTCCGGGTGGGAGCGTTCGCCGTGGCCGTGGGTCTGCTGGCCGGCTGTTCCGCTGCTGACGGTGGCGGACGGGACTACAACCCGGCCCATCAGCCTCGCTATGTCGTGCCCGACGAGTCCGACGGGGTTCCCGGTCCGGTGGCCACGTGGCCCGGGTCCGGTACGGGTCTCGGGTTGCCCGGCATCGGACAGGCCGCACCCAGCGAACCCGACCATGTAGTCCGCGGCGGTGCCGTCTCCGCCACCAAGAACAAGCCGGCGACCTTCTCGCTCGTGAACGCTGCTGACGTCGTACGGGTGACGGTCGGAGATCTTGGTCCTGATCTTTTGGAGGTCTCCACCCCCGCCGAGTCCAAGGTGGTCCCCAAGGTCGAGGTTGACGGGCCGGCCGTTGTCGCCGGGTTGCGGGACACCGGGCTCACCGGCCCGGCGCTGGTCACCGTGGTGCTCAGCGACGACGTGCGCTGGAGTGTGCGGCTGGCCGGTGGGGCCAGCGACCAGGCCGTTGACCTCAGGGGCGGACCCGGAGGTGATGTCGACTTCGCCGCCGGCACCAGCCGGGCCGAAGTGTGGCTGCCCGCGGCCAGCGGCACTCAGCGGGTGGTTCTCGGCGGTGGGGCCAGCCAGCTGGTCGTCAACCTCACCGGGGCGGCCCCTGTGCGGGTTGCCGCGAAGAACGGGGCCGGCGAGGTCACGGTGGACGGGCAGACCAAGTCCGGGGTGCCCGGGGGTGCGGTGTACACGGCGCCGGGCTGGGACGCCGCGGCTGACCGCTTCGACATCGATGCCACCAGCGGCGTCTCCTCGGTGACCGTCGCCCGCAGCTGACCCGACCGCCGTCGCGGGCAGGGCGATCCGGCGCTGCATGCCGACCCGACTGCTGGGCGGAAATTCGTCGGCGCAGGCAGCGGGATCTCTGCCTGGCAAGCTGACCCGGTTATCGGTGCAGGTGGGTGACGGTCAGCCGACTGCGGGCTGTCCGACGGCCCGGAAACGTTGCGGTGGCACGCCTGCGGCGGTCAACTGGGTCGCGACCTCGGCGGACAGGTTCTCCATGAAGACGACGACCTGGTGGTCGTCTGCCAGGTCGCAGAGCGCCGCCAAGGTTCCCAGGTTGATCGGATCCACGGCCGGTACGTCGCCCAGGTCGACGATCAGGCGCAGCGGGCGAAGCTTGCGGACCGTGTGCACCAGGATCCGGCGGAACTGCGCCGCGCAGTCCGTCCCCATCGGGCCGTGGGGCTGGACCACCACGCTTCCGTCCGCGTCCGTCCGGACGTCGACCGCGGTGTTCGACATCGGTCTGCCTTCCGTCACCCAGCGTTCGCCGGGCGGTCAGCGTATGACGGTTCCCGCGGCCCGTCGACCGGCTCTTTGTGCCAATCCACCAGCGGCGACGCCAAGCCGAAGGAAGGGGGCTAGGGCAGGTCCGGGTCGCCGACTACCTTGCCGGGGTTGAAGAGGTTCTGGGGGTCCAGGGTCTGCTTCACCGCCTGCATCATCGCCAGCGCCGGCCCCTCGAGCTCCTGCCGCATCCCGCGCCGTTTCAGCAGACCAACCCCGTGCTCGCCGGTCACCGTGCCGCCCAGCCCGATCGCCGCCGCCAGGATCTCCTCGAATGCCGCCTGCGCGGCCTCCCGGGCAACCTCATCCCCGACCGGCGTCCGGATCAGCGGGTGCAGATTTCCGTCCCCCGCGTGCGCGATGGTGGCGATAGCCACCCCGTGCCGTGCCGCGCTTTCCTCGATCGACGCGAGCATCGTCGGCACCGCCGACCGGGGCACGCAGACGTCCTCGGTCAGCACCGGGCCCAGCCGTTCCATCGCCGGATAAGCCAGCCGCCGCGCGGCGAACAGTGCCTCCGCCTCGAATTCGTCAGTCGACTGCTCGGCCCACTGCGCGCCCGCGTCCCGAAAAACCTGGGCCAGCGCGTCCGCTTCGGACTGGCCCGATTCCCCTGGCGTGTCGATCTGTGCCAGCAACAACGCCTCAGCCGTCGCGGACAGCCCCAGGTGCTTCCACTCCTCCACCGCTTGCAGGCACGCCCGGTCCAGCAGCTCCAGCGCTGTGGGCAGCAGACCCATCCGCGTGGTCGCGGCCACCGCGTCGCCGGCGGCGACGATGCTGTCGAAAGCCCCCACCACGGTACGGGGCGCAGCGGCGCGAGCCGGCCGCAGCCGCAACGTGACCTCGGTGACGATCCCCAGCGTCCCCTCGGCCCCGACGAACAGGCTGACCAGGTCGTAGCCGGCCACACCCTTGGTCGTGCGGTGGCCGAGGCGCACCGCCGTACCGTATGCGCCGGCCGGGCCGCCCACGACGGCCTGCAGGCCGAGCACGTAGTCGCGGGTCACGCCGTATTTCAGGCAGCACAGGCCGCCGGCGTTCGTGGCCACGTTGCCGCCGATCGTCGACCAGGGTGCGCTGGCCGGGTCCGGTGGATACCAGAGGCCGTGCGCCGCGACGGCCGCCTTCAGGTCGTCGTTGACGACGCCGGGCTGGACCACCGCGATCATGTTGTCCGAGTCGATCTCCAGGATCTTGTTCATCCTGGTCAGGTCGAGGATCAGGCTGCCGTCGACCGCGTTTGCGCCGCCGGACAGACCTGTGCCGGCTCCGCGCGCGATCACCGGGATGCCGCGGGCTGCGCAGGCCGCCACGACGGCGCTCACCTCTTCCGTGCTGCGGGCGCGGACGGCGCCGACCGGCCGGCCCGCCGGGGCCCACTCGGCGTCGTCGTGGCTGAGGGAGTCGAGGACGTCGGGGTCGACGATCAGGTCCAGGTCCGGCAGGTCGGTGGCCAGCGAGCCGGTCATGCCAGGCCGGCCAGGAACTTGAGCAGCGCCTCGTTGACCAGGTCGGGTTGGTCGATGTTGGCCGCGTGGCCGCTGTCCTCGAGGATCAGGGCGGCCGCGCGTGAGTTCGTCGCGGCCGCGGCGGTGGCGTGCTCGCACGGCCACAGTTGGCTGTCGCGGCCGGCGAGGAACAGGCTCGGCACCGCGACCCGGGCCACCACGTCACGCCAGTCCTGCTCCGCATGATCCTGCAGCAGAGGCCAGATCTCCGGGGCGCGAGCGTCGCTCATCCGCGGCACCCGGCCCAGCGCCTCGATCAGCCGGCCCAGCCGCTGCACCGAATCGGCGGCCGGCCGGCCGCGGCCGGTGTCCGGCACGCCGTCCTCGAAGAACGTGCCCAGGTTGTGCCGGGTCAGGCCGTAGAAGCCGTACGGCCACACCTCGTCGTTGACCATCTTGGGGGTCTGGTCGATGGTGACGATGCCGCGCAGCCGGTCGGCGCCGAACAGGTCGTAGTAGGCCCAGATCGCGCTCGCGCCCATCGAGCCGCCGACCAGGACGACCTGGTCCAGACCGGTGGCGTCGAGGAAGTCGCGGATGTCCTTGCCGTGCCGCGCCATCCGCTGGCCGTACGCGGGATTGTCCGAACCGCCGTGCGAGCGGCGGTCCAGGCCGAGCACCCGGTGGCCGGCGCCGAGCAGGGCCCGGCGCTGCAGCTCCCAGGTCTCGGCCGACGCGGTGAAGCCGGCGATGAGCACGACCGGCTGCCCACCGCCCTCGTCGGTGTAGTGCAGGTTGACCCCGTCGCTGGTGGCGATCGTCGACATGCCTCGACACTACGGCGGGCTCACGGCACGCGCTGGAGGAACTGCCGCGGGGTCCTGGGTGGCGATGCCGTGCGACGCCTCGCTCGGGTTGGTGATGGCCAGACGAAGAACGGGCGAACAGCGCTCTTGTCGCCCATCGTTCCCGTTCCCGTCACAGCGTCTTGGCCTGACGGAGCGGGACCGCCACCCATCCTCGGCCCATGCGAATCGCGCTGGTCACGGAGTCCTTCCTGCCGGATGTCAACGGTGTCGCGCACTCGGTCGTCCGGGCCGCCGAGCATCTCGTACGGCGCGGGCACGCCCCGCTGGTGATCGCACCCCAGCCGCCGCCCGGCGTCCGCGGCCCAGTCGGTGAGCTGCCCTATCCGGTGGTGCGCATCCCGTCGCTGCCGATGCCCGGCTATCCGCAGATCCGGCTCGGGCTGCCGACCCCGGCGTTGACCGCGGCGCTCCGGGCGCACGACACCGACGTGGTGCACCTGGCGAGCCCGTTCGTGCTCGGGGCCTGGGGTGCGGCCGCCGCCCGGGCGCTGCGGGTGCCGGCCGTCGCGGTCTATCAGACCGATGTCGCCGCCTACGCCCGGGCGTACAGGGTGTCGATGACCGAGCACGCCGCGTGGCGGTGGATCCGGACCGTCCACAACGCGGCGTTCCGGACGCTGGCGCCGTCGACGGAGTCGGTCGCCGCGCTGAACGGCCACGGTGTGCACCGGGTGCAGCTGTGGCGGCGCGGGGTCGACGACGTGCGGTTCCACCCCCGGCACCGCAGCGCCGGCGTGCGCCGGGCCTTGGCCCCGGGCGGCGAAGTGCTGGTCGGTTTCGTCGGGCGGCTGGCGGTGGAGAAGCAGGTCGATCTGCTTGCGCAGACCAGCCGGCTGCCGGGCGTACGCCTGGTCGTCGTCGGTGACGGTCCCGCCGCCGGTACGTTGCGCCAGGCCCTGCCCGATGCGGTGTTCCTGGGGGCCAGGCACGGTGCCCAGTTGGCCCGGATCTACGCGAGCCTCGACGTGTTCGCGCACACCGGCCCGTACGAGACGTTCGGTCAGGCGATCCAGGAGGCGATGGCCAGCGGGCTGCCGGTGGTCGCGCCGGCTGCCGGTGGGCCGCTCGACCTGGTCGCGGACGGCCTGACCGGGCATCTCGTGCCGCCGTTCCGGGCCGAGGGCTTCACCGCGGCGATCGCCGGGCTGGTCACTGATCCGACCCGGCGCGCCCTGTTCGGTGCCGCGGGCCGGGTCGCGGTCGAAGGCCGGACGTGGACCACGGTCGGCGACGAGCTGATCGGGCACTACGAGGCCGCGCTGCGGCCGGCCGCCGAGCGGGTGCTGGTGCCGGCGTGAAAATCGTGCGGCTGGCCAACTTCGTCACGGCCCGGTCGGGTGGGTTGCGGACCGCACTGCGGGAACTGGGCGCCGGTTATCTCGCCGCCGGGCACTCGCCGGTCCTCGTCGTGCCCGGCGCCCGGTTCGCCGACGTCGAGACCGAGCAGGGCCGGGTCATCACGTTGCCCGGGCCGGAGGTGCCGCGGCTGGGCGGCTACCGCGTGCTGCTCGACCGGCGCCGGATCGCGGACACCTTGGCCCGGTTGCGGCCGGACCACCTGGAGGTCTCCGATCGGACGACGCTTCGCTGGACCGGCGGCTGGGCACGGCGGCACGGCATCC
The DNA here is from genome assembly GCF_040649415.1 of Actinoplanes sp. NPDC048967. Classification (NCBI taxonomy): domain Bacteria; kingdom Bacillati; phylum Actinomycetota; class Actinomycetes; order Micromonosporales; family Micromonosporaceae; genus Actinoplanes; species Actinoplanes sp. NPDC048967. Next base: position 5,796 of record NZ_JBEZFL010000005.1, read on the forward strand.
CGTCGACGATGGTGTCGCACGAGAGCCTGGACGGCCTGCTGCGGCTCTTCGGCGGCGGCAACGCGCGGTGGCTGGCCGACCGGCTCAACGCGCGCAGTGCCGCCGGCTTCGACCGGATCGTGTGCACCACCGGTTGGGCGGCGGCCGAGTTCGAGCGGCTCGGGGTGCGTGACGTGGCTCGCGTACCGCTCGGCGTTGATCTTGATCTGTTCTCACCGGCCCGGCACGATCCGGCGCTGCGGCGTCGGTGGGCCGCGCCCGGCGACGCCCTGCTCGTGCACTGTGGCCGGTTGTCGGTGGAGAAGCAACCGCGGCGCTCGCTGGCGGCACTGGCTGAGCTTCGGGCCATGGGAGTGCCCGCGGTGCTCGTGGTGGCCGGCGGGGGGCCGTTGCGGCCCGCGCTGCACGCGGAGGCGGCCCGGCGTTGGTTGCGGGTCCGCTTCGTCGGTCATCTGCGAGACCGGGCCGAGCTGGCCGCCCTGCTCGCGACGGCCGACGTGGCGCTGGCGCCCGGACCGATCGAGACGTTCGGCCTGGCCGCGCTCGAGGCCCTGGCCAGCGGTACGCCAGTGGTGGTCAGCGCCGCGAGCGCGTTGCCGGAAGTGATCGGGACGGCCGGGGTGGCCGCCACGACCGACGCCTCCTACGGAGCCGCGGTCCGCGCCCTGCTCGACCGCCCGGACCGCCGGGTCGCCGCCCGCGCGCAGGCCGAACGGTTCCCCTGGTCGGCCTCGGTGGCGGGGTTCCTGTCGATCATCACCGCAGGCCGAGCGAGCGCCAGTCGACGAACTTGAAGTCGGTGCTGACCCGTCCGCCGTCCGGGGTGTTCTCGCCGTCGTGCAGAACCAGCAGGCCTCGCGGGTAGCCGGGCAGCCGGGCCGACGTGGCGGCGGCGCCGTCGGAGTGCTGGACGCCGTCCGTGGCCGGCCCGTCGACCACGGTGAAGGTGCTCAGCGGGCGGTTCGTCCGGCGGTCGTAGACGAAGAACCGGCTGTCGCCCTGGCCGGAGACCAGCAGATAGTCCTGGTAGAGCGTCGCGCCCTCGACGTCGGCGTGGATGCGGCCGCCGTAGCCGGGGTCGTGCCCGGTGTCGAGTGTGCAGTCGGCGCTGTACGGGACGCCGTACTCGGCGACGCGTTCCACCATCGACCGGCGCTTGGTCCGCAGGTCGATGCGCCACAGGCCGACATCCTCCTGGCTGGCGTAGAGCACGTCCGCCCGCTCGTCGATCACCATGCCTTCCACCTGCGGGTCCTCGCCCGGGTCGCCGCACGGCCGCCAGGTCGTCCCGTTGGGCAGCCGGAAGCTGCTGGGCAGGTCCAGCGTCTCGCGCCGGACGTAGGTGACCTGGTCGCCGGCGGCCCGCAGCCGGAAGAAGCCGAGCCGGGTGGTGTGCCGGCGGCTGACCACGGCCAGGTCACCGCGCATGGCCAGGCCGTAGCCGGTGGCCTGCCCCTCGACCTCGGCCTGGTCGGCGGAGAACAGCAGTGGCGGCTCGGCGACCGTGACGTCCGCGAGCCGGCTGGTGGCCGGGTCGATGCGGTAGAAGCGCAACTGGTCGCGGCCCCGGTCGGTGACCACGGCGAGGTCGGTGCGGCGCCCGCCGAGGCGAAAGCCGGTGACGACGTCCACGTTGTTGAAGCGGCCGCCGGCCGGGGTGGCGATCGCCTGCACCTCGCGGCCGGCCAGGTCGTAGACCCGCAGGCCACCGTTCTTGGCGGTGCCGATCACCAGGCTGCGGGCCCGGTCGCCCGGGTGCACCCAGATGGCCGGGTCGTCGGCGTCGGCGTCACCGCCGGCCTCGTCGTCGAACAGGGCGGGCGTCTCGGCGCGGGCGGTGATCTGCTTGTCGCCCGGCTGCTTGACAGCAGCCCGGGCGGGACCGGCGAGGGCGGCCCCGGCCACGGTGGTGGCGGCCAGGATCAGAGCGAGGGTACGGCGCATGGGCAGCGAGCCTGCCGGGTCCCGATGACCGTACGGTGGCGCCCGGTCACCCTGGTGATGAACGGTCTGTGCGCTGCCCGTACGGCATGATGGCCGGGTGACCGGGGGTTATCTGAAGGGCCGGATCCGTCGGGAGGACATCATCACGACGGCCGTCGCCGTGTACGCGGAGACCGGCTACCACGGCTCGTCCCTGCGTGAGATCGCCCGTCGCGTCGGCATCACCCACGCCGGCCTGCTGTACTACTTCCCGACCAAGGAGTCGCTGCTCGCCGCCGTGCTGGAGCGCCGGGACGCGCAGGACACCGAACGGGAGCGGCTGGCCGTACCGCCCGGCCGGGAGGCCCTGGCCCACCTGGTCGCGCTGGCCGAGTACAACGTCCGGCACCCCGGCATCGTCGACGTGTACGCCCGGCTGGCCGCCGAAGCAGTCGCGGCGGACCATCCCGCGCACGACTACTTCGAACGGCACTACCGGATGGCCCGCGACTACGCGACCGCCTCGTTCCGGGTGCTGGCCGGGCGGGGCGAGCTGCGCGCCGGCGTCGACCCCGAGCACGCGGGCCTGAACATGGTCGCCCTGATGGACGGCCTCCAGGTGCAGTGGCTGTCCAACCGCAGTTCGGTCGACCTGGTCGGCGCGCTGCGCTCCTACGTGCAGGACCTGATCACCGTCCCGCTGGACTAGAGCGTCCGGGCGTAGGGATCCCAGTCGGCCGGCAGAGCGGGTGGCGTGTCGGCTGTGCTCTGCACGACCACCGGCCGCCGGTCGGCGATGGATTCCTCGATCGACTGCATCGCGTCGAGCACGTGGTAGGCGAGTGCTCCCGAGGCGCGTTCGGGCACGCCGGCCCGGATCGAGCGGGCCAGCTCGAGCACGCCGGTGCCGCGCGAGGCCTGATGCCCCTGCGGAGCCAGCTCCTGCGGGTCGCCGCCGGCCAGCAGGAGCAGTTGGGTCTGGCCGTCGAATCTGTTCGGATCGGGCAGGACGGCGGTGCCCAGCGTGCCGGCGACTTCCAAGGTGGTCCGGGGCAGGGCCGAGTCGAAGGTCAGCACCACCTGCGCGGAGCCGCCCCGGCTGAACTCCAGCAGAGCGGTGACGGTGGTCGGGACGGTGACCGGGAATTCCGTACCGGCTCGAGGGCCGGAACCGATCACCCGGCTCTCGCGGGCCCGTCCGCCGGTCGCGGTGACCCGGCCGATCGGTCCGAGCAGCTGCACCAGAGCGGTCAGGTAGTACGGGCCCATGTCCAGCAGGGGACCGCCCCCGGCCTGGAACAGGAACTCCGGCGCGGGGTGCCAGCTCTCCGGCCCGGGTGACTGGAACAGGGCCAGCGCCGTCCGAGGCTCACCGATCCGGCCGGCGTCGACGGCCCGGCGCGCCGTCTGCAGGCCGGCACCGAGCACTGTGTCCGGTGCGCTGGCCACCCGCAGGTCCAGCTCGCGGGCCCGGTCCAGGAGCTTGCGGGCGGACGGGCGGTCCAGCGCGAGCGGCTTCTCCGCCCACACGTGCTTTCCGGCCTCCAGGGCGGCCAGACCCACATCGACGTGCGCGGCCGGGATGGTGAGGTTGACGACGAGCTCGATCGCCGGGTCGGCGAGCAGCTCCTGGGCCGTACCCGCCGCGGGGACCCCGTGCTTGGCCGCCTGCGTGGCGGCCCGGGCGGTGTCCAGGTCGGCGACCATGCGGACGTCGAGATCCGGGAAGCTGGTCAGATTCCGCAGGTAGGTCTCGCTGATCGTGCCGGCCCCGATGACGCCGACCCGGACCGCTCCGTCGCTCACTGCCCCTCCCCGTCCCGCTGCTCGTGGTCGCGCAGGAACGTCAGGCTGGCCCCCAGCGCGGTGAAGATGTCCCCGTCGTAGCGGTCGAACTCGATGACGCGCAGGGCCTGCGGCGCGGCGGCCAGGACCTCGAGGACGGGGACCCGGCCCTGACCGGCGGGAACCTGGCCGGAGCCGTCGGTGGCGAGGTCGCCGTCCTTCACGTGGAGCGCGCGCACCCGGTCGCCGAGGCGGCGGAGCAGGGCCGGCGCCTCCGCGCCGCCGGCCGTCGCCCAGTACGTGTCCACCTCGAGGACCACGGCCGGGTCTAGCTGCTCGGCGAGCACCTCGAAGGCGGTCCGATCGGCGATCCGGGACTGGAGTTCCCAGAAGTGGTTGTGGTAGCCGACCGTGATGCCGTGCTCGGCAGCCACCTTCGCGGCGTCGTTGAGCGCGGCCGCGGTGGCGGCGATGTCGGCGGGGTCCTGCCAGCGGGCCGGCTCGACCATGGGGTCGATGACGATGCCGATGCCCAGTTCGGCGGCCGCGGCGAACACCGCGGACCGGTCGATGCGCTGGTCGAGGAGCTGTGCGTGGGCGGTCGGCGCGGTCAGCCCGTGGGCCGGCAGGGCGGTGCGCAGCACGGCGAGGTTCTCCCGCACGCCGTACGGCTCGACCTGGGTGAAGCCGAGGCCGGCGAGCCGGGCGAGGGTGCCGGCGGGGTCGTGGGCGAAGGCGTCTCGGACTGAGTACAGCTGGACGGAAAGCTTGCTCATCGCTACCTCCAAGCGGTCTTCATCTTTTCTACCAGCTGGTCAAAATTGACACCAGAGAGTGCTCACTTGATCAAGTAATCGGCATGATCCACCGGTTTTATCGCGGTTCGCTATTTCGCGCCAATAAGCGGGGAATGACCGAGCCGCCAATGGGTAAGAACCGGTCCTAATAGGCCGAAAGTATGAGCTCTTGTGGCCGCCGGTTGAGCGCTCATCGGCCGTTCGGTGGATTAGTCGACGCGGGGAACGATTTTCGGGTTTTCTGCCCGGTATGCACGCGACACGGAATATCACCTAATCGGGTTAATGTGGACGTAGGTCCACAATTCCGGCACTGGATCATGATTCTGTGGATCTAGCAATAAACCTGCCGAGAAAAGGTGGTTCCATGAGTAAGGCAACACGAATGCTGGCCATGACCGGAATGGCGCTGGTCGCCGGTGCGACGATGGCCGCCGGCCCCGCCGCGGCGTCCTCGTCGACCGCCCAGGGAACCACGTCCGCCACGCAGAGCACCCAGCAGCAGGCGAAGACCGACCGCGGCCGTGACCGTGACTGGGTCGCCGGCTACTACCGCACGCGCCTCCAGTGCGAGCGGGTCGGCCGGATCGGCGAGCGCTTCGACCGCTGGGACGACTACGAGTGCGAGCGCGTGCGTCGTGGCTTCCGGGTGATCTGGCGCCTCGACGTCGAGCGTGACTGGCACGGTGGCGGTCACCACAACGGTGGCGGCCACGACTGGGACAACGGCAACAACCACCACGGTGGCGGCCACTGGAACAACAACCGCCCGCGTCGCTGACGCCCAGCACCAACTGACCCGACACAACGTCGCCGGCCCGCGGACTCCGCGGGCCGGCGACGCCCATTTCCGGGATCCACCCCCGGAAACGGCGGAAGGCCCCGGCCGGGCGGTCGGGGCCTTCCTATTCCGGTACGGCGCTACCTGCTGATCTTCCGTGTGTAGCTCCGGCCGGCCGAGGTGTTACCGACCTTGTCGGAGCCCCAGTAGGTGACCGTCAGGGTGCCCTTCTTGACACCCTTGAGGCCGAGACTCCAGGCTCCCCGGGCGGTCGGCGTCACGGTGAAGACCGTCGCCTTGGCCGAGGCCTTGCTCTTCGAGGAGGTCTTCGCCCAGGTACGGCCGGTGTAGTAGTACCACTTGCCGTTGCGCTGCTCGATCAGCTTCACCCGGACCCGGGCCACCCCGACGCCCTTGTCGGTCGCCGTACCCGTGATCTTCGACCAGGAGGACGCCTTGCCCGCGTTCTTCGGCTGGTTGAAGGTGACGACCGGCTTGTAGGTGTCCTTGGTGACCTTGACCGAGCCGACCGTGACCGGCGTGCCGGCCCCGGCCTGATTGACCAGCGTCACCTTGACCGTGAACGTGCCGGCCTTCGGGTAGACGTGCGCCGCGCTGCCGACGTTCGGCGACATCACCGAGGTCGCGCCGTCGCCCCAGGCCACGGAGACCTTGCTCGCCTGGCTCACACCGCTGAGGCTGAGCTTGACCGACTGGCTCGCCCAGATCGACCTGCGGTCCAGGGCGTACCGGCCCGGCTGCGCCGCGACGACCACCGTGGACGGACCGGTGAAGCCGGCCGCCGCGGTGTTGCCAGCCTCGTCGGTCAGCGCGACCGACACCGCGAAGCTGCCCGCGGCCGCGTAGGTGTGGGTCGCGGACGTCGCGCCGGCCGCCAGGGTCTGCGGTGCGGTGCCGTCGCCCCAGGTGATGACCCGCCGGATGCCCGCCGCCGCACTCACGTCGTCGGCCAGCGCGGTCTGGGTCAGCGTGACCGCCTGGCCGGGCCAGAGCGCCGCCGCGTTCAGGGCGAAGGTGCCCGTCGGCGCGGTGGAGTCCGACACGCCCGCGGTCGCCCGCGGCGCCGGGTCGGCGGTGACCGGCGTGTGCGCGGCGAAGTAGTTGACCAGCATGGTCAGGTCGTTGTCGCCGGTTGTCACCTTGTTGCTGCCCCCGGCCAGGGCGGCGAAGTTGTCGCCGCCGGTGGCCAGGAACGAGTTCGTCGTCACCCGGTACGTGCCCGCCGGGTTCAGCGTGACCCCGTTGAGCTTCAGCGACGAGGCGATGATCCGCCGGCCCTGCGGCTGGGCGGCGTCGTAGGAGTAGGTGAGCCCCTTCGACACGCCCAGGTGCAGCACCGGACGGGACGCCCCGGCCGGCTGCCACTGCTGCTCCAGCGCCAGCTTGATGTCGGCGCCGGTCAGCGTCTGGGTGATGACGTCGTTGGCGAACGGCTGGACGGCGAACGCGTCGGCGTAGGTGATCGTGCCGTCGGTGCCGTACTTGAGGTCGGACCGCAGGCCACCGGGGTTCATCAGGGCGATCTGGGCCCCGCCCCGGCCGGCGTCGCGGGTCTGGTCCAGCTGGACGTCGGCGATGAAGTTGCCCATCACCGACTCGATGCCACGGTCCTCGTTGCCGGCGGCGGTGTAACCGCGCAGGATGTCCCCCGTGATCTTGCCCAGGGTCTGCTTGCCGAGCTCGGCGGCGTTGGCCTTCGCCCGGGCCACGAGGTCGGCGATCGCCGGATCCGGCGTGACGCCCGTGACGGGCAGCAGCTCAGCCGTGGACGCGGTCACCGCCCGGGTGGCCGGGTCGTAGGTGAGCACGGCCTGGCCGAGCTTGAGGCCGTAGTCCTCGGCCTGGATGACCGGCCGCGTGCGCGACGTGCCGGGAACCGGCACCTGGAACGCGTACGGCTGGTGGGTGTGGCCGCTGAGGATGGCGTCGATCTCGGGGCTGACCTGGGTGTACTTGCCGAAGACGGGGTCGGCGGCCAGCTCGGCGGCCGAGCCGATGTGCTCCGACGCGGCACCCTCGTGAGCCAGCAGCACCAGGACGTCGGCCTCGCCGTTGGCCGCGTTGCCGTCGGACAGCTCAGTGGCGAGCTTGTTGGCCTCGGCCACCGGGTCACGGAACTCGACCCCGGCGATGCCGCCCGGTGCGACCAGCGAACCGGTCTGTTCGGTGACCACGCCGATGTAGCCGACCTCGACGCCGCCCAGGCTCTGCACCGAGTAGCCCGGCAGCACCCGCTTGCCGTCCTTGTAGACGTTGGCCGCCAGGTACGGGAACTTCGCCCGGTCCTCAACCCGGCCCACCAGATCGGCGAGGCCCTTGTCGAACTCGTGGTTGCCGACCGCGGCGACGTTCAGCCCGCCGGCGTTCAGCACGTCCAGGGTGGGGTTGTCGTTGTCGATCGCCGAGACGAACGTCGACGCGCCGATGTTGTCACCGGCGGAGACCCACGCGGTGTTCGGGTTGGCCGCGCGCAGCTGGTTGACCAGCCCGACCAGCTGAGCGGCACCACCGACGGCCTGACCGTTGACGGTGGACGGCGACTCGAGCCGGCCGTGGAAGTCGTTGATGCTGAGCAGCTGCAGGTCGACCGGCGCGGTGAGCCCGGTCTCCAGGCCGATCACCACCGGGTCGTGGTCACTGGCCCGGTACGGACCGGCGTCGTAGAACGGTGCGTAGACGTCGTACTCGTAGGCGTACGACTCGACGGAGTTGATGTTCCAGATGTCGACGCCGGTGACCCGCTCGGCGAGCGAGGCGGTGGCCAGCCCGTGGTCCAGCGAGCCGGTCTCGCCGCCGAAGACGTACGAGTACTTGTCCGGTGCTCCGGTCGTGTGCACGTCGGTGAAGCCCTTGTCGTACAGGGCCTGCATCGGGTCTTCCCGCGTGTAGGCGTTGAAGTCGCCGAGCAGCAGCACCCGGTCGCTGCCGCTGCCGGCCTTCAGCTGGTCGACGAAGCCGGCCAGCGAGTTCGCCTGCCGGACCCGGTCGCCGTTGTACGGGCCCTGGCCGTCCCCGGTGTCGACGTTGTCGCCGCTCGGCGGGGTCGAGGCGCTCTTGGACTTGAAGTGGTTGGCCACGACGGTGAAGGTGATCGCGCCGGAGGCGAACGTCTGCGCGATCGGTTCGCGGGCGTTCGACCACACCGACTCGTCGTTGATCGACCGGGCCGCGCCCTTCGGGGTGACCTTGGCCGGCTTGAAGATGATCGCCGTGGTGATGAGGTCCTGCTGCGCCGCGGCCGGCAGCTCCGCCGGCGACCGTACGTAGTCCCAGGTGCCCGCGCCGTCGACCGCGTTCAGCGCACCGACCAGCGTCTTGAGCGCCAGCTGGGGATCGTCGGCCTCGAACCGGACCGAGTTCTCGATCTCCATCAGCGCGACCACGTCGGCGTCCAGCGCGGTGATCGCCGAGACGATCTTCGCCTGCTGCTTGGCCAGCGCGGCCGCGTCGGTGGCGCCGCGCGCCTCGCCACCGAAGTGGACGAAGTAGTTGAGCACGTTGAAGCTGGCCAGCCTGATGTCACCGCCGACCGCGGCGGGCGCCGTGGTGCGCGGGTTGGTGTCCTTGAACGTCGTGCGCGCCGCGGGCGGGGTGGCCGCGTCGACCGGGGTGGTCGGCTGCAGCCGCCACTCGCTGAACCCGAAGCCCAGCACCGCCGGACCGAACGACTCGACGGTGTCACCGACGCGGACCGGGTCGGTCCTGGACAGGTACGGCGGGGCCAGGCCGGCCGCGGACAGGTTCGTCGTGCGCCCGTCGTCGAGCAGGATCCGGCCGAGCTTGTTCGCGGCCTTGACCTGGGCCGCGGCCTCGGTGCCGGGGCGGGCCACGTCGGTCGGCACGCGGGCCGGGGCGTGGCCGGCGGCGAGCACGATCTCGCCGTACCGGTTGGTGTTGTAGACGTCGGAGACGGTGAACGCCCCGACCGGCGCGACCAGCATGCCCTCGGCGGACTCGCGGGCGTCGTCGGCCAGCGGCAGGCTCAGCGGTACGGGCGCCGGCAGCGGCGCGTCGTGCGCACAGACCTGCACGTCGGTCTTGGCCGCGATGCTGAGCTGGGTGAACGCGTTGAACTCGGTCGCCGTGCCACTGACCCGGACCAGGTCACCGAGGGCGACCGTGGGAGCCGTGCCGGTGGGCAGGTAGACGAAGACGGCGTCGGAGGCCGTGCCCGCGGCAACCGGGCGATCGCCGCCGCTGCCCGCGGTCTGCACGTAGATGCCGCTGTAGCCACCGGTGCGGTGGTCGGCGGTCACGACGCCCTCGACGGTGACCCGGGTGCCGGCCAGCGTCGTGGCGGCGCCGGTGCCCTGCACCTCGGCGATGGTGTGGTCGACCGCGACGGTGCAGCCCGGGGCGGGGTCCGGATCGGGATCGGGGTCCGGCGCGGCGGTGTTGCGCACGCCGAAGGTGTTCGCCGCCGGTGCCTTCCAGACACCGTCGATCTTCTGCAGCGAGTCGGCCGCGGTGGTGCTCTGTCCCTCGGTCACCCCGATGTCAGTACCGGTGGTGCCGGCCGCCGGCCCGCCGGTCGCGGCGAAGGCCCCTTCGTAGGTCAGGAACTCGGCGACCGTGCCGGCCGGGTTCACCAGGGCCACGCCGTCCGGGCCGTTCTGGATGCCGTCCACCGGATACCGCTGCACGACCACGCCGGCGGCCGGTACGGTCCCGGCGAGCGTGTCGGTGTCGTAGACGACACCACCGTTGCCGTTGTAGAGCACGATCTGCCAGCCGGACAGATCGGAGCCGGCGGGCGCCTCGATCTCGACGGCCTCACCGCTGTCGGTGCCGGAATTGTCGTAGTGAATTTCGCTGATGAATGGTTCCGCTGCCGCTTTTGCGGCGTGTACCGGCGCTGTTTCCGCGGCGCGGGTCGGCGCTGCCGCGGCGTGAGCCGGACCGGTGAGACCGAGGCCGAGGGTGGTGGCCACGAACGCCGCACCGAGAGCGTGACGCCCTGACCGGGATCGCGGCGCGACCCCGGCTACGGGCAGATATCGACGCATTTAAAGGTGTCCTTCCAAGGTGCTGATCGCCGGAGCGTAAGCAGGTCCAATGACGATCAACGCTCGTTCAGGTAACGAACAGGCATACGAGTCGGCACCCGAGCACGAGCATGGCTCACGTATAGTCGCCGCCGATCACCACAGCACACTTTTCGACACGGGGGATTCTGCATGTTCCTGTTCCACCGCAAGGCTTTGACTGCTGCCGGCGTCACCGCGGCGGCGGTCGCCGCAACCACGTTCTTCGCTGTGCCGGCCCAGGCGGCGTCCGCGGGCGCGGCCAAGGTCGTCGGCTCCTCGGCCGTTCAGTTCAACGCCCTGCTGGGCAAGAGCAACGGACTGACCATCACCATCTCGGGCCGCACCGTCACGCTCGACGACAAGGTCGCCATCAAGGCCGGCAAGGGCTGCAAGGCGGTCAAGGGCGACAAGACCAAGGTCAAGTGCAAGACCAAGAAGAAGACGTCGCGGCTCAGCGTCGCCCTCGGTGACAAGAACGACTGGGTCGTCAACAAGACCTCCGTCTACATGCTCGCCGACGGTGGATCCGGCACCGACAAGCTCACCGGTGGCTCGGCCGCCGACCAGCTGCAGGGCGGCACCGGAAACGACAAGCTGTACGGCAAGAGCGGTATCGACACGCTCTTCGGCGGCTCGGGCAACGACCAGCTGGTCGGCGGCCCGGGCAACGACCGCATCGACGCCGGCCCCGGCGCCGACAAGGCCTACGGCGAGGCCGGGAACGACCTGATCCTGGGCGGCTCGGGCAAGGACATCCTGTCCGGCGCGGCCGGCAACGACGAGATCGCGGGCGGCTCGGACAACGACACGATCACCGGCGCGGCCGGCAACGACGTGCTCGTCGGCGACGCGGGCAACGACCGGATCGTCGCCTCGACCGGCGACGACATCCTCTACGGTGACGCCGGCAACGACACGATCGCCGGCGACGCGGGCAAGGACATCATCTTCGCCGAGGCGGGCAACGACAACATCGCCGGCGGCGACGGGGACGACATCCTGTACGGCAAGGCGGGCAACGACACGATCGCCGGCAACAACGGCGACGACATCCTGATCGGCGAGGACATCGTGTCGGGCCGGCCGTACGGCAGCGACGCGGCCCTGGACCGGCTCGACGGCGGCGCCAACGCGACCGCGCTGGGCGACTACTGCCTGGCCCTGGCGGCGGCCACCGTGCGGAACTGCGAGGGCACGGCGGATTCTGCTCAGGCGCGTACGGTGGCTCCGGCCGCCCAGCTCGAGATCGCGCAGCAGGCCCAGACCCGGGCGGCCGCGGCCCGGGCGGCGGTCAAGTAGCAGCACGCACCGACGGACGGCCCGATCGGGCGGCGCACTTGCCGCCTGATCGGGCCGTTCCGCGTCGTGCTTCGCCGGTTGATCAATTGAGGAAGGCGGGTCGCGCGACTCACCCGATCCGCGTCTTGCCGCCGTTGACTGTGATGAAGGTATCGCCGGCCTCTTTCCGGCGGTTGTCCTCTTCCTGTCCGAGCAGCATGCGTAGGACTTGTCGCGCGTCGCGCCGGCGGTCCTCGGAAGAGTGGACCGCGGCCATCGCCACCAGGGCGATGACCAACAGGTAGGCGCCGGCAAGTCCGGCGATCGCTGCGATGGCCCACTGGGTGTCGTGCAGCAACCCGACCACAGCGACCGCCGCCTGGGCGAGCGTCTGCAGCACCCGGACCACCATCGGCCCGAACCGCCCTTGCAGGTGAACACCGAGCAGGTGCAGCTCTACGGAGTCACGCGGGGTGGGGTGTGAACGCTCCGTCGTTGCTCGCGGACGAGACCGGACCGAAGCAGTCGCCGCGGGGAGATCAATTCCCGCCTTGGCCGGCACGCGCACCTGCCGCCTGGCCGAATGGCTTGGCCGTCCATGTCGGGTGCGGGACTTGGGCAGTCGTCGAGCGGTACGTGCCACTACAGCGGTTTCCCGCTCGCGTCGGCTGTTCATCCATGCGGTCAGCCGCGCCGCGCCGGCGTCGACGTCGTGCCCGGCGGTCTGCGCGGCCTGGTTATGAATCTGTTCAAGCAGGTCCGGCAGCTGAACCTCGACCGGATTCTCGCCGTGGTGGTCATCCGTGCTGGTCATGCCGTCTCCCCCTGATCCTGCTCTTCGATGTGGCTGTCGAGGATCTTGATGACGTCGCCGACCGCTGCCTTCAGCTCTCTGAGTGCCTGCCTCCAGTAGCCCCGCACGGTGGATGCGTCGATACCGCCCATCCGTACGCCGATCTGGGCGCTGCTGAGCCCTTCGCCTCGGAGCAGGATCGCGATGCGCCATTCCGCGCGAAGCCCATGGATCACCGCCATGCACCGGTTGACCAGATCGCGGGCGAGCTCGCCACGCTCCTGTGCCAGCAACCTGTACACCGGGTCATCGGACTCTTGTTCAGCCCCCGGTTGGTCGAACCAGTCGCTGTCCTCCAGCGGATCGACCACCACGAACTGGATCCGGGCACGCCTGCGGTACTCGTCGACCGCGCGATTGCGTACGACCAGGCGGAGCCAGCTGAACAGACCCGCGTCGTTGTATGCGGAGCGCCTGTCCCACTGTCGGTACAGCAGTTGGAAGGCCTCGTCGACGAGGCCCTCAGCAGCATCGAGGTCTCCGCCGGTGTACGCCATCACGTACCCGACCAAGGGCTTTGACCAGCGTCGATACCGGCGCTCGAGCTCCGCTTCGACATCCTCAACCATCGTGCCTGCTCGTGGGCAGGAATGCTGCCACGTGGCTGGGCGCCAGTAGCAGCACTACCTGCGTCGACGCTGTGGTCACGGGTTGCCGGACGGGACCGTTACCGACCCAGACCCACATGGGCGGGCCGCCCAAACCTCGCCCCTGGATCACGACTGATCCTCCCGGCGCGTGGCGCACCAGCGCCACCAGCGTTGTGCGGCGCTGCCACTCCATGACCAAGCGGATCGCGCCGACCAACACCAAGGGCGCCAGCACGGCGCCCACCGCCGCCAACGACACCACATGTGGTGCCACTATCGATGTCATCTCCACCCATCCCGCCCACGTTCTGACGATGCTCACGCCAGACACTCGTGTCGCGCCTCCCGGCCGTTGAGGTGACCCGGGCGGGTTGGTCCGGATGGGTGCGACCTCGAGAAGTCGGCTCGCTGGTGTCGACCGACAAACTCCCGGCCGTCTCCCGTGTACTGGTTTCGGGTGAATTCCGGTGGCATGCTGGCTTCGGTAAGCGGCCGGAGGTGCGCGGTGGAGACATCACCCCAGCGGGACGGGGCGGGCGACACCCCCTCAGCCGTGCGCGTTCTGGTCGGGGCCTACCTGCGGCAGTTGCGTGAGGACAGTGGTCTGACCGGGGCCGAAGCCGGCGCACCGCTGCATCTCGCGGAGCCGGCGATCACCGGCATGGAGCTGGGCCGGACCGTCCTCGAAGAGCACGACGTCCTCGCTCTGCTGTCGCGCTACGGCATCCACGACGCTCGGGAACGGGCGGCCCTGCTGGCGCGCGTCCGCGAGGCCGGCGCGCCCGGCCGCTCGCATTCCTACAGCGACGTGACACCGAACTGGTTCGAGCGATACCTGAGCCTGCAAGCGCGGGCTTCGCTGATCCGGACCTACGAGGTGCAGTCCGTGCCGGGCCTGCTGCAGACCGAGGCGTACGCCCGGGCAGTCGTCCCCCGCCGGGTACGGCAGCGGCTGGCGCAGCAGCAGGTGCTCAACCGTCCGGACCCGCCGAAAGTGTGGGCGCTGGTGCACGAGGCGGCGCTGCGGCGCCCGGTCGGCGGCCGGGCGGTGATGCGCGACCAACTGGAGGCGCTGATCGCCGTCGTGACCAAGTCGCCGAACGTACGGCTGCAGGTGCTGCCCCTCGCCGCGGGCGGATACGCGACGGCCGGCGGCTCGTTCACGATCCTCCGGTTCCCCGAGCCCGACCTGCCGGACATGGTCTACCTCGAACAGCTCACCAGCGCGCTGTACCTGCACAGCCGCGCGGACATCGACTTCTACTTCCACGCGGCGAACCGCCTGTTCGTCGAGGCCGCGCCACTGCGGGACACCGCCGGGATCCTGGAGCGGATCATCGACGACCTGCGCCCTCCACGACGGACCCGTACTCCACGAAACGAAGGGCATCCTCGATGACCGACGGACAAGCGCCGCAGATCGACACCACCGTCCCGCAGACGGCCCGGGTCTGGAACTACTGGCTGGGCGGCAAGGACAACTACGCGGTGGACCGTGACCTCGGCGACCAGATCGCCAAGGAATACCCGATCATCGTCGACATCGCCCGGGCCGACCGCGCGGTGCTGAACCGGGCCGTCCGCTACCTGGCCGGTGAGGCCGGCGTCCGGCAGTTCCTGGACATCGGCACGGGTTTGCCGACCACCAACAACACGCACGAGGTGGCCCAGGAGGTGGCCCCGGAATCCCGGATCGTCTACGTCGACTACGACCCGCTGGTGCTGGTGCACGCCCGGGCGCTGCTGACCAGCGGCCCGGAAGGCGCGACGGACTACATCGACGCGGACCTGCGCGACACGGCGACGATCCTGCGGGAGGCGGGTCGCACGCTGGACTTCACGAAGCCGGTCGCGCTGATGCTGTCGGGGATCCTGGCCCACCTGCCGTCGGCCGAGGAAGCGGCGGCCATCGTCCGAAGGGTCATGGACGCCCTGGCGCCGGGGAGCTATCTGGTGGTGGTCGACGGGACCAACACCAACCCGGAGCTGAACGAGGTCATGAAGATCTGGAACGCTACGGCGAATCCGCCTTATGCGATGCGGAGCCCGGAGGAGATCGCCAGTTACTTCGCGGGGCTGGAGCTGGTGAAGCCGGGTCTGGTGGATGTGACCCGGTGGCGGATCGAGCCGGGGGAGACACAGCCGCTGCACAATCTGGTGGGGGTCGGTCGGAAGCCTGCCTGACGTCGGGCCGGGTGCCCGGTAGAGCCACGATCAATGCCGTCACGGTAACTCCCGCGGTGCTCAAGGCCAGCAGGATCGCCGTGACGGCGATCCAGTCAGGAGTCGGCTCCCACTGCTCCCTGGGGCGGCCGCCGAGCACAGCGAACGCGATTGAGCAAACGACTCCGTATCCGAGGGCGCAGTACGCCGCCACGTGCACCGGCTGTCTCTTGGAGGTCAACCTCCGCCGCAACACAGTGCCGCCGATGAGCAGCATCGCGATGACGCCGGTGGTCAGCCAGGTTGTGACCGTCAGCCACGTCGGCGGGTCGCCGGGCGAGTAGATGTCGCGCAAGTAGTAACTCGTCGTCACCTGTAGGTGCAGCAAGACAATCACCGCGATCACATGGGACGTGATCAGCACGATCCGAAGCGGTTCGCGCTCGCCCCGGCGAGCGTTGTCGATGACCCAGCTCAGCCCGCCGAAGACCCCCAGCGACCCGGTGCCCAGCAGGCCGGCAGCGATCATCGTTTCGGTCCACGCCCGGTTGCAGCTGTGCTCGCCGGAGATCACCGAGAAGAAGAAGCTGTCCAGGAGCAGGACGAAGAACGACGGCAGCATGAGAACGTACGGATAGGAGTCGTTCTCCCGTGGTTTTCGCTGGCCGAGCAGGAACACTATGCCGGCGAAAAGAAAACCCGCGATGACGGCGGCGAGCTGCGAATGCGGCTGTCCGACGTCCACCGGATTCCAATCCAGGTGGCTGCAGTTGTCCACGCGAACTCCCCCCGACTTCTTCCCGTAGGAGAACGAACGTTGGTCGATGAGACAGGCCCGGCGGCATCCGCCGATCATCCAATAAAAATGATGCGGGAAAGCCGGACAACGGGACAGGCGCGAAGCCTGCACCGATTCCACTGATCGGACGATCACGGTCACCACCGGACAGCGCAGACAACCGGATCAGGAACGTGCCGCGTGCCCGACCGGCCGATGTGGAGGGAAGCGTCCCGGGTCAATCATGTGCCTCGGTGACGCCGGTTGTCGGCCGGCTGGGGCGCGGAAGGGTGGGTGACATCGCATGCTGGTGGCAGCGGAACCCGCGGACCTGCCCGAGATCGCCGGTTACTATTCGCAGCTCGCCGGGGTGCTGGCGGGCTTTTCCTTCGCGGCGCTGGTAGCGGTCGCGACGCTGCGGCCCGACACCGGCGCACCCACCGCTTTTCAGCGCAGCTTGGCGCCGTTGACGAGCGCCTTCGCCGCACTTATCGCGTCCAGCCTCAATTACGCGGTGATGACGGGGGAACGGGCCGGCACTCCGCGCGTGGCGGTCCTCCAGGCGATTTCCGGCATGGGATTCAGCGTCGCCGGCATCATGCTTTTCTACTCCGTCCTGGTCCTGCTCAGCGATCTCTGGCGGGACAAGGGCCTGGTCGCCCTCATGCTCCTGCGCCGATTGACGGTGTACGTGCTGCCGCCACTTCTCGTCCTCCTGATGTGGGGTGGAGTCCGCGATCACCTGGGTCAGAAGTACGGTCCCGATGTCGGCTTCGTCGCCGCGGACTGGGCGGCCATCGGTGCGCTGGCGACGACCGTGATCGCGTGCGTCTCCTTCCGCTTTCTCCCATCAGGGCGTCGGGGCGACCAGGACGACCGGGTCGACTCCCGGCTGTCCGGAGCCGGCGCCGGTCTGGCGTTCTTCTCGCTGATCTGCTCGGCCACGCTGATCTCGCTGACTCCTGCGGATGCCGTCCTGCCGGACGCCCTGCCGGTCGGCGCCTTGCTCCTGGGTGCGGCCTTCAGTGTGGGAGTCGCTCATGCCGCCAGCGAGCGTCGCCCGACTGTGGTTGCCGGAGATTCCGGTTCGCCCATGCCTCAGGAAGCGACTGAGGCGAGCGGGCCGGCGACCACCATTGCGAAGAAGCAAGAGATGACCGAGCTGGAGCCGTTGAACACCGGCGTCCTGGTGCGGCGTTCGATCGAGATTTTTCCGCAGGGCTACTTGATGAACATCAGCATCATCCAAGGCGTGGCCCTGAGCGTCATCACGGTCGAGACGGTGAAATATCTGAAGGTGGCCGAGAGCGGTCAACTCGCGCCGGCCATCGCGCAATCCGCGCTGAGCCTCGCCGGGCTGATCATTGTCTCGTACGAATATCTGTGGTTCAGCACGATCCTGCGCTGGACACCCACTTTTCGAGACACCGCCATCCCCGTCGTGCTGGGTGTCTCGGAGATCATTCCGTCGCTGCTGCTCGAAAGCGGCACGGCCTGGTGGATCGCGACGGCGGTGTTCGCGCTGTTCGGCGCTGGGGCGTTCACCAATACGAACACCCGCCTCACCGTGCAGATGTTCGAAGGGGACGGTCCGGCTCCCCACGCGCTGGTTCGTCGGCTGCTCCGAGTATGCGCCGCTATCTGTCTCGTCACGGCGGGCTTCGCGGTGGCGGTGGCGGCCTTGGTGCGGAGATTGCCGGAGCATGCCGCGTGGATCTCCACCGCCAGTGCGTCGACGGTTGTCCTGCTGAGCGTCGTGGTGATGGCCGGCTACAGCGAGAGCGTCCTGAACAAGGTGTACGCGGGCTTCGGGATCAGGCGCAGGCCGCCCGCGTTCAAGTGGATGCGCGACGTTCTACGTCGCGAGTGATCCGGGCCGGATCACAGGCACGGCGGGGTGTAACGGTGGAAGCGCATTCCTCGGAAGGTCAGCTCGTTCGGGGTCTTGCCGACGAAGACGAGGCCGCGGGCGTCACGGATCGCATCGGTGAACGAGTGGGCGGGAGCGCCGAGCTCAGGCACTGCCGTCCACGCCTCGGGCCGGAAGCTGAAGAACCTCGTCACCGTCCGGCCGTGGGTCGACGGGATGGCGGTGGCCCATTGAGCGCCGCCGTTCCAGTGCGACGCGGGACGTAGTTGCACGTACAGGTCATCGGTTGCGCTGTAGGTCAGCCAGAATCCCCTGGATCTCGACAGGTCGACCTGGGCCTCGAACTGGTTGGCGAGCCAGACGACGACCACGTGCCATTCCGCGTTCAGGAAGGTGACCTGGGCTTTGTAGCCGGTCCGGTGTCCTGTGCGGGTGGGCACGAGCAGGCTGCCGGTCGCTGGGACCGTGGTGCCCTCGCCGCTGGCCAGCCATTGCTGGAGGCGATCGATCGAGGGGGTCGCGCACTCGTGGGTGTTCGGGGCTGGTGGGTGAGCGTTCGCGGCTGTGGGGGTCAGGAGCAGGCAGGCGGCGAATACCGCCAGAGATGACCTCATTGCCACCGACAACTGCTTCACGGACAGCCTCCCCGCTTCAGTAAACCTTGTTAAAGGTTGTCTGGCGGCTCGAAGGAAGTCAAGAGCATCGATGTGGTCAGGTTGCGGTCCTGTCCGGGTGCTTCGCCAGCCACAGCTCCAGGCCGTCGAGCACCCGATCGAGGCCGAAGGCGTACATCTCCTCGAGCTCCTGATCCGGGTCCTGGCGCATCGGGCCCGTCTCCTTGCGCCACTTCTCGTAGTTCGGGTTCTCGGGACCGAGCCGGTCGAGGTAGGGCTCCACGTCCTCCGCCACCTCCTGCCACGTCTTCCCCGTACGCCGGAGAGCCGACCTGACCGCCGCCTCTGACGTCGCCGCGCCGATGGCGTGGGCGTGCAGTACGGCGGTGGCATGCGACAGCGCCATGCCGCTGAAGCCCGCCCTGGTGAACAGGGCCACGAGCTGTTCACCCAGCCGCATCGCGTTCGGGCCGAGGGTCGGGTGCAGCCCGAGCAGGCCGATCACCCACGGGTGCCGCAGCAGCGCCGACCGCATGCCGTTCGCGCAGATCGACGCGCCCATCCGCCAGCTCGTGTCGCCGGGCACCGGCACGTAGACCTCGCCCAGGACTTCATCTACCGCCAGTTCGAGCAGCTCGTCCTTGTTGGCCACGTGCCAGTACAGCGAGGTGGCGCCCGAACCGAGCTTGGTGCCGAGCCGGCGCATGCTGAGGCCGGCCGGCCCCTCCGCGTCGAGCAGCTCGATCGCCGCGCGGACGATCTGCTCGCGGCTCAGGCTCGGCTGGCCGGTCTGCGCCCGGGGCGGCCGCAGCCAGACGGAACCGGTGAACGAGTCGGACTGCGACGGCATGCAGGATCCCTTCGACCTGCCCATTCTAATGGTCCTCGCACAGTGTTCGAGTGCGCTGGTACGGTGTGCGAGTCAATCGCACACTGTACGAGAGAGGTCGCGTCATGACGGACCGCAATCCTCGTCGTTGGCTGATCCTCGGCGTGCTCTGCCTGAGCCTGCTCGTGGTCGTCGTCGACAACATGGTGCTCAACATCGCGATCCCGTCGCTCATCCGCGACCTCGGTGCGAGCACCGCCCAGATTCAGTGGATCATCGACGCCTACATCCTGGTCTTCGCCGGCCTGCTGCTCACCGCGGGCAGTCTGTCGGACCGCCACGGCCGCCGCCGGGGGCTCGTGACCGGGCTGATCGTCTTCGGCAGCGCCTCGGTGCTGGCCACGGTGTGCCAGAACCCCGGGCAGCTCATCGCCGTCCGCGGTCTGATGGGTGTCGGCGCCGCTTTCCTGATGCCCGGCACCCTGTCGATCCTCACGACCGTCTTCGCCGAGGACGAGCGCAAGAAGGCGATCGCCATCTGGAGCTCGGTGCTGATGCTCGGCGCCCTCGGCGGCCCCAGCCTCGGCGGCCTGTTGCTCGAACACTTCTGGTGGGGCTCGATCTTCCTGCTCAACGTGCCGATCGCCGTCCTCGGCATCGTCGCCGCCCTGGCGGTCATCCCCGAGTCGCGGGGCCGGGCGAGCCGTCCCGACCTGCTCGGCGCGCTGCTCTCGATGATCGGCATGACGGCCCTGGTCTGGGGCGTGATCAGCTCGGCGCAGCACGGCTGGGACGCACCGTCCACTCTCGGCGGTTTCGCGGTCGCGGTGGCCGGGCTGGGCGCGTTCACCTGGTGGGAGCGGCGGGTCGCCGAGCCGATGCTGCCGCTCAAGCTGTTCCGCGACCGGAACTTCGCGGGCGCCAGCCTCTCGATCGTGCTGTTGTCGTTCTCCGCCGGCGGCGTGCTGCTCGCCCTCACCCAGTACCTGCAGTTCGTCCTCAGCTACGAGCCCCTCAAGGCCGGCACGGCGTTCATCCCGATGCTGGTCACCGCGATGGCCTTCAACGGTGTCGGCGTCGTGATCGACAAGCGCTTCGGCACCCGTACGGCGCTGGCGGCCGGCCTGCTGCTGGTGTCGGCGGGCTTCGGGGTCCTCGCGTCGCTGGCGCCGGGCGACGGCTACCCGAAACTGGCCCTCGCTCTGGTCGTCCTCGGCATGGGCAGCGGCACCGCCGGACCCGCCGCCTACGGAACGCTGATGAGTGCCCTCCCGCCGGATCGGGTGGGCGTCGGTTCCGCCGTGAACGACACGGTCCAGCAGGTCGGCACGGCGCTGAGCGTGGCCGTGCTCGGGAGCGTGCTCACCGCCACCTACCGCGCCGCGATGCCGGCCGACGTGGCCGACCAGGCGCGGGACTCGATCGGTGACGCTCTGCGCATCGCGGCCACCACCGGTGACGCCGCACTGGCCCGGGTCGCGCAGGAATCCTTCGTCTCGGCCATCGCCTCGACCTCCCTGATCGGTGTGGCCGGCGGCATCCTGGCGGCAGTCGTCGCCGTGGCCGTCCTGCGCCCGAAGCCGCGGGTGGCCGCCGCCGAAGAAGCCGCCGCCGAGCCGGAGTCGCAACTGGCCGGCTGAGTAACTACGGAACGCTGAGGTCGTGCCGGAAGGCGTACGCGACGGCCTGGGCCCGGTCGCGGGCGCCGATCTTCGCGAACAGGTGGTTGACGTGGCTCTTCACCGTCGCCTCACTGACCGTCAGACGGGCAGCGATCTCGGCGTTGGACAGGCCGCCGGCCATCAGGGACAGCACTTCGGCCTCGCGCGGCGTGAGGCCGTCCGGGAAACCCGGCCGCGGCGCCGGCTCACCGGCGATGGCGTCCACGAGGTGCCGCTGTACGGCCGGATCGATGACGGCATGGTCGTCGACCACCTGCCGTAGCGCCTCGTGGATCTGTTCACCGCCGGCGTCCTTGGTCAGGTAGCCGCGGGCGCCGGCCCGTACCGCGTCCAGCACCGACCGGTCGTCCGAATACGTGGTCAGCACCACCACTTTGACCTCGGGTGCCTCGGTACGCAGCCGGCGGGTGGCCTCGACCCCGTCGCATCGGGGCATTCTCAGGTCCATGAGCACGACGTCCGGCCGTACGGTCCGGGCCAGCGCGACCGCCTCGGCGCCGTCGGTGGCCGTGCCCACCACCTCGACGCCCTTCATCAGTCCGAGCACCATGCTCAGCCCTTCGCGGACCACCCGCTGGTCGTCGGCGATGAGCACCCGGATCATGCCGGCACCGCCAGCTCGACCCGGAATCCGTGACCGGTCGCGCCCGCACTGAGGGTCCCGCCCAGCAGCTCGGCCCGTTCCCGCATCCCGCTCAGCCCGTATCCGTCCGTCTCGTCGGGAATCACGGGCGGTCCGGCGGCGAAGTCCTCGACGATCAGGCGGGTATCGGTGGCCTCGTAGGCCAACCGCAGCGAGACGCGGGTCGGCGACGCGTGCCTGGTCACGTTGGTCAGTGCCTCCTGCGCCACCCGGTAGATGGCCAGCCGCGCCTGCGACTCCAGCGGGTGCGGCTCCCCGGACACCGCGAACTCGCACGGCACGGCCTGGTCCCGGGTGAACTGCTCAGCCAGCCCGGCCAGCCGGTCGGGACCCGGCAGGTCGTCGTCGCGCAGCAGACCGATGGCCCGCCGGGCCTCCTCCAGACCGTTGCGGGCGAGGTGCTGGGCGCGGTCGATGGCGACCACCAGTTGTGGATCGGCCGGATCCTGAGCGACCAGCATGCGAGCGCCCTCCAGCTGCAGCGACAGCCCGGACAGTGAATGGGCGAGCACGTCGTGCATCTCGCGGGCCAGCCGCTGGCGTTCGGCCAGCACGGCCGCCTCGGCCAGCGCCGCCTGGCCCGCTTCCCGCTCGGCGAGCAGCCGCTTGGTCTGGCGCTGCGCCTCGGCCAGCCGGAACGCCAGGTACATCAGGCCGAACAGCACGGCGAACCCGGCCAGCACGGCCAGGAAACCGAAATCCTGCCCGGTGATCGAGGCCGCCATCTCGAGCACAACGAACGCTGCGATCAGGACCGGGACAGCCACCCGTACGGGCATCAGCCCGGTCGCCGCGCACAGCACCGCGACCAGCACCCCCACCGAGCCGGGGCCGCCCGGCTGCACCGCCACCAGCGTCACCGAGCTGACCAGCATCGCCGCGACGAACACCACGTGCGCCGGCCGGACCGGCCGGCGGACGGTCGCATTGCGGCCGAACACCCCGGCCACGAACGTGGCGGTGGCCAGCACGACGACCAGTTCCTGGCCGGACGGGCCGAAGCCGGGCCCGGTGACCGCGGCCGCCCACACGAACCACGCCAGCATCAGCGGCGTCAGCAACTGCATCCACCGCACCACCCGGAGACGGGTCAGCGCGGGTTCCTCGGTGTGCACCCTTCGAACGTAGAACGGTATCGGCGCGGCAGCATCGGTTCACGGGTGTAGAGGTGTCTCCACCCCGGGGTGGTGACGGAACTTCGATCCGCGCGCCGATGCCCCGGCCCGGCTCCGGCTCGCAGGCTGGGCGGCATGAGGAACGACCATCTGAACGTCGCTGTGCGGCTGCTCACCGCTTTCCTGGTGATCAGCCTGTCGACCGTCGTCGCCGTGGTGCTGCTGCGCCACCATCCCACCCTCGTCACCACCGCCGTCTGGGTCCGTACGCCTTTGGTCGCGGCGAGCGCGGCGGTGCTCCTGCTCTTCGCCCGCCGCGCGGCCGCCGGCCACCGCGGCTCGTTCCGCCGGCTCCGCGTCATCTCGATGGTGGTGCTGGCCGCGATCATCGTGGTGGTCGCCTGGCCGGGCGCGTTCCCGGTATGGCTGCGCGTCGAACAGGCCGGCTGTGGCCTGCTCATGCTCGGCGTCGTGGTGCACGTCAACCGTCGCGCCGCTCGCTCGCGTACCGCTGATCCTCGGCCGAAGGCTACGCGTTGGCCCTGATCGTGGATGGCACCGTGCACCGGATCGGCCTTCCCGATGAAGCGAGCTGCCTCTCCGTGTCGCCCAACGGGACGCTGGTCGCGGTGGGTACCGACCGGGCCGTACCGGAAATGTGCTGGTCGTGGACGCGACGACCGGAACGGTCCGGCACACGCTGACCGGGCCGCGGGCGCCGGTCAGCGCGGTGGCTGTCTCCGCGGCGCAAGACCTGGTGGTGGCGGCGGCCGGGCCGCGTGCTCGGCTGGACGCCGAGCGCGAAAAAGCCGAAGGCGAGGACCCTGTGGATGTCGCCGAAGGAGGGTGCGTCACTGGCCGGGATCACCCCGGCCGGGCGGCTGATCGCGTACGCGCAGCAGGCGGTGACCGTCTCGATCGATCCGGCGACGGGTGCCGCCGACTGGGAGACCGGCTCGTACGGCCCGGCCCGGCCCTGCTCCACGGCGACCGGGTCATCTCCGCCCGGTTCGGCGACTGCCGCGAGCTCGACCCGTCGACCGGGGCGGTCCGGCACACCTGGACGCACCGGGGATACGTGAACCGGTTGTCCGCCGCCGGCGAGACGATCGTCGGCAGCGGCCTGGACTCCCGCCCGATGCTGTTCCGGCCCGGAGCGACCGGAATCCCCGAGCAGGGCGATGGCCATTCCCGGTCCGTCATCGCCGCCTCGTTCGACGGTTGCCGGTGCGCACGCCCCTCGACCGGGGCTCGGTCCTGCGCTGGACGCCCGGCGAGAAGGCGGTCCTGGTCACCCATTCCTCGGGCGGGCTGCAGGAGGTGCCGTCGTAGCGTTGCCGCCTGCCGGGAACGCGGACAGCTCGGCGAGGTACATCGCCTGCATCCGTTCGAAGTGCCGGACCAGCAGCAGGAGTTCCTCGACGGTGTAGCCCTCGATGAGCCGCTCCGCCCGCTCGGCGAACCGCTCGTACGGTCTCTCCAGCTCGGCGATCCGCTCCGGCCGCAGGGTGACGATCACCCGCCGCCGGTCCGCCGGGTCGCGTTCGGCCGTGACGTAGCGGGCTTGCTGGAGCCGGCGGAGCATGCTGGTCACGGCCCCGGTGGTGAGGCTGGTCCGCTCGGCGATCTGCCCCGCGGTGGCGGATCCGGCGTCGGCCAGGAAGTCCAGGCACTCCAGATCGCTCACGGTGAGGCCGAGGCGGTCCGCGACGGCGTACCGGAACACCATGGACAACCGCGAGGTCTCCCGCCCGGCGCGCATGAGCCCGGCGATCGCGGACGCCCGGTCGGGCTCGGGGGACATGCCCGCCATCATGCCTCCGGCACGGTGACCTTGTGCAGCCGAGGTAGCACACGGGTCAGCACCCAGTGCGGAGCGACCGCACCCCCGGTGAGACGCCGCATCAGCCCAGCGGCGGTGTCCACGGCGCGGAAGGCGTAAGGCACCATCTCGTCCTGGTAGTCGGCTATCGCCTCCTCCACCGGCGTACCGTTCGCCCGGGCCTCAACGAGCCGCTGCCCGAGCAGGGCGGCGTCACGCAGCGCGGTGTTGCCGCCGTGAGCACCGAACGGCGGCATGACGTGCACGGCGTCGCCCATCATCGTGGCCCGGGGCACCGCCCACCGTTGCGGGCGCCGGCCGGTGGCGAAGAAGTTGAGCACGGTGGCATCCAGCTCGGCCAGGTCAACCAGGCGCCGGATGAGCGGATGGAAGTCCGTGGTCATCCGGACGGCCAGATCCCGCAGCGCCAGCAGATTTCCCCGGAGGCCGGCGGGCACCTCCTCCTGCCGGAGCAACAGCCCCCACATGACGTAGTCGTCGCCGGTGGGCGCATAGCTGCCCGGGGCCATCCGCGCGAAGGCTTCCCGCGGACTTTCGCCGAACCGCATGGAGGTGAAGAAGAAGGCGCGGCCCGGCCGGTCGGCAATGGCCAGGACCCCACTGGTACGCAGCGCGTCCGGGATGACGCTCTCGCCGTTCTGCCGCAGGGGCGACCGGCCGTAGACGCCGGCCATCGGGGTGCTCGCCGGGTCGGCGTCCGGCATGAGCTGCGTACGCAGAGCAGAGCCGACGCCGTCCGCGGCCACGACAACGGTTGCCGCGACGGCCCCGCCATCGGTGAACCGCAGCCGCAGCCCGGCCGGACCGCTGTCCACCGCGGCGGCGGCCTTGCCGTAGTGGATGCGTCCGTCCAGCCCCGACATGAGGATCGACCGCAGGGTCAGCCGGTCGACCTGGCGGGTCGCGTGCGGCTCGTCCTTGAAATGGACGGTGAACGCGTCCCGCAGGCGGCTGTCTGTGAAGCGCAGGTGGCCGCCGGGCTCGTCGCCGGTGGTCAAGGCCAGGCGGTACAGGGGGCGGGGGAGGCTTTCGCGCAGGGCCTGCAGGCCGTACCGGTCGAGGATGATCCGGTAGCCCTGCTGCCGGACGAAGGGGCCGGGGTCGCGCTCATAGACATGCACATCGATGCCGGCGCGCATCAGGTGCTGGGCGAGACAGAGCCCGGAGAGGCCGGCGCCGGCGATCGCTACCGAGAAGTCAGTCGATGTGCCCATGCGAATTATCTTAATGACTAAGATGATATGAGCAAGGCCGGCTTTCCCCAACCCTCAAGCCCGAACGCCCACCTGGACGTCGGCGCGATCGAGCAAGCTGGTCCCATTACGCGCCCGGCGGGGCACGCGGATGATCCCGGCGTTGCGGCCGCGCCGGGCCATCTGGATGTAGGACACGGCTCCGAGAGGGACGAGGACAACGCTGATGAAGGCGGCGTAGAGGGGCATCAGGAGCAGGGCGTAGTCGCGGTGGGACCAGTGCAGGTAGAAGCCCAGGCCGATGTAGAGAGCGACGAGCGCCCCCACCGTGCCGAAGTGTCCTTGTCCCAGGGCCAGCAGACGCAACGGCAGCATCGCGAGGGTGATGATCAAGCCGTAGCACCAGAAGAACGGGTGCCGAAGTCCGACGCCGGCGTTGACGACGAACAGCCGGAACTCCCCGCCGGCCCAGGCGACGTGTTGTCGCCACCAGTCCTTGAGCGTGTTCGGGACCTTGGTGGGTACCTCGAACGGGACATGGCCGATCTGGAAGCCCATGGCGTCGGCCAGGATCCCTGTTTCCACATCGTTGCCCTGGAAGAACAGCGAGTGATTGTTCATGACGTCGCGAAGCGCGGTGGTCCGGGCTGCATGGCAGGCGCCGGACACCAGCCAGGGGGCGACGACGCGCAGTTTCATGGACAGTCGGTATTCGTGCGCCTGAAACCGGGTCAACAGCGAGTCGTCCCGGTTCGAGGGGACCAGCCGGATCGAGGCGACGTCGAGACCGCGACGGTGCAATGCCCCGACGAGTAGTTCGAGAGGCTGGCTGGTGGTCGTGTCGGCGTCGATGCAGACGACGTAGGCCGCGTCGACGGTGGGCAGGACCGCCCGGATGACGGTGTCCCGGATGGTTCCGCCGGTTGCGCGCCTGTTTGCCGTGGTGGACGCCTTGTCGGCGGGAGTGCGGAAGACCCGGAAGCCTTGCCGGCAGGCGATCTCGGTGATGGCGACGTCGAACTCGGGGGTCTCGCCGGTCGTGGTGCACAAGATGACGCGCCGGCCGTAACGACTCAGATAGTCGATGTTCTCCAGGTACTTGATGTTGCCGTAGATGGGCACGAGGACGGCGAAGTCGTGGAACTCGTCGGTGCCCACGGCGGGCGCCGCCGCGTGCCGGGCCCGGAGTCCTCCGGTCGCGTCGATGAGCAGCCATGCCAAGGGGATGAGCAAGAGTGACAACGCCCAGCTGGTCGTCGCCGTCATGCCACGGATTCCAAGAGCGAGCCCCGCTTGCTGTCGGTCGAGACCGGTTGCGGGTCGGCGAGCATCCACAACATGCCGCGCAGTTCCGCGGAGGAAAGTGAGCTCACCGCTTCGCACAGTTCGTCGACGGCGGCCAGGAAGGTGACTCTGTCGGACGTTCGCCGGTCGATCCGGGTGATTCGCGGATGCGTCGTCGAGGTGACGGCCTCCTGGCTGCTGTCGACGAGTTGTTCATGGAGCTTCTCACCGTTGCGGAGGCCGGTGAAGACAACCCGGTTCTCCGCTTCCGCCAGCTCGAGGTAGCGGCGGACCAGGTCCAGGATCCGGATGGGCCGTCCCATATCGAGAACATAGGTCTCGCCGCCGCCGGCCAGCACCGCCGCCTCGATCACCAACGAGGCCGCCTCGGGAATCGTCATGAAGAAGCGGGTGGCAGCCGGGCCGGTGACGGTGATGTCACGAGCGTTCGAGACCTGCCACTTCAGAGAGTGGAGCAGGCTTCCCCGGCTGCCGAGAACGTTTCCGAAGCGTACCGAGGCGACCCTCGTGCGGGGGGTGGCATAGCAGGCGGCGATGTCCTCGGCCACGCGTTTGGTCGCGCCGAGAACGCTGGTCGGATGCGCCGCCTTGTCGGTGGAGATGTTGACGACCAGCTCCGCCCCCGTCGCGGCGGCAGCTGCCACGACGTTCCGGGTACCGCCGACGTTGGCCTTCACTCCCTCAGCGGGGAACCGCTCGAGCAGGGGGAGGTGCTTGTGCGCGGCGGCGTGGAACACGATGTCGGGCCGGATGTCGGCGAACAGCCGGCTGATGGTGTCGGCGTCGCGGATGTCGGCCAACAGCACGAAGGGATCGGTGAGCAGGCCATGACCGTGCAATTCCAACTGCAGGGAGTGCAGCGCACCTTCGTCGTGGTCCAGGAGATACACCGCCGCCGGCTGAAGGGTGCGGACCTGGCGGACCACCTCGCTGCCGATCGAACCGCCGGCGCCGGTGACAAGCACGATCTTTCCGTGAACGAGCGCACGCGCCCCTGCCCCATAGCTGATCTGCCGGCCGCGTTCCAACAAAAGAGGAGCGATGTCCGAGGCGCCGGACTGCGCAGTGATTCCGGAAATATTGTCAGACACAGGAAATCCCCTTGGAATAAGCTTTCTCAGTGTGGCGTCTCCACGGTTGCCAGTTAAACGACGGCTGCCGGGCGCTGTCACTGCCGTACTTTCGGCGGACCCTGAAACAGTGACGGTGACCCCGCTCTCTCAATTTCTCTGTCGATGACGGCGCGGCGTTGTCGCTGCCGTACTTTCGGCGGACCCTGAATCAGTGACGGTAACGGCGCCGTTTCCGCCGACTGCTCTCCCGGCCGCGGCCTGGTGTCGTCACTCGCCGCACTTTCGGCGAACTCTGAGACGGTGACGGTGATCTCGCCTCACCCGACCGCTCTCCGGCCCGAGGACCAGCGTCGTCACCAGCAGTACTTTCGGCGGACCCTGAATCAGCGACGGTGACAACGCCTCCTCCGCGATGCCTCGGCGATTCGCGCCCGACTGCCCGCGGCGGCTCTCGCCGGGCGCAGTACCGAAACGAATGAAATGGTCACGGAAGTTGGCGCGGCAGAATCCAACGCGCACACCGCCGGGCGGCAAACGTGGGCGCCGGCGAACTCAACGCCTGTACTCTGCGTCTCATGCGGCGCGTGCAGAAGCTCTCGGTATTGCTTGCGGTGATGGTCCTGACCGCGGCGTCCGTCCGCCATCTATGGCCCGCGGAAATGCCGTCGATGCAATTCCGAGATGACTTCACCACATTGGACACCGGCAGATGGACTGCGGGAAAGGAGCACACGCTCGGTCGAAGCGTGATGAAGCCCGGGAACGTCGACGTCGAAGACGGCATGTTGCGACTGAAGATGTCGCCCGGAGTGCTCGACGGCGCTGAGGTGAAGACAGTGGCAGCGGCTCCGGCGGGGGTACTCGAGGCTCGGCTCAAGCTGGCCGACGCGCCGACATCGGTGACCGGGCTGTTCTTCTACGCGGCCCCCGACCTCGCTCAAGAGATCGACATCGAGCTGTACAACCAGCCGGCCGGGCGTATCCGATTCACTTCGTATTCGGGCGGTGCGCTCACGCACACCAGTGAGCAGGCGCTGCCGTTCGACCCGACCGCGGATTTTCACCTGTACGGGATCGCCTCGACCCCGGCCGGAGTGGAGTTCTACGTCGATCACGAGCTGGTAGAGGCGTGGGACGGCGGCGTACCCCGTGAGCCGATGAACGTTTACCTCAACACGTGGTATCCGCAGTGGCTCGCCGGGAAGCCCGTGTCCGGGGTCCGGTACACAATCGTGGACTACGTCGCCCACCGGCGGTGATCAGCGGCCGCCACTCACCGGAAGAGTCGGGTCAAGCCCGGCTGAGTCATCGCGTGTGGCGCTGCGGCTTACCGACGATCGCCATGGCCGGCATCCCTTCTCACACGAAATCTATGGCGTCTGGGTCGTGTGGCCAGAGTGAGTGCCGCCTGGGGGTTGGCGCCGGTGGGTCAATCGAGCGATGCAGACTCCGAGCCGCGTGGTATGCCTCACCTAGCGCCGCCATGGGCAGCCGATCCGACGGGATCCGGAACAGCGATTCGGTGCCGGGCCGGTTCCGTAGACCGCGGTAGTGGTACTCGGTGGGTTCAACGCCTTGCATGGGCAGTTTGCGCCGGTCGCCGTGGACGATTTCGCAGTTGTCGTACTCGCCGACGGCGAGCAGCGGCGGACTCTTGTGCCGCTGCGTCCGCTCGGCGATATACAGCGCGGCGATGTCGTATCGGCCGGGCGGGATCAGGAAGCGGTACGAGCCCCCGAGCCGAACCCATGCCACCCACGCGCCGTCCCCACTGACGCCATACGCCGCACCTGTGGCGATGATGTATACGCTCGGCGGATGTCGCCTGTCATACCTGGCAGTCATTCCGAGCAAGAGGTCGAAGCCGCTGGCGCTGCCGCCACGGAACATGCTGCCGCCTGAAATCTGGGCCATGCGCACTCGGGTCGGCCGGAACCATTGCCGGTCCTCGGCGACCTGGTAGGTAAGACTTGCGACCTGAGCAGCCGACCCTACGGCATCCCAGTCCAGCACCAGAGTCCTCCTCAAGGTACACCGGTAAATGCGGACCTCTGGATCGATCGTGGCACAGATGGACAACGTTCACTATGTTGATCAATAGTCCTGGCGTTACGCAGCGTGGGGCGTGGCGGTCATAGCGATCCGTTGTGCCAAACCGCGTAGGCATTCATTAGTCCCGATCCGCGTGCGGACTGGAATAGATCGTGCGCCGAGTCTGCTGGTCTCACAGCTCGTCTCATAGCCGACCGCTGGTGCGAGGAACTTGGTAGTGGCGCCGGATACGGTCCGGATGCAGTCCAGCCAGCTGCGAGTCCGGGTGTCGGGCACCCGTCGCTGTCCAAGCAGTCAGAACCGCTGGAATGGACCAGCAGTTTTACCTGCCGTTTCGTCGAGATCCCGGTCGCCGACCGCTACGCGCGGGCCCAGAACTGCGGGATCGCGACGGCTGGTCAGCTGGGCCGTCGACGGCGCCGGGGCTGGAGAACGACACCGAAGGCGCCGCCGGGCGCGACGACCTGGGTGGCGGCCATTGCGACGCCGCGATCTGGGCTCCGGTGATTGGCGGCACGGGCGAGATCTCGTCGAGCAAGCGCTGCGCCAGGGCGGCGTCGATCTCGAGGTCAGCGGTGACGCGCACGTCGGCTGCGGTGGCCAGATCCACGACATCGTCGCTGGTGAACGCAGCAGCTCCGAGAGTGCTCAGCCGCCGCGCGAACTCCTGCACATCAATCATCTTCAGCCTCACCCCGAAATCGCTGATGATCCACCCTAACCTCTGCTGCGGGCGAGGTCCGCACTTGTCACCGAGACTGGGCAGGTAACCGGATCGACGCGGTCTGCTGGCTCAATGGCGGAGCTGTGGACTTTCGATCGTCGTGGCGGGCAGAAGCTGCCGCCCCATCCACCGTCCCGGCTGACGGCCTCCCGCTCGCCACCCGAGCAACGGTGGCCGTCCCGCCACGACCGGACTGCGGTGCTCCTTCAGGCGTCCATGGATCACCGACGGTGAGACCGTCGGGTCAGGTTAGCGGTGTGCAAGCCAAACAGTCGGGATCGACAGTTGGTGATCGAAGCACGTATTGTCCGGGCGGCATTCTGATCACGGGGGTTCGGGCGCCGTGGGCAAGTTTCGTCTCACCACGGCGGCCGCGCTGGCCGTCTCGTTGACCATGGGGGCGTCGCCGGCGCTCGCCGCCGATCCGCCGGTCGACGCCGGCGCACCGGTCGTCGCCTCGACGGGCCTGATGGGCGGTCAACTCGTCGGCCAGAGCCGGCGACTGTATCCCAACTGGACCGACGACAACGGCGTGACCAAGGTCGAGGTTCTTGGTTCCGACAGAACCCAGGGTTGACGTACGTCTGGAGATTCCGGAATGAGTTACATCTTCGACGCCGACGACAGAGTGGTCTGGAGCCCTGCGTCACAGGTTGGAAAGACTTACGTAGGGCTCGCTGACGCCCTATCGGATGCAATCTCCGTCCCGCATGGCCTATCCCCTATGGCGAGCGATTATTATGAAATAGGGAGTAGTCAATTCCGAACTTTCGTTGAGGCGCTGAACAGCGAGTATTCGATCGGCCACCGAGTCGCGCAAGGCCTCATCCGCGGCTTCGTCCTCACCTCGCTGGTGTTACTCGACAGAATGAATAACGGAATGCGCGAACAGCTGGATGCCAGCACGGTTGCCGCAATGACGGAACTATCCTCGGCCATGCCGGAGTTGTAGTCTCTTCACGTTCGACCGCGCCTAGGCTGGGCGATGTGCCGCAGTGCATCCAAGCGCGTTACTTATATCGTGCCCTCACCGTCGTCGGCGCCGTCGTCTATGGAGGTCGCGCTTCGTTGGTCGACAGTGACTACTGTTCCAACGAACACGACTAACGCGTGACTGTTCCGAGAGCCGCTTCGGGCAGCCGCGGCCGCGCGGCGGCCCAGCCGCAGGCCGATGTGGGCCTGCTCGTCACCAGGACCGATGGTGCCCAGTTCGACGGCGGCGCCGCACGAGTAGGTCAGGGTGGCCGTACGGGCGTATCGGGGTACGTGGGCCGGTGACGTGCGGGTCGACCTGAGCGGTAATCGGCCAGCGTATCCGGTGAACACCGGCGTTCGGGATGTCGCCGAAGGAAGACCACATCCCGTCCGAACCGCCAATCCTGCTCAGCAGTGCTTCTGTCAGGGTTGTAGCCCCATGAGCAGCGCAAACACCGACGCGCCAGGGACAGGGCACTTGTCACCGAGCCTGGGCAGGTACCCTGATCGTCGCGGGCTGCTAGCTCAATGGCAGAGCTGTGGACTTTTAATCCATAGGTTCCGGGTTCGAGTCCCGGGCGGCCCACGCTGAGCTGCGGTTATGTCAACGACAGTGTGCATCAGCGCGGACCGGAGAGACCGACCGCGCCTTCAAGCTGCCCGGTCACTTGGTTCATACTCGGCGGTTGGCGCTGTCACAATGACCAGGGTGAGTATCACGCCGCTCCTCGCTCTCGGACTCCCCATGGTTCGGATTCTGCTGCGGCTGCAGGAGCCGTCGGCCAGCGATCTCGCCGACTCGCTCAAGGACTTCCAGGAGCTGGTCGCCTCGGTCCAGGACGAGGGCGACCGGCGCGAGATCGCCCGCAACCTGGAACACATCTCCGACCGGGTCGTACGGCGCCTGGACCAGTTCATCCAAGTCGAGTTCCGCAACATCGGCGAGGGCGACGTCGCGGCGGCGGCCGGCGTCGTCTCCCAGGCTCTCGCCCGCGCCGGAACCGCGGACCTCACCACCGTCGTCCGCAGTGACGTGCAGGTGCGGGCTCTGGAACAGCACACACTGACGCACAGTTTGTTCCGGGCGCAGGCGGCCGAGCTGGGCGGCGATCCTGAACGGCTCGCGCACGCGCTGCTGCGCGAGAGCTGCTTCGAGGTCGTCGAACTGGCCCGGCGACATCCGAATCTGACGGTGTCGGCGCTGACCAGCCTGCTTGTTCGATCGAGTGAAATGCGCGAACTGCTGGATGCGGTGGAGCGGTCGCTGCAGGATCTGCCGGCCCGGATCGCCGCCCTCGGTGGCGCCGATCGCAGGTCGGACCACCAGCGCGAGGTCGACGAATTCTCGGTCGACTACCGGCGGGCGGTCGCGAACGACTACGACCGGCTCGAGCTGTACGGCGTGGACCTGATCCGCGACGTGCGGCGATACTCGCTGACGACCGCCTATCTTTCG
This sequence comes from Actinoplanes sp. NPDC048967, assembly GCF_040649415.1. Classification (NCBI taxonomy): domain Bacteria; kingdom Bacillati; phylum Actinomycetota; class Actinomycetes; order Micromonosporales; family Micromonosporaceae; genus Actinoplanes; species Actinoplanes sp. NPDC048967. The sequence continues at coordinate 39,166 of NZ_JBEZFL010000005.1, forward strand.
CTGCGGCTGGCGATGTCCGCGTCGCGGAGCGAGGGCGCCAAGCCGGTCGATCTCGCGAAGATCCTCCCCGAGCACGGGGGGATAGTGATCCTCCGTGGCGCCGCCGGCGCCGGGAAGACGACGCTCCTGCAATGGCTGGCCACCAGTGCGGCGCGCCAGACTCTCGGCGGCAGTCTCGAACATCTCAACGCGCGCGTGCCATTCGTGATCAAGCTGCGCAACTACGTTTCCAAGCCTTTCCCGGACGTCGACGACTTCGCCGCGGTCACCACGCGGAGCAATCTTCAGCCGGAACCGGAGGGCTGGAGCCGGGACGCCGCCCAGGGAAGCATCCTGCTTCTGGTCGACGGTCTGGACGAACTCCCGAGCAGACGACAGCGCGAGTTCATCGATTGGATCGACGACTTCCAGCGTCTCCGCTCACAAGTGCTGACCGTCATCACGTCCAGGCCCGCCGCGTGGACGTCGCTGCGGGATCTCTCCCAGCTTCGCGGTGACGAGGTACGGGTCGCCGACGTCCTGCCCATGGATCGTGAGCAGATCCGCAGTTTCGTGCTGCACTGGCACACAGCCATCGCCCTGCAGCTCACCGGTGCGGAGCGTGCCGCCGTCGAAGGTCAGGCGGCGAAGGTCGCCGGGGTCGTCTCCAGCGCCCGGGAGTACCGGTTACTGGCCTCCTCCCCGCTGCTGTGCGCCGTGCTCTGTGCGCTCTTTCACCTGAAGCGTGGAGTGCTGCCGGCGAACCGGATCGAAATCTACGACACCCTGCTCAACCTGCTGCTGGGCGACCGGGACGCGCACAAGCGGGTCGAGGTCGACGAGGTACGGCTGAGCCCGACCGAGAAGCGCCTGATCCTGGAGGACGTCGCGGACTTCCTGCTGACCAACGGCCTCTCGGAGTCGACGTTCGCACGGGTCGAACGAGTGATCGCCCGCAGCCCGCTCGCGCACCGGTTCGCACCCGCAACGGCCGCGGACATTCTCCGGCATCTCCTGGCCCGCTCCGGCGTCCTGCGGGCGCCCAGCGAGGGAACCGTCGACTTCGTGCATCGCACGTTCCTGGAATATCTGGCCGCCCGGTCGCTGGTGCGTCACGACAAGATCGAGATGCTGGCCGGCAACGCATTGCAGGCCAACTGGAACGAGGCGGTGGTCCTCGCGGCGGGGATCGGCATCGACCGCCAGGTCGAAACCCTGGTCGCCACCGTCCTGCAGAGGGTCGAAACCGGTCAGGGTGACCGTCAGGCCGACAAGAGCATGCTCACTGCCACCTGTGCGGGGTTCCTCGACACCGCGGTCATGCTGCCCGAGGGAGCTCGTTCCCGGATCCTCGAGGTGATCCGAGAGGTCGTCCCGCCGGAGAACGAGCCGGAGGCGCGGGCCTGCGCCTCCGCCGGCAACAGCATCCTGCCGTACCTCCGTTCCGCCCTGACCGAGGCCGAGATCTCCGCCGGCGCGCTCCGTATGGCCATCCGGACGCTGGGCGAGATCGGCACGGTGGAGGCCCTCGCTGTGCTCGGCGCGATCCCCGCCGAGCGACGCCTCTCCGCCATCGAAGCCCTGGTCTCGGTCTGGTCCTGGTTCGATCCGAAATCGTTCGCCGAGGTCGTGCTCAAGGACCTGGCACCGCCCGGGCCGATGACCGTCGTTTTACCGAGCTCGACTGTTCTGCCCCACCTGCACGGCTTGCACGAGCATTTCGAGTGGCACTGCGTGGTCGAGGTCCCCGAGAAGTCGTTCGCCGACAACTGCCGTCAGGCCCCGGTACGCCGCCTGGCCGCCCGCAACCTCAACATCCTGCACGACGCCCGGGTCGCCACCGGCCAGTTTCTGTGGACGATGCCGGAGTTACGCACCCTCTCCGCGAGCGGCCTGACCAGCCTGCGCCCGGCTGCGGACGGCGTCCCGCGGGCGGAGAACGCCCTCGCCGTGCTCCAATTGCGCTCCAACAGCCGCTGCGACCTCGATGCGGATCTCTGGCCGCACCTTCCGCACCTGACCGAGGTCTCACTCGACGGCGACTTCGTCTGCGACTTCAGCGGCGTGGACTCGACTCTGTTGACGCGACTGCACCTGGTCGGAAACATCGCGCTCAAGGAGTGGAAAGACTTCGGGTTGGGTGGTCTGACCGAACTTCGCGTCGCGGGCCTCACCGATCCGGATCTACTGTGGCACCTCGTCGGGCAGGCGCCCCACCTGCGTCATCTTGTCGTCGAGGACCTTCGCGAGGTCTACGACCTTGCCTTCGTCGCGGGCCTGCCTCGGCTGGAGGTCCTCGAACTGCACGGGTTGGGCAGCCTCTCCGACATCGCGACGCTGGGCGACCTCGACCGCCTGACCTCGGTCACGATCACCGGGCAACATCGGCTGAACTGGTCGCCAATCCTCGAACGACTCTCCACCGCGGACCTCGAATTCCGGGTCGACTTCCTGGATCTCGAGATCTCCATGGCCCGCCGCCGCACACGGTCGGTGCCGTGGCTCGACGTGGAGAGCACCGGCACCCCTGAAGAGCTCGACAGCGTGGATGACCTTCTCGAAGAGATCGAGGTCGAGGTCGACGTACGGGACGATCCGGCCCTCTCGGAGGAACTCGACCGCACCGAGTGGGACAGCGGTGAGCCGTGAGCCGGCTGACCGGATCGGGCGGCTTCGACCCATCCGTCGACCTCGCACACCGGCTACAGCAGGCGCCCGTCACCGAGGTGACGGGCGCCTGCTGTAGCCGGGCCTACGGGGCGGCAACAGCGTCCGGGTCCAGCGCAGCGGGGGTGGCCACCGTGTCGCGAGTCGCCTCGAACTTGACGTCGAAGTTCGTCGGGAAGGACTGGCCCTGGCACGCTTCCGTCGCGGACTCCTTCAGCGTTACCGCCTTCTTCAGGATCACCGAAACGGTCGTGCCCTTGTTCAGCACCAGATTGCTACCGGGGGTGTACGTGGCGACCTGGAAGGAGTCCGTGCAACCGTCGTTGACCGTGGCGCCGGGCTTGATGGAGACAACCTTGCCCTGGACTGTGTTGCTTCCCGGGTTCGACAGGGTGATCTTGACGTCGCCGGATTCGCCGGGCAGCAGCAACTTGGTGCTGCTCGAGTAAGCGCCGTTGACGTTGCGGCCGAGCCACTGACCGTTGACCGACAGCGGTGCGAACGTCTCCGAGCCGACGCCGGTCGGACTCGCGGTGGCGGTCTGGTTGAAGGTCGCGTAGGCCACGCCTCCGAGGGTGATGCCGACGACCGCGATGCCGGCACCGATGACGGACAGACGCTTCTTGTTCAGCGACATACTCGTTCTCCTACAATCAGGGCTGTGCGTGCTGTCTTGGTCGGATGCCGCACAGCGTGAATGGGCTGGCGGTGACCTGATGATCGGTCGCCGCCGGTCTTGCTTTTCAAGCTATTGGTCAGAGCTGCCAGTGGGCGGTGAGCCGTCGACCGCTGCGGTAGGACTCGGCGTCCCGGAGACGGTTTCCCCGGTCGGTGTGCTGCCAGACGAGGGTTCTTGCCGAGTTGGTGATGCTCCAGCGCCTGTAGCCCTGGGCTTCCTGCCGGTCTCTGATCGGTCGATATGCCCGACCGTAGGACTCGCGAGATATCCCGTTGATGGTTTCGGGGGAGCCTTGACGGCGGGCGTTACTCGTACAGTTTCAGACTTGGGACTGCCGGACGCCCTCGCAGTGGGCGTCGCTTGTACGTCCTGGGCGGAGCGGTCAGCCGGCTGAGTCGTCACGGACGGAAGATCGGTCTGCCCAGGTACGCCGGTCTCGACCTTCACCGTCATTTGTGCGGTTCTCACCCATGACGGCTCGTCCATCGCTGCGAAGGCGATACCGCCGATGCCGGCCAATCCGAATGCACCCGAGATGCAGAACGCGAATGCCAAGCGACGATGTCGCTTCCGACGCTGCGGGAGCCCGGAAACTGACATCTGCATCTCCTTACTTTCTCGATCGGTCCAGACGGGCTGCGTCGAAGCCACGATGCGAACTTGTCCCGCCGCCTACTGGCCTGAAAGAAGCTAACCCGTGATGGGCCTTTCGCGCAGTCACGCGGAAGTGGTAGTCCGCGCGGGGGTGCGACACCCGGTTGATCGGCTCGACCAGAGGATTATTCGGCGAGGCGTCCCAGCTCAGAGAGCGTCAGAGGCCAGGCTCGGCGAGCCTGGCCTCGATGGAGACTGGGGGTCCGACTACGACGGCTGGTTCCGCCAGCCCAGCACCTTCATCCGGCGCCTCCACGCTGTCATCGGCGTCAACGACTGTCTCACCGCATGCGGATCTGGCTCGCGTCGGATCGGAACAGGCGCGGGGCGAAGTCGATCAGGTTTTTCTGCCAGGTGTCCCAGCCGTGCGGGCCCGGGGTGACCCCGGCGAACTCGTATCGGACACCGATCCGGTCGAGGGCCGCCATCGATGCCAGCGTGATCGGGTAGACGAAGTCGGTCACGTTGCCGGTGTATATGCGCAGCAGCTTCGTCCCGTTGTTGATTGCCGTCGGGTCGTAGCCGGTTGGGTCGGGTGTGGGGGAGAAGCCGATGCCCGCGGAGAAGGTGCCGATGTAGGCGAATTCGCCCGGGTGGGTTTTGAGCACGTCGAACGTCTGGAACCCGCCCATCGACAGGCCGGCGAGCGCTTGCCGGGCCGGGTCGTCGGCGATGTGGTAGCCGGCCCGGGCCGCCGGCACGATGTTCTCCAGCAGTTCCTTCGGGAAGTTGGAGACGTTGCCGTTGCCCATCACGACGACCATCGGCACGAGGGAGCCGTCCAGGAACTCGTTGTCGAGGATCTGCTTGGCCCGTCCCATCTCCAGCCAGTCGGTGTAGTTCTGGCCGCCGCCGTGCTGGAGATAGAGGACCGGGTACGGCGTCGGCCGCGCGGGGTCGTAGCCGGGCGGTGTCCACACGTATGCCGAGCGTTCCTCTCCGGCCACCGTGCTCTGGTAGGTGAGCCGGTTCACGGCGCCGCCCTTGCCTGCGGGGACGTCGGCGAGCAGACGCGATTCCTTTCCGGGTACTAGGAACGAGCTCCACGTCGGTTCCGTGGTGATGCTTGTCGGGTTCGACGTGTCCTTCTTCGAGGCCAGGTCGACGATGAATTTGTAGTAGTAGAACCAGGGCTTGAGCGGTCCGACGGTTACGCGCCACCGGTCACCGGTGCGAGTGAGCGGCATGTTGACCCAGCTTCCGCCGGGCGCCCAGTTGCCCCAGAGCGTGACGTGCTTCGCCCCGGCGAATTCGGTGCCGGTCTCGGCGGTGACGAACACGTCCCCGTTGACCTCCCGGGTCAGCCACGGCGTCGGGGTGGTGCCGGGCGCCGGCGGCGTGAACTCGTGCCGTGGCACCAAGTGACCGCGGCTGGGGCGGTGATTGTGCACCGGGCGGAAGAGCCGCGGCGCGAAGTCGGTCAGGTTCTCCTGCCAGGCCTTCCAGTTGTGGCCGGCGTCCGGGTTCACCCCGTCGAACTCGTGCCGGACATGGGCCTTGTCGAGTTTGCGCAACAACCGGACGGTGGGGTTGTACGCGGGATCGGTCATGTTCCCGGTGTACAGCCGCAGCAGCTTGATGCTCGCGTTGACCGCCTTGGCGTGCACGCGAAGGCCCTCGTCGGCGAACACGCCCCCGAACGAGCCGACATAGGCGAAGGAGCCCGTACGGGTCAAGGCGGTCCGCACCGCCTGCACGCCGCCGGCCGATGCGCCGGCGATCGCCTGCTGCCGGGGATCGCGAGTGACGTTGTATTTCCTGTCGATCGCCCGCGGGAGCGGGGAGCGCGAGACGTCGTCCTCGTCGCTCATCACGACCACCATCGGCTCGATCCGGCGCTGCACCGAGAGGTTGTCGAGGATCTGTCCGGCGCGACCCAGTTCCGTCCAGTCGGCGTGGCCTCCGCCTTCGCCGGGCAGGAGATACAGGATCGGGTACGGGCGCCGCCGGTCGGCGTCGTATCCCGGCGGCGTCCACACTGTCGCCGACCGTTGCTCCTGCGCCGTGGCGCCTGGATAGGTGACCGTCTCGACGTGTCCGCCCTGCCCCGGTGCCACATCGGCGAGGTATCGCGCAGAGTCTCCCGGGACGAGGAAGGTACTCCAGGTCGGGTCCGAGGTCACCGAGGTCGGGTTCGTGGAGTCCTTGACGACCTTGGTGTAGTCACCGCGGAGGCGGTAGTGGTACAGCCCCGCCGGCAGCGGACCGATTATCGACGTCCAGGCGGTGCTGTTGCCGGAGCGCACCAGACCGAGTTCCGACACGTTGTAGGACGGGCCGAAGTTCCCCTCGACGACGACGGAGGACACGTCGCCCATGGTGTTCTGAATGGCCTCCGCCGGGACCGCGAAAGACGCGAAACCATCGGACACGGTCAGCCACGGTGCCGCAGCTTCCGCCGCTGCCGGCTGCGCGCCGGCGGCAGCGGTCGCGGTGCCCATCGAGACGGTGACGAGCGCCGCCAGGAACCGGCGTGCGCCCCGCTGGTGGTGGAATGATGCTGACATTTATCCACTCCTTTGCGTTCAGACGACGCACCGGAACTCCTTGCGACGAGGAGTTCGAGGCAGGGTCCGAAACTTTCGGATTTCTACCGGAAGCAATGACAGCAATCTATGCGTTGCCTCTTCGGGCGGTCAAGGTAGGGAGCGCCGAGCGGGCCGGCCGCAGCGCAAAGCCCGAGGTCGGTTGCGAGACCGCCGCTGGTGGCGGTGACGTGGAGGCCACTGTGGCCGAGACGACGATGCTTTATGAATCAATCATCGACAGGGCGGTCGTAGGTGAGGAATGCAGCGCCGCTGCCCAGCACGGTGTGGTCGGTGAGCTGCCAGCCGCGCGGGTCGAACGTGGCGGTGCCGGAGAACAGCGGGATGCCCGTGCCGATGGTCAGGGCGCCCACCTTGAGGATCAGCTGGTCGATCTCGGGATAGAGCGCACCGGCCAGTTCGGCGCCGCCGATCAGCCAGATGTCCTTGCCGTCCTGGCGTTTGAGGTCGCGTGCCGTCTGGACCGGGTCGGTGGCGACCAGTTCGACGGTGGGGTCCGGGCTCTCGGTGAGGGTCCGGGAGAAGACCAGGTGGCGCAGGTGCGGGAAGGCGTTGGTGACCCCGGCCTCGAGCCCGATCTCGTAGCTGCGGCGCCCTTCCAGCACGGTGTCGAAGTGAGTGCCTTCGGCGGTGATGGACAGGGCGGCGCGGGCCGGGCCGGGCAGCGTCTCGGGATAGTGGGCTGCGATGTGCCCGATGTAGTCGGCCGGCAGGGGCCAGAAGCCGTTCGGGCCGGTGGGGTCGGCGCCGTCCGGGCCGGCGATGAAACCGTCGAGGGTCGTGGCGATGTAGTACACCAGCTTGCGCAACGGGAGCCTCTCTTCCGGGACTGCCAGGCGGTGTGCCCGGGGTGGTCGATGAGGATCTTTCCATGGCCGTTCGTGCACCCGTCGCGATCACGGACTGCGCGAGAACCTGCCGCCCCGTCAGCGGCCGTGGTGGACGTGGGCAGCCCACTGGGTCGGCAGGTCGGGGTAGCGGGCACGGTGAACGCGGACCGCTCGGTGCAGGGCCGTCGCCGCCGCGGCCGTGCGATCCGGCCCCGCGAGGTGGGTGTAGAAATCCTCGGCGATCAGCACGGCGGCGCGGTCGTTGACCGGCCACAGGGTGCCGACGACGGCGAGGTATCCGGCGAGCTGGAACGCTGCCGTCAGGTGCACCGCCTCGTCGGCGTGGTCGGCCGTGGTGTGGGTGACGCTGCACGCCGACAGGTAGGCCAGCTTGCCGCGGTCGAGGCGCAGTCCGCTGATGGCGGTGACCGTCAGCGGGTGGTCGAGGTGGTCCCGCAGGAGCAGGCGGCTGTCGGTCGGACTCAGCAGATCGGCGATGCCGTGGCAGGCGAAGTGCGTGATGTCGTGGCGCGGCAGAGCGGCCAAGACAGCACCACGGTCGGGTGAGCGCAGGATCGTCGTGGCCGGCAGCAGCCGGGCGATCAGCTCCGCTTCGACGGCCGCCCCGGGCAACGACGCGGCCCCGGGCGCCTCGGGCACGGACACCACCAGGGCGGAGATCGCCCGGCGAGGGCCGGGTCCGGCCCGCCGGGCGTGGGCGAGCGCGCGGATCGTGCTGGTGTAGGAGGAGACCACCCGATCCGGTACGGCGTCGCGTCCGCCTCCGGCGTGGTGTCCCGCGGCGTGGAACGGCAGCAGCGTGCACGGACCGACCGGGCACCACCAGAGTCTCGGCCACGGCTGCCCGTCGGGCGGCGGACCGGTCCGGCCCAGGGCGGTGAGGATCGGGGCGGCGGCGGCCTCCCACAGCCACTCGAGGACGCGCAGCACGTCCTGTTGCGCCTGACGGCGTTCGGCGACGGTGCCCGGTCCGGTCGCGGAGTGCTGGGCGCGGTGCAGCGCCGCGACCCGGTCGTCGACCGTCGCCAGGCTGAGCAGCGGCAGCTCCACGACGACGACCGGCTCGCCGGGGTCACTCGTGACGATCAGGGCGCTGCCGTGGTCGCGCTGAGCGACGATGCAGACGACCGGTCCCTGGCTCGCCTGTTCGCGGAGCCGTTCGATCGACGGTGGCAGGAGGAAGTCGTGCAGCCCGGCCTGGGCCCGGATGCGTGTCATCAACTCGTCCCAGCTCCGGTTCAGCTCGGCGCGCATGGCGCCCAGCGCGTCGCCGCTCGGTGGTTGGGGACCGATGTCCCCGCGGCCGGCCCCGGCGGGCGGAACACCCATGCTGCCCTCCATCGCCCGGGTCAGCTCGTCCAGTTCCGCGGCCAGCAGCGGGACCCGGGCGCGCAGCTCGGCCAGATCCCCGCGCAGGTCGAGAAGTCCTCCCAGGGTGATGCCCCGGGCCTGCTCCAGCAGCTCCACGGCCCGGGCCGGCCGGCCGGACCGGATCGCGGCCGCCGCCGCCGTCGAGGCCAGCCCGGCCATGGTCACGGCGTGATGTACGCGGTCGTCGAAGCGCAGGAGCCGGGGCGCGATCCTCGGGAGCAGACTCACGCCCAGTTCGGCCATCGCCAGAGCGGCCTCGGGGTTCCCGGCGCGCAGGTTGGTGTCGGCGGCCTTGACCGCACCCCGGCCCCGGACGTGCACCGGTGCGGTGGTGGCGTTCGCGGCTTCGGCGTAGGTGCGGCAGCACTCGGCCAGGGTGGCGGGGTCGCCGCCGCGGTCGTACCGCTTCTCCAGTGCCAGGCCCAGGCGGAGCAGGGTGAAGCCGCGTTCGGGATCGGCCGGCGGGATCAGCGCCAGGGCAGCCCGCCCGGTGTCCACCGCGGCGGTGAGGTCCTCCGGCCGCCCGTGCACGGTGAACGACGTCACCAGGGCGGCGCAGAGGTCGGCCAGCCGATCGCTGCGGCCCGTCGTGTCCCCGCCGACCTCGACCGCCTCCCGCAGCGTCCGTACCGCCTCGTCGGCGAGGGCCGGCCGGTCTCCGTGCTCGGCTGCCATCCACAGCACCCGGCCGAGCGCGGTGACGAAACTGACTCGCTGCGGATGACCGAGCGGTAACCGGGCGAGGGCCGCCCGGGTGAGTTCGATGGCCTCGTCGAGCAGAGCGCGGCGCCGGGTGCGCTGGAACAGGACGATCAGCGTGTTGGCCAGATTGACCTGGTGGCCGTCGGACCACGCCCCGACCGGCCCGGTGGCGGTGACCACGCGTCGGCCCACTTCGACGGCTTCCTCCAGCACCGCCAGTTCGCCGCTGACGGCGTACGAGATCATCAGCGTGGCATTGAGGTTGCTCAGCAGGCCGGCCGCGTACGGGGAAGCGGGCCGCGCAGCGGCCACCGACTCCCGGGCGGCGACCACGGCCTCGGCCAGGATCTGCCGATCCCCGTCCAGCTGGTGCAGTTGCAGCAGGGCGATTCCCAGGTTGGCCAAAAGGCCGGCGGACTCGTCGTCGGCGTGCGGTGCGGTGACCGCTGCCCGGCAGAGTTGGACGCTCTCCTCCAGTACGGCGCGCTCGCGGGTCGATCGGTACCGGGCCTGCAGCACCGTGCTGAGTCCGCTGAGGCAGTGGCTCCGCAGCCGGTGACCGTCCGGTACAGAAGCCAGCGCGTCGCGGCTCAACCGTTCGGCGTGGTCCAGTACCTCGATCCGGCCCAGCCGCTCGTATCTCGCCACCAGGGCCGTCACGTAGTTCCCGACGTACACGGGGTGGTCCGGCCCGCCGGGATCCGACATGGTCACCGCCCGGCTCAGGAACCGGACCGATCGGTGCAGCTGGCGGAGCCGCCCGGTTCTGACGTAGGCCTCCAGCGCCCGCAGACCGCGGGCCCGCGCGTTCACCGGGTGCCACAGGCTCCGGTTCCTGATCCCGCTCAGCAACGCCAGCACGGGCAGCGCCATCCACCACGTGGCCCAGGTGAGATAGATCAGCACCGCGGCCGCCGCGAAGCCCAGGACACCGGGCAGGAGCATGACGGCGAGGCAACTGAGCGGAATCCACCAGGGGCCGCCCGAGACGGCCAGGAAGATCGTGCCGGCGATCCCGGCCAGCGCCACGCCGCATCCGCTGTCGACCTGGACGCGTACCTTGGGATCCGCCACATCGAGCATTGTCACTCAAGCTCGTACACTGCCGGTCCATCAAGGAGGGTCCCGTGCCGATGACCCGGCTCGCCGCCCTGTGCGCGAACCTCGATCTCGATCCGCGACTCCGGGAAGCACTCGATGACGGTGGCCTCACCGGCACCCAGTGGGACGCACTCGTGGCCGTGGTCCGTGCCGGACGGCCGGACGACGCAGTCGTCGTCGCGCTGCTCGACGCCGTGGAGGACGCGGCCGGCTCCGCCGGTCTGGACGGCATCAGCACCGGACCGCGCGGATTCGAGCCACTGCCCGGCGGCACGGCCGGAACCCGGGCGGTGCACGGATGGCGGTGCCCGCACCCGCGTCCCTGTGGCCGGGGCGAGCCCGACCGCGCTGGGCGGGCACCCGCCTGTGCGCTGACCGGCGACCCGCTGGCCCCGGTACGGATCGTCAGCGAGTGACCGGGTTCCTCGAGGCACTGGGCAAGAAGGCTGCCGAGCGGTGGCTGGTTCTGCTCGTGCTGCCCGGTGTCCTGTGGCTGGCGACCGCTCTTGTGGCCGTGCACCTCGGTCACCGCAACGCGCTGCACCCCGGCGTCGTCGTCGACTGGATCAGCCGGTGGACGAAGGTTCCGCACCCCTCGGGCCTGCTCGTGGCGATCCTGGTCGGAACGCTCGTCGGCAGTGCGGCGGCGGGCCTCGCGGCGACCGGCGTCGGCTGGGTGTTGCGGCGAGCCTGGCTGACTTCCGGCCGGCGCCGGCCCGCCCGGTGGCTCGTCGAGTGGCGGCGAGCCCGGTGGCGTCGCGAGTCCCGCCGGGTCGAGGTGCTGGTGGCGGAGGCGATCGGGGCGGCGGGCACCGCTTCGGAGGTCGTGACCGGGCCCGGGATCGCCGAGGCGCTGGCCCGCCGCGACGCCGTCGCCCTGGAGGTGCCGGACCGTCCCACCTGGATCGGTGACCGCTGGCGGGCTGCCACCGTACGGGTCCGGCGGGCGTACGGCCTTGATCTGACCGTCGTCTGGCCGCGGCTGTGGACCGTCCTGCCGGAACAGCTACGGACTGACATCGCCGCCGCTCAACTGGCCTGTACCTCCGCGGCGGGCCTGACCGGGTGGGCGGTCCTCTACGCCGCTCTCGGCGTGATCTGGTGGCCCGCGCTGCTCATCGGCGTGGTGGTGGCGGGCGCGGGCGTGTTCCGGGCGCGGACCGCCACCGCCACCGTGTGCGATCTCGTGGAGACCGCTGCCGACCTCTACGGTCATGCCCTCGCCGAGCAACTCCGGATAACTGTGTCGGGGGCGCTCACCACCGATGTCGGCGACGAGATCAGCGTCCGGCTCCGGAAAGACCCGTCCGCCGAGCCAGGCTGACTCGCAATGCACCCGGAAATCCCCTGGCTGTAGGGGCCAACTAGTTCGGCACACTGCAAATCCTGCAACTCCTTGTTATTGCATCGAGGTATATCTATTGTCGCCAGGTAAGCGCTTTCCTGCCTGTGGGCGGTGGTGCCACGCTCTCGATGACGAAGGTGAGACAGGGATGAAAAGATCAGTTGCCTTGCGCTGGATGGCCGGCGGGGCCACCGCGGTCACCAGTGCCGCGATCCTGCTGGCGATGCCGATGTCGCAGGCTTTGGCCGCCGACAACCTGAGCCTCGGCGCCGGCGCCGACGGCTCCAGCAAGGCCAGCGGCACCAGCTACGGCAACGTCAAGGACGGCAGCACCAGCACGTACTGGGCGCCGGGCAGTTCGACCGGTTATGTCTCGGTCAAGTGGGGCAGTGCCACCACTGTCTCCTCGGCCGTCATCAAGCAGGCCTCAGGTGGTGGGTCGATCACCTCCTGGCGGCTGCTCAACGCCGACAACGGCGCCGTCCTCGCCAGCGGCAGCGGCAGCCCGAGCAGCATCTCCTTCTCGTCGACCTCGCTGAAGAAGCTCACCCTCGACATCACCGCCGCATCGAGCGCGCCGCGGATCGCCGAGTTCGAGACCTACGCGACCGGCGGCGGCTCCACCCCGACCAGCACCCCGACTGCCGGTCCGACCAGCAGCCCCACCCCCGGGCCGACCAGCAACCCGGGCACGCCGACCGGTGCGTGGCCGGCTTCGGCCGGCTCGGTCAGCGTTTCCGGTACGGTCAACGTCTCGGGCACCTTCGACGGCGGCATGAAGACGTACTGCTGCATCGGCGACGGTTCGCAGAACGAGTCGCAGGACCCGATGTTCAAGATCGCCAACGGCGGCACCCTGCAGAACGTCATCATCGGCTCGCCCGCCGGTGACGGGGTGCACTGCGAGGGCACCTGCACCATCCGCAACGTGTGGTGGAACGACATCGGCGAGGACGCCGCGACCTTCAAGGGCACCGGCAACGGCACCAGCTACGTCATCGGTGGCGGCGCGCGGTCCGGCAGCGACAAGACGTTCCAGCACAACGGCAACGGCACAGTCAGCATCTCCGGCTTCTACCTGAGCGGCTCCGGCAAGCTCTACCGCGGTTGCGGCAACTGCACCAACTCGTACGAGCGGCACGTCAAGATCGACAACGTGCTGCTGAACGACATCGACATGGTCGCCGGCATCAACAGCAACTGGGGCGACACCGCCACCATCACCCGGGTCACGATCAGCAACAGCTCCAGCGTCGTGGTCTGCGGCAAGTACCAGGGCGTCAGCAAGGGCAGCGAGCCCAAGTACCTCGGTGAGGGCTGGAACGACAGCAACTGCAAGGTCAACCGGAGCGACATCACGATCAGGTAGACCCGATGTCCTTCAGGGCGCCCGCCGATCGGTGGGCGCCCTTCTGGTCATCAGGCGCAGGTCGGCGGGGCTTCGCCCGGCCCGCACGGCAAGGTTGTACAGGTCCGAGCCCAGCGGCTGGTACACCCTTAGTGGCGCCCAGAGGATGTGCACGTTCGTGCACTGACAGCGTGCGGTGCACGAACGTGCACATCAGTTATGGTGTGTACGAACGTGCACACACGGAGGCGCATGATGCGGATAGCCAGCGCGCGGGACCTCGGCTTGGCGGTCCGTCAGGGCAGGCAGGACCGTGGCCAGACCCAGGCGGAGCTTGCCGCTGCGGCCGGAGTGAGCCGCCGCTGGCTTTCCGACCTGGAGGCGGGCAAGGCGACCGCTGAGTTCGGTCTGATTCTGCGCACGCTCGACGCGCTCGGAATCGGCCTCGACGCGTTGCCCGTCGAGCCCGCGCCCGGTGGCATCGACCTTGATGCCCTCCTCGGGGACACCGGGAGCGGGCGTGGCTGAGCAGGCCGGGAAGCGCTTGGCGGTCCTCATGGCCGGCAAGCAGGTGGGGCCTGTGGGGCCTACTGCCTGACAACGAACGCGTGATCGAGCGGTGGGCGCGGACCTACCAGGTCTCGGCGGGCAACCCGTTCGCACTGCTACTGCATGTCGGCGAGGACGGTGCGGGGGCGGCCCAGTTCGTCATGCCGGAGCGGGTTGAGGCGGTGCTTCTCGATCCGGAGACCGACCGGTGGGGCGAGCCGTGGGGTGCGGCACCGACGACCGACATCCTCAAGCCCGCGGTCGCCGGACTGGACGGACACGCAGACCGGGCTGACGGCGATCGTGCGGGACATGGGCCTGCCGATCACCACCATCGTCAGCGACGTCACGCCGAAGGTGTTCAAGGCGTTGCTGAACATGGACGCGTACGTGCTCACCGGCGAGGACGGCAGCGAGGCCGTGCAGACCTGTCAGCGCTGGCTCAACGCGTCCTACATCGGACGCGGGGAGTTCTTCGTCGGTCCTTGCGACGGGCACTTCTCCCGCAACGTGCAGACCGCCCTGGTGTACGCGATCCAGTACCAGCTGGGGATGACCGACAGCCAGGTCACCGGGGCCATCGGGCCGGGCACGCGGGCCGGTCTGCAAGCGCAGGCCGGCGTGCGGAACGGCTCCCAGGACAACGGGCCGACCGGGTGGGTCCGCTTGTTCCAGTGCGCGCTGGCGTTCAACAACTACGGCAACCGCTGGGGCGACGGGGGCGGCACGTTCAACGCCGAGATGGAACGCATCGTCAAGGTCTTCCAGCGGTTCTGCATGCTGGCCGAGACCGGTGCCGGCGACTACCAGACGTGGATGTCGTTGCTGGTCTCGACCGGTGACCCGGAACGGTTCGGCAATGCGATCGACTGCATGATGCCGTTCAACAGCGCCCGGCTCAAGACGGTCAAGGACCGCGGGCACACCATCGTCGGGCGGTACCTGACCGGGGGCACCAACAAGGTGCTGACGCATTCCGAGATCGCGCTCATCACCGAGGGCGGGCTGTCGTTCTTCCCGATCTACCAGGAGTTCGGCGATGGGGTCGAGCACTTCACCTACAGCCAGGGCCGCAGCGCCGGCGCCGCGGCCTGTGCGGCCGCCCGCGGTTTCGGCATCCCGTACGGAACGGTCATCTACTTCTCGGTCGACTTCGACGCCCAGGACGGTGAGATCACCAGCTCGGTGATTCCGCACTTCCAGGGCGTACGGGACGCCGTGGCCGCCGACGGTGACCACTACTCGGTCGGCGTGTACGGCTGCCGCAACGTCTGCATCCGGTTGCAGGCCGCGGGCCTGGCCAGCCGTAGCTTCGTCAGCGGCATGTCCACCGGCTTCAGCGGCAACCTCGGCTTTCCGCTGCCGCAGAACTGGGCCTTCGACCAGATCAAGAACCTGACGCTGGCCGCCGGTACGCCCGGCGAGCTGGAGATCGACAACGACATCGCCTCGGGACGCGACCTCGGGGTCAACAGCGTCACCCGGCCGCGGGACCCGAACGACGGCTTCTACACCATGCTCATCTGGCTGGAGGCGCGCGCCGGGCAGTGGCGCGAGCAGCACGGCGAGCGATCCGCGCCGGAGCTCGTCGCGCAGTGGCTGCGGATGCGGTCCAACACTTTCGGCTTCACCGGGTCGGACACCGTGTTCGGGGAGCTCGATTCCGGCTTCATCGACTTCGTGCGGGGCTACGCCGGCCGGCCCGACGACCGGCCGCTGCGCGATCCCCGGCATCTCTGGGACTCCGACCTCGACCACTTCGGCGCGTCGTTCGGCGCCGTGCTGAACCACGACATCGCCGGCGACCGCAGTCAGGTCAACCTGGCCGACTTCGGGACCTGGGGCGGCGACGCGCTGAGCGTGCTGGGCCAGTGGTACCAGAGCGGCCTGCCGGCCTCGCAGGCGTACGCGTTCGCCGCCGACCGCCTCGCCACCCGGGCGGACAACTCCTACCTCTCGCTCGGCGACTACATCGCCGACGTCGACGCGTGGGTCCTGGGTCAGCAGAGCCGGGCCGATCCCGACGTTCCGCTGTCGACGCTCTTCAAGCAGGCGTACGCGTCCTCGGCCACCGCGAGCAGCCGGTACGCGAGCTTCTTCGCCCGCCGCTTCAACTCCGACGCCGACCTCGCCAAGGCCGCCGCGAACAGCATGTGCTACGAGCCGGGGGACTCGGCGACCGTCTGGATCCGCGACGTGTTCTGGCTGAAGCAGTTCGGCGACGTCCTGCACCCGACCCCGGTGTACCTGCCGGCCGAGGCGCGTGAGGGCGTCGCGCGGGCCTTCGCGGATCTCGTCGTCCGGTACGCCCGTGCGTGACATGCCTGACAAGGAAGGAAGCCACCTGATGATGCCCTGCGTATCGCGCCGCCAGATTCTGACAGTCGCCGGGGTCGCGCTGGGGGTCGGCGTCGTCGACCTGGCCGGGCCGGGATCGCCCGCGTCGGCCGCGCCGAGCAGCGAGGTGACGCTGGAGCCGGTCGCCGACCAGCCCGTCGCCGTGCTCTCCGGTGACGGGGCCGCCCCCGCTGTCTGCCCGCGGCAGCTCGCGGTGAAGGTGCTGCGCGGCGTCGAGCTGCCCGCCGGCGCCCAGCTGAGCGTGACGTTCGACCCGCGCCTCTACGCACCCCTCAGCGCACCGGTCATCACCCGCAACGGCCGGATCGTCACCGCCGCCAGTGCTGTCGTCACCAGTGCCACGACCGGCCTGCACACCAGCACCGTCACGCTGGAATCGGCCGTGCCGTCCACAGGGGAGCTGCTGCTGATCGTCGGCACCGCGCACCCGTTGCTCTACCCGTACGATCTCGTCCGGCAGCCGTCGGTGCCGACCGCCCAGCTCGGCCGGACCGCGAAGAGCGCCCCGGCCGAACGGCGCCTGCAGCCGGGTCGCCCGTCGGCGTTCGGCGGGCCGGCGACCCCGTGGGGCATCGAGCTCGATGGCGCGTGGAGCCGGCACAGCTGGGGTGACCGGGCGCAGTTCGGCTACTACCACCCCATCCGCGTGACCTTGCGGAGCGTGGGACCGGGCAAAGCCCGGGCCACGTCGGCGTTCGCGGTCTCCCTCGACCCGCAGCTGATCACCAGTGTCCGGATCACCGCCGTCGAGCTGAACCGCAAGCCGTACCGGGGCGGCGCGGACCTGACCGCCACGCGGCGGACCGGCTCGCTGTATCAGACCCGCTGGCGGGTTCCGGTCCGGCTGGCGCCCGGCGACGTGCTGGACGTGACGCTGACGGCAACCCGGCTGACCCCGCCCGGAGCGCTGCCCACGATCAAGCATCCGGTCGTGAGCCTGCTCTCGGCGGACGACGCCGGCGCTCGGCGATCGACCGGCAAGAGCACTCTCACCAGGGCGGATTCGGTCTGGCAGTGACGTGTTCGCTACGGGATGGTCGGCACCGAATAGCCGTTCGGCGAGCGGGGGGCCGGGGCGGGGGCCGGGTTGACGAACGGCCCGCTCTGGCCCGCGCCGAGCACCAGGGTGTCGTCGTCATCGGCCGGCATCACGAACTGCATCGGGTTCTGGTGGGCGGCCTTGAGCTGCTGGTGGCGCCACTCCTGCAGAACCGTCTGGGCGACCTCGCGTTGCACGTCCACGATCTCCTGCACGAAGGCGTCGATCGAGGCGGTCTCCGCGGTGCGGCGGGCCTGGTTCTCGTACAGGGCCAGGTCCTGGCCGCCCTGCAGGTCGTCGGCGGCAACGTCGTGGAAGGCCTCGTCCTTGCGCTCGCGCAGCCGGTCGTAGACGCTCGGGCTGCCGATGCTCAGCAGGATCTTGAACAGGACCGGCAGCACCTCGAAGGCGGTCAGGAACAGAATCAGCACCAGGTGGGCCGTGCCCAGCGTCGCGTTCGCGTCGGTCAGCCGGCTCATCGCGGTCATCCGGGCCAGCAGGCCCTCGTTGTTGCGCTCGGAAGCGGCGAACTCCGCCTGGGCGGCGTCGCGCGCCTCGATGGACCTCGCGAGCTCGGCCCGGGTGGCCTCCAGGTCCGTGCGGACCTGACCGAGGCTTCCGGTACGCGTACCGCGGGCGGCCGCCTCAGCCTGCGCGACCACCTCGGCCTGGGCCGCCCGTTCCCGCTTGAGCCGGTCCCGGTTGGCCTTCTTGAGCTGGTACGACTTGCCCTGTCCGGCCTTGCCGGTGCCGCACTTGCCGTCGTTCTCGCAGATGACCTGGTCCACTGCTTTCTGGTACGCCTGGTCGGCCGCGGCGTAGTCGGCGCGGGCCTTGGCGACGGCCGGGTTGCCGCTGACGTCGCCGCCCTTGTCCAGGTCGGCCTGCATGGCCGCCACCGACTCGGTGAGCTGGGGGATGCGGGCGAACCGCTCGTCGGTGGCCAGCTTGCGGGCGAAGGTGTCCTGGGCCTCACGCTGCATGACCTGGAGTTCGGCGTTGATCTCGTCCTGGAAGATGCGCAGCGTCAGCGGGGTCGACACGACCAGGCCGATCAGGACGCCGAGCAGCACCCGCGGCGCGGCGAGCATCAGGTTCTGCCCGATGGTCGCGCGGCGCTGGGTGCCCGAGATGAGCCAGCGGTCCAGGTTCATGATCGCCACGCCCCAGGCCAGAGCGAGCACCACGCAGACGACCAGCGGCAGCCGCATCGCCATGTGCAGGGCGAAACCGCAGGACAGCGCGCCCAGCATCGAGGTGGTGAGCACGGCGCCGCCGAGGCCGAGGTACTTGACGCGCTCACCGTACGGGCAGCTCCGGAGGATCTCGGGATCCGCGCCGGACAGCCAGATCAAGGGCGAGTTCATGGGTTGGGCCTTTCGATTCTGAAGCGGTCGGTGTTCCGTGGGCGCCGGAACGACGGGAAGCGTGGTGGTGCGGCGCCGGCGAACCGCGGCGCGGCCGCGGGCAGCCGGGCGGCGACGGGATCCGGCAGGGCGGGCCGCTCGGCCAGGGGGATCGCCCAGGGCGGCCGGGCCGGCGGCGGTACGGGCGCACGGAAAGTCGCGTCCCCGGGCTCGCCCGCACCTGACCGCAACGACAGCGGGAAGCGCACCCGCACCGCGCCGAGCCGGGGCACCCGCAGCACCTCGATCCGCACGGTGCGGGCCTCGGCCACGCCGAACGGGCCGACGGCGTGCAGCACCACGGGACGGGGCCGGTCGATCGGCACCGCGATGCTGCCGTTGGCCGGTCCCGCGTCCCGGCCGTCGAGCAGGATCCGGTGCGCGAACCGCGTACGCCAGGAGACGGTGACGCTCTCGCCGCTCAGCACGTAACCGCGGTCCACCCGCAACTCGTCGATGACCGGGTCGCCGATCCACCGGCCGAGGGTGTGCACCCACTCGTCGGCCGCGGGCCGGGCGGTGCCGTCCGCCCAGCCGTGCTGGAAGGTCCGCGCGAAGAGGTCGTGCACCTCGGCGGGCAGGAGCCGCAGTGCGGCGGCATAGCGGTGCGCGAAGGCCGCCGAGCCGGCCAGGTGATGCTCCGGCCAGGTCCGGTTGCGCAGATAGCCGCCGATCACCCCCGGGCTCAGGTCCGGCAGGAAGTGGTACGGATGGTGCCCGGTCAGCACCTCGTGCAGGGCCACGGCCAGCGACCAGCGATCGGCGGCGGCGGTGGCGGCCTCGGGGTGCTCACCGACGCCGTCGTACAGCTCGGGCGCGAGGTAGCCGGCGGCGGCCCCGACGGCCAGCGGCAGGTGGCCCGCGTCCGACGCCATCGTCGCGGACTCCACTTCGGTGATCCGTACCCGGCGGTCCGCGACGTGCAGCAGCAGGGTGGACGCGTCCAGCCCGCCATGCACCGCGCCGAGGCCGGCCAGGTCACCGGCCGCGGCGGCCAGCGCGTACGCCAGCTCGAAGCGGGTGCGCATCGGCTCCGCCGCGAGCAGGCCGGAGGTCAGCGCCTCGTGCAGCGGCAGATAGCCCTCGGCGTACGGGTCCGGGGCGAGCACCGCGTGCGTGCCGGGGCGGCCGGGCAGGTCCACCGTGCCGTGCCACACCGCGGCCGCCGCCAGCCCGTCCGGCAGCGGGTGGGTGAACGAGGCCAGCCGCCGGCAGAGCTCGGCGGTGTGGGCGGCGTGCCGGTCCCCGAGCACCGGGAAGCCCAGCAGCAGCCCGGACACCGGCCGGCCGTCCACGCTCAGGACCCGGTATCCGTAGGTGCCGACGCCGCCCGGCCGGGGGCGGAAGCCGAGCGTGGCACCGACCATCGGCAGACCGGGGCCGGCGGTGGTCCGGACCGTGCGTACGTTCACCGTCCGGGTGCTCATCGCAGCAGCACCGTGTGCCGCCGCCGGGAACGCAGCTCGGCGAGCCGGGCCCACCACTCGTCGGCGAGGTCGGTGGGCTCGTCCACCGCGGACAGCAGGACGCGCAGGTCGTCGGGGCAGACCACGTGGGCACCCGGGGAGACGAGAGCGAGCACGTCGACCGCGCCGGGCAGCCCGTCGGGGCTGTGGGCGAGGAACTGCTCGGCCAGATCGGCGAGTGCCACGGTGGCGCCGTCCGGGCGGGCCGCGGTGGGGCAGGCCACCCACAGGTCCCACGGTGGCGGGGTGCCGACCGGGATGACGCGTACCAGGTCGGAGCCGTAGACGACGGCCGCGAAGCCGTGGTCGTCACCGCCGGGTGCGGCGTCGACCCGGGCGATGGTCTGCGCGATCGCGTCGCCGACGAGCCGGCGTCCACCCGGGTCGTCGCAGTAACCGGCGTCCACGGTGAAGACGATCAGACGGTGCGCCGCGCGGGGCCGGGGCGGCCGGGCGCCGGTCACGGAAGCCTGCCCTCGGCGCGGACCGTGCGCAGGACCGGCAGGAACCCGTGCCGGCGTACGGCGGCCTTGATCTGCCGGAAGCCGTCGCCGTAGACCGGGTCGGGGTCCCGCGCGATCGCCTCGCGCAGCAGCCGGGCCCGCGGGTCGCGTTGCCGTTCCAGCCAGCCGTCGGAGGCGAACTGGCTCAGCCCCTCGGCGATCGGCGGGGCCACGATGCCGAAGCCGCGCTGGACCATCCACGCGTGCATGCATTCGTGCGCCACCACGGCACCGAACTGCGGTGCGGGCAGGCCGGCGACGATCGCCAGGTCGACGACCTCCGCGTCGATCGACATCGTGCAACCGGTCACGGTGCCGGCCGGCTCTCCGCTCATGGCCACCATCTCGCCCGTGGAGACCAGGCGTACCCGTACCGGGGTGGTCAGGCGCAGGCCGAGCCCGTGCAGGCCGGTACGAATCCGCGGCAGCAACGCCTTCACGCCGTCCTGGGTCACCACCGCGGTACGCGCACAGCGTGGACAGAGCCCGTCGGCGTCCGCCCCGGGCACCGCACAGGATCGGCAGGACGGGCCGTTGTGCCGGAGGCAGACGCGCTCACCCATCGGCGTCTCCCACCACGTGCCACCGAGCGCGGCGTCGCACAGCCGGCACGCGTACGGGTCAGGCGGGGATCCAGCCATGGGGCCCGCGCCTCCATCCGGTCTCGCGGGGCTGCCGGATCGGCACGGCGGCCGGGACCACCGGCATGGCCGTGATGCCGAGCCGGGAGCGCAGGTAGAAGACCCATTCGCGGGCCAGCGGACGTCCGGCCGGATCGGCGCCGAGGCCCAGCTTGAGCAGCCGCAGGCCCTGGGTGTCCAGCACTGCCGACGCGCTGCGCCAGTCCCGGTTGAGGGACGAGCCCTTGCCCGGGACGAGGCAGCGCAGCACGAACAGCGCCAGCTTGTAGCGGTCGGTCGTGAAGCTCTGCCCACCCGAGCGTTCCGGCGGATCCCAGTCGGGGCTGTGCTGCTGCTTGTTGACCGCGGCGCTGCCGTGCACCCGCGCCGCGTCACAGTCGACCAGCAGGACATCCGGCCGGGGCCGGAGCTGGTAGAGGACATTGCGGGCGGACACATCACCGTAAACGAGGTTGGCGCCGTGCAGGATCGACAGGATGTAGGAGAAGCGCTCGCAGATGCGCAGCCGGGTGAGCGGATCACCGTCGGCCGGCACGTCGACCTCGCGGCGCCGGGCCACCGCCGCCTCGAAGATCAGGTGCTGGACCTCGCGGGGCACCTGGTCGCGGCGGCCGGACGGCAGCGCCATCTGCTCGAAGTAGCCGCCGGGGATCAGCTTCATCAGCACGCCCAGCGGCTCGTCGGCCGGACCGGCGACCGCGCACAGCGGCCACACGGTCATCTCGTCCAGCACGGCCCGGCGCTGGGCGGCCAGGCTGCGCCGGACGTCGACCAGCTTCTCCAGGCCGCCCAGCGACGCCCGCACGACGCTGAGGTTGTACTCCTTGAAGACCAGCTCACCCGGCTCGTCCACCAGCTGGAAGTCGTCGAGCCGGTGGATCGTGCCGTTCGCCCCGGAGTTCAGCCGGGTCATCGGGCCCAGCGCCGACACCGGAACCGATCCCCGGCGACGGGTGGCGGCGCCCGGCCCGGCTGGGCTCATCGTGGTTCCTGCGGACTCGCCGGCCAGATCGCCACGACCGTGCGGTCGTCGTCGTAGCTGCGCCGGCCGAAGCCGACCTGGTCGGCGAAGGCCAGCGGGGCCGGCGGCCGCTGCCACCACTCGGCGAGCTGCGCGGCGACCTCGCCGCGGGCCTCGGCGATCGGGTCGCCGGTGCCGTCGGTCATCAGCAGCAGGGTGGACCGGTGGTCCAGCATGTGTTCCTGGTACGGCAACCCGCCGGGATCCCGGGGCACCTTGGGCAACGCCACGACCCGGGAGCTGCCGACCTCCTCGCCCTCGCCCTTGACGGCGGACAGGCTGGTCCAGGCGCCGTCCGGCGCGATCGCCCAGGCGGGGGAGTCGCCGGTCCACGCCACGTAGACGTGCCGCAGGCCGTGCCGCCGGTGGCCGGTCTCGCAGACCAGGAAGGTGGCGGTCGTCGCCATCGCCGCGGCGACGTCCGTCTCGGTGGGAGGGTCGGCGGCGTACCGCTCGGGGTCGTAGCGGCGCAGGCTGCGGGTGCCTTCGGTGAGGATCGTGGCGGCCAGGCCGGTGAAGATCTCGTGCCACGGGAGCTCGGCTGCCTCCGTACCGTGGTCGAGGCGGCGCACGACCTCGCGCGGACCGCGGCGCGCCACGAAGGAGGCCGCCTCATGGGACAGGTGACCGGCCGAGACGCCGTCGGCGACCACCGCGACCAGCCAGTCCTGCCCCGCTGTGACCGCGAAGCCGTAGGCGTCCTGGCGCGGGATGCCGTTCTGGCGGTGCGACAGACCGCGGACGCTCGCCGCGCGGATCTCCAGGTCACCGACCGAGCCGTGATCGACCGTGGTGTCCGGCGGGTGGGCGGGGTCGGTACGCAGCAGCGGGCGGACCTCGGCGTGGGCCCGGCCGGGATCGCCGATGGTCGCGGGTGGATCGACGACCGCCCGCGGGTCCTGCAGCGCGATGTCGACGTCGGATTCGATGGTCACGGTCAGCTCAGCCAGTCGTCGTCGACGTCGATGGTCGGCGGGAGCTGGCTCTTGTCCGGCA
This sequence comes from Actinoplanes sp. NPDC048967, assembly GCF_040649415.1. Classification (NCBI taxonomy): domain Bacteria; kingdom Bacillati; phylum Actinomycetota; class Actinomycetes; order Micromonosporales; family Micromonosporaceae; genus Actinoplanes; species Actinoplanes sp. NPDC048967. The sequence goes on from NZ_JBEZFL010000005.1 coordinate 62,388, forward strand.
GGACGAAGCCCGAGTTGCCGTCCACCGCGCTCTGCCCGGAGGACAGCACCGACGAGATCAGGATCTCGGCCATCGCCTTGATCGCCGCGGCCGCGTCCGCGCCCGAGGTCATCGTGTAGAGCTTGCTCTTGCCGGGCGGGTGCACGAGCTGGCGCATGGTGTCCTTGCTGGCATCGGCGACGCCGCAGGGCACGAGCACCGGGTACCACTTGAAGCCCTGGCCGGTCTCCTTGTCGTACGTGGTCAGCGCCGCGAAGTCGTTCTGCCAGCCGTCCATCGGCTCGCCGTCGCTCAGGAAGAAGACTGCCGGCCGGTGCACCTTGAAGCCGTCGGCCCGCAACTGACCGATGTCCTGCTGCAACTGACTGCGCAGCAACCGGAACGCCGCGCCGTAGTCGGTGCCGCCCCGCACGACCAGTTTCGGCAGGTAGTCCTGTCCGCTCATGTCGGACAGCGGCAGGACGACCTGGGCGTCGTCGGAGAAGTCGAGCAGACCGAAACGGATCTTGTCGGCCAGGATCGGGTTCTTGGCCAGCGCGTCGGCCACCGACGGCAGGATCTCGTTGGCGGCGTCGATGTTGCGGCCGGCCATCGAGTACGAGACGTCGACGACCAGGTAGAACGGCAACAGGATTCCCTGTTCGGACATGACTTCCTCCGGGCTCGGGGTGGTGCTCAGGACAGGGTCTGGGCGATCTCGGCGATGCCCTGGACGGCACCGACCACGGCACCGACCTCACCGGCGCCGACGGACAGGTCCCGCAGCAGCGCGAGCAGGCGGTCCTTGCGGGGCCGCGGTTCGCCGGCCTCGGCGCGCAGGGCCAGCGCGGCCGCCTTGACCCGTTCGGGCTCGGCCAGCTCGGCGCGGTTGCGGTTGACGACCTCGAACAAAGCGGCGATCGCGGCGGTCAGCTGGTCGGCGGGGGTGCCGTACTGGTGCACCGTGCCGTGGTCCCCGATGACCTGGGTGCCGCCGCTGATGTGCTTGATCTCGACGTTCATCTCGGGCTCCTCGCTACGGGATGGCCGCGGGCGCCCACGGCGCCGCGGTGGGCTGGCCCGGTACGGCGGCGGACGGCTGCTGCACGACGGTGCCGTTCGCGCCGATCACGGTGTTGCCGTTGGTGATCGAGCCGATGCTGATGCTCTGGTTGACGATGCTGGTCTGCTGCCGGGTGAACTCGGAGGTGTCGATCCCGTGCGCGCTCAGGAAGTCGAAGATCGACTCCAGCATCGCCTGGCGCAGGATGCCCAGGTCACGGTCCTCGTCGGCGTACTGGAAGAGGCCGATCCGCTCCGCGCTGGCGGCGTCGGAGCGCAGCCCGCCGCCGGCGCCGTAGTCGTAGATGGGGCTGCGCCGGGCCTGCTTGCGCTGCCGGCTGGCGGCTCGCGCCCGGCGTGCGGTGCCGCGCGCGCCGCGCAGCAGAGCGCCGGGGCTGCGCAGCAGCTCCCCGAGCGTGCCGGTCACCGAGCGCAGCACCACCCGCCAGGCCACGTTGCTGGGCAGGTACGCCGCAACGCACAGCTCGGCCCGCAACGGCAGCAGCACGAAGGCGTGATGCTCGACGAACAGGTACGCGGCCGTCCGCTCGACCCGGACGAACACCTCGACGACCAGGTCACCGCCCCACGAGACCTTGCGCAGGCACAGGTACGTACGGGTGGTCGGCTGCGGCTGGTCGATCCCGGCGCGCAACGCGGCGGGGCTCACGCTGGTGCGCGGGCGGTTCATCGGATCGGGATGCAGCCCCGGCACGGTGCCCACGGCGGTGCCGGCCACGAACAGCCGGTTGTGCACGTCCAGCCCCGGGATGCCGGTGCGCCGGGCCGCGAGCGTCAGGTCCTTGTGCAGGTCGGCGGCGGTGAACGGGCGGACGGGCGTACCCGCCTGCGCCGGCCGGGTGCAGTTGATGTTGAGCTTCCACCGGGCCAGCAAGGCGCCGGAGCCGACGAACGGCTCCCCGCCGGAGAAGACCACCACGTTCGAGGTCATCACCGAGGCCAGATACGCCTCCGTCGCCCCGTCGAGCGGCGGGGCCAGGTCCCGGGGCTGGGCCGGATCGTCCCGTACGGCCAGCGCCCGGCGGTAGCCGTCGAGGCGATGCACCAGCAGCACCGCGAAACCGGCGATCCAGCCACCCAGCAGCACCATGATCAGCAATGGCACCGCCGCCTCGCCGCCGGCCACCAGCACCGGCAGGGTCAGCGCCAGCGTGCCCGCCAGCACCCCGGCGAGCAGGCCGTGCTGCCGGCGGTGCCGGGTCACGGCGAGATCGGCGTGCCGGGCCAGCGCCACCAGGTCCATCCCCGGGCTGGGCCCCAGGGCGTCCAGCGAGTCACCGGTGAGGACGCCGAGCACGTAGCCGGCGAACCCGTCGGAGAGGTGCACGGCCGAGCACAGGTACCGGTCGGCGTACGAACCGGTGCTCGTGGTGGGGGTGGTCATGGGACCGGCACGGAACCCTTCGTCTATGCGTTCGTTAGCTGCAGAGAGAGAACTTAGGGACGCTCTGGCGCAGCTATGGCGCACGAGGATCGGGGGAACGGTTCGTGACGGGGGGCGGGTCGGGGCGGCAGGGACGCTGCACAGCCGAGCTGCGCCGCCTGCTGGAAGGCCCGTACCGGTACGTCTGGCTGCGGTCGGTGAGCCGCGCGCACGGCGAGCGGATCAACTTCAGCGCGGTGGCGAAGGTGCTGGCCCGGACGGCTGAACTGGACCGCCCGGAGGGCGTGCACCACCGCGAGCTCCGCGATCGGGTGCGCCGCGCGCTGACTCACGACCGCCTGACGAACGACACCCTGGACCTGTTCATCCGGGCGTTCGGGATCCGCGCCCCGGACGCCGAGCGGCTGTGGATGCTGCTGCTGGAACGGCCCGCGGTGCCGGAACCACGAGCGCCGCAGCACAGCGACCGCGGTGTCGAGATCGACGGCCGCTGACGCAAAAAACCCCGCCGAGCTGCGCTGGGGCAGCTCGACGGGGCCTCCGCCGTACGCGTCAGGGCAGGTTGACGGGGCGCAGCACGCGGTCGATGGCGTGCGCGATCTGCCGGTTGCCGGCGTTGATGTTGAAGACGACGACGCGCGGGTTGCGGTCGTTGGTGTCGGCGTCCTTCAGCCAGACCTGGGCCGGCTTGTGCCGCGGGTGCCGCACGTCGACCTTGACGGTCTTGCCGAGGGCGGTCTTGAGCTTGGCGTTGTCGGCCTTGAGGGCGCGGCTCTTGGTGATGCGTACGCCCGGCACGACGTGGTAGAGCAGCACGCTCTCCACGGTGTTGATGCCGAGGCCGGCGATCGCGGTGAAGGCCTTCTTCTCGCTCGGCGTCCGGCGCGCCTTCGTCGCCTCCTTGGCCAGCTGCTGGAACGCGCCGTCCGTGGGCAGGAACGCGGTCAGCCGGGTCTGGCCCTGGGTGAGCACCTTGACGGGGGAGTTCGGCTTGGCCTTCAGCACGGCCAACACGGCCGCGGTCAGGATGTCGAAGTCCTTCGCGTTGTGGTCGAAGCCGCTCTTGTCCTTGAGCAGGACCTGCGCGAGGGACCTCTGGGCCAGAGGCTTGGTGCCGGCCTCAGCGCCGGTGGCGGCGACGGTGGTGACCATGACGGTGGCCAGGGTGGCGACGGTCAGGCGGGTGGCGATCCGGGCGACGTTCATCAGCGGACCTTCTTTGTCGAGCGGCGGGTCGTGACTGCTGTCACGACTGATGCTTCGCCGCGGGAGGGTCCGGTGGATGCGGCGGACCGCGTTTCTCGGCGGAACAATCCGGTGCCGCCGGTGGTTACGACAGTCAGCGCTTGTGGCAGTGGCCGGGGCACGCTACCTTTAGCGCAGTCGGGACCTGGACGTAGGCGGCGCTACCGCCCCTGGGAATCCCAAATCGGCCGAGTTTCAGACACCGGCCCCCTGTTTCTTTCTTTCCGGCGCACGGGCTGTCGTCGATCTTCCGCAGCCGCGCCGACGCGTATCCGCGTACCTCAGATGAGGAGTACTTCATGACAGAGCGTGACGTTCGCTCCGGCGAACGCCGTACCACCAGTGCCCGCCGCCGGCCCGCCGGCACCGGGCCCCGCAACCGCCCGGCCGACACCGGCCCCGGCGCCCCCGGCGCCGATGTCGCGGTCGACGGCCTGCTCGACATCGTCGACGACAAGGCCTGGCTGCGCGCCGACGGCTACCTGCCCGGCCCCGACGACATCGCGGTGTCCTCGGCCCAGGTCCGCAGCCACGGCCTGCGCCGCGGTGACCACGTCACCGGCATCGCGCACGTCCCGAGCGGCCGCAAGCAGGCCACCCTGGACGTCGTCACCGTCAACGGCGAGGACCCGCTGCGGGCCACCCGCCGGCCCGATTTCTACCAGCTGACCGCCCTGTACCCGCAGGAGAGGTTGCGGCTGGCGACCGAGCCGCACGTCCTCACCACCCGGGTCATCGACCTGGTGATGCCCATCGGCAAGGGGCAGCGCGCGCTGATCGTGTCGCCGCCGAAGGCCGGCAAGACGATGGTGCTGCAGGCCATCGCCAACGCCATCACCCACAACAACCCCGAAGTGCACCTGATGGTCGTGCTCGTGGACGAACGGCCCGAAGAGGTCACCGACATGCAGCGCTCGGTGCAGGGCGAGGTCATCGCGGCCACCTTCGACCGGCCGCCGACCGATCACACCGCGCTGGCCGAACTGGCCATCGAGCGGGCCAAGCGCCTGGTCGAGACCGGCCGCGACGTGGTCGTGCTGCTGGACTCGATCACCCGGCTGGGCCGGTCGTACAACCTGGCCGCGCCGGGCCGCGGCCGTACGATGTCCGGTGGCCTGGACTCCACGGCGCTGTACCCGCCGAAGCGCTTCCTGGGTGCCGCCCGCAACATCGAGCACGGCGGCTCGCTGACCATCATCGCTACCGCGCTGGTCGACACCGGCTCGGCGATGGACACCGTCATCTTCGAGGAGTTCAAGAGCACCGGTAACGCCGAGCTCAAGCTCGACCGTTCACTCGCCGAGTCCCGGCTGTTCCCGGCGATCGACGTGACCGGCTCGGGCACCCGGCACGACGAGGCGCTGGTGGCGCCGGCGGAGCTGGCCCTGATGCACCAACTCCGCCGGGCCCTCGGTGGTGAGGACCGCAAGCAGAGCATGCGGCAGTTGCTCGACCACCTCAAGGCGACCAGCACGAACGCGGAGTTCCTGCGTCGCGCGACCCGAAATTAAGGCAGGTCGACCGGGCGCAGCACGCGGTCGATGGCGTGCGCGATCTGCTTGTTGCCCTTGTTGATGTCGAAGGCGGCGACCCGCGGGTTGCGGTCGTTGCGGTCGGCGTCGATCAGCGCCACCTTCTTGCTCCGCCACCAGGACCGGTAGACGTCGACGGTGATCTTCGCGCCCGCGGCGGTGGTGAGCTTGGCCCCGTCGGCCTTGAGCGCGGCCTTGCGGTCGATCGTGGCCCCCGGCACGACGTGGTAGAGCAGCACCGCCTCGACGGTGTCGATGCCCAGGCCGGCGACCGTGGTGAACGCCGCCTTCTCGGAGGGCAGCTTGCGGGACTTGCTGACCTCCTTGGCGAGCTGGCGGAACGCACCGTCGTTGGGCACGAAGGCGGTCAGGGCGACCGTACCGTCGGTGAGGACCTTGACCGGGCTGGCCGGCTTGGCGTCCAGCACGGCCAGTACGGCCGCGGTGAGCACGTCGAAGTCCTTCGAGTTGCGGTCGAAGCCGCTCTTGTCCGCGGTGAGCACGGCGGCGAGCGACTTGGTGCCGAGCGGTTTGGTCTTGCCGTGGGCCTGCGCGGGCGCCCCGAGAGCAGCGGTGGCGAGAACGGTGGCCGTGGCCCCTGCGGCGATGCGGGTGGCCAGTCGAGCGATGTTCATCAACACGCCTTTCGTCATCCGTACCGGTCGGCGGCGAGTGCCGCCTCCTGGTGTTCGCCCCCGGTCGGGGCGCTGGATGCACGTGGCGTTCAGCGGCCCAGGAATTCACCCAGCAGTCGCTGCCACTCGGCCGGCTGGTCGAGGTGGGCGTCGTGTCCCGAGTCCGGGATCGTCACCAGCTCGACGTCGGGACGCAGTTCGAGCATGCGTGCGACCTCCTCGTCCGGGATCCGGCTCTCCGCGCCGCGGACCAGCAGTGTCGGCACGCGGAGCCGCTGCCAGCTCTCCCATTGCGCGGTCGCGGCGACCGCACGGATGGCGGCCTCCATGACGTCGGCGTCGAAACGCGGCCAGTAGCCGTCCGGCCGGTGCTCCAGCTCCTCGGCCCACGCGCGGGCCAGGGAGCCTTCCCCCAGGAAGCCGACCGCGGCCGTACGGGACGGGAAGGGCACCGGCCAGGAGGCGAACCACTTGCCGAGCCGGGTGGGGTAGTCGTCCTCGCTGCCGCCCACCCCGCCTTCCAGCATGACGAGCCGGCTGACCAGCTCCGGGTGCCATGCCGCGGTCAGCATCGCGGTGTGGGCGCCCATCGACTGGCCGGCCAGCGTCACCGGGCCACCACCGGCCAGCGTCTCGATGATCGTGACCACGTCGGACACGTACGCCTCGCGGGAGAGGTCGGTCGGGCGGCGGACGCTGTGACCGTGACCCCGCTGGTCCGGGGCGATGACGCGGTGGCCGGGCAGTGTGACGGTCATCTCCTGAGCACTGCCGGCCAGGCCGTGCAGCAGCACCAGCGGCGGACCGTCCTCGTCGGAGACCAGACAGGACAGATGCTCAACCGTGACACGCCGCATGTCCCCATCATCGGTTCGCCGCACCGGGGTCCGCACACCGGACGTTCGGGCAGCTAACCTTCGCGCTACGGACAATTCAGCTCACGGCAGAGCGAAGTCGCTGGTCGTCGACCATTTCGGCGTGCCAGGCTCTGCTGGTGAACTCAGACCCCGCCACAGTGCCCACCCGGGTGTACACCGCCGAGCAGACGGATGCCGGATGGCGTTCCATGTCCCTGCTGGTCCGGCATGTGCAGCGGGGTGGTCACCCGGTCGCCGTGACACCGACGGTCGAGCTGCAGGCCGAGGAGAAGCAGTACGGCTCCTTCCTGGCCGACGTGTCCGCGTACTTCTCCACCAAGGTGGACTATTCGAGCAGCATCTTCGCCAGCGGCGGGCTGTTCTTCACCGGGCACAGCGCCGAGCCGAGCAGCGAGGCCCGGGCCGGCTGGAGCGACGGTGAGCGGCGGGCCGCGACCGTCACCAGTCAGCGGCTGCTGGTCGGCGACACGGCTTACGACTTCCGCTCGCTGATCATGATCCAGCCCAACCCGCTCGACTGGTCGGTCAACCTCTACTTCCAGGGCGCCCAGCCGATCATGCTGCGCGGGCCGTGGGTGCCGTGGATGACCGTGGTCATGTGCGCCGAGCTCTACGGTTCGCCCTGGCCGCCCGGGCACGCGCCGGAGATGGATATCCCGATCAAGGATATGTGCGAAAACGCGCAATAGCGCGGGCGCGGGCCGGGAGATCCTGTCACGCTGAGGCCCGTGTATGACTACGACCTGTTGGTGCTGGGCTCCGGGCCCAGCGGTCAGAAGGCCGCCATCGCCGCCGCCAAGCTGGGCAAGCGGGTCGCCATCGTCGACCGCCGCGACATGCTCGGCGGGGTGTGCATAAACACCGGCACAGTGCCCTCCAAGACCCTGCGCGAGGCCGTGCTCTATCTGACCGGTCTGAGCCAGCGCGACCTGTACGGCAGCAGCTACCGGGTCAAGGAGCAGATCACGGTCAGCGACCTCGCGGCGCGGACCCAGCACGTGATCACCCGGCAGACCGACGTCATCCGCAACCAGCTCGCCCGCAACCACATCGCCATGCTCACCGGCACCGGCCGCTTCGCCGACGCGCACGCGATCTGGCTCGACGGCGGCACCGGGCACGACGCCAAGGTCAGCGCTGACAAGATCATCATTGCCGCGGGCACCCGGCCGGCCCGGCCGGACAGCGTCGACTTCGACGACCGGACCATCGTCGACTCGGACGGCGTGATCAACCTGGAGGCCGTGCCGCGCAGCATGGTGGTGGTCGGGGCCGGGGTGATCGGCATGGAGTACGCCTCCATGTTCGCCGCCCTGGGCACCAAGGTCACCGTCGTCGAGCGGCGCGACAAGATGCTCGACTTCTGCGACGAGGAGATCGTCGAGTCGCTGAAGTACCACCTGCGCGACCTGTCGGTGACGTTCCGGTTCGGCGAGGAGGTCGCCGCCGTCGAGCGTCACCAGACCGCCGCCCTGTGCATCCTCAAGAGCGGCAAGAAGATCGTCGCCGACACCGTGATGTATTCGGCCGGCCGCCAGGGGCAGACCGACGACCTGGCTCTCGAGGCGGCCGGGCTGAGCGCGGACAAGCGCGGCCGGATCGAGGTGGACACCAACTACCGCACCGCGGTCGACAACATCTATGCGGTCGGGGACGTCATCGGCTTCCCCGCGCTCGCCTCGACGTCGATGGAGCAGGGGCGGCTCGCGGCCCAGCACGCGTGCGGCGAGCCGGCCCGCGAGATGCACGAGTTGCAGCCGATCGGCATCTACACGATCCCGGAGATCAGCTTCGTCGGGAAGACCGAGGACGAGCTGACCGACAGCGCGACCCCGTTCGAGGTGGGCATCGCCCGCTATCGCGAGCTGGCCCGCGGGCAGATCGTCGGCGACTCGTACGGGATGCTGAAGCTGCTCGTCTCCCCGGACGACGGCCGGCTGCTGGGCGTGCACGTCTTCGGCACCGCGGCCACTGACATCGTGCACATCGGCCAGGCCGTGATGGGCTGCGGCGGCACGGTGGACTACCTGGTCGACGCGGTGTTCAACTACCCGACGCTGTCGGAGGCGTACAAGGTGGCGGCCCTGGACGCCAGCAACAAGATCCGCAACATCACCCGGATCGACGGCTAATAGACCCAGACTTTGGTGTCGATCGGGATCTTGTTGTTGGTCCACAGCCAGTTCATCGCGGCGATGGACACCCGCGCGCAGCCGTGCGACGCCGGGTACGGCGGCACACTGTTCGCCCCGTGCACGGCGATGCCCCCGTTGAAGTACTTCGGCCGCCAGAGCAGACCCAGCGGTGCGTGCCGCCAGCCGTCGATCTGCCGTGACACCCGGAACTTGCCGCTGGGGGTGTCGGCCAGGAACGTCGCGCCGTTCTGCTCGTAGTGCTCCATCGAGCCGGTCGAGGTGTTGAAGACGTGGCTGATGGTGCCGTTGTCGACCAGCATCAGCAGCTGGCGCTTGAGGTTGATCTCGATGACCCGGCCGCTCGTGCTCTTCGCCTTGGGCCGTACGCCCTGGTCCAGGGCTTTCTGGGTCTTGGGTCCGACGACGCCGTCACGGTTCAGGCCGGCCGCCTTCTGCAACGCGTAGACCGCCTGCTGGGTCCGGCCGCCGAAGGTGCCGTCGGCCTTGCCGTTCCAGTAACCGAGGTCGGTGAGGCGCTGTTGCAGCGCCACGACCCGGGCGCCCTTGACGCCGGTCTTGAGCTTCTGCGGCTTCGGCGGGGTCGTCGGTTTCGGGCTCGTGCTGGTGCTGGTGCTCGGACCGGGCGAGGCGGTCGGCGCCGCCGGGGCCGACGACGGCGCGGTGGCGGGCACCGAGGGCGCCGCAGCCTGCTCGGAGCCACCGGTGTCGCACCCGGCGGCCAGCGTGACGAGGGCCGCCACCGTCGTCGCGTACGTCAGAGCTCTTCGCATGGTCACAGGCGAAAACTTCTCAGTGCGGCCAGCGCGCCGTCAAGCGCGGCCTCCAGCGGGGCGATGGAGTTGCGGGCCTGCATCAGCAGCAGCCCGCCCTGCAACGCGGCGAAGACCGCCACGGCCAGCCGCTCCGGATCGGCGTCGGCGCGCAGCTTGCCCTGCTCGCCCATCCGGCGCAGGCCGGCCGTCAGGTACGCGCACCAGCGCTCGGCGTGCCCGTCGACCTCGGCGGCCCGCTCCGGGTCGTGGACCAGCAGCTCGGTGACCATCGAACTGATCGCGCAGCAGTTGTGGGTCTGCGACGCGTAGTGCTCGACCACCGCGTCCCGCCACGCGTCCCAGTCCTCCCAGGTGTCGAGGGTATCCAGCCAGGGGCGCTGCGCGGCCAGGACCCGGTCCATCTGGAAGGCCGCGATCGCGCTGACCAGCTCGCTCTTGCCGCCGGGGAAGTAGTGGAAGAGCTGGCTCTTGCTGGTCGCGGTGCCGGCCCGGATGTCGTCGAGGCTGGTCCCGTTGACCCCGCGAGCCAGCACGAGGTCGGTCGCGGCCTCGACGATCCGCCCGCGGGTCGCCGCGCCCTTGGCGGTCAGTCGGGTCATGAGCACCACACTAGCTCTCTGGACCCACCGGTCCAATCGCGTGCTAGCTTCTGGACTACAGGGTCCAATCAAGGGAGTCGGCATGCGACTGCAGGGAAAGACGGCGCTGGTCACGGGCGCCACCAGCAACATCGGCCGGGCGATCGCTGTCGCGTACGCGGCGGAGGGCGCCCACGTCGTCGTCTCGGGCCGCAGCAAGGAGCGGGGTGAGCAGGTCGTCGCGGACATCCGGGCGGCCGGCGGCCGGGCCGACTTCGTCCAGGCCGACCTCGACGGCTCCGCTCGGGTGTCGCACGCCCTCGCCGAGGAGGCCGGGCGGGTGCTCGGCGGCCGGATCGACATCCTGGTCAACAACGCCGGGATCTTTCCCGGCGACAGCACCGCGGCCACCGACGAGGAGACCTTCGACCGGGTGTACGCGGTCAACGTCAAAGCGCCGTACTTCCTGACCGGTGCGGTCGCGCCCGCGATGGCGGCCCGGGGCGACGGCGTGATCATCAACCTGGGTTCCTGGGTGGCCCGGCTCGGCCTGGGCATCGGCACGCTGTACGCGTCCACCAAGGGCGCGGTCGAGACGCTGACCCGGGCCTGGTCCGCCGAGTACGGGCCGGCCGGCGTACGCGTCAACGCGATCTCGCCCGGGGTGATCCGGACGCCGGACCTCGACCCGGCGGTCCCGCACCCGGGGGAGGTCATGATGCGCGGCACCCCGGCGGGCGGCAGCGGGGCGCCGGAGGCGATCGCCCACGCGGCCGTCTACCTGGCCGGCGACGAGTCGGCGTTCGTGCACGGCACGGTGATCGACGTCGACGGCGGGCGGGTCGGCGCCGCGGTCATCGCCGTCTGACGGGTTTGAGAACGATCGTTCTTGACTGATCGTTCTCGAATGGCCTACGGTGGGGACATGGGCCGGCCGCGGGGATTCGACGAGGACGAGGCCGTGCGCGCGGCGGTCACGCTGTTCGGGCGGCAGAGTTTCGCCGGCACCAGCGTCGACGACCTGGTCAGCCACCTCGGTGTGCACCGCGGCAGCCTCTACAAGACGTTCGGCAGCAAGCGCGGGCTCTATCTGGCCGCGCTGCGGCAGCACGTCGACCGGGACGTCACCGCGGCCGCGGAGGTCTTCGCGGCGGCGACCGACGTCGATGAGGCGGTGCGCCGGATCACCGACGCGGGGCCGGATCTGGGGCTGCTGTTGCTGGCCCTGGTCGAGCGGGCGCCCGTCGACCCCGAGGTCGCGGCCGAGACGACCCGGGCCCTGGCCCGGCTGCGGGACGCCCGGGGCGAGCTGGACCGGGCGCTGGGCCTGCTACTGCGGACGCGGGCCACCGGGTCCGCGCCGGAATTCGTGGGGGAGTGACGTCATGGCACACGTACGCATCGAGGGCGGCGAGCTGATCGTCGAGATCGAGGGACTCAACAAGGTCTGGGCGCTCAAGAGCAGAATCACCGTCCCGCTGAGCAACGTGCGGGGCGCCACCGTCGATCCGGGCATCGTGCGCGAGCCCAAGGGCCTGCGCTCGCCCGGCACCCACATGCCCGGCGTCATCGTGGCCGGGACGTTCCACTCCGACGGCGAGCGGATCTTCTGGGACGTGCGCGACGCCGGCAAGGCGATCGTCATCCAGCTCGACGACGAGGAGTACGCCCGGCTCGTCCTCGAGGTCGACGATCCGCACGCCGCCGTCGACCTGATCGAGCGGGCGTTGTGACGGGCGCGGGCCGTCCCGCCGAGGGGTGGGACGGCCCGCGCGATCAGAGACGCTCAGCGGGCAGTGAGCCGGAAGCTCTGCGCCGCCGTGCCGTTGCAGGCGTACTGCACCAGCTGGACGCTGTCGGCGGTCGAGGCGGCGGGGACGTCCAGGCACTTGCCACTGTTGCGGTTGACGAAGTGGTACGAGCCGTCGGCCTCGGCCACCGGCTGCCACTGCTGGTTCGCGCCGCCCCCGTACGCCCAGGTCTGGATCGGGGCGTTGTCGGCCGTCGACACGTTGGTCACGTCCAGGGCCTGCGCGCTGTTGCCGCGGTTGTTGATCCGCACGTAGTTCCCGCTGGTCGGCGCGAACTGGTACTGCTGCGCGGTGCTGGTGTTGCAGGCGTACTGCTGGATCGCGGTGCCGCTGGTGGTGCCGGCCGCGCGGGCGTCGACGCACTTGCCGCTGTTCTTGTTGGCCACGGAGTACCAGGCGGCCGGGTCGATCGCCGGGTCGGCCGGCGGTTGGGTCGGCGGGGTCCCGGTGGCGCCACCGAGCCAGAGCAGACCGTTGATCAGCCACTGGTTCTGCTGGGCGCTCGCGAAGGTCGACGACGTCCGGGTGTTGGTCGCGTAGTTCATGTCGTTGTGCCCGAAGTTGGTGTAGAGCATCTTGTAGTTGCGGTTGGTCCAGATCAGCGGATAGAAGCCGCTGCGCCACTGCTGGTTCGGGTCGGTGCCGACCGGGAAGCTGCCGGCGTCGATCGAGGCCAGGATGTCGATGTCCGGGTTCTGCCGCAGGTCCCGGCTCCACGAGTACCACTCGCTGACCGCGGACGGGATCGTGGCCGGCAGGCCGGCGGTGGACGGATGCGCGCGGTCCTCGATCCGCAGCGTCTCGGCGGTCGGCCCCCACGTGTTGGTGGCGAAGTTCCCCGAGCCCAGGAACGAGTTGTAGTACCAGCTCCACGAGTTGGCGTCGGTGGTGAACGCGCTGACGTGGAAGCCCATCCAGGCGCCGCCGTTCTGCATGTACTGCTGGAACGCCGCGCGCCGGTCGGCCGGCGGTGCGTCGTCGAGGAACATGATGACCTTGTACTGGGCCAGCTCACCGGCGTTGAGGCGGCTCCAGTCGGTGGTCGCCTCCCAGGTGAAGCCGTACTGCGCGCCGGCCCGGGGGAACCAGTCGCGGGCTTCCTTGTCGAAGTCGATGTGTGCCGCGTCCCAGGTGCCGTTGTAGAACGCCAGGACCTTGAACGGCGTGGCCGCGGCTGCTTCGGCCGGTCGCAGGGCTATGCCGGCGGCGATGACGGTCAGGAGTGACAGGGCGGCGGCGAAAGCGCGTCTGAGCAGATTTCTACCCACGTGATGTGTCCTTGGGGGAAGCAGGGGATTTGCAGGACGGGCGGCCGCTGCTGACATCTTCAGCCATCGATGCCGGTGTCCACAAGGTTAAGAGTCCTAATAGTTAATTTAAGTTCCGATCACACCGAAACCGCGTCAGGCGACTGGTGGATACGGGTGTGAAAAAGAATCAAGTACTCTTCGCCTATGTCATGGAAGGCGAGTGCCCGGCACGGCGTACGCGAGGCGCCGGCCGGCCTCGCCCTCCTGCAGGATCTGATCAACACCCGCGGCAGCATGTCCTACGCTCCGGACCTGCTGGCCGGCCCCGACGACGCGCAGCGCTGGCTGACCGACGCGCTCGGCACGTGGTCGCGGGTGGCCGGTCTGCCGGCGCCGGTGATCCTGCTGTCCTCGACCGACATGCGCTCGCTGCGCCGGCTGCGCACCACCTTCGAGAACGTCATCCTGGCCGGCGGACGTAACCCCGAACCGGACGGCGCTCTGCCGCCCGCCGACGTGCCGGTCAGCCTGGTGCCCGACGCGGACGGCTGGGTGCGGATGGTGCCCAGCGGCCGCGGCACCCGGTGGCTCGCCTCGGCTCTGTGGGCCGAGGCCCTGCTCGCCCAGCAGGCCGGACTCTGGCCGCGGCTCAAGCTGTGCCACAACGTCGACTGCCGGGCGGCGTTCTTCGACACCTCGCGTAACAACAGCGGTGTCTGGCACGACGTCAGCACCTGCGGAAACACGGCCAACCTGCGGGCGTTCCGGGAACGCAAGCGGCTGATGGGCAACTCCGGCAACCAGCTCGGTGGCCCCAGCGTGCAGCGGCCCGACCTGCACTGAACCCGCGGGAACCAGGAGCCCTCGGTGGGCGACTATGGGGATATGGCGTGTGAGCGGTGGCGCGAGTTGGTGTCCGCGCAGCTGGACGGCGAGGACGACCCGGCCGACCGGCCGCGGGTCGAGCAGCATCTGGCCGGCTGTGCCGGCTGCCGGGGGTGGCTGGAGCAGGCGGCCACGGTCAACCGGCTGACGCGTACGGGTCTCGTGCCGGACGTGCCCGACCTCAGCGCGGCCATCCTGGCTGCCCTGCCGTCCCCGCCGGCCCGCCGGCGCCGGCGGCTCAGCTCCGGGCCGCTCTTCGTGGCCCTCGCGGCGGTCGGCGCCGTGCAGCTCATCCTCGGGCTGGCGCAGGTCGGTGGCGGGGCCAGCAGCGCCCACGTGCACACCGGGCTGGACGCGACGCCCGGGCACCTGTGGCACGAGTCGGCGGCCTGGAACGTGGCCGTCGGGGCGGGCTTCCTCTTCATCGCGCTGCGCCGCAGCCGGTCCACCGGCCTGGTGCCGATGCTGACCGCCTTCGTCGGGATGCTGTTGCTGCTCTCGGTCAACGACCTGTCGGCGGCCCGGGTCGACACGACGCGGCTGGTCAGCCACGGTTTCGTGCTCCTCGGCTACCTGATCGTGGTGGCGCTGTCCCGGGTCGCCGGCGACTCGGCCCGGCCTCCCGGTGACCGGGCGGGCGGTGGCAGCGGCTGGCACTTCGTCGAGGAGGAGCCGGCGCCCGAGCCGGCCCTGCCGAAGCTGCGCCTGGTGCCGCGGGGACCGCTCACCGCGGCCGCGCCGGTGCCGGGCCGGGAGGCGGAACGACGCCGCGCGGCCTAACGAGCGGGCGGGCGGACCGACAGCTCACGCCACTCGTCCGGGCCGACCAGCAGCGCGCGCACCATGTCCAGCGCGGCGTCCTCGCTGTCGTACTCGAAGAAGTGCGAGACGCCGTCCGAGCCGCCGGCGCGCTGCTCGACGTACCACTGGTCGCCGCTCGTCCGCAGGTAGACGTCCTTGCGGGCGATGCGGCCCCATCTGCCGTTCCACCAGTGCTTACGCTGTTCCATCCCGGCACTGTATCGAACATCTGTTCGAACAGTGCCGGGTGGGTTGATCTTTTCGCGGAATCAGCGCTGCGGCGGGTCCTGCTGCTGGTGCCGGCCCAGGATGTCGTTGACCGCACCCGGCGCGACCTGCTGGCGGACCAGCGCGTCGCGGATCTCGGTGAGCAGCTTGACCTCTTCGCTCGGGGCCTCCGGCGGCGGCTCCTCGCCCCGCTTGCGGCGCTCGGCCAGCTTGTTGAGCGGGAAGACGACCAGGAAGTAGAGCACCGCCGCGGTCAACAGGAACGTGATGACCGCGTTGACGAAGCTGGCGTAGTCGAACTTCACGCCGTTGACGTCCCAGGTGCCCGCCGAGGTGCCGGTCCCGCCGCCGAGCAGCTGGATCAGCGGCTTGAGGAAGGCGTTGGTGAAGGCCGTGACGACCGCGGTGAACGCGGCGCCGATGACGATGCCGACGGCGAGGTCAACGACGTTGCCTCGCATGATGAAGTCTTTGAAGCCTTTGAGCATGGACAAGAGTCACTCCTGCACGTGAGGCGAGGGTTCGCCGGCAGCAGTTTCCCATGCCTGGTAGGCGACAAACCAGGATGATCGACTCAGTCGAGCGCCGGCTCCTCGGCCGTCACGGCCTCGTCCACGGTCGGGTAGGTGTGCAGCACCTCGACCAGGCCGCTGACCTCGAGGATGCGCAGCACCCCGCGCTGTGGGGCGGCCAGGCGCACGACCCCGCCGGCGTCGTCGGTGCTGTTCTTCGCGCGTACGAAGACCGACAGTCCGGTGGAGTCGCAGAACGACACCTCCGCGAGGTCGAAGACCAGACGGGTGCGCCCCTTCTCCAGCAGGTCGCTGATCTGGTCCTGGAGCTGCGGCGCGGTGGCCATGTCGAGTTCGCCGGCGACCGACACGACGACCATTTCGCCGCGCTGTTCCGTTTGTACCGTCAAGGACATTCAGGACCTCCAGTTATGTCCCGAACGCTACTCCACGGCGGGACAGGTGCGCAGAACGGGGACCGAGTTGGTGCCGAGATTTTAATTGGCCTACAGCAAGTAACCGAAGACGCGGTGGTAAAGTCCGGCCGTCCCTCGGTGACGACTGCCCGCGACCCGCGGAGCCGCTCCCAGGAATGATGACTCTCAGGGAGGCGGCGGTGGCGCTGAGCACCGAAGAAGTAGGACGCTTCGCCGGACTGCTGGAGGGCAGCGGCGACGCGCTGACCACCGCCTGGACCGATGCGGTGGCGACCCTGCTGCGGGGCCGGCTCAGCCACGCCGAGCTGCACCGGCAGATCGCGGAGCTGCAGAAGGGCTTCCAGTCGGCGCTCTCCGGCGGGGCCGCCGACCTGGAGGCCGACGCCGCCGGCGAGTTGCGGGCGCTGCTCAGCGAGCTGTCCAACACCCGGGCCCGGCAGGGCTTCAGCGCCACCGAGACCGCGGTCAGCGTCTTCGCCCTCAAGGAAGCCATGCTGACCGTCCTCGGCCAGGGCGGCGACATCGATGCGGCTACTTTGCGTGACTACGTTGCCTTCTCGGCGTTCATCGACCGGGCCGGGCTGTTCACCTTCGACAGCTATGTCCGCGCGCGCGAGGAGCTCATCTCCGACCAGGCCGAGCAGCTGCTGGAGCTCTCCACGCCGGTGGTGAAGCTCTGGGAGGGCGTCGTTGCCGTCCCGCTGGTCGGGACCCTCGACTCCGCCCGCGCCCAGGTGGTGATGGAACGCCTGCTGCAGACCCTGGTCGACACCGGCTCGCCGTACGCGATCATCGACATCACCGGGGTCCCGGCCGTGGACACCCAGGTCGCCCAGCACATCCTCAAGACCGTGGTGGCCGCCCGGCTGATGGGCGCCGACTGCATCATCTCCGGCATCCGGCCCCAGATCGCCCAGACCATCGTGGCGCTGGGCATCGAGTTCGGGGACATCGCCACCAAGGCGAGCCTGGCCGACGCCCTGCGTCACGTGCTGCGCAAGACGGACGTCAACGCCGGCCGGCGCGGTGCCGGACGCCGGGAGAGCTGAGCCCGTGGAACGCGTACCGGTCCTCAAGATCGGCGACATCCTGCTGGTGTCCATCCAGATCGACATGGAGGACCAGACCGCCCTGCAGCTGCAGGAGGATCTGGCCGACCGGATCGTGGCGACCGGCTGCCACGGCGTGATCATCGACATCAGCGCCCTGGACATCGTCGACTCCTTCGTCGGCCGCACGCTGGCCACCATCGCCTCGATCTCCCGGGTGCTGGACGCCGAGACAGTCGTCGTCGGGATGCGGCCCGCGGTGGCCATCACCCTCGTCGAGCTGGGTCTGTCGCTGCCCGGCATCCGCACCGCGCTGAACGTGGAACGCGGCATGGAGCTGCTCGCCCGCGAACGCGACTTCGAGTTCGACGACGAGGACGACGAGGACGACGCCGACGAGGCCGTCGTAGCCGCATCGTGACGGCCGGGGACGACATCGTCGCCAAGGAGACGCTGGCCATTCACTCCGACCAGGATGTCGTCCGGGTCCGCCAGCTGGTCCGCACTCTCGCCGTCTCGGTCAAGCTCTCCCTGGTCGATCAGACCAAGCTGGTCACGGCGGCCAGCGAGCTGGCCCGCAACACCCTGGTCTACGGTGGCGGTGGCACCGTCGTGGCCGGCCGGGTCGACAACGGGCGGCGCAGCGGGATCCGGATCGTTTTCAGCGATCACGGGCCGGGCATACCCGACCTGGATCTGGCGCTGACCGATGGCTACACCACCGGCGGTGGCCTGGGCCTGGGTCTGAGCGGGGCGCGACGGCTGGTCGACGAGTTCGACATCGACACCGCAGTCGGTCAAGGTACGACGATCAGCGTGATCAAGTGGTGCCGATGAGCGGAGGCGCGGTGGCGTCACTACCCGAGGGGCTCCTCGACGCGGGAGTCTGGTTCCGGGTGGAAGCCGCCGGTACGGCCGCCGCCGTCCGCCGGGCCGCCGAGCGGCTCGCCACCGAGCTGGGCATGCCTCCAGCCCGCATCGCCGACCTCGCCATCGTGGCCACCGAGACCGCCAGCAACCTCGTCAAGCACGCTGACGAGGGGACCCTGCTGCTGCGGGCGGTGCGCGTACCGGGGCGGGCCGGGGTCGAGATCCTGGCGTTGGACCGGGGTCCCGGCATGGCCGACATCACCCGCGCCATCGGCGACGGGCACTCCACGGCCGGCACCCTGGGCATCGGTCTCGGCGCCATCGTGCGCCAGTCGAGCTGGTCCGACCTGCACTCGGTGCCGGGCCGGGGCACGGTCATGGCCCTGCAGGTGTGGTCGGGCGAGACCCCGCCGCAGCCCTGGGCGGCCGGGCTGACCCGCCCGCTGACCGGCGAGCCGGTCAGCGGCGACGGCTTCGCCGTGCGCGAGGCCGACGGCCGCCGGCAGGTGCTGGTCTGCGACGGGCTCGGGCACGGGCGGCTCGCCCACGCGGCCACTCAGGAAGCGGTCCGGGTCTTCGCCGACGCGCCCGCCGTGCCACCGGCCGCGGTCGTGGAGGCGCTGCACCGCAAACTCAGCCACACCCGGGGCGCCGCGCTCGCCGTCGCGGAGCTCGACCCGGACGCCGGCCTGGTCCGCTATGCCGGCCTGGGCAACATAGCCGGCACGGTGCTCAACCCGGACGGCAGCCGCCGCGGCATGGTCTCGCTGCCCGGCATCGCCGGACACCAGCGCCGGCAGATCCGCGAGTACGACTACCCGCTGCCCGCCGGCGGCATCGTGCTGATGCACTCCGACGGCGTGGTCGACCGCTGGAAGGTCGCCGACTACCCGGGTCTGCTCGCACACTCATCGCAGGTCATCGCGGCGACCGTGCTGCGGGACGCCGGCACCCGGCGCGACGACGCCGGCGTTCTCGTGGCGCGTGGGTCATGACCAGCCCTGATCCCCTGGTGCGCACACGGCTCCGGGTGGAGCAGGACGTGTTCGCGGTCCGGCAGCTGGGGCGCGAGGTCGGCCGGCTGGTCGGCCTGGAGCCCCAGGACCAGATCCGGCTGGCCACCGCCCTCAGCGAGGTGGGCCGGCTGCTGGTCGCCACCGGCCGCGAGACCGAGGTCGTGTTCGCGGCCGGCCCGGACGGGGTACCTGCACTGACGGTGAAGCTGGAACACGCCGCGCACGGGGACGCGGACCGGCTCGCCGCCCAGCTGGCCCAGGTCGGACGCCTGGTGGACTCGATGGAGGTAAGGGATGGGGAGATCGGAACGGTCGTGCGGATGTCTCGTCGACTCCCGCCGAACGCGCCGATCCTGAGTCCCGACCGTATGGACGACATTCGTGCCGAACTCGCCGGTCATGTGCCGGGAACGCCGTTCGACGAACTCGCGGTGCAGAACCAGCAGCTCATCGCCACGCTGGACGAGGTACGCGCGCAACGCGACGACCTGGCCCGGCTGAACGCCGAACTGGAGGAGACCAACCGGGGCGTGATGGCCCTCTACCACCAGCTCTCCGACGAGCTGGAGGAGACCAACCGCGGCGTCGTCGCGCTCTACAACGAGCTGGACGAGAAGTCCGTGCAGTTGCGGGCGGCGAGCGAGGCGAAGAGCCGCTTCCTGGCCAACGTCAGCCACGAGCTGCGGGCACCGGTGACCGCGATCATCGGCCTGGGCCGGCTGCTCAGCGACGACGCCTCCGATCCGCTCACCGCCGAGCAGGAACGCCAGGTGGAGCTCATCCGGGGTTCCGCCGCCGACCTGCTCTCGCTGGTCAACGACCTGCTGGACCTGGCCAAGGCGGAGGCCGGCCGGATCGAGCCGGACTGGAGCGACGTCGACCTCAAGGCGGTGTTCGGCCAGCTCCGCGGCACCCTGCGTCCGCTGGCCACCCGGCCCGAGGTCGACTTCGTGGTGGAGGAGCCCGCCGTGGCCCGGCTGCGCTCCGACGAGGTGCTGCTCGCCCAGGTGCTGCGCAACCTGCTCACCAACGCCATCAAGTTCACCGCCGAGGGCTCGGTGCGGCTGGCCGCCACCCGGGTCGGCGACGAGGTCGAGTTCACCGTGGCCGACACCGGTGCCGGCATCCCGCCCGAGCTGCAGGAACGCATCTTCGAGGAGTTCTACCAGGTGCCCGGCAGCCACGCGCTGAGCGGCAAGGGCACCGGGCTGGGGCTGCCGTACGCCCGCCGGCTGGTCGGCATCCTGGGCGGCGCGCTGCGGGTGAGCTCGGAGCCGGGCCAGGGCAGCACGTTCACCGTCTCCCTGCCGGTGTCGCCATGACCCCGGCGACCGTGCTGGTCGTCGACGACAGCGCGACCAAGCGCTACCTGCTGGTGAGCTGGCTGTCGCGGGCCGGGTTCTCGGTGGTCGAGGCCGAGACGGGCGGCGAGGCCCTGCTCCGGCTCACCGAGGCCGACATCGACCTGGTCGTGCTCGACGTCAAGCTGCCCGACATGAACGGCTTCGAGGTCTGCGAGCGGATCAAGACCGATCCCGAGTACGGCGTCCTGCCGGTCATCCATGTGTCGGCGCACGCGGTCGACGTGGTGGACCGCACCCAGGGGCTGAACCGCGGCGCGGACGCCTACCTGGTCGAGCCGATCGAGCCGGACGAGCTCATCGCCACGGCCCAGGCCGTCCTGCGCTACTACCGGGCCCGGCAGCGCGCCGAGACGCTGGCCGCCCGGATGGTCCGGCTGGCCGAGACCACGCTGGCGATCAACTCGGCGTCGACGCTGCCCGGCCTGCTGCAGGCGGCGGCCGACGGGGCCCACGAGATCTTCGGCGGACCGATCGTGGTCGTGGCCGAGACGTCCGACGGCGACGGCGTGGCCGCGGTGGCGAACGGCGCCCCCGCGACGGTGCAGCCGTGGTCTGTCGAGGACCACGAGATCGCCGTCGGGTCCACGCTGCGTACCGATGACACGGCCGCCTGGAGCGGCGCCGGCCCGTGGCCGGAAGGTGAGTCGGTCGCGGTGGCGGCGGCTCGGCTGCGCAACGACCGGATGCCGGTCTACGTGGCCGTCCCGGCGAGCACGCAGAGCCCGGGCTTCCCGGTGCTGCGCCAGCTCGCGCAGGCGGTGGCGGCTGCCGTGGAGGCGCAGCGCTCGTACGACGAGGAGCACCGGATCGCCGTCACCCTGCAACGCAGCCTGCTCCAGTCCCGGCTGCCCGACGTGCCCGGGCTGGAGCTGGCGGTCCGCTACGAGCCGGCCGGCGCGCAGACCGAGGTCGGCGGCGACTTCTACGAACTGACCATGCTGGACGGCCGGCTGCTGGTGGCGATCGGTGACGTGGCCGGGCACTCGCTGCACGCGGCGACGGTGATGGCCGAGGTGCGGCACGCCGTGCGCGCGTACGCGGTCGAGGGACATCCGCCGGGCGCGGTGCTGGAGCTGGTCAACCGGTTCATGCGTACGGTGCTGCCGGCCGAGTCGGCGACGCTGTGCCTGCTCACCCTCGAGCCGGACACCGGCCGGATCCGACTGGCCAGCGCCGGCCACCTGCCCCCGCTGCTGCACGTGGCCGGCGAAGCCCACTTCCTCGAGCCACGCGGCCCGCTGCTGGGCATCAACGCGCCCCGCCCGGCCGACCTGGAGTTCGTCCTGCCGCCCGGCGGCACGCTGGTGCTCTACACCGACGGCCTGATCGAACGCCGGGACGCCGACATCGACGTGGGGCTGAACGCCCTGGCCGGCTGCGCCGCCCGGGTGGAGCCGAGCCTGGACGCCTTCTGCCAGCGGCTCCTGGTGAGCCTGGCCGGGGCGGGAGAACAGGCCGACGACATCGCGGTCGTCGCGCTGCGCCGTACCGCCGGATCCTGACGCGGCGCGAGCCCGGCCGACGCGGCCGGGCCCACGCACTCGGTCAGGCCCGGCCCAGGGTGTCGAGGGTCCAGGCGTTCACGAACGCCTCTTCCTTCCACGAGTCGTAACGGCCGCTGGGCCCGGCGTGCCCGGCGCCCATCTCGGTCTTCAACAGGTACGAGCCGTCGGGCGCGACCGACCGCAGCCGCGCGATCCACTTGGCCGGCTCGTGATAGAGCACCCGGGTGTCGTTCAGGCTGGTCACAGCCAGGATCTTCGGGTACGCCAGCTTCCCGACGTTCTCGTACGGGCTGTAGGACTTCATGTAGGCGTACACGTCGGCGTCCTCGAGCGGGTTGCCCCACTCCTCCCACTCCGTCACCGTCAGCGGCAGCGACGGGTCCAGGATGGACGTCAGCGGGTCCACGAAGGGCACCTGCGCGACGATGCCCGCGAAGGCCTCCGGCGCGATGTTCGCCACCGCGCCCATCAGCAGGCCACCCGCCGAACCGCCGCGCGCCACGAGCCGCTCCGGCGCGGTCCACGACGACGCCACGAGCGCCCGCGCGCACGCCACGAAGTCGGTGAACGTGTTCTTCTTGGCCAGCATCTTGCCCTCTTCGTACCAGCGCCGGCCCATCTCACCGCCGCCGCGGATGTGCGCGATGGCGTAGACGACGCCGCGGTCCAGCAGCGACAGGCGGGGGATGGAGAAGTACGGGTCCATGCTGATCTCGTAGGAGCCGTAGCCGTACAGCAGCAGCGGCGCGGTGCCGTTGCGCGGCGTGCCCTTGCGGGCGACGACGGAGATCGGCACCCGGGTGCCGTCGTCGGCGACCGCCCACTCGCGGAACTGCTCGTAGTCCGCCGCGTCGTAGCCGCCCAGCACCGGCTTCTGCTTGCGCAGCACCATCGCCCGGGTGATCAGGTCGACGTCGTAGACCGACTCGGGCGTGACCATCGAGGTGTAGCTGATCCGCACGATGTTCGTGTCGTACTCGGGATTGCCGGCCAGGCCGACGCTGTAGATCGGCTCCGGGAACTCCATGTCGTAGCTGTCGGTGCTGCCGTCGGCCAGCACACGCAGGCCGGTGAGCCCGTCGCGGCGCTGCGAGACGACCAGGTGCCGCTGGAACGCGTCGACGGACTCCAGCCGGGTGCCGGGCTGGTGCGCGATCAGCTCGACCCAGTCGCCCGGGTTGTCCACCGAGGTGTACGCCAGCGCGAAGTCCTCGGCGTTCTCGTTGTGCAGGATCAGGAAGCGGTGTCCGTGGTGCTCGACGGAATACTCGACGCCCTGGACCCGCTCGCGGATGACGGCGGGCTCGGCGGTCGGGCGGGCCGCGTCGATGACCCGTACCTCGCTGGTGACCTTGCTGTTGGCGTCGATGACGATGAACTTCTCGCTGCGGGTGAGCTCCACGCCGACCCAGAAGCGCTCGTCGGCCTCCTCGAAGACGACCACGTCGTCCGCGGCGGCCTGCCCGACGATGTGCCGCCACACCTTGTGGGGCCGCCAGGCGTCGTCGACGGTGATGTAGAACAGCGTGGACCCGTCGGCCGACCAGGCGGTGCCGTAGAAGGTGTCGGGCACCTCGTCACCGAGCACCTCGCCGGTGCGCAGATCCTTGACCTTGAGCAGGAAGCGCTCGTCGCCGTCGAAGTCGACGGAGTAGGCCAGGCGGTCACCGGCCGGGCTGACGTCGAAGGTGCCGAGCGCGAAGAACTGCTTGCCCTCGGCGAGCTCGTTGCCGTCGAGCAGCACCTCCTCGCCCGGCAGCGGGGCGCCGTCACCGGTGGCGGGCGGGTCGACGGCACCGGGGGCGGCGGCGACGCGGCACTGGATGCCGTACTGCTTGCCCTCGACCGTGCGGGTGTAATACCAGTAGCCACCCTTGCGGCTCGGCACCGACAGGTCCGTCTCCTGGGTGCGGCCCTTGATCTCGTTGAAGATCGTGTCCTGGAGGTCGGTGAGGTGTGCCGTGGCCGCCCTGGTCCAGGCGTTCTCCGCCTCGAGATAGGCGATCGTGTCCGGGTTGTCCTTCTGGGCGAGCCAGGCGAACTCATCCGTGACAGTGTCGCCGTGGAAGGTGCGCTCGGCGGGCACCTGACGGACCGCGGGCGGGGTCGTGGGCATGTCGGTGGTCACGCTGAACCACGTTACCGGGAGGGCAGTGCCCGGGGCGGTCACACGCACGTCTCCCCTCGCCATTCGAACATGTGTACGATATGCCAGAGTGGACGATCTTCGAGCTGTGCGATCTTCGGGGAGGGCTGATGGTGACCGCGCTTCCCGGGCGTGAGCCGCTGCTGCGCGCGCTGATCGACATATGTGGTCCCGACTTCGCCCGTGAGGCAGCCGCGCCGGACATGGTGGCCGGCCACCTGGCCAGCTTCGTCGCGGCGCCGGCCACGACCCGCGCGGTGATGGACACGATGCGCCTGGCCGCCGAGCGCGGCCTGGCGGTGGTGCCCCGGGGCAGTGGTTCCAAAATCGACTGGGGTGCCCCGCCGCAGGGCATCGACCTGCTGCTGGACACCCGGCGCCTGGACGGCATCTGGGACCACGACGCCGAGACGATGACGGCCCAGATCGGCACGGGCACGCCGGTGCGGGCGGTCCAGGCCGCGCTGGCGCTGCGCGGCCAGCGCCTGGCGGTCGACCCGCCGTCGGCGCAGGCGACGATCGGCGGCATGCTCGCGGTGAACGAGTCAGGCCCGCTCCGCCACCGGTACGGCAGCCCGGCGGCCCAGGTCGACCGGATCAGTTACGTGGACATTGAAGGGATGCCGGCGGAATCGGACGGCGAGCACGGCCGGCCCGGCATCGCCGAGGTGGCCGGCGTGATCGTGTCGGCCGGCGTCCGCCTGCAGCCCCTGCCGGCGGCCCGCCGCTGGGTGAACGTGCCGGTCGCGACGCCGCTGCAGGTCCACGACGTGGTCGAGGCGACGCTGGCGCAGCGCCTGTCGCCGAGCGCGATCGAGGTCGACCTGCCGGTCCCGGCGGGCAGCCGCACGGCGACGCAGCCCTCGGGAGCACTGGCGGTGCTGCTGGAAGGGGACGCGGCGGAGACGAGCGAGCGCGCCCGGCGGCTGGCGACGGTCCTGGGCGGTGCGGCCGTGGTAACGCCGACGGCGCCGAGATGGTGGGGCAGATACCCGTTCGGGCGCGAGGATGTGGCGCTGCGGATCGCTGTGCCGATCGCGGACCTGCACGCGGCGGTCTACGCGCTGCGCGACGTGGCGGGGATGGCGGTGCCGGTGCGGGGATCGGCCGGGATGGGGACCGTGCACGCGGTGCTGCCGGGGAGCCTGCCGCCCGAGCGGGTCGAGGGCATCCTCGACGCGGTGCGGGGGGTGCTGCTGGCTCGGGGCGGGCGGTGCGTGGTGGTCGCGGCCCCACCGCCGATCAGCACGACGGTGGCCATGGCCGGCCGTCGCGACCTCTTCTGACGGGCCTTTCGGGGCTTTGCCGGTTGGGTGGGTTCTTGCTGGGTCGGCTTTGCCGACTGGGTCGGGCTTTGCCGGTTGGGTGGGTCCTTGCTGGGTCGGCTTTGCCGACTGGGTCGGGCTTTGCCGGTTGGGTGGGCGCTCGCTGGGCCGGCTTTGCCGGTTGGGTGGGCTCTCGCCGGGCCGGCTTTGCCGACTTCGGGCTTCGCCGGTTGGGTCGGCCTTCGCGGAGCCCGCTTCCGCGAGCTGACCGGGCGGCCCGGCTGACCCGGGCGGCCCGGCCGGCCGGGTCAGCGGTAGGCGGGTTCGCGGGCCAGGGCGTCCGCGGCCAGATGGCGGCCCAGCTTGGCCAGGGACCCGACCGCGTAGGTCAGGTAGGCGAACTGGCCCATCTGGGCGACGTGGGTCAGCGCCAGCTGCTGCGACGTCAGCCGGCGGGGCAGCAGCGGTGTGCCCGCGCCCAGCATCGCCGGAGCCATGGCCAGGATGATCTCGTCGAGCAGGCCCGCGTCCGCGAACTCGCTGACCAGGTCGCCGCCGCCGGCCAGCCAGACGTTGCGGCCCTGGGCGGCGACCATCATGGCTTCGTGGACCCGCTGCACGTCGCCGCTGACCATGAAGACGTTGGCGTCCGGCACCGGCGGCAGCTCGCGGTGGGTGAAGACCCAGCACGGTACGTCGCCGTACATCTCGTGCCAGTTCTCCGGCTCCTCGAGCACGTTGTCGTTCTTCAGCACCCATTCGTAGGTGGCGGCGCCCATCGCGAAGGCGCCCACGCCGGAGAAGAACGCACCGAACGGGTTGTCCGTGCCCTCGTCGACCTCGAACAACCAGTCGAGCGAATTGTCCAGATCGGCGGTGAAGCCGTCGATGCTGGTCGCGGTGTAGTACTGCGTCTTTGCCACACCATCACGATGCCACGACGTAGCCGACAAAAGGGCCGATTCCGGCGTAGCGGGTCAGGCCGGCGGACCCACCGAATACGTCAGGTACGCGAACTGGCCCACCTGCTGCATCCCGGTCAGCGCAAGCCGCGAAGAAGTCAGCTTCCGCGGCAGCAGAGGCGCCCCGGTCCCCAGCGTCACCGGCGCCACCCCGAGCACGATCTCGTCCAGCAGCCCGGCGTCCGCGAAGGCCCCGGCCAGCTCACCCCCGCCGACGACCCACACGTTCTTGCCCTGGGCCGCCTCGGCCATCGCGGCGTGCACCGGCCGGACGTCACCCTGCACGAACCGCAGATCCGCGCCCGGAATCGGCGGCAGCGACCGGTGGCTGAACACCCACGCCGGGGTGTCGCCGTAGTACTCCGCCCACTTCAGCGGCTTGTCCAGCAGACCCTCGTGCTCCAGCACCCACTCGTAGGTGGTGGCACCCATGGCGAAGGCGCCCACCTCGGCGAAGAAGGACGCGAACGGCGCACTGTCCGCATCGCCTTCGTCGACCTCGAACAGCCAGTCGAGCGAATTGTCGGCATCGGCGATGAATCCGTCGATGCTCGTCGCGGTATAGAACTGTGTCTTCGGCACGGCATTCAGCTTGCCGCAGCGGTACGACAAAAAGCCGGTCTACAGGGCGTCGTTGCGCAGGACGAGGATCGCGATGTCGTCCCGCGGCTCCTCGACCGAGAAGTTGATCGTCGTCGAGCGCAGCCGGGCCGCCATCACATCCGCCGGGTAGCCCGCCAACGGCGTCGCCGCGTCCCGCAGGCGGGACGTGCCGAACAACTCCCGGCCGCGCCGCCGTTCTGTCACGCCGTCGGTGCAGAAGATCAGGGAGTCGCCCGGGTGCAGGGTCACGGTCACGTCCGGGGAGGTGATCGTCTCCAGCAGGCCGAGCGCCGTGCCGCCCTCGCCCACGAAGGATGTCCGGCCGTCCGCGCGGACCAGGACCGACCGGTCGTGGCCGGCCAGGTGCAGGCAGACCGCCAGGTCCGTGCCCGCCCGGGTCACCGTGGCCATGGCCAGCGTGCAGTAGCGTCCGCCGCCGCGCTGGACCAGGGTGCGGTTGACCCGGCAGAGGATCTCCGTCATCGGCTTGCCGTCGTCGACCAGGATCCGGATCACGTCGCGGACCAGGCCGGTCACCGTCGCGGCCTGGACGCCCTTGCCGGACACGTCGCCCACCACGACCACCCAGCGGTCGTCGCCGGCCGGGACGACGTCGTAGAAGTCGCCACCCACCTCCGAGCCCGTCGGGACGTACTCGGCGGCGAAGCCGATGCCGGTGACGTGCGGCAGCGCCGGGGGCAGCAGTGAGGCCTGCAGGGTCCGGGCGACCTTGCGGCGTTCGTCGTGGATGCGGGCGTTGTCGATGGCCAGCGCCGCGCGGCGGGCCACGTCCTCCAGTACCGCCACCTCGTCGCCGTCGTGCCGGTGCCGCAGGTGGCGGCCCACCGCCAGGGTGCCCAGGCGCTGCCCGCGGGCGACCAGCGGCACCGCGAAACCCTCCGGCGGGGTGCCGAACATGACCTGCTGGCCGAGCCGGGACGCCTCCTCGAGCCGGGCCAGGATCGAGTCCGGGCCGGTCTCGGCGAGCGTCGCGTGCAGCTGCGGCACGGCCGCCTCGTCGGCGTGGGTGGCCGCGGCGAGCTGCAGCCGGCCCCAGGCGTCCGTGGTGTGCACCGCGCACCACTGGCCGAGCCGGGGCACCACCAGCTGTGGGATCAGCGCCATCGTCAGGTTGACGTCCAGGGACTGGGCGAGCAGCTCGCTGGCCTCGGCCAGGAACGTCAGCCAGGTCTGCCGGCGCAGGTCGGCCCGGCGCAGCCGGTCGTTCTCCAGGTGCAGGGAGAAACGCTCGGCGACGATCGTGGCCAGCGGCTGGGCGTATCCGGCCGGGGACGCGTCCAGCTCCAGCTCACCCGAGTACGGCCGCTGCACGGTGAGCGGCACCCGGATGGTCTCGGCGTCGTCGCGGGGAGCGCGGCCGTGCCGGGCCAGCAGCTGACGTCCGCCGCCGTCGCCGCGGTCGAGCCGGACCACCCCGCCGGTGGCCCCGGTGAGCCGGGACAAGCGGGAGAGCAGCTCGGTGCCGAACTCGGCCAGGCTCTCGTCGGTGAGCCGTTCCGGGCTCATCTGCAGCAGCGTGGTCAGCTCGCCGACGGACGGGGCGACCTCGTCGTCGGCGATGGCCACGGGGATGCCGTCACGGGCCGGGCCCTTGCTCTCCAGCCGGAACCAGACGCCCTTGCCGACGCCCTCGTGCACGGTGCCCCAGCGGCTGGCGAAGTGGTCCACGAGCAGCAGTCCGCGACCACGCTCCGCGACCTCGCCGATGTCCGACTGCTCGTTGCGGGGGCCGACCGCCAGCTGCTCGACCGGCCCGGGGGCGAAGTCGGTCACCGTGACGGTGAGCCCGGCCGGGTCGGCGTCGACCTCGATGTCCACTTCCGTGCCGGCGTGCACCACCGCGTTCGTGGACAGCTCGGTGGTGAGCAGCAGGGCCTCGTTGACCAGGGAGTCCAGCCCGGCCTCCTCGAGCACCGAGCGGACCAGGGCGCGCGCCGCCGCGGGCGTACGCCGGTCGTTGGGCAGCCGGACCCGGCGTACCAGAGCTGCCGCGATACGTCCCGCCTCTACCGACACGTCTGCATCCTCTCCCGCCGACCGGCTTCACACAAAGCTGCACCTCGCGCCGGACTGTCCCGGCGAGGGATGATGGAGCGCCCCAGCCGTTGGACAGCGAATGAGGACAGCATGACTGCGACCCACCAGGTCAATGTCGGCGTGCCCGACGAGACTGCCGTGCTCGTCGAGCTCGCGGAAGCCCTACGCCGGGTGAGCCGTGGCGATTTCAAGGTTCGCCTGCCCCGGCGCAGCGGCGTCGCCGGTGAGGCCGCGGACGCCTTCAACGAGGTCGTGGCGCTGCAGGAACGGCAGAATCGCGAGGTGCGCCGGATCAGCCGGATCGTCGGCCGGGACGGCCGGCTGACCGAGCGGCTGGACGAGGAGGGCCTCGACGGCGCCTGGGCGGACAGCGCCCGCTCGGTGAACTCGCTGATCGACGACCTGGGCCGGCCCACCACGGAGATCTCCCGGGTCATCGTGGCTGTCGCGGACGGTGACCTCTCGCAGCACATGGCACTCGAGATGGACGGGCGACCCCTTCGGGGTGAATTCCTGCGCATCGGCCGGGTGGTCAACACGATGGTGGACCAGCTGTCGTCGTTCGCCGACGAGGTGACCCGGGTGGCCCGCGAGGTCGGCACCGAGGGCGAGCTCGGCGGCCAGGCCGACGTCCGTGGCGTGGCCGGCACCTGGAAGGACCTGACCGACTCGGTCAACACGATGGCGTCGAACCTGACCCACCAGGTGCGTTCGATCTCCCAGGTGGCGACGGCCATGGCCCGCGGCGACCTGTCGCAGAAGATCACCGTGACGGCCCGCGGCGAGGTCGCCGAGCTGGCCGACACCATGAACGGCGTGACCGACACCCTGCGGCTCTTCGCCGAGCAGGTCACCCGGGTGGCCCGCGAGGTGGGCACCGAGGGCAAGCTGGGCGGCCAGGCCGACGTACCCAATGTCGCCGGCACCTGGAAGGACCTCACCGACTCGGTGAACTCGATGGCGTCGAACCTGACCAGCCAGGTCCGCAACATCGCCCAGGTCTCCACCGCGGTCGCCAAGGGCGACCTGTCGCAGAAGATCACGGTGGCCGCGCAGGGCGAGATCCTCGAGCTCAAGGACACCGTCAACACGATGGTGGACCAGCTCTCGTCGTTCGCCGACGAGGTCACCCGGGTGGCCCGCGAGGTCGGCACCGAGGGCCGGCTGGGCGGTCAGGCCCAGGTCCGCGGTGTCTCCGGTACGTGGCGCGACCTCACCGAGAACGTCAACCAGCTCGCCGCCAACCTCACCGACCAGGTCCGCAACATCTCCCAGGTCTCCACCGCGGTCGCCAAGGGTGACCTGTCGCAGAAGATCACGGTCGACGCCCGCGGTGAGATCGCGGAGCTGAAGAACACCATGAACACGATGGTCGACCAGCTCTCGTCGTTCGCCGACGAGGTGACCCGGGTGGCCCGCGAGGTGGGTTCCGAGGGCAAGCTGGGCGGTCAGGCCGAGGTCAAGGGCGTTTCCGGTACGTGGCGGGACCTGACCGACAACGTGAACTACATGGCGTCCAACCTGACCAGCCAGGTCCGCAACATCGCCTCGGTCACGACCGCGGTGGCCAAGGGCGACCTGTCGCAGAAGATCACGGTCGACGCCCGCGGCGAGATCCTGGAGCTGAAGTCGACGGTCAACACGATGGTGGATCAGCTGTCGTCGTTCGCCGACGAGGTGACGCGAGTTGCTCGTGAGGTGGGCTCGGAGGGCAAGCTCGGTGGTCAGGCCCAGGTGCGCGGGGTGGCCGGCACGTGGCGCGACCTGACCGACAACGTGAACTCGATGGCGTCCAACCTGACCGCCCAGGTCCGCAACATCGCCCAGGTCTCCACCGCCGTCGCCCGCGGCGACCTGTCGCAGAAGATCACGGTCGACGCCCAGGGCGAGATCCTGGAGCTGAAGTCGACGGTCAACACGATGGTCGACCAGCTGTCCTCGTTCGCCGACGAGGTGACCCGGGTCGCCCGCGAGGTGGGCTCGGAGGGCAAGCTCGGTGGCCAGGCCCAGGTGCGCGGCGTCGCCGGCACCTGGCGCGACCTGACCGACAACGTGAACTACATGGCGTCCAACCTGACCGCCCAGGTCCGCAACATCGCCTCGGTCACCACGGCCGTGGCCAAGGGCGACCTGTCGCAGAAGATCACGGTCGACGCCCGCGGCGAGATCCTCGAGCTCAAGGACACCGTCAACACGATGGTCGACCAGCTCTCGTCGTTCGCCAACGAGGTCACCCGGGTCGGCCGCGAGGTCGGCATCGAGGGCAAGCTCGGCGGTCAGGCCGAGGTCAAGGGCGTTTCCGGTACGTGGCGCGACCTCACCGACAACGTCAACCAGCTGGCCTCCACGCTGACCACCCAGCTGCGCGCCATCGCTGAGGTGTCGACGTCGGTGACCCGCGGTGACCTGACCCAGAGCGTGGCCGTCGAGGCCCAGGGCGAGGTGGCCGAGCTCAAGGACAACATCAACCAGATGATCGTCACGCTGCGCGAGACCACCAAGGCGAACGCGGAGCAGGGCTGGCTGGACTCCAACCTGGCCCGCATCGGTGGCCTGCTGCAGGGCCAGCGGGACCTCGGCGAGGTCTGCCGCATGATCATGACCGAGGTGACGCCACTGGTGGACGCGCAGCTCGGCGCCTTCTTCATGGTCGATCACGAGGAGGCCGTGATGCGGCTGCGGCTGGCCGCGTCGTACGGCTACGTCGCCCGCAACCATGAGGTCACTTTCGGCCCCGGTGAGGGACTCGTCGGCCAGGCCGCGGTCTCCCGCCGTACGATCCGGGTCCGGGCGACCCACGACGGCGTCCTGACGATGCGCTCGGGTCTCATGTCGATGCCGCCGAACGACCTGGTCGTGCTGCCGGTGCTGTTCGAGGGCGAGATGCTCGGCGTGATCGAGTTCGCCTCGGTGGCCGCGTTCTCCGGGCTCCACCTGACCTTCCTGGAGCGCCTGGTGGCGGCCATCGGCGTCGCCCTCAACACCATCCAGGCCAACCGGCGTACGGAGGAACTGCTCGCCCAGTCGCAGCGCCTGGCCCGCGAGATGCAGGACCAGTCGGCCGAGCTCCAGCGCACCAACGCCGAGCTGGAGGACAAGGCGCAGCTGCTCAGCGAGCAGAAGGGCAACATCGAGACGAAGAACCGGGAGATCGAGCTGGCCCGCCTCGGCCTCGAGGAGAAGGCGCAGCAGCTGTCCCGGGCGTCGGCGTACAAGACCGAGTTCCTGGCCAACATGAGCCACGAGCTGCGTACGCCGCTGAACTCGCTGCTGCTGCTGGCCCGGCTGCTCGCCGACAACCCCGAGCACAACCTGACCGAGAAGCAGATCGAGTTCGCCCGCACCATCCACAGCGCCGGCTCCGACCTGCTGTCGCTGATCGACGACATCCTGGACCTCAGCAAGATCGAGGCCGGCCGGATGGACGTCGAGCCGGACCAGGTCGACTTCGACGGCGTCCGCAGCTACGTCGAGCAGGCCTTCATCCCGCAGGCCGAGGAGAAGGGCCTGGAGCTGCGGGTGGCGGTCTCGCCGGAGCTGCCCGAGTCGATCGTCACCGACGCCCAGCGACTCCAGCAGATTCTGCGCAACCTGCTCTCCAACGCGGTCAAGTTCACCGACAACGGCTCGGTGACCCTGAGCATCTACCCGGCGCCGGCCGACCTCGACTTCGACATTCCCGGGCTGGCCTCGGCCCACCAGGTGGTCGCCTTCGCGGTCAGCGACACCGGCATCGGCATCTCCGACGAGAAGCTCAGCCTGATCTTCGAGGCGTTCCAGCAGGCCGACGGCACGACCAGCCGCAAGTACGGCGGCACCGGCCTGGGCCTGTCGATCAGCCGCGAGTTCGCCGCGCTGCTCGGCGGCACGATCGTGGTCTCCTCAGCCCCCGGCGAGGGCTCGACGTTCACGCTCTACATGCCGGACGTCCTGATCGGCGACGCGATCCCGACGCCGTCCCTGCCGCAGCTGCCCGCGTCGACCTCGGCCGGTGAGCCGCGCCGCACGCTGTCGTCGCTGGACCTCCCGTTGATCACGCCCCGCCCGGAGCTGGAGACGCACACGGTCAGCCCGGCCAGCCGCCAGCTCGACGGCGCCACCGTGCTGATCGTCGACGACGACGTGCGCAACGTCTTCGCGCTGACCAGCGCCCTGGAGATGCACGGGCTCAACGTGCTCTACTCCGACAACGGCGTGGACGGGGTCCGGCTGCTGGCCGAGCACCCCGAGGTCGACATCGTGCTGATGGACGCGATGATGCCGGAGCAGGACGGCTACGAGACCACCCGCGGAATCCGCCGCAATCAGCGCTTCGCGGACCTACCGGTAGTCTTCCTGACAGCGAAGGCGATGCCCGGCGACCGGGAGTCGGCGCTGGCGGCGGGGGCGAGCGACTACATCACCAAGCCGGTCGACCTGGACGAGCTCATCGAGCTGATGGCCCGCTGGGTGAACGCGTCCGACAATTCCGGGACGGAGCACAAGGATGGGTGAGCGGGCCAAGGCGTTGCTGGTCGACGACCGGCGCGACAACCTGCTGGCGCTGGAGGCGATCCTGCAGGGCCTGCCGGTGCAGGCGGTCGCGGTGGAGAGCGGCGAGGCGGCACTGAAGCAGCTGCTCACGGACGACTTCGCGGTGATCCTGCTGGACGCGCAGATGCCCAACATGGACGGCTTCGAGACGGCCGGCCACATCAAGCGCCGCGAACGCACCCGGCACGTACCGATCCTGTTCCTGACGGCGGCCGACCGTGACGCCCAGCTCGCCCTGCGCGGCTACGCGGTCGGCGCGGTCGACTACCTGACGAAGCCGTTCGACCCGTGGGTGCTGCGGGCCAAGGTCTCCATCTTCGTCGAGCTGTGGACCAAGACCCAGCAGCTCAAGGCCCAGGCCGAAGCCAGCCGGGAGCGGGAGGCGCAATGGCAGCGCCTGACCGACCTGGTGGACGAGGCCGCGAGAGCTCTGCGCGCCGGCGGCGACGAGGCTGCCGGTGAAGCCCTGGAGCTGCTGGAGAAGGCCCGCTGGGGCAACTGATTCACCGGCCGACGAGGTCGAAGGTGTAGACGGCGCCGCCGGCGCTGCCCGCACTGATCCCGGTCCCGTCCGGCAGGGCGACACAGGTGGTCAGCGCGGCGTCGACCCGCATCGCGGCGACCGGGGCCGGTTCGTCGGGACGCCACACGGTGATGGTGCCTTCGCGGGAGGCGGCGGCTATCCAGCCGCCGTCCGGTGCGATCGTCAGGGCGCTGACCGACCGGTCGTGTCCGGTCAGCACGTGCCGGCAGGCGCCGGACGCGAGATCCCAGATCCGCACCGAGCCGGCCGCGCTGCCGGCGGCGAGCCAGCTGCCGTCCGGGGCCACGACCAGCCCACTGATCCACCCCTGGTGGCCGCCGAAGACGTGCCGGCAGGCGCCGGTGACGGGGTCCCAGATCCGCACCGTGAAATCACCGCTGCCGGTGGCCAGCCAGGTGCCGTCCGGGGCCGGCACGGCCGGACCGATCCAGTTGCCGTGGCCGGTCAGATGATGCTGGTGACGGCCCGTGCTGGGATCCCAGATCCGCACGGTGCCGTCGATGCAGCCGGTGGCCAGCCAATCGCCCTGCGGGCTCACGGTGAGGCGTCCCACCGGATTCCCGTGGCGCAGCACGTGCCGGCACTCACCCGTGGCGGGGTCCCAGATCCGCACGGTGGTGTCCCCTCCTCCGGTCGCCAGCCAGGTGCCGTCCGGAGCGACCGCAAGGGCGCGAATCCAGTCGTGCTGGTCGCGCAGCACGTGCCGGCACCGGCCGGTGAGCGGCTCCCAGATCCGGGTTGAACTCACCCCGGTCGCGGCCAGCCAGGTGCCGTCGGGCGCGACGGCCAGCGCACCGATGGGACTTCCGTGCCCCCTGATGACCTGCCGGCAGGAGCCGGTGGCGGCGTCCCAGACCCGTACGGTGTGGTCCTCGCCGGCCGTGGCCAGCCACGTGCCGGCGGGTTCGCTCACCAGGGCCGTGATCCGGTTGCTGTGGCCGTCCGGGGCGTCGTCGGCCGACGACGTCACGGGCTCCCAGGTCCGCGCCGTGCGGTCGTAGCCGGCCGTGACCATCCACTGCCCGGTGGGTGCGGTGGCCAGCACGGTGATCCGGTCGGTGTGGCTGGAGCAGACCCCGGTGCACTTGCCGGTCGAGGGATCCCAGAGCCGGACCGTGCGGTCGTGGCCCGTGGTGGCCAGGCGTGGCTCCGCACCCGCCACGATCGCCAGCGCGACCACCCAGTCGGTGTGGCCGGACAGCACCTGCCGGCAGCGACCTGAGGCCGGGTCCCAGATCCGGACGGTGTTGTCGTGGCTGGCCGTGGCCAGCCAGGCCCCGCCCGGTCCGGCGACCATCGCGCAGACGATTCCCGTGTGGCCGCGCAGGACGTGCCGGGCCGTCCCGGTCGCCGGGTCCCAGATCCGGACCGTGCTGTCGCCGCCGGCGGAGGCGAGCCAGGCTCCGTCCGGTGCCGCGGCCAGGCAGGCGATCCAGTTGGTGTGGCCGTCGAGGACGTGGGTGCGCTGACCCGTCGCGGTGTCCCAGAGGCAGACAATGTGGTCCTGCCCGGCGCCGGCGATCCACCGGCCGTCCGGGGCGACGGCGAGCGCGGTCAGCCGGTCCGTGTGGCCGGTGAGCACCGCCCGGCAGTCACCGGTGGCGGTGTCCCACAGCCGTACGGTCCGGTCGTCACCGGCGCTTGCGATCGATCCGCCCGGGGCGGGAACCGCCAGCGCCGTCACCGGGCCGGTGTGGCCGGCCAGGATCTGCCGGAGTGCGCCGGTTGCCGGATCCCACAGCCGTACGGTGTGATCGGCGCTCCCGGTGGCCAGCCACCTTCCGTCGCTCGCCGTGGCGATGGCGGTGATCTCGCTGCTGTGTCCGGTCAGGACATGCTCGGTGGCGCCGGTGCCCGGGTTCCAGATCCGCACGGTGTGGTCGCCGCCGCCCGTGGCGATCCAGCTGCCGTCGGGGGCCACGGCGAGCGCGGTGACCCGGTCGGTGTGGCCGGTGAAGGTCCGCAGCAGCGCCGGGTGGGGCAGGTCGGGCAGGGGCCAGCGGTTGGCCAGGCGCGGCGTGGGCAGGCCGGGCACGTGTTCGCTGATCGTGGACTGGAACGTCGCGATGAAGTCGAGCCGGCTGACCAGCACCGCGCCCAGGGAGTGCTCGGGAACGATCGGGGTCAGCAGATGGGCGTTCTGCCTGATCTTGCGGCCGAGGAGCCGCGCGAGGTCGGTGGGCACCCGGGCGAGGTCCGCCTCCGCCCCGGCGGGGCCGTGCCGCCGCAGCCGGCCGGCGATCCAGCGCAGATCGGTGACCGTGGCGGCCAGGTAGTCCGGTTGCCCGGCGCCGAGTACGTGGTCGGCGAAGTGCCGGATCAGATAGTCGTGCTGCTCCGGCAGGTCCCACCACGCCGGTCCGCTCGCGGTGAACACCGTCCGCGCGGCCGCGTCCAGCAGCCGGCCGTGCAACGGGCGCAGACCGGACTCGCCGACCTCGTGGATCAGGTAGGACCGGATCACGTCGTGCAGGCGGACCGTGCCGGCGTCCTGCCGATATTCCAGGACGAGCGCGAGGTCGGCGAGCGTCTGGCAGACGGCGCGGACCTTCCGCGCGCTGGTGGCCCACAGCATCTCGAGGACGGTCACGGGTACGTCGGCGTCCTCCGAGAAGACGGCCATCTCGCGGAACTGCTCCACGGTGTCGGCCGGGAGCAGGTCCAGGCTCGCCCGG
The DNA here is from genome assembly GCF_040649415.1 of Actinoplanes sp. NPDC048967. NCBI lineage: Bacteria > Bacillati > Actinomycetota > Actinomycetes > Micromonosporales > Micromonosporaceae > Actinoplanes > Actinoplanes sp. NPDC048967. The sequence continues at coordinate 99,145 of NZ_JBEZFL010000005.1, forward strand.
ACGGTGGCCCGTACGGCCCGGCCGCGGTCGTGCACGTTGTCCAGGTCGAAGGCGACCGGTCCGTCCTCGTCGAGCCGGTCGGCGACGTCCTGCAACGCCTGGTCCACCGGGGTGCCGTAGTCCACCGCGCGGACCAGGGCCCGGTTGGCCAGCGTCAGCAGCACCGGCCAGCGACCGGTCGCGGCGACCACCCGGTCGACCGGGCGGCCGGCGATGCCGGGGACGTCGCGGGTCAGCAGAGCCGCCGCCTGCGCCGCGGTCATCCGGTCGAGCGGCACGCTGCTGCGCGGGTCGACCAGCCGCCGGTGCCGCGTGGTCAGCAGCCGGCGGCAGCGGCGGCCACCGCAGAGGAAGGGTTCGACCTGCTGGTCGGTCCAGGCGTCGTCGATGACCAGCAGCATCGGGTCCGGCTGGGCGTCCAGGACCTCGCCGAGCCGGAAACCGGCCTGCAGGGGATCGGTCAGGGCCGGCCGCAGCCCGGTGAGCTGGACGACCAGGTCGTTCACCCGGGCGGCCAGCTCGGCGCCGGCCACCTGTTCGCCCAGCGTGACCCACAGCAGGCCACCCGGGAACCGCTGTTTCGTACGCGGCTCGTGGCAGATCCACTTCGCCAGCGTGGTCTTGCCGAAGCCACCGGTGCCGTGCACGCCCGTGATGCCGACCGGGTCGCTGTCGTCGGCGCACACCAGGTCCAGCAGCCGGTCGGTGACCTCGGGCCGCGCGACGATGTCGGCGGTGAGCCGGGGCGCCAGCCACGGCCGGCGCGGCTCCGCCGAGACCGGTACCACGCTGTGTCCCCCGTCCGAGCCGAGTCCGCGGTCCAAGGTAGAACCGTATCGCTGCGCTCACGAACAGTCATCCCCGCGCAGTCGGTCGCGCTTACCTAACGCAGCGTCCAGTGCTGCGGGAAGAGCTCCTGGACCGGGGTGACGATCGGGCCGTTACCGCCGGGTCGGTAGTGCACCATCCCGGAAGTGGCGGTGACCGACAGGTCCCAGGCGAACGACCAGGTGCGGTCGTCCTGGGTCACGTCGGCCCGCAGCCGCCACCGTACGAGCGCCGGGTCGCTGGTCAGCGCGGCCAGGACCACGCGGGCCCGTCCGCCCGCCGGCACCAGCGGTGGTCCGTCCGGCACCCACCGGGGTGGACGTCCGTGAGCGTCCCGGGCTGTCCGCACGAGCGCCGGTACGGCATCCAGGACCACCTCGTAGTGCGGGATCTCCAGCGGCTCGAAGGCGGCGGCCGCCCGCCGCCCCGGCTCCTCGAGATCCGCGCTGAGCACCAGGTCCGGTTGCCGGGGCAGCGCCACGCTGATGCCGTCCGCGGTGAGCGACTCGCGCCCGGTCACCTGTGCCCGCAGCCGGTCGAGGGTGATGTCGCGGTCCGGGCCGGCGGTGAGGACGAGGAAGACGTTGTGCCCGGTCACCGGTATGTGCACGGGGGCCGGGCCGACCTCGGAGCTCGGCGAGCGCACCAGTGTGATGTGTGAGCGGGTGCTCAGCTCCGCGGTGAAGGGCGCGGCCACCGGTGCGGTGGGCGCTACCGGCCTGGTGAGGATCTGGGCAGCGTAGAACTGACCGCCGGTTTCGGCGGGCGGTCGGCTTCCGGTCGGTTCCACACCTGCGCTCCTTCGTTCGGTCAACGGACCCTCAGCCCGGCCGGGCCGTCGTCCGGAACGGCTGTCCGCCGAGGTCCACGCGGCGCGTGTCGCTGCGCCCGGCGCAGGTCCAGTCCAGCTCCAGCGCCCACCGGACGTCGGCGGTCGCGGTGTGCACGGTCAGGTCGAAGACCTCGGGGTCGTCGGGGGTGACCTTGAACGGGAAGCCGGCGTCGCCGAGCTGCTCCAGGCTTGCCGGATCCTCGTCGAGGTGCACGGCGAACGGCCGGACCGGCACGACACCGTGGTGCGGGACGAGGTCACCCGCGGCCGGTCGGCGGGCCAGGACCACCGGGCGCAGCTCGGTCAGCACGACGGCGGGCGGCTCGGGGGCCTCGACGATCAGGCGTACCCGGTGCCCGCTGGCGGGCACCTCGTGCACCCCGTCAGGGCCGCGGACTACCAGGTAGCTGACGTCGGCGAGCTTGACGGTGACGGTCAGCGGATCGCCGGCCAGGGCCTCGGCCGCTCTTGTCCCGCGTCGCTGACCTGCCCGTTGCCCGGCCAGCTCGGCGAGCACGCGGCGATGCTGCACCTGCCACGCGTCGAGATCCGGTGGGTCCGGCCATCCGGCGTGGCGGTGACAGACGCGGACGAACGTTGCCACGAACTCCCAGTCCGGCAGCGTACGGCCGTGGAGCTTGTCATCGATGGTGGCGCGGGGGTAGGGGCGACCCGTCCGGCGGGTGAGGCGCTCCAGCTCCCGCAGTGACGGCTCTCCCGCCCGCCGCCGGAGATCGCGTAACCGCGCGGCGAAGCCCGTCATCGGCGGCTGCCCGGCGCTGTCCACTCAGGAACACTAGATCCGGCCGCGCCGCGCTGTCCCACGTCTGTCCGGAGCCCGTCCGAGAAGATCGCCGGACGCGGGCCCGGACAGCGACCGTGGACCCATGACCAGAGCGTTGATGGATTGGCTCCCCGCAGTTACGACGGTGTTGAGTTTCGGCGCCGGCCTGCTCAATCTGGCCGCCGCGGCTGCCCGCAGCGCGCAACGCCGCCGCGGCCGGCGATGCAACCACGATCACTCCGAATGATTGCCGCGGAGCGCGGTAATCACCGGGGCGAACTGGTGCATGAACATGGCGCTGACTCCGATGTAGGAGATGCCCAGCTCAGCCCGCCGCCGGCGAAGCGTTTCGGCGATCCGGCCCGGGTCGCCGAGCAGGAACGCGATGCCGCCCGCCGCCGCCATCCGCCGGGCATCGCCGCCGACCATCCGGTCCGCCCACTCCGGCACCGCCTCGGCCGTCTCCGCCACCGCCGCCACGTTGACATGCAATTCCGGCGACCCGCCGAAGCCGCGGAGCCGCGCGACCGTCTCGGCCAGTTCCTCCTCCGACGACTGCGGCGGCAGGCCGAGGGCCACGATGTCGGCCTGTTCGGCGGCCAGCCGCAGCATCCCCGGTCTGCTCGCCGCCACCAGCACCGGCGGGCCGCCGCCGGAGAGTTCGCGGACGGCCCGGATCGTCTCGGCCACCCGCCGCAACCGCTCGCCCGGTGTCCCGAACTCCACACCCAGCGTCGCGGCGTCCCGTTCGGCGCCCGGCCGCCCGCCGCCGAGGCCCAGCTCGAAGCGGCCACCACTCAGGAGCTGCAGGGTTCTCGTCTCCCAGGCCACCAGGCCGGGCGCGCGGTTGGGGGCACTGAGCACATAGGTGCCGACCCGCAGCCTCTCGGTGCACGCCGCTGCGGCGGCCAGCGCCGCGAACGGTGACAGCGTGTGCACGGTGTCCGGGACGAGCAGGGTGTCGTAGCCGAGTTCCTCCGCCTGCCGCGCGGTGGTGGTCCACTCCGCGCCGGTGCGGGCCGTCGCTGCCACCACGCCGAATCGAAACGTCATGGCCTCAGCGTGGTGCTGCCCCCGGGACGTGTCGTCGTCCCGGGGGCGGCGTTCCGGCTACTGCGGGGAGCGTAGGTACGGCCGGGTGATGAGCTCCAGGGCGTGACCGGCCGGGTCCTTGAAGTACACACCGCGGCCGCCGTGTTCGGTGTTCGTCTCGCCCGGGCGCTGCATCTGCGGGTCCGCCCAGTGCTCGATGCCGCGCTCGAGGAGCAGCGCGTACGCCCGGTCGAAGTGCTCGTCGTCCACCAGGAAGGCGTAGTGCTGCATCTGGATCTCGACCGGCGGCTCGGCGAACTGGAGCAGCACGCCGCCGTCCAGCTGGAGGTTGGTGAACAAGCCCCAGGACGGGGCGTCGGCTGCTTCCAGCACGTCACGGTAGAAGGCGGCCGAGACGGTGCGGTCCTTCGCGGCGATGATGGTGTGGTTGAACGTCGCGCTCAATGTCGTCCCTACTGCTCGATCCCTGTCACGGAGAGCAGCCACCCAGGGTGGATGAGCCCACGGAGGATGGCCGAACAGCTTTCCCTCCGTGTCGGCCCATCCGGGGCTCGACAGGAACCTATCAGGTAGCGCTGGAGATCATCAGGGCACTGCGCAGGCCGGTGATGTCCAGGACGCGGAGCAGGAAGTCGCCGACGTTGGTCAGAGCCAGCACCGCGCGGGCATGCTGGGCCTTACGGCTGAGCACCACCAGGGTGCCCAGGCCCTGCGAGTCGCAGAAGGTCACGCCGGACATGTCGAGCACGATCCGGGAGGGTGGTTCCGGTTCCAGCAGGGTCTCGTTCACCATGGCGGACAATTTGGCCACCGTGAGCACGTCGATCTCACCGGCGAGGTGGAAGACAACCTCGTCGGGGGCTCGCTCAACCGCGATGGACAGCTCCGGTCGCTCCACCGGGTCAGCCTATCGCGAGCGGTGGAATCCAGCCTGTTGGCACGGTTCATCCGCCCCGCATCCACCCACCGATCGTGACCTGTACAACCCGCCCCCGGGGCTGCTAAGGCGGCCGCCGCCCGGCGCTGACAGAATGGGATCCGCCGTGACCACCTCAAACCACGCCGCGGGCAGTCCGTACCCGGACGAGGCCCCGGTCTCCCAGGCCCTGTTCGACCGCGCCAAGGGCATCGTGCCCGGCGGGGTCAATTCACCCGTGCGTGCGTTCAACTCCGTGGGCGGCACACCCCGGTTCATGGCCCGTGGTGAGGGCCCGTGGATGGTCGACGCCGACGGGCGCCGCTACGTGGACCTGGTCTGCTCGTGGGGCCCGCTGATCCACGGGCACGCGCACCCGGCGATCGTCGCCGCCGTGCAGGCCGCCGCCGCGCTCGGCACCAGCTTCGGCACCCCGACGCAGGGCGAGGTGGAGCTGGCCGAGGAGATCGTCCGGCGCACCCCCGTCGAGCAGGTGCGCCTGGTCAGCTCGGGCACCGAGGCCACCATGACCGCGATCCGGCTGGCCCGCGGCTTCACCGGCCGCAGCAAGATCGTCAAGTTCGCCGGCTGCTACCACGGCCACGTCGACGCGCTGCTGGCCGCGGCCGGTTCCGGCGTCGCCACGCTGGGCCTGCCCGATTCGCCGGGGGTCACCGGCGCGGCGGCCAGCGAGACCATCGTGCTGCCCTACAACGACGTCGCCGCGGTCGAGGCGGTCTTCCGGGACAATGACGACATCGCCGCGATCATCACCGAGGCCGCCGCCGGCAACATGGGCGTGATCGCGCCGCGGGCCGGCTTCAACCAGCGGCTCGCCGAGCTGGCTCACGCCGCCGGGGCCCTGCTCATCGTCGACGAGGTGATGACCGGCTTCCGGGTCTCACCGGGCGGCTGGGCCGGGCTCGATCCCGTGGACGCCGACCTCTTCACGTACGGGAAGGTCATGGGCGGTGGCCTGCCCGCCGCGGCCTTCGGTGGCCGCACCGAGATCATGTCCCGGCTGGCCCCGGCCGGGCCGGTCTATCAGGCCGGCACGCTCTCCGGTAACCCGCTGGCCTGCGCGGCCGGGCTGACCAGCCTGCGGCTGGCCGACGACGCCGTCTACAAACGGCTCGACGAGGTCTCCGCCACGATCGGCGCGCTCGCCTCGGACGCCCTGAACACCGCGGGCGTCCCACACCGGCTGTCCTTCGCCGGCAACATGTTCTCCGTCTTCTTCACCGACGCCGAGGTCGTCGACTACGACTCGGCGAAGACCCAGGACGTGGCCGCGTTCCGGGCGTTCTTCCACGCGATGCTCTCCCGCGGCGTCTACCTGCCGCCGAGCGCGTTCGAGTCGTGGTTCGTGTCGACGGCGCTCGACGACGCCGCCTTGGAGCAGATCAGCGCGGCACTGCCGGCGGCGGCGCGGGCCGCCGCGGCAGCGGGGGGAGCACAATCTTGAGCCCGACCAAGACCACGGTGCACGTGCTGCGGCACGGCGAGGTCCACAACCCAGGCAAGATCCTGTACGGCCGCCTGCCCGATTTCCACCTCTCGGAGCTGGGCCGGCAGATGGCCAAGGCGGCCACCGAGGCGCTCGCCGACCGCGACGTCACGTACGTGGTGGCCAGCCCGCTGGAACGCGCGCAGGAGACGGCCGAGCCGTTCGCGGCCCACTTCAAGCTCGAGACGGCCACCGACACCCGGCTCATCGAGAGCGCCAACTTCTTCGAGGGCAAGAAGGTGTCGGTCGGCGACGGCGCGTTCAGCAACCCGCGCAACTGGTGGGTGCTGCGCGACCCGATCACCCCGTCCTGGGGCGAGGCCTATCTGCAGATCGCCCAGCGGATGTTCGCCGCCGTGCAGGCCGCCCGGGTCGCCGCCGAGGGGCACGAGGCGGTCTGCGTCTCGCACCAGCTGCCGATCTGGACCCTGCGCCGCTACGTCGAGAAGAAGCGCCTCTGGCACGACCCGCGCCGCCGCCAGTGCGGCCTGGCCAGCCTCACCTCGTTCGTCTTCGAGGACGCGAAGGTCGTCGGCATCGAGTACGCCGAGCCCGCCGCCGCCCTGGTGGCCATGTCCCCGAGCGCCCGGACGGCCAAGGGGGCATGACCGTGCGCCGGCTCGCCGCAGTCGCCCTCACCGCCGCTGTCACGGCCGGTGCGCTGGCCGGTTGCGGGGAGGAGAGCTGGGAGAAGAAGTGCTCGACGAACGCCGACCGGGTGATCGAGTGCACCCCGGACCAGCGTCCCGAGGCCCGCGCGGTCACCGGTGAGCTGCTCGCCGGCGGCACGTACGACGTCACGCAGGACCGCGGCAAGGTGATCGTCGTCAACTTCTGGGGCTCGTGGTGCAACCCGTGCCGGGCCGAGGCCGACGATCTGGAGCGCACTTACCAGGCCACCAAGGCCAAGGACGTGACGTTCGTGGGGGTCAACTCGCGTGACGAGAAGGACCCGGCGAAGGCGTTCGAGCGCGGCTTCGGGGTGACCTATCCGAGCATCTACGACCCGAACGGCAGTGTCGCTCTCAAGTTCGACGTCACGCAGGTCACCACCCCGGCCACGCTGATCCTGGACCGGCAGGGCCGGATCGCCGCGGGCATCCGCGGGGCCACCACGATCGGTGTGCTGCAGCCGGTGGTGGAGCGGATCGCCGCGGAGGGCCCGGGCTGATGGGGGAGACCTTCGCCGACGTCGCCAGCAGCGGTCCGTTGCTGCTGGCCATCGGTGCTGCCGCGATAGCCGGGCTGGTCAGCTTCCTGTCGCCGTGCGTGCTGCCGCTCATGCCCGGCTACCTCTCGTACGTCACCGGGCTGGCCGGCGCCGACCTCGACGCCGCGCTGGGCGTGCCCCCCAAGTCGCGGCCGGAGCCGGAGCCGGGCGGGTCGGTCGCGGTGGCCACCAAGCCGCGGGCGCGGACCGCCGGACGCGGCCGGGTGCTGGCCGGGACGGTGCTGTTCGTCGTCGGCTTCTCCGTCGTGTTCATGCTGCTGGCCACGCTGGTGGCCAACATCGGCCTGGCGCTGAAGACCCATGAGCGCACCCTCAACATCGTGCTCGGGGTGCTGATCATCGGGCTCGGCCTGATGTTCATCGGCCTGGTCCCCGGTATGCAGGGCCAGGCCCGGATCAACTGGCTGCCCAACGCCGGCCTGGCCGGGGCACCGATTCTGGGGGCGCTGTTCGGGCTCTCCTGGCTGCCCTGCACCGGACCCACCCTGGGCGCGGTCCTCGGCCTGGCCACCACCAGCGGGCAGACCGACCGGGCCGTCGTGCTGGCCCTGGCCTACAGCCTCGGGCTCGGGGTGCCGTTCGTGCTGTTCGGGCTGTTCTTCCGCCGGCTGCTCGGCGTCTTCAAGGCCGTGCGCCGCAACAGCCGGTGGGTCACCCGGATCGGCGGCGTGCTGCTGGTCCTGGTCGGGCTGGCCCTGGTCACCGGCGGCTGGAACAGCTTCCTGATCTGGCTGGTCACCACCTTCAACTTCGACGCCGGGACCCTGCTGTGACCGTCGTCGAGCAGCGCCCCGCACCCGCGGCCGAGCCACCGCCGCGCCGGCCCAACCGGTTGTGGGCGCTGCTGCGCAACTCCTGGCGGCAGCTGACCAGCATGCGCACGGCCCTGGTGCTGCTCTTCCTGCTGGCCGTGGCCGCGATCCCGGGCTCGGTGCTGCCGCAGCGCGCGATCAACCCGGAGAACGTCGCCGGCTACTTCCGGGACCATCCCGACCTGGCCCCGGTGCTGAGCCGGCTGGGTGGCTTCGACGTCTATGCCTCGCCCTGGTTCGCGTCCATCTACCTGCTGCTGTTCACCTCACTGGTCGGCTGCGTCATCCCGCGGCTGCTCGACCACGTGCGTGCGCTGCGCACCGTACCCCCGGATGCTCCTCGCCGGCTGGAGCGGCTGCCGCAGCACGCGGCGGCAGAGCCGCGACCCGACGAGCCGGCCGCCGCGGCCGCCGCCGTCGCCGCCGGCCTGCGCCGGCACCGCTTCCGCACGGTCGTGCGCGAGCGGCCGGACGGCACGTGGACGGTCTCGGCCGAGAAGGGCCTGCTCAAGGAGACCGGCAACCTGCTTTTCCACTTCGCGCTGCTGGCGGTGCTGATCGGGGTGGGCTTCGGGCACTGGTACGGCTGGCACGGCAACCGCCTCCTGGTGCAGGGCGACGACCTGGGCTTCTGCAACTCGGTGACGCAGTACGACGAGTCCACCCTCGGCCCCCGCCTCGACGCCGCCGACCTGCCGTTCTTCTGCCTGCGGTTGAACGACTTCGACGCGGCGTACCAGAGCAACGGCCAGCCGAAGTCGTTCGGCGCGCACGCCACCGTGCAGACCGAGCAGGACGGGCCGTGGCGCCCGACCGAGTTCACGGTCAATCACCCGCTGCGCCTGCCGCAGGCCAACGTGCACCTGCTCGGCCACGGCTACGCGCCGATCCTGCGCTTCACCGACAGGTTCGGCCAGCAGCAGACCCGGATCGTGCCGTTCCTGCCACGCGACCAGATGCTCACCAGTGAGGGCGTCGCGCAGTTCCCCGACGTCAACATCGACCCGAAGACCAACCGGCGCGACGAGGACCTGCAGGTCGCCTTCGAGGGTGTCTATCTGCCCACGGTGGATCCGAAGGGCGGCCCGACCTCGGTCTTCCCGGCCGAACGGGAGCCGGCGCTGTTCCTGACGGCGTACCGGGGCAATCTCGGGGTCGACGCCGGCCTGCCCGGCTCGGTCTACGCGCTGGACCGTGGCCAGCTGGCCAACGGCCAGCTCAAGCAGGTCAGCGGCGAACGGCCGCAGCGGCTGACGCCCGGCCAGACCTGGACCCTGGACGACGGCACCAAGCTGGAGTTCGTCGGCACCCGCCAGTTCGCCACCCTCGCGGTGCGCTACGACCCGACCCAGCCGCTGGTGCTGGGCGGCGCGGTCCTGGGCCTGCTCGGACTGATGCTGTCGCTGTCCGGGCACCGCCGCCGGGTGTGGTTCCGGGTTTCGCCCCCGGCCGGGTCCGAGGCGGGCACCGGCGGTAGTTTGATGGAGGCCGGTGGTCTGCCGCGCACCGACTATCCGGGCTTCCACGAGGAGTTCGAGCAGGTCGTGGCGGCGGCGCGCCGGACGCCGGAGGAGAGGACGCCGTGATGGCGGAGTTGTCTGACCAGTTGATGGCCTTCACCGTGCTGGCGTACCTGGCCGCGATGGTCTGTTACGCGGCGGAGTACGCGTTCGGCAACCGCAGCCACATCGGCCGCGCGGCGACCCGTCCGGCCCGCCGGCTCGTCGGCGCCGGGGGACCGGGCGAGGTGGAGGTGCCGCCCGCGGACGACGTCGTGCCGCCGGCGCCGCCCCGGGACCGCGGTGCCCTGCTCGGCCTGATCGGTGTCGGGCTCACCTGGCTCGCCTTCGCGCTGCACCTGAGCACGGTGGTCACCCGTGGCGTCGCGGCGCACCGCATGCCGTGGGGCAACATGTACGAGTTCATCCTCGCCGTGACCCTCGTCGGCTCGGCGGTCTGGCTCGGTGTGATCACCCGCAAGCCGGCCGTGCGCCACCTCGGCCTGTTCACCGCGCTCGCGCTGGTCGTGCTGCTCGGTGCGGCCGGGCTGATCGCGTACACGCCGGTCGGCCCGCTGGTGCCGGCGCTGAACTCGTACTGGTACATCGTGCACGTCTCGACGATCATCCTGGCCTCCGGCATCCTGCTGATCGGGGCGGTGCCGGCCGCGATGTTCCTCATCCGGGCCGGCCACGACCAGGGCAAGCGAAGCTTCCCGTACACGCTGGGCGCGAAGGTGCCGCCGGCGGAGCTGCTGGAACGGCTGACGTTCCGGCTGCACGCGTTCGCGTTCCCGCTGTTCACCTTCGGTGCGCTGATCGCCGGGCCGCTGTGGGCCGAGGCGTCGTGGGGCCGTTACTGGGCCTGGGACCCCAAAGAGGTCTGGGCGTTCATCTCCTGGGTCGTCTACGCGGCGTACCTGCACGCCCGCGCGACCCCGAGCGTCAAGCGCACCACCGCGACCTGGATCGCCCTGCTGGGCTTCGTGACGATGCTGATGAACCTGTTCGGCGTCAACCTGTTCTTCGCGGGCCTGCACTCGTACGCCAACGCCGCCGGTATGTAAGCCGTTGTGTCCCCCGCCCCGCCACCCGGGGCGGGGGATGAGCTCACCGGCCGAGCGTCTCGCGGTTCAGCCCGATCGTCCCGCCCTGGGCGCCCCACCCGCCGAGCGCCCCGGAGGCCGGCCCTCCCCGGCCGACCTCCCGGGCCTGCCGGTGCCATTGGGCGTGCAACGCCGGGTCGACCACCCAGCTGCCGCAGGCCGGGCAGGTGTGGCCCGAGCCGGTGACGGCCGGTGGCCCGGCCGGCACCGCGGTCGTTGCCGGCTCGGTCGCGGCTCGCTCGCGCACCCCGCCCGGCCTGCGCCGCAGGGTGTTGGCCGCGGTCCAGAGGTGGAACCACTCCCGGATGACGGTCTGCGTCGGCACTCCGAGCTCCGCGGCGAGCCCCTCGACCAGTGGCCAGGAGGGCACCATCTTGCCGGCGAACACCTTGGACAGGGTGCCCTTGCTGTAGTGGACGGCTTCGCTCAGCACGGCCAATGACGGCTTGCCCGCGTTCACGTGAGCGAAGGTCAGGCGTTCGGCCAGTTCCCGGAGGGCGGTCTCCGGGTCCATCAGTTTGGCCCGCATGCGGGCCGCCTCGTGCTCCAGCGCCAGGGCTTCGCTGGTCGGCCGGCGGAAGGTGGCGAAGTCGGCGCGGTGCCGGCCCTCGTTGGGTTCCCCGGGTTCCTGCACCACGCCGGTCATCACGCCCGTCCTCCAGACGTGATGTAACTGATTGTCACTGCACTTGCTCCTTGGGGTGATGAGGCGTCAATGAAATTGGTCTCGGGCCATAGCTCAAGGAAGGCACGGGGTCCCGATCGTGGGCGGGGCCCCGTCACCGTGGTTGATTGTGCACCAGGGTTGCGACGTATTCCACCACGCAGTGTCGCTGTTGTGCGGTGGTGGATAGGCCGTCGGCCGGGCGTGACCCGCAGCTGGAAAAGGGCCTACCCGCGGGTAGTATCGGTGCCGAAATGAAAAAGGGGCCGGAGCGATACCGCGCGGGCATCGGGCCGACCCCTTGATCACTTCCGGAAGCTGCCACGACAACTGCTTTCCGGGTCCTGCTCATTCGATGCCGGCCCGAGACCAATCAGACGCACCATCGAGCGGAAATGCGCTGACCTCCGCGGTGGCCACCATACCGGCCGACACCGTCGATCTCCACAGCGGCGGCCGTAAGTGCAGGCAAGGCCCCTGATCGTGGCCCGGGCCGGGTGGCGGTCCCCGGTGGTTGCCGGCGCAGTCGACGCCAGCGCGCTGCCGACCCGGTCCATTTACCGCGCTCACCAGGGCATTCATCCGCACGATGAGCTCCGTCGCCGAGCCGGCGAAGATCCAATTCTGGAATGATCATTTCGGCGGTCCCGCCCGTCCGGACGTAAATGGATGTCCTTTCGCGGACCGGTGCCACCGGAATGGGCTCGGCGGCGACCATGAGGACAGGGAGCGCTCTCCGGAGCGGTCGTTATCCATACGAGATGTGCGGAACTGCCGCGGCGGCGGCAAAGGAAATGTCCCGGACCGCACTACGGCGGGTCTGGCCCATTGATTACGCCGACACTTCTGATCTGTCGCGATCGATATTCGCCGGTCTGGTGTCGTCGCGTTTCCGGACCACTGGACGCCGGCTACGGCAGGCGGCTCAGCGCTACGGTGAGTCACGAGTCGGGTTCGAGGTGAGACCGTTGCGGATATTTTCCTGAGGTCAAGTACCGCGTGTCGGGTGCCCGACGCCCAGGAGTTGCCTGACCCGCTAGGGGCGTTCCTCGGCCGAGGGCGGCACGCCGGTCGGTGAGCCGGGCCAGCCGGCGCCCGCGCCACCGGCGCAGTCGCCGGCCGTCCAGGTGTCGTAGCGGGTCACCCAGTCCAGGCAGAAGCCGCCGGCCCGCTGCTGGGCCTGGTCGCCGATCTGGGTGTCGACGTCATCGCGCCAGTAGCGGGCCGAGCCGCCGTCCGGTGGGCGGAGCTGGACGTTGTCCACGGTCACCGGGGGGACCACCACCCGGGCCGGGCGGCTCGGGTCGACGTGGACCTCGACGTACTGCTCGACGTACGCCCGGGAGCCGACCGGCAGCTGCTGCGCGGTCAGCAGGTTCCACCGGTTGTTCCACCACAGCCACGCCTGCCAGACGTTGTTCGCGTCCGTGTGCAGGTCCAGCCAGACCTTGTCACCCGGCTTGAGCTGGTACTGGTCGTAGAACTGCCAGGTCTTGGTGTTGGTGTTGAAGGTGTAGATGTGCTGGCGGCCGCTGCCGGCCCAGCCCGTCTCGGCCCAGCCCGCCTCCAGCCAGGCGATGGAACCGGCGCCCATGTCGCGCTTGACCATGAAGCGGCCGGCCACGAAGTCGTACGTGTTGCGCCGGACCGCGCCGTCCACGACCTCGATGCGGCCCGACACCCCGCCCCACTCGCCGCCGGTGCCCGCGCCGAGATGGTGGTAGCCACTCGGGGTGGCCCGCTCGCGCATCCGGTCCAGCCGGACGCCGGACTCCAGGATCGGTCCGGTGGCCCGGCAGGCCTTGCGGGCGTGCCGGCCGGCCGGCTCGGTCGGCCCTGTGACAGACGCCTCACCGCCCGGGCAGGCGGGCAGCCGGTGGTTGCGGTGCGAGGCGGCCGGAGCGGCCGTCACCAGCGCCGTGACCAGGCCACCCAGGGCGCACCAGCGTGCCACGGACCGGAATTTCAAGCTGCCCACCTCGCCCCTGACCAGCGCGGAAACCACATCTCTGGCTCAACGCCGGACGAGATCCCCCGGTGACGGTTCCCGCCCGCCGATCACTTGCCGTCCCGTGGTGCGAGACTGGGAACATGGCTGCCGGCTTCCCTCACCACGATCTGCAGAGCTTCATCGCGGCCCTGGAAGCGGCCGGTGAGCTGCGCCGGGTCCGCGTACCGGTCGATCCGACGCTGGAGATCAGCGAGATCGTCACCCGCACCGTCCGGGCCGGCGGCCCGGCCCTGCTCTTCGAGCGCCCGACCCGTGGTGACATGCCGATCGTCGTCAACCTCTTCGGTACGGAGAAGCGGATGGCCATGGCGCTGGGCGTGGACAGCCTCGACGACGTCGGCAACCGGATCGGCTCGCTGATCCAGCCGGAGCTGCCGGTCGGCTGGTCCGGCATCCGCGAGGGCATCGGCAAGGTGCTGCAGCTCAAGTCGGTCCCGCCCAAGAAGGTCAAGAGCGCTCCCTGTCAGGAGGTCGTGCTCAAGGGCGACGAGGTGGACCTGGGCAAGCTGCCCGGCCTGCAGGTCTGGCCCGGCGACGGCGGCATCTTCCACAACTACGGGCTCACCCACACCAAGCACCCGGAGACCGGCAAGCGCAACCTCGGCCTCTACCGGTTGCAGCAGCACTCGAAGAACACGCTCGGGATGCACTGGCAGATCCACAAGGACAGCACCGCCCACCACGCCGTCGCCGAGCGCCGGGGTGAGCGGCTGCCGGTGGCCGTCGCGATCGGCTGCGACCCGGTGGTCAGCTACGCGGCCAGCGCCCCGCTGCCCGGCGACATCGACGAATACCTGTTCGCCGGCTTCCTGCGCGGCGAGCGGGTGGAGATGGTCGACTGCCTGACCGTGCCGTTGCAGGTGCCCGCGCAGGCGCAGATCGTCCTCGAGGGCTACCTGGAGCCGGGGGAGCGCGCGCCCGAGGGCCCGTTCGGCGACCACACCGGCTTCTACACCCCGGTCGAGCCGTTCCCGGTGCTGCACATCGAGTGCATGACGATGCGCAAGCGGCCGGTCTACCACTCGATCGTCACCAGCAAGCCGCCGCAGGAGGACCACGGCCTGGGCAAGGCCACTGAGCGGATCTTCCTGCCGCTGCTCAAGATGCTGATCCCGGACATCGTCGACTACGACATGCCGGCCGCCGGGGTGTTCCACAACTGCGTGATCGTCTCGATCCGCAAGCGCTACCCCAAGCACGCGCAGAAGATCATGAGCGCGGTCTGGGGTGCCCACCTGATGTCGCTGTCCAAGCTCATCGTGATCGTTGACGAGGACTGCGACGTGCACGACTACAACGAGGTGGCTTTCCGGGCCTTCGGCAACGTCGACTACGACCACGACCTGCTCCTCACCCAGGGCCCGGTGGACCATCTCGATCATGCCTCCTACCAGCAGTTCTGGGGTGGCAAGGCGGGGCTGGACGCGACCCGTAAGCTGCCCGGCGAGGGCTACACCCGGGGTTGGCCGGAGGAGATGACGATGGCGGACGAGGTCGTCTCGCTGGTCGACAAGCGGTGGAAGGAATACGGCATATGACAGCGGTCGCCGCGGCGCCGGAGCAGCCAGGCAAGATCAGGTCTTTCCTGAAGCTGGTGGCGATCGAGCACTCCGTCTTCGCGCTCCCGTTCGCCTACCTGTCCGCCCTGGTCGCCATGGACCGCACCGGCACCGGGGTGCGCTGGGCCGACCTGCTGCTGATCACGGTCGCCATGGTGTCCGGGCGCACCTTCGCCATGGCGGCCAACCGGATCCTGGATCGCAAGATCGACGCGCAGAATCCGCGTACCCGCAATCGCGAGCTGGTCACCGGGGCCGTCAGTGTGCGCACGGCCTGGACCGGCGCCGCCGTGTCCCTGGTCGTGCTGTTCGCCGCCGCGGCGCTGCTCAACCCGCTCTGCCTGATCCTGTCGCCGCTCGCGGTGATCCCGCTGGTGATCTACCCGTACGCGAAGCGGTTCACCAACTTCCCGCACTACGTGCTGGCGCTGGCCCAGGCCGTCGCGCCGGTCGGGGCGTGGCTGGCGATCACCGGCACGTTCGATGGCTCGGGGCCGGCCTGGGTGCTCGGCGTCGCGGTCGGGCTGTGGATCGGCGGCTTCGACATCATCTACGCCTGCCAGGACGTCGAGGTCGACCGGCGGATCGGCGTGCACTCCACGCCGGCCCGTTTCGGTGTCCGCACGGCGCTGCACATCTCCACCGCCACCCACGTGCTGACTTTCGCGCTGTTCGTCTGGTTCGGCCAGCTCGCCGGGCTCGGCTGGCTGTGGTGGATCGGCCTGGCCCTGACCGCGGCCGCGTTCGCCTACCAGCACGTCGTCGTCACGCCCGCCGACCTCTCCAAGGTCAACAGGGCGTTCTTCACGGCCAACGGCTTCGTGGGCATAGCCCTGTTCGTCTTCGCCGTCCTTGATCTGATTCTGCTGTAACTTTCCGGCCGCCGACTTCCGTCTACTAGCTGTGAGTGACAGAGACAGGGAGTTCAGCGCCTTCGTAGCCGCGCAGATGGAGCCGCTGCGCGGGCTCGCCTATCTCACCTGCGGCGACTGGCAGGCGGCTGAGGACGCGGTCCTCATCGCGCTGGCCAAGTTGTATGTGAAGTGGCGGCGCATCGACAACCCGGGCGCGTACGCGCGCACCGCCGTGGTCCGTGCGGCGATCGACGAGACCCGCCGCCCGTGGTGGCGGCGGGAGCGCGCGCAGAGCAATGCCATGCCCGACCGGCCCAACCTGCGTGACGACACGAACGCGGTCGACGAACGGCTGCGGATCCGTGACGCATTGCAGAAGATCCCCGCGCGGCTGCGTGCCGTGCTGACTCTGCGCTACCTGGAAGGTCTGAGCATCCAGGAGACCGCCGAGGCCCTGGGGTGCCCGGAAGGAACCGTCAAGAGCTACACCTCGCGGGGCCTCGAAGCCCTGCGCACCGCCATGGGCGCCGAGGTGTTCGTCAACAGGGAGAATTACCGTGCCGCACGAGCTGTCTGACATGTTGCAGGAAGCCAAGTCGGATGCCCCGCCCCCGCGCTACAGCGTGCAGGACGCGCTGATGGCCGGACGCAAGCGGCAGCAGCGGCGCCGGGCGCTGTGGGCCGGCACCGGATCGGCCGCCGTCGTGCTCGCCGTGACCGGGGCGGTCGCCGTCCCTCAGCTGTTGCCCGCGGGCAACGACAAGTCGACGACGGTGAACGCCGGAGCGGCCCCCTCGAAGGCCGAGAAGCCGGCCAAGGTGCCGTTCGCCTACCCGTCCACCGAGTTCTCCGGCACGTTCACGAAATACAAGGTGGGAGACCTCACCGTCGACGGCACCGTGCTGGTGACCCCGGGCTACCAGGTCGCCTCGATCACGGCGCCGGGCAAGGGCCAGGCGTACGAGGACGAGAACGGTGGGCGGTACTACGCGCCGAACGTCATCGGGCACGTGGTGACGTACGCCAAGGGTGCTTTCGACCCGGCCAAGGCCAAGAAGGACCCCAAGGCGGGGGCCGGCTGGTTCCACGCGGGTGAGAAGAAGGAGGCCATCAAGCCCGGCATCCCGGCGCCGTACGCCGAGTCCACCTACACCTGGAAGTACGCCGACGACGCCTGGGCGCAGGTCATCGTGCAGGGCGGCCTCAAGTACCCCGCGACGAAGCTGGCGTCGATCGCCGAGGGCCTCACCGGGGGCGCCGAGCAGCCGGTCAAGGTCGGCATCAAGCTGGGCTACGTGCCCTCGGGCTTCGAGCTCGGTGCGGCCGGGACGACGTCGGACTACCTCGGGGCCACCTTCGCCGGGACGTCCTACCTGCGCCTGATCAAGGGCGACTTCCCGTACGAGAAGCTCACCGGCACGGTCGGTGACCCGTTCATCGTGGGGGACACCCAGCTGCCGATCCTGTCGCTGCAGGTCTACCCGGCGAAGGAGCAGAAGTACACCGCGCCCGGCAACGCGCCGTACTGCCCGCAGGAAGGTCTCTGCTACCGCTACACCGCCGACAAGAAGTTCTTCGTCGAGCTCAACGGCGGCGGCTTCATCGGCAACTCCGAGATGATCAAGATGCTCAAGAGCGTGGAGTTCGCCGACCCGACCGACTCCTCGACCTGGTTCGCGGCCACCGAGGCCGTCAGCTGATCATCGCCTGGGGCATGCTGGAAGCATGCGCACCCCGTGGATCGTCGGTGTCTCCGGAGCTTCCGGCACGCCCTACGCGAAGGCCGTTCTGAACGGGCTCCTCGAGGCCGGCGAAGCAGTCGACCTGGTCGTCTCCAAGGCGGCCAGGTTGACGCTGCTCGACGAGACCGGGGCGACCGTACGGGACGCGCACTGGAAGGACGACGTGCAGCGGTGGCTCGGCCGGGATCTCGGTGACCTGGGCTACTGGCCCGCCGGTGACCTGGCCGCCGGTCCGAGCAGCGGCTCGTACCCGGCCTTGGGGATGGCGGTCGTGCCGGCCAGCACGGCCGCCTGCGCCGGCATCGCGATCGGGCTGTCCAAGGACCTGCTCCAGCGGGCCGCTGAGGTGAACCTGAAGGAGCGCCGCCGTACGGTGGTCGTGCCCCGGGAGACCCCGGTGACCCGCAGCCACCTGGAGCACCTGATCGCTCTGCACGACGCCGGGGCGGTGGTCCTGCCGGCCAGCCCCGGCTTCTACGGCTCGGGCGCGCAGGCGACCGCCGGCCAACTGGTGGACTTCGTGGCCGGCAAGGTGCTCGACGCTCTGGGCGTACCCCATCAGCTCTTCACGCGATGGGCGGGAGAACTGAATCAGCGCAGTCCGTTGGGCGGGCCGTAGCTCTGCCCCGGGTTGGCCGGCCCGCCGTTGCGCGGGCGGTTGGCGGCGTCGTCCTCGCGCATCTCCTCGACGACACCGTCGCCCTCGAGCAGCGCGCGCACCTCGGACTCGCGGAACCGGCGGTGGCCACCCGGAGTACGGATGCTGCCGATACGTCCGGCGGCTGCCCAGCGCGTGACCGTCTTCGGGTCCACCCGGAACAGCGCGGCCACCTCCCCGGGCGTCAGCAGTCGATCTCCTGTGTCCACGGCCCTCTCCTCGCGTCGTGTTGGAGCGCCGTTGGTCACAGTGAGTGTCGGCGTGCTCGATCGGGACGTAGTGCCATTAGAGCACCGCCAAAAACAGCAAGTCGCTGAAATGCGGAAAAAGCCCCGATTGCGACGTTGACCATTATCCTTGCTGCGTCCGGCGGTCCGAGCCCGCTACCGGGCGTGAGGTAGCAGGGCGGGTCGCACTAACCTCTGAAACCATGGACGCCATCGACCTGCGCCTGATCGACCTGTTGCGGGACAACGCCCGCTCCTCGTACGCGGAGCTGGCCCGGCAGGTGGGGCTCTCCGCGCCGGCCGTGCACGAGCGGGTGGGCAAGCTGGAAGCCGCCGGCACGGTCCGGGCCTACCGCGCCGAGGTCGACCACGAGGCCATCGGGCTGGGCGTCACCGCCCTGATCGGCATCGTCGAGGACTCCGGCGCCGACACCGACGACGTGCTGTCCGCGCTGCGGGTGATGCCCGAGATCGAGTCCTGCTACTTCATGGCGGGCGTGGAGTCGTACCAGCTCACCGTCCGGGTGGGCACGATCGCCGAGCTGGAGCAGCTGATCGTCCGCATCAACCGGACCCGCGGCGTAGCGTCGACCAGGACGGCCATCGCGCTCTCCACCAAGTGGGAGAACCGCCCCCAGCCCGGCCTCGACCCGACGGCAGGTTGAGCCATGGACCAGCACGACCGCTGTGACGACACCGCCCGCGAGTGGGCCCGCGAGGCGATCGCGCTCGTGGAGGCGGACGCGAACCGCTCGGCCGACACCCACCTGCTGCCGTTCCCGCTGCCCCGCTCCTGGGGCATCGACCTCTATCTCAAGGACGAGTCGTCGCACCCCACCGGTTCGCTCAAGCACCGGCTGGCCCGCTCGCTCTTCCTGTACGCCCTCTGCAACGGCTGGATCGGCCCGCACACCCCGGTCGTCGAGGCGTCCTCCGGATCGACGGCGGTCAGTGAGGCGTACTTCGCCCGGATGCTCGGACTCGAGTTCATCGCGGTGATGCCGGCGAGCACGTCCCCCGAGAAGATCTCGCTGATCGAGTTCCAGGGCGGCAAGTGCCACCTCGTCACCGACCCGACGGCGGTCGTCGCGGCGGCCCGTACGCTCGCGGCCGACCTCGGCGGCCACTTCATGGACCAGTTCACCCACGCCGAGCGGGCCACCGACTGGCGCGGCAACAACAACATCGCCGAGTCCATCTACCTGCAGCTGGCGCTGGAGCGGCATCCCGTACCGGCGTGGATCGTGGTCGGGGCCGGCACCGGCGGCACCAGCGCGACCATCGGCCGGTACGCCCGCTACCGGCAGCTGAACACCAAGCTCTGCGTGGTCGACCCGGAAGGGTCGGCGTTCTGGCCGGCCTACGTCTCCGGCGACTGGTCGGTGTCCACCGGCCGCGGCTCGCGGATCGAGGGCATCGGCCGCCCCCGGGTGGAGGCCTCCTTCCAGCCCGCGGTGGTCGACCGGATGGTGCAGGTGCCGGACGCGGCGTCGCTGGCGGCGATGCGGGCCGGCTCAGCGGTGCTCGGGCGCCGGGTCGGCGGTTCCACGGGCACGAACCTGTGCGGGGCCTTCGGCCTGATCGCCGAGATGCGGGCGGCGGGCCACAAGGGGTCGGTGGTCACCCTGATCTGCGACGGCGGCGAACGGTACGCGGACACGTACTACTCGGACGCCTGGGTCGCCGCGCAGGGCATCACCCTCGAACCACACCTGGCGGCGATTGACACGTTCCTGGCCACGGGCGTCTGGCCACCTGCCTGAACGGGGGGCAGCGCTGCGGCGGTGGACCTGGGAGGATCTGAGACCTGTGACGGGTTTCGGGTTCGAGGAGCGCAGTGCACGACGCCGAGGAAGTACCCGCCGCTCCGCCGATGGTGTCCGGCCCCTGGTCGTCGCCGCCGGCTGGTTTTTCCCAGATTCCCGGCCAGCGGGCGCCGCAGGCCAGTGAGTTCTTCCCCTCGACCCACCCGCTGACCCACCCGTCGGCCCCGCCTTGGGTGCAGCCGCCGATCGAGGTCGGTGATCCGCCCGCGCTGCCCTCCCGCCGGGGTCGTGGCCTGCTGATGGGCGCCGCCCTGGCCCTGGCCGCGGCGCTCGCCGTCGGTGCCGGTGTCGTCTACGTCAATCGCACTCCGCTCTCGCTCAACGAGCGCGCCGCGGCGGCCGGGCCGGAGCCCACTGCCGCGCGGACCCCGCTGACCCCGGCCGAGGCCGCCGTCGCGGCGCTCAAGGCCCAGGCGGCCGCCCTGCTGGCCAACAACGAGAAGGGCTGGCTGGCCGCCGTCGACCCGGGCCAGTCCAAGCTCCGCACCCGGTACGCCTCGATGTTCCGCTCCCTGCGCGGGCTGGGTGTCAGCCACTTCGCCTACCAGACCTCCGTCGACCCCGTCGATGCCAAGAGCGGCACGGTCCAGGTGACGGCCGAGGTGGCGTACTGCTTCAGCACCGACAAGTGCCCGGAAGAGAAGTACAACGCGTCGGACGGTCCGCCGACGATCAGCCAGGTCCTGACCTTCAAAAAGGTCAGCGGCCGGTACGTGATCGCCAAGGTCACGGAGAAGAAGAGCCGCAGCCGTCAGCAGCCCACCCCGTGGGAGTCCGGCGAGCTCAGCTTCCTGTCCGGCGAGCGGGTCACCGTGATCGGCAACCGCACCGAGCGCAAATACTTCAAGCAGGTGCTCGCCGCCGCCGAGAAGGCCGCCGTCGTCAACGACCGCTTCGCCGGCCTGGTCGGCAACCCTCAGCGCCGATACCGCGTCTACGTGGCCGGCGCCAAGCAGTGGAAAACCTGGTACGGCGGCATCACCGACAAATGGGTCATTGGCTACGCCATCCCGCTCAAGGACTCGGGCAGCGACGTGGTGCTCAACATCTCGGCCGTCCGTACGGACAGCGACGTGCTCGCCACCACGCTCCAGCACGAGCTCGCGCACGTCGTCACGCTCGGTGGTGCGTACCGGACTGGCGGCAGCGACGACATGTGGCTGGAGGAGGGCATCGCCGAGTACATCGGCTGGTACCCGAGATCCGCCACGGACAGCTGGCGGCGTTCGGCGGTGCGCTCCCTGCTCGCGGGCAGCAAACGCCCGAAGTCGATCGCCGCGAAGGCCCCCGGCGACAACGCCAGCCCCGACACCAGCGACGCCTTCTACGGCTTCGGCCACTTCACCGCCGACTGCCTCGCCCGCAAGTACGGCCAGGGCGCGCTCTTCGACTTCGTCCGGCTCTACCTGCGGGAGAACCGCGACCTCGACCCGGCGTCCCGCGAGGCGTTCGGCAAGCCGTTCACGACGGTCGACAAGACCTGCCTGACCTGGATCCGCGACAAGGTCTAGCGCACCCGCTGGGCCAGCCCCGGATAGTCCACGACAAAACCCTCATCGTCGACGACCAGGTCCGCGCTGAAGGTCTCGGTGGCGAACCGCACCCGCCCGTCGCCCAGCGCGGTGTAGATCTGATCCGCCTGCACGATCTCCAGGCTGGGCAGCAGCACCCAGGCGACGCTGACCCGGTGGGCCACGCCCGCCTCGGCCTCGAGCAACCCCAGCCGCCGGATCGGCAACGTGTTGGTCAACGGCGAACCGGTCAGGTCGACGTCGAAAGCCCCGACCAGCAGGTCCGGATCCTCGGTGCCGGGCAGACCGGCCCCGGGGTGACCACCGGCGGTCAGCGCGGCATCCAGATCACCCCGCTCCGCGGTCGAGGTCCGCCACCGCCCACCCTCGGACTCCAAGCGCAGGCTGCGACTCCAGCCGGCGCCCTCAGTGCTGACCTCGAGGGAAGTGGTGAGCCAGTCCGAGCTGGTGCGGACCTCGTAGCGGGCGCTGTAGGCGATCGGATCGACGGCCACGGCGGTGCCTCGGGCGTGCAGCCCAGCACGCGTATCAACCAGTGCATGCTCAGCACCGGACGTGTCGCGGCGATCCCAGAAAAGTGAACCCGGCAGAACGGCCATAGTCACCGACTACCCGTTCCCCGCCCGCCACGAACCCCGCCACGCCGTTTCGGGGTCCGGGGCGGTCCCTGCCAAGCTGTTGCGGGCTCGCCGTGAAACCGAGCCGTCCTGTTCTGGGTCTGGCGCGAGACCCGCCACGCCGTTCCGTGGTCCGCAGGAGCCCGCTACCCCCGTTCCGGGTGGGCGTGAGTTCTGCCGTCCCTTTCAAGGTCCGGATGAGACCCGCCGGCCGTTTCCAGGCAGGCGCCATCCCCGGCGCCAGCTCCTGGTCGGGCGCGAACCCCGCTATGCAGAAAGAAGGCCCCGGCGCGTAGAGCGCCGGGGCCTTCTTACACGTGCGATGGATCAGTGGGTGTGCGCCGGACGGCCGGTCGAGAAGCGGCCGTTGCCGGTCTCCCGCCGGTCGTTGCGAGCGGGCTCGCGGCGGAAACCGCCGGGACGCTCGCTCAGGTTGCGCGCCGTCCGCTCGCTGAAGCCGCGCTGGCGGTCGGCGAACGACGGACGGTCACCCGTCGGCTGGTCGCCGCCGGTCGCCGGACGCTCGGCGTAGGAACGGTCGCCCGCCGGGCGGTCGCCGTACGTGCGCTGCTCGCCACGGGGACGGTCACTGAACGAGCGCTGCTCGCCACCACGCGGCCGGTCGCCGTAGGTGCGGTCGCCGCCGCTGAAGCTGCCCCGCGGACGGTCGCCGAACGAACGGTCTCCGCCGCCGGTGCGCGGCCGGTCGCCGTAGCTGCTGCCACCGCGGGAACGGTCGCCGTAGCTGCTGCCACCACGCTGCGGCCGGTCACCGAAGCGACGCGGCCGGTCGCCCCGCTCACGCGGCTCGGGCTCGATCTTCACCGGGACACCGCTGGGCTCGCGAGCCCCGGTGACCGTGGCCAGCTGCTCGTCGCCGAGGCGGACCCGCAGCTCGGCCGGCGTGACGCCCGCCTTCAGCATCATCGATGCCGTGGTGCGGCGCTGCTTCGGCAGGACCAGCGTGACGACCGCGCCGGACTCACCGGCCCGGGCGGTGCGACCCGCGCGGTGCAGGTAGTCCTTCGGGTCCTTCGGCGGGTCCACGTGCATGACCAGCGAGATGCCGTCGACGTGGATGCCGCGCGCTGCGACGTCCGTGGCGACCAGCACGTTCGTCCGGCCTTCCTTGAACTCGGCCAGCGTGCGGGTGCGTACCCGCTGGGTCTTGCCGCCGTGCAGCGCGCCGGCGCGCACGCCGACCGCCGCGAGCTGGTCGACCAGCCGGTCGACGCCCATCTGGGTGCGGGCGAAGACGATGGTCTTGCCGGCCCGGTTGGCGATCGACGCGGTGATCGGGAACTTGTCGTGCGGCGGGATCAGGAGCATGTGGTGCTCCATCGTGGAGACGCTGGCCTCGGCCGGGGCCGTGGAGTGCGTCACCGGGTCGTGCATGAACCGCTTGACCAGCGCGTCGACGTCACCGTCGAGCGTCGCCGAGAACAGCAGGCGCTGCGCGTCCGCCGGGGTCTTGGACAGCAGTTCGGTGACCTCGGGCAGGAAGCCCATGTCGGCCATCTGGTCGGCCTCGTCCAGGACGGTGACCTCGACCGCGTCGAGCCGGCAGGCGCCCCGCTCGATCAGGTCGCCGAGGCGGCCCGGGGTCGCCACGATGACCTCGACGCCGCGCCGCAGCGCGTCCATCTGACGGTCGTACGGCACGCCGCCGACAGCGGTCTTGAGGAACACGCCGACCGAGCGGCCCAGCGGCGTCAGCGCGTCGGCCACCTGCATGGCCAGCTCGCGGGTCGGCACCAGGATCAGGGCCTTCGGCTGGTGCGGCAGCGCCCGGCCACTCTTGGCGATGCGGGCGAGCAGCGGCAGGCCGAACGCCAGCGTCTTGCCGGAGCCGGTCTGGCCGCGGCCGAGCACGTCCCGGCCCGCGAGGGCGTCGGGCATGGTCGCGGCCTGGATCTCGAACGGGGCGATGATGCCCTCGCGGCTCAGCACCCGGACGAGCTCGGCGGGGATACCCAGCTCGGCGAAGGTCGGCACGGCGGGGGCGGGGGTCTCGACGACCTCGACCTCGTGGGTCTCGGTCTGCTCCACGGCGGCCTCAGGGGTGACCTGGGCGGCAGCGGGAGCGTCGGTGCTGGGGGTGCCGCCGGACTCGGCGAGAACTTCTTCAACGGACGGGAACGTGCTGGGATCAGCGAAAGTGGTCAAGAGAACCTCTCTACGGGGGCGCATGCTCGCGTATGGCCCGCCGCG
This sequence comes from Actinoplanes sp. NPDC048967, assembly GCF_040649415.1. Taxonomy (NCBI): domain Bacteria; kingdom Bacillati; phylum Actinomycetota; class Actinomycetes; order Micromonosporales; family Micromonosporaceae; genus Actinoplanes; species Actinoplanes sp. NPDC048967. The sequence goes on from NZ_JBEZFL010000005.1 coordinate 123,614, forward strand.
GCTACCAACAGCCGGCCGCTGAAATGACCGCAAGAACGCCCGTGGCGTGCTCGTTGAGGGCACGCCAGGTTAATTACTTCCATCAGTGTACGGGTCAACGTCCTGGACACTGCCCGCATTCCGCGCCGGTAGTGGGCAGACTCACCCTTCGGCGCAACCTCGCCAGCTTAGGCGGATCCGTCGCCGGCGACAACTCATTGCTTGAAAACGCCACCGATCATGTCGCTGAACGCGTCGCCCACGGTGAAGAGGAAAAGGACGCTCACACCGACCAGGACGAGCAGCACGATGAGCATCGCCACAGCCACCTTGACGTTGCTGCGCCGCTGGTTGTCGGGCCCGTCCCGCCAGCCCTGGGCCAGGATGTGGCCGGTCAGCGAGCCGGAATTCTCCACCGGGTTGACGTTCACCGGCATGGTCATGTCAGCCGGCGCGTAGTCCGCCAGCCCGCCGTAGACGGTGCCCTGACCCCGCTGCTGCGGCACGGCGGTGGACTGTCCGGATCCCGACGCGGCGGAACCTGAGCCGTACGTCACGGGAGTGCTCACTGGAGCCGCCGGTCCGCCGAACGGCTGCCGGGCACCGCCCGATGCGCCTACCCCGTACGAGGTCGAGCTGTTGCCGGCGGGGGCCGGGCTGCCGTACTGACCGGAAGGAGCGGCGGCCGGCATCGTGTACGCCGGCAAAGCGCCGGGCGCCTGGGAGCCGCCCGCATGGGAGATCATCGGCGGTCCGGGGAAGGGCGCCGGCGGCGGGCCCGGGACCGGCGACGGACCAGGACCCGGCGGTACGGGGCTCGGGCCGGGACCCGGCGGGACCGGACTGGGGCCGGGGCCGGGCGGGATGGGGCTCGGGCCGGGGCCGGGCGGGACCGGGCTGGGACCGGGGCCCGGCGGTACGGGGCCGGGCGGTGTGGGGCTGGGCGCCGGACCGGGCGTGGGGCTCGGTGCGGGGCCTGGCTCTGGGGCGGGAGTCGGGTGCGGGGTCGGCAGCGGGGCCGGCTCGGGCCGGGTGGGCTCGGGCTTGGCCGGTGCGGGCTTGACCGGCTCCGGGGTCGACGGCTCCGGCAGAGCGGGGTCCGGGCTGGAGGGGTCGGGGTCGGAGGCGTCCGGGCTGGACGAGACCGGCGTCGAGAGGGCCGGGGTCGGCGGGACCGGGCTGGCGGAGGCCGCGTCGGGCCCGTCCGTGCCGGAGGCTGTGTTCTGCGGCTTCGTGGCTGGCTTGTCGCCGGTGGTCGGGCGGCCAGTCGTGCTCGAGCTGGGCTGGCGGGGGCGGTCACCGACGCTCATCCAGCTGACCGCGCCGGCCTTGTCCCCGCCGGCCTTCTCCGCGCTGTCCTCCGGCGATGCTGCCTTGTCGGAAATATCCGGCTTCGAAGCGGCGTCCGACTTCACGCCGGTGCTCTGCTTGTCGATCGTGCTCGACTGGGCGGCAACGTTCGGTGTACCGGAGTCGTCCTTGGCGGTGGTGCCCGGCTTGTCCGCGGTCCGGCCGTAGATCTTGGCCTGCCCGCTGGGCCAGGTGGTGGCCCGGGCGCCGGCGGGGTCGATGGCGCCGGGCACGGTGGCACGTGCCGCGTTGGCGCTCGGCGCGACCGACACGGGCCGCGTGGCGCCGCCAAGGCCGCTGGCAGAGCTGGTGGGCACGGAAGCAGAGCCCGACCCGGCCGGAGAGCCACTGGAGCCCGGCACGGCCGACGAGCCAGCCGGAGCCGACGAGCTAGCCGGAGCCGACGACGGGCCGGCGGAAGCCGACGAGCCGGCCGAAGCCGACGACGGACCGGCCGAAGCCGACGAGGAACCGGCCGAAGCCGACGACGAACCGGCCGAACTGGCCGCCGCATCAGAAGAAGGAGCGGCGGGCGAAGCGGAAGGGCCGGCGGAACCGAATACGGAACCAGCCGGCCGCGCGGCCGCCGAGACGCCGCCCGGACTCACCGGACGAGCGGAGGCAGAGGCCGAGCCGCCAGAGCCGCTCGGGGCGCCGGAAACAGAGGCGGATCCAGAAGCAGAGGCAGAGCCGGAAGCAGAGGCAGAGCCGGAAGCAGAGGCAGAGCCGGAAGCAGAGGCAGAGCCGGAAGCAGAGGCAGAGCCGGAAGCAGAGGCAGATCCAGAAGCAGAGGCAGAGCCGGAAACCGAAGCCCGCCCGCTGCTAGGACCACTGACCGGAGCCGCACTGACCGGCGCGGACGCCGTGGCCCGAGCGGTCGACGCGCCGCCCGAGGACGGCGACTTCGACGCGTCGGTGCCGGACGCCGGGGCCCACAGCGCGCCCGGTGCCGGCGGCGGGGGCAGCTCGTACCCCTGGTCGCTCTTCGGCCCGGCGCTGCTCGCGGGCGGCCGCGCAGCGGGCGGCGTCCTGCCGTCGCTGTCCGGTTTCGCCTGCTGCTCGTCCATGGGTCCTCCCGATCGCCGTCACCCGCGTGCCGACGCCACGTGCCGGACGCCGGGCAGACCGATTGCCGGGCGCTTGGTAACTACCGTGCCACATCAGCGCTCATGAGCGCACCCGGCGTCGGCCCGGCGCCGCTTGAAGATCATGACTGGCGGGGGCCGGGTGCGCTAGGAGCCGGACGACTTCGACGCTTCGCCGGTGCTGGCTGAGGCGGAGGTCGACTTGGTCGCCGCGGGGCTGTCGGCCTTCGTCGGTGAGTTCTCCGCCGAGCCCTCCGGTGTTGACGGCTTGTCCTCCGACGGGGTCGTGGTGACCGGCGCGGCCGTGGTGGGCGGCGTGGTCGCCGGCTTCTCGGTCGTCGGGGTCGCCGCCGGGGTGGTCGGCTTGGTCGACGGGGTCGTGGGCTTGGTCGACGGCGTGGTCGGCTTGGTCGACGGCGTCGTGGGCTTGGTCGACGGCGTGGTCGGCTTCGTCGCCGGCGGTTTGGTCGTGGGCTTGGTGGTCGGCTTCGGGTTGTGGTCGCTCGGCTTCTCCGGGTCCGGCGAGCCCAGGTTGGGGCCCTGCACGGTGCCTTCGATGGAGCCGTAGATGCGGGTCGCGCCGAAGAGCCGGGTCCAGCGGACCGGGACCAGGCGCACGTTGAGGCCCGTGCGCGGCGCCTCGACCATCATGCCGTTGCCCGCGTACATCGCGACGTGGTGGATCTGCTGCCAGCTGCTCGACGAGCTGAAGAAGAGCAGGTCGCCGGGGAGCAGGGAGTAGCGGTCGACCACGCGTTCGCGGGTCTGGAAGTACTGGTCGCGGGACACCCGGGTCAGCTTGAAGTCGCCGGCGCCCGGGGAGCGGTAGGCGGCCCACATCAGGCCGGAGCAGTCGTACTCGTCCGGGCCTTCCTCGGACCACACGTACGGGTCGCCGCGCTGGGCCAGGGCGAAGCGCAGAGCCGCCATGGCGCGCGGGTCGGCGCCGCGGCCGGCGTTCTCCCCGGCCAGGTAGCCGGCGCCGGCCTGGGCGTCCTGGGCTGCCTGGGCGCTGTCGGCCGCGGCGATGGCGGCGGCGTTGTCCTGCTCCAGCTTCTGCTGGGCGGCCGACTTCTTGTCGACGTCTTTCTGCAGCTTGTCGCGGTCGGCCGTGAACGTGGTGAGCCGCGTCTGCGCGGCCTGCTGCTCGGTGAGCGCGGCGTTGTAGATGGTCTCGGCGATGGTGAGCTGGCGGCTGGCGGCCTGCTGGGTCGCGGAGTCGCCGCGGTTGATCCGGGCGAGCGAGTCGAGGTCCGACAGGCCGGAGCCGATCGAGCCGGGCGGCAGGGCGGCCGCGTCCCGGACCGCGGCGGCCGCGGCGTTGGCGACCTCGGAGCGGGCCTGGGAGACCGCGGCGGAGGACTGGGTCACCTTCTGGTCCGCGGCGGCGGCCTGCTGGGTCGTGAGGTCGACCTCGTCCTTGGCCTTGGTGAGCCGCTCGCCGAGGGCCGCGAGCTCGGTACGGCCCTTCTCGATCTTCTGCATCACCGGCGTCATGGCCACGCCGGGAGTGGTGATCGGTGCCGTCGTGGTCGGTGTCGTGGGCACCTGCTGACCGGGCAGCACGAGCGAGCCCTGGGCCAGAGGCCGGGAACCGGCGTCGGGAACGGCGGGCGCCGGGGGTGCGGCCGGCGGGGCGGCGGAGGCGGGCAGCGGGTTGAACAGAGCGGCGATGGCGGCGGCAGTCGCGGCGGAGTACGCCAACGGTCGCCACCATGGGCGTATCCGTAGGGTTCGTCCGCTTCTGTGCTGCCCGCTCATCGACATGCGCTCCCCGTCCGCGATGGTCGCCCACCACCGCTTCGCGTCCCTCTAAAGGTCATACCCCAACCAAGGCACCGATGTCGATTGATTGGACATGACAGGACGCTGTGAATCGTAAGTCCGACGACGTGATCCGCGCCGCCCCGAAGCCGCCGGACGTCGATCCGCCGAAATGAGGACGTACGCTCGACCACGAGTTGACGGTGAAGGGGGCGGACATGCCGCAGATGGACGTGGGGCTGAAGCGCGAGCTGGAGGCCAAGGTCTACGCGGGCGAGCGGCTGACCCGCGAGGACGGCGTCGCGCTGTACGAGTCCGACGATCTGGCCTGGCTCGGCCGGCTGGCCCACCACAAGCGCACCGAGCTCAACGGTGACCGGGTGATGTTCAACGTCAACCGGCACCTCAATCTCACCAACGTCTGTTCCGCCAGCTGTGCGTACTGCTCCTTCCAGCGCAAGCCGGGCGAGAAGGACGCGTACACGATGCGCATCGACGAGGCCGTACGCAAGGCCAAGGAGATGGAGGGCGAGGGGCTCACCGAGCTGCACATCGTCAACGGCCTGCACCCCACGCTGCCCTGGCGTTACTACCCCAAGGTGCTGCGCGAGCTGAAGGCGGCGCTGCCCGGCGTCAAGCTCAAGTGCTTCACGGCCACCGAGGTCCAGTGGTTCGAGAAGATCAGCGGTCTGCCCGCGAGCGAGATCCTCGACGAGCTGATGGACGCCGGCCTGGAGTCCCTCACCGGCGGCGGCGCGGAGATCTTCGACTGGGAGGTCCGCCAGCACATCGTCGACCACAACTGCCACTGGGAGGACTGGTCCCGGATCCACCGGCTCGCCCACGAAAAGGGTATGAAGACCCCGGCGACCATGCTGTACGGCCACATCGAGGAGCCGCGGCACCGGGTCGACCACGTCATGCGCCTGCGCGAGCTGCAGGACGAGACCGGTGGTTTCGCCGTCTTCATCCCGCTGCGCTACCAGCACGACTTCGTCGACTCGGCGGACGGCAAGATCCGCAACCGGATCCAGTCCCGCACCACGATGGCGGCGCCGGCCGAGTCGCTGCGCACCTTCGCGGTGTCCCGGCTGATGTTCGACAACGTGCCGCACCTGAAGAACTTCTGGGTCATGCACGGCCTGTCGGTGGCCCAGCTGTCGCTGAACTTCGGCGCCGACGACCTGGACGGCTCGGTGGTCGAATACAAGATCACCCATGACGCCGACTCGTACGGCACACCGACCACGATGCACCGTGACGACCTGCTGAACATCATCTGGGACGCGGGTTTCCAGCCGGTCGAGCGCAACACCCGCTACGAGATCGTCCGTGAGTACGACCGGCCGGTGTCGCTGGCCGAGCGTCGCAGCGAGCCGCAGCAGGTCTGGGCGTAACGGCGGGACGTACCGGGCGTACCCTCGTCTTGTCATGACTGAGACCAAGAGTGAGCGCCGCCCGCGCCGCGACGCCGACGGACGCCTGGTGACCGTCGGTGATCTGCTCGGTGTGGCGCTCGCCGGTCTGGTCACCGGCGTCGTGGTGCTGCTGCTGTTCGAGGCCGTCATGTCGCTGGCCCGGGCGTTCGAGTTCGGCGACTCCAGCGGCTGGCTCGCGCTGATCCTGCCGGTGTGGCTGTTCACCGAGGAGTTCCGCGCGGCCGGCTACGGCGCGTACCGGATCGTCGTGGCGGCCCTCGCGGCCGGTTTCGGCGTCGCGGCCGGCATGACCCTCGCCGGCCTGGCCGCCGCGACGTTCCCGCCGCTGGTCAGCGGCGCGGCCGGCGCGCTCGGCCTGACGGTCGTCTACTGCCTGGTCTGGTTCTACGGCCTGCGGTGGCTCAGCCACCGCGCGGGCTGACAGGAGTCGTCATGAGTCCCGCCGTCAAGTACACGCTCGGCCGCCTGGGCCTGTTCGTGGTCGTCTTCGCGCTGCTGCTGCCGGTCCCGCTGAACTTCCTGGTCAAGGCCATGATCGCGTTGCTGGCATCGGCCGGGTTCTCCTACTTCCTGCTGGCCAAGTGGCGCAACGAGATGGCCGAGCAGCTCGGCACGGTGGCCGAGCGCCGCCAGGCCGAGAAGGCCCGGTTGCGCGCGGCCCTGGCCGGCGACGAGGCGGCGGCGGCCGCCGGCGACCGCGCGACGCCGGGTGAGGCAACCTCCACTGGGGAGGCCAAGGCCTCCTGACCCGAGGTCGGTGATTTCCGCGGATCTGGCACCCCGCGTGGCCGGCGTGCGCGACAGTGATGCGGTCATCATGTCGACGTAGGGGGCACATTGGCATGGTCTCGCGGCGCTCGATTCCATTGCCAAAGGTCGATGCCGGGTGGTGCAGTGACGGGGCCCGAACCCCCTCTGACACCCCCCGGAGGTCGTTCATGAGACGACGACGCGTCACCGGCCTGGTCGCCGCGGTCACCGCCGGCCTGGCCCTGATCGCCGCTTCCCCCGCCATCGCGCCGGCCGCCACCGCGGTCCCGCGCGCGGCGGACACCGCGGCCCCGTACGAGGTCTACGACGTGCGCACGCTCGCCCAGCGCAATGCCATCGCGGGCACCGGCGCGGCGATCGACGGCATGGAGCACTCGATCGTCGAGATCACCGCCACCGGCCGCGAGGTCAAGGCCCTGCGGGCGCTCGGCTTCACGGTCAAGCCGGCCGCTGTCGAGACGCCCGGCAGCGCCGTGTCCACCTTCGACTTCCCGTCCCGGGACGCGGCGTACCACAACTACGCCGAGATGGTCGCCGAGGTGAACGCCATCGTGGCGCGGTACCCGGCCATCGCCAGCAAGCGGGTGCTGGGCAAGACCTATGAGGGCCGCGACATCGTGGCGGTCAAGCTGTCCGACAACGTGGGCACCGACGAGGCCGAGCCCGAGGTGCTGTACGACGCCAACCACCACGCCCGTGAGCACCTCACCGTGGAGATGGCGATCTACCTGCTGCACCTGTACGCGGACAACTACGCGAGCGACACCCGGATCCGCAACGTGGTGAACAGCCGCGAGATCTGGATCATCCCGTCGGTCAACCCGGACGGCGCCGAGTACGACGTCGCCACCGGCAGCTACCGCTCGTGGCGCAAGAACCGCCAGCCGAACTCCGGTTCCTCGTACGTCGGCACGGACCTGAACCGCAACTACGGCTACCGCTGGGGCTGCTGCGGCGGCTCGTCGGGCAGCACGTCCTCGGACACGTACCGGGGCACGGCGGCGTTCTCGGCGCCCGAGACGCGGGTGATCCGTGACTTCGTCAACAGCCGGGTCGTCGGCGGCGTGCAGCAGATCAAGGCCGCGATGGACTTCCACACGTACTCGGAGCTGGTGCTGTGGCCGTTCGGGCACACCACCGCCAACACCGGTACGGGGATGAGCGCGGACCAGAACAACACGTTCGCGACGCTGGGCCGGCAGATGGCGGCGACCAACCGGTACACCCCGGAGCAGTCCAGTGACCTCTACATCACCGACGGGGACTCGCTGGACTGGCTCTGGGGCACGCACAAGATCTTCGCGTACACCTTCGAGATGTACCCGACCAGTTCTTCGGCCGGCGGTTTCTACCCGCCCGCCAGCGTGATCACCCGGGAGACCAGCCGCAACAAGGAGGCCGCGTTGCTGCTGGCCGAGGCGGCGGACTGCCCGTACAAGGTGATCGGTAAGCAGTCCACGTACTGCTGACCGGTCTTGTGGCCCGGCCACCTGTCACAGCCGTAGGCCGTGACGGGTGGCCGGAGTAAGTCGAGTTATGTAGACTTTCCGCCATGCCCCGACCTTCTCACGCCTCGCCGCAGACGCTGCGGCTCTTCGAGGCCCTGCTCGCCGAGCCGGCCCGCTGGCGCTACGGCTACGACCTGAGCCGCGAGACCGGGCTCGCGTCCGGCACCCTCTACCCGATCCTGATGCGGCTCTCCGCCCAGCAGCTGCTCGACACCGGCTGGGAGGCCTCCGACGAGCCCGGCCGGCCGCCGCGGCACACCTACCGGCTGACCACCGACGGCATCGTCCTGGCCCGGCAGCGCCTGGCCGCCGCGGCGCGCAAGCAGCCCGGCACGGCCGCGGCCTTCGTGCCGAGGAAAGCGTGATGCGCCGGGCGGCGCGGGCGGTCCTGGTCGCGGCGGTACGGGGGCGCCGCGCCCGGGGCGGTCCGTGGGGCGAGGCGGCCCTGGCCGAGTTCGACCAGACCACCGGCCGCTGGGAGGCGGTGCGCTGGGCCGCGGGCGGCCTGCGCGCGGTGTGGCACGAGCGCCGGGCGCGGATCAGGACCCTGCCGGCCCGGGTCCGCATCCAGCGTGCGGCCGTCATCGCGGCCCTGCTGATGATCCCGGCGGCAGTCGTCGTCAACCAGTTCGTGCTCACCCCTCGATACATACCGAGCGGCTCGATGGAGCCGACCGTACGGGTCCAGGACCGCGTCGTGGTCGACAAGGTGAGCTTTCGGCTGACCGGCATCCGGCACGGCGACATCGTCGAGTTCGACAGCCCGCTCACGCCGGGCGCACCCATGCTCAAGCGGGTGATCGGCCTGCCCGGCGACACCATCGAATGCCGGGAGGGCCGGGTGTACCGAGACGGCGCCGTCCTGGACGAGCCTTATCTGGAGGGCCCCGCCGCCACCGATGACTGCGGCGCACCGGTCACGGTCCCGGCGGGCGAGCTGTTCGTGCTCGGCGACCACCGAATCGTCTCCCAGGACTCCCGTCAGCTGGGCATGATCCCGCAGGACTCCGTGGACGGCCGACTCCTGGCCCGGATCTGGCCGCTGAGCTGACGGGTCTGTTCGTTGCGCCGCGGATGCCTGGGCTAGTTTCGACATGACCGCGTCGCAGCGAAGCCGGTGGGATTCCGGCGCTGTCCCGCAACTGTGAGCCCTCGCCCGTGCGGCGTGGGTGAAGCCAGGTCGCCTGGGCGTCGGTCGCGATTCAGCGCTCCCGGGGAGGGGCGCCTCGCGGGCCGGGCCCTGCTCCTCCGGTCGGCGAAGCACCGCAGCCTCGGCCGACAGGAGGACAGAATGAGACGACTTGGGACGGCCGCGATCGCGGTCACCGCCCTGCTGCTCGCCGGCTGTGGCGGCGGTGCCGAGGATGAGGGGAAGCCGGCGGCCTCGAGCGCCGCCTTCCCGGTCACGGTCGGGTCGGTGACCGTGGCCGAGCGGCCCGCCCGGATCGTCTCGCTCGCCCCGACGGCGACCGAGACGCTCTTCGCCATCGGCGCCGGCCCGCAGGTGGTGGCGGTCGACGACCAGTCGACCTATCCGGCCGAGGCGCCCCGCACCGACCTGTCCGGCTTCAAGCCGAACGCCGAGGCGATCGCCGCGCGGAACCCCGACCTGGTGGTGGTCTCCGACGACCTGGAGAAGATCGTCGACCAGCTGAGCAAGCTCGAGATCCCGGTGCTGCTCGCCCCGGCGGCCAAGGTGATCGACGACTCCTACCGGCAGATCGACCAGCTCGGCGCGCTGACCGGGCACCGGGACGAGTCGGCCGCGCTGGTACAGCGGATGCGGACGGAGATCGACAAGATCGTCAAAGAGGTGCCGCCCCGGAAGGATCCGCTCAGCTACTACTACGAGATCGACCAGACGTTCTACTCCGCGACCTCCAAGACCTTCATCGGCTCGCTGCTCGCGCCGTTCGGGCTCACCAATGTCGCGGACGCGGCCGATCCCGACGGCAGCAAGAACGGCTATCCCCAGCTCTCCCCGGAGGCGCTCGTCGCGGCCGACCCCGACCTGATCTTCCTGGCCGACACCAAGTGCTGCGGCCAGTCCGCGGCGACGGTGCGGCAGCGCAAGGGCTGGTCACAGATCACCGCGGTGCGGCAGGACCGGATCGTGGCCCTGGACGACGACGTCGCGTCGCGGTGGGGTCCGCGGGTGGTCGACCTTGTCCGGGCCGTCGCCGATGCGGTGGCCAAGGTCCCGGCATGACCAAGGTGGGCACCGCGTGACCGATCCGCCGCGGCCGGCCGGCCTGCGGCCCGGCTGGCTGGCCGGCGGGGTGCTCGCGGTGCTGGTCGCGTTGATCGCGGGGGTGGCCTTCGGGCCGGTCGCACTGCCGCCGGCCGGGGTCGCGGCCGCGTTGCTCGACCTGATTCCGGGGGTACGGATCCACAGCGGCCTGAGCCTGCGCGAGACGGCGATCGTCACCGAGCTCCGCCTGCCCCGGGTCGTCCTGGGCCTGCTCGTCGGCGCCCTGCTCGCCCTGGCCGGGGCCGCGTACCAGGGCGTCTTCCGCAACCCGCTGGCCGATCCGCACCTGCTCGGGGTCGCGGCCGGGGCCGGGCTCGGGGTGACGGTGGTCGTCGCGTTCCGGCCGGCAGCCGGTGATGCCACCGCGGACCTGCCGATCGGGGTGCCGCTCGCCGCCTTCGTGGGTGCCACCGTCGCCGTCGCCCTGACCTGGGTGCTCGGCGGCGCCGGCGGTCGGTCGCGGACTCCGGCCACGCTCATCCTCTCCGGCGTGGCCGTGTCGGCGTTCCTGGCGGCGGCCCAGACGTTCCTGCTGCAACGGCACATCGAGGCGCTGCGTGAGGTCTATTCCTGGCTGCTCGGCCGGCTGGCCACCGCCGGCTGGCACGACGTGCTGCTGGTGCTGCCGTACGCGGCGATCACCGCCGCTATCGTGCTGTCCCAGCGCCGCGAGCTGGACGTGCTGACCGTAGGCGACGAGGAGGCGACCAGCCTGGGCCTGCACCCGCAGCGCAGCCGCTATCTGCTGATCGCGGCCGCCTCGCTGGGCACGGCGGCCGCGGTGTCGGTGTCGGGGCTGATCGGTTTCGTGGGGATCATCGTGCCGCACACCCTGCGGTTGCTGGCCGGGCCGAGCTACCGGTCGATCCTGCCGCTGTCGGTGCTGTTCGGCGGCGCGTTCCTGGCCCTGACCGATCTGGTCGCGCGGACGGTGGTCAGCCCGGCCGAGATCCCGATCGGCGTGGTGACCGCGTTTCTGGGCGCACCGTTCTTCGCGCTGGTGCTGCGCCGCAGCGGTGTCGGCGGGGGCTCATGATCAGCGTGCGGGGGCTGCGGGTCCGGCTGGGCGGCTCGGTCATCGTCGACGGCGTCGATCTGGACGTGGCCGCCGGGGAGTGGGTCACGATCATCGGCCCGAACGGCGCGGGCAAGTCCACGGTCCTGCGGGCCGTCGGCGGGCTGCTGCCGTTCAGTGGCTCGGTCGGCCTGGGTGGCACCCCGCTGGACCGGCTGCCCCGGCGGGAACGGGCCCGGACCGTGGCCACCGTGGCGCAGTCGCCCGTGGTGCCGCCGGGCATGCTGGTCCTCGACTACGTGCTCCTCGGTCGCACGCCCTACATCCCGGCGCTGGGCCGGGAGTCCGAGTCCGATCTGGCCGCCGTCGAGGAGGTGCTGGCCGCGCTCGACCTGGACCGGCTGCGTACCCGAAGGCTCGACACGCTCTCCGGCGGCGAACGGCAGCGGGTGTTCCTGGCCCGCGCGCTCGCCCAGGGCGCCCGCATCCTGCTGCTGGACGAGCCGACCAGCGCGCTCGACATCGGTCACCAGCAGGAGGTGCTCGAACTGATCGACCGGCTGCGCGGCGAACGCGACCTCACTGTGCTGGCCACGATGCACGACCTGTCGATCGCGGGCGAGTACGCGGACCGGATGGTGCTGCTGGCCGGCGGCCGGGTGGTGGCGGCCGGCACCGCGTGGGAGGTGCTCACCGAGGAACTGCTGGCCCGGCACTACCGCGTACGCGTCAAGGTCATCGACGGCGGGCAGGGACCGCTGGTCGTGCCGGTCCGGGGCTAGCCGTTGGTGCCCTGCAGGATGGAGAACGTGCCGCCCTGCGGGTCGTCCACCACCGCGTACCGGCCGATCGGCAGGGTGGTCGGCGGGTGCACGATCCGGCCGCCCAGCGACTGCGCGTACGCGGCCGAGTCGTCACAGTCGGCCACCGCGAAGTAGATCATCCAATGTGGCGGCAGGTCGTCGGGCCACCGGTCGCCGTCCATCGCCTGCATGCCCGCGATCTGCCGGCCCTCGTGTTCCCACACGATGTAGTCCATGCCGCTCACCGAGCTCTCCCGGGCCACCCAGCCGAAGACCGAGCCGTAGAACGCGGCCGAGCCCTCCAGGTCCCGGGTGGTCAGCTCGTTCCAGGTCAGCGCGCCGGGCACGTCGAAGATGTCGGCACCACGCATCGTGCCCGCCTGCCAGACGCTGAACGGCGCGCCGGCCTGGTCCAGGAACGCGGCCATCCGGCCCTGGTACATGACGTCGAACGGTGCCACCAGCACCTTGCCGCCGGCCGCCTCGACCCGGGCCGCGATCTCGTCCGCGTCGTCGGTGGCCACGTACGTGCTCCAGGCGGTCGGCTGGCCCTCGCCGTAGAGCGGACCGGCGCCGGCGGTGGCCCGGCCGTCGAGCCGGAACGTGGTGTAGCCGCCGTACTCCTCACCCGACACCTCGGCCTCCCAGCCGAACAGCGAGGTGTAGAAGCGGATCGCGTCCGCGAGGTCGGCGGTACCCAGGTCCACCCAGTTCGGTACACCGGGGGTCGGTGGGTTCATGCCTGCTCCTCGGGGTTACGGCGGACGACAGGTGGATCGTTACACCGCGATGCGAGGTACGGGGCCGCTCAGTCGGAAGTTCAACTGAACCGCCGACCTTCGTCGCGTCGATAGGCCCATACGGCCACCCCAGCCAGGGCGGCTGTCCAAGCGATCAAGGCCGCTATCGATGCCCACTGCACCGGGAAGTCGCCGACGGCCGCCCACATCAGCCGCACCGCGGCCCCGGTGGGCAGGTACGGAGCGATGGTCTCGACGAACCCCGGCGCGCTGCCCGGCGCGGTCATCAGGCCGCCACCGAACGCCAGCGGGAAGAACAGCACCTGGGCCAGCACGATCGCGGCCTTGGCCGGCAGCGAGTAGCCGATGGCCAGCCCCATCAGCGTGAACGGCACCGCGATCACGGCCACCACGGCCACCGCCGTGAGGAAACCGGTCAGGGTGATCGTCGCCTCGGTCGCCACCGCCGCGATGACCACGACCGGCACCAGCGAGGCGCCCATCAGTACCAGCCCGGCCAGGATGCGGCCGGCGAAACGCGGCGCGGCGCCGGCCGGCAGGGTCCGCGAGTACGGGTCCCAGGGCTGGGCCCGGTCCTCCGCCACGCCGATGCCGTACTGGAAGAGATTGCTGGTCATGACCACGAAGGTGACCATCGACGCGGTCGCGTAGGTGGCGTACACCGGGTCGTCGCCGACGAACGGCACCACGAAGAAGATCATCGAGGCGGCCGGGAAGAACGCGCTGCCGATGAGCGCCATCGGGATCCGGAACGTCTCGATGAGCTGGAAACGGGCGTGGGTCAGGGCGAGGGATGTCATCCGAACCTCCGGGTCAGGCCGAGGTGAGGGTGAGGAACGCTTCTTCCAGCGACGTGGGGCGTACCTCCAGCTCGGTGAAGGGGACGTCGCGGGCGACGAGATCGCGGACCAGCCGGTCGGCGTCGCCGGTGAGCAGGTGGGTGCGGTCGCCGTCGCGTTCGGTGCCGACCACCCCGGGCAGTTCGGGCAGCGGTACGGGCACGGTCAGGCTGACCCGGCGGATGGCGACGAGACCGCGTACCGCCGCGACGGTGTCGTCGGCCAGCACCCGGCCGCCCCCGATCACCACCACCCGCCGGGCCAGGGCCTCGATCTCTTCCAGGTAGTGACTGGTCAGCACGACCGTGCCGCCGTCGGCGTGGAACGCCCGGATGCCGTCCCACAAACCGTGCCGGGCCTCCACGTCCAGCCCGGTGGTCGGCTCGTCGAGGAACACGATCCGGGGCCGGCCCACGAACGCCAGCGCCACCGCGACCCGCCGTTTCTGGCCGCCGGACAGGCCGCCGGTCTGCCGCTTGGCCAGGTCCGTCAACCCGAACCGGTCGAGCAGCTCGGCCCGGCCCAGCGGGTCGGGGAAGTGCGCACGGACGAAGTCGACGACCTCGCCGACGCGCAGTGCGCCGGGCAGCCCGGTCTCCTGCGGGGTCACCCCCAGCGCTCGCCGGCTCGCCGGGTCGCGCGGGTCGCCGCCGCACAGCTCCACCGTGCCCGAGGTGGGCCGGCGCACGCCGGTGAGGAGGCTGACCAGGGTGCTCTTACCGGCGCCGTTGGGCCCGAGCAGGCCGACGAGCTCACCGGCGGGCACGTCGAGGTCGATCCGGTCGAGGGCCAGCACGTCGCCGTAGCGGCGGCTGACGCCGAGGGCGCGGGCGAGGATCACAACTCCTCCTGGAGGTTGGCGGTGCCGTTGAGCAGCGCGTGCAGCGCCGCGGTGTAGTCCTCGAAGGCGACCCGGCCGCGCCCGGTGAGTCGGACCAGCGTGGTGGGCGTCCGGCCCTGGTGGGTCTTGGTGACCTCGACGTAGCCGGCGTCCTCGAGCTTGCGCAGGTGCACGGAGAGGTTGCCGGCGGTCATCCGCAGGATGTCCTGCAGCCGCGGGAAGGCGATCCGGTCGGCCTCGCGCAGGGTGGAGAGGGCGGAGACGACGCGCAGCCGGGCCTGGGCGTGGATCACCGGGTCCAGCTCGGGCAGGTCGGCGCTCACCGCGGCATCCGCAGCCAGGAGATGAGCCCGGCGACGAGCATCCCGCCGCCGCCGAACACGGCGACGATCAGCGCGTGCCAGCCCGGCCCGATGATGACGCCGACGACGTTGACGACGCTGATCGAGAGGCCGAGGACGTAGAGGACCCGGTCGTTCCACAGCGCGCCGCCGGCCATGTGCAGGGCGCCGGTGAGCGCGACCATCGCGCCGGCCCACAGCAGGTTGGCGTCGGGGACGGGCAACAGGTCGCTGATCCGGCTGAACAGGACGGCCATGCCGATGAAGGCGACCGACCAGGTGAAGCCGTACATCGCGCCCTGGCGGGAGGACGGGCCGCTGACCTGCCGGCTGGCCCGGGCACCGACGAAGCCGGTGGTGATGCCGGCGAGCGTGATGAGGCCGAGCAGCACGGTCAGCGGCAGATAGTCCGGCATGTCCACATAGACCCGCTCGTCGGGACCGAAGCGCAGGAAGAAGACCCCGAAGCCGATCAGCCAGGCCAGGCCCCACGGCCAGAGCAGCAGGCGGGGATCCGGCGTGAGCCGGCGGGCGGTGGTGGCCCGCTCCCGCGCGATCAGGCGCAGGGACTCGGCGGGGTCGGCCGGCGGGAGTTCGTCATCTCTGGCGTCCATGCAAAGAACTTTACCGCATAAAGTCAAAGAGCTTTGTGCCATAAACCTTACTGCTCGCTTAGCATCGCGCGGTGAGCCATCTCGTACTGCGGGCCGCCGACTCCCGCGAGCTGGGGGAGGTGCTGACGTTCTGGGCGACGGCGGCCGAGAACGCCAGTCGCCCGCCGGACACCCCGGGCGCCCTGGCGGCGCTGCACCTGCGGGACCCGGACGCGCTCATCGTGGCCGTCGAGGGGGACCGGATCGTCGGCACGATCATCGCCGGCTGGGACGGCTGGCGGTGCCACCTGTACCGCCTCGCGGTCGATCCGCAACGCCGCCGCAACGGCATCGGGCGGGCCCTGATCGAGGCGGCGGAGAACCGCATCCGGGCGCTGGGCGGCACCCGGATCGACGCGATGGTGCTGGATGACAACCCGGGGGCCCACGCCATCTGGGCCGCCCGGGGCTACCACCGCCAGCCGGACTGGTCCCGCTGGATCAAGCCGCTCTGAGCGGTTCGGGCAGCGGCTCGGCGTGCACCACGGACAGCCGGGACACCGCGCGGGTCAGGACCACGTAGAGCCGGTGCAGGCCGCGGGGCTCGGCCGCCACGATCTGGGCCGGTTCCACGACGACCACGTGGTCGTACTCCAGGCCCTTGACGATCGTGGCCGGCACGACCGTGACGCGCGCCTCGGAGTCGACGTCGTCCGGCGTCGCGGCCGGCAGACCCGCCGCCGCGAGATGCGCCCGCAGCCGGTCCACCGCCGCGTCGGCCGCGATGACCGCGACCGAACCCTCGTGCTCCAGCGCCGCGGTCACCTCGACCAGCATCGCGGCATCCACCTGGTCCGCCGACGGCACGCCGACGACGGAAAGATCACCGTCGCGACGCAGCGAGACGGCCTCCGGCACGTCCACCCCGAGCGCCGGCAGCAGGCGGTTGGCCAGGGCCACAACCACAGCGGGTACGCGAAAACCGACCGTCAGCGGCACCACCACGGCGTCCGGCTTACCGAGATGCCGCAGCGTGTCCCGCCAATCGGCGGCGGCCCACGGCGCGGTGCCCTGAGCCAGGTCGCCGAGCAGCGTGATCGAGCCGTGCTCACTGCGCCGGGCGATCGCCCGCGCCTGCATCGGCGACAGGTCCTGAGCCTCGTCCACCACCACGTGCCCGAAGCTCTGCTCCCGCTCCAGCAGCCCGGCGGCCTCGTCGATCAGCACCAGATCGGCGGCGCTGAACCTGGCCGCCTTCACCGTGCGCGGCGCCTTCGGCCAGAGCAGCAGCTCCTGCTCCGCCTCGGTGAGGATGCCCTCGGCCGCGGCGGCCAGCAGCTCGGCGTCACTGAGCAGCGCCACGACCAGCCCTTCGGGGGTCAGCGCGGGCCAGGCGTTGTCCAGGAAGTCCCGTACCGGGGGGATCCTGCCCATCCGGCGCAGCCAGCCCTCGTTCGGTGAGTTGCCGGTGCGGTACTCCGACTGACGTTGCAGCAGCGCGACGACCCGGGCCCGGACCCGCTCCCGGCCGACCGCGTACGGCAGCTCCTCCCGGCGCGCCTCGTCCACGATCTGCCGCAGCGGTCCCGGATCGATCCGCCAGCGGTACGAGCCGTCCGAAACCATGATCGGCTCCACCGGTTTGGCCAGCCGGCTCCACAAGGCCTTGCGCAGGACGGTGGCCAGCCGCGGATCGTGCTTGAGCAGGGCGGTGGCTTCGGCGTCGTGGCCGCGTACCGGTGCCCGCGCGATCAGGTCGTCGACCGTGGCCTGCTGCACCTCGACCTCACCGAGCGCCGGGAGCACCGCCGAGATGTAGGACAGGAACGCGGTGTTGGGCCCGACGATCAGCACCCCGGAGCGGCGCAAGCGCTCCCGGTGGACATAGAGCAGGTACGCGGCCCGGTGCAGCCCGACCGCCGTCTTACCGGTGCCGGGCGCTCCCTGCACACAGATGGAGTCCTCGAGCTCGGCGCGGACCAGCTCGTCCTGCTCGGGCTGGATGGTGGCGACGATGTCGCGCATCGGCCCGACGCGCGGCCGCTCGATCTCGGCGGTCAGGATCCGGCTCTTGGTGCCCAGCTCCTCGCCCCGGTCCAGATGCTCGTCCTCGAAGCTGGTCAGCTCCCCCTTGACGAAACCGAACCGGCGCCGGGTGGCCACACCCTGCGGATCACGCACGCTGGCCCGGTAGAACGACTGGGAGAGCGGCGCCCGCCAGTCCAGCACCATCGGCTCACCGGAATCATCGGTGACGTGCCGGCGCCCGATGTGGTACGCCGTCTGCTCGATGTCCAGCTTGCCGAAGAAGAGCGGAGTGTCGGGATCATCGGCCAGCTCGGCCACCCGGCGCGACAGGGTCCGCCCGAGCGTCTCGGCGCTGTAGGCGTCCCCGGCGATGTCAGCACCGGCAGCGAACAGGGACTCGGCCCGCCCCCGCATCCGCCCCAGCGCGGCGCGGGACTGGCTGAGGTGCCGGCGTTCGGAAATGAGTTCGTTGTCGAGTTCGGATGCGGGCACGCTGATTCCTATCGCGGTAGCTCGCTGCTCGCTCGCGTATCCGGCAACGGGTGGCCGTCGTCCGGCGCGGAGACGTCCGCTGCGGTGTCGACTCACCGCGGCCGTCAAGCGGCCACGTACGATACGCAACCCCGCCGCCCTCGGCCACCGAATTTCGTCTTTCGTTTTTTTCGTTTAGCGGTAGGCTCATTTCATGACCGGTGTCCTGCGCGAACGGACCGTGCTGCCCCCCGACGACCCTGCCGATATGGCCCGCTTCGCTCGCGGTCTGGCCGCGGTGGCGGCTCCCACGCGGGCTCGGCTGGTCGGCCCGGACGGCACGGAGATCGAGATCCCGGACGATCTCTACGGCATCCTGCGAGACGTGGTGGGGGCGCTGTCCCAGGGGATGGCGATCTCCATCGCACCGCACAACACGATGCTGACCACTCAGGAAGCAGCCGACCTGCTCAACATCTCGCGGCCTACCCTGGTCCGGCTCCTGACGGACGGCGACATCTCGTACACCATGCGCGGAAGGCATCGCCGGGTGATGCTCCGCGACGTCCTCGCCTACCAGGAGCGCGTGCGAACCGAACGCCGTGAAGCGCTGGACCGGATGGCGTCAGAGGGGGAGGAGGCAGGACTGTACGAGTCCACCGCCACCCCGAGACCGACCCGATAAGGAACCGCCACCGTGCCGTTCCCCGCCTTTCTTGACACCTGCGTTCTCTATCCGGCCTACCTCGCTGACACGCTGCTCCGCCTGGCCGAAGCCTCTGCCTACCGGCCGCTGTGGTCGTTGGACCGTCCTGGAGGAACTACGGCGTAACGTGATCCAACGGGGGATTCCTGCCGACAAGGTTGACCGGCGGATCGCCCTGATGACGCGGTCGTTTCCTGACGCGCTGGTCACGGGTTATGAGTCCCTGATTGACGACATCATTGCCGTGCATCCGGACGAGTTTCGGCTCGATCAGCTGGATCTTTATCCGGGTCTGACGTTGGCGGTCCTGCGTCAGCAGGCCGCCTCTTATCGGCGGGAGCCGACCAGCGTTCCCGGCGTGCTGGTGCTGCTCGAGCGCACCGGCGTGCCGCGTTTCGCTGCAGAGTTGCGCCGGCATCTCTGATCGCCCGGGTGCGTCGGGGCCGCGGGTGACGCGGGATCATGGGTGGCATGGCTGACGGGCAACCCACCACACGGATCACCGACCCGAAGGTGATGCGGGCTCTCGCGCACCCGGCCCGGATCGCGATCATCGAGCATCTCGGCAGCACCGGGGCGGTCGTCACCGCCACCGAATGTGCCGGGCTGGTCGGCCTGTCGCCCAGTGCGACCAGCTATCACCTGCGTGAGCTGGCCAGGTACGGGCTCGTCGAGCAGGCGCCGAGCCGCGGGGACGGCCGCGAACGGGTCTGGCGCAGCACCACCTCGGGGCTCAACGTCGACGGTGACCTGAACGAGCCGGAGACCCGGGCCAGTCAGCGGGCGCTGGTCGATGTCTACCTGAACCGCGACTTCGCCCGGTTGCGGGAGTGGGTCGCGCGGGCGCACGAGGAGCCGAAGACCTGGCAGGAGGCGAGCGCGTTGATGAGTCCGATGCTGCTGCTCAACGCCGAGGAGCTGGCCGAGGTCAACCGGCGGGTCAAGGAGGTGCTGGCGCCGTACCGGCGGCGGGAGCGGATCGCGGACGCGCCCGCGGACGCGCGGCCGGTCGCTGTGCACTACGCCGTCTTCCCGGTGGAGTAGCCCTTGTGCTGAGCAGATGCGAAGGATTATTTTCGAAGTATGTCCTTCACATCTGACGGCTCGCGCTGGAGTGACGTCTACCTCGCCGCCGGCGCCCGGGGCGTCAGCGCCTGTGGTGACTTCCTGGCGGCCACCGCTCTTGCGCTCGCGTTGCAGCAGGCCGGGGCCGGTGGGGTGGCCGTCTCGGGGCTGCTGCTCGCCGCCGCCCTGCCGCTGGCGGTGCTGGCCCCGGTGACCGGCCGGATCGCCGACCGGGTGGACAGCCGCAAGCTGCTGATCGTGGCGGGGATCGGGCAGGCCGCGGTGTGCACGGCGCTGGCCTTCGCCGAGCACTCGTTGGTGATCATTGCGCTGGTCGCGGTGCTGGCGAGCGGGCTCGCGGTCACCCAACCCACCCTCGCGGCGCTGCTGCCGGCGATGGTCCGGCGGGAGGATCTGGCCAAGGCGAGCGGCATCAACCAGACGGCGGGACTGATCGGCATGCTGATCGCTCCCGCGCTGGCCGGGGTGCTGGTGGGGCAGTTCGGCGTACGGGTGCCGCTGCTGCTGGACGCCGTCTCGTACCTGTCGCTGGTGGTGGCCGGGCTGCTCATCCGTACCCGGAGATCGCCCGCGGCCCGGCCCGCCGCGGCCGTGCCCGTCTCCTGGCGGCTGCGCGACGACAGGTTGGTCGCCGTGATGGTCGGGGCGATCGCGGCCGTCGTGGCCGGCGTCGACGCCATCAACGTCATCGAGGTCTTCTTCATCCGGGCGACTCTCGGCGCCTCCACCACGGTGTTCGGCCTGGTCAGTGGCACCTGGACCGCCGGGATGCTGGCCGGCGCCCTGCTGTTCGGCCGGCTCGGCCGGCGCTGGACCCAGCCCGGACGGCTGGTGCGGATCTCGCTGCTGCTGGCCGGGGCCACCTGCGCCGCCGTGCTGGCCGGGGCCGGCGTGTGGCACGCGCTGTTGCTGGTGCCGCTCTGGTTCGCCGGCGGCATCTGCAACGGCGGCATCAACGTCTTCACCAGCGTGGTCATGGCCCAACGGGTGCCGGCCGCCGCCCGCGGACGGGCGTTCGCCGCGATGGGCGCCGCCGTTCAGGGCGCCGGCATGGTGGGTTACCTGGTCGGCGGGCCGCTCGTCGACCACTTCGCGCCGCGGCCGCTGGTCGCCGCGGCCGGGCTCGCCGGGCTGGTCGCGGTGGCCGTCTGCCTGCCCGTCGTCCGCCGGGCCGAACGTGAGATAGGTCCCTCGCCGCGGGTGGAGCCCCGGCCCGCGCAACCCGCCGGAGATAGCGTCGGACCATGAGCGACGTAGTCCGGCGACCCCGGGTAGGCCACATCCAGTTCCTCAACTGTCTGCCGATCTACTGGGGCCTCATGCGCTCAGGCGCGCTGCTCGACGTCGACCTGCACAAGGACACCCCGGACCGGCTCAACGCCGCCCTGGTCGCCGGCGACCTCGACATCGGCCCGATCTCCCTGGTCGAGTATCTGCGCAACGCCGACGACCTGCTGCTGCTGCCGAACCTCGCGGTCGGCAGCGACGGGCCGGTGCTGTCGGTCAACCTGGTGTCCACCCGGCCGCCGGCCGAGCTGGACGGCCGCCCGGTCGCGCTCGGTTCGACGTCGCGGACCGGCGTGCTGCTGGCCCAGATGCTGCTGGCCGAGCAGTACGGCGCCGAGCCCGAATACTTCCGCTGCCCCCCGGAGCTCAACCAGATGCTGCTGGAGGCCGACGCCGCGGTGCTGATCGGCGACCCGGCCCTGCGCGCCATGTACGAGGCCCCGGAGCTCGGCCTGCAGGTCATCGACCTGGCGCAGGCGTGGAAGGAGTGGACCGGCCTGCCGATGGTCTTCGCCGTCTGGGCGGTCCGCAAGGAGTTCGCCGCCGCCCACCCGGGTGTGGTCAAGGAGGTGCACGAGGCGTTCCAGCGCTCACGCGATCTCTGCCTCGGTGAGCTGGACGAGGTGGCCGAGGCGGCGGCGCGCTGGGAGCCGTTCGACGCCGCGACGCTGGCCACGTACTTCCGGGCCCTGGACTTCTCGCTGGGTGAGCGGCAGGTGGCCGGGGTGCGCGAGTTCGCCCGCCGGGCCGCCGCCCGCGGCGAGGCGCCGGCCCTGCCGGCCGACGGGCCGATCTTCGCCCAGGTATAGACCGCTTTGCTCCTCAGGGGGTAGCGCCGCGTCGGTCCGCAGTGGAGCATTGACCGGTGGCTACCCGACCGAACAATCTCGCGATCCGCCTCGCGCTGCCCCTCGCCATGATCGGGCTGACCGCCGTCGGCGCGGCCACCCCGGCACGCGCCGAGGCCGCGGCCGAACGGCCGACGATCGAGATCTCGGCGCCCGAGCGGGTGGTCACCACCAGCGGTGCCACCAAGACCGTGCCGTTCGAGGTCGTCAACGCGGGCGAGACCGCGGCGACCGGCCTGACCCTCGACTTCGCCCTCGCCGGCACCGCGATCGACCCGCGCCTCGGCTTCAAGCCCGCGCCGGGCTGCACCGCGACCGGGTGCGCGATCGGCGACCTCGCGCCGGGCGCCCGCAAGGCTTTCTCGTTCACGGTGACGCCCACTGCCGCGCTGCCCGCGACCGGGGCCGCGATCGGTCTGGTGGTCCACGACGCCGGGGGCGCGTGGAAGGAGTCGACCACCGTCACGGTGGTGCGCGAAGCGGCCGGCGTCGACCTCGAGACCGCCCGCATCCCGGACATCGAGCTGGCTGCGGGCAAGTCAGCCGTGCTGCCGATCTCGGTCCGTAACAACGGCGACAAGGCCGCCGAGGGTGTCGCCCTCGCGTTGGCCGGCCCGCGCTACATCTCGTATCCGAACAACTACAGCAACTGCGTCAAGGCCGAGGACCTGCCCGGCATCGTCTGCGTCTTCGACCTGACCCTCGCGCCGGGCTCGACCTTCGGCATGTCGCCGACGACCCCGCTCACCGTCGCGGCCGACGTGGCTGCCCCCGGCCCGGCGAGTTACACCGCCGGCGTGGCGGCCCTGGGCCTCGACGACGACGAAGCCGGCCTCGCCGCGGCGACCAAGGCAGCCAGGAAGCCGGGCGCCAAGCTCCAACTGGTGCCGGCCGCGCAGAGCCTCGCGGCCGGTCAGCGCGAGCTGAACGAATGGGACAACGCGACCTCGTTCCAGGTGAAGGTCCCGCTCAACGCGGCCGACAGCGTGGCCATCGGCGACAACTTCGAGGGCAAGATCGGCGACACCCGTACGGTGAAGGTCGGCTTCCGCAACGACGGCCCGGCCACCGTGCTCGGCCGCACGACGTCGTGGATCCACGCGGCCAAGGTGCGCATCCCGTCCGGCCTGGCGCTGACCAAGGTGGACAAGCACTGCGTCCCGAACGGCGACGGCGACCCCAGCTGGGACCAGCCCGGCCAGGTCAGCGGCCACGATTACCTGTGCGTGGCGAGCAAGCAGCTGGCCAAGGGGGAGCAGCAGCTGTTCTCGTTCACCGCCAAGATCGAGGACGGCGAGAACGAGGACGAGGGCTCGATCACGGTCGACGGTGGCGTGCAGGACCAGAAGACGACCAACAACGTGGCCAAGATCGAGGTCAAGCTGACCACGGGCGGCGGCTCGGGCGGCGGTTCCGGTGGCACCGGTGGCGGGTCCGGCGGTGGGCTGGCCATCACGGGTGCGCCGGCCGGGCGGATCGCTGGTGTGGGGATGATGCTCGTGCTGACGGGTGCGCTGGCGCTGGTGCTGACCCGTCGTCGCCGGCCGGTCTGATTCCGCTCGGGCGGGTGGGCCCGCCGGTCGGTTTTGCTTCCGTCCTGGGCGGGCGTCGTCCCGCCGGCCGGTCGATCCCGCCGGGCGTGCGTCGTGGCCGGCTTGGCTGGTCTGGCTGCCCGGGGTCGCGGGTCGGGTCGGGCCGGGCCGGCTCGGCCGCTCGGTCAGGGCCGGGTGATCACGTCGGCGTCGATGTCGCTGATCGCCGGTAAGCCGGCTTGCGCCATCGTCCGGGCCAGGTCGGTGCGGTAGTAATCCAGGCAGTCACGGACGCCGTCCGCGCCGCCGGTGGCCAGGGCCCACAGCACCGGGCGGCCGATGAGCACCGCCCGCGCACCCAGCGCCAATGCCGTCAGCACGTCGCCGCCGTCCCGGATGCCGCCGTCCACCAGCACCGGCACCCGGCCCGCGACCGCCTCGGCAACCGGGCCGAGCGCCCGCGCGGTAGCGACCACCCGGTCCAGCTGCCGGCCGCCGTGATTGGAGACGATCACCCCGGCAGCGCCCGCCTCGACACAAGCCGACGCGTCCCGGGCCCCGAGCACACCCTTGACCAGCACCGGCCGGCCGGAGATCGCCGCCAGCCAGCCGATCGCGCCGGCCTCGAGGGCCGGATCCTGCTCCCGGCCCACCGGTCGGGTCGCCGGGGACAGCGCACCGGCCTGCGGTACCGACCGCGGGTGCACAAACGGGGCATCGGCGGTCAGCACGATCGCGCCCGCCCCGGCGGCGACGGCTGCGCGTACCTGTTGCTCGGTGATGTCCCGGTCCCGGAGCACGTAGGCCTGGAACCACCAGGGCCCGGCCACCGCGATTTCGGCCGGCGACCGGCCCGCCCGGGCGCTGAGCACCAGCAACGAGCCGGCCGCCGCGACGCCCCGGGCGGTTGCCGCCTCACCCTCGGGATGCGCGAGCGTGTGCAGCGCGGTCGGTCCGGCCAGCACCGGGGCGGCGAGCCGGGCGCCGAACAGCTCGACCTCGGTGCTGACCTGGGAGACATCGCGGAAGAGCCGCGGGACGAACCGCCACTCGCGCCAGGCTGCCGCGGCCTCGTCCCGGGTGACTTGGGCGCCGAAGCCGTCCCGGTAGTAGTCGTAGACGGCTGCGGGGAGGATCGCCCGGGCGGCTTCCTCCTGCATCGTCAGGCTCCGCGGTTCAGGATCCGGTCCAGGGCGGCCACGTCGTCCGCGGTGAGGCGCCACTGCCCGGCGGCGGCGTTCGCCCGTACCTGGTCCGGGGTCGTGGCGCCGGCGATCACGCTGGTCACCGCCGGCTGCGCGGCGAGGCCGGCGATCGCCACGTCGAGCAGGGTGTGCCCGCGTTCCTTGCCGTACGCGGTCAGCGCCTCGATGGTGTCCCAGTCCGCCCCGTCCAGCCAGCGCTGATACCGCTCCTGGGCCAGCCGGGTGCCCTCGGGTGCCGGCGTGCCGCGCTGGTACTTGCCGCTGAGCAGGCCGCTGTCCAACGGGAAGAACGGCAGCAGTCCCAGCCCGAACTGCTCACACGCCGGCACGACCTCGTCCTCGACCTCGCGGTGCAACAGGCTGTACTGATTTTGCGCACTGATGAACGGGGTGCGGCCGGCGGTCCGGGCCGTCCAGTCCGCGTCGGCGATCTGCCAGCCCGCGAAGTTGGAGTTGCCCAGGTAGCGGACCTTGCCGCTGCGGACCAGGTCGTCCAGCGCCGACAGGGTCTCCTCGATCGGGGTGGCCTCGTCCGGGGTGTGGATCTGGTACAGGTCGATGTGGTCGGTCCCGAGCCGGCGCAGCGAGGCCTCGACCGCCCGGATGATGTACGACCGGGAACCTCGGGCGCCATGGTCCGCGCCGTTGAGGCCCTCCATGTCCATGCCGAACTTGGTCGCCAGCACGACCTCGTCACGCCGGCCCTTCAAGGCCGCGCCCAGGCACTCCTCGGAACTGCCGTGCGGGGTCCCGTAGATGTCGGCGGTGTCGAACAGCGTGATCCCCGCGTCGAGCGCCGCGTCGACGACCGCCCGGGTGCCGTCGACGTCGAGCTTGCGGCCGAAGTTGTTGCAGCCGATGCCGACGACCGAGACGACCAGGCCCGAGGTGCCGAGGCGGCGGTAGGTCATGTCACTCATGATCCGAGCCTATGCCGACGAGGGTGCCGAAATAATCTGGCAATACATCAGCTGGTGTCTATTGACACACAGTGTTAACCATTTGATGCTGTGAGAGCGCTCTCACGAGCCGTCCCCCATCCCCTGCGCCGTCCGTCTCCCGAGGAGTCATCGTGCGTATCAGATCAAAACTTCTGCATGCGCTGGCCGCGCTCACCGTCACCGTGCCGCTCGCGGCCGTGGCGGCGGCCGCGCCGGCCCAAGCGGTCGGCCCGGCTGTGCTGCCGGTCACCGTCACCAACAACTCCGGCCGTGGCGAAGCCGTCTACCTGTACGTGATCGGCATCAACCTGAGCACGAACCGCCTCGGCTACGTCAACCAGGGCGGCGCCTTCACCCCGTGGCCGGCCGGCTCGCTCCCGCCCTCGCCCGCCCCCGACGTGGCGATCGGCGGCCCCGGCAACGGCGGCGCCACGACGATCAACTTCCCGCGCGGCTTCTCCGGGCGGGTCTACTTCTCGCTGGGGGAGAAGCTCAAGTTCTTCCTCACCCCGGACGGCCTGGTGCAGCCCGCCCCGTGGGCCAGCGGCGACGCCAACTACAACATCCTGTTCGACTGGAGCGAGTTCACCTACAACGACGCGGGCCTGTGGCTCAACAGCTCGCAGGTCGACATGTTCGCAGTGCCGCACGCGGTGACGGTGACCGGATCCTCCGGCGCGACGAAGAAGACCGGCGAGCTGCTCAACAACGGCCGCAACAACGTCATCAACGGCATCAAGGCCCAGGCCGGCTGGGGTAACACGGTCTACACCCGCTCGGACGGAACCGTGCTGCGGGCGCTGGCGCCGGGCAAGGCCGCCGGGGCCGGGCTCATGAGCGCGAACTACCTGGACTCGTACATCACGTCGGCGTGGAACGCGTACACCAGCAAGACGCTGACGGTGGTGCCGTTCGGGGACCAGCCGAACACCAAGTACTTCGGCCGGACCTCCGGCAACGTCATGAACTTCACGAACAGCGCGGGCCAGCAGGTGGCGTCGTTCAACAAGCCCTCGTCGGCCAGCGTCTGGGGCTGCGACGGTGATCTGCCGGCACCGAACGACCTGGTGAAGGGGCCGATCTCGCGTACCCTCTGCGCGGCGCTGAACCGCGGCACGCTGGGCACCATCGACACCCAGCCGAGCACCAACGCGGCGCAGTTCTACCAGAACAACCCGACCAACCAGTACGCCAAGATCATTCACCAGAACATGGCCGATGGTAAGGCGTACGCGTTCGCCTTCGACGATGTCGGCGCCTTCGAGTCGCTGGTGCACGACGGCGACCCGCGTGCGGCCGGGCTGATTCTGACCCCGTTCGGTGCGGGCGGCCCGACCACGCCGCCGCCGACGGGCGGGGGACAGGCTCTGATCAGCGACTGGAACGGCAAGTGCATCGACGTGCCGAGCGCCAACTTCGTCGACAGCGCGCCGCTGCAGACGTGGACCTGCAACGGATCGAACGCCCAGAAGTGGACGTCGGCGGGCGGCGCCCTGCAGGCGCAGAACAACAAGTGCATGGACGTGGCCGGCGGCGGAACGGCGAACGGCACGCCGGTGCAGCTCTACACCTGCAACGGTACGGGGGCCCAGCAGTTCGTGCTCTCGGGCGCGGGCGACCTGGTGAACCCGCAGGCGAACCGCTGCGTGGACATCAAGGACTGGAACGGTGCGGACGGCGGCCGGCTCCAGCTCTGGGACTGCGGGGGTTCGGCGAACCAGAAGTGGCACAAGGGCTGACGGTGCGGTGACGGACGGGCCTGCGCGGCATACGCAGGCCCGTCTGTTGTCATGCGCGGTCTCCGGTGGGCCTGCGCGGCGGGCGCGGGCCCACCGGAATCCGGCCACTGCCGCGGTTGAGGACAGCGACGGTGTGCCTCGTCGACCACACCGCCCGCGAGTGGTGCGGAGGGTGGCGGTGGCGTTCACCGGGCCGGACGCGATCGGGGAGGACGGTGCCCGCCCGCCGGCTGCCGATGGGGCCGGCGCGTCGCCGCGATTTCGGCCGATCCAACCATCCGCGGCCCTATGTGGACGGTGGGTCGGCCAGGTCGCGGTACGCCGGGCGGAGGATGTCAACCAGCGGGATGTGGCGGACCCGGATCTGCGGAGCGTCCAGCACCCGCAGCAGCAGCTCCGGCGGCACCGTCACCCGGCCCGGGCGCTCGCGCAGCCGGCTCAGTGAGATGGCCGGGGTGTAGAAGTCGGTCAGACGCGTCTGCAGCTCAACCTCCTCGACCGCGAGCGGGTCGATGGTCTCGACCGGTTCGGGCAGGCCGCGCAGGGCGGTCAGCAACCCCTCCCGGCCGCGTCCGCGCCAGGCCAGCACCAGGAACGGGTCGTCGTCGAACGCCTCCGCCAGCACGTAGAGCACCGCGGACACGTGCTTGCACGGCGTGCCCCAGTCCGGGCACGAACAGCTCATCTCCAGTGTGGACGGAAACAGCGGCAGCTCCAGCTCGTCGAACAGGTCCACCAACTCGTGCGGGATCTCCCCGGCGAGCAGTGCCGCGCGATACAGAGCCTGTGATCCCAGCGCGGCCAGCACGCGCGTCCACTGTGCCTCGTCGTAGGCCGGGATGGCGATCGTCACCTCGTACGGCTGCGGGCGTGATCCCTGCACCCGTCCCGCAACCCGGCCGGGGGTGAGCTCGAAGTCGATGACCTGACCCTTGCGGGCGTACGCACGTCCGCGCGCGAGCCGGCCCGGGTCGCAGGTGCGTTCCAGGATGTCGACGAAGCGGCGGGACCACCACTGCTCGCCGATCTTGCCGCGTTTGGCGCGCACGGCGAGGCCGCCGTCCACCCGGATCGGCCCGGTGTTGTCGAACCAGCGTCCCTGCGGGTCCACGGGCATGGTCAGCTCACCGCCACCGGGTCGAGGGCGAACAGCTCGCGCAGCTGGTCGGTGTTGAGGTCGGTCACCCAGTCCTCGCCCGTACCGACCACTGAGGACGCCAGGGCCTTCTTGCGCTCGATCATCGCGTCGATCTTCTCCTCGAGCGTGCCGGTGCAGATGAACTTGCGCACCTGCACGTTGCGGGACTGTCCGATGCGGAACGCGCGGTCGGTCGCCTGGTCCTCGACTGCCGGGTTCCACCAGCGGTCCACGTGGATGACGTGGTTGGCGGCCGTCAGATTCAGGCCCGTGCCGGCCGCCTTGAGCGAGAGCAGGAACAGCATCGGCTCGGTGTCACTCTGGAAACGCTCGACCAGCTCGTCCCGCCGCGCCTTCGACAGTCCACCGTGGAGCCACAGCACCGGCCGGTCGAGATGCGCGGCCAGGTACGGCTGGAGCATGGTCCCGAACTCCGAATACTGCGTGAAGATCAGAGCCTTGTCGCCGTCCTCGATGATCTCCGCGGTCAGCTCCTCCAGCCGGGCCAGCTTGCCGGAGCGACCGGGCAGCCGGGAGCCGTCCTTGAGCAGGTGGGCGGGATGGTTGCAGACCTGCTTGAGCTTGGTCATCGCGGCGATCACGTTGCCCCGCCGCTGGATGCCCTCGCTGTTGTCGATGACGGCCATCATGTCCTCGACCACGGCCTGGTAGAGCGTCGCCTGCTCGGCCGTGAGCGTGCACCAGACCTTCATCTCGTTCTTCTCCGGCAGGTCGGAGATGATCGACTTGTCGGTCTTGAGGCGGCGCAGCACGAACGGTCCGGTGGCGCGCTTCAGAGCGGCGGTGGCATCGGCGTCGCCGCGCACCTCGATCGGCTCCTGGAAGCGGCGGCGGAACCGCTTCGCGGGCCCCAGCAGGCCGGGATTGCAGAACTCCATGATGGACCAGAGCTCGGCGAGATGGTTCTCCACCGGCGTACCGGTCAGGGCCAGCCTGGTCCGGGCCGGGATGGCCCGCACTGCCTGGGCCTGCCGGGTGCCGCTGTTCTTGATCGCCTGGGCCTCGTCGCAAGCAATCCGTCCCCATTGGACCTCACGAAGGGCGCCGAGATCCCGCAGGGCGGTGCCGTATGTGGTGATGACGAGATCGGCCGTGGCGACCACGGACCGGAAATCGTCGTCGCGCTTGCGGGCCCCGCCGTGATGGACATGCACCCGCAGCGCGGGCGCGAACCTGGCGGCTTCCTTCTGCCAGTTGCTGACCAGAGACATAGGACAGACGAGCAGAGTCGGGGCGACCGGCACATCCGGATCGACGCGCTCGGCCAGCAGCAGCGACAGCGTCTGTGCCGTCTTGCCGAGGCCCATGTCGTCCGCGAGGATGCCGCCCAGGCCGAGCCGGGCCAGGAAGTGCAGCCACGACAACCCCCGCTCCTGGTACGGCCGCAGCGTCCCCTGGAACCCGGGCGGTGTCGGCACCGGCGTGAGCCGCTCAGCCGCCTGCCCGGAGATCAGGTCACCGAGCGCGCCGTCCGCGTCCACCTCGACCAGCGGCAGATCCTCCTCGCCGCCGTCGACCACCTGCTGCAGCACCTCGCCGGCGGTCAGCTCGCCCTCGCGGCGCTTGCCGACGGCCTTCAGAGCCGCCTTGAGCTGGCGATCGTCCAGCTCGACCCACTGCCCCCGGACCCGGACCAGCGGCACCTTGAGCCGGGCCAGCTCGGCCAGCTCCTCGGCGCTGACCGTGCCGTCGCCGATCACCAGGTCGATGCGGAAGTCGACCAGCTGCTCGAGGCCGAACCCGGAGTCGGCGGCGGCCTTGCCGGACGGCGTCTTGCTGCGGGTGCGGGTGGTCAGCTTGAGCCCGACCGCCTTGCGCCCGGCCCAGGCCGGGAGCTGCACGCCGAAGCCGGCGGCCTGCAGCAGGGGAGCGGCCTGCCGGAGGAAGTCGTGGGCCTCGCCCGTGTTCAGGGCCATGGCCGCCGGCCGGGCGTCCAGCAGCGCCTCGTGCAGCGCCGGGAACAGCCGGACCGCGCGGCCGAGCCCGGCGAGCAGCGTCTCGTCGGGATTGGCCGGCAGGCCGGGCATGCGCGTGCCGCTCCAGAGGTCGTCGGCGGGCAGGTAGAGACTCGGATCGTCGGCCGACTGGAGGGCGAAGTCGAGCGCCCAGTCGTCGGTGCCGGGCGGGGGCTCGGTCAGCCGGAAGCTCACCCGGATCGGCCCGTTGGCGTCGTGCGCCGACCGCAACCAGCCGACCAGCGGCTTGGACAGCTCGGCGACGTCGGCCGGCTTGGCCCCCGGCAAGGAGGGATCGGCGCCGGTCAGCGAGAAGAGCCATCGCTCGGCGAGCGCGGTCCTGGGGCCGGGCCGCAGCCCCAGCAGCATCCGCTCCGGCATCAGGGAGCGGGCGGCGGCATCCACCAGGACCTCGAGCGCGTCCCGCAACGTGCGGCCGACACTGCCGGTGGCACTGCTCCCGGCGTCGTCGGACGACCCGCCCACCGCGGCCGAGCGGCACACCGGGGGCATGGCCGCGGCGAAGTCGCGATAGCCGGCGGCGTCGGCGCCGGTGAGCACCGGCCGCCAGCGGCCGGCCGGCGTGCCCGACTCCACCACCAGCTGCGGCAGCATCCGCCCGCGGCGGGCCATGTCGCAGGCGTGCCCGGCCAGCACGCACAGGTAGCGCAGGGACGCCGCGGCGATCCAGGGCCCGTCCGGATCGGGCTCGGCCAGCGCGCCCAGGGCGGTCAGCGCCAGCTCGCCCGGCAGCACCAGGGCCGGTGTCTCCCAGGCCCCCAGCCGCAGACCCCGGCCGGGCGCCTCGCTGCCGGCCTCCGGCGACGGCAGCGGACCCTTGGCCGTGCCGGGCAGCTGCAGGACCAGCTCCGTCTCGGCGGCCTTGGCCAGCGCGTCTCGGACGTCATCCGACGAGCCGGTCAAAGCCGCGGCGAGGGCTCCGGGCGGCACCGCGAACGGATGGGGGCGGCGACGAGCCCGGGAAGAGGTGGTCAGCGGGAGAGCGGGATCCTCGGCCCAGAGCGCGAGCCTCCCGGGCGCCGACTCACCGGCGATCCACACGCCATGCACGACGAGCACTGCGACTCCGATTCCGATCGACCTGTCGAGGTTAACGACTGAGCCCGCCCCTGGCGCAGGTGCGCCCCGGCGAGGCGAAGCCCGAACGGTAGGCGGGACACTGTCACCGGGCCCCCAGCCCGTTTAGTTGGACGCCGTATAAGATACGCCGTACAAGAAAGGAGTGCCACCCCGTGGCCGAGGCGCGACGCACCATCGACCTGCTCTGGTTCGACGAGCCGGCGAGCCGGCGAGGCCGTAAGAAGGGCCTGACCGTCGCCCAGGTCGTCGACGCCGCCATCACGCTCGCTGACGACGAGGGGCTCGACGCGGTGAGCATGCGGCGGGTGGCCCAGGAGCTGGGCGTCGTGCCGATGACGCTGTACACGTACGTACCGGACAAGGCCGCCTTGCTCGACCTGATGCTCGACGCCGTCTACCTGCGGATGTCGCGCGAAGGCAGCGCGGACGCGTCCTGGCGGGAGCGGCTGGCGGCGGTGGCCGAGGACAACAGGCTGCTCTTCGCGCAGCACCCGTGGGCGGCGGGCATCGCGCAGAGCCGGCCGCCGCTGGGCCCCGGCCTGATGGCGAAATACGAGCACGAGCTGCGCGCCTTCGCGGGCACCGGCCTCGACGACGTGGAGACCGACTCCGCCCTGACGTTCCTGCTCGGCTTCGTGCGGGCCTCGGCCCGGGCCGCCGCCGACGCGCAGGCCGCGGCCGAGCGCAGCGCGCGCAGTGATCAGGAGTGGTGGGCCGAGAACGGCCCGCTGCTGGCGAAGGTCTTCGATCCGGCCGCCTACCCGACGGCCGTGCGGGTCGGCGCCGCGGCGGGCGCCGAGCTGGGTGCCGCCTTCGACCCCGGCCACGCGTACGCGTTCGGCCTCGAACGGGTCCTGGACGGCCTCGGGGTGCTGATCGAGCGCCGCAGCAGCGCGGCGCGTCAGTGACCGACGCCGCTGACGACTGCCGGATCCGGGACGTAGGCTTCGGGGCGTGACGGCGAACCCGGAGATCGACAGCATCCTGCAGCGTGGGGCCGACGGTGGGCGGATCACGCCCGAGGAGGCGCTGCTGCTCTACACCGAAGCGCCCTTCCACGCCCTCGGCGAGGCGGCTGACGCGGTCCGGCGCCGGCGCTACCCGGACGGGATCGTCACCTACCTGATCGATCGCAACATCAACTACACCAATGTCTGCGTCACGGCCTGCAAGTTCTGCGCCTTCTACCGGGCGCCGAAGCACGCCGAGGGCTGGTCGCACCCGATGGAGGAGATCCTGCACCGGTGCGGCGAGGCGGTCGAGCTCGGCGCGACCCAGGTCATGCTCCAGGGCGGCCATCACCCGGACTACGGCGTGGAGTATTACGAGAATCTCTTCTCCTCGGTCAAGCAGGCCTACCCGCAGCTGGCCATCCACTCGATCGGCCCCAGCGAGATCCTGCACATGGCCAAGGTCTCCGGCGTCTCCATCGAGGAGGCGGTGCTGCGGATCAAGGCCGCCGGCCTCGACTCCATCGCGGGGGCCGGCGCCGAGATGCTGCCCGACCGGCCGCGCAAGGCGATCGCGCCGCTCAAGGAGTCCGGCGCGCGCTGGCTCGAGGTCATGGCGGTCGCGCACCGCAACGGCCTGAGCTCCACGGCCACGATGATGATGGGCACCGGCGAGACCAACGCCGAGCGCATCGAGCACATCCGGATGATCCGCGACGTGCAGGACCTCGCCGTGGCGAACGGCTACGTGGACTCGGCGGTCGAGGCCGAGGGCAGCGTGGGCGGTTTCCGCGCGTTCATCCCGTGGACGTACCAGGCGGAGAACAACCACCTCAAGGGCCGCACCCAGGCCACCACGATGGAATACCTGCGCTTCATCGCGGTCTCCCGGCTGTTCTTCGACAACATCGCCCACCTGCAGGCGTCCTGGCTGACCACCGGCAAGGACGTCGGCCAGCTCGCTCTGCACCTGGGCGTCGACGACCTCGGCTCGATCATGCTGGAGGAGAACGTGATCTCCTCGGCCGGCGCCCGGCACCGGTCGAACCTGCACGAGCTGATCTGGATGATCCGCACGGCGGGCCGGGTCCCGGCGCAGCGCGACACCCTGTACCGGCACCTCGCGGTGCACGCGACCGAGGCCGACGACCCGACGGACGAGCGCGTGGTGTCGCACTTCTCGTCGATCGCGATGCCCGGCGGCGGCGCGGGCCGCACCGAGCTGCCGCTCGTCGAGGCCCGATAGCTTCTCGAGACCCGGCGGCCCCCGCGCTGAGGGGTGTCGATGGGCCGGATGACCGGGGTCACCGGCCGATCGGCCAGGTGCGCCTCGGCGAAGCGGTGAGGGGCTGATTGCTCCTCGGTAACGAGCCGCGTGTGTCTCTGGTCCGGCGCGTTGGTGCTGGTTACGTTGCCTGCGTAACACCGCAACACTGAAGCGTCGCCACGACTCATGACCGTCGGCGGCGGGGTCGGACCCGACCGATGGCGGTCGTATATATAACGCAAGATGAACGGGCGGGATGGGTCACCATCCCGCCCTTTCCATGTGCGCGGCTGGCAAAGTGGGGGCGTGACGCGCGCAGATCTGGACAAGCAGCCGCACGAGGTCGCCGAGATGTTCGACGGTGTGGCCGAGCGGTACGACCTCACCAACACGGTGCTCTCCTTCGGCCAGGACCGCGGCTGGCGCCGGGCCACCCGGGCCGCCCTGGGGCTGCGGCCGGGGGAGCGGGTCCTCGACGTCGGCGCGGGCACCGGGGTGTCGACCGAGGAGCTGGGCCGCTCGGGGGCGTACGCGGTGGGTGCCGATCTCTCCACCGGGATGTTGCGGGCCGGTCGGGCCGCCGGCCGGGCTGTGCCACTGGTCGCCGGGGACGCGCTCAAGCTGCCGTTCCCCGACGACACGTTCGACGCGGTGACGATCTCCTTCGCCCTGCGCAACGTCGTCGACACCGGCGCGGCGCTGCGGGAGCTGGGCCGGGTCACCCGGCCGGGCGGGCGCCTGGTGGTGTGCGAGTTCAGCCACCCGACCAACGCGGCGTTCCGCACCGTCTACCTGTCGTACCTGATGCGCAGCCTGCCCACCGTGGCCCGCGGCGTGTCGAGCAACCCGGAGGCGTACGTCTATCTGGCCGAGTCGATCCGCGCCTGGCCGGACCAGTCCGGGCTGGCCGCCCGCATCGCGGGCGCGGGCCCGTGGGCGCGGGTCGGGTGGCGCAACCTCACCGGTGGGGTCGTTGCCCTGCACCGGGCCACGAAGATCTGAAAAATGAGCGTTTGCCCGGTTCTCGCCGGTCCGGGGTGTTTGACTCGAGGACATGACGACAATCGACTGCCTGGTCGACGACTCGGACATCGACGTCCCGATCGACGACCGTGACGAGGGCGAGCGCCGGGCCCTGGAGCTGGCGCATCGTATCCGGTTGGTGGCCGTGCGGGACCCGGAACAGGCGCAGCGGTTGGTGGATGAGCTGATCGTCGCGCTCGATGCCGCGATGGGCGGTACGTTTTCCGAGCACCTGGACGGAGTCGCCCGCGAGGTCCTGCAGCGGGCTCTCGCGAGAAGCCGGAACAGTTCCGAAACAGTTAGGGTTCCCTAACCCCTATCCGCTTCGATGGCCGTCTTAGACTCCGACTGGGCTGGCTTGTGAACTGTTTCACGAGCCCGCGCTTGACGGAGGTGAGCCGTGAACGACCTCGCTGTCGCAGGGGGAACCGTCGCCGACGAGGCCGACGTGATCGTGGTCGGGGCTGGGCCGGGCGGCTCCGCCGCGGCGTACCACATGGCGCGCCACGGCCTGCGCGTCCTGCTGCTGGAGAAGACGGAGTTCCCGCGCGAGAAGGTCTGCGGTGACGGCCTCACTCCACGCGCGACCCGCCAGCTGATCCGGATGGGTGTGGACACCTCCGAGAAGGCGGGCTGGCTGCACAATCGCGGCCTGCGGGTGATCGGTGGCGGCGTCCGCCTCGAGCTGGACTGGCCGGAGCTCGCGAGCTTCCCCAACTACGGTCTCGTGCGCACCCGCCTCGACTTCGACGACATGCTGGCCAGGCGCGCGGTGGAAGCCGGCGCCCTGCTGCGCACCGGGGTCAACGTCACCGGCCCGGTGCTCGACGCCGACGGCCGCGCCATCGGTGTCGAGGCCAAGGCCGGCCCCGGGAAGGAACCCGTCCAGTATCGGGCCCCGCTGGTGATCGCGGCGGACGGCGTGTCCGGCAAGTTCCCGCTCGCGATGGGACTGGCCAAGCGCGACGACCGCCCGCTCGGCGTCGCCGTCCGGCGCTACTACCAGTCCCCGGTACGCGCCGACGACGACTACCTGGAGTCCTGGCTGGAGCTGCGCAGCGCCCAGGACCGCGACCGGCTGCTGCCCGGCTACGGCTGGATCTTCGGCCTGGGCGACGGCCGGGTCAACGTGGGCCTGGGCATCCTCAACTCCTCCAGCGCCTTCGGCAAGACCAACTACCGCGCCATGCTCACCGACTGGCTGAACACCACGCCCGAGGAGTGGGGCATGCGCGGCGAGGCCAACGCCGACGGCCCGGTCCTGGGGGCCGCGCTGCCGATGGGCTTCAACCGGGTGCCGCACTACACGCGCGGCGTCATGCTGGTCGGCGACTCCGGTGGCATGGTCAACCCCATGAACGGCGAGGGCATCGCCTACGCGATGGAGTCCGGCGAGCTGGCCGCGGAGGTGGCCGTCCAGGCCCTCGCGCGCCCGGCCGGCGCCGACCGCGAGCGCGCCCTGCAGGCCTACCCGTCGGAGTTGAAGATCCGGTTCGGGGGGTACTACCGCCTGGGCGGGGTCTTCGTGAAGCTCATCGGCAACCCGCAGATCATGCGGATCGCCACCAAGCACGGCATGCCGCACCCGACCTTGATGCGGTTCGTGCTCAAGCTGCTGGCCAACCTGACGGATCCAAGGGACGGCGACGCCATGGACCGCATCATCAACGGCCTGACGAAGGTCGCACCGGCGGTATGAGAGACAAGTGGACCCCGGTCGACAAGACGCCAAAGCGGATTAATAGTGTGAAGCGGCTAACAGTCGAGCAGGAGACGGTATGACGCTCAATCCCTACGTACCGATCGTCGGGCTGCTGATCCTCGGTGCGCTCTTCGCCCTGTTCTCGGTGTCGATCGCGCCGATCGTGGGTCCGAAGCGCTACAACCGGGCCAAGCTCGAGGCGTACGAGTGCGGCATCGAGCCGGCTCCGCAGCCCATCGGTGGCGGTCGCTTCCCGGTCAAGTTCTACTTGACCGCGATGCTGTTCATCGTCTTCGACATCGAGACCATTTTCCTCTACCCGTGGGCGGTGTCCTTCGAGGCGCTCGGCCTGTTCGGCTTCGTCGAGATGGTCCTCTTCATCGTCACTGTCTTCATCGCCTACACGTACGTGTGGCGACGCGGCGGATTGAACTGGGACTGATTGACATGGGAATCGAAGAGAAGCTGCCCAGCGGCATTCTGCTGACCTCGGTGGAGAAGCTCTCCAACTGGGCCCGCAAGTCGTCGTTCTGGGGCGCCACCTTCGGCCTCGCCTGCTGCGCCATCGAGATGATGGCCGCCGGCGGACCGCACTACGACCTCGGCCGCTGGGGCATGGAGGTCTTCCGGGCCTCGCCGCGGCAGGCCGACCTGATGATCGTGGCCGGCCGGGTGAGCCAGAAGATGGCCCCCGTCGTGCGCCAGATCTACGACCAGATGCCCGAGCCGCGCTCGGTCATCTCGATGGGCGTGTGCGCCTCGTCCGGCGGCATGTTCAACAACTACGCGATCGTGCAGGGCGTGGACCACATCGTCCCGGTCGACATCTACCTGCCCGGCTGCCCGCCGCGGCCGGAGATGCTGATCGACGCGATCCTCAAGATGCGCGAGAAGGTCATGGCCGCCCCGCTCGGCCCGAACGGCCGCAAGATGCTCGAGGCGCGCCGGGCCGAGGGCAAGCTGCCGGTCGTCGCACCGGGCGCGATGCCCTCGTCGTACCGGGTGGACAAGGCCCGCCGGGCGGAGTGGACGCAGGCCGTCAAGGAAGGCCGCGAGGAGCAGTTGCGCATCGAGAACTGGATGAAGCTGCAGCCGCACCTTCGGGAGGGTGGCAAGTGACCAACGAGTCCGACGGCGGCGTACCCGCCACTCAGCCGGTCGGCGCCGACCTCGACGCTCCGGCCCAGACGCCGCCGAGCCCCGACAAGGGCATGTTCGGCGTCCAGGGCACCGGCGACGTGTCCGGCTTCGGCGGCCTGGCCCGCCGGCGACCGACCACGGCCGACACCCCGCGCCCGTTCGGCGGCTACTTCGACGAGGTCCACGACGCGCTGGAGGAGGCCTACCCGGGCTTCGCCGACGCGATCGAGAAGGTCGTCGTCGACCGGGGCGAGCTGACCCTGCACATCAAGCCGGAGCGGATCGCCGAGGTCGCCCAGATCATGCGCGACGACGAGTCGCTGCGCTTCGAGCTGTGTTCCTCGGTGGACGCGGTCGACTACCTGGGCAGCGACAACCGCCGCTTCCACGTCTCCTACCAGCTCACCTCCATGACGTACCGCCGCCGGGTCCGCCTGGAGGCGGCCGTGGCGGAGGGCGTCAGCCTGCCGAGCGTGACGAGCGTGTACCCCACTGCCGACTGGCAGGAGCGCGAGATCTACGACATGTTCGGTGTCGTCTTCGACGGCCACCCCAACCTCACCCGGATCCTGATGCCGGATGACTGGGAAGGCCACCCGCAGCGCAAGGACTATCCGCTCGGCGGCGTGCCCGTCGAGTACAAGGGCGCCGAAATTCCGCCGCCGGACCAGCGGAGGGTCTACCAATGACAAGCCAGACGACCAGCGGAGCCGGGTACGCCACCGAGCGCGAGACCACCGAAGGCCGGGTCTTCAACGTCACCGGGGGCGACTGGGACACCATCACCGGTGGCATCGATCCGCTCAGCAACGAGAAGATCGTCGTCAACATGGGCCCGCAGCACCCGTCGACGCACGGCGTGCTGCGGCTGGTGCTGGAGCTCGAGGGCGAGACCGTCACCCAGGTCCGCCCGGTCGTCGGTTACCTGCACACCGGCATCGAGAAGAACCTCGAGTACCGCAACTGGACCCAGGGCACGACCTTCGTGACCCGGATGGACTACCTGGCGCCGCTGTTCAACGAGACCGGCTACTGCCTGGCGGTCGAGAAGCTGCTCGGCATCACCGACGACATCACCGAGCGGGCGAACACCATCCGGGTGCTCTTCATGGAGCTCAACCGGATCTCGT
The DNA here is from genome assembly GCF_040649415.1 of Actinoplanes sp. NPDC048967. NCBI lineage: Bacteria > Bacillati > Actinomycetota > Actinomycetes > Micromonosporales > Micromonosporaceae > Actinoplanes > Actinoplanes sp. NPDC048967. The sequence continues at coordinate 162,224 of NZ_JBEZFL010000005.1, forward strand.
CGCACCTGGTGTGGATCGCCACCACGGGCATGGAGCTCGGCGCGATCTCGATGATGCTGTACGGCTTCCGCGAGCGTGAGTACATCCTCGACATCTTCGAGGAGACCTCCGGCCTGCGGATGAACCACGCGTACATCCGTCCGGGCGGGGTCGCGCAGGACGTGCCGGACTCGGCGATCCGCAAGATCCGGGACCTGCTCGTCTACCTGCCCAAGAAGCTCAAGGAATACGAGGCCATGCTCTCCGGCCAGGTCATCTGGCAGGAGCGCACCCAGGGCGTCGCCGTCCTCGACGTGACGGGCTGCCTGTCGCTGGGCGTCACCGGCCCGGTGCTGCGCTCGGCCGGCCTGGCCTGGGACCTGCGCAAGACCATGCCGTACTGCGGTTACGAGAACTACGAGTTCGACGTGCCGACCGCGACCACCGCCGACGTCTGGGGTCGCTACCTGGTCCGGATGGCGGAGATCCGGGAGTCGCTGAAGATCGTCGAGCAGGCGCTGGACCGGCTCAAGCCCGGCCCGGTGATGATCGCGGACAAGAAGATCGCCTGGCCGGCCCAGCTGGCCGTGGGCGTCGACGGCATGGGCAACTCGCTCGAGCACGTCGCCAAGATCATGGGTCAGTCGATGGAGTCGCTGATCCACCACTTCAAGCTCGTGACCGAGGGCTTCCGGGTGCCGCCCGGCCAGGTCTACGTCGGCATCGAGCATCCGCGTGGCGAGCTGGGTGTGCACGCCGTCTCCGACGGTGGCACCCACCCGTACCGGGTGCACTACCGCGACCCGAGCTTCGTGAATCTCCAGGCCATCCCCGCGATGGCCGAGGGTGCGCTGCTGGCCGACGTCATCGCCGGCGGCGCCTCCCTGGACCCCGTGATGGGTGGGTGTGACCGCTAAATGTCAGATGTGACTGTGGACTTCTCCCCGGCGGCAGCGCCGCTGGCCGAGAAGCTCCTCGAGCCGGCGCGCGAGATCCTCGCGCGCTACCCGGCGGGTCGTGAGCGTTCGGCGCTGCTCCCGCTGCTGCACCTGGTGCAGACCGAGGAGGGCTTCGTCAGCCCCAACGGTGTCGCGTTCTGCGCCGAGATCCTGGGCATCAACAAGGCCCAGGTCGGCGCGGTGGCGACCTTCTACACCATGTACAAGCGCAAGCCGACCGGCGAATACCTGGTCAGCGTCTGCACCAACACGCTGTGCAACGTGCTCGGCGGCCAGGAGATCTACGACGGCCTGGTCGAGCACCTCGGGGTCGGGCACGACCAGACCACGGCCGACGGCAAGATCACGCTGGAACACGCCGAGTGCCTCGCGGCGTGCGACTACGCGCCGGTCGTGACGGTCAACTACGACTTCGCGGTGGACAACAGCACTCCGCAGGCGGCGGTCGAGCTGGTCGAGCAGCTGCGCAAGGGGGAGCGGCCGATGCCGTCCCGCGGCGCGCGGATCTGCTCGCTCAAGGAGATGCAGTTCCAGCTGGCCGGTTTCGCCGACGAGCGTGAGGGTGCGGTCGCCGACGGTCCGGCCGGGGCGCCCACCCTGCGCGGCGTGACCCTGGCCCAGGAGCACGGCGTCGCGGTGGCGAACTTCAACATCGACACCCCGATCACCACCACCAAGCCGGCCCGCGACGAGTCCGCCAAGGCCGTCAAGGACCCCGGCCCGGTCTCCGCGCCGCGGACCGAGGAGAAGCACGGCGGCCTCATCGCCAACGTGGCCTCCAAGGTCAAGGCCGCGGCGGCCACGGTCGTCGACAAGGTCGAGCACCGCAAGGCCGGTGCGCCGGTCAAGGCCGGCGACGACAAGGACCCGGAGACCCGGGCCGCCGAAGCCCGCAACCCCACCGCCGACACCCCGGCCCCGGCCGCGACCAGCGCCGGGCTGCCGAACCAGACCCCGGCTCCGAGCAACCCGGCCGAGGCGGCCGGCGCGGCGAAGAACGAGGTCGCCGGCGACGGCAAGCCCGCCGGCGACACCGAGCGCGGCGAGAGCATCGTCAGCGAGGGCACCGCCGCCCAGAAGCAGCCGGCCACCACGAACGACAACCCCGGCTGGCAGAACACTCCGCGCGGCAACGAGGAGAAGAAGTGACTCAGCCCCGGCGTGAGGTTCTTCAGAAGCTCACCCCCGTCCTCACCAAGCGCTGGCTGTCGCCGGACGCCTGGCAGATCGACACCTACGAGCGGCTCGACGGGTACGCCGCCGTCCGCAAGGCGCTGGACGTCCACCCCGACGACCTGATCCAGCTCATCAAGGACTCCGGCCTCCGCGGCCGCGGCGGGGCCGGCTTCCCGACCGGTCTCAAATGGGGCTTCATCCCGCAGGGCGACGGCAAGCCGCACTACCTCGTCATCAACGCCGACGAGGGCGAGCCCGGCACCTGCAAGGATCTGCCGCTGATGACGTACGACCCGCACTCGCTGGTGGAGGGCGCGATCATCGCGGCCTACGCGATCCGGGCCAGCCGGGCGTTCATCTACATCCGCGGCGAGGCCGTCCACGCCACCCGGCGGCTGCGCAACGCGGTCCGGGAGGCGTACGCCAAGGGCTACCTCGGCGAGAACATCCTCGGCTCCGGGTTCGACCTCGACCTCGTCGTGCACAGCGGCGCGGGGGCGTACATCTGCGGCGAGGAGACGGCGCTGCTGGACTCGCTCGAGGGCTTCCGCGGCCAGCCCCGGCTGCGCCCGCCGTTCCCCGCGGTCGCCGGCCTGTACGCGAGCCCGACGGTGGTCAACAACGTCGGCACCATCGCGTCGGTGCCGTACATCGTGCTGGGCGGCGCGGACTGGTGGAAGAGCATGGGCACGGAGAAGTCGTCCGGCCCGATGATCTACTCGCTCTCCGGCCGGATCGCCAACCCGGGCCAGTACGAGTGCGGCCTCGGCATCACCCTGCGCGAGCTGATCGAGCTGGCCGGGGGCATGAAGCCGGGTCACAACCTCAAGTTCTGGACGCCGGGTGGCTCCTCGACGCCGCTGCTGACGGCCGAGCACATCGACACCCCGATGGACTTCGAGGGAGTGGCCGCGGCGGGCTCGATCCTGGGCACCACGGCGATGCAGATCTTCTCCGACCAGGACTGCCCGGTGTACGCGACCTGGCGCTGGCTGGAGTTCTACCACCACGAGTCCTGCGGCAAGTGCACCCCGTGCCGCGAGGGCAATTACTGGATGGTCCGCACGTACCGCCGGATCCTCTCCGGTCAGGGCACCCACCAGGACCTGGACACCCTCCAGGACACCGCCGACAACATCTTCGGCCGCTCCTTCTGCGGCCTCGGAGACGGCGCCGCGACGCCGGTCATGTCGACGCTGAAGTTCTTCCGCCAGGACTACCTGGACTACATCGAGGGCCGGACCGCTCCGCGGCTGTCCGAGAAGGCCCTGGTAGGAGCGCACTGATGACCGACGTCGCCAAGAAGACCGATGAGGTCACGCTGACCGTCGACGGCGTGGAGGTGACCGCCGCCAAGGGCGAGCTGGTCATCCGGGTCGCCGAGCGGATGGGCATCGCGATCCCGCGGTTCTGCGACCACCCGCTGCTGGCCCCGGCCGGCGCCTGCCGCCAGTGTCTGGTCGAGGTGGAAGGCCAGCGCAAGCCGGTCGCCTCCTGCACCCAGACGGTGGCCGAGGGCATGGTGGTCAAGACCCAGCTCAGCTCCCCGGTCGCCGCCAAGGCGCAGGGCGGCGTGATGGAGCTGCTGCTGGCCAACCACCCCCTCGACTGCCCGACCTGCGACAAGGGTGGCGAGTGCCCGCTGCAGAACCAGGCGATGTCGAACGGCCGCGTCGACTCGCGCTTCCACGAGCACAAGCGCGAGTACGAGAAGCCGATCCACATCTCCAGCCAGGTGCTGCTGGACCGGGAGCGCTGCATCCTGTGCCAGCGCTGCACCCGCTTCTCCGAGGAGATCGCCGGCGACAAGTTCATCGACCTGATGGACCGCTCGTCCGGTGAGCAGATCAACGTCTACCGTGACGACTTCTTCGGCGGCGAGGGCACCGGCGACGGCCAGGTCGGCGAGGGCGAGGGCGACGTCGCCTTCAACTCCTACTTCTCCGGCAACACCATCCAGATCTGCCCGGTCGGCGCGCTGACCGGCGAGCAGTACAGGTTCCGGGCCCGCCCGTTCGACCTGGTCTCCTCGCCGACCGCCTGCGAGCACTGCGCCGCCGGCTGCTCGATGCGGGCCGACCACCGCCGGGGCAAGGTGCTGCGGCGCCTGGCCGGCGACGACCCGGCGGTCAACGAGGAGTGGAACTGCGACAAGGGCCGGTGGGGCTTCCGCTACACCACCGGCTACGACCGCATCACCACCCCGATGCTGCGTGACGCCAAGACCGGCCAGCTGCGTGAGGCGTCCTGGAGCGAGGCCCTGCTGGCCGCCGCCGAGGGGCTGCAGGCGGCGAAGGGCCGCGGCGTCGGCGTGCTGACCGGTGGCCGTCTCACGGTCGAGGACGCGTACGCGTACGCGAAGTTCGCCCGGGTCGCCCTCGGCACCAACGACATCGACTTCCGGGCGCGCCCGCTGTCCGGCGAGGAGGCCGACTTCCTGGCCTCCTCCGTCGCAGGCGTCACGGACGTCACCTACGAGGACGTCGAGAACGCGCCCGCCGCGGTCATCGTCGGCCTCGAGCCCGAGGAGGAGTGCCCGATCCTCTTCCTGCGGCTGCGTAAGGGCCACGGGAAGGGCAAGCTCAAGGTCACGGCCGTGGCGCCGTACCTCAGCCGGGGTTTTGAGAAGCTCGGCGCGACGCTCGTCGCGGCCGTGCCCGGTGACGAGGCCCGGCTGCTCGGCACCGACGCGGCCGTGAGCGCCGCACTCGCCGTGCCCGGCGCCCTGCTGATCGTCGGCGAGCGGCTCGCGAGCGTGCCCGGTGGTCTCTCGGCCGCCGCCGCGCTGGCCGACCGCACCGGCGCCCGGCTTGCCTGGGTGCCGCGGCGCGCGGGCGACCGGGGCGCGGTGGACGCGGGCTGCCTGCCCAACCTGCTGCCCGGCGGCCGTCCGGTCACCGACGCGGGTGCGCGGGCCGAGCTCGCCGCGGCCTGGGACGTCGAGGCCGGCGCGCTGCCCGGCACGGTCGGCCGCGACACGGACGCGATCGTCGCGGCCGCCGCGGACGGCACCCTGGGCGCTCTGCTGGTCGCCGGCGTGGACCCGGCCGACCTGGCCGACCCGCGGCTGGCCGATCAGGCCCTCGACGCGGTGCCGTTCCTGGTCAGCCTGGAGCTGCGGCAGAGCGCGGTCACCCGCCGCGCCGACGTCGTGCTGCCGATCGCCCCGGCCGCCGAGAAGCCCGGCACCTTCATGGACTGGGAGGGCCGGCTGCGGACCTTCGACGCCGTGCTGAACACCACCGCGATGACCGACGGCCGGGTGCTGGAGGCCATCGCCGCTCTCATGGATGTCTCGCTGGCCACCGGTGACGTCGCCGCCATCCGCCGCGAGCTGGGGAGCATGCCCGCGAGCCGCGCCGACCGCCCGGCAGTGCCGGCCGTCGCTGCTGCCGCGCTGCCGAAGGTCGGGGACCAGGAGGCGGTGCTGGCGTCCTGGCACCACCTGATCGACCTCGGCTCGATGCTCGACGGCGACGAGGTGCTGGCCGGCACGGCCCGCACCCCGGTGGTCCGCTTGGGCAAGGGGCTGGCCGAGGCGCTCGGAGTGGCCGACGGTGACGCCGTCACGGTCGGCACCGACCGCGGCGCGATCACTCTGCCGGCGGCGATCACCGACCTGCCCGCGCAGGTGGTGTGGCTGCCCACGAACTCGCCGGGCTCGACGCTGCGTCGCAGCCTCGGCGTCACCTCGGGTGCGGTGGTCCGGCTCAGCGCCGGCCAGCCTGGCCCGATCCTGGCTCAGGGAGCTACCGCATGAATTCGCTGATCCTCGCGAAAGCGCAGGACCCGACCCTGGCGACGTTCGAGAACGACGTCTGGTGGATCGTCCTGATCAAGCTGCTGGGTGTATTCGTCATCCTGCTGCTGCTGACGCTGTTCACGATCAACTACGAGCGCAAGGTCGTGGCCCGGATGGCGGTCCGCCCGGGCCCCAACCAGGTCGGGCCCAAGGGCTGGCTGCAGAGCCTCACGGACGGCGTCAAGCTGCCGTTCAAGGAGGAGATCATCCCGAAGACCGCCGACAAGGTGGTGTACTTCATCGCCCCGGTGATCTCGGCGACGGTGGCGTTCACCGCGTTCTCGGTGATCCCCTTCGGGCCGGTCGTCTCGATGTTCGGCCACAAGACGGCGCTGCAGCTGACCGACGTGCCGGTCTCGGTGCTGGTGCTGCTGGCCTGCTCGTCGATGGCCGTCTACGGCGTGGTGCTGGCCGGCTGGGCGTCGGGTTCGACGTATCCGCTGCTGGGCGGGCTGCGGTCGAGTGCGCAAATGATCTCGTACGAGGTCGCGATGGGCCTGAGCATCGTGGCGGTCTTCATGACCGCGGGCACCATGAGCACCTCGCAGATCGTCGCGGCCCAGGCGGGCAACAACCCCACCACGGCGTTCGACATCTTCGGCTGGAGCCCGACCGCGCCGAGCTGGTACGCGGTCCTGCTGCTGCCCAGCTTCGTCATCTACTGCATCGCGGCGGTCGGCGAGACCAACCGGGCCCCGTTCGACCTGCCCGAGGCGGAGTCCGAGCTGGTCGGCGGCTTCCACACCGAGTACTCGTCGTTCAAGTTCGCGCTGTTCTTCCTGGCCGAGTACATCAACATGATCACCGTCTCGGCGTTCGCCACCACGCTGTTCCTCGGCGGCTGGCGGGCTCCGTGGCCGATCAGCTGGTGGGAGGGCGCCAACTCCGGCTGGTTCCCGCTGATCTGGTGGCTCGGCAAGGTGCTGCTGCTGCTCTTCGGCTTCATCTGGCTGCGGGCCACCCTGCCCCGGATGCGCTACGACCAGTTCATGCGCTTCGGCTGGAAGGTTCTGATCCCGGTCAACCTGGTCTGGATCCTGTTCCTGGCCGGCGTCCGGGTCACCAACGACCGGATCGACGGCGGCGCCCGCTGGCTCGTCTACCTGGCCGCGGCGGTGGTGGTGCTCGGCATCGCGCTGCTCTGGCCGGCCAGCAAGAAGCCCCGCGAGTTCTCCATCGAGGAACAGCTGGCCGCCCGGCCCCCGGGCAGCTTCCCGGTCCCGCCGATGGACCTCCAGGTACCACCCAGCCCACGGGCCCGCCGGGCGGTCGCCGAACGGCAGCCGGCCACGGTCGGCGGCACCACGCCCACCCCGGACGACACGTCAGACAAGGAGGTGTGACGTGGGAACGTTCACCGGCTCGTTCAAGGGCTTCGGGGTGACCTTCGCGCACATGTTCCGCAAGGTCATCACCACCGACTACCCGTTCACACCGCCGACGCCGGCGCCGCGCTACCACGGGCGGCACATCCTCAACCGGCACCCGGACGGCCTGGAGAAGTGCATCGGCTGCGAGCTGTGCGCCTGGGCCTGCCCGGCGGACGCGATCTACGTCGAGGGTGGCGACAACACCGACGAGCAGCGCTTCTCGCCCGGTGAGCGGTACGCCAGCATCTACCAGATCAACTACGCCCGCTGCATCTTCTGCGGACTGTGCATCGAGGCCTGCCCGACCCGTTCGCTGACCATGAGCAACGAGTACGAGCTGGCCCGCGACAGCCGTCAGGACCTCATCTTCACCAAGAAGGAGCTCCTGGCGCCGCTGCTGCCCGGCATGGAGCAGCCGCCACACCCGATGCGGCTCGGCGACACCGACAAGGACTACTACCTCGGTGCGCTGACCAACCCGGGCACGTCGGCCGGTGCCGAACGGGCGCCGTGGTCCGACGCGGGCACCGACGACGCGGCGACCGCCGTCGACCCGGCCGCCCGGCCGGAGACCGCGGGCACGGTACGACGGGAGGCCTCCTGATGTTCGCCTACGCCGCGGCCGCCGCGGGCCAGGTCTCCACCGGTGAGGCCTGGGGCTTCTGGATCCTGGGCTCGCTCGCCGTCATCGGCGGCCTGGGCATGGTCATCGCGCGCAACGCGGTGCACTCGGCCCTCTGGCTGGTCGTCACGATGCTCTGCCTGGGCTTCATCTACGTGATCAACCAGGCGCCGTTCCTGGGTGCGGTGCAGATCATCGTCTACACCGGCGCGATCATGATGCTGTTCCTGTTCGTGCTGATGCTGGTCGGCCGGGACGCCTCCGACTCCCTGATCGAGACCCTGCGGGGGCAGCGCATCGCGGCCATCCTGCTCGGCGTCGCGTTCGGGGTGCTCGTCGCGACCGGCCTGGCCCGCTCGCTGGCCGGCACCGAGGTCGTCGGCCTGGCCGAGGCGAACAGCGCCGCCGGCGGCAACGTGCAGGGCATCGCGCGCCTGCTGTTCACCAAGTACGTCTTCGCCTTCGAGGTCACCTCCGCGCTGCTGATCACCGCGGCGGTCGGTGCCATGGTGCTCGCCCACGTCGAGCGGGCCAAGGGCGACATCGCCGACCAGGTCACGCGCATGAAGGCGCGCTTCCGGCCGGGCTCGTACCCGGGAGCCAAGGCGGGCCCGGGCGTCTACGCGAACACCATGTCGGTCGCGGCGCCGGCCCGGCTGCCGGACGGCAACGGCTCCGAGCGCAGCATCTCGGCGATCCTTCCTGTGCGCGAGCTGACTGCTAAGGAGATCGCACCGAAGGGGACTGAGAAGTGACTCCCGACTACTACCTCGTACTGGCGGCGATCCTCTTCACCATCGGTGCCGCCGGTGTGCTGGTCCGCCGCAACGCGATCGTGCTGTTCATGTGCATCGAGCTGATGCTGAACGCCGCGAACCTCGCGCTGGTGACCTTCAGCCGGATCAACGGCACGCTCGACGGCCAGATCATCTCGTTCTTCGTGATGGTGGTCGCGGCGGCCGAGGTCGTCATCGGGCTGGCCATCATCATGTCGATCTTCCGGACGCGGCGCTCGGCCAGCGTTGACGACGCCAACCTCCTCAAGTACTAAAGGGGCCTTCACGTGGAACAGACAGTGGAGTATGCCCACGCGACGGGGCTGCTGAGCGGAATCTGGCTGCTGGTGGCCATTCCGCTGGCCAGCGCCACGGTCCTGCTGTTGCTGGGCAGGAAGGCCGACAAGTGGGGTCACTGGCTCGGCGTCGCTGCGGTCGCCGCGACGTTCGTCCTGGGCTTGTCGATGTTCTTCAGCCTGGCCGGGCTGGACGCCGAGGCGCGCTCGGCGGAACAGAGCCTGTGGGACTTCATCGTGGTCGGCGGACTGCACGTGGACTTCGGGTTGCTCTTCGACCCGCTCTCCGGCGTGTTCGTCCTGCTGATCACCGGGGTCGGCTCGTTGATCCACCTGTACGCGGTGGGCTACATGGAGCACGACGAGGGGCGGCGGAAGTTCTTCGCCTACTTCAACCTCTTCGTCGCCGCGATGCTGCTGCTGGTCCTGGGCAACAACTACGTGATGCTCTACTTCGGCTGGGAGGGCGTCGGTCTGGCGTCGTACCTGCTGATCTCGTTCTGGTACACCCGGCCGTCGGCGGCCACCGCCGGCAAGAAGGCCTTCCTGATGAACCGGGTCGGCGACGCCGGCCTGGCCATCGGCATCTTCCTGATGTTCGCCACGCTGGGCACCACCCAGTACGACGAGGTCTTCAACGGTGTCGGTGCGCTCTCCGGCGCGACCATCCTGGTGCTGGGCATCCTGCTGCTGCTCGGTGCGGCCGGTAAGTCCGGTCAGTTCCCGCTGCAGGCCTGGCTCCCCGACGCGATGGAGGGCCCGACCCCGGTCTCGGCCCTGATCCACGCGGCGACGATGGTCACCGCCGGCGTCTACCTGATCGCCCGGTCCAACCCGATCTTCTCGGCGAACACCACGCTGCAGACGATCGTGGTCAGCGTCGGCGCGCTCACCCTGCTGATGGGCTGCATCATCGGCGCGGCCAAGGACGACATCAAGCGGGTCCTGGCCTGGTCCACGGTGAGCCAGATCGGCTACATGTTCCTCGGCGTCGGGCTGGGCGGCGGGGCGTACGCCCTGGCGATCATTCACCTGCTCGCGCACGGCTTCTTCAAGGCCAACATGTTCCTCGGCGCCGGCTCGGTCATGCACGGCATGCACGACCAGGTCGACATCCGGCGCTTCGGTGGCCTGCACAAGTACATGAAGTGGACCTGGCTGACGTTCATGATGGGCTGGCTCGCCATCATCGGCATCCCGCCGCTGTCCGGCTACTTCTCCAAGGAGCCGATCATCGCGGCGGCCTTCGAGCGCGGCGACTGGACCTCCTGGCTGTACGGCATGGCCGCCCTGATCGGCGCGGGCCTCACCGCGTTCTACATGACGCGCCTGTTCGTGCTGACCTTCCACGGCCCGGAGCGCTACACCGAGGACAACAAGCACCCGCACGAGTCGCCGTTCATCATGACCGTGCCGCTGATGCTGCTGGCCCTGGGCTCGATCGCGGCCGGCTTCCTGATGGCCAGCAGCGTGCCGGACTGGCTGGAGCCGACCTTCGGCGCCGAGGCCGTGGAGCACGAGGCGGTCATTCCGCACGCGCTGATCACGGTGCTGTCGCTGGTCGTCACGGTGCTGGGCGCGGGTCTGGCCTGGGCGTTGTTCCGCAACGGCACGGCCAAGGAGGAGCAGCCGGCCGGCGTGCTCGTCACCGCGGCCCGCCGAAACCTCTACACCGACGCCTTCAACGAGGCGGTCTTCGAGCGGCCCGGCATCTACCTGACCCGCGCGCTGGTCTTCCTCGACAACAAGGGCATCGACGGCGCGGTCAACGGCCTGGCGGCCGCTGTCGGTGGCAGCTCGGGTCGCCTGCGCCGGCTGCAGACCGGTTTCGTCCGCTCGTACGCGTTGTCCATGCTCACCGGCGTAGTCCTGGTCGTCGGTGCCTTCCTCGCAATCCAGTTGGGATGGTTGGCGTGACCGACTTTCCGTTCCTGTCCATCCTGACGCTCTTCCCCCTGGTGGGGGCGGCGGTGGTGGCCTTCCTCCCGAAGACCAGGGGCCAACTGGCCAAGACGATCGCCCTGGGCTGGTCGCTGGCGGTGCTCGCGCTGAGCATCGTCATGTGGATCGTGTTCGAGGCGGGCGGCGACCGGTTCCAGTTCCGCGAGTCCTACCAGTGGATCCCCACTTGGGACGCGCGCTTCACGTTCGCGGCTGACGGCATCGCGCTGGTGATGCTGATGCTGATCGCGGTCCTGGTGCCGATCATCATCCTGGCCTCCTGGAACGACATCGACGAGACCCAGCGGTCGGTGCCGGTCTACTTCGCGCTGCTGCTGGCGCTCGAGTGCACGATGATCGGCGTCTTCGCGGCCGCCGACGTGTTCCTGTTCTACGTGTTCTTCGAGGTCATGCTCGTGCCGATGTACTTCATCATCGGTTCGTTCGGCGGTGCCCGGCGGCAGTACGCGGCGGTCAAGTTCTTCCTGTACTCGCTGGTCGGCGGTCTGTTCATGCTGGCCGCCGTGATCGGCCTCTGGGTCGTCGGCGGGCACACGTTCGACTGGCAGAAGCTGAGCGACGTGTCGGCGGCGTTCGACACCAACACCGCCCGCTGGCTGTTCCTGGGCTTCTTCATCGCGTTCGCGGTCAAGGCGCCGTTCTTCCCGTTCCACACCTGGCTGCCCGACGCCGGTGTCGCCGCTCCGGCGCCCGCCGCCGCGCTGCTGGTCGGTGTCATGGACAAGGTCGGCACGTTCGGCATCCTGCGCTACTGCCTCTCGCTGTTCCCGGAGGCGTCGCGCTGGTTCGCCCCGGCGGCGCTGGTCCTCGGTGTCATCGGGATCATCTACGCCGCGCTGCTCGCGGTCGGCCAGCATGATCTGAAGCGGCTGGTGTCGTACACGTCGATCGCCCACTTCGGCTTCATCGGCATCGGCATCTTTGCCTTCACCACCCAGGCCGGCACCGGCGCGGTGCTGTACATGGTCAACCACGGCCTGGCCACCGGCCTGCTGTTCCTGGTGGTCGGCATGTTCGTGGCCCGTCGCGGCTCGGCTCTGGTCAGCGACTTCGGCGGGGCCGGCAAGCTGCTCCCGGTGCTGGCCGGCGTCCTGTTCTTCGCCGGTCTGGCGTCGCTGGCCCTGCCCGGCACGGCGCCGTTCGTCAGCGAGTTCCTGGTGCTGATCGGCACGTTCACGGTGCACAAGGTGTACGCGGTGATCGCCACCGTGGGCATCATCCTCGCCGCCGCGTACGTGCTGTGGATGGTGCAGCGCACCACGCAGGGCACGCTCAACCCGGCGCTGACCGAGGTCCCGGCGATGCACAAGGACATCAGCCTCCGCGAGAAGATCGTGGTCGCGCCGCTGATCCTGCTGCTGCTGGTTCTCGGCTTCTACCCGAAGCCGGTCACCGATGTGATCAACCCGGCGGTCGAGGCCACCATGCAGGACGTGGGCACGACCGACCCGGCGCCGACGGCGGTCGCAAACGGAAAGGTGGCGCCGTAGCCATGGACGACCTCCAACTACCCGCGATCAACTACGGCGCCCTGGCGCCGATGCTGATCCTCTTCGGAGCGGCCTGCCTCGGCATCCTGCTCGAAGCGGTGCTGCCGCGCGGCCGGCGCAACGGGGTCCAGCTGACCCTCGCCCTGGTGTCGCTGGTCGCCGCGCTCGTCGCGGTGATCCTCGGCCGGAACACCCGCACCGTCACCATCGGCGGCGCGGTGGCGATCGACGGCCCGACACTGTTCCTGCAGGGCAGCATCCTGCTGCTCGGCGTGGTGTCGCTGCTGCTGATCGGTGAGCGCGCGGTCGAGAACGGCGGCGCGTTCGTCTCGCAGGCGGCGCTCACCGTCGGTTCCGAGAAGGACCTGCGGCAGGCGGGCAGCGACCCCGGCAACACCGAGGTGTACCCGCTGACGATCTTCTCGCTGGGCGGCATGCTGCTGTTCGTGGCGGCGAACGACCTGCTGACGATGTTCGTCGCGCTCGAGGTCCTGTCCCTGCCGCTGTACCTGCTGTGCGCGTTGGCCCGGCGCCGCCGCCTGCTCAGCCAGGAAGCGGCCCTGAAGTACTTCCTGCTCGGCTCGTACGCGTCGGCGTTCTTCCTGTTCGGCGTGGCCCTGATCTACGGCTTCGCCGGCGCGGTCGACCTGGCGTCGATCCACGCCGCGGTCGCCGACCCGGTCCGCAACGAGGTGCTGCTCTTCGGCGGCCTCGCCCTGGTGGCCATCGGCCTGCTCTTCAAGAGCGCGGCGGCGCCGTTCCACGTGTGGACGCCCGACGTGTACCAGGGCGCACCCACCCCGATCACGGCGCTGATGGCGGCCTGCACCAAGGTCGCGGCGTTCGGGGCCCTGCTGCGCATCCTCTACGTCGCCTTCGACGGGGTCCGCTGGGACTTCCAGCCGGTCCTCGGCGCGATCGCGATCCTGACGATGCTGACGGGCGCGATCCTGGCGGTCACCCAGACCGACATGAAGCGGCTGCTGGCGTACTCGTCGATCGCCAACGCGGGCTATCTGCTGGTGGGCGTCCTGGCGCTCAACAAGGAGGGCCTGTCCAGCACGATGTTCTACCTGGTGGCGTACGGCTTCTCGGTGCTGGCGGCATTCGGCATCGTCTCGCTGGTGCGCGACGCGGACGGCGAAGCAACCCACCTGTCCCGCTGGGCGGGTCTGGGCCGCCGCAACCCGCTCTACGCGGGCGCCTTCTCGTTCATCATGCTGGCCTTCGCAGGCATCCCACTGACCAGCGGCTTCACAAGCAAGTTCGCAGTCTTCGGCGCGGCGATCGAAGGCGGCCAGACCTGGCTGGTCATCGTCGGCGTGATCACGAGCATGGTGCTGGCGTTCCCCTATCTGCGGGTGATCGTGATGATGTGGCTGTCCGAGCCGGGCGAAAGCACCCCGACGGTGTCGATCCCGGGCTTCCTGACCTCGGCAGCGCTGGTCATCGGCGTGATCGTGACGCTGGCGCTCGGCGTGATCCCGGCGCCGCTGCTCGACCTGACCAACGACGCGGCTCAATTCGTCCGGTAGCGAGGAAATCATCGGCGGCGGCCCCGGTCGGACTCGTTCCGGCCGGGGCCGCCTGCTGTCCGCGGGATCACGGTCAAGAGCTTGATGTCGTACCTGGTTGCATGGCCCTGGACGTCGCTCCCGCCGAGACCGGGCGGGGCCACCCAATCGCCTGGCGGCTCATGACCGGGCGGCCCCACCCTGCCAGCTACGTGCTCCAAGACGCCCCCACGGCGGCGGCTGGATTACGGACCTTGGCTCGTAATCGCGGGGTGCCGACCGCCCTCGCGTCAGGCGCCCCGGAATGGCCAGCGACGTTCTCGATCCGGATGCAGGATGCAGCTCGGATCGTGCGGGACGAAGGCAGCGCGCGGACACTCGCTTGCCGGGTTGTCCGGACGGCTTGCCTCCGGCGCGAAGCATTTGGGGGCCGGGTCGCCTCGCGGACGGTTGTCCGGGCTCGATCGGCGCCGTCCGTGGCCGGCCCACTCTTGATCTATGCGCTTGGACAGAGCAGTTCTGCAGTCCGCCTCGCCGCCCGCACAGGCTCACCGCCCGCGCAGGCTCGCGCCTACGTCGTCCCGCGCCCGTGTCGTCCCGCGCCCGCAGTGTTCCGAACCCGGGTGGACCCTCCAGGCCGTCCCAATACCCAAGGATTTCGGGGACCACGCCACGCCCCCCACGCCACGCCGCCAACGCCGCGCCGCCCACGCCACGCCACTCGCGCGCGCCGCGCACGCTGCGCTGCCCGCGTCGCCCACGCTGCGCTGCCCATGCCTCCCACGCCAGGCCGCGCCACGCCGCGCTGTCCGCGTCGCCCACACTGCGCTACGCCGCGCTGGCCACGCCGCGCCGCGCTGCGCTGCCTGCGTCGCCAACCGCTGCGCTGCGCTGCCAGCGTCGCCCGCGCCGCTAATGCTGCACCGCCCACGCTGCACCGCCCGCGGCCGGCCGCCCGCACCGTGCTGTCGACGCTGCGCTGCGCCGCTGACGCCGCACCGCCCACGCCGCGCCGCGCCGCGCCGCCCCCACCCGGCCCGCACCGCGACGCCGACGCGGCGTCGTCCACCCGCACTGCCCGCACAGCCCGCCCGAGCCGCCTCCGCCAGGCTGCCCGCGCTGCCCGCGCTGCCCGTGAGCGCCGCGTCGCCGAGCCGCCCCTGCTGCCTGCGGCGCCCGCCCGCAGCGCCCTAACCGCGGCCTCCGGCCTCGCCGAACCGGCCGGCCCTCGCCATCCGACAGCCGCCACCGCACTGCTGCGCCACGACGACCCCCCGCTGCGGCAGCCCCCAAGTCGCCCCGGCGGCAGCCAGCAATGCAACCCGAACCATCCAGCAAGCGCAGCCGCACTCCCTCCGCACACGCGGCCGAGCCGCCCAGCACGCAACACCGACGCGGCGACCGACGACCCCGACGAAGCCCCACAGCCGGCCGGCCACGGCGGCAGGCGGGTGTGCCATCTTTCCGAAGGGGCGGTGATTTCGCCCACCCTGAGCGGCGACCCGGCCGGCAGCCGCCTGATCAGCGGGAGCGGGCACCCAGGCCGTGGCCTGCGCGGAGGGGACTTTTCCGGATCCGTACCCGTAGGCTCTTTTTGATCTTGCTGGTGGGACCCCTGGGCCCGCCCGGGTCGGGGTCGTATGGCATCGTGAAAGTGTGGTGAGCACCCGGGACAGCGCGCTGACGTCGTTCGGCCTCGACATCGACCCTGCGGTCGACGCGTCGGTGTCGGCGACGCTTGCGGTTGTGGAGGATGCGCTGCGCAGCAATGTCGCCAGTGCCGATCCGCTCGTGGCCGAGGCCGCCCGGCATCTCATGGATGCCGGTGGCAAGCGGTTCCGGCCGCTGATTCTCGCGCTCGGTGCGCAGATGGGTGACCCGACCCGGGCTGAGATCGTTCCGGCCGCCCTGGTCGTCGAGCTCACCCACCTCGCGACGCTCTACCACGACGACGTCATGGACGAGGCCACCGTGCGGCGCGGCGCTCCCAGCGCCAACGCCCGGTGGGGCAATTCCGTCGCGATTCTCGTCGGCGACTATCTCTTCGCGCGGGCGGCCGACATCGCCGCGTCGCTGGGGCCCGAGGCGGTGCGGCTGCAGGCGCGGACGTTCGCCCGGCTCGTGCACGGCCAGATCGCCGAGACCGTCGGGCCGCGTGGGTCCGATCCGATCGAGCACTACCTCGGCGTCATCGCCGAAAAGACGGCGTCGCTCATCGCGACGTCGGCGCGCTTCGGCGGCCTCTTCTCCGGCGTCACCCCCGAGCAGGTCGAGGCCCTGACCGGGTACGGCGAGACGATCGGCATCGCATTCCAGCTCTCCGACGACCTCCTCGACATCGCGTCGGAGTCGGTGCAGTCGGGCAAGACGCCGGGCACCGACCTCCGCGAAGGTGTCCCGACGCTGCCGGTCCTCTACGCCCTCGCCGGCGACGACACCGACGCTTCCGCCGTGCGGCTCCGTGAGCTGCTCGCCTCCGGGCCGCTGGTCGACGACGCTCTGCACGCCGAGGCGCTCGGTTTGCTCCGCGAGTCCGGCGCGATGAAGCGGGCCCGCGAAACCGTCCGGACGTACGCGGAAGAGGCCCGGTCGCAGCTCGCGCCGCTGCCGCAGGGCTCACCGCGCCAGGCCATGGAGTCCCTCTGCGACTTCATCGCCGACCGCACCAGCTGAGCCGACCGCCACAGGCTGAGCCGACCGCACCAGCTGAGCCGACCGCCACAGGCTCAGAGCCAATCCGCCAGCGAGCCGAGCCAACGACCGCGGAACCCGGCCTTCGGGGCGTCAGCCGCCGTCTCAGGCCACCGCCGCACGGTCCGCGTGCCGGCGCAGCATCCGGCTTCCGAGCACCATCGCCCCCGCCGCCCACAACATCGCGATCCCCGCCACCGTCCACATAGCCGGGTACCCGGCCGCCGCCGCCAGCGTTCCCAGCCCCAGTGGCCCGATGCACCCGCCCGCATACACGCCGGTCTGAGTGATCGACGTGGCCGCCGCCGGCGCCTGCGGGTGCAGCCGGACCACCGCGAAGTTCATCAGCCCCGGCCACGCCCATCCGAGCCCGAAGCCCAGCACGACCCCCACGATCAGCGTCGCCGTGTTGAGCACCGCGAGCATCGCCAGGCCGCCCGCACCCACCGTCAACATGCCCGCGATCACGCTGATCTGCCGGTCCGGCATGCGGTCGGCCAGCCAGCCGCCGACGATCCGGGCGGCGACCCCGACCGCGCTGCCCAGGGTCAGGGCCAGTCCGGCCGGGGCGGGCGCGACGCCGTCCGCGACCGCGGAGTCGACCAGGAACGTGCCGAGCGCGTTCGCCGAGCCGGCCGCCAGGGCCGCGCCGATGCCGATCACGATCAGCGCCGCCGTGGCCCGTTCGCCACCGGCGGCCTTGGCCGCCCGGCCGTCCTCGCGTTCGACCGGGACCAGCCACAGCGCGGCGACCGCGCCGGCTGCGGCGAACACGAACGCCCACCGCCACCCCACGGTCAGAGCCACCACCGGTACGGCCGCGCCCGCGAGCAACGAGCTGACGGGGATCGCCGCCTGTTTCACGCCGAACGACAGGCCCTGCCGCCGGACCGGTACGTGCCGGGACAGGCTGGTGTTGCTCGCCAGCTGGCCCATGGCGTTCGCGCCCGCGCCCAGGGCCAGGATCGCGATGAGGCTCCACAGTGAGCGGGCCGCCACCGCGATCGTCAGCAGGGACGCCGCCGCCAGGGCGATCCCGGCCCGGGCGATCGTGGTCGAGCCGTAGCGTTCCACGAGTGCGCCGGCCGGCACGGAGGCGAGTGCGCTGGCGCCGAAGTAGGCCGCGACCGCCAGTCCCAGACCCGCCGGGCTGAATCCGAGTTCGTCGCTGATCTGGACGGCGAGACCGCCGACGAGAAATACCGGAACCGAACAGGCGATGGTGGTGGTGAGGGCGCCCGTCACGGCCCGCCGCGGGGATATCGCGTTCGCGCTGGTCGCGGCGGTTTCGGCGGGGCTGCTCGACGGTTCGGCCATCAGTCGCAGAGTATGCCCGGACCGGCGGAAGCCAAGACGGTGAGTGTTAATGACCACACGTCGCGTAGATATCAGTCATGGTCGACACGCTTCAGGCATTCCGTCCGAGGAAGATTATTCATATGGTGTAAGTCCCCGGCGTCGGAGGTGGCTGTGCGCGACCCCCTGGCGGAGCCGTCAGATCTCATCCGGAGCGTGTCACGCGCCTTGCGTGTACTCGAATCGGTGGGTCGGGCCCCGCGCGGACTCACCGTGAAACAGATCGCTCGGCGATGCGAGCTGACCGTTGCGACGACGTATCACCTTGTCCGTACCTTGGCGTACGAGGGCTACGTGATCCGTCGCGAGGACGGCACCTACATCGTCGGTCTGGAGATCGCGGATCGGTACCGTGAACTGGTCTCCGCCTTCCGTGGTCCGCCTTCGGTCGGTGAGGCGCTGCGCCGGGCCGCGGTCGAGACCGGTTACAGCCACTATCTCGGCCGCTTCGTCGGCGGCCGGATCGCGGTGACCGCGTCCGCCGAGGGTGCCCGGTCGCCGTTCATGGACGACATGGTGCCCGGCTTCGACGAGGGCGGTCACGCCACCGCGCTCGGCAAGGCGCTGCTCGCCACGCTCACCGCCGACCAGCGCGCCCGCTATCTGCGCGACTGGGGCATGCGGGCGTTCACCCCGGCCACGCTGACCTCGCCGGAGGCGCTCGAGGCCGACCTGGCCGCCGGCGAACGCCGCGGGATGCAGCTGGAGATGGGCCAGTTCCGTCAGGGTCTGGCCTGCGCCGCGGTCAACGTCGTCGCCGACCGGGACATGGAACGCCGGCTCGTGCTGGCCTGCGCCCTGCCGGCCGCCGAGATGCTGACCTCCGCCCGGGTCGTACGGGCCAAGCTCACCGCCGCCGCCCGCAGCGTCGCCGAAGCCCTCTCCGCGGGGGACGCCGCCACCGCCTGACCTGCTGAACTGTCGGCTCCAGCCTCCGTTGAACCGCCCGACCCCACTGCACGTAGTACGGGTTGGAACGCGCGGAGGAGGTCGGCAGGCTTGGAGGATCAGGATGCCGAGCTGTTGCGTGCGCTGCAGGACGAGCACGGGGAAGCGCTGTTCGCGCACGCCGTACGCCTTTCCGGGGGCGACCGGCAGCGGGCGGAGGACCTGGTGCAGGAAACGCTGCTGCGGGCCTGGCGCTACCCGGAAGCGCTCGACCCGGAACGCGGCGCGGTGCGGTCATGGCTGTTCACCACCGCGCGCAACCTGGCTATCGACGCCTGGCGACGCCGGTCGGTCCGGGTGGGCGAGGTGGTCACCGACATGATTCCCGAGCCGCCGCCCAGCGCGGACGAAGCCGACCGGGCTGTGGAGGCCTGGACGGTCGCGGAAGCCCTGGGACGGCTGTCCCAGAGTCACCGCGAGGTCCTGGTGGAGTGCTTCTACCAGGGGCGTTCGGTGGCCGAGGCCGCCGCGCGGCTGGGGGTGCCGCCCGGCACGGTCAAGTCGCGCACGCACTACGCGCTGCGTTCGCTGCGCCTGGTTCTGGACGAGATGGGGGTGACGGGATGAGATGCGACCACGAGCACGACGACGGCGCGTACGTCCTCGGCGCCCTGTCGCCGGCCGAGCGCGCCGCCTACGAGCGGCACCTGGCCACCTGTTCCTTCTGCCGCGAAGCCGTGGCTGACATCGCTGTCCTGCCCGGCCTGCTGGGCCGGCTCGACCCCGACGACTTCTCCAAGCTGCTGGCCCCCGACCTGCCGCCCCCGCGATCCCGGCGCAACAGTATGCCGGACCTGGTCATGGCCGCCCAGTCGACGCGGCGGGAGGAACGCCGCCGGGTCCGCTGGCGGGTCCTCGGCTCGGCGCTGGCGGCGGCCTGCCTGGCGCTGATCGTCGGCATCGGCGCGGTGTTCTGGATGGGCCGCGGTGGCGCACCGGATCCGTCGGTGCCGGGCCCGACGATCGCGATGACGCCGGCGAACGAACGGGTGCCGGTGACCGCCCGGATCAACCTGGCCGCAGCCGGCGGCGGCACCCGGATCAACCTGATCTGCTTCTACAACAAGGGTGACGCGGCGTCCGAGCCGTACACGATCCGGCTGATGGCGTACGGGCCTGACGACGAGAAGGAGCAGCTCGGCTCGTGGACGGCGGCACCCGGCAAAGAGGTCAAGATGTCCGGCCTGACGCACTTCACCGCGGGGACGCTCTCCCGGCTGGCGCTGGTGCGTACGGACGATCGGACTCTGCTCTCCTACGACGTGCCCTGACGGGTTCCGCTCGTCAGCGCGGCGGAAGGGCGGCGGCCGGCTCGGCGGTGGCGGCCGCTGCGGCGGCCGCCGTCCTCCCTTTGGCGGCGGCCCGGGCGCCCCGCAGCCCGTCCACGGTGAAGATGATCAACGCGACCCAGACCAGCGCGAAGCCGGCCAGCCGGGCCGGCGGCATCGGCTCGTGGAAGAGCAGCACTCCGCAGGCGAGCTGCAGGATCGGCGCGACATATTGCAGGATGCCGATGCCGACCAGCGGCACGCGGTTGGCCGCGGCGGCAAAGAGCATCAACGGTACGGCGGTAGCGACGCCGGCCAGCAGCATCAGCACCGTGTGCCAGGCCGACACATGCCCGAACTCCGCGCCGCCGGTCGCGTTCAGCCAGCCCAGGTAGCCCAGCGCGGGCAGCGCCAGCACGGCGGACTCGATGAACAGACCCTCGGCGGGCGGCAGCGCGAGCCGCTTCTTGATCAAGCTGTACGACCCGAAGCTGGCGGCCAGCACGAGCGCGATGTACGGCAGGTGCCCGTAGTCCACGGTCAGCACCGCGACGGCCAGCGCACCGAAACCGATGGCGATCCACTGCCACAACCGCAGCCGTTCACGCTGCACGGTCACGCCGAGCAGCACGACGACCAGCGGCGTGATGAAGTAGCCCAGCGCCGTCTCGACCACCCGCGACGAGTTGACGCCGTAGATGTAGGTCGCCCAGTTCACGCCGATCAGCACGGCGGCCAGGGTGATGCCGCCGAGCAGCCGGCGGTCGCGCACGATGCGGCCGAGGAAGCGCAGGTTGCGCAGGGCGAGCAGCACGAGGCTGACGAACACCACGGACCAGATCACCCGGTGCGCGAGGATCTCCAGCGGCGGGGAGGGCGCGAGCAGCTTGAAGTAGATCGGGAAGAAGCCCCACAACGCGTACGCCGTGAGGCCGTACAGATAGCCTCGCCGTTCCTCGCCCATGCCCTCACCGTAAGGTGCCGGCGGCGGGTCCGCTCCTTGCTTATGTTCTAGCTCACCAGGCCAATCGGGCGGTGGCGGCCCCCGCTGGGGCTCAGTCGTCGCCGCCGTCCGGGACCAGCATGTTGAGCACCCAGCTCACGACGCCGACCAGCAGGGCGCCCAGGATCGCGCTGGGCCAGAAGTCGTCCACGTGGAACGGCAGGTCGAACTGCCCGGCGATCCAGCTGACCAGCAGGAACAGCAGGCCGTTGATGACCAGGGAGATGAGTCCCAGGGTCAGCACGTAGAGCCCGCAGCCGATGGTCTTGATGATCGGGCGCAGCACCGCGTTGACGATCCCGAAGATCGCCGCGACGGCCAGCAGCGTGCCGATCTGACCCCCGAGGGAGTCCGTGGTGAGGCGGATGCCGTCGATCAGCACGGTCGCGATCCACAGCGATACGGCGGTGATGACCAGCCGGATGAGGATGCCCATGGCACGGGATGGTGCCATGCCCGGGCCACCCGGCGGGGCGACACTCCACGATCTTGTCCAGGTCGTTGTGCTCGATCCACCGGCGTCGCTCGCCGGGCCCGGTCAGCCCGCCGGCTGAGCCGGCCCGATGAAGCCTGGCTTGGGTCGGCCTGGCTTGGGTCGGCCTGGCTTGGGTCGGCCTGGCTTGGGTCGGCCTGGCTTGGGTCGGCCTGGCTTGGGTCGGCCTGGCTTGGGTCGGCCTGGCTTGGATCGGTTTGGCTTGGATCGGTTTGGCCTGGATCGGCCTGGCCTGGATCGGCCGGCCGGGCCTTTGTCCGCCGGGCTGGGATCAGTCGCGGACCGGTGGGCCGATCAGCTGGGCCTCGATCGGGGTCTGGGAGAGCACGGCCCAGCGGACCGCGCGCCGGTTGATCACGCCGACCATGTCGGCGCGGATCTGGGTCAGCCACTTCGCCGCCTCGCCCAGGCCCAGGGCCGCGCCGACGAGGGTCGCCTCCTCCGGGCGCAGCGGCTGCACGAGCAGCAGGTCGGCCCGGGACGCCGCGTCGGCGTCGGCCGGGCTGAAGTCGTCGCGGACCACCAGCGTGGCCTGCCAGCCGGCGCCCGGGCGGTTGTCGGCGCCCACCGGGCCGATGTCGACCACCACGAGCAGCGGGTGCAGCGCCGAGCCGGGCGGGATCTCCACGGCCCGGCCCGGCGGGATGACCGCGATCGCCTCACCGGGCACCGCCGCACCCCGGACGAACGGTTCCCAGGCCTGCGGGCGTGCGGTCTGCACGACCACCCGGGCGCCCAGGGCCATCGCCCGCAAGGCCACCAGCTGGGCGCAGCGCACGCCGCCGACCAGCAGTGCCCGGGTCTGCTCGGGCCGGAACAGCCGGGCGATCACCGGCTCGCCCTTGCGGTTGCTGCCGATCATCAGGCCGGCGTTGCTGATCGGGAGCTGCAGGTCGTCGAGCAGGTCGGTGCGGGCCACGTCCGGGCTGGGCCGGCCGGGCAGCCCCGGGCTCGTCGGGATGCCCAGCGGCAGGGTGGCGGTCAGTCCGTCGAGGTGCTCGCCGTCCAGCCGGCGGGCGGTGGCGTGTTCGCCGGCGAGCAGCTTGCGCAGGGCCTGGGTGGCGAAGGAGAGGGCCGCGGTGTCGGGGGCGGCCAGCCGGACGGTCAGGTCGGTGGCTGTGTCCGTACCGGTGGCGGAGCGTGGGCCGACGCCCAGCGCGACCGTCGTCGCGGCCGCCGGCAGGGTCAGCATCCGGGCCACCAGCCGGCGGGAGGTCTCGATGCGCAGGTCGGGCCAGCGGCGCAGCCGGAACGTGGCCTGGGTGAGGCTGCCCACGCGCAGGCCGGGCCAGGTCTCCTGGGCCGCGCCGATGCCGTCGTCGTGGGCCAGCTCCGCGACCACCCGCAGGGCCGCGGCCTCGCCGAGCGGCCGGGCCGGCGTCGGGCCGAGCCGGCGCAGCAGCTTGCGCACGAGTCCGGACAGGGCCCGCCGGAGGTCCTCCTCCGGCCAGCCCTCGGCACGCAACACGCGCACAGCCAGCAAGGCCCGGCTGTGGCCGAGCAGGCGGCCATCGGTGAGCTGACGGTACGAGTTCGCCGGGGTGCCGCCGCCGGCCCGCAGCGACGGGGCCGGCGCCCCCACGAGGATGAGCTGGAGGCGGCACGGCGGGTGCTCGGGGCCGGTGGGTGGCAGCAGGCCCGCGGGGGACGGCAGGATCACCGTCTCCTCGGCGAGCAGACCGTTCGGGTCGCCCAGCTCCAGAACCGCGGTCAGGCCGTAGCCGTCGACGATGACCGCGGCCGGGTCGCCGGCGAGCTCGGTCTGCTCGATCCGGGCGCCGGGCGCGACGAACTCGAGCAGGGCGGCCGGACCGTCCACGGCCGGCGCGGTGTGCCGGCGGCCGGCGAAGCGCATCGCGGTGCCGAGCCACTCGAACGCCCAGCGCCCGCGCAGCCGCAGCCACGTGACGGCCAGCAGCACGATCGCCACGAAGGCCGCGGCGGCCAGCGCGATCGGGCCGTTCAGGGCCCCGACCAGTAAGGCGACGGCGGCCACCTGGGTGCTGACCCACTGACCGGTGCGAATACCGAACAATCGTCCATGTCGGACACGCTGGGTGCGTACCTTCGGGAGCCGCTCGCCCGCGCCGCTCAGCTCGGGGAAGTCCCGGCCACCCACCAGGTCTGCCGTCACCGTCGCGCCCGCCTCTCCCTGAATCGCTGCCTGAGCGGCCTCATCGTATGGCGCGCGCCGCGTACGCAGGGGGCGGCGTCGATATCCACAGGTTGTCCGACGGGGCTACCGTCGCTGCGTCCGGCCCGTTACCCTCAGCGACGGCAATGAATGAACGGCAGCTCAGGGGCGCCCCCCACCACTGTGCGGGAGCGGTTAATCTGAGGGCCACGTCAGCGCACCCGGGCTCGTCCAGCAGGGCTCGTCCAACGGGGCTCATCCATACCGGACCCGGTGCGAGGCAGACGATCGAGAAAGCGGGGTGACGTCCGGGGTGTCCGAGACGACGCAGGCAAATTCCGGGGACATGGCGAAGGTTGCCGGTGAGTTCGACCAGGTCAACCACGAGCTGACCAGGATGCTGAAGAAGCTCATGAACGAGCTTTCCGTGCTGCAGACCGCCTGGGTCGGCAGCGGCGGCCGGGCCTTCGAGTCCGTGAAGAACCAGTACCAGCAGGACCTCGCCCAGCTCAACAAGGCTCTCGCGGACACCGCCGAGTCGATCAAGACCTCCGGCACGGGCTACCAGACCTCGGACTCCTCGGCCGCCAGTCTGGTGACCAAGTCCGGTGGCGGCGGCGTCAGCCTTCCCCTCTAACTCCGACCTGGAAAGGAGCACGACATGAGTGACGGTCTGCTTCGCGTCAACTTCAGTTCCCTGGCTCAGGCCGGCGTCGACATCAACAAGGCTGTCAACGAGCTCGACACCAAGCTCGCCCACCTCGACGCCGTCGCGCGTCCGCTGGTGGACACCTGGGAGGGCAAGGCCCAGACGGCGTACCACCAGCGTCAGCTGAAGTGGACAAATGCCGCCACCGACCTCAAGAACATCCTCCGCGACATCCAGGGCGCCGTCGAGCAGTCCGCGCAGGACTACGCGACGACCGAGAGCAACGCGGAGAAGCGCTTCCTCTGAGTCTCCGAGGCACCCATCTCGCGGCACGGCCGGGACGTCCCGTTCCGGCCGTCTCCGTGTCACCGGACGGGTCGGCTACCCCGGGTCATCGGGCAGTATCGCTGCGCGACACAATCATGCTCTGGCGGGCACCGATGACGCCGCTGGACACCTTCTCGGCTGTATGCGTACAGCCGCCCATTGTGATCGCGGCCTGACCTTGTAGGTTGTACGCGTTGAGATGGCCCGTTCGCCGCGAAGGGAGAGGTGGACGTGACCGAGTGGGAACCGGCTACGGACGCCGAGATCGCGATGCGCAACGCACTGCGCACCGACGACCAGGAGTCCTACTTCCGCATTCTCGCCGGTGTCGACCTGCTCCTTCCGGTCTCGGCCGACGCCCTCGCCGGCCTCGCCCCGCTCGGCTGGGGCACGTGGAGCACCGGCGGCCGTACGCACGTCCTCGCCTTCACCTCGCCGTCGGCGCTGCAGGCCTGCCTGGCCGACTACACCGGCTCGGCCCGCCGCGTCGCGTACGCGGAACTGGCCGACACCTGGCCCAACCTCGAATGGTGGCTGGCGGTCAACCCCGGCCTGCCCATCGAGGGCTACCTGCCGGCCTGGTTCGTGGCCCAGCTCTCCCGGGGTGACCTGCGTCTGCCGACCCGGGGCCCGGGCCCGGCGGGCAGCAACGCCCCGAACCGCATCCAGGACCTGCACGCGGCCGCGACCCTGGCGGCGACGGCGGCGGCTCAGGGCTACAACGCCTCGGCCTACGCGGCTCCGGCATCCGGCGGGCCGATCCAGGGCAGCCCGGCGCCTGCGCCTTCTTACAGTGCTCCGGGCTCTGACGCTCCCGGCTCCGGCGCCGCCTCCTACAGCGGCCCCGACTCGGGTGGCTCGGCTTACGGCAGTCCGGGCTCGGGCGGTCCGGCTTACGGCGGCCCAGGCGCTGGCGGCCCAGGCTCCGGCGGTCCGGCTTACGGCGGTTCGGGCTCGGGCGGTCCCGGCTCCGGCGGTCCGGCTTACGGCGGTTCGGGCTCGGGCGGTCCCGGCTCCGGCGGCCCGGCTTATGGCGGTCCGGGGTCCGGGAGTTCGGGGCCTGGCGGTTCGGCTCATGGCAGTGCCACCTCGGGTGGTCCGGCTTATGGCGGTTCGGGGTCCAGTGCCGCAGCCTCAGGTGGGGCTGTGGCCGGTCCGGCTGCGCCTGGGGGGTCGGCTTCGACCGGTTCCGGGTATGCCGGTGGAGCCACGCCGGGAAGCCGGTACTCCGACTCGCCCGCTGAGCAACCGGCCGACGCCGGTTCCGGCGGACAGGTCGGTCCTGGTGGGCTGCCGCTGCGGACGCCGGGTGCCGTGCTGCCGAGTGGGCTTCCGTCCCGCGTGCCGGGCACTCCGGCCGGGCAGGACGGTGGCATTCCCGGCGGGCAGTTCAACGGCTTCGGCACGTCTGGTGGTGCCCGTCCGGCCCAGCCGGGTGGCTACGCCGACCAGCCCGCGGGCTACGGCGATCAGTCCGACGCGGGCGCGCAGCCACCTGCTGGCGCGCGGGGCCCTCGTGCGTTCGCGGGTGAGTCCGGCGGGCCTGCATCCCAGCCGGTGACGCCGGGCCGGTCCGCCGGTGACGTGCCTGCCGCCTACCGGCCACCGACCCTGCCCCCGAGTGACCCGGCCCGTGCCGGCAGCTCCGGGGTGCCTGCGCGGTCTGCTTCCGCTCCCAGCGCGCTCGACGCTCTGGGCAGCCGGGGTGGCTCCCCGGGTTCCGGCAGCACACCCTCGGCTGCTTCGCCGCGGCCGGACTCGCCGCTGCCCACGCGAACCCCGATGGCGCAGACGCCGCCCCTGCCCGCCCACATCCCGCCGCCGGACACCGACGACGAGACGCCGGGTCAGCCGGGTGAGGGTGGCGCCGGAGCGATCTCGGCCAAGCTCGCCGCGCGTGACGGGGCGATCTCCGCCAAGCTCGCCGGTCAGGCTGCCGCCACGGAGGCCGGTTCCGCGCCGGCCACCTCGGATCGGGCCGAGCAGGGTGCCGACGACCAGGGCAAGGGCCCCGGTGGTCTGCCCCGCCGCCAGGTCACGCCGCCCGAGGAACGGCCTTCCTCCATGGCCGCGGCCGCCCAGGCGCTCGCCGGGAACCGCAACCCGGCCTCGACCCAGCCGTCGACCACTCAGCCACCCTCGACCGGGCCGGCCAGCGGGAATTCGCCGGGGGGTTCAGCTCGGTCGCAGGGCGGCCAGCCGCAGCCCGGGCTGGCCCCACCCGTCATCCCCGGCGCGGGCGGTGCCGGTCGGTCCACATTCGTCCCGGCCGCAGCGGCACGCCCCACGATCCCGCCGTCATCAACCGACCAGCGGTCGGCCACGCCGGGATCAACCGACCAGCGGTCTGCCGGGCTCGGATCGACGGCCCAGCGGCCGGCCACACCAGGATCGTCCGATCAGCGGTCTGCCGGGCCCGGATCGACGGCCCAGCGGCCGGCCACGCCGGGGTCTACAGACCAGCGGTCGGCCACCCCGGGGTCTACAGACCAGCGGTCGGCCACCCCGGGGTCTACAGACCAGCGGTCGGCCACGCCGGGGTCTACAGACCAGCGGTCGGCCACGCCGGGGTCTACAGACCAGCGGTCGGCCACGCCGGGGTCTACAGATCAGCGGTCGGCTGCGCCAGAAGCAAGGGCTCAGCAGACGGCCGCACCGGGATCGACCGACCAGCGGCCGTCCACCCCTGCACCCGCCGATCGGCCCCGAAATGTCCCCACACCGGACGATCAGGCGCCGACCGACCAGCCGCAAGCATCCTCCGACGGCCGCAACACCTTCAGCC
This sequence comes from Actinoplanes sp. NPDC048967, assembly GCF_040649415.1. Lineage (NCBI taxonomy): Bacteria > Bacillati > Actinomycetota > Actinomycetes > Micromonosporales > Micromonosporaceae > Actinoplanes > Actinoplanes sp. NPDC048967. Next base: position 189,824 of record NZ_JBEZFL010000005.1, read on the forward strand.
CCCAGCCGAGCGCCGACCAGCAAGAGCCAGCCACCACCGGCCCAGCCACGACCGACTCAGCCGAAACCGGCCGAGGCCCGACCGGCCCAGCCGCAACCGGCCCAGGCATGACCGGCGCGGCCGCGTCAGGCCCGGCTGCGGCAACCTCGGGCATGACCGGCGCGGGCATGACCGGCTCGGGCATGACCGGCGACACCAGCGAAGACTTCGAGGAAGACTTCGTCCCGGCGAACGAGGTCGAGCGTGACCTCTACCGCGCCGTCGATGAGGCCAGCACCGACTCTTTCCTCTCCACCCTCCTGCTCGCCACCGTGCTCGTGCCTGTCGCGTCCAACTCGCGGCCCGGCAGCGCTCCCGGCGAGTCCGGTTTTGCGTTCCGGACCGAGGAGATCGACGGTGACCGGTTCCTGGTCGTCTTCACCAGCCGGGACCGGCTCGCCGAGCATTTCGCCGAGCCCACCCGCACGGTCGGGGTCCGGTTCGTCGATCTGATCCGCAACTGGCCCGACCCGGCCTGGTCGTTCGCCGTCAATCCGGCCTCGCCGATCGGCGCCAGGTATCCCGGGCCGCAGGTCATCGCGCTGGCCAGCTGGGCCGTGGAGGCCGGGCTGGGCGGTGACCCGGTCGACGCGCCCGCCGAGTTGCCGCAGCGGCCGGCTGAGCCGACCGCGCAGCTCACCGTCATGCAGAAGGCCGTGCCGGCCGAGCAGATCGACTACTACCTCGAGCGGGGTTACGACCGGGTCGCCGGGTTCGTGCACCGCGCCGGTGAGGTCGAGCATCTGCGGGCGCCCGGCGAGCTCTTCTCGGCGCTCGGGCTGGTCTACGACGGTTCGCCCTATCAGGCGGATGCCAAGGAGGCCTTTGTGCTCCGCTGGCCGGCGCACCGGCCCAGCCTCTACCGCATCCCGTACGGCGGCCAGAACGAACAGGCATTGCGGGCCATGGACGGCTGGGTCATCGAGCGGCCTCCGTTCCGGGGCAACGGTTTCGCCCCCGGTGAGGGCAAGGACGTCATCGCGGAGTTCAAGGTGGACAGTGTGCGGTTGCCGCACGGTGCGCAGTTGTGGCGGATCGCCGACGGCGCCGAGCAGCTGATCGCCGTCTTCGACTGTGACGCGCCGGTGTGGCGCCGGGTCGGTGAGCGGTGATGCGCGACGGCTACGTGGTCAACTGGCACGGCCGGGAGTACGACGCCGCGCCCGACGGGGAGAACGTGCGGGTCTATGCGCCCGAGCCCGCCGACGGCTTCACCGAGGTGCGGCCCGGTCGCTACGTACGGGTGCTCAAGCCGGGCGAGTTCGGTGAGCTCGTCTACATCCGCACGACGTGTTCGTGGCGGGGTGAGCCGTTCATCGTGCTCGCTGAGGCCGACAACTGGCTGCGCCTGGAGTACACCGGGGGCCGGGCGCCGGTCGCCCGTGAGCTGGGGCTGGAGGAGTTCGACTTCGGGGTCTACCAGGGCTGGGCGCCGGCGAACGAGGTCACCCAGCTCTACGAGCACCGGGTCTGACCGGCCTCACGCCTTGAGCCAGCGCAGGATCTCGCCGGTGACGAGATCCGGCGCTTCCTGGTGCAGGAAGTGGCCGGCGTCCGGGATCAGGCGCCACTCGTACGGCGCGATCACGTAGCGGCCTGACCCCTGCGCCGTGCGGGGCAGCACCGCCGTGTCCAGCTCGCCGTGCATCTGTAGCGTCGGGGTGACCAGCGGCTGCTGCATCAGCTTGACGAACCGGTAACCCTGCAGTCGCAGCGCCGAACGGAACACCCACCTGTACGCCTCCAGCGCGCAGAACGCCGCCTGCGGGATCTGCATGGCCTCCCGGCACCGCGCGGCGTATTCCTCGTACGCGGCCGTCTGCGTCCACCTCGGACCGCTCCACTGCCCGATCAGCTCGCCGACCAGCGCCGCGTCGTTCTTGGTCAGCACGTGCTCGTAGCGGGGGACCTGGAAGCGCAGGATCGACGCGCTCGCCGCCGCCTGGCCGCGGGGGTCGGCGAACAGTGCCGCGCGCAGCCGCAACGGGTGCGCCGCACCGAGCACCACGAGCCGGCTGACCATCTTGGGGTGGAAGGCCGCCGCCGCCCAGCCGATCATGCCGCCGGCGCCCGCCCCGACGATCATCGCGGAGCGTTCGCCGAGGGCGCGGATCAGGCCGGTCACGTCGGCAGCCATCGTGTAGCCGTCGTAGCCGCGCGGCGGCTTGTCGCTGGCGCCGTAGCCGCGCAGGTCGATCGCCACCGCCCGGAAGCCCGCGTCGGCGAGCCGGGTCAGCACGTCGTGCCACGCCCACCAGAACTCGGGGAAGCCGTGCAGCAGCAGGACGAGCGGTCCGGTGCCCGCCTCGACCACGTGGAAGCGGCTGCCGTTGGCGCCGACGAAACGGTGGGTCCAGGGACCCTCCGTCAGTACGCACGCCTCGTCCACCTGGGCACTCATGCGAACCAGCGTACGGGCCTAGGGAAAGTGCTGGATGGCACCCATGCTCACCGGGATGCCCGGGCCACAGTCGATGCGCAGTCTGGCCGGGGTCAGTTCGGCCTTGATGTGGTCACCCTGGGTCAGCTTCGCGCCCTTGTCCGAGTACATCGCGTAGGCCACGCCGTCGAAGGTGACCAGGCCGTAGCAGGGGCCGGTGCCGCCGCGGGTGATGGTGCCCTCGATCCAGCCGGGTGAGCGGACGATGTCCGTCGGCGTCTTGGGGATGCCGGCCGGCTTCGAGGGCGCCGGGCCGGTGGGCACCGAGTTGTACGGGCCGCTGGGCGAGACGGCGGGCTCGTTGGGCGGCGTGACGGAGGTCGCCGAGGCGCTGGGCGGGACCGGCACGGAGGTGCCCGGTGCCACGGGAGACCCGGCTGAACAGGCCGTCAGGCTCGTGAGGACCAGGAACGTTGCTGTGGCCGTACGGGAAAACGAGATCATGACCCACCTCCGTGAGTGAGACCCGGGCCCGGCCCTGCGGGTTCCCGTGGGGGTGAGAAAAGGGCGACGCCCGGGGCCGCGGCCCCGGGCGTCGCTGTGCTGCGGTGGATCAGGAGAACTTGACCTTGAGCGAGGTGCCGCTCTGCTCGACGACCTTGATCTTGACGCCCACAGCCGGCAGCTTGACGCCGGCCCACGGGATCTCGTCGTAGAAGTACTTCTTGGTGTCGTCGAAGGTCGGCTGAGCCGCCTGGCCCCGCACGTAACTCGCCTTCTCGTTGATGTGCAGCGTGAACGAGTCGGCCTTGGTCGTGCCGAACGGCGCGTCGTAGAGCTGGATGCGCGCCCGCCAGGGCTGGCCCTCGAGGTTGTAGAACGGCGCCGGGTGGCTGTCCACGATCAGGTTGCGGCCCTGACCGGGGTGCTGGTTGACGTTGTTGTCGGCGAACGACGTGTCGTTGTACGAGATCAGCAGACCCTGCTGGTACGAGAAGTGCTCGGCCCAGTCCGGCTTGCTGGTCGGCCAGCCGAAGTTGTACGGGCCGGTCTTCAGGTACTTGTCGTACGACGTGTACGTGCGGTTACCGGCGATGTAGAAGTTGTCGTACTCGGCGGTGATCGAGTCACCCTCGACGCTGAAGCCGGCAGCTGTCCACGTCGGCGTGCCCTCGGCACCGTCGGTGGAGACCGCGGCACCGTTCACCGTGATGGTGAGGTCGTCGCCGAAGAAGCCGCCCGCGGACAGACCACCGTCGGTGATGTAGTGCAGGCGGACCTGCACCGTCTTACCGGCGTACGCGGTCAGCGGGATGCTGATGTTCTTCCACTCGCCACCGCTGTCGCCACCCAGGGCCGGACGCGGCGGCACAGCGCCGTCGACGCCCAGCGGGGCACCGTCGACCGTGCCGTTGAGCGCGGTCCACGCCTTGCCGTCGGTGGAGGCCTCGAAGTAGAGGTAGTCGTAACCCTCTTCGATGTTGTAGCGGCCCTTGAGGTCGAACGACGCCGAGGTGGCCCCGGTGAGGTCGACCGACTTGGTCAGCGTGGTGTTGAGGTTGTCGTCGTTGCCGGAGAAGTACTGCTTCTCGCCGGCGAACGGCGCACCGAGGTCGGTGGTGACCTCCTTGTCGGGCAGGACCACGACGGCGGCCTGCGCCTTGGCGCTGTTGTACTCCTGCGGGCCCAGCTCGAGGGTCCGCTTCTGGCCCGCGACCAGGGTCTCGTAGTCCAGCCAGCCGAGCTGCAGCTTCTGCCAGGCACCGAGGTCACCCGGGCGCGTGCCGAGGGGCTCGCCGGCGCCGGAGAGACGGCTCTGGGCCATCAGGGTCCAGAACTCGCTGTTGTTGTTCGTGCCACCGGAGGTGTCGTAGTCGTCCGGCAGGCCGAGGTCGTGGCCGTACTCGTGAGCGAAGACGCTCAGGCCGCCGTTCTCGGGCTGGACGGTGTAGTCACCGATCCAGACGCCGGTGTTGCCGATCTGCGTGCCACCCGCCTTGTTGGTGGCGGGGCCGGTGATCCCGGCCGAGGTGTTGTACGCGTACCAGCGGTGCGCCCAGATGGCGTCCTCACCCTGCTGCGGGTCACCGTCGGACTGGTCGCCGCCGGCGTGGACGATCTGGAAGTGGTCGATGTAGCCGTCCGACTCGTTGAAGTCGCCGTCACCGTCGAAGTCGTACCGGTCCCACTGGTCGTAGGACTTCATGTCGGCGGCGATCTGCGCATCCGTGCGGCCGGCGGCCTTCTGGTCGGCGACCCACTTGTTGGCGGCGTCGGTGACGAGCGCCCACATGTTGGTGTCGGTGCAGACGCCGTTGATGTCACAGTCGCGACCGTAGCGGGCCTCGTTGTAGTTGACCTTGACCCAGTCGGAGACCTCGCCGTCGACGCTGTAGCGGCCGGACGACTGGGTCTCGTAGTAGGTCTTCAGCGACTCGACGCCCTTGCCCTCACCGAAGTACAGCTCCTGGTAGTGGGCCCGGTTGTAGTCGGGCTGCCACACCGTGCTGTTGTCCTTGGTGCGATCGGGCGAGGGGATCTTGTTGTGCAGCGGACCCTCGAACGTGGTCGGGCCCGGGGTGAGCGGGTCGCTGTCGACGTCCGGGTAGTTCGGGTGCCGGTCGTTGCCGAACTCCGCCAGGATCACGAAGATCTTGTCGGTCCGCTCGTTGTTGAGCTCGACGTACTGGTCCTGGCCGGCGCTGGCGACGCGGCGGTTGGTCTCGCCACCACCGCGCGTCTTGCCGACCTTGGCCACGGTGCTGCCGCCACGCTGCTGCGTCTTGACCGTGCCCTTGAGGATGCCGTTGATGGCCTCCTGGCGCAGCTCGCGACGCTTGTCCTCGAACGGGTTGGGCAGCTCGTCCACGGGGGCCTTCTTGCTGGCCGTCGCCGGGGCCGGGTCCACCGGAGGGGCCGCCATCGCCGCGGCCGGGAGCATGATCCCGGCGCTGCTGACCATTGCGGCACCGAGTAGTCCCACGACTACTTTGCGCACGTACTACCTCCGTTGACGTGACCGATCGCTGGGTGCAGCGAATCGGCGGAGAACGGCCCCGTGATTCGGGGCTCACGTGAACGTATGCAAACAGTCAGATGTATGGAAGTGCTGGGGCCAAAAGAAAGGAAATCTTTACGCGGAAGCGCTCAGCCGACCGGCATCAAAGTCTCGACCTCGACCAGAGTGCCGGCCCCGCAAGCGATATCCAGCATCGACGGGCTGACATCGGCTTTTATGCGAATGCCGATGGTCAATGCCCGGCCCTTGGCTTCATAGAGGGCATATTGGACGCCGTCGTCGGTGACGAGGCCGTAGCACGGTCCGGAACCGCCCCGGTTGACCGTGCCGACGATGAGCTCGGTGGCCTTGATGGCGTCGGTCGGCTCGCTCGGCGGGGTGGTGGGCCGGGTCAGGGTCGGCAGGGGGGAGACGGTCCGCGGAGGTTCGGCGGTGGGCTCCTGGCCGGCGGCGCACCCGGACAGCAGGGTCATGGTGGCGGCGAGCACGAGGATCCCGGTTCTGGTCACGGCCCCTTGGACGAGCCGGCAACCTTCGCGGTTCCCGGAAACGGGACAGCGCCCGGGGAGTGGACTCCCCGGGCGCCGCTCGTGCTGCTGACGATCAGCTGAACTTGACCTTCATGGACGTACCGTTGACGTCGACGACCTTGATCTTGACGCCGGCGGCGGGGAGCTTGACGCCGTGGTTCGGCAGCTCGTCGTAGAAGTACTTCTTGGTGTCGTCGAACAGCGGCTGCGCGGCCTGGCCCCGGATGTAGCTGGGCTTGCCGTTGATGTGCAGCGTGAACGAGTCCGCCTTCTTCAGGCTGAACGGCGCGTCGTACACCTGGATGCGGGCCCGCCAGGGCAGCCCCTCGAGGTTGTAGAACGGCGCCGGGTGGGCGTCGATGTACAGGTTGCGCCCGGTGCCCGGGTGGACGTTGGTGTTGTTGTCGACCTGCGAGGTGTCCCAGTAGGAGATGAGCAGACCCTCCTGGTAGGAGTAGTGGTCGACCTTGTCCGGCAGGGCCGGGAGGTAGCCGAAGAAGTACGGGCCGGTCTTCAGGTACTTGTCGTAGGACACGTAGCTGCGGTGGCCGGCGATGTAGAAGTTGTCGAACTCCTCGGTCGAGGTGGCGCCGACGATCGAGAAGCCGTCGAGGGTCCAGGTGGTGGCCCCCTCGGCGCCGTCGGCCAGCACGGTCGCGCCGTCCGCGGTGATGGTGACGTCGTCACCGAAGAAGCCGCCCTCGGAGACACCGCCGTCGGTCAGGTAGTGCAGGCGGAAGTCGACCTTCTTGCCCGCGTACGCGTTCAGCGGCACCGCGATGTCGACCCACGCGCCGGCGGTGCTGCCGGTCAGCGCCGGCGTCCCGCTGGCGTCCGTCGGGAAGGCGGCGCCGTTGACCGTGCCGTTGAGCCGGGTCCAGGTGGCGCCGTTGTCCGTCGAGGCCTCGAAGTAGAGGTAGTCGTAGTCCACCTCGATGTCGTAGCGGCCCTTGAGCGTGACCCCGGCCGTGGTCTTGCCGGCGAGGTCGATGGTCTTGCTCATCGAGTTGTTCAGGTCGTCGGCGTTGCCGGAGAAGAACTGGCCCTCACCCGCGAACGGCGCACCGAGATCGGTGGAGACCTCCTTGTCGGGCAGCACGACCACCGCGGCCTGCGCCTTGGCGGTGTTGTACTCCTCCGGACCCATGTTCAGGGTCTTGGACTGGCCGGCCACGATCGTCTCGTAGTCGAGCCAGCCCAGCTGGAGCTTGTTCCAGGCACCGAGGTCGCCCGGGCGGGTGCCGATGCCCTCGTCGCCGGCGGCGCTGAGCCGGCTCTGGGCCATGAGGGTCCAGTGCTCGTTGTTGTTGTCGCCGCCACCGGAGGTGTCGTAGTCGTCCGGCAGGCCGAGGTCGTGCGTGTACTCGTGCACGAAGACGGACAGGCCGCCGTTCTCGGGCTGGATCGTGTAGTCGCCGATCCAGATGCCGGTGGTGCCGATCTGGGTGCCGCCGAGCAGGTTGCCGGCCGGGCCGGTGCGACCCTGGTCGGTGCCGTAGGCGTACCAGCGGTGGCTCCAGATGGCGTCCTCACCCTGGTTCGGGTCGCCGTCGGCCTGGTCGCCGCCGGAGTGGACGATCTGGAAGTGGTCGATGTAGCCGTCGGACTCGTTGAAGTTGCCGTCGCCGTCGAAGTCGTAGCGGTCGTACTGGTCGAACGACTTCATGTCGGCGGCGATCTGCGCATCCGTGCGGCCGGCGGCCTTCTGGTTGGCGACCCACGTGTTGGCGGCGTCGCGGACCAGCGCCCAGGTGTTGTTGCAGACGTTGCTCGCGCAGACCGCCGGGTCGTCGCCGTTGGCGTCGGTCGGCAGGTCGTCGGAGCGGCCGTAACGGGCCTCGTTGTACGGCACCTTCACCCAGTCGGTGACCTCGCCGTCGACGCTGTACCGGCCGGAGGACTGGCTCTCGAAGTAGGTCTTGACCGACTCGACGCCCGTGCCCTCACCGAAGTACAGGTTGCGGTAGAAGTCCGCCGAGTAGTCCGCCTGCCACACCGTCGAGTTGTCCACGGCCCGGTTCGGCTTGGGGATCTCGTTGTGCAGCGGACCGTCGAAACGGGCCGGCCCCGGGATGGTGGCGTTGGTGTCCTTGTCCGGGAAACTCGGGCTGCGCTCGTTGCCGAACTCCGTGAGAATCACGAAGATCCGGTCGGTGCGCTCCCGGCTGATCTCGACGTACTGGTCCTGGCCCGCCTTGGCCACAGCGCGGTTGCTCGCACCGGAACCCTGCGTGCGTCCGACCTTGACGACCGAACTGCCGTTCTTGGTCACCGCCTTCGCCTTGCCGCTGACCACGTCCGCGACAGCGCCCTCGCGCAGCGCGCGGCGCTTGTCCTCGAGCGGGTTGGGCAGATCGTCGACTGGTGCTGAGTTGGCATCGGCCTTCGCGACCGGCGCTGGATCCACTGGCGGGGCGGCGTTGGCACCGGCGGGGAGCATGACCCCGACGCTGGTGACCATCGCGGCGCCGAGTAGTCCCACGACCACCTTGCGCACTACGTGTACCTCCGTTGACGTGACCGAGCGCTGGGGTGCAGCGGACGGCGGTAAACCGGCCTCGGATTCGAGGCTCACGTGAACGTATGCAAACGCACCTATGTCTTGGAAGAGCCCGGAGATATTGATGAGCGATGGTTACGCATTATGGTTTTTCCATCATGCAAGTACCGGCATTTAGCCGAAAGTGGACTGTGCCCATGAAACGGCGGCAGACCTGCACGATCGCAGGGCTGCCGCCGTTTATCGATAACTGTCTCAGTCTTCGGACTTACCGGCCTGCATGCCGGAGGAGATCAGATCCATCACCGCGGAGTCCTGCAACGTCGTGACGTCACCCAGCGAACGGTTCTCCGCGACGTCCTTGAGCAGGCGCCGCATGATTTTGCCGGACCGCGTCTTGGGCAGCTCGGCCACCAGCATGATCTGGCGCGGCTTGGCGATCGGACCGAGCTTCTTGGCGACGTGGTTGCGCAGATCCTGGATGAGCTTCTCGCCGGCATCGCCCGAAGTGTCCACATTGCCGCGTGGAATGGTGAAAGCCACAATAGCCTGTCCGGTGGTCGGGTCGGTCGCGCCGACCACCGCGGCCTCGGCCACCGACGGGTGCGACACCAGGGCCGACTCCACCTCGGTGGTCGAGATGTTGTGCCCGGAGATGAGCATGACGTCGTCGACCCGGCCGAGCAGCCAGAGCGCGCCGTCGTCGTCCTTCTTGGCTCCGTCACCGGCGAAGTAGATCCACTCGTCACCGACGCCCGCGCCCTTGCCGAAGCGCGACCAGTACGTGTCCTTGAAGCGCTGCTCGTCACCCCAGATGCCGCGCAGCATCGACGGCCACGGCTCACGCAGCACCAGGAAACCGCCACCGCCGTCCGGCACCGACTCGGCCTCGTCGTTGACCACGTCGGCCGAGATGCCCGGCAGCGGGGTCATCGCCGAGCCGGGCTTCGAGGCGGTCACGCCGGGCAGCGGCGAGATCATCATCGCTCCGGTCTCGGTCTGCCACCAGGTGTCCACAATGGGGGCGTTGTCGTGGCCGACGTGCTCGCGGTACCACATCCAGGCCTCGGGGTTGATCGGCTCGCCGACGCTGCCCAGGATGCGCAGCGACGACAGGTCGTACTTGGCCGGGATGTCGTCGCCCCACTTCATCATGGTGCGGATGAGGGTGGGTGCGGTGTAGAGCAGGCTCACCTTGTACTTGTCGACGATCTCCCAGAACCGGCCGCGGTGCGGGGTGTCCGGGGTGCCCTCGTACATGACCTGGGTGGCGCCGTTGGACAGCGGACCGTAGACGATGTACGAATGGCCGGTCACCCAGCCGATGTCGGCCGTGCACCAGTAGACGTCGGTCTCCGGCTTGACGTCGAAGACCGCGTGGTGGGTGTACGAGACCTGGGTCAGGTAGCCGCCGGTGGTGTGCAGAATGCCCTTGGGCTTCCCGGTCGTACCCGAGGTGTAGAGGATGAAGAGCGGGTGCTCGGAGTCGAACGCCTGCGCCTCGTGCTGGTCACTGGCCTGCTCGACGGTCTCGTGCCACCACAGGTCCTTGTCACCCCAGGTGACGTCCTCGCCGGTGCGGCGTACGACCAGCACGTGCTCGATGCTCGGGCACTGCGCGACGGCCTCGTCCACGGTCGGCTTGAGCGCCGAGGGCTTGCCCCGCCGGTAGCCGCCGTCGGCCGTGATGACCAGCTTGCAGTCGGCGTCCTGGATGCGGGTGGCGAGCGCGTCGACGGAGAAGCCGCCGAAGACCACGCTGTGCAGCGCGCCGATCCGGGCGCAGGCCAGCATCGCGACCGCGGCCTCCGGGATCATCGGCAGGTAGATGGCCACCCGGTCGCCGGCCGTCACGCCGAGCTCGGTCAGCGTGTTGGCCGCCTGGCTGACGCTGCGGAGCAGGTCCGCATAAGTGATGGTGCGGGTGTCGCCGGGCTCGCCCTCCCAGTGGATGGCCACCTTGTCGCCGTGGCCGGCCTCGACGTGGCGGTCCACGCAGTTGTAGGCGATGTTGAGCTCACCGCCGACGAACCACTTGGCGAACGGCGCGTTCGACCAGTCCAGCACCTGGTCCCAGGGCTTGGCCCAGTGCAGCCGCCGGGCCTGCTGCTCCCAGAACGCTTCCCGGTTGTCGTCGGCCTCCTGGTATGCCGCGGCCTTGACGTTGGCGGCGGCGGCAAGCTCGGCCGGCGGCGGGAACGTCCGCGTCTCCGAGTACAGGTTCTCCAGTGTCTCGCTCATGAGGGCGGCTCCTCTGCCATGACCGGTCGCTTCGTCTGAACACTAGTTCTGCCGGGGTGGCCCGGCGAGAGTTGCAAGCTGTAGTGCCCTGTGGCCGCGCCGAATGGCAATCCGCGCGCGCCGATCGGGCACCAGATGATCGGTACTGCGCGAATCTTGCCACTTACGAGCCACTTCGCGCACCCCGGGTTTCCGGGCTTTTTCCGGCTACGGTTGGCCCGTGACTGCAGATCCACTGGCCCCGCTGCTCGCGCTGGCCGACGTCGAGCCCGCGTTCACCGCCGCGCGCGAGCGCGTCGACAGCGCGATGCGCCATCGCGCGCTGCGCCGCAACGGCGGCCAGGTGGCCGCCGAGGTGAGCCTGCGGGCCGCGGTGGCCAGTGCGGCCCTGGAGGAGCACCGGTACGACCTCGAAGAGGTACGCGCCGGCACGGTCACCGACCCGGTGGTTCAAGGTGCGCTACGCGTCGCCGAGGCGCTGGGCGGACTCGTCGACCTGTGGCCCCGAGCGCCGCGTCAGGTGCTCGCCCGGCTGCATGTGCTGGCGGCCCGCGGCGTCGTCCCGGAGTCGGCGCTGGGCCGGCTGGAGACGGGCGCCGAGCGCATCGATGCGCTGGCCGGGCTCGTGGCCGGCAACGACCGCACCCCGCCGCTGCTGCTCGCGGCCGTCGTGCACGCCGAGCTGCTGACCCTCAAGCCGTTCGCGGGTCCGGCCGGCATCGTCGCCCGCGCGGCGGCCCGGCTCACCCTCATCGGCCGCGGCTTCGACCCCCGCGGCCTGGTCGGCGTGGAGGCCGGGCACCTGGCCCGCGAGCCCGAGTACGTGGGCGCGGCGGGGGCCTACGCCACCGGCACGCCCGACGGTGTGCGGTCCTGGCTGCGGCACTACGCGGCAGCGGTGTCCGCGGGAGCCGACGAGATCGCGGAGATCGGTGACACCGTGCTGAGCCCTTCGGGTACGTAACTCCTCGCCCGGTTGGCTGCCATCTGCGTCGATGTCCGGAACACCCGGTTTATGCCGGGCTCGATTGGCATACTCGGCCGGGTGGGAGACGACTGGAAGCGTCCGTACACCCCGGGCTCGGGCCGCTGGCTGGTGATCGGCTGGGAAGCCATCGCGCTGGCCCTGCTCGGCTGGAGCACGGTCGAGCAGTTCGGGCTGGCCGGCGCCGGGGTTCGCATCCTGGCCACGGTGATCACGGCGGTCTGGGTGATCGGCGGCTGGCGGATCCGCGAGATGGGCGTCTACGTCGGCCCGGCCGGCCTGCGCGTCCGCGGGCTGCTGCGCTCCCGCACGATGCGGTGGGAGGAGATCGCCCACGTCCGGCTGCACCGGCACACCCACAAGCTCGGCCGCTGGGAGATCGAAGCCGGCATGACCGTGCTGATCGAGCGCCGCGACGGGACGATGGTCAACACCGAACTGTGGGCCCAGGGGATGGACTTCCACTCCCGGCCGCACGTCTTCCGCGCGGTCTATCGCGAGCTGCGGGAGCGGCACCTGGCCGCGGTCGCCCCGGCCTGAGCCGGACATGAGGACGGCGCCTCACAGGTGAGGCGCCGTCGCTTCGCACGTCCTACCGGGCTATCAAGCGTGCACCTGGGTCGTTGTCGGCAGTCCTGATGAGGTGCCGCCGCAACGTGCCTGCCGTGGCTGATCGCGCGTGGGTTCCCGGTGGCCGTACACGGTGCTCCTTGACGGGCTCCGCTCTTTCTTTCTACGCCCGGCCGCCCTTGATCGCCAGAGTTTCGGCAGCGTGAAGCCACCCGAAGGGATTAGTCAGACCCATCCGGGGGCTCAGGCGAGGGCGGCGCGGGTGCGGCGGTGGCGGCCGTAGATGGCTATTCCGATCGCGACCCCGACCCCCACGCCGAGCGCGGCCGCGGCCACCGGCACGGCCGGGCGTTCCCGCAATCTGCGACCCAGCGGTACGGGGTGCCGGAACTCCAGCACCGGCCAGGACCGCTCCAGCGCGACCCGGCGCAGCGTGCGGTCCGGGTTCACCGTGCTGGGATGGCCGACCGCCTCCAGCAGCGGCAGATCACTGCTCGAGTCCGAGTACGCGTAACACTCCGCCAGGTCGTACCCGCGCTCCTCGGCCAGCTCGCGGACGCCGTCGACCTTGCGCGCGCCGGCCGCGTAGAACTCGACCTCGCCGCTGAACCGGCCGTCGACGATGCCCATCCGGGTGGCGATCACGTCGGTCACCCCGAGCAGCGCCCCGATCGGCCGGACCATCTCGTCACCGGAGGCCGACACCAGCACGACGTCCCGGCCGGCGGCCTGGTGCTCGCCGATCAGGATGGCCGCTTCCGCGTACACGTACGGGTTGATCAGCTCTTCCAGGGTCTCCGCCACGATCTGCTGGACCTGCTCGACCTTCCAGCCCTTGCACAGCGCGGCGAGGTAGTCGCGCGTGCGGGCCATGGTCTGCTCGTCCGTGCCGCCCAGCCGGAACATCAACTGGGCGTAGGCGGATTTGACCACGTCGCGGCGGCTGATCAGCCCATCGCGGTAGAACGGCCGTCCGAAGGCCAGCGCGCTGGACTTGGCGATGACGGTCTTGTCTAGGTCGAAGAAGGCGGCACTGGGGCCCACGGGCCGAAAGTCTAGCCGCACGACGCACCGTCCCGGCCGCCTCGGGCCACGGACCGCGATGAAAATACCCCGGGACGGTAGTCGGTCACCGTGGGTACTCGACGGTGGCGGACTCCTGAGGCATGCTTGTGGTGCGACTGTGATTCATGTTGTCTGTGTGCAACAGGTGGGATCCAGCGAGTCGCACTCACTTTCCCGCTCACAGATTCTCGGTGATTGCGCCCCCCGCGGTCACCGGGTCCGATTCGGCTCGACCCCCCCCCGGAGCCGAATCCCAGGACGGCCCCCGACTCCCCCGTCGGGGGTCGTTCCCTTCTGTGCCGCTCAGGCGCCGGCTGCTTCCGCGCTGCTCAGGCGCCGGCTCTCATCCTGCTCGGCGCGTCCGTCCGCCTCGGACAGGCCGAAGAGATCGCACAGGCCGGTGACGGTGAGCACCTGGCGAAAGCTCGGGCTGGGGTTCGTCACGACGAAACGCGCGTCGCGCTCGGTGGCGACCCGGTAACCCTCGATGAGCGCGCCGAGGCCGGTCGAGTCGATGAAGGTGGCCGCGCGCAGGTCGACCCGCAGCTCCGGCGGGGACCATTCGGCGACGGCGTCCCGCATGGCCTGGGCGACCTCGTCGGCGTTGGTGAAGTCGATCTCGCCCACCACGGCGACGCAGGCCGTCCCGTCATCGCCGAGCGAGCTCTCGGTCGGGTGCTCCATGCCAACTCCATCGGTCCGGGTCGGCCCAACATACCCAACCCCGCGGACGTTCATTCCCCTCACGTATCGGCTGGGCGACCCCCGAGGTTACCCACGATCGCCACGCGATAACAGATCACTTTCCGGCCCGGGGCGTCGTCCACACCCACGGGTTGTCCACAGGCCGGGGCCGGGCCGGTTGAGGGTTGCCGGGTCTCAGCGCGACGGTGAGCGCCCAACAGCCCGCCTACCCGTGGAGCCACGATGCCAGCCCGCACTCCCGTCCGTACCGGACCGCGCCTGCCGCTCGTCGTGACGGCCGATCCGGACCTCCTCGACGACCTGCTGCGCCTGGCCGCCGCCGGCGGCACCGAGGTCGACGTGGCGCCCGACCCGGTGGCGGCCCGTCCCCGCTTCGCGGCCGCCCCGCTGGTGGTGATCGGGGCCGACCAGGCCGCGGCCTGCCTGCGCGCCCGGCTCCCGCGCCGCCCTCGCATGGTCATCGTCGGCCACCTCCCGGCGATCGAGGCGGCCTGGGAAGTCGCCGGGGACCTCGGCGCCGAGCACGTGGCCGCGCTGCCGACGGCCGAGCCGTGGCTCGTCGACCGCTTCGCCGAACGCATCGAGCCGGCCCCACCGGGCCGGGTGCTCGCCGTGATCGGCGGCCGGGGTGGCGCGGGAGCGAGCATCCTCGCGGGCGCCCTGGCGGTGACCGCGACGAGCAGCGGCCACCGCACACTCCTGGTCGACGCCGACCCGGTGGGCGGCGGCCTCGACCTGGTGCTGGGCTGGGAGGGGATGGACGGCCTGCGCTGGCCGGCCCTGGCCGCCACGGGCGGCCGGGTGAACCCGCCGGCGCTGCTCAAGGCCCTGCCGCACCGCGGGGACCTGGTGCTGCTGTCGTTCGCCCGCGACGAGGTGCTGCCGGTGCCGGCCGAAGCGATGGCGGCGACCCTGGACGCGGCCCGCCGCGGTCGCGACGTGATCATCGCGGACCTGCCCCGCCGGCTCGACGACGCGGCGACGCTGGCCCTGGCGGCGGCCGATCAGACGATCATGATCGTGCCGGCCGAGCTGCGGGCGACCGCGGCGGCTTCCCGGATCGCGGCGATGGTCAAGATGCACTGCGACAACCTCGCGGTCGTGGTCCGCGGCCCGGCGCCCGGAAAACTGAAGGCGCGAGAGGTGGCGCGGTCGATCGGACTTCCGCTGGCCGGGTCACTTCGGCCGGAAGCGGCTATCTGCCAGGCGCTGGAGAAGGGGGACGCCCCGGCCGCCGACGGTCGTGGGCCGCTCGCCGAGCTGTGCAAACGCCTGATCCGGCAACTGGTCCAGGAAGAGCGCGCGGAGGTGGCCGCGTGAGCGTCACCGTCGGCCGGCACGCTGCCGGCAAGTTCTACCCCGAGGTCGCAGAACGGGTACGGCGACAGTTCGCCGCTGACGGCGTGGAGGCGACCCCGGCGGCCGTCGTGTCGGCGGTGCGGGCCGAGCCGGGTGCTGCCGTGCTGGGCGACACCGCCGTGCTGCGACTCGCGGACCGGGTGCACGACCAACTCGTCGGCGCCGGGCCGCTGGCACCGCTGCTGGCCGACCCCACGGTCACTGACGTGCTGGTCAACGGCGTGCAGGTGTGGGTGGACCGGGGTGCGGGGCTGCAGCGTGCGGCCATAGCGCTCGGGGATGCCGACGACGTACGACGGCTGGCCCAGCGGCTGGCGGCTGCCTGCGGACGGCGGCTGGACGACGGTCAGCCGTACGCCGACGCGCGGCTCGCGGACGGGACCCGCCTGCATGCTGTGCTCCCGCCGGTGGCGACGAGTGGGCCGTACCTGTCGCTGCGGACGTTCCGGCAGCGGCCGTTCAGCCTCGGCGACCTGGTCGAGCACGGCACTGTTCCGCCGGCGCTGGCTCCGCTGCTCGCTGCGGTGGTGGCGGCTCGGCTCGCGTACCTGGTCACCGGGGGAACGGGGTCGGGGAAGACGACGCTGCTGGGGACGTTGCTGGGGCTCGTACCGCATACCGAGCGGATCGTGCTGGTGGAGGACGCCGCCGAGTTGCGGCCGGTGCATCCGCATGTGGTGGCGTTGCAGGCGCGTACGGCCAATGTCGAGGGTGCCGGGGCGGTGGGGCTCACCGACCTGGTACGGCAGGCATTGCGGATGCGGCCGGACCGACTGGTGGTCGGCGAGTGCCGGGGCGCGGAGATCGTCGACCTGCTGGGCGCATTGAACACCGGGCATGACGGTGGGGCGGGCACGCTGCACGCGAATGCGGCTGGTGACGTACCGGCCCGGCTCGAGGCGCTGGGCATGCTCGGTGGTCTGCCCCGGGCGGCGCTGCACGCACAGGTGCTGGCGGCGCTTCAGGTGGTTCTGCAGGTACGGCGTACCGACCGGGGCCGGGTGCTGGAGTCCGTCGGGGTGCTGCGGGCGGCGGGGGAGCAGCGGCTGGTGACTGTCGTACCGGCCTGGCAGCTGGGGCGAGGTGCGGGGCCGGGTGCCGAGACGCTGGCCCGCCAGCTGACCGATCGAGGGTTTACGGTCCCGCCGATCCTCCAGGGCGCAAAGCCGTGAGCGGGGTGGCGTGGATGCTCGCCGCCGGGTTGCTGGCGGGGGCGGCTGCCGTTGCGGCCTGGCCGGCAGGGGCGGTGCTGCGGCGGCTCAACGGGCGCCGGCCGGGCAGTGTCAGCGCCGTGAGTTTTCGCTGGCTGTGGGCCGAGGCGCGGAGGGTGGCCGACGGTTCACCGCGGCGGGCGGTCGGCATCGCGGTCGCGGCGGGCGCGGCGGCGGGCACGATCGGGGGTGGGCCGGTGGCTGGGCTGGTGCTCGCGGTCTACGGGGGGCTCGGGGCTCGGGCTGCTGTCCGCCGCGCTGCCCGTCGCCGGGGTGTCGCGGCGCGGTCCCGCAGCCTCGACGGGTTGACCGCGCTGGCCGCCGATCTGCGTGCTGGCTCGGCGGTAGGGGCGATGCCCCTCGCCGCCTCACCGGCGGGCTCCCGCGACTCCGATCGTCGGCTGGCCGAGTTGACCGCCGCGGTGATGCGGCTGGCCGAGCGGACCGGCGCGCCCGCTGCTGACCTCGTCGAACGGATCGAGGCTGACGCCCGGGCCGGTGACCGTTCGCGGGCCACAGCGGCTGCGCAGGCGGCCGGCGCCCAGGCCACCGCGGTGCTGCTGGCGGGGTTGCCGGTCGGCGGGATCGCGCTCGGCTACGGGATCGGGGTCGACCCGCTGGACGTCTTGCTGGGGACGCCGATGGGAGCAGCGTGCGCTATCGGCGCGGTCCTGCTGCAGTGCGCCGGCCTTCTCTGGGCCGACCGGCTTTCGAACGGACCGGCGCGATGACAACCGAGCCGATGTGCGGAGCTGCCGCGTTTCTTCGACCGGGTCGACCGGCCCGAGTTCCTTTCAAGCCTTGCTGCGCTGCCGCGATCCTGCACGCCGCACGAGCTCCCGAATCCCCTCCACCCTGTCCACGGGCTGAGCTGCTGAACGTCACCGCAGCGCGCTTCGCGCTGACGCCGGTCCGCGAGGTGATCCCTTGATCGCCGTCCTCGGCCTGGCCGGGCTGGCGGCGCTCCTCGGCTTGTCCTTCGCCCGGCGGTGGGCGGTGCGGCGGCGACTACTCCGGCTGGGCAGATCACCCGGCGGCTCGCCCGGCCGCAGCCCGCGCTTCCTGATCGGCGTCGCTGCCGGCCTCGCGGTGGTCGGGCTGGTCGGGCACTGGTGGGCCGTGCCGTTCGGGATCGCCACCGGTGCCGGGGTGGATCAGTTCCTGCGGCGCCGTGAACCCGCCGACGTGCGCGCGGCCCGCCGGCGAGCCGTCGAGGATCTACCCCTGGGAGCCGACCTCCTCGCCGCGGTCCTGCGCGCCGGAGCTCCCGTCGACCGGGCGGTCTCCGCCGTCGCGGACGCCCTCGGCGGCCCGCTCGGGGAGCGGCTCGACCGGGTGGGCCGCTCCTTGCGCCTGGGAGCCGAACCACCGGAAGCGTGGGCGCACCTGGCCGGTGTGCCCGGCGCGGACCGGCTCGTCGCGGCAGCCGTCCGGTCCAGCGCCAGCGGCGGCGCGCTGGCCGGCGCGCTGACCCGGCTCGCCGACGACCTGCGCGGCGACCGGTCGGTGGCGGTCGAGGCGGCGGCCCACCGTGCCGGAGTCCTCATCGTTCTGCCGCTCGGGCTGTGCTTCCTGCCCGCCTTCGTGCTCGCCGGCCTCGTACCGGTGGTCGCCGCGGTCCTGGGCGACGTCCTGTGAGAGCCGCCGCCGGCAAGGCCCGGTGAGAACCAACCGCAAGCTCGCCGGCCTGGTTGCCGGTGCTGGTCGCCGTCCGCGGCGACGTCCCGCGAGAATCCACCACAAGAAGGAGATCCACGTGCACAGACTGTTCCTCCGCCTGGCCGGCCTGCGAGGCGACGACGACGGCATGAATACCGCCGAATACGCGGTGGGCACCCTCGCGGCCGTGGCGTTCGCCGGCATTCTGCTCAAGGTTCTCAGCAGCCCGGCCGTGCAGGCGGCGCTGACCGGCGTGATCAACGACGCCCTGAAGTGAGTGGGCGCCGGTGGCCCGGTCGTCTGCGGGCACTCGGGACGGACAGGGGTGCGTTCACCGCCGAGATGGCGGCCGGGCTGCCGGCGCTCATGCTGCTGCTGTTCGCCGGGCTGACGGCGGTCGGGGCGGTGACCGCTCAGGGCCGGTGCGTGGACGCCGCCAGGGAGGGCGCGCTGGTCGCCGCCCGCGGCGGACCGGGCGTTGCGGCGGCCGCCCGGATAGCTCCGGCGGATGCTCAGATCGATCTGGTGGAGGGCGAGGAGACGGTGACGGTCATGGTGCGTGCTCCGGTTCCGATCCTGGGCGGCCACCTTCCGGCCATTTCGGTACGCGCGGAAGCAGTCGCCGCCCGCGAGCCCGAGTCGACCGGGACGGTCCCATGAGGACGGCTGACGATCGGGGTGCCGCCTCGATCTTCGTGCTGGCCATCGGGCTGGTGCTCGTCGCAGCCGGGGTCGCCGGGGCGGCTGTCGGCGCGGCGCGGGTCGGGCGGCATCAGGCTCGGACAGCGGCTGATCTGGGCGCACTGGCCGGCGCAGTCCGCGCGGGGGAAGGCGTGGAGGCAGCTTGTCGAAGAGCCGAGCGGTTCGTCCTCGCCAACGGTGCGCGGATGATCTCCTGCCGTGTCGAGGGCCTGGAGATCGTCATCGCCGTCCGGGTCACCGTGACGCCACTCCCGGGACTCACCCGCTACGCGTCAGCTGCCGCCCGCGCGGGACCGGTCTGAGTCAACTCGGGAGAGCTGAGCGAGGAACGCGTCCAGGACGGCCACCGCGCCCTTCTTGTCCAGGGGGTTGTTGCCGTTGCCGCACTTCGGGGACTGCACGCACGACGGGCAGCCGGTCTCGCAGCCGCAGCTGGCGATCGCTTCCCTCGTCGCCTGCAGCCAGTCCGCCGCCGTTGCGTAGGCGCGTTCCGCGAAGCCCGCCCCGCCCGGGTGGCCGTCGTAGACGAACACCGTCGGCGCTTCCGTGTCCTGGTGGTTCGCCGTCGACAGGCCACCGATGTCCCAGCGGTCGCACGTCGCCATCAGCGGCAGCAGGCCGATCGCCGCGTGTTCCGCCGCGTGCAGCGCCCCCGGGAAGTCCGCCGGTTCCACCCCCGACGCCACGAGGAGGTTCGGTGAGAGCGTGAACCAGACCGCCACCGTCCGAAGTTCTCTCGGTGGCAGGTCCAGGGGCCGGGTGTCGATCACCTCGCCCGAGCCGATCCGCCGGCGCTGGTACGAGACCACCTGGTTCGTCACGTCGACCTCGCCCAGGAAAAGGCCGACCGGGCCGGCGTCCACGTACTCGCGGATCGAGACCACCGACAGGTCCGTCACGTCCCGGGCGTGAGTCCAGAAGCCTTCAGTCTGGTCAAGGGCGGCGGCGGGGTGGTCGGCCGGGCAGTCCGGCTCGGCCGCGTGCACCAGGGCCACCGCGTCCTCCAGGTCCAGGTCGTCCACCAGGTACGACACGCCCTGGTGCAGGTACACCGCCCCGGTGTGCAGCATGACGTGGGACGAGCCCTGGTCCACCGTGCCGAGCAGGCGGCCGGTCGCCGACTCGACCACCGAGATCGGGGCCCCGCCCGTGCCGCGCAGGTCCACGTCAGGGCGGCCGCGGTGCGTCCAGTACCAGCCCGACGGCCGGCGGCGCAGCGCTCCCGACTCCGTCAGCGCCTCCACCGCGGCGAGCGCCGGCGCACCCCCGAACAGCTCCAGGTCCGCCTTCGTCAGCGGGGCCTCCACGGCGGCGCAGCACAGTTGCGGGCCCAGCACGTACGGGTTCGCCGGGTCCAGCACCGTCGCCTCGACCGGGCGGCCGAACAGCGCCTCCGGGTGATGCACCAGGTACGTGTCCAGCGGATCGTCCCGGGCCACCAGCACCGCCAGCGCCTCGCCGCCGGCCCGGCCCGCCCGCCCCGCCTGCTGCCACAGCGACGCCCGGGTGCCCGGATAGCCGCAGATCAGCACCGCGTCCAGCCCGACCAGGTCGACGCCCAGCTCCAGCGCGTTCGTCGAGGCCAGCGCCAGCAGCTCGCCCGTCAGCAGGGCCCGTTCGATCGCCCGGCGGTCCTCCTTCAAATACCCCGCCCGGTACGCCGCCACCCGGTCACCCAGGCCCGGTACCACCTCGTCCAGCGCGCGCCGGGTCATCGTCGCCACCACCTCGGCACCACGCCGGGACCTGACGAACGCCAGGGTCCGGGTGCCCGCCACCACGGCGTCGGTCAGCAGATCAGCCGTCTCGCTCAGCGCCGACCGGCGTACCGGTGGCAGCTCGGCCGCCAGGTCGTCGAGCTCGCGCGGCAGCAGCGGCGGTTCCCACAGCGCGAAGGTCGTCGCCCCGCGCGGCGACGCGTCCTCGGTCACCGCCTCGACCGGCAGGCCGGTGAGGCGGCTCGCCGCCTGGGCCGGGTCGCCCGAGGTCGCCGAGGCCAGGATGAACGTCGGTTCGCCGCCGTACCGGGACGCGACGCGGCGGAGGCGGCGCAGGACGTGCGCCACGTGCGAGCCGAAGACCCCCCGGTACGTGTGACACTCGTCGATCACCACGTACCGCAGGCGGCGCAGGAACGCACCCCAGCGCGCGTGGCCCGGCAGCAGCGCGTGGTGCAGCATGTCCGGGTTGGTCAGCACGAACCTCGAGTGCTGGCGGATCCACTCGCGTTCCTCGCGCGGAGTGTCACCGTCGTATGTGGCCGGCCGGACCCCGTCGACGCCCAGCCGGACCAGGGCGCGCAGCTGGTCCGCCGCCAGCGCCTTGGTCGGGGACAGGTAGAGCACCGTCGCGCGGGGATCTTCCACCAGCGCGGTCAGCGCGGGCAGCTGGTACGCCATCGACTTGCCCGAGGCCGTGCCGGTCGCCAGCACGACGTGGCGGCCCGCGCGGGCCAGCTCCGCCGCCTCGGCCTGATGCTCCCAGGGCGCGGTGATGCCCCGGTCGGCGAGCGCGGAGATCACCGCGGGCGCCGCCCAGTGCGGCCACGGGACCGGGCGGCCGGCCCGGGCGGGCAGCTCCTCCACGTGGGTGACCGGCGACTGGCCGGCGCTGCGGGCGCGCAGCCGGTGCAGCAGTTCGGCCGGTCCGAGCCCGGTCAGTGCGCCGCGTGCGGCCGGGATCCCCGGGACGGTCGTGGTCACGTCTGCACTGTGACATCGGTATGGCCCGAACCTCAAACGGGTACGACGGGAGGGTGCGACGCGTCGTGCCCGGAGCGTCGGTGGTTAGATTCGCTGTGGAGATCGGCTGCCTGAAGGCTTGACCCCGAGGGAGGAGGACCGATGGAGCTGTCGCTGACGACCCGTACCGTCGGCGAGCACACGGTGCTCGACGTCGGTGGTGAGGTCGATGTCTACACGGCGCCACGCCTGCGTGAGCGGCTCGTGGAGCTGGTCGACGGTGGGTCGCGCAACGTCGTGGTGGATCTCGCCCGCGTCGACTTCCTCGACTCGACCGGCCTCGGTGTGCTGGTCGGTGCGCTGAAGCGGCTGCGCGCCGCCAACGGGACGTTCGGCCTGGTCTGCGCCAAGGAGCCGCTGCTCAAGATCTTCCGGATCACCGCGCTGGACCAGGTGTTCCCGATCTACCCCTCCGTCGAGGCGGCCACCTCGACCTCGTCCGGCGATCGCGACGACAACCCCCCGACGGCGTGATGGCCACGGTTCGGCTGTCGTTCTCCCCGGCCCCGGTGCACGTGCGTACGGCCCGGCTGGTCGGCGTGGCGGTGGCCCGGCGGGCGGGCGTCGCCGAGGAGCTGCTCGACGAGGTCCGGCTGGCCATCGGTGAGGCGTGCACCCGGGCGGTCGCCCTGCACCGGCAGTACAACCTGCCCGACCTGGTGATGGTCGAGATGTCCGACACCGACTCGTACACGGTCCGGGTCATCGACCGGGCGCCGATCGAGGCCAGCGTCGGCCTGGCCAAGCTGCCGCCGGACGAGCTGGCCGACGAGTCGCTCACCGACGAGGCGCTGACCACCGGTGTGGGCTTCGCCCTGCTCGCCGGCTTCGTTGACGACCTGCAGGTGCGCCCGGTGGAAGAAGGCGCCGGCACCGAGGTCCGGATGGTCTGGCCCGTCCACCGGCGCTGAGACAAAGGCGCCGTTGAGCGCACAAATCACACCGTTCGGCGCATGGCATGGGAAACCCCTGCTGGGGGCGTGGAGCCTAGGCGGTAACCGATTCGCGTGCCAACCGCTAACACAGCGGTAAACATCACCCTGACACGGCCGGATCCAGGTGTGACCATCACCACGTTCGGCCGCTACAGTACGCCGGTAATCAGCTACTGCTCCCTGGTTCCGCGTCCGCGGGACCAGGTTGTCGTCTCCTAGAGCAGGGAGTGCGCCCGGCGGTTTCGTCCGCTGCCCGGGTGCGGTCGGTGTACAGGAGGACATTGATGTCCGGGACCTCCATAACCCTCGCTGCGGAAAGCAGCGGGGGGTCGCTCGACAGTTCGAACGTCACGTTCGTCATCGTCGCGATCGTTTTCGCGCTGGTGGCGCTGGCCTTCGCGGCTGTCTTCGTCAAGTCGGTGCTTTCCGCGGGCCGCGGCACCACCAACATGCAAGAGATCGCGGGGGCGGTCCAGGAAGGCGCTTCGGCCTACCTGTTCCGGCAGTTCAAGACCCTCGCCATTTTCGTCGTCATCGCGGTCGTGCTGCTGTTCCTGCTGCCGGTGCACAACACCGACAGTGAGACTGCCGTCAAGGTCGGCCGGTCGCTGTTCTTCATCGTCGGTGCGGTGTTCAGCTCGTTCATCGGCGGCGCGGGCATGGCCCTGGCCACCCGGGCCAACCTGCGGGTCGCCGCGGCGGCCGGCGAGGCCGGTGGCCGCGAGAAGGCGATGGGTATCGCGTTCCGCACCGGTGGCGTGGTCGGCTTCCTCACCGTGGGCCTGGGCCTGTTCGGTGGCGCGCTGGTCGTGCTGATCTACCGCAGCGACGCCCCGACCGTGCTCGAGGGCTTCGGCTTCGGCGCCGCGCTGCTCGCCATGTTCATGCGGGTCGGCGGCGGCATCTTCACCAAGGCCGCCGACGTCGGCGCCGACCTGGTCGGCAAGGTCGAGCAGGGCATCCCGGAGGACGACGCGCGTAACCCCGCGACCATCGCGGACAACGTCGGCGACAACGTCGGTGACTGCGCCGGCATGGCCGCGGACCTCTTCGAGTCGTACGCGGTGACGCTGGTCGCGGCGCTGATCCTGGGCCAGGCCGCGTTCGGCCAGGACGGCCTGATCTTCCCGCTGATCGTCTCCACGGTCGGCGTGGTCATCGCCATCGTCGGCGTCTTCATCACCCGGCTCCGCGCGTCGGACAAGAACGGCCTGACGGCCATCAACCGCGCCTTCTACATCTCGGCCGTGCTGTCCGCGGTCATCGTGGCGATCGTCAGCTTCGTCTACCTGCCGGACACCTTCGCGGGCTTCGGCGCCGACGCGGGCATCGACCAGGGCGTGATCGAGAGCGGTCGCAACCCGCAGTTCGTCGCCATCGGCGCCGTCGTCATCGGCATCGTGCTGGCCGCCGCCATCCAGGCGCTGACCGGCTACTTCACCGAGACCGAGAAGCGCCCGGTGCAGGACATCGGCAAGTCGTCGCAGACCGGTGCGGCCACCGTCGTGCTCGCCGGTATCAGCGTCGGCCTCGAGTCGGCCGTCTACTCGGCGCTGCTCATCGGCGCGGGCGTCTTCGGCGCGTACCTGCTCGGCGGCACCTCGATCACGCTGTCGCTGTTCGCGGTCGCGCTGGCCGGCACCGGCCTGCTCACCACGGTCGGCGTCATCGTCGCGATGGACACCTTCGGCCCGATCTCGGACAACGCGCAGGGCATCGCGGAGATGTCCGGCGACATCGACGAGAACGGCGCGCGGATCCTGACCGAGCTCGACGCGGTCGGCAACACCACCAAGGCGATCACCAAGGGCATCGCGATCGCCACGGCCGTACTGGCCGCGACGGCGCTGTTCGGGTCGTACACCAACACCCTGCAGTCGTCGCTGGCCGACGCGGGCATCCCGGCCGACCAGATCGGCGCCCGGATCCTCGGCCTGCTGAACATCTCGGACCCGCGCAACCTGGTCGGCCTGCTGATCGGCGCCGCGGTGGTGTTCCTCTTCTCCGGCCTGGCCATCAACGCCGTGTCTCGCTCGGCGGGCGCGGTCGTGATGGAGGTACGCCGCCAGTTCCGCGAGTTCCCGGGCATCATGGAGCGCACCCAGCGCCCCGAGTACGGCAAGGTCGTCGACATCTGCACCCGGGACGCCCAGCGTGAGCTGCTCACTCCCGGTCTGCTCGCCATCCTGGCGCCGATCGCGGTGGGCTTCGGCCTGGGCGCCGGCGCGCTGGCCTCCTACCTGGCCGGTGCGATCGGCGCGGGCACCCTGATGGCCGTCTTCCTGGCCAACTCGGGTGGCGCCTGGGACAACGCCAAGAAGCTGGTCGAGGACGGTGCGTACGGGGGCAAGGGCTCCGAGGCGCACGCGGCCACGGTCATCGGCGACACGGTGGGTGACCCGTTCAAGGACACCGCCGGTCCGGCCATCAACCCGCTGCTCAAGGTCATGAACCTGGTGTCGCTGCTGATCGCCCCGGCCGTGGTGACCCTGAGCATCGGCACCGACGCCAACGACCCGGTCCGGATCATCCTCGCGGTGGTCGCGGCCCTGATCGTGGCCGGTGCGGTGGTCTGGAGCAAGCGCAAGCCGATCTCCATGGGCGAGCCCAGCCCGACCACGGAGACCAAGTCGGAGCGGATCAGCGCCTGATCCCAGCACGACGGAGAGGGCACCCGGCACTCGCCGGGTGCCCTCTGTCGGAGGTTGGCCGTACGCTGCAATCCATGCGCACGGCCCGCACCACACCCTTACTGCTTGTTCTCTCGTTCGTCGTGACACTGGGTGGTTGCGCGGGCGGTCCCGCGCCCCGCGCCTGGGCCGCCTCGGTCTGCACGGTGCTCGCGCCCTGGCGTTCCGAGATCGGCACCCTGGCGACCCGCACCCAGCAGCAGATGACCGCCGAGACCACCCCGGCGCAGGCCAAGGAAAACCTGACCCGGCTCTTCGGCGGGGCCGAGTCGGCCAGTGAGAAGGCCCGGGCCGGCGTGCGGAAGGCCGGCGTACCGGACGTCGAGCAGGGCAAAGAGGTCGCCGACAGCTTCACCGCCTCGCTGAGCGCGATGCGCGACGCGTACGGGCGGGCCAAGAGCGGCATCGCGGCGCTGGCCACCAGCCCGTCGAAGGACTTCTACACCAAGGTCGGCTCCGTGGTGGAGACCCTCAACGTCGAATACAAGCAGAGTGAGCTGGACACCAGCCGGCTCGACTCGGCAGAGCTGAAGAAGGCGTTCGACGAGGCGCCGGAATGCCGCTGACGGGCACCTGCTGATGACGGAGCGCCGCTGACCATGACCGAGCCCGGGTGGCCGCTGATCCCGCGTGAGGTGCTGCCCGCGCCGGTTCCGGACGCCCGGGTCCCGGCCGCGCCGAAGGTCCGGCGCCGCGCGGCGCTGACGGTGCCGGCCGGGCGACAATTGTCGATCTTCGGGGTGGAGGCGGCCGATCCGTCGCTGGCCGACCTGGCCGGGCTGCTCACCGGTCCCGGGCGGCTGGGCCGGATGGGCGGTACGGCCAGAGTGGCGGTCCGGGTGGACGCCGCCTGGCGGGTGCACGTGCTGGTCGAGGAGCTGGTCTCCCGGGGGCTGGTGGTCACCTGGGCGCCGGTGACGACCGACGGCGTCGACGATCACGTGGCGGAACTCACGGCCGAGCCGGTGGAGCTGACCCTGGCGGCCGTCGAGGAGCCCGCCGAGCCGGCCGACGAACCGGCCGCAGCCGACGACGAGGGCGCGACCGGTGACGAGCCCGAGGCCGCCGAAGCCGCGACGGTAGATAAGAAGGAGAACGCGGAGCCCCGTACCGTCTCTTTCGAGGTCCGGACCGCTTACAGCAGCCGGCTGGACCCGCTCGCCCGGGCCTGGCCACCGCCGGCCGACCGGCTCTTCCTGACCGGATCGCAGCTGCGGCTGTGGGTCGCCGCGGCCGGGTCGCCGCGGCCCGAGGGCTACGCGCTCGGTCTGGATCCCGACGGCTTTCTTGACAAAGCCGCGGACGCCGCGCTGACCCGGGTCGGTCTGGCCGGCACCATCCAGGCCGGTCCGGCGTACGTCATCGCAGGTCGCAGGCGTCTCGCCCGGCTCGCCGAGCTGGTCGGCGAACGGCCCGCCGCGGCCCCCGAAAGGCTGTGGCCGGGCGCCGCCGCCGGTTGACCTTCGGTGATTGTGTCCGACACGACGCCATGTTCGCGGTGTACGGTGTCGCCGTCGGACGCATGCGGTGGCCGGACCGTTACCATCCGACTTCTCCGTTGCCCGGGGAATGCCTGCTCGTCCGGCGCGTTACGTTGAACGTCCGCGTGTCCGTCGTCCGCGACGGTCCGCCGATCGATCGAGAAGTGTGGGAGTGCCGTGCCGGAGAAAGCCAGGACGACCCGTCTGGTCATCGTCGAGTCCCCGTCGAAGGCCAAGACGATCGCCGGCTATCTGGGGCCCGACTATTTTGTCGAGGCCTCCTTCGGTCATGTCCGGGACCTGCCGAAGAACGCCGCCGACGTGCCCGCCAAGTACAAGGGCGAGTCGTGGGCGCGGCTCGGCGTCGACGTCGACAACGGCTTCCACGCGCTCTACGTGGTCTCACAGGACCGCAAGGCCCAGATCGCCAAGCTGACCAAGCTGGCCAAAGAGGTCGACGAGATCCTGCTCGCCACCGATGAGGACCGCGAGGGCGAGGCCATCGCCTGGCACCTGGTCGAGACGATCAAGCCCAAGGTCCCGATCAAGCGGATGGTCTTCCACGAGATCACCAAGGCGGCCATCCAGGCCGCGGTGGCCAACCCCCGCGAGATCGACAAGGACCTGGTCGACGCGCAGGAGGCCCGGCGCATCCTGGACCGGCTCTACGGGTACGAGGTCAGCCCCGTCCTGTGGAAGAAGGTGATGCCCCGCCTGTCCGCCGGGCGCGTCCAGTCCGTGGCGACCCGGATCGTGGTCGAGCGGGAGCGCCAGCGGATGGCGTTCCGCACCGCGGAGTACTGGGACATCAACGCTCTGCTGTCCGTGCAGGGCAGGACCGAGGGCACCAAGTCGTTCTCGGCCACCCTGATCGCCCTGGACGGCGACCGGATCGCCACCGGCCGTGACTTCGAGCCGACCACCGGCCAGGTCAAGCCCGGCGCCGGCGTGGTCCACCTGGACGGCGACGGGGCCCGCGGGCTCGCGGCGCGTCTCGAGGACCGCCCGTTCACGGTCACCCGGGTGGAGGAGAAGCCGTACCGGCGCAAGCCGTACGCGCCGTTCATCACCTCGACGCTGCAGCAGGAAGCCGCCCGCAAGATGCGCTTCTCCTCGTCGCAGACCATGCGCACGGCCCAGCGGCTGTACGAGAACGGCTACATCACCTACATGCGTACGGACTCGGTGAACCTCTCCGAGACCGCGATCAGCGCGGCCCGCCGCCAGATCGCCGAGCTGTACGGGGCCAACAACGTGCCGCCGCAGCCCCGCCGTTACACCGGCAAGGTCAAGAACGCGCAGGAGGCGCACGAGGCGATCCGCCCCGCGGGGGACAACTTCCGTACCCCTGGCGAGGTCGCCAACGAGCTGTCCACCGACGAGTTCAAGCTCTACGAGCTGATCTGGCGCCGTACGGTCGCGTCGCAGATGACCGACGCCGTCGGCAACTCCGTCTCGGTGCGCATCCGCGCGATCTCCACCGCCGGTGAAGAGGTCGACTTCGGGGCCAGCGGCAAGACCATCACCGACCCGGGCTTCCTGCGCGCCTACGTCGAGTCGTCCGACGACGAGAACGCCGAGGCTGAGGACGCCGAGCGCCGCCTGCCGAACCTGGTCAAGGACCAGCCGCTGACGGCCGAGGAGCTCAACGCGATCGGTCACCACACCTCGCCGCCCGCCCGCTACACCGAGGCGTCGCTGGTCAAGGCCCTGGAAGAGCTGGGCATCGGCCGCCCGTCGACCTACGAGTCGATCATGCGGACGATCCAGGACCGGGGGTACGTGGACAAGCGCGGCCAGGCGCTGATCCCGTCGTTCATCGCGTTCGCGGTCATCGGCCTGCTCGAGGGCCACTACCCGCGGCTGGTCGACTACAACTTCACCGCCGCGATGGAGACCCAGCTCGACGACATCGCCGGCGGCGACCACGCGGCCCTGGACTTCCTCACCTCCTTCTACTTCGGCAGCGACCTGGGCGCGGACGACTCGATCGCCAAGGCCGGCGGCCTGAAGAAGATGGTCACCGAGAACCTCAGCGACATCGACGCCCGCGCGGTCAACTCGATCCCGCTGTTCACCGACGACGCCGGCCGCAACGTGGTGGTCCGCGTCGGCCGCTACGGGCCGTACCTGCAGCGGGCCCTGCCCGACGCCACCGAGGAGGCGCCCGAGGACCGGGTGTCGATCCCCGAGGGCGTCGCCCCGGACGAGCTGACCGTCGAGAAGGTCAACGAGCTGTACCTGGGTGGTGGCGGCGAGCGCAGCCTGGGCGACGACCCGGCCACCGGCGAGTCCGTGACGCTCAAGTCGGGTCGCTTCGGCCCGTACGTGCAGAGCGGCGAGAAGAAGTCCAGCCTGTTCAAGTCCCAGACGCCGGACACCCTCACCCTCGAGCAGGCCCTGCGGCTGCTGGAGCTGCCCCGCACCGTCGGCAAGGACCCCGAGGGCGCGGAGATCGTCGCGGCCAACGGTCGCTACGGGCCGTACGTGAAGCGCGGTGACGACTTCCGCTCGCTGGAGAGCGAGGACAAGCTCTTCACCGTGACGCTGGACGAGGCGCTGGCCCTGCTCGCCGCCCCGAAGACCCGCCAGCGCCGGGCCGCCGCGCCGCCTCTGCGCGAGATGGGCAACGACCCGGCCACCGACAAGCCGATGGTGATCAAGGAAGGCCGCTTCGGCCCGTACGTGACGGACGGCGAGTTCAACGCGTCGCTGCGCCGCGGCCAGACGCCGGAAGAGCTGACCGTCCAGCAGGCCTCCGAGATGCTCGCCGAGAAGCGCGCCAAGGGACCCGCCCCCAAGAAGAAGGCAGCGGCCAAGAAGGCGCCGGCCAAGAAGGCGGCAGCCGCCTCCTCCGACGCCACCCCCGCCAAGAAGGCTGCCGCCAAAAAGGCACCCGCCAAAAAGGCCGCCGCCAAGAAGGCCACCCCCGCCAAACGTGCCACCAACTCCTCCCCAGCCGCCAAGAAGACCGCCCCCGCCAGAGCGACTGCCAACGCGGAATAGCGGACCTCGGTAAGAAGTGGCCCTCAGGAGGGCCACTCCTTGGCGCCGCCGGCCTGAGGCGTCCCGCCGGACCACTTGGCGGGCGGGTTGCGGCAAGCTGCTGGAAGGCGGCGGCGACCACAGCCCGCGCCTGATCATCGGTGCGCGCCCATGCGGCCGCGTCGACCACGGACCGTGGCATCCGGGTGCGTGGAGGCTCACCGATGGCCTCAGCCGGGTGAGTGGTGCGGTGCACGACGACGTCCGGTGGGCGGCCGGGAGGTCGGCGACCGGCCGGCACGAGCACGTGGATGCGCTCCTCGTATCCGCGCAAACCGCCGGCTTGCGCTGCGCTGACCCCGGCCAGCATCGTCTGCTGACCGGCGGCGAGCACGGCGATTTATCGGCGCTCGTCGGCAGAGATCGGGCCGCTGTGCGTGACGAGCACCGACCGCGTCGGTTGCTGCCGGCGGCCGGTCGCGAGTCGGTGACGCACCGCCTTGCGGGAGGTCAGCCCGACGGCCTGTGCCACGGAGACACTGAATTCACCGGGCCAGCGTGCCGGACGTCGCCTGCCTGTGGACAAGCCTGTGGATAACTAGCCGAGGACGCGGTCCAGGTAGGCGTTGGTGAAGGTGCGGGCCGGGTCGAGCTGGTCGCGGACTGCCACGAAGTCGTCGAACTTCGGGTAGGCCCGGCGCAGCGATTCCGCGTCGCGGTAGTGCATCTTGCCCCAGTGCGGCCGTCCGCCCAGCGGCTCGCACACCGCCTCGAACGCCCGGAAGTACGGCTCGTACGGGCTGCCGCTGAACTGGTGCACCGCGATGTACGCCGAGTCGCGCCCGTAGCCGTGCGACAGCCAGATGTCGTCCGGGCCGGTGAACCGCACCTCGACCGGGAACTGCACCTTGAACGGCAGAGCCTCGATGATCCGGGGCAGCGCCCCCAGCGCCTCGCCCAGACACTCCCGGGGGATCTCGTACTCCATCTCGGTGAACCGGACCCGGCGCGGTGTGCAGAAGACCCGGTCGGAGCGGTCCGTGTACGTGCGGGCGGTCAGCGCACGAGCAGCGACGGCGCTGATGCCCGGCACGGTCGCCGGGACAGCCCGGCCCAGCCGGCAGGCGGCCTGGAAGACCGTGTTGGCCAGCAGCTCATCGTCCAGCCAGCCCCGGAACGCCGACAGCGGCCGGTCCGACACCGGCACCTTGTTGTTGCGCTTGAGCTGGGCCCGGTCCGTGTACGGGTACCAGTAGAACTCGAGGTGGTCGTTGGTGGCGATGCCCTCGTCCAGGCTCGCGAGCACCTCGGACAGGGCCATCGGCCGTTCGTCGGCCAGCAGCACGAACGCCGGCACGCAGCGCAGCGTCACCTCGACGAGGACGCCCAGCGCCCCGATGCCCAGGCGGGCCGCGGGGAACAGGGGCGAGCTCGCATCGATGCGCTGCACTTCGCCCGTACCGGTGACCAGGGTGACCGCCTCGACGCACGAGGCGAGCGTGGAGTGGGCTTGACCACTGCCATGCGTACCGGTGGAGATGGCCCCGGCGACCGTCTGCTGGTCGATATCGCCCAGATTGGGCATCGCCAGGCCGTGCTCAGCCAGGAGCCGGTTGAGCCGGTGCAGCGGCATGCCCGCCTGCACCGTGACCAGGTCGCCGTCGACCGCGATCAGCTCGCTGAGCCGGTGCAGCAGCAGCCGCCGGTCGTCGGCCACCGCGATCGCGGTGAACGAGTGCCCGCTGCCGACCGCCTTGACTTTGTGTCCGGTGGCGGACGCCTCCTTGACGAGGGCGGCCACCTCGTCGACAGTGCCAGGGGTCAGGACCTCGGCGGCCACGGAGTGCTGGTTACCGCCCCAGTTACGCCAGTGCAGAGACATAGTCATTCCGGCTTTGTCCTCCCGACGAGCGGACAGTCGCACAAAACCGGGAATGCCGCGTGTCCCCGGCGTCCCGTCGATGCATCTCGCTCGTTGATCCGAGTAACGTTCCCATTATCACTGCTGAGAGGGAGTGGCGACGCGTGTCGACACCAACCGTCACCACCGGACCGCTGCGGCGGGTTCCGGTGCAGGGCAGAAGCGTTGCCCGGGTCCAGCGCATGCTCGACGCCTGCGCGGAGCTGGTGGACGAGGTCGGGTACGAGGGCCTGACCACGACCCTGCTCGCCGAGCGGGCCGAGGTCGCCATCGGCTCGGTCTACCAGTTCTTCCCCGACAAGCGGGCCATCGTCCAGGCCCTCGCCATGCGCAACATGGACGCGTACCTGCAGTCGCTGTCGGCACGCTTCGCCAACGAGACGTTCGCCCACTGGTGGGACGGCGTGGACGCGGCGATAGACGCCTACATCCACATGCACCGCAGCGTCCCGGGCTTCCGGACGCTGCACTTCGGCGACGTGGTGGACCTGCACCTGCTCGACGCCGAACGCGACAACAACGCGGTCATCGCCGACCGGCTGGCCGAGCTGCTGGTGGAGCAGTTCCAGCTGATGGACCGGGCGCGGCTGCGCTTCGCCCTGCTCATCGCGGTGGAGGCGTCGGACGCGCTGATCAAGCTGGCGTTCCGGCGCGACCTGACCGGCGACGAGGCCGTGCTGACCGAGGCCAAGGCGCTGATCAGGGAGTATCTGCACCGGCACGTGCCCGCCTGAGTCAACCGAGGAACGCATACCCCTCTCCCCGGTACGTCGGGGTCGGCGCGGCCGTGTCGCCGTCGACGAGGTGCACCTCGTTGACGTGCTCACACAGCTCGCCGGCCTTGGCGTGGCGGAACCACACCCGGTCGCCCGGCCGCAGGTTCTCCGCCGCGGCGCCCAGCAACGGCGTCTGCACCTCGCCGGCGCCCTCGTCGCCGCGCATGTGCAGGCCCTCGGGCAGCCACGGGGTGGGCTGGCGGGACGGTCCGGTCGGCCCGGAGGCGATCCAGCCGCCGCCGAGCACGGTC
The DNA here is from genome assembly GCF_040649415.1 of Actinoplanes sp. NPDC048967. Classification (NCBI taxonomy): domain Bacteria; kingdom Bacillati; phylum Actinomycetota; class Actinomycetes; order Micromonosporales; family Micromonosporaceae; genus Actinoplanes; species Actinoplanes sp. NPDC048967. The sequence continues at coordinate 222,569 of NZ_JBEZFL010000005.1, forward strand.
GCGATCCGCGGGCCCGGCCGGCGGACCACCGACAGCGCGAAGAACGCCGCCGGGGTCGGCTGCCAGGCGCGGTAGCCGTCGAACAGGGTGGGTCCGAACAGGCCCGAGCCGGCAGCGACCTCGGTCACCGACGGGTCGGCGGCGGTCAGCGCCATGCTGCCGGTGCCACCGCCGTTCACGAATTCCAGGTCGGCGTGCTCGCGTACCGCCCGGACCGCGGCCAGCCGGCGGCGCAGCAGCTCCGGCAGCGACCGGCGCTGCATCATCCGGATGGCGCGGGCCCGCAGGGCCTGACCGGGCGGGGCGTCGCCGAGCCCGGCGATGTGCGCCTCGTAGGACATCATCGCGACCAGGCGGAAGCCCGGCCGCTTGACCAGCCGGGCGGCGAGGGATCCGGCCTGGGCCGCGGAGTGCACGGGGGAGCGGCGGACGCCGATGTGCAGCGGTCCGGCGGGCCGCCAGGAGGCGTCGAGTTCCAGACAGATCCGCACGTCGGGCCGCCGGCCCGGCGCCACGACGGCATCGACCACGTCCAGGTGGTCGGGATGGTCGACCATGATCGTGATGGCGGCGGCCAGCTGCGGGTCGGCGGCCAGCTGGGCGATCGCGGTCCGGTCGACGCTGGGGTACGCCACCAGCACGTCGTCCGTGACACCACTGCGCACCAGCCAGATCGCCTCCGGCAGGGTGTACGCCATCACGCCGGACCAGCCGGGGCGGGCCAGCACCCGGTCGAGCAGGGCCCGGACCCGGACCGACTTGCTGGCGACCCGGATCGGCTTGCCGCTGGACCGGGCCGACAGCGCGGCGGCGTTGGCGTCGAAGGCGGCCAGATCCACCACCGCCAGCGGCGTCTCCAGGCCGTCGGTGGCACGGTCCAGGCGTTTCTGCAGCGCACTGCGTTCGACGATCACAACGGCAACTTAACGGGTCCCGGCCTTATGCGAAACACCTTCATTTTTGCGCCACCCGAATGAGCGTTCCCGCGGTCTGTCAGGGGCGCCCGTTAGAGTGCTTCGAGCAATGACCACGGGGAGGTAGGGCCATCGACACCGAAACGAGCTCGGCGCGCAAGGAGGCCAGCCCCCCGGTGGACCTCTCCGGGGCGGCGGCGCTGCGTTCCGTGCTGCGGATCCGCCCGTTCCGGCGGCTCTGGCTCGTGCTCAGCGTGGCCTCGTTCGGCGACTGGATCGGCACCCTGGCCACCGCGCTGTTCGCCTCCCAGCAGGTCACCGGCAGCGTCGCGCAGGGCAGCGCGTTCAGCAGCACGATCGCGATCCGGCTGCTCCCGGCGCTGCTGCTCGGCCCGATCGCCGGCGTCATGGCCGACCGGTTCGACCGGCGCTACACCATGGTCATCTGCGACGTCCTGCGCTTCTTCGTGTACGGCTCGATCCCGGTCGTCGCCCTGCTCAGCGACTCCGGTGGCCTCATCGTCACCTGGGCGGTCATCGCCACCTTCATCGGCGAGACGGTCACCCTGATGTGGATCCCGGCCAAGGAGGCCGCGGTCCCCAACCTGATCCCCAAGGGCCGCCTCGAGGTCTCCAACCAGCTCACGCTGATCACCACGTACGGCATCACCCCGATCCTGGCCGCCCTCGCGCTCGCCGCCCTCGACGGTGTCGTCCGCGGCCCGATCGGCGGCCTGCCGGACTGGGCCGAGCCGGTGCAGATCGCGCTCTGGATCAACGCCTTCTCCCGGGCCGCCACGGCCGCCGTCGTCTTCTTCGGCATCAAGGAGATCAGCGAGGGCCACCGCGAACGCAAGGAGAAGAACGCCGAGACGTCGATGTTCCGCCAGTTCGTCGAGGGCTGGAAGTACATCGGCGGCACCCCGTTCGTCCGCGGCCTGGTGCTCGGCATCTTCGGCGCGTTCGCCGGCGCGGGCATCGTCATCGGCACCGCCCGGTTCTTCACCGCCTCGCTGGGCGCCGGCGACGCCGCGTTCTACCTGCTCTTCGCCACCCTGTTCATCGGCCTGGCGGCCGGCATCGGCCTCGGCCCGATGATCGTCAAGGAGCTGTCCCGGCGCCGCTGGTTCGGCATGAGCATCGTGCTGGCCAGCGGCGCGGTCGGCTTCCTGTCCGTGGCGTTCCACCTGTCCATGGCGCTCTTCGGTGCGCTGTTCGTGGGCGCGGGCGCCGGCATGGCGTTCCTGGCCGGCGTCACCCTGCTCGGCGGCCAGGTCAACGACGAGGTACGCGGCCGGGTCTTCGCCGTCGTGCAGATCGGCGCCCGGCTCGTCCTGCTGCTGGCCATCTCGCTGGCCGGTGTCCTGGTCGGCCTGGGCAGCTCCCGCACCATCTCGGCCGGCAGCCTCTCGGTCGACATCTCCTCCACCCGCATCCTGCTGCTGGTCGCCGGCGTCATCGGCGTCTGGACCGGGATCAGTGCGTTCCGCCAGATGGACGACAAGCGCGGCGTACCGGTGCTGGCCGACCTGTGGAGCTCGATCCGTGGCCGCCCGCTGTCACCAGGCGAGGACTTCACCCGGCACGGCATCTTCGTGGTCTTCGAAGGTGGCGAGGGCGCGGGCAAGTCGACGCAGGTCACCCGCCTGTCGGAGGCCCTGATCGAGGCCGGGCACGACGTGGTGGTGACCCGCGAACCGGGCGCGACGGACATGGGCGCGCGGATCCGCAGCCTGGTGCTGTCCAACGGCGAGGGCGCCGACGCGCCGTCGCCGCGCGCCGAGGCGCTGCTCTACGCCGCCGACCGGGCCCACCACGTGGCCACCGTCGTGCGCCCGGCGCTGGGCCGCGGCGCGGTGGTGATCAGCGACCGGTACGTGGACTCGTCGCTGGCGTACCAGGGGGCCGGTCGCACGTTGCCGGTCCAGGAGATCTCCTGGCTGTCCTCCTGGGCGACCGGCGGTCTCAAGCCGGACCTGGTGGTGCTGCTCGACGTCGACCCGACCGTGGGGCTGGGCCGGGTCGACAAGCGTGGCCTCGGCACCGACCGGCTGGAGAGCGAGTCCCGGTCCTTCCACGAACGCGTCCGCTACGCCTTCCTCGACCTGGCCTCGGCGGACCCGAAGCGCTACCTGGTGCTGGACGCGGCCCGCCCGGCGGACGAGATCGCCGACGCGGTCGCGACCCGGCTCAACGCGATGCTCACCGAAGGCGACGACAGCCACCCGGACCCGGCGTCGACCGCGGTGCCGCCGGGCCCGGACCTGAACGCGCCGGACCTGGCGGACACGATGGTGGTCCCGCCGCACGCGGGACCCGACGAGACGCTGGTGATGCGCACGGGGTCGGGCGCGGTGGCGACGAGCGGCTCGGACGAGACGATCGTGGTCCGGCCGGCCTCGGTCGCCGGCCCGGACGACACGATGGTGATCCGCCCGGGCGCGGGCCCGGACGACACGATGGCCCTGCCTGCCGACGCGACCATGGCCTTACCGCGGTCCACGCCGGACGACCCGAACGCGACCGTGATGGTGTCCCGGCCCGCGTCGGATGACC
>NZ_JBEZFL010000005.1:226136-461657 GCF_040649415.1 Actinoplanes sp. NPDC048967
CCCGAACGCGACCGTGATGGTCTCTCGGCCGGTGTCAGATGACCCGAACGCGACCGTGATGGTGTCCCGGCCGGTGTCGGATGACCCGAACGCGACCGTGATGGTCTCTCGGCCGGTGTCAGATGACCCGAACGCGACCGTGATGGTGTCCCGGCCGGTGTCGGATGACCCGAACGCGACGGCGATGGTCTCTCGGCCGGCTTCGGACGACCCGAATGCCACCGTGGTGGTGCGCCAGCCGGATTCCGGTGATCCGAGCGCCACGACGGCTTTCCCGGCCGGAGGCTCGGACGAGACGGTGGTCGTGCGGCCGGCCTCGTCCGGCAGCGAGTCGGACGAGACGATGGTGGTCCGGGACGCGGGGGCGGTCTCCGCCACCAAGGACGCCGACGCCGACGCCGACGCCGACGCGGACGCCGACGCCCACGCCGGCGACGGCGACGAGGACGAAGAGACGCCGATCGAGGTGCTCGAGGACCTCACCGGCAACCGGGCCCGAGCCGCCGATGACGACTCGCCGCCGCAGGTGGGCAGCAAGGCGTGAGCGAGCGAGAATCGACGCCATGAGTGTGTTCGCCGACCTGGTCGGGCAGGACGAGGCCGTCGAGACGCTGCGCCGGGCCGCCGCGGCCGCCGCCCGGATCGTGGCCGGTGGCGCCGACGGCGGAAACGGCGCCATGACCCACGCGTGGATCTTCACCGGTCCGCCCGGATCGGGACGCTCGGTCGCCGCCCGGGCCCTCGCCGCCGCCCTGCAGTGCGAGCGCGACGGCGTCGGCTGCGGTGAGTGCCACGGCTGCCACACCGTGCTCGGTGCCACCCACGCCGACGTGCGTTTTGTGGTGCCCGAGGGCCTGTCGATCGGCGTCAACGAGATGCGCGCGCTGGTGCTGCGGGCCAGCAGTGCTCCCTCCGGCGGCAAGTGGCAGGCCGTGGTCATCGAGGACGCCGACCGGCTCACCGAGGCGGCCGGGAACGCGCTGCTCAAGGCCATCGAGGAGCCTCCCCCGCGTACCGTTTTCCTGCTCTGCACCCCGTCGACGCACCCGGACGACATCTCGGTGACCATCCGCTCGCGGTGCCGGGTCGTGCCGTTGCGGCAGCCGCCCGCCGAGGCCGTGGCCGAGGTCCTGGTCCGCCGGGACGGTATCGCGCCCGACGTCGCGGCCTGGGCCGCGGCTGCCGCGCAGGGCCACGTCGGCCGGGCCAAGCGGCTGGCCAACGATCCCGAGGCCCGCGCCCGCCGGGAGGCCGTGCTCGCGGTGCCGCGCCGGCTGTCCAGCGTCGGTGCCTGCTTCGACGCGGCCTCCGCGCTGATCGAGGCCGCGGAGGCGGAGGCGGCGACCGCGTTCTCCGACAACGACAGCACGGAACGCGCGGCGCTGGAGCAGGCGCTCGGTGCCGGCGGTACGGGCCGGGGCGCGGCCGGAGCGATGCGGGGCGCCGCCGGTCAGCTCAAGGAGCTGGAGAAGAAGCAGAAGTCCCGGTCGACCCGCTCGCAGCGCGACGCGCTGGACCGGGCGCTGGTGGATCTCGCCGCGTTCTACCGGGACGTGCTGGTCACGGGCCTGCAGGCGCCGGTCGCCGTGGTGCATCGGGACACCGCCGAGCAGGCGGCCGCGGCCGCGGGCAAGTGGACGCCGGAGAGCACGCTGCGCCGGCTGGAGGCCGTGCTGGCCTGCCGCGAAGCCATCGAGCAGAACGTGAAGCCGAAGATCGCCGTGGAAGCGATGATGCTCAATCTCTGGCGCGGGTAATCCACAAGGGACGCGCCGGGGGATGCGCGACGGTCGGGCAACCGGGTACGGTCGCGGTGCCGTAAAGCAACCAAGGCGGTACGCCCGGTAAGGAGCCTGTGGATGCCCCGCGAGATCGACGAGGCATGGATCGACGAGGCGATCGAACGTTACCGCCGCCTCGACGTGCTGCGGGCCGAGTTCGAGAAAGCGGTCGCCGGCCACGTGGTGTCGGTGCACTCGCCGGACAACTCGATCGAGGTTCTGGTCACCGCGGCGGGCGACATCACCGACGTACACATCCGTGGCAGCCTGCAGCACCGCACGGCGGCCGACCTGGCCCGGGAGGTGCAGGCAGTGGTGACCACCGCGACCGAAGCGGCCCGCTGGGCCCGGGAGAAGCTGCACGACGAGGTGTTCGGGGCGTTCCGATCGCTGGGAGACCGCTGACATGGACAAGCTGGCCGAACGCCTGGAGTCCGCGGCCGACGCGCTGACCACAGTGGACCGCTCACTGCCGGCCCATGCCTCGTCGCCGGGTGCGTTCGGCGCCGACGACGAGGGAGTGCCGGGCCGGCTGGGCCGCCAGCTGCACGACCGGTGGCTCGAGGTGCTCGGCGCCCGCTCCCGGGAGGCGGCGGCTGCGGCGGCTCACCTGACCACGCTGGCGGCCGACGTACGGCTGACCGCCAAGGCCTACACCGAGACGGACGACGAGGTCGGCCGCCGAATCCGCCGGAGCATGTGATGGACCGGTTGGACCGACTGCTGGCCACGGCCGGACCGCTGCTGCACCGGGTCGACGACGTCCTGGCCACGGTCGGCGCGCCACCGGAGCATCGGGTGTGGATCCAGTTGCGCCGGGTGCGCCTGCTCCCGGGCGACGCGGCGCGGGCAGTGGCAGTGCTGCGACCCGACGAGCTCGGGGAGGCAGCGCCCGAGCTGCGCGCGGACGCCCGGGCCTATGCGGTGCTCGCCGCCTCCCTGCCGGGGCCGGGGGAGTGGACCGGGGCGGCGGCCGAGGCGTACGACGTGGCCCGGCAGCGCGCGGCAGCACACCTCAGCGGCGGCCCGGAAAGCCTCGACGAACGGTTGCAGGGGTCGGCGGACCTGGCGGAGTCCCTGGTCACCTGGATGCGGTCGGCCCGCGACTCCCTGACGGAGGTCCTGACCGAGGTGCTCAGCTCCGCCGAGGCGGTGACCTTGGCCGCGACCGAAATGGACCTTGCCACGCCCCGCGAGCAGGAAGCGGCGGCGGACATCGCGGTGAAGGTGCTGCAGGCGGTCGCCGACGCGTACGAGCCGGGCGCGGAACTGTTGCACACCTCGGCCCACCTGGTCGAGCCACTGGTGGCGGTGCGGTGACGACGGGCGCCACGCTCGGATAGCCGGTTCCGAGCGCGGCGCCGCGTCCCCTGCACCCCCCGCAGGTCCACGTCACACTCAACGCCTGCGGTGGACCTTTGTCGCCCGGGCACCCGGGGAACGAGCCGCTCGTCCGGGCAGAACAGCACGTGCGGACGGCAGGTGTCACCTTGTGGCTGAGGCCGCAGGTCAGGGGCGAGGGCGGCCGCGCATACCGAAGATCAGAGCTGCCGCGCCCGCGATCAGCAGTGCGACGCCGGCCAGCGCCAGCACGTCCACCCGCGGACCGGTGATCGGCAGACCACCGCCGTCGCCGCTGACCGCGCCCGATGGGCCGGCTGCTGGTTCGGGGGCAACGGCGGCCACTTCGAGCAGTCCCATGTCGAGGTCCAGGACTACGCCGGTGCGGTTGGGGGTGCTGTCGCCGTACGCCTGGCGGTCCGGCCCCTTGGTGATAGCGATGGTCATCGCGGTGGCCTTCGCGGCAATGGCGTGACCGGAGACGGCCTGGCGCACGTCGCCGAGCGAGATCGCGACGGTCGTGCCGGGACCGGATGCCGGCGCGGCCTCGGTGCCCTGGCCGGGGTCGGCGATCGGCGGGACACCGGGGATGGTCGGCAGGGGGAGCGGCGAGGCGGGATTGAGCGCGCCGGTTCCAGGGAGGCCGGAGAAGAGTCCCTTGCCGTTTTTGTCGTGATCGCTGGCGGGCGCACCGGGCTTGCGAATGTGGTCGTTGCTCGCGCCGGGTGCCTCGCTCCCGCCCTTGTGCACGCGCTTGTCGTCGGGCTCCGCCTTGCTGTTGCCTCTGTTGCCACCCTTGTCGGCAGGGTCGCCGGGGTGGTGGGCCTTGCCGTTGTCAGGGTCGCGCTGAGCCGCGAGGCGGTAGGCCGGACTGCCGCCGAAAGCCGCGCCGTTGCGGGTCACGCCCTTGTAGGCCGCGCCGCTGTCGTCCGTGCCGCTCTCGGTCTCGCCGTTCAGGACCGGCTTCCGCTTGTTTGTGCCGCCGCGGCCCTCATCGTCAGCGGTCCCAGCGTCCCGCGACGCGTGGCCTCCACCCTTCTTGCCGGCGCCGCCCGTGGCCGCCCCGCCCTGCCCGGCGGCCGCCTCGCCGTTCTCGTCCAGCCGCAGCTCCACGTTGTCGCCCGCGGTGTCCAGCCGAGTGGTCTCGAACCCCTCCCCGGACACCTCGATCACGGCCGGCTCGTACCGCACCTCGCCGCCGTCCGCGGCCGACATCGAGGCCAGCAGCGACGGCGGCTTGACCACCTTGACCGTGATCCCGCCGAGCAGCTGCACCTTGCCGCCGGCCATGGAGGCCGCCGCGACAGCCCGCGCGGCCGGCCCGCGCCGCTCCATCGCCGTCGTGCTCAGGCCCGAGACCTTTCCGGGTACGCGAACCAGTGCGGCATCCCCGCCGTCGAGCACCCCCGCCCGCCGCAGCACCGCTTCCGCCCGGGTCGCCTCACCGGCAACGTTGCCGCAGGCCATCCTGGGGTCCCACTGGGCGTGCACGCTCAGCTCACTCGCACCGAGCCGGAACGGGCCCACCTCGGTGGCCTCGTGCCTGCGCTGCTCGGGCTTCTTGTGGCTGGGCGGAGCCGTCTGCTGCAGCACCTCGGCGAGCGCCTTCTGGTCCGCCGGTCCGCCGTCGAGGACCCGGCCCAGCGCCGCGGCGTTGACGGGGGCCTGGGCGACCAGGGCGGATTTGGCGTCGCCCACGCCGAGGTCCTTGATCGGCTGGTCGTCGCGGCCGGCCGGGCCGAGGTCGAGGTCGGCGATACGCATGAGCTGGGTGCCGGACTGGGCGGCGTACCGCAGGGCTTGTTCGCAGGGTGCGGGCGCGGCGGCCGCGGGCAGCGGCACGAGCAGGGCCCCGACCACCCCGAGCGCGGCGGCTCTGAGCCGGGCCCGGGTGGTGCTGGGAACGCCCTGGTCGGGCTTGGCGGGTGTCACAAGATCAACCCGTGCTGGCACGGCGGGCATCATGAAAAGTCCTCCCCCAAGGATCACCGCAACGAGCGGCGTCTACGGGATGGCCCAACGAGAGTCAATGCCGGGGGTTGCGCTGATCTATGTAGTTCTGCGCTGTTTCGCACCGCCGGTCCGTCGCCGTAGGGTGGGGTCATGGGCATGCTGTGCGCCGTCAGCTTCAACCGCTACGGCCGTCTCTACTACCTCGACCCGGGTGAGTTCTCGCCCCAGGTGGGTGACCGCGTGCTGGTCCCGACCGACGACGGGCCCGAGGTGGCGGAATGCGTCTGGGCGGCGCAGTGGGTCAGCGAGGACACGGACGGTTTCCCCAAGGTCGCCGGCCTCGCCGACGACCGCGACCTGCGCCGCGACGAGCTGCTGCGCAAACGCAAGGCCGAGGCGAAGGTCGCGGCCAAGAAACTGATCAAGGCCCACGAGCTCCCGATGAAGGTCGTGGCCGTGGACCACGTCCTGGAGCAGGCCGGTACGGGCGGCGCCCGCACCACGATCTACTTCACGGCCCCGCACCGGGTCGACTTCCGTTCCCTGGTCCGCGACCTCGGAGCGACCCTGCACTGCCGGGTGGAGCTGCGCCAGCTGTCGGCCCGCGACTCGGCCCGGGTCCAGGGCGGCATCGGCTCCTGCGGCCGGGATCTGTGTTGCGCGACGTTCCTGACGGACTTCGAGCCGGTGACGATCCGGATGGCCAAGGACCAGGACCTCCCCCTGAACCCGTTGCGCATCTCCGGCGCGTGCGGTCGCCTGATGTGCTGCCTCAAGTACGAACACCCCCTGTACCAGAAGTTCCAGGCGTCGGCGCCGGCCGTGGGCAGCCGGGTGACGACCCCGGAGGGCGACGGCAGGGTGGTCGCCCACAGCGTCCCGAAGGACGCGGTCGTGGTCCGGATGGACGCGGACGGCTCCCGCTGCTCGTGCAGCCGGGCCTCGGTCTGCGGCCCGCGCCAGGCCCACGACGAGCAGTACTCCTGAGCTGCTCATCCGGCGGTGCCCGGCGGCCCGGCATAGCCTGACGTCATGAGGGTTGTGGTCATCGGCGGCAGCGGGCACATCGGCACGTTCCTGATCCCGCGACTGGTTCGCGCCGGTCACGAGGTGATCAGCATCAGCCGTGGGCAGAGTTCCAGCTACACCGACGATCCGGCCTGGCAGCAGGTGCGGCAGGTCAGCGCGGACCGGGAGGCCGAGGACCGGGCGGGCACCTTCGGGGATCGTGTCGCCGGCCTTCACCCCGACGTCGTCATCGACCTCATCTGCTTCACCCTCGACTCCGCGACTGCCCTCGTCGAGCGGCTGCGCGGCGAGACCGGCCATCTGCTGCACTGCGGCTCGATCTGGCGCGCCGGCCCGAGCGGGAAGTTCCCGGTCACCGAGGACAACGCGGCCCCGCCGGTCGGCGAGTACGGCATTGCCAAGGCCGCCATCGCCGACCTGCTGCAGGCCGAGACCAGGTCCGGCGGATTGGTCACCACGTCGCTGCACCCCGGCCACATCGTCGGGCCGGGCTGGCACCCGATCGGCCCGCTCGGCAACCTCGACCCCGGGGTCTGGGCCAGGCTTTCCGCGGGCGAACCGATCGACGTGCCGGGGATCGGTGCCGAGTTCATGCACCACGTGCACGCCGATGACGTGGCCCAGGCCTTCGAGGCGGCCGTCGAGCACCGGACTGCCGCGGCCGGGCAGGACTTCACCGTCGTCGCGCCCTCAGCGCTCAACGTTCGCGGCTACGCCGAGATCGCCGCGTCCTGGTTCGGCCGGACGGCGCAGCTGCGCACGGTGACCTGGGAGCAGTTCCGCAGCAGCTCCAGCTCCGCCGAGGCCGCCGAAGCCAGCTGGGAACACCTTTCCCGCAGCCACTACTTCAGCATCGACAAAGCCCGCACGCTTCTCGGACACACACCGCGCTACGAGCCGGAGGATGCCGTCCTGGAATCGGTGCGCTGGCTCATCGACCATGACCAGCTCCCCGTGGCCGGCCCGCTCAAGGTGTGATCACCTCCGCCGGCTCCGCCGGGCCGGGCTGGGCCGGGTGGACCGGGCCGTCAACCACGATCGGCGGCTCGATCAGGTGCGTCCGCAGCGGCTTCTCCGGGCGCAGCCACGAACTGTCCGGCGCCCCGTGCGGGTCGGCCGTCCACTGCCGGCAGATCTTCTCGACGCCGATCGGGTGCACGGTGAGCGTGCCGTCCGCCGCGATATGCAGGCGGAGGAAGCTTTTGGCGTCCTCGATGCCCTGGCCCGCGAACAGCTCGTTGACATTGACGTCGAAATAACTCGCGATCAGCAGATACAGCGCCAGCAGCTGCGTCGCCAGGTAAGCGATCAACGGCCCGTAGAGCACCGCCGCCACCGCCAGCGGCCCCGGCCACGCCCAATCTCGGAACGGCAGTTGCAGCCACACCCAGGTGCCGCCCGCCGCGAGCGCGATCTGGGCGAACCCGTGAGCCAGGCCGAGGAGCCAATGCCGGGCGTGTTTGTCGGAGCTGGCTCCCGGCGGCTGCGCGAACAGCACCGTGCCGGTCAGGATCAGCACCAGCATGAAGACCAGCGGGATGCTGAACAGCCGCTGGATCGTGCCGCCCTGGCTGGCCGCGCCCGCCATGGCCAGCATGGTCAGGGTGTGGATGATGCCGAGCATCGTCGCGAAACCGGTGTTGCGGGCCGGAAGCTTGCCGAAGACTCCCCAGCCCATCCGCCGGGACTGAGTGGCGCTGGGGAAGCGGGACGCCAGCGAATACTCCCGGCTGCGGCTGGCGCTGCGGGTCAGCGTCTCCTTCGGCGGCACGGTCAGCGTCTCCGGCAGCTGGTGTGTGCCCAGCAGGTAGGCGCCGCCGCCACCGCACGTGATCAGCTCACGGTCCTCGCCGGTGTAGCGCGCGTAGTGGTGCAGGTCGCCGGAGACGAGCAGGCGAACCTGGGCTCCGGTCGGCGCGAGAATGGTGCGGATGAAGTAGTCGACCGCGTCGTACGCCTCGGGCTTCTTGGCGGCCTTGACCCAGGTCGGCGACGGCGTCATCAGGATGATCCGGTCGTCGGGACCGAGGTTGCGGGCGGCCTTCTCGAAGTAGAGCAGCTGTGGGTCGTCGATGTACGCGCCGAACTGCTCGTCGATCGCGAACAGCCACCAGTTGGCCGGCAGCTCCACGGCGAAGTAGGAACGGCGCTGCTGGGTGCGCCAGCCGCCGATGTGCCCGTCCTTGCGGCGTGCGAAGAGGCGCAGGAATGCGGTCAGGCCGTCGTACCAGTCGTGGTTGCCCGGCAGGGCGAAGAGAGTGGGTCGCGGCCCGCCGGCCGGCGCCTCCGGCAGAGCCGCGCGGTACGGCCCTTTCATCCGGTTCTCGTAACCGTCGCCGTTGGCGAGCGGATAGACCTGATCGCCGCCCATGAGCAGCACCTGGCCGCGGGGCAGGACCCGGCCGTCGACCTCCAGCTGTGGCTGCGCCAACAGGTACGCCACCGAGTAGGTCGCGTGGAAGCCGTCGCCCAGATCGGCCACATAGTCGAGCCACAGCTCACCGTCGGTGCCCGGCTGCTGGAAGGAGTCGCCGGCGAGGGCGTTCTGCAGCTCTCGCTTGTCGAGATAAGCGCCGAACAGGGTGGCCATCAGCGTGCGCAGACCGGTGTTGAGCAGCAGCAACGGAGCGAGCCAGCCGACTGGTCGCTGAGGCGTGAACCCGAGCTGCTGCGGATCCATGCTCACCGGCCGCCGCGCCACCGAGGGCTCAGCCTCGGCGGACCGTCGTCGATGCCGCGAGGGCGGCTGTTGATCGGTCACGAGAGGCAGACTAGTCCGGGGGTATGACACCCGCCGTCCGCTTCCGGCGCGTCGCGGCCGGACCCGTTCCGGAGTACGACGACCGATGCAGTAGACTCAACGATCGTTGCCGCCTTAGCTCAGTCGGCTAGAGCGACGCACTCGTAATGCGTAGGTCGACGGTTCGATTCCGTCAGGCGGCTCCAGTTGAGGCCCTGACCAGCGGAAGTGCTGGTCAGGGCCTCATTCTTGTTGATGAAGTTTTGAGTTGCATTCCCGAGACCTCCGGAACATCGACTGGAGGAATCGAATCCGACCGGCCTGGCGTGCGCTGGGATGGCGTTGACAGTCACGGCGCTGGTCGCAGCCGAGTGCCAGGTCTATGGACTGAACCGGAACACACGCGGCACCCCAGATCTTGCCTACGGGATGGTGGCGCGGAGCGGGCGAGCGCGGTGCTCCAGGCGGTCGCCCAGTCGAGCAGAGTATTCAGAGCGCGGATCTGACAGTCGGCCGGAAGCACCTCCTGGCCCAGTCGCTCAGCGTCTGAGTTCGAGGGCTCAGTGCCGGTCATCGACTGGCGGAGTAAACGTTGATGAGGGTGCCGTCGGGGTCGCGGAACAGCATTGATCGGTTGCCCCACGGCTGAGTGGTCGGCTCCTGAACCCAGTCGGTGATGTAGCCGTCCAGGCGCGCGCGTTCGTCGTCGACGTCGTCCACCTCGAATTCGAGGATCGCGGATCGGTTGGCGGCCGCCGTTGCCGCCGTGTTGTTGTAACGCTCGATCCCAGCGCTGCTGACCAGGGCAATGATGCTGCCCTCGGTGTGCAGTTCGGCGTAGTCGTCCGGACCGAACGGGGCCATCGGCTCGGTGCCGGTGAGTACGGAGTAAAACGCGGTCAGGGCGGGCAGGTCGTCGGTTACGAGACGGATCGAGGCAAGTTTCACGACATCCTCCGACTGAGTCAGGCGGGACCGGGGGATCCGGCATCTGAAACGCTACGCTACAGTAGCGTAGTGTTTTCCGAGTGACGAACTATGGAGATCAACCAGGTGGCTCGATCAGAGGATTTCGTCGACGCCCGAGTCAAGCGGTCGAAGGCCGCGGTGCTCGCGCAAACCTATGAACTGCTGTCGGCGGGCGGCATCGGCGGTGTCAGCATCGACGAGGTGTCGCGGCGTTCCGGCGTGGCGAAGACGACGATCTACCGGCATTGGCCGTCGCGGGCGGCGCTGCTGGTCGAGGCGTGCTCGACCGTCGGGTCGGCGTCGGCGGTTCCCGACACGGGTGGTTTCGACGGTGACCTGACCGCTCTTGTTTTCGACCTGGCCGAGCAACTTCGGACGGCGCGATGGGCCTCGGTGTTGCCCTCCATCGTGGATGCCGCCGAGCGGGAGCCGGAATTGGCCGGGCTTCACGCGGATCTGCACGCCCGGCTCATGGCTCCGTTCGTCACGGTGGCTGAACGCGCGGAAGCGAGGGGCGAACTCGCGGGGGATCGCCGGCCGGCCGACGTGGTCGCGGCCGTCACCGGCCCGCTGTTCTACCGCCGCTGGTTCTCCCGCGAGCCACTCGACGCGGCGTTCGTCGAACGTGTCATCCAGGACTGCCTCGACCATGTCCGCGTCCAGCCGGGCTCGGGCGCCGCAGCGGGTGCCCCGCCCGCAACTGCTGGGAACGCGGCGTTGCACTGGGACCGGGCGTGACTATCGGGCTGGCCGCCGGCGGCGCTGTCGAAATGGATTCGAGAAGCGAACAGCAACCGTAGTGACAGGAAACGCACCAGTCCGATCGCACCTGACACGAGGATGACTACGGACAGGCTTCCGATTGCGTCGAGCTCGCCGGCGGGAACGTCGAGCCTGGCGATAATCCGGGGCGGGGAGTGGGGAGCTGGGTGGACCGGTGCGGGACCGGGCCACCCCGGACGCTTTACTTCCGCGGCCAGACGTAAATGGCCGCGATACCGAGCGCGAACGCCGTGATGACGCCGGCGACCGTGATGGCGTACCGGACGGTTTCATCCGGCGTGCGCCACTCCCCGGCGACTGCCAGGAGGGTGCCGACCGCGGTGATGAAGCTGGCTGCGGCAAGCAGCGCGGCCTTGACGACACCCGCGCGGTGATCGGGATCGTCTTGGTCTGGTCGGGAATTGCTCGTTACAGTGGCCATGTCTCGCCTTTCTGATGGAACTTTGACCGGTACCTGGAGAGCTGCGACACGACGGCCCGCTGGCAGGCGGGCCGTCCTCGCTTCTGTAAACGTTCAGTGGTGAAGGCCGCAGCCGGGAATCTTGGAGTCGCGGACCAGCGCCTGCTCCGCCACCTCGACGTAGACACCCGCAGCGCAGTAGCTGCTCTTGCGCCACTCGGGCTGTCCTGGAGTTCAGGATCTTTAGCGGCTCTGTGCTTAGTTCTCCAGATCCTTGATGCGCGTGTCCAGAAATTGGATCGTGTCCGTCTCGTCATTCGACCCATACCAAAGCTGTTCAAAACGTTTGCGGTGGCGGGCCGTCGTCGCCTTGTCCTCGATGATCTCGCCCGTCACGCCGTTCTCGCGGTACAGAATCTCGCTGTCGGTATCGCTGTCGCTCAGCGCCAGGAGGTCGTAGCTGCCGTTGTTTGCGATCGGATAGTCCAGCGCATGGGGAAGACTCCGGGGCGTGGTACCACGCCTGCCTCTGCCGGGCCCGAGCGATCCGCGCCGACGTCAGCAGATCACTGACCTGCTTCCGGTCCTTGATCCCATAGAAGGACAGAAGCGGCCGAAGGTCATTGGGTGCGATGGTCACATCGCCGTTCTCGATGCGGATCACCTTGGACAGGGACCACTCCATCTCCTCGGCGACCTGAAGTTGGGTGAGGCCGGCCGCGTCGCGGGCTTCGCGCAACGCCAGGCGTATGCGGCGGCGCGCGACTGTCGGCGAATCACCTTCAGTCATGAGTCCTTCATCAGCGCGAGGAGTACGTCGGACGAGGCGGTGGGAGCCGAATTTCGCCCGGCCTCCGCTCTCGAAAGGAGGGCTCCGCCATAGAAACTCGCCGCGCTCGCCGCGCCCGAAGAGGAAGGCCTCGGCAGCGACTGGTGGGCAAGCCCTGACGAGCTCAGCTGGGGAACGCGCACATCTTCCACCGTTCCCCGTCCTCATCAAGGATGTAGACCTCCTTTTCCCGGGTCCCGTCCTCACGCTGCACATCGACACTGACCGTCGCCTGCCCGCGCGCGTGCTCCACATCCGTCAACAGGATCTGGAAATCCGTGACCGGCTTCTCCGGCGGCCCGGCGAGGTCCTGCGCGCGGAACTCCTCCTTGGCCTCCGCGCACAGCCCGTCGTACCCGGCCTGGCTCAGCCCGTCCCGGCGGTCCTCGATGAAGGCCGCCGTCGTCTTCTCGACCTCTTTCTCGATGTCGGTCACGTGCTTGAGCCGGAAGAAGAGCCGGCCGAGTCCCAGCGCGCACACCAGCACCGTCAGGATGCCGACCGTCGCCAGGACGATGAGCCAGGTGCGGCGCTTACGCGGCGGGGGCGTGGGAGCGGGAGCGAAGGCCGGAGGCGGGTACGAAGTCACCGCGCCACGATATGGGGCAGTAGCGCCTGCTGTACCCCCGGTCGGCAGCCTGCTTCATCGAAGCTGAGCCGCGATCTCCCTAGCGTCGGAGGGGACCACAGAAGATCGCTTCGGAAGGCCCAGCCATGTCAGATATCGCCGTCACCGTCGAAGGTGTCAGCAAGACGTACGGCGGTGAGCAGCCCGTAGTTGCCCTCGCCGACGTCGACGCCTGGTTCCTCAAGGGGACCGCCACCGCCGTCATGGGGCCGTCCGGCTCCGGTAAGAGCACGCTGCTGCACTGCGCCGCCGGGCTCGACCGGCCGTCCTCGGGGCGGGTGCGGATCGGGGACACCGACCTTTCGTCGATGTCGGAGAAGGCGCTCACCAAGCTGCGCCGTGATCGGATCGGTTTTGTGTTCCAGGCGTTCAACCTGGTCGGCGCCCTGACCGTCGAGCAGAACATCCTGTTGCCGTCCCGGCTCTCCGGCACGCGCCCGGACCGGGCCTGGCTCGCCGAGGTTGTCGACCGGGTCGGGCTGGGCGACCGGCTGGGGCACCGGCCGTCGGAGCTCTCCGGTGGTCAGCAGCAGCGGGTGGCGATCGCCCGGGCGCTGGTCACCCGGCCCGAGGTGATCTTCTGCGACGAGCCCACCGGGGCGCTCGACATTCAGACCGCGGCCGAGGTGCTGAGCCTGCTGCGGTCGGTGGTCGACGACACCGGGCAGACCGTGATCATGGTGACCCATGACCCGGTCGCCGCCTCGTACGCCGACCGGGTCATGGTGCTCGCGGACGGCCGGATCGTGCAGGACATGCCGCAGCCGGGGGCCGAGCGCATCGCCGAGCAGCTGGCCCGGCTCGGCCGCCGGCAGCCCGTCGCGAGCCGGGAGGGCTGAGCCGTGCTGGGACTGGCCGCGCAGATGCTGCGCTTCCGTAAGGGCACTTTCGTGGCGACGTTCGTCGCGCTCGCCGCCGGCGTCATGATCCTGATGACCTGCGGGCTGCTCGTCGAGTCCGGCCTGCGCTATCAGGGCTCACCCCAGCGGTACGCCGCGACGGTCGCCGTCGTGGCCGACCGCGACCGCACCATCGCCGGACCGGAGATCTTCGGCGAGACCGAGTCCACCACTGTGTCGCTGCCCGAGGGCGGCCGGGTCCCGGAGGCGCTGGTGGCGACGATCGCTGCGGTGCCGGGCGTGGCAGATGCCGTGGGCGACCACTCGATCGCGGTCACGCCGGTGGCGGCGCCGGGGGTGCGGACCACCGGTCACGGTTGGGGGAGTGCCGCGCTGGCCCCGTACCGGATGGTGGCCGGCACCCAGCCGCAGGCCGACGGTGAGATCGCCGTCGACGCCCGGCTCGCCGCAGGCGGAAAGCTGCAGCCCGGCGACTCCACCTCCATCGTCGTGGGTGGCACCGAGCGCAAGTTCCGGGTGAGCGGTGTCGTCGACCCGCTCGGCTCGCAGGCCGCCGTGTTCTTCACCGATGCGCAGGCGGCCCGGCTGGATCCCAATCCGGGCAGCTTCTCCGCGATCGGCGTGCTCGCCGAGCCCGGCGCCGACAAGCAGGCCGTGGTGGCCGCGGTCCGCAAGGCCGCGCCGAACGCCAGGACCTTTGTGGACGGCGAGCGGGGGCTCGTCGAGCAGCCCGAGGCAGTGGCCGCGCGGGCGCTGACCGTGCAGGCCGGCGCCGCGTTCGGGGGCTATGCGGCGATGATCATCATCTTCGTGGTGGCCGGCACGGTCGGGCTCTCGGTCCGGCACCGCCGCCGTGACCTCGCCCTGTTGCGGGCGATCGCGGCCACGCCGGGCCAGGTACGCACGATGATCCTGGCCGAGGTCGGCCTGCTCAGCCTGCTCGCCGCGGTGGTCGGCGTCCCGGCGGGCCTGGCCGCGACCGCCTGGACCAGGAACCAGCTCGTGACCCGCGGATTCGTCCCCGACACGTTCGCGCTGAGCGGGGGCGCCCTGTCCGCGGCGGCCGTCACCGTGGCAGTGGCCGTCGTCGCGCTGAGCTCCGCCTGGATCGCGGCCCTGCGCACCACCCGGATCCGCCCGACCGAGGCGCTGGGTGAGGCGGCCGTGGAACCCGCCCTCGGCGGCCGGGTCCGCATCGTCTCCGGCCTGGTGTTCCTGGCCGGCGGGGTGTCGCTCATCGGCCTCACCGGGGCCACCGACGGCACGACCGCGCTGGGCGCCGCGACCGGCATGCTCTACACGTTCGTGCTGGCCATCGCCCTGCTCGCACCGTGGATCAACCAGGCCGCGGCCCGGCTGCTCACGCCGGTCCTGCGGACCGTCTGGGGCAACAGCGGCTATCTGGCGGCGGCGAACCTGCGGGCGAACGCCCGGGGCATGGTCGCGGTGCTGAGCGCGCTGGTGCTCTCGGTCGGCTTCGGCGGCACGGTGTGGTTCCTGCAGGACAACCTGCAACGCCAGACGGTGGTCCAGAGCCACGACGGCACGCTCGCCCAGCACGCGCTGACCGGCGGGGCCGGCCTGCCCGCGACGGCCGCGGCCAAGGCCCGCAAGATCCCTGGGGTGGTCGCGGCGACGGGGGTACGCCGCACGTCGGTGATCGTCCCCAACCAGCTCGAGGCCCAGGCGGTCGCGGCCCAGGGCATCGACCCGGTGGGTGCGGATCAGACCCTGGACCTGGGGGTACGGGCGGGAAGCCTCGCCGAGCTGCGGGTCTCCACAGTGGCCGTGTCGACGACGCTGGCGGACTCGGCCGGCTGGGAGCTCGGCGACGACGCCCGGCTGTGGCTCGGTGACGGCGTGCCGGTGACCTTGCGGATCGTCGCGCTGTACCACCGCGGCTGGGGTTTCGGCGACGTCACCCTGGACACCGAGACGCTCACCGGCCACACCGCGACCGGCCTCGACGACCACATCCTGATCCGTACCGCGCCGGGGGCGGATGTCACCGCCGGCCTGGCCGACCTGGCGAGCGCCTACCCCCTGAGCACCGTGGTCGGCACCGAGCAGCTGACCGGTGAGCTGGCCCAGGATCTGGCGATCAGCGCCTGGCTCAACAAGCTGCTCATCACGGTCCTGGTCGGGTACGCGGTCCTCGCGGCGGCGAACACCCTGATCATGGCGGCGCTGGCCCGGGTCCGTGAGCTGTCCCTGCTGCGCCTGGTCGGAGTGACCCGCGGCCAGATCAAGCGGATGGTGCACGCCGAACAGGCCGGCCTGCTGGGCGTGGCCCTGGCGATCGGTACGGCGATCGCGGCGATCACCTTGTCGTCGGTCGTGCACGCGGTCTCGGGGGTACTGATCCCGTACGTGCCGGCCCTCGGTGCGGCGACGATCCTCGGCGGCACGGTCGCCCTGGCCCTGGTCGCGACGATGCTGCCGATCGGCCGGGTACTGCGTACACCACCAATCGAGGGCATCGGCCTGCGTGAGTAGATCTCCGGACTACCCAATCTGCGATGTAGCAGTCTGAGTAGTAGCGATCAGCGCACTGGCCATGCTTCACTGGAACAAGAAAGGGCGGAGTCCGAGGGGAAACACCACACGGCACCCGGCGGCAACCGGGTGCCGTTCTTCTCGTCAGTCTTCGGTGGGCCGCAGCGGCCGCAGTGCTCCGGCGGCCGCTGTGGCGACGGCGAGCAGCACCGCCACCGCGCCCAGCCCCTTCAGCACGGAGATGTGATCTCCCAGGAAGCCGATCAGCGGCGGCCCGCCCAGGAACGCGCAGTAGCCGATCGTGGCGACCACACTCACCCGGGCCGCGGCCTTCGCCGGATCGTCCGCCGCCGCGCTCATGCCGACCGGGAAGCCGAGCGAGGCCCCGACACCCCACAGCAGCGCCCCCACGAAGGCGGTCACCACGTTCGGGCCGAAGACGAAGAGCATCAGTCCGGCCAGGCTCAGCACCGCGAGCATCCGCACCACCGCCACCCGGCCGTAGCGGTCCAGCAGCGCCGGCCCGAACCACCGGCCGACCGTCATCGCCGTCAGGAACGTGGCGAAGGCGAGGGTGCCGATCGTCGCCTCGGCGCCGTAGCCGTCGATCACCGCGACGCTGATCCAGTCGATGCCGGCTCCCTCGGCGAAGGCGAAGGCCAGCACGAACAGGCCGATCAGCAGCGTCCGCGGCTCGCGCCAGGTGGCCAGCGTGCGGCGCAGGCCCCCACCCTCGTCCGCGGTGGGCGGGTGCGCGTCGTCCGGGCCGAAGCTGCGGACCGCCAGGATCACGATCACTCCGATCAGGACGGCTGAGAAGATCAGATGCGCGGTGACCGGTACGCGCAACGCCACCGCCCCGGCCCCGGTCAGGGCGCCGGCAACCGTGCCGACGCTGTAGCCGGCGTGGAAGCGGGGCATGATCGCCTTGCCCAGGCGGCCTTCCACCACCGCGCCCTGGACGTTCATGGCCACGTCCCAGGCGCCGTTGGCGAAGCCGAAGAGGAACAGCCCGACCACCACCGGCGTGATGCCGTACGGGTAGCCGATGCCGACCGCACTCAGCGCGACCAGCAGCAATCCCGCCATCGTGGCCACCGTGGCCCGCGATCCGAAGCGGGCGACGATGTGCCCGGCGAGCACCAGGGACACGATCGAGCCGGCCGCGATGGCCAGCAGCACCAGGCCGAGCCGCGACGGGGTCAGGCCGAGCCCGTCGCGGACCTGCGGGATGCGCGTGGCCCAGGAGGCCATGGCGAATCCGCAGCCGGTGAACGCGATGTAGACCGCGCGCCGGGCCGCGAGGACCTCGACGGTGGGTGCGACGAGGGTGGTGGTCATGCGGTGGCTCCAAGCTGACGGGCGACGATCTCGCGGGTCTCGGCGCGGGTCGCGCCGGGGGTGGTGGCCAGGGTCTTGTGCATGACCAGGCCTTCGATGAGGGCGTCGATGCCCCGTGCGGTGGTCGGATCCATGAAACGTTCGAGCACGGCGCGGCTGGTCCGCATCCACGACTCCGTGACGGTGCGCAGCGCCGGATCCCGCAGCGCCGCGAGATACAGCTCGTAGGCCACCGCCCAGTCACGCGGGTCGGCGTCCGCGTCGCCGTGGATCAGGTCGGTGATGGCGTCGATCAGCTGGGCGGTGGTCGAGACGCCGTCGAACGCGGCCTCGTAGGACCGCGACATGCGTTCCGCATGCCGGCGGAACGCCTGCGCCAGCAGATCCACCAGGCCGTCGAAGTGATAGGTCAAAGACCCCAGGGGTACGTCAGCAGCCGCCGCGATCCGCCGATGGGTGGTGCCGGCGACGCCGTGCTCGGCGATGACGTCGACCGTGACGTCGATGATCCGCATCTTGCGATCGGGGTCGTACCGGCGGGCCGAGCGGGCCGCGCCGGTCTCGGTGCTCACGGCTCCACCGGCCGGATGACCCGGGCCGGGTTGCCGACTGCGACCACGTCGGCGGGAAGGTCACGGGTGACGACCGCGCCCGCCCCGACCACCGTGTTGTCGCCGATGGTGACGCCGGGCAGCACGATGACACCCCCGCCCAGCCAGACGTTGTCACCGATGGTGATGGGCAACGCCGCCTCCCACTTGTCGCGGCGCGGGCCGGCCGCGACCGGGTGGGTGGCGGTGAGCAGCTGCACGTGCGGGCCGATCTGCACGTCGTCGCCGATGGTCACGGTCGCGACGTCGAGGCTGACGAGCCCGAAGTTCACGAAGGTCCGCGCGCCGACGAACGTCTGATAGCCGTAGTCGCAGTGGAAGGGCGGACGGATCTCGCTGTCCGTACCGAAAGCGCCGAGCAGCTCCGTGAGCAGAGCACGCCGGGCGGCACCGTCGGTGGGGTCCATGGTGTTGAGCCGATGGCTCAGCGCGGCGGCCCGGTCGAGCTCACGCCCGAGCTCCGGGTCATCCGCGATGTACAGCTCACCGGCGAGCATTCGCTCGCGCATCGTCCGTTCGCCCATGCGTACAACCGTACATATCATGTGTACGTTTGTACACAGCGATGATCGCTAGAATCCGGCAGGTGACAACGCAGTGGGATGTCGCCGTGATCGGCGCCGGCCCGGGCGGTCTGGCGGCGGCACACGCCGCGGCCACGGCGGGGGCCCGGACGATCGTGCTCGAACGCGCGGAGCACCCGCGCTACAAGACCTGCGGCGGCGGCCTGATCGGCACCTCGCTGGCGATAGCGGCCCCGCGGATCACGGTCCCGGCCCGCGACACGGTCGCGGCCATAACCTTCACCGAGAACGGCCGCCGGCCATTCACCCGCAGGTCACCGGGACACCCGGTGCTGACGATGGTACGGCGCACCGACTTCGACTACGCCTGGTACGAGGCAGCCCGCGCGGCCGGCGCCGAGGTACGCCAGAACGCCCAGGTCCGCACGCTCGACCAGGACGCCGACGAAGCCACTGTGACCCTGGCCGACGGCGAAGTGATCACCGCACGCTTCGTCATCGGCGCGGACGGCTCAGCGGCGATCAGCTCCCGGCACGTGGGGGTCACGTTCGACCAACAGGACCTGGGCCTGGAGGTCGAGGTGGCCGCGACCGAGGCCGACCGCGCGGCGTACCGGGGGCGGGTGCTGCTGGACTGGGGGCCGGTGCCCGGCTCGTACGGCTGGGTGTTCCCGAAGGACGACGAGCTCACCGTCGGCGTGATCATGGAGAAGGGGCGGGGAGCCGAGACCAAGAAGTACCTGGCTGACCTGCTGGCCCAGCTCGGGCTGGCCGACCGGCGGGTGGTCCGCGACTCGGGGCATCTGACGCGCTGCCGCCGGACGGACGCGCCGCTGCGCAAGGGCAGGGTGCTGGTCGTCGGCGATGCCGCCGGGCTCCTGGAGCCGTGGACCCGGGAAGGGATCAGCTACGCCCTACGGTCGGGAACGTGGGCCGGTGAGGTGGCTGCACGGGCCCGGACGCCGGCCGAGTTGGCCGAATACGATCAGCAGGTGGAGGGCGAGCTGGCGCCCGAGATGGCGGCCGGCCGGCGGCTGCTACGGGTCTTCGCCAAGCACCCCCGGCTGATGCACGCGGCCTTCGCGACCCCCATGGGCTGGCGCGCCTTCGAAGCCTTCTGCCGCGGCGAACTCTCCATGGCGAACGTGGTCCGCCGCCCCTCCATCAGCACGGCGATCAACGTGCTCGGCGGCCGCGCCGCCTGAGAGCTCCCGCGGCGATCACTCCGCAGTCATTTGACCAAGCGCTCCAGCCTGCACCAACGCTGCGGATAAACCGAGGGGACGCGCACCCTGCGGATGCCGCAGCGGCACGCCGGTCGGTGGCCAGCGCCGGCAGACGAGATCCGCGGGCGCTGGCCGTTTCGGCTACCGGGTGAAAACGATGACCAGGACCAGTACGAGGATGATCAGATACTGATCGCGGGGCAACGGTACGGAGATCACACAGCGGTTCATGAGCAACTCCCTGCTTGGACTGGGTGAGGCAAACGGTCTTGCGATGTCTGGCCCGTCGTGCCGCTTGCTGACCAGCTGGAACTGCCCAGGCGCGACGAACTGTCGCGGGGGTAACAGGATCCAGCGGGTCGCGGTTACTACCTGTCCTCCGAAGGTGTACGGAAGGCTGAACGATGCGGTCCCGCCGTTACCACCTCGACCGACGTGCGTTGACAGGGGGATTTCGTCCTCAGTAATGAGGGCGAAGCTCCGTGCTGCCTTTGGACTGGGTGAGCATCGGAACTGATGGTGGTAGGGACTCCGCTGGAACGGCGTCCCTACCACCGCTAACGCCCGTGAGGCCTGCTCCCGGTGCCCAGAGATGGCACTGGTTGAGCTGAAATCCAATACACACTCGGGGAGCTGTGGGCGCTGTCGCCTGACCTTCGACGGCATCGCCGCGTCGAACAGACCGTCGCCCTTGCCGCGGATCCCGAGCGGCCACCTGCACGGCGAATGCCCAGCTCGGGCTCTGTCCTGGCTCAGGGCGCGCGACGGATCCACGGGGCCCACTGCACGGCGGCGGCGAAGCCCTCGCGTCGGGCGGCTCGCGCCTCGGTGGGGTCGATCGGTGCCTGCCGGGTGGTCCGCAGTCCGGGCCCGATGAGCCGCGTCTCGAGCCACGACCCGGTGACCCCACGCCGGACGCGCTCCCACAGCCCGCCCTCGACGTGCGCGGACACCCGGGCTCGCAGGTCCTCGACCAGAGCGGCCGGGTCCTCGGCGCAGTCGTCGCAGCCGCAGTCGGGCAACGCCTCGAAGAACCACCGGCCCAAGCGCAGCACAACACCCGGAAAGTCGGTGAAGGCGATCGACAGCGGGCCGGCGGCCGGGCTGCGAGGCATGAGCCGGACGGTGCGCACGACCTCAGCACCCGGCGCGGGCCCGACCGGCTCCTTGCTCTCGCGCCGGTCGACGACGTAACGCTCGGTCAGCTCATCGAGAACGTCCTCGGCCGCCTCGTGCAGCACGAGGAACCGCCCCGCGTCAGAGACCCGGGAAGAGAAGCTGTCCGGTCGCGATCCGGTGTCGCCCACCAGCGAATTATGCCCCGCTCGGCCCGGGGCACAGCCGGGAACGCCAGAAGATCAGCGACCGGAAATGCTCACTCGGGCTGAAACTCCCCGGCCACGAATGCCGCCGCGAAGACGGACAGCTCTTCCTCGGTGAAGAACATCGGCTGCTGCTCGCGACGCTTGCTGTCCCGGACCAGGTATCCGCCGTCGACCGCGGCGATCTCCACGCAGGCTCCGTCCGAGCACTTACTGCTGCTGCGCCAAGCAGGTTGTTCCGTCGAGTTCATCATGCTTACTCCTCCGTGACGGTTCCCGTGTAACACGGTAAGCGACGCCCGACAGGTGCGGGAGGAGTCTGTAGTGAGTGAAACCTCGAACTGTGCGACGAATGCGGCTAATGTCACGCTATACGGCGCGGGTTTGTCCTAATGCGCATGTTTTGGCATGTCTTCCGGGCGCAGCGCGGTCCTACGGCGTCAATGAGTCTGGCGTCGCCGGCCACTTTGTACGCCCGTTCCGCGAGCACTTGACGCGTGCCTTCACGTCGACTGCACCCGGAACGGACGAGCATGCTAATTGAAAAGGAACTGCCCGTCGTTGACACCGCGGACGAATGCCGACCATTCTTCGGCGGTGAAAGCCAGGGGCGCCGCGGCCGGATTCTTGGAGTCGCGGACCAGCACTTGTTCCGCCACCTGGGCGACCTCGACGCAGTTGCCTGCGGAACAGTAGCTGCTCTTACGCCATTCGGGCTGCTCTAGAATTGACACAATATCTCCGATTCGTTCGTACACCGACGCTGGTGTACCGGGTGCAAGTTGATCATGATCTTTGGCGGCTCTGCGATTGTGTCTCCAGATCCTTGATGCGAGTGTCGAGGAATCGGATCGTGTCCGGCTCGTCATTCGATAAGTGCCAAAGCTGTTCGAAACGTCTGCGGTGGCGACCGGTGGTCGCGCGGTCCTCGATGATCTCGTCCGAGATGCCGTTCTCGCGGTACAGGATCTCGCTGTCCGCGCCGCGATCGCGCAAGGCGAGCAGCTCATAGCTGCCGTTGTTCGCGATGGGGCGGTCCAGGTTGAAGGGCAGCATCCGCAGGTGTATGAGTCCGTCGCCGGCCCGTCGTCGTATCTCTGACAACTGCTCCGCGAACACCTGTGCCCCGCCGATGGGCCGCATGAAGACGGACTCATCCAGAAGAACGAAGACCTGAACGTTGCCGGCCCGGGCGAACAGAGTTTCCTGACGCGTCCGGCGCGCCCGGATGAGGAGCTGGATCCGCTCGAGGGAGCCGATGTCCTCCGGGTCGAAGGTCCCCGTCAGGGCGGCGGCATACTGCTCTGTCTGCAGGTAACCAGGCAGGTAATAGATGGAATACGATCGGACGGCAACCGCCTCGGACTCGTATTCGATGTGCCGACGCGTGGCGTCCGAGAGCAGCTCACGGAACTCCGGAGCTTGGTACCAGGCTTGGCGCTGCCGCGCACGAGCGATCCGCGCCGACGTCAGCAGATCACTGACCTGCTTCCGGTCCTTGATCCCATAGAAGGACAGAAGCGGCCGTAGGTCATTGGGTGCGATGGTCACATCGCCGTTCTCGATGCGGATCACCTTCGACAGGGACCACTCCATCTCCTCGGCGACCTGAAGTTGGGTGAGGCCGGCCGCGTCGCGGGCTTCGCGCAACGCTAGGCGTATGCGGCGGCGCGCGACTGTCGGCGAATCACCTTCAGTCATGAGTCCTTCATCAGCGCGAGGAGTACGTCGGACGAGGCGATCGCAACCTCGCTGGTGGCTATCTTGCAGACAGCGAGGTTGCGACCAAATCGTACTGAGAACGAATCACCGCGTCTCTGGTATTGATCAAACTGTTAGTTGTCACCCGATAGGAGCACTGCGTGACATGGTTTGTCCGTCATGCGGCGACCAGGTCGTACCCATCGGTGGCCGGCCGGGAGTCCTCGACCGCGCGGCGCAGGGCCCTGGCAACCTGGTTGAAGACCCGCACGTCCGAGGTCGCGTAGAGGGTCACGTTGCTGCCCTTGTACGTGGCCAGCAGCTCCCACCGCTGAGGCCGCAGCCGCCAGTACGCCGCCGTGCTGATGCCGGCGATGGCGGCGCAGAGCGGGGCCGACACGAGGACGGCGGTGGTGCCGAGGGTGCTCCACCCCGCTGCTGTCACGAGCAGGGCGGCCAGGCCGACCTGCATGGCCCGGGGGTTTCCGCGGCGCGCGTCGGTGTGCGCCCGCCGGACGTTTCGCAGGTCCCGGATCAGCACCATTCTCACGGGGTCCCCGAGCCAGGCAAATTGTCCGTCGGTCACCACTGCGTCGGGTCCACGGTAGTAGATGCGCATGGCGAACTCCTCTCCACGACTCCTTGCGAGGAGGGGAAGTGCGGGCCACCATTGGCGTAGAGAGTCGACCCCGCCTCGCGCGTCGCATCGCACGACGCCCTGGAGGCGACAACGGCACCCGGTTGCCGCCGGGTGCCGTTCCTTGTTTCCCTCCAGATCCGCCCTTCAATGCCTGCCCTCAGTACAGCATGGCCATGGCGCTGCTCGCTACCACTCAACCTGCCATGTTGCAGATTGCGTACAAGCCGACTCGTGGATCAGGCGGCCAGCAGCACCAGCAGCAGGGCCGCCGCGCCCGGGATGGCCTGCACGAACAGGATCCGGGTCGTCGCTGTCAGGGCGCCGTAGATGCCCGCGACGATCACGCAGGACAGGAAAAATACCTGGAACGTCAGGTCGTCCGAGATGAGACCATAGATCAGGCCGGTCGCCAGGAATCCGTTGTAAAGGCCCTGGTTCGCCGCCAGGGTCGCGGTCTGTTCGGCGAACTCCGCGGTGGTACCGAACGTGGCACGCACCCGATCTGTCCGCCACAGGAACATCTCGAGGACGAGGATGTAAATGTGGATCGCGGCCACCAGGCCGACCAGGATCCGTGCTGCCCATTCCATGGCAATTCCCTCCGCTGCCGGCGAGCAGGTCGCAACCGGATCTTGGCCAACGATAGGACATGAAGGTTCATCGATGGACGTAACCAGCGACACGGTGCGTTTCGCCGCCGCGGTCCCCGGGTAGCCGAACTCTCGACGTTGATGAACGAGCAGGTAGGGGAGGGTACAGCCCGCATGGACAGCAGACTCCGGATCGCCAATCAGGCCGTCCAGCCGGTCCTGGTGATGTTCCCCCTCGGCCTGTTCGCGATGGCCGTCCTGTTCGACCTGGGCAACGTGTTCGGCGGTCCCGACATCCTCGGCGCGCTCGCTTACTGGAACCTGGTCGCCGGCCTGATCGGCGGTGTCCTCGCCGCGGCCGCCTCCGCCATCGATCTGATGTTCATCCCCAACGGCACCCCCGCGAAGCGGCGCGGCGTGCTCCAGGGCCTGGTCAACATGGGTGTCCTGCTGATCTTCACCGTCATCCTGATGGTCCGCATGCGCACCCCCGACCGGGTGGCCGGCGGCGGCCTGGTCGCGATCGAGCTGCTCGCCCTGGCCGGGGCCGTGTTCGGAGCCTGGTACGGCGGCGAGCTGGTCAACCGCCGCCGGCGCACCCCGGCGTTTGCCCGCGCGGAAGCCGGGAACCGCATTCTCTGACAGAGCGGAGACGGAGAAAGGCGCGGACGATGGCGACATCGATCAGTGGCAAGCGGGTCGCGTTCCTCGCGACCGACGGCGTGGAAGAGGTCGAGTACACCCAGCCCCGGAAGGCGGTCGAGGAGGCCGGCGGCACGGCGGAACT
Source organism: Actinoplanes sp. NPDC048967 (assembly GCF_040649415.1). Classification (NCBI taxonomy): domain Bacteria; kingdom Bacillati; phylum Actinomycetota; class Actinomycetes; order Micromonosporales; family Micromonosporaceae; genus Actinoplanes; species Actinoplanes sp. NPDC048967. Next base: position 250,688 of record NZ_JBEZFL010000005.1, read on the forward strand.
CGTCTCGATCAAGGACGGCGAGATCCAGGCCGTCAACCACATGGACAAAGCCGGCACGTACCCGGTGGACAAGCAGGCCAAGGACGCTTCGGCGACCGACTACGACGCGCTGGTGCTGCCCGGCGGCGTGGCCAACCCGGACTTCCTGCGGACCGATCCGGAGGCGGTGCGCTTCGTGCGCGACTTCTTCAGTGCGGGCAAGCCGGTGGCGGCGATCTGCCATGGCCCCTGGACCCTCATCGAGGCCGGTGTCGTCGACGGCCGCACCCTGACCAGCTGGCCGAGCCTGCGCACCGACCTGGCCAACGCCGGCGCGACCTGGGTGGACGAGCAGGTCTTCGTCGACGACGGCCTGGTGACCAGCCGCAAGCCCGATGACCTCCCGGCCTTCTGCGACAAGCTCCTCGAACAGATCAGCAACACCAAATAACCACGGTACGGCCGCAGCGGGCCCAGTGGCGCACAGGCGGAGGCCGGTGCGCCACGGCCTTGCCGGGCGGCCGCCGGGCTGACCCGGCGGGAAACGCCTACTTCAGCACCATCCGGCCGGTGGCCTCGAAAGACGCGAGGTCGGCCAGCACCTCGTCGATGACCGTGGACTTGGGTCCGGGCAGCGCGTCCAGCGGGAAGAAACCGGCGTCGACCGACTCCTCGGTGACCTTGAGCAGCTCGCCCTCCCAGGTGTGGATCCGGAACGACATCAGGATCTGCTGGTAGGTGTGGCCCCACTCATTGGTGTACGTGTACGACGTGTGGAAAGCGAACGGCGTCAGCGAGGTCGCGCGCAGGCCGGTCTCCTCCCAGACCTCACGGATCGCACAGTCCTCCATGCTCTCGCCCAGCTCCATCGCACCCGCCGGGATCGCCCAGCGGTGATTGTCGGAACGCTGGATCAGCAGCAGTCTGTTCTGCTCGTCGAGGATCACACCCCGCGCTCCCACGAACAGGATCGTGTCGGTGTCGCCCACGCTCGAACGGACCCGACCCAGATAAGACTCAGCCCACGTCAATGCCACGGGACAAGACTAACTAGGCGGACTTCTTCGCCGCTTTCGTAGCGGTGCCGGTCTTCTTGGCCGGAGCCTTCTTCGCGGCTGCGGTCTTGGACGGCGCGGCAGTCGCCTTCGCGGCTGGAGTTTTCTTGGCCGCTGCCGACTTCTTCGCCGGGGCGGCCTTCTTTGCGGTTGCCGACTTGGTAGCCGTACCGGATGAGGTTTTCTTGGCGGCCGACTTGGCCGCGCCGATCGGGGTGGCCCCGATTTCCCGGGCCCGTTCCTCCGGGGCCTCGCCGCGGGCCTTCTTGGCGCGTTCGACGCTTGCCTTGAGCGCGGCCATCAGGTCGACGGCGGCGGCCGGCGCCTCCTCGGCCTCCTCGGGCGCGACGATTTCGCGGCCCTCGACCTTGGCGTCGATGACCTCCTGCAACGCGGCCCGGTAGTTGTCGGTGAACTCCTCGGCCTTGAAACTGCCGGCCATCGAGTCGATCAGCGAGCTGGCCATCGCCAGCTCGGCCGGGCGGGTCTCGATGTCCTCGTCCAGGAAGCCGAAGTCGGGCGTGCGGACCTCGTCGGGCCAGAGCATCGTGTTGAGCACCAGCACGTCGTCGTGCACCCGCAGGGTGGCCAGCTGCTCGCGCTGGCGCAGCGCGACCTTGACGATCGCGACCCGGTCGGACTCGGTCAGCGCGTCCCTGAGCAGCACGTACGGCTTGGCGGCCTGGCCCTCGGGCTCGAGGTAGTAGGCCTTGGCGAACAGCAGCGGGTCGATCTGCTCGGCCGGCACGAACTGCAGCACGTCGATCGCCCGCGAGGTGGTCAGCGGGAGCTCGGCGAAGTCCTCGTCGGTCAGGATGACCATCTCGCCCCCGCCGAGGTCGTAACCCTTGGCGATGTCGTCGTAGGTCACCTCCTCGCCGTCGATCGAGCAGGTGCGCTTGTATTTGATCCGGCCGCCGTCGGTGCGGTGCACCTGGTGGAACCGGATGTCCTTCTCCTCCGTCGCGGAGAAGAGCTTCACGGCGATCGACACCAGGCCGAACGAGACCGCGCCCTTCCAGATCGCTCGCATTTCGTCTCCAACCCACCCGTGAGCAGTCCCCGGATCAAGGATGGCATCAGAGAGACGCCTGCGTAAGGTGTTCGCTGGTGCCTATGGTGATCAGGTGCCGGGTGCGCCGCTCTCGCCGATGCTCGCTACCGCGGGCACGCTGCCCCGTGGGCCGGGCTGGAGCTACGAGTTCAAGTGGGACGGCGTGCGCGTGCTGTCGTCGTTCACCGAGGGGCCGCCGCAGCTGTGGGCGCGCTCCGGTGCCGCCGTGACGCTGGCATATCCCGAGGTCACCGGCCTGTCGCTGCCGTCCGGATCACTGCTGGACGGCGAGATGGTCGTGCTCGACGCGGCCGGGCGGCCGTCGTTCACCGCGCTGGCCGAGCGGATGCACGTCCGTGATCCCGGCCGGGCGGCCCGGCTGGCGGTGACCCTGCCGGTCACCTACATGATCTTCGACCTGCTCCGGTACGGCGACCAGTCCCTGCTCGACGTCCCCTACGTGGAGCGGCGGGGGCATCTGGAGAGCCTTGACCTGGGCAGCGGATCGTGGATGGTGCCCCCGGCGTTCACGGACGGGGCGGCCACCGAGGCCGCCGCGCGGGAGAACCGCCTCGAGGGTGTCGTGGCCAAGCGGCTGGACTCGGCGTATCTGCCGGGAGCCCGGTCACCGGACTGGATCAAGGTCAAGTTCGACCGGACCGGGGACTACGTCATCGGTGGCTGGCGGGCCGGGGTGCGCAAGCTCGGCGGCCTGCTGGTGGGCGTACCGGGTCCGGACGGGCAGCTGCGGTTCCGTGGCCGGGTCGGCGGTGGCATCGGTGCGGCTGCCGAGCGGGAGCTGTTGTCGGTGCTGGCGCCGCTGGAGACCCGGGAGTCGCCGTTCCTGCCCGGCGCGGTGCCCCGCGAGGACTCCCGGGGTGCGCACTGGGTGCGACCGGAGCTGGTCACCGAGGTGCGGTACGGCAACCGGACCCCGGACGGCCGGCTGCGGTTCCCGCGTTTCCTGCGGCTGCGCCCGGATAAGTCTCCGGACGAGTGCGCCGAGGAGGACGAGGATGGTTAGACAGCGGTATGCGGTGCAGATCGAGGGCCGCGACCTCGAGGTGTCCAACCTCGACAAGGTGATGTACCCGGCGGTCGGCTTCACCAAGGGTGAGGTGATCGACTACTACACCCGGATCGCGCCCGTGCTGCTGCCCCATCTCAAGGACCGCGCGCTGACCCGGATCCGCTATCCGAACGGCGTCGACGGCATGCACTTCTTCGAGAAGAACGCCCCCGGCGGGACCCCGTCCTGGGTACGGCTGGAGACGTTGCCCGTGCCCGGCTCGACCAAGGACCGCGAGACCATCGACTTCGTGGTCGTCGACGAGCTGGCCACCCTGGTCTGGGTGGCCAATCTCGCCTCGCTGGAGCTGCACACCCCGCAGTGGCGGATCGGCGCGGATCCCGATCTGCTGGTGGTCGATCTGGACCCGGGCGCACCGGCCGCGCTCAAGGAGTGCTGCGGCGTCGCCATGTTGATGCGCGACCGGCTCGCCGACGACGGCCTCGCCGCCTATCCCAAGACCTCGGGCAAGAAGGGCATGCAGCTCTGCGTGCCGATCTCCGGGACCCAGGACGCCGAGACGGTCTCGGGTTATACCAAGCGGGTGGCCGAGGAGTTGTCCGCGCAGGTGCCCGGGTCGATCACGGCCAAAATGGCCAAGGCGGTCCGGCCCGGCAAGGTGTTCATCGACTGGAGCCAGAACAACGCGGCCAAGACCACGGTGGCGCCGTACTCGCTGCGGGCCCAGGACAGCCCGACCGCCTCGACGCCGCTGACCTGGGACGAGGTCGCGGAGATGGCGCTGGGCTCCGGGGCGGCCCGGCAGTTCGGCGCCGCCGAGGTGCTGGAGCGCGTGGAAATCCACGGTGATCTGCTGGTTGACCTGCTGGAACCCGGGCCGGCCGTACCGACTCGTTGAGCTACCTTGCGTGGCAAGGTACCGTGTGGCGCATGGCCGACGTCGCGCAACTCTCCACCAGCCTCCGGCGCGGGACGCTCGAGTTCTGTGTGCTCGCCATGGTCGAGCACGAGGACCGCTACGGCACGGAGATCGTCCGGCGCTTCGGTGAGGAACGGAACCTCGCCGCCTCCGAGGGCACGATCTATCCGCTGCTGTCCCGCTTGCGCCGGGTGGGTTGGCTGGACAGCAAGTGGAGCGAGTCGCCGTCCGGGCCGCCGCGGCGCTACTACGCGCTCACCGACAGCGGGCGGTCGGCACTCGAGCACTTCCGCTCGGAGTGGGTTTCCTTTCGACAGACCGTCGACCGTCTCGTAGGGACCGGTGGGGCATGAGCGACAAGACCAACGACGCCGTCGCGGAGTATCTGCACGAGCTGGAGCTGCGGCTCACCGGCCTGCCGGTGCTCCAGCGCCGCGAACTGCTCGCGGAGATCGCGGCGCACATCAGCAACGAACGCGTGGAACGGGGCGTGACCTCCGAGGGCGAGCTCCTGGAGCTGCTGGAACGGCTCGGCAGCCCGGAGGTCGTCGCGGCCGCGGCGTACGAGGAGGCCGGCATGGCCGAGCCGGTGCTGTCCTACGCCGGGGCGACCAGCGCGGCGCGACGGCCGCTGCCGGCTGTCGCACCGCCGCCGGACTCGCCGCCGCCCGCCTACGCCGGCCCGTTCCCGCCCGACCCCGGCTTCGCCCGCGCGTCGTACGCGCCGCCGCCGGTGGCCGGGCCGCCGTTCGCGCCGCCGCCCCCGACCCCCAGGCCGGACGGCAACAGTGGGCTGCGGGCGGTGGTCGCGGCCGGAATCGTCGCTGTGGTCATGGCCCTGATCGGCTGCGTGGCCGGGGCTCTCTTCCTGACCCAGAGCGCCTCCGTCGAAGGCCCCGCGGTGAGCGTGGTGCCAGGCACCGAGGCCCCGCTGGAGCCCGAGGCGCCGGACGTCGTCCCGGTGCCGCCGACCGTCGAGTGACCGGTCAGTCGACCTGCGGCAACGGCGGGCCGAGCACGTCGTCGGCGTCGACGATCGTGTACGCGTAGCCCTGCTCGGCCAGGAAGCGCTGGCGGTGCGCGGCGTACTCGGTGTCGATCGTGTCGCGGGACACCACCGTGTAGAAGTGCGCCTGGCGGCCGTCGGCCTTCGGGCGCAGCACCCGGCCGAGGCGCTGAGCCTCCTCCTGCCGGGAGCCGAACGTACCGGAGACCTGGATCGCCACGGCCGCCTCGGGCAGGTCGATGCTGAAGTTGCCGACCTTGGAGATCACCAGCGTCTTCAGCGAGCCCGAGCGGAACTCGTCGAACAGCCGCTCGCGTTCCTTGTTGGTCGTCGAGCCCTGCACGATCGGGGCGTCGAGATATTCGCCGAGCTGGTGCAGCTGGTCGATGTAACCGCCGATCACCAGCACCTGCTCATTCGGGTGCTTCTCGACCAGCGCGCGGACCACCGGGAGCTTGGTGCGGGCGGTCGCGGCCACCCGGTAACGCTCCTCGGCCTCGGTCACCGCGTACGTCATGCGCTCGGCGTCGGTGAGGGTGACCCGGACCTCGGTGCACTCGGCCGGGGCGATCCAGCCCTGCGCCTCGATGTCCTTCCAGGGCGCGTCGTAGCGCTTCGGGCCGATCAGCGAGAACACGTCGCCCTCGCGGCCGTCCTCGCGGACCAGCGTCGCGGTCAGGCCCAGCCGGCGGCGGGCCTGCAGGTCGGCGGTGAAACGGAAGATCGGCGCCGGCAACAGGTGCACCTCGTCGTAGATGACCAGGCCCCAGTCGCGCGCGCCGAACAGGTCGAGGTGGGTGAACGCGCCGCCGCGCCGCGAGGTCAGCACCTGGTACGTCGCGATGGTGACCGGGCGGATCTCCTTGCGCTCGCCGCTGTACTCGCCGATCTCGTCCTCGGTCAGCGACGTGCGGGCGACCAGCTCGCGCTTCCACTGCCGGCCGGCGACCGTGTTGGTCACCAGGATCAGCGTGGTCGCCTTGGCGGTGGCCATCGCGGCCGCGCCGACCAGCGTCTTGCCGGCGCCACAGGGCAGCACGACCACGCCGGAGCCACCGGCCCAGAAGCCGTCCACCGCCTCCTGCTGGTACGACCGCAGCGTCCAGCCGTCCTGGGCCAGGCCGATCTCGTGCGCCTCGCCGTCCACGTAACCGGCCAGATCCTCGGCCGGCCAGCCCAGCTTGAGCAGCGCCTGCTTGAGCCGGCCCCGCTCCGAGGCGTGCACCGCGATCGTCTCGTCGTCGAGCCGCGCGCCGAGCATGCCGGCCAGCTTTTTGCTCTTGGCCACCTCGACCAGCACGATCTTGTCCAGCCCGCGCAGGACCAGCCCGTGCGACGGGTCGTTGATCAGCTGCAACCGGCCGTAGCGGTCCATGGTGTCGGCCACGTCGACCAGCAGCGCGTGCGGCACCGGATAGCGGGAGAACTTGATCAGGGAGTCGACCACGCTTTCGGCGTCGTGCCCGGCGGCGCGCGCGTTCCACAGGCCCAGCGGCGTCAGCCGGTAGGTGTGCACGTGCTCGGGGGAGCGCTCCAGCTCCGCGAACGGGGCGATCGCCATCCGGCACGCCTGCGCGTCCGGGTGGTCGACTTCCAGCAGCAGAGTCTTGTCGGACTGGACGATCAGTGGTCCGCCGGTCACCAGGTGCCCTTCGACGAGCGAGAGAAGACCCTCCAGTGTGACACGGGGTTCGACCCAGCGAAGAAGGTTGATCCCATGTGCAACGCTTCGGTCAGGCCGGGCGTTTGAGCAAGAAGCACCATCGGACGGCGGGCGGGTCGCGCGCGAGCAGGGCAACGGGGGCGCGCGGTCCCGGCCGTCAGTCCTCCACGACCGCGGCTGTGATCCGGTGCAGCGCGAAGGTGTGCAACGTCTCCGTCCGTTCGTCCTCGGCGCGCAGATAGCCCGCGCTCAGGGACACCGGCCGCACCAGCCGCGACAGCGTCGCGCCGTGCGAGTCCACGTAACCGACCCAGACGCGGGCTTTGTCGCGTACCGCCTGCTGCAGCACCGCCATCGCCTGCGTATGTGCCTGCACCGAGGTCAGCCCGGGCACCTGCTGGCCGTTCGCGGCCCGCACGGTGACCGGCGCGCGGCGGGCCGCGCGGGTCGCGACGTCCCCGCGCCGGATCTGCTCGACCACCCCGGCCAGCCGCGGGCCGGCCAGGATCGGGGGTCCGGCCTGCTCACCGAGCCGCGACGAGACCGGGGTACGGGTCACCGCGCGGCGCACCTTCGGCCGGGCCAGCACGGCCGACCCGGCGGCGTCCTCGGCGACCGGGGCGAAACCGGCGTCCCGCAGCGCCCCCAGCAGCCGGGCGATCTGCACCGGGCTGCACAGCACCGTGGGAGCCAGCCGCCGCAGAGCCAGCGTGCCCAGCCGCTTGTCCGTCAGCACCTCGGCGATCAGCGCCTCGTCGTCGCTGCGCAGGTAGGAACCGGCCGAGCCGGCGCGCAGGCCACCGTGCTTGCGGGCGGAGTCGTCGATCAGATAGGTCATCGCCTGCGGCACCGGGGTGCGCGACCGGCGCCGGAAGAGCGCGTGCAGGTCACCGGCGCTGTAGCCGACGTCCAGGGCGCGGCGCACACTCGCCGTGGTGACCCGGTAGACGCTCGCGCCGCCGGCGGACTCGGGCTCGGCGACGACGTCCAGCTCGGCGGCCAGCTCCGGCTCGGGCGGTCCGGGCACCACGACCGACAGGTCGGCCTGGACCAGCACGTGATCGACGGGCGCGGGCAGCAGCGCGTCAAGCGTGCGGACGGTGTCGGAAGCGCCCGGCACCCGTCCGCCACCCGGACCGGCACCCAGCGGATCGGTGTCGGTCGTCGGCACATCCTCGTTCTGCAGCAGCCGCCCGTACGAGGTGAGCGCGCCCAGGCCGGTCACGCCGAGCGTGGCCGCCCCCGTCAGGGCATCACGGTGGGCCGCTTCCCGGCCGCGAGCGCGGCGCGGGGCCTGCCAGGCCAGCAGCTCGAGCACCTCGTCGGCCTTCGGCGCGGTGCCGGGCGCGAGCGTGGCCAGGGCGGCCAGCACCTCCCGGCGGGCCTGCGGTGCGCCGGCCCGCTCGGCGTCCGGGGCCAGCGGATTGATCGGCCGGTCGCGGTCGTCACGCTGGCCGATCAGGCCGGGCTGCCGGGTCATCGCCAGCCACGAGTTCGCCAGCGCCTCCCAGCGCTGCGCGATGCTCAACGCCCGCCACAGGTCGTAACCGCCGGTCGGCAGGAAGATCTCGTCGACCAGCCCGGACGCCCGGCTGGCGGTGACGCCCCGGCCGGTGCCGGCCGCGTCCGCCTCGCCGAGCAGGCCCGCCGCGTACGCCACCTCGATCAGCAGCGCGGCCGAGGGCTCGTCCAGATTCGCGGAACGGGCCAGTCGCTTCAGGTCGCGGACACCCAGCCCGCCGGTCTTGAGCACGGCGGCGGGCTCGGCCGACAGTGCCTCCAGCAGGGTCTCGACGTGCCGGACCGCCTCCATGGCCTGCCCGGCCCCGGCGGAATCGACCGACTTGGGATCGCGTACCGGACCCTCGGGTGTCGGTGGCAGCGGCCGCAGCGTGCCCAGCGGCCCGGAGTCACGACGCAGCAGCAGGCCCACCTCACGCGGCAGCTCGACGAGCTCACCGTCGGCCCGCGGCGCGCGGCCGGCCTCCGAGACCGGCACCAGGATGTGCTGGTCGATCAGCCACTGCACCGGCTCGGCGACCGAGCCGCCCGAGCTCAGCGCGCCGACCGGCGGCCCGGCCGCGAGCCGGTCGAGCACCGCCCGGGCGCCCGGCGGCGCGGCCAGCACGGCCCGGCGCAGCTTCGCGCGGTCCGCGCACAGGACCGCCGCCTGCGGGTCCAGGTAGTCGGCGGGACGGCCCAGGCCGGCGGGGTACGGCGAAGTGACCTCATCAACCGCACCGACGATCTGCAGCGCGTCCTCGGGGCCGTGCAGCAGGAACCGGGCGCGGAGCCGGTCGATCGCGACCCGTACGTCCGCCGGGGCGACCGTGGCGGCGGCCAGCTCGACGATGGCCGCGACCGAGGTCAGCGCGGTCTCCTCGGCCCGGCTGAGCCGCGCGGCGTCGAGCACGGCGAGGGTGAACTCGTCCAGCGCGTCGAGGCAGCGGGCCACCGAGCCCCGGGACTGGGCGCGTACGGCCAGCGCGGAGACGTCGGACGGCACGGGCACGACGAGATCCGGGCGCAGCTGGATCAGCGCGCCCAGGGCGTCATCGGTGAGCGACCGGAGCTGGTCGGCGAATGCGGTGGCCATCGTTCTCAACGCTAGCCGCCATGGGAGCATGGTGAGGGGTCCGGGGCTTGGCCGGACCCGGCGAATACCAAGGGGAGTAACCGTGGGGGCAGACAACAAGATGCCGGGCACGTCGGTCGCGGAGGGTCACGCCACCCAGAAGCCGGGCCGGGAGTCCAGCATCAAGGAGGGGCACCTGCCCGTCTCCGAGCTGATCGCCGACCGTCCGGCCGCGCCGTCGCCGTTCGGTGACGACCAGGAGTTCCCGCTGCCGGTGGACCAGCTGACGTACACCCCCACCACCACGCCGTGACCCCGGCGGTCGGGTTCGACCTGGACATGACCCTGATCGACTCCCGGCCGGGGATCCGCGAGGCCTACCGGGCCCTGACGGCCAAGACCGGCGTGTGGGTCGACGCCGACCTGGCCGTCACCCGGCTGGGCCCGCCACTGCGGACGGAACTGAGCGAATGGTTCCCGCCCGCGGAGGTCGAGGAAGCGGTCACCACGTACCGGGCCCTGTACCCGGACTACGCGATCACGCCGACGGTCCCGACCCCGGGAGCCGTCGACGCGCTGGCCGCCGTACGGGATCAAGGTTTTCGTGTGGTGGTTGTCACGTCCAAGCTGGGCCGGCTCGCCGCCCTGCACCTGGCGCACCTGGGCCTGCAAGCCGACGAATTGGCCGGCGACCTGTTCGCCGAGGGCAAAGCGGCGGCTCTGACGGCCCACGGAGTCGACTGGTACGTGGGCGACCACGTCGCGGACATGGTGGCGGCCCGGACGGCCGGAATCCCGGGCATCGGCGTCGCCACCGGCCCATGCAGCGCGGACGAGCTCAAAGAGGCCGGCGCGGCACACGTGCTGTCCGACTTGACCGCCTTCCCGGCGCTGCTGCGAAAGATAACGGTTGGGCCCGGCACAGGCGCTGGATAACCTTGCCGTGAGCAATCGAGTCCAATGAGTGAAGTCGAGGTCAGCGGTGCCCACGGGTCGAGTGAAGTGGTACGACGCGGCGAAGGGTTTCGGGTTCGTCACCAGTGACGAGGGCGGGGACGTGTTCCTGCCCAAGGGCGCCCTGCCCACCGGGACCGCGGACCTGAAAGCGGGTCAGCGGCTGGAATTCGGTGTGGTGGACAGCCGCAAGGGCGCCCAGGCGATGGGCGTCAAGGTGCTGGACGCGCCACCGTCGATGGCCCAGTTGCGCCGCCGGCCCGCCGACGAGCTGCACGGCATGGTCGAAGACATGATCAAGGTGATCGAGGCGAAGATCCAGCCTGATCTGCGGCGGGGGAAGTACCCGGACAAGCGGACGGCTGAGAAGGTCGCGCAGCTGGTCCATGCGGTGGCTCGGGAGCTGGAGATCTAGGTTTGTCAGCGGGCTTTTGCCGGGCCGGGCTTCTGCTCGGCCCGGCTTTTGCCTGTGCCTAGCCGGCCAGCGGCTTGACCGCCGGAGTGATGCCCGCCGCGGACGCCCGGCCGAGCAGGGCGTCAGCCGCGGCGAATCCCTCCTGGCCCAGGTCGAGCGTGAACTCGTTGACATAGAGCCCGATGTGCTGCTGGACGACCTCCGGCTCCATCTCCTGCGCGTTGCTCAGCACGAACTCGCGGCTCGCGTCGGGATCGGCCCAGGCCATGCTGACCGACTTGCGGATCCACTCCGCCGCCTCGGCCGGATCCACGGCACCCTTGCGCGCCAGGATCGCACCCAGCGGAATCGGCAGGCCGGTGTCGCCCTCCCACCACTCGCCGAGGTCGACCAGCGCGGTCAGCCCGTGCCGCGGGTAGGTGAAGCGGGCCTCGTGGATCACCAGGCCGGCGTCGAACCGGCCCTCGGCGACCCCGGGCATGATCTGGTGGAAAGGGACGACCTCGATGCGCGCGGGCGGGTGCTTCTCCGACCAGAGGCGGAACAACAGGTACGCCGTGGTGCGGTCGCCGGGCACAGCGACCGTCGCGCCGGACAGGTCGCCGTCGGCGAATCGGCCGTCGCCGCGGGTCAGGACCAGGGGGCCACAGCCCCGGCCCAGCGCACCGCCGCAGGGCAACAGGTCGTAGTCGTCGAGCAGCCACGGCAGCGCCGCAAAGCTGACCTTGACCAGGTCGAACGCGCCGCGCTCGGCTGCGGTGTTCGTGACGTCCACGTCGGCGAAGGTCAACTCCACCGGCTCGGCACCGGGGATCAGACCGTGCACAAGAGCATGGAAGACGAACGTGTCGTTGGGACAGGGCGAAACCGCCAGAGAAAGCGCCACGCCCCTCACGGTAACGACGCCGGACCCCCGACACCCGCAACGAACGGTGTCTGCATTGCCACACGTAGTTTCGCCCACACCGCCGTGCCCCGGCCGTTTTCCACAGAGTTATCCACAGGCTGCGGCGGCGGCCTCGGACAGCGCGGAGAATGCTTCCCGGAGGCGCCAGGCAGCCCGATCTCGCGGGCCGATGGGATTGGAGATGGTGCGCAGCTCGATGAACGGGACACCGGCGAGCAGCGCGGCGCAGGCAACGCCGTAACCCTCCATGGCCTCGGCCACAGCCAACGGGTGGCGGGCCTGCAAGGTGGCGGCGGTCTGGTTGGTGCCGGTCACCGTGGCAAGGGTGAGGATGTCGCCCACGATAGCGGTCGGCCGGGCCGCGGTCAGGGCCTTGAGCAGGGCCGGGTCGGCTTCGATGAGGTTGCTGCCGAAGCCGAGCTGATCGACCGGGAGGAAGCCGTCCGGGGATTCCGCGCCCAGATCGGCGGCGATCGTCCGGGCACCGAGGACAGTCGCTCCGACGGCGGCGCGGCCGGGGAAACCACCGGCGATGCCGGCGCTGATGACGGCGCGGTACGGGGTGCCGGCGGCCTCGGCCAGCGTGAGCAGGCGGGCTGTGCCGGCGGCAGCGGCGGCCGGGCCGACGCCTACGGGGGCGACGACGACCGTGGCGGGGTCGGTGCCGGATGTTTCGACGCCGGCTTGGACCGCTGCGGCCTCGGCTGCCACGGCGGTGACGATGAGCAAGCGACCCGGCTGCGCGGGCCGGCTTGGCTCGCTGGGGTGGTCTGGCTGCGCGGGGTGGTTGGGCTGCGCGGGGTGGCTTGGCTCGGTGGGGTGGCTTGGCTCGGCGGGCTGGTTTGGCTGCGCGGGGTGGTTTGGTTGCGCGGGTCGGCCTGGCTGCCCGGATCGGCCTGGTTGGCCGGACTGGCTTGATCGGGCGGCCTGCGCGGGCCGGCTTGGCTGGGCCGGTTGGTCTGGCGTCACGGGGTGGGCTCGTCGCGGGAGCCGTTGCCGTTCGTGGCCGATGACGGCCGGTAGATGTGGAAGCCGGGTGGTGCCAGATCGTCCTTGGGCTCTTCCGGGCCGCCTTCCCCACCCACTCCCTTGCCGCGGCGGGACCCGGCTCCGAGGGTGGACCCCGTCTTGTCCACGGAACCCGGCCGGCTCGGCACGGTCGGGCCTGCGTCCGCCCCCGCCACTGCTCCGGACGGCGACGCGGGTGAGGAGGGCGTGACCGTCGGAGCCTTCCGAGAGCTGGATCGCGAGAAGAGGCGACGCCTCGCCGGGCTCGCTTCCGCCTTCCCGTCGCCGGACTGGCCGCCGGCCGTCCGTTGCGACGTGGATCGGCCGGACGCCGCCTCAGCCGACGACTCCGCAGCCGCCGCCGACGCCGACCCGGCGGAACCCGAGCCCGCCGACGCGGCCGAACCCGAGCCCGCAGATGTGGCGGAACCCGAGCCCGCCGACGCGGCCGAACCCGAGCCCGCAGATGTGGCGGAACCCGAGCCCGCCGACGCGGCCGAACCCGAGCCCGCCGACGCGGCCGAACCCGAGCCCGCCGACGTGGCCGAACCGCGGCTGGCCGGCGCAGCGGAACCCGGGCCGGCCGGCGTGGCCGAATGCGGGCCAGGAGCCGGTCGGCCCCGCGCCCCGGTGCCTCCCGGTGGCCGGCCGGTCGAGGCCCCAGCCGGAGCCGGCGACGTCGGAATCACCTCAGCCGGCGAACCACCCTCGACCCCCGGCTCCTCCATCGCCACCTCCGGCCGCCCGTGCAGCCGCTCCTTGTGCAGGCGCCCGGCCACGATCGTTCCGCGTACCGCCGCCACCACCGCGAATGCCGCCATGACCGACACGCCCAGCCGGCCGTTCAGCGGGATGATGCCGACCGCGCCGCCCACCACCCAGGCGATCATCAGCACCGTCTCCGAGTGCGCGAAAGCACTCGCCCGCAGCCGTTCCGGGACGCGTTCCTGGATGCTCGCGTCGACCGTCAGCTTGGAGATGCCGCTGAAGATCGAGGCCACCAGGGACAGCAGCGCCACCATCGGCAGTGTGAAGAAGATCGCTGTGAGGACCGCCACTCCGGCCGTGATCGTCAGGCCGCTCGACTGCAGAGCTGTTGGTCGGCGGATGCGGAGGCGGGTGCCGACCGCTGTCGCCAGGAACGTGCCGACCGCCAGTGAGCCGCCGACCAGGGCCACCGCGCCTTGGCTGCCGATATCGCGGCCGAAGAACGTCGTGCCCAGGGAGCCTGCTTTGACCGCGAAGGCGAAGTAGAGCAGCAGGAAGCCGTACAGGCATCTGAAGCTTGCGCTGCCGATCAGGGTGGCGATCACCAGCTTGCCCGACAGCGGGCGGTCCTCGCCGCGGCGCAGCCGCAGCATCGTGCGGAACGGCCTGGGCACCGCCTCCGGCGGGTCGGAGTCGGCGCGTGGGGGCAGGCGCAGGGAGATCACCACGCCGACCAGGAAGATCAGGAACGCCACCCGCAGCGGCCACTGCGGACCGAACCAGAACGCGGCCAGCCCGATCGGTGCGACCACCGCCCCCGCGAAGGTGCCGTAGACACTCGCTCGGGCGCCCACCTGGGACAGACCGATGTCCTTGGGCAGGAGCCGGGGCACAGCGGCGGAGCGGGCCACCCCGTACGCGCGGGACAGCGCCAGCACGCCGAACGCCGCCGGGTACAGGCCCCAGCCCAGCAGGTTGTCGGAGATCACGTACGCCAGGAACGCCCGGCCCAGCATCGTCACCGCCAGGGCGTACCGGCGGCCGTGCCGGAAGTGGTCCAGCAGCGGGCCCACCACCGGGGCCAGCAGGGCGAACGGCACCATCGTGATCAGCAGATAGAGGGCGACCTTGCTGCGGGCCTCGCCCAGCGGCACGTTGAAGAAGATCGTGCCGGCCAGGCCGATCGCGATGAGCGTGTCGCCCGCGCAGGAGACAGCGTGCAGGTCGAAGAGCCGGACCATGCCGACCTCGTTGGCCGCGCCGCGGGCCCGGGCGTCGCCGACCCGGCGGGTGGCCCAGGCGCTGCCGCGCAGGGATCCCCGCACCAGCATCCGCAGGGCCTTGACGCCGGTGCCGACGGTGCGTCCGATGGTGGGAAGCAGCGGCATCGCCCCATCCTGTCGCATCGAGGCGACTTCCGTCCCCTCCCGGGCGCGGAGATCTGGGGGAGTCGCTGCGTCGGCCGTCCACGAGTAGGGGACAATGGAGACGTGACGACCAGGACCTCAGTGCGTGCTGCCCGACTCGACCAGGTCTGTGCCGATGCTGTCGGGGTTGCGCGGGGTGCCATCACCGAAGTGGAGCCGAGTGACATCGGTGACCATCTCGAAGCGGTGGCCGAGGGCGACCGGGTCGTGACGCACTTCTTCGAGAGCCACCTGGCCGGTTACAAGGGCTGGCGCTGGGCCGTCACCGTCACCCGGGTGCCGCGTTCGCGGCACGTCACCGTCTGCGAGACCGTGCTGCTGCCGGGCCCCGAGGCGATGCTCGCCCCGGCCTGGGTGCCCTGGAACGAGCGGGTGCAGGCGGGCGACCTGGGCGTCGGCGACCTCATGCCGACCGCGCCGGACGACGAGCGGCTCGCCCCCGGGTACGTGCTCAGCGACGACCCGGCCGTCGAGGAGGTCTCCTGGGAGCTCGGCCTGGGCCGCTCGCGCGTGATGTCCCGCGAGGGCCGGATCGAGACCGCTCAGCGCTGGTACGACGGCGACGCCGGCCCCGAGGCGCCCATCTCCACCGCCGCCCCGCGCAACGCCCGCTGCGGCACCTGCGGCTTCTACCTGCCGCTGGCCGGTTCGCTGCGCCGCATGTTCGGCGTGTGCGGCAACCTGTACGCCCCCGACGACGCCAAGGCGGTCAGTGCCGACCACGGCTGCGGCGCCCACTCCGAGGCGCTGCTCGGCGCGACGGAGCAGCCGGTCGAGGAGCTGCCGACGGTCTACGACGACAGCGAGGTCGAGGCGGTCGCGGTCAGCCGCGCCCCCGGCTCGGTCGAGGCCGGCGAGCCCGCGGAGCCGTACGGCCACAGCTAGGCCGTTTCGGTCACCTTGAACTCGGGGTGCGAGAGCGCACGCCGGCGTTTGCGGTTGGCGTCGTGGCGCAGCATGGTCAGCAGGCCCGGGATGCCGCACAGCACACCGGCCAGGCACGTCCACAGCCAGCTCTCCGGCGCGCCGGCCAGCAACAGGATCACTCCCGCCACGGTGAAGGCGGCGATGCCGGCCAGGGCGAACGGGACCATCGGCGGATCCAGCGGCTCGGGGCGCGGCTTGGTGCCCGTCACTGCCTCGAGGCCGTGCGGGTGTTCGGGTGCGGGGGACAGGTCGGCCACGACCATCAGACTACGGCCGCGGAGATCCTTCGTGGGCCCTCGTGACAGTTGTAACAGTTCCTGACTTTTGCCGAGGTCAGCGTTCTGATTTGATGCGCCCATCGACCCCTGTAGGTCCTGTGGAGAGGCGCGAATGTCCACTGCTGCTGCCGAGACGGATGCTGACGCGTCCGGGCGTACCCCGAAGAACGGTTTTGATCGATTTTTTGAGATCTCGGCCCGCGGCTCGACCGTCGGCCGGGAGGTTCGCGGTGGTCTCGCCACCTTCTTCACGATGGCCTACATCGTGGTGCTCAACCCGCTGATCCTGGCGGCGGGCGTGGACGCGGTCGGTGGCAAGCTGCCCGTCGCGGCCCTGGCGGCCGGTACGGCACTCGTGGCCGGCGTGATGACGATCCTGATGGGCGTCGTGGCGCGTTTCCCGTTGGCGCTGGCGGCCGGCCTCGGCGTGAACGCCCTGGTCGCGTACGAGATCGCGCCCGAGATGACCTGGGCCGACGCGATGGGCCTGGTCTTCATCGAGGGTGTGATCATCGCCGTCCTGGTGCTGACCGGGCTGCGTACCGCGGTCTTCCGGGCCGTGCCCACCCAGCTGAAGACGGCCATCGGCGTCGGCATCGGCCTGTTCCTCATGATCATCGGCCTGGTCGACGCGGGCTTCGTGCGGCGCATCCCGGACGCCGCCGGCACCACCGTCCCGGTCGAGCTCGGCCTCGGCGGCAAGCTGGCGACCTGGCCGCTGTTCGTCTTCTGCATCGGCCTGCTGATCACGCTGGTGCTCTTCGTCCGCAAGGTCAAGGGCGCGATCCTGATCGGCATCCTGGTCACCACGGTGCTGGCGATCATCGTCGAGGCGATCGCCAAGGTCGGCCCGTCATTCGTCGACGGCAAGCCCAACCCGAGCGGTTGGTCGCTGAACGTGCCCGCGCTGCCCGACAAGATCGTGGACACGCCCGATCTGTCGCTGCTGGGCAAGTTCAACGTCTTCGACTCGTGGGGCCGGGCCGGTTGGCTGGTCGTGCTGATGTTCATCTTCACCCTGCTGATCACCGACTTCTTCGACACCATGGGCACGATGGTCGCGGTCGGCCAGGAGGGTGGCCTGCTGGACGAGGAGGGCATGCCCCCGCGTACGCGGGAGATCCTGCTCGTCGACTCGGTTGCCGCGGCGGCCGGGGGCGCGGCCAGCGTGTCGAGCAACACCTCGTTCATCGAGAGCGCGTCCGGTGTCGCCGAGGGTGCCCGTACGGGCGTGGCCAACCTGGTCACCGGCGTGCTGTTCCTGCTGGCCATGTTCCTGGCCCCGCTGGTCACGGTGGTGCCGTTCGAGGCGGCGTCGACGGCGCTGGTGGTGGTCGGCTTCCTGATGATGATGGCGGTCCGGCAGATCGACTGGACGGACTACGAGATCGCCATCCCGGCGTTCCTGGCGATCACGCTGATGCCGTTCACGTACTCGATCTCCAACGGCATCGGCGCCGGGGTCATCTCCTACGTCGTGATCAAGGTGGCGGTCGGCAAGGCCTGGGAGGTCCACCCCCTGCTGTACGGCGTCGCGGTGCTGTTCGTCCTGTACTTCCTGCGGGGTCCGCTGGAGTCGATCCTGCTCTGACGGCGGCGGCCCGGAGTGGTCACCGGGTGCGCTAGCGTGCCCGGTGACCACGGTCATAGCCGTTGGCATGTCGTTAGCCAAGCTCATTAGCTAGGCTAAGAAACGTGATGGAGCGGTCGGTGGCGGAGCGGGTTACAGCCGAGCAACTGGCCATTTCGCTGCGCGAAGCGATCATGCGGCTCAACCGGCGGTTGCGGCAGGCCCGCGCGGTCGGCGACCTCACGTTCAGCCAGCTCTCGGCACTGACCAGCCTGCAACTGGCCGGCGCGCTGACCCCACGGGAGCTGGCCGACGTCGAGCGGGTGCAACCACCGACGATGACCAAGATCGTCGGCAAGCTGGAGGAGCGCGGACTGGTCGCGCGGACGCCGCACCCGACCGACCGCCGCCAGGTGATCCTGGCGGCGACCGAGGAGGGCCGGGCCGTCTACGCCCAGTTCGAGAAGGCGCGCAACGAATGGCTGGCCCTTCAGCTGGCCGAGCTCACCGAGGACGAACGCGACACGCTCGAGCGGGCCGCGCAGATCCTGCGGCAGGTCGCCCGCAACTGAGCGAGCGCACCCGCAGCCTCCGTCACACCGCGATGACGCGTACGGCTGATGAGGAGGCGCAACCCGAGTGCGGGCAGTGCTGAGCACGACATTCCGGTCCATGCAGGTCCGAAACTACCGGCTGTTCTCGACCGGGCAGCTGGTCAAGCTCGTCGGCGTGTGGATGATGTTCACCGCGCAGGACTGGCTGGTGCTCAACCTGTCCAACAACTCGCCCGGCGCCCTCGGCATAGTGACCGCCCTGCAGTTCCTGCCCGTCCTGCTGCTGACCCTGTGGGCCGGCAAGCTCGCCGACCGCTTCGACAAGCGCAAGCTCCTGATCAGCGCAAACGCCGCTTTCGCGGTTACCGCGATCCTCTTCGCGATCCTGGTGGCCAGCGGCGTCGTGGTGCTCTGGCACGTGTTCCTGTTCGCCTCCCTGCTCGGCATCGCGAACGCCATCGAAACCCCGGTGCGCCAGTCCTTCGTCTCGGAACTGGTCGAGCTGCCGTTGCTGCCGAACGCCCTCGCCCTGTCGGCCGCGACGTTCAACACCGCCCGCATCGGCGGCCCGGCCCTGGCCGGCGTGGCTCTGGCTCTGCTGGACACCGGCCCGGTCTTCCTGATCGCCACCGCCCTCGCCGTCGCGCCGATCTTCAGCTATCTGGCCATGCGCCCGCAGGAACTGCACCGCTCCATGACCCGCCCGTCCGCGGACGACACCCGCATCGCCGACGGCCTGCGCTACGTCTGGAAGCGGCACGACCTGCTGCTCCCGATCGCCCTGATGGCCGCGGTCGGCATGATCGGCTTCAACTTCCCGGTCACCCTGGCCGCCCTGGCCAAAATCAACTTCCACGCCGGCCCGTCGACCTTCGGCCTGCTGACCACGGCCCTGGCGGTGGGCGCGCTCGGCGGCGCGCTGGCGGGCAGCGGCCGCCGCAGCCGGCCCGGGGTGTACGTCGTCCTGGGCGCGGCGCTGGCGTTCGCGGTCTTCGAGGTGGCGGTCGGCTTCGCCCCCAACTTCATCGTGGCGATGATCCTGCTGGTGCCGACCGGGTTCTTCTCGATCTACCTGGCCCAGGCGGCCAACCACCGGGTCCAGATGGGCCTGCACTCGGCTTACCGCGGCCGCGTGATGGCCCTGTACGTGCTGGTCTTCCTGGGCACGACCCCGATCGGCGCGTCGCTGGCCGGGTGGTGGGGCGAGCACTTCGGCGTCCCGTCGAGCATCTGGGCGGCTGGGATCTTCTGCCTGGTCGCGGCGGTCGTGGCGCTGGTCTGGCAGCTCCGCACCAGCGGGGACCGGCTGTCGCTGCACGGTGGCTCCAGGCCGGGGCTGACGCTGGTCCGGACGACGCCGGACGAGAACGAGGAGATCGACGAGCCGGTGCAGCAGCCGGCGCCGGTCGAGCCGGCCCGCACGGTCGCCGCCTGAGATCAGCGGGCGGCTTCGCAGCTTCCGGTGTGGGCGGCCGCTTCGGTGGTGGCCAGCGCGGGATCCTCGGCGCGGATTGCCGCGAGCAGGCGGGTGTGGTCCATGTACTCCTCCGGGCTCAGCCGGGCGCCGAAGTGGTCCCGGAGGGAATCGCGGATCACCTGGCCCAGGTCGGCGTACAGCTCCATCAGGACCTCGTTGTGCGAAGCCGCGACCACCGCCTGGTGGAATGCCGTGTCGGCGTCGACGAAGGCGTCGCGGTCGCCGGACGTCCAGGCCTGTTCGCGCTGGGCCAGCAGGTCGTCGAGCCGGAGCAGGTCCTCGTCGGTGCGACGGCGGGCCGCGAAGCCGGCTGCAGCGGCCTCCAGCGTGCCGCGGAGCTCGGTCACGTCGGCCGGGTTCGCGGCCGCGAAGCGGCGCTGCATGACTCCGGCCAGTTCGCTGGTGGCGATCACCCAGGTGCCCGAGCCCTGGCGGATGTCGAGCAGGCCGTTGTGGGCGAGCGCGCGGACCGCCTCGCGAACAGTGTTGCGCGCGACGCCGAGCTGAGCCACCAGCTCCGGCTCCGTCGGGATGCGGGAGCCGACCGGCCAGGCACCCGAGGTGATCTGCATCCGCAGCCGCGCGATCACCTGGTCGGAGAGAGCTGTGCCCCGCGACACTGGACTCAGATTCATCCCATGATTCTATGATGGGTCCATGACGAGCACCAGCACCGAGCCGCGTACCGGCGTGAAGATCCGTCCGCTCGCGGTCGTCGGGCTGGTGCTGGTGGCCATCAACCTGCGTCCCGCCGTGACCAGTCTCGGGCCGGTGCTGGAGGAGGTGCGGGCCAGTCTCGGCATGAGTGCGGCTGTGGCCGGCCTGCTCACGTCGGTGCCGGCGGTCTGTTTTGCGCTGGTCGGCTCGACTGCGCCACTGCTGGCCCGGCGATGGGGGACCGGCGGGGTGATCGCGCTCGGCACCACCGCGCTGGCGCTCGGCCTGGCGGTGCGGCCCTTTGCCGGGGGGACCGGCTCGTTCCTCGCGCTGACCGCGTTGGCCCTGGCCGGCATCGCGCTGGCCAACGTCCTGCTTCCGGTGGTGGTCAAGCAGCGCTTCCCGGACCGGGTGGGTGCGATGACCGGGCTGTACTCGGTCGCGCTCAACCTCGGCGCCTCGACCGCGGCGGCGGTGACGGTTCCGCTGACCGCCGGGGTCTTCGGCGGTGACTGGCGGCTCGGGCTGGGGGTGTGGGCCGTGATCGCGGCAGCGGCGCTGCCGGCCTGGATTCTGCTCGCCCGCGACCGCACCCCGAGCCAGCCCGCGCCGGCCGGGTCCGCGTCGGGTGAGGTCACGTTGGATCCCGCTGCCGCGGAGGCCACAACGCCGGTGGCCGGGGTTGGCGGGGGGACCCTGCAACTGCGGCGGCAGCCGATCGCGTGGGCGCTCGCCGTCTACTTCGGGCTGCAGTCGACCGTCGCGTACGTGATCATGGGTTGGTTGCCGCAGATCTTCCGGGATGCCGGGCTCTCCGCGCGTACCGCCGGTCTGCTCTTCGCGGTCACCGCGCTGCTCGGCGTACCGCTGTCTTTTGTTCTTTCCACCCTCGCCGGCCGGCTGCCCCGGCAGAGCGGGATTGCGGTCCTCATCGGGCTCTTCGGCATCGCCGGTTACGCCGGCCTGTGGTTCGACCCGGCCGCCGCCCCCTGGCTGTGGGTTGTCCTGCTGGGCGTGGCCAACTGCTCGTTCCCGCTGGTCCTCACCATGATCGCGTTGCGGGGCCGGGATGCCGCCACCGTTTCGCGGCTGTCCGCTTTCGCGCAGAGCACCGGTTATCTGCTGTCCGTTCCCGGGCCCATCGTGGTCGGCGTGCTCTACGACCACACCGGCAGCTGGCGGATTCCGCTGGCCCTGCTGACGTTTCTCATGGTGCCGCAGATGATCGCCGGGGTGCTGGCCGGCCGGGACCGGCAGATCGGCTGAGGACAAACCTGTGGATATGTATGGCAGACCGGGTCATCCGAACGGCCCTCTCCGTTTCCTCAACGGCTGCCTTAGCGTCAGACCGTGGCAATCACGCACATAGCTGTGCTCGCGACGGCGCTGCTCGCGCTGCTGTGTCTGCCGTGTGCCGTCGCGGTCGTGGTCTGCGCCGACGAGCTGGTCGCCCGTCGTTTCTGGAGCCGGGGCGGGCGGCGGGATGTTCGCGCCCTGCGGTGTCTGGAGCGGGAGCTTTCCGTCGCGGAGCTGGAGCTGCGGCCGCCCGACTTTGCGCCGAGCATGGATGAGCTCGTCGCCGATTTGCGCCGGCTGGACCGGCAGCGGCGCAGTTCCCCCACCATCGACTCGGTCGCCTGGCTCACCGCGGTGCTGCGGGCCTACGATCAGCGGCTCGCCATGGCCAGCCGGTCCCTCGGGCTCACCGAGCATCTCGCCCAGCTCGACGGGATGGACCGCGAGATCGAACGCGTCCGGGTGGAGGGCCTGCTGCACGCCGCGGGTCTGCGGTTGCGCGCCGTCTAGACGTTTAGAGTCGCAGCGTGCGGCTCTTCGTGGCGATCTATCCACCCGAAAACGTGTGCCGGGACCTGCGCCATCGCCTGACCGGCGGCGGCGACCGGCCCGTGCGGCTCACGCCGATCGAGCGCTGGCACATCACGGTGGCGTTCCTCGGTGAGGTCGCGGAGGAACGGCTGCCCGACGTGGAGCGGGCGCTCGACGGGGTCACTGTGCCCCGCGGTGTCGTGCTGCGGCTGCGAGGTGGTGGGCGCTTCGGTAGAGGCAGGTCGACCGTGCTGTGGGCCGGCGTCGAGGGGGACCTGGCAGCGCTGCACCGGGACGTCTCGGGACGGCTCGGACTGGTGGAGCGGGAGTTCACGCCGCATCTCACTGTGGCGTACCGGGATGATCCCGTGGTCAGGCTGGCCCTCGACGGTTATGCGGGCCCGTCGTGGCCGCTGCATGAGATAGCCCTCGTCCACAGTGTTCCGGGCGAGGGCTACGTCACGCTGAAGAGCTGGTGATCAGGAGCTTTCGCGGGCCGCCGGGCCGCCCCCGAACAGGACGTCGTCCCAGCTCGGCAGGCGCTTGCGGGGCTTCGCCGTCTCCTCGGAGTCGGTCGAGTCGCCGCCCTGGGACTGGCCCACCGTGCGGCGGGGGCGCAGAACCGCGAGGCTCGGCACGGCCGGGACCTCCTTGGGCAGGTCGGCGTCGTCGTCGAACGCGGAACCGGCGCCGCCACCCAGCAAGGCCGCCGCGCCACCGGCGACCGGCCGGCGCGACTCCTGCGCGGCCGGCTCCAGGCCGCGGCCTGAGCCCTGGCCACTGAGCGGACGGTCCAGCGAGGCCAGCAGGGCGTCGCGACCGGCCCGGATCGGGTCACGGGTCTGCCGCGGCGCGTCGGACGCGGCGGGCAGGCCCCGGCCACCGCGGGCCGGCTCGTTGATCCGCGACGGACCCGGCAGGCCGTGGCCGCCGCGCTCGTGCGGGGTGCGCTCCGGCACCGGCTCCTGGCCCAGGATCTGGGTCGGGCGCTCGGCGCACAGGTATTGCGCCATGTCGTCGTGCGGGGCCACCACCTGGCGGCCCTTGTCGAGATCCCACATCGCCTGGGCGGTCGCCTTGCCGGACGGCCACGTGGCGACGATGCGCCAGGTGCCGTCCTCACGGCGGAACGCGTCCCAGGAGATCTTCTCGGTGTCGATGCCGTGCTGGGCGAGCCGGCTGTCGACGACCTCGGCCAGCGGGGCACCGGAGTCGGAGGTCTTGAGGCGGGTGCGGCGCGCGTGCTGGGCCAGCATGGCCCGCTCCTGCAGCACCGGACCCGCGTAGCGCAGGACGCGATCGACCGGGACCCCGGCCACCCGGGCGACGTCCTCGGCCGATTCGCCGGAACGGATCCGGGCCTGGATGTCGCGGGGGGACAGGGACGCCATCACCTCGGCGTTCGCCACCGCCACGGCCGTGCCGACCGGGTGCGGGGTGCCGTCGGCCTGCAGCGCACCGCTGATCCGGTCGTCGATCGGGAGTGCCAGGAGCCGGCCGACCTCGTCGGCGAGCACCAGGGCCTGACCATCTTCGGAGAGGGCCACGAAGCGTACCGGCCGCATGCGTTGCCTCCGTCCCGTGCTCGCCGCTGTCTGGCCTGTGCTCCCGAGAGTCAGCCACCCGGGCGCGTTTCGGAACACGGTACGCGCCCCGGTCACTCGATGGGGGTATGCCACGCCGTCAAAGTCATTGACCTGCAGAGATGATCTTCAACGATCTCCGGCGGCGATAAGGCGTTGCGGTCGGCGTGGGGCAGGCCTACAAAGACGGCATGACCGTCGAGTTGCGCCCGATCACCGCGGAGAACTTCCGGACCGTCATCAAGCTGGAGGTACGCCCGGATCAGTCGGACTTCGTGGCGCCCAACGTCCGGAGCATCGCCGAGACCTACGTCTACCCCGACGCGGACCCCCGGGCGGTGTACTCCGGCGACGAGGCGGTCGGTTTCGTGCTGTTCCACCCGATCGACAAGGACAAGCCCGCCGAGGGGCACTGCATCGTGCGCCTGATGATCGCCCACCAGTTCCAGGGCCGCGGGCTGGGTCGTGAAGCGCTCGAGGCCGCCGTGGCGTGGATCCACCGCGAGCGCGGCGTGGACCGGGTCCGCCTGAGTGTCGTGCCGTCCAACGAGAGCGCCCGCAAGCTCTACCGTTCCGCCGGCTTCGTCGAGACCGGTGAGCTGGACCACGGCGAACTCGTCATGGTCCGCTCGAGCTAGCCGTTCGCCGCGCGGCGGCCGGCGTACTCCGTGGTGCGGTGGGCCGGGTACTGGATCAAGTTGTCCGGTTCCTCCTCCACGGTGCTGGCCCAGCGGCGGGCCGGCTCCAGCGGGTCCTCCTCGTACATGAGCCGGCTTCGGAACTGCCGGCCGTAGTCGAGCATGCCGTCGATGAGCCGGTCCACGTCGCGGGTCGGTCGCACCACCAGGCGCATGAACTGGCTAATCATGCCCAGCTTGTTGCCGCACTCGCGGGTGTAGACGCCGTGGTTGGCGACCAGGTAGTCGCGCAGGGCCACGCCGGACCACTCGGTCGGCAACTTGACCAGGATGAAGTTGCCCTGCGACGGGAAGACGGTCAGCCCCGGGATGCGGGTCAGCTCGGCGGCCATCGCGCGGCGGTCGCGGCTGAGCAGGCGCAGGCTGTCCTCGTACTCGTCCTGGTGGTCCTCGATCATGTAGACGACCTTCTCGGCCAGCGAGTTCAGGTTCCACTTGGGCAGCACCTTGGCGATCTTGCCGGCGATCGCCGGGTTGGCCATCAGATAGCCGAAGCGGATGCCGTGCAGGCCGAAGTTCTTGCCGAGGCTCTTGAGCACGACGGTGTTGGGCCGGATCACCGCGTCCGGCCCGACCGAGGGGTACTGCTCGGCGTCGGAGAAGTCGATGAACGACTCGTCGATGACCACCAGGTCGAGGTCGCCGAGCGCGTCCATGAAACGGATGACGTCGCGGCGGGCCAGGTAGCAACCGTCCGGGTTGTTGACGTTGCAGACCACCGCGACCCGGGAGCCGCGGTCGCGGATGAACCGGACGTAGTCCTCCAGGTTGAGCCGGAAGCCGTCGCGTTCCTGCAGCGGGAACATGTCGACCCGCTTGCCGGTCTCCAGTGGCTGGTCGGTCCACCGGCCGAACGTCGGGATCGGGATCGCGACGCTCTCCTTGATCAGGAGATGGTCGATCCAGGTGATCAGCTCGGTGGACCCGTTGGCCATCGCCACGGTCTGCGGGTGCAGGCCCAGCACCCCGGCCAGCTTGTTGGTGATGCTGGCCGAGTCGCTCGGGTAGTACTTCAGGATGTTCTTCAGGTCGCGGGACAGCTCGTCGAACATCTCCGGGGTGGGGAAGTACGGGTTGCACGGGATGCAGAAGTCCACGATCTCGGCGCCGTCGTTCATGCTACGAGAGAGGTCGAAGTAAGAGGCGCTGTGTGCACCCTTGTGCAGGATCGAGGTATCGATACCCGTCCGTGCCATCCGTGCCTCCCGAGTCCGGCGACATTGCCGCCCGTCAGTACGGGCGACGCCGCGGGATCGTTCAGGACTTATGGATGACGTAATCGATGCAGCGGGTGAGCGCTTCCACGTCGGCCGGGTCCACGGTCGGGTACAGCGCGATGCGCAGCTGGTTTCGGCCGAGCTTGCGGTACGGCTCCGTGTCCACGATGCCGTTGGCCCGGAGCACCTTGGCGAGCTGCGCCGCGTCCACACTGTCGGCGAAGTCGATAGTGGCCACCGCGTGGGACCGCAGCGCCGGGTCGGTGACGAACGGGCTGGCCACCTCCGAGCGGTCCGCCCAGCCGTAGATGGCCGCCGCGCTCTCGGCGCTGCGCTTGGCCGCCCACCCGAGGCCGCCCTGCGCGTTCATCCAGTCGACCTGCTCGGCGGCCAGGAAGACGGTGGCCAGCGCCGGGGTGTTGTAGGTCTGCTCCAGCCGGGACTGCTCGATCGCCGTGACCAGGTCCAGGAACTGCGGGATGTAGCGGCCCGACTCCTTGATCTCGTGGGCACGGGCGATCGCGGCCGGTGACATCAGGGCGATCCACAGGCCGCCGTCCGAACCGAATGCCTTCTGCGGGGCCAGGTAGTAGACGTCGGTCTGGGTCAGGTCGACGTCGATGCTGCCGCCGCCCGAGGTGGCGTCGGTCAGGACCAGCGCACCCGGGTCGGCGCCGGCCACCCGCCGCACCGGCACCGCCACGCCGGTGGACGTCTCGTTCTGCACGCTGGCGTAGGTGTCCACCCCGGCCTCGGCGGTCAGGTAGGCCGCGCTGCCGGCGGGTGCCTTGTGCACGGTCGGCTCGGCCAGGAACGGCGCGTCGCGGACCGCCTTGGCGAACTTGGCGCCGAACTCGCCGAACTCGGCGAACTGGGCCTTGTCGCGGATCAGCCCGAACGCCGCCGTCTCCCAGAAGGCGCTGGTGCCACCGTTGGAGATGATCACCTCGTAGCCGTCCGGGGCGGAGAAGAACTGGGCGATGCCGGCCCGCAGCCGGGCCACCTGGTCCTTGACCGTGCGCTGGCGATGCGACGTGCCCAGGTAGCTGGTGGCCACCCGGGACAGCGCTTCGACGCCCTCCGGACGGACCTTGCTCGGCCCGGAGCCGAACCGCCCGTCGACGGGTTTGAGGTCGTCGGGAATCCGGATCGGGTCAGCCACGGGGGTCCTTCCAGAGGGTCAGTCAGCCGTTACAGATTATGCGGCACCGCGTCCCAGCCCTCGACGTCCTGGGGCTTGCGCGGCTCCGGTCCCACGTAGAGGGCGCTGGGACGCACGATGCGGCCCAGCCTCTTCTGCTCGAGGATGTGGGCACTCCAGCCCGCCACCCGGGCACAGGTGAACATCGAGGTGAACATGTGCGACGGCACCTCGGCGAAGTCCAGCACGACCGCGGACCAGAACTCAACGTTGGTGGCCAGCACCCGGTCGGGCTTACGGGCGTGCAGCTCGGCCAGGGCGGCCTTTTCCAGGGCCTCGGCGACCTCGAAGCGGGGCGCGCCCAGCTCCTTGGCCGTGCGCCGCAGCACGCGGGCGCGCGGGTCCTCGGCGCGGTAGACGCGGTGGCCGAAGCCCATCAGCCGCTCACCGCGGTCGAGCACGCCCTTGACGTAACCCTCCGCGTCGCCGCTGCGCTCGACGGCCTCGATCATGTGCAGCACCCGGGACGGGGCGCCGCCGTGCAGCGGGCCGGAGAGCGCGCCGATGCCGGAGGAGATGCAGGCCGCCGCGTCAGCGCCGGTCGAGGCGACGATCCGGGCCGTGAAGGTGGAGGCGTTCAGGCCGTGCTCGGCCGCCGAGATGAAATACGCGTCGACCGCCTTGACGTGCCGAGGGTCGGGCTCGCCGCGCCAGCGCTTCATGAACCGCTCGACGATCGTGTGCGCCTTGTCGATGTCCTTCTGCGGCACGGCCGGCAGGCCCAGCCCCCGGGCGGCCTGCGCGACGAACGACAGCGCGGTGACCGAGACCCGGGCCAGGTCGGTGCGGACCTGGCCTTCGTCGATGTCGAGCAGCTGGCTGAGCCCCCAGTACGGCGCGAGCATGGCGACCGCGGACTGCACGTCGACGCGGATGTCACCGGAGTGCACCGGGACCGGGAACGGCTCGGCCGGCGGCAGCCCCGGACCGAAGCGACCGTCGACCAGCAGGGCCCAGACGTTGCCGAACGAGACGTGACCGATGAGATCCTCGATGTCGACGCCCCGGTAGCGCAGCGCGCCGCCCGCCTTGTCCGGTTCGGCGATCTCCGTCTCGAAGGCGATCACGCCTTCCAGGCCCGGCTTGAAATCGGACACGATGCGCCTCCTGGGGTCCCGGCTGGACAAAGCCGTGGGTGTTTCATCTTGCCCGCTGGGTGACCCGGTGGTCGACCCGCGGAAATGTGCTGTCGGCGACACCTATCCTCGCCGAGGGGACGGGCCCCCGTCCGGGACTTAGGTTCGATTGGTCAATCTCGGATAAGGAGAGCGTGTGACCCCGGAATCCCTGTCGCCCGCCGGCATGCGGCGCGACTACACCGAGCGGGGCGCGCTGCTCGAGTCCGACCTGGCCGCGGACTGGACCAGCCAGTTCGCCCACTGGTTCGCCGAGGCCAGCGCGGCCGGCCTGCCCGAGCCCAACGCCATGATCGTCGCCACGGCCGACCCGGCGGCCCGGCCCAGCGCCCGTACGGTCCTGCTCAAGGGCTACGACGACCGCGGTTTCGTCTTCTTCACCAACTACACCTCCCGCAAGGGCGCCGAGGCGCTGAGCAACCCGGCGGCGAGCCTGGTGTTCCCCTGGTTCCCGATGCAGCGGCAGGTGCTGGTGGCCGGCGCCGTCGAGCGGGTGGACCGGACCGAGACCGAGGAGTACTTCGCGACCCGGCCGCGCGGCTCGCAGCTCGGCGCGTGGGCGAGCCCGCAGAGTCAGGTGCTGCCCGACCGGGCCGCGGTGGAGGCCGGGCTGGCCGCCGCCGTCGAGCGGTTCGGCAGCGAGGGGCCGGTGCCGCCCCCGCCGCACTGGGGTGGGCTGCGGGTGATCCCCGAGACGGTCGAGTTCTGGCAGGGCCGCAGCAACCGGCTGCACGACCGACTGCGCTTCCGCCGTACGGGCACGGGGTGGGTCGTCGAGCGGCTCGCTCCGTGAGCCAGGAGCCGGTCGAGGCCGCGAGTCAGGTCACCGGGGAAGCCGTCAAGGAACGGCGCCGCAGCTGGGTCATCGACGTCCGGCCGCTGCGCGGGACGGCGTACCGGCGGATGTGGATCGGCAACGGTGTCGCGTACTTCGGCTTCCAGTTCACCTCGGTGGCCGTACCGGTTGAGATGTTCTCGATCACCCGGTCCTCCGCCTGGGTGGGCCTGCTCGGGATCGCCGCTCTGGTCCCGCTGCTGGTCTTCGGGTTGTGGGGCGGCGCCGCCGCCGACGTGGTGGACCGCCGCAAGCTGCTGCTGGCCAGTTCCACGCTGGCCTGGGTGGCCACCGCCGGCCTGCTGGGGCAGGCGCTGCTCGGCCTGCACAGCCCGTGGGTGCTGCTCGCGCTGACCGCCGTGCAGTCGGCCGGCTTCGCGGTGAGCTCACCGGCCCGGCAGGCGATCATCCCGCGGATCGTGCCGGGCGAGCTGGTGCCGGCGGCGAACACCCTCGCCTACACGACCACGACCGCCGGGGGCGTCCTCGGCCCGCTGGCCGCGGGCCTGATCTTCGGCGCCTGGTCCACCGACACGGGCGTGACCATCGCGTACGCGGTCGACGCGGTGCTGTTCACCATCTCGTTCTGGGCCACCTACCGGCTGCCGCCGATCCCGCCGGTGCATGACGACGGCGGCACCGCCCGGCCCACCGCCGGTCTGCGCGGCATCGCCGACGGCCTGCGGTTCCTGGCCGGCCAGCCGGTGCTGCTGCTCTCCTTCGCGGTGGACATCGTCGCGATGGTGCTGGCCATGCCGCGGGCGCTGTTCCCGGAGATCGCCGAGGACCGTTTCGGCGGCGGCTCGGCCGTGGGCTGGCTCTTCGCCGCCATCGCGATCGGCTCGGTGCTCGGCGGGCTGACCTCCGGCTGGATCGGGCGGATCAAGCGGCAGGGGGTCGCCCTGGTCATCGCCGTCGTCGGCTGGGGCATCGCGGTCGGGCTGGCCGGCCTGGCCCACTCGCTCTGGCTGATGGTGCTGCTGCTCGCCGTCGGCGGCGCGGCCGACCTGGTCAGTGCCGTCTACCGGCAGTCGATCCTGCAGACGTTCGCACCCGACCGGCTGCGTGGCCGGCTGCAGGGCGTCTTCACCGTGGTGGTGGCCGGCGGTCCCCGGCTGGGTGATCTGCGGGCCGGTGCCACCGCCGACGTGGCCGGGCCCACGGCCTCGTGGGCGGGTGGCGGGTTCGCCGCTGCCGGGCTCGCCGTGGTGCTCGCGCTGGCCTTCCCCGCCCTGCTTCGCTACCGTCCCCCCGCCGCCGGGGAGGACAACCGATAATGTCAGCGGCATGACTGACGTCGTGGCGGCGAAATCTGGATTGCAGTGGGCCATCGAGGCCGATGGCCATCGGGCCGTGATCGTGGAGGTCGGTGGCGCGCTGCGCCATTACTCCGCGAACGGCCGGGAGGTTCTGGACGGCTTCGGCCCGGACGAGATCTCGCCCGCGTCGGCCGGCCAGATCCTGGCCCCCTGGCCCAACCGGATCCGCGACGGGCATTACACCTTCGAGGACACCGCGCACCAGCTGTCGCTGACCGAGCCCGCGCGGCACAACGCGATCCACGGGCTGACCAACTGGTCGCGGTGGAAGCTCGCCGATCAGACGGGCGACTCGGTGACGGTGGAGTTCGACCTGCCGCCGCAGATCGGCTACCCGTGGGCGCTGACCCTGCGCACCCGGTGGAGCGTCTCCGCCGACGGGCTGCGCTCGGAGCAGGAGGTCGTCAACACGAGCGACCAGAACGCGCCCTGGGGCTTCTCCGTGCACCCGTACCTCCAGCTGCCCGGTGTCGCGGTCGACGACATCCTGCTGCACGTGCCCGGCCGCAGCCGGGTCCTGGCCGACGCCCGGCTGCTGCCGATCGGCGCGGTCAAGGTGGCCGGCACCGAGTACGACTACACCGAGCCCCGCCGGGTCGGTTCGGCCGTGCTGGACACCACCTGGGGCGACCTGGACCGCCAGGCCGACGGCGGTTCCGCGGTGACCATCGCCGCGCCCGACGGCTCGCAGTCCGTCACGGTCTGGGGCGACGAGAACTTCCACTGGTGGCAGGTCTTCACCGGCGACACGCTGACCGGTGAGCGGTTCCGCCGGTCCCTGGCCATCGAGCCGATGACCTGCCCGCCGGACGCGTTCCGCTCCGGCCGCGACCTGATCGTGCTGGCGCCCGGGCAGACCTGGCGGGCCAGCTGGGGTGTGCGGCCCGCGGCGGCCTGAGCATGGAGTTCGACGAGGTCCTGCGCCGGCGCCGGATGGTCCGCACGTACGACAGGGACCGGCCGGTGCCGCCGGAGATCGTCGACAAGCTGATCCGGCACGCGTTGCGGGCGCCCTCGGCCGGCTTCTCCCAGGGCTGGGGTTTCCTGGTGCTGAGCGAGCCGGCTGACCGCGAGCTCTACTGGTCGGTGACCGCGCCGCGCGGTGACACCGCGGCGGAACAGGCCGCGGCCGGCTCGTGGCTCGACCGGATGCGCTCGGCGCCGCTGATCATCGTGGCGCTCTCCAACAAGTCGGTCTACCTGGAGCGTTACGCCCAGGCCGACAAGGGCTGGACCGACCGGGACGAGAGCCGCTGGCCGGTGCCGTACTGGGACATCGACACCGGCTTCGCCGCCCTGCTCATCCACCTGACCGCGGTGAACGAGGAGCTGGGTTCGCTGTTCTTCGGGGTGCCGGCCGATCGGGTCAGTCCATTCCGGGACGCATTCGGCATTCCCGACGAATTCGTGCCGGTGGGTGCCCTGACCATCGGCTACCCGGCCCCCGACAAGAGGTCACCGTCACTACGCCGCGGGCACCGCCCGGTGGACGAGGTGGTGCATCATGGCCGGTGGACCGCGGCCGGTGGGCCGTCCGCGAGGGAAACCTGACAACGGGTGACGACGCCGGGACGCGGACCGGCCGCTAGGCTGGCGGCTCGCTAGGCTGGCAGGCAGAGCTGTCCGCCGGGCGGGCTGGACGTGCGTGAGGACCGGAGGGGAGCGTGCCGTCGTGATCTTCAAAGCGGTACGGGACGGAGCGCCGTACCCCGACCATCACACGACACTCAAGAGATGGGCCGAGATCCCGCCCCGACCCATCCGGCTGGCCGATCTGATCACCACCAAGCGTGAGCTGGCCCTCGACAAGCTGCTGGCCGAGGACTCGACCTTCTACGGCGACCTGTTCCCGCACGTCGTCGAGTGGCACGGCGGCCTCTATCTGGAGGACGGCCTGCACCGCGCGTTGCGGGCGGCGCTGCAGCAGCGCAACCAGATCCACGCGAGAGTGCTCGTCATCGACAACTAACACCGCTAGTTTATTCCTATGGCCGTCGTCTCCCCGCTCGATCTCCTCGACCTGGACGCTCTGCT
Organism: Actinoplanes sp. NPDC048967; assembly: GCF_040649415.1. NCBI lineage: Bacteria > Bacillati > Actinomycetota > Actinomycetes > Micromonosporales > Micromonosporaceae > Actinoplanes > Actinoplanes sp. NPDC048967. The sequence goes on from NZ_JBEZFL010000005.1 coordinate 282,701, forward strand.
GACCGACGAGGAGCGCGATGTCCGCGCGCTCGCCCGCCGGGTCGTCGACGATCGGGTCCGCCCCTACGTCGCCGACTGGTACGAGCGCGGCGAGGTCCCCGTCCGCGACCTGTCCCTCGAGTTCGGCAAGCTGGGCCTGCTCGGCATGCACCTGACCGGCTACGGCTGCGCCGGCGCGTCCGCCGTGGCGTACGGGCTGGCCTGCCTGGAGCTGGAGGCCGCCGACTCGGGTGTGCGCTCGCTCGTCTCCGTGCAGGGCTCGCTCGCGATGTACGCCATCTGGAAGTACGGCAGCGAGGAGCAGAAGCAGCGCTGGCTGCCCGGCATGGCCGCGGGGGAGCTGATCGGCTGCTTCGGGCTGACCGAGCCGGACCACGGCTCCGACCCGGCGAACATGGCGACCCGGGCCCGGCGCGACGGCGACGACTGGGTGCTGACCGGCGGCAAGATGTGGATCACCAACGCCCCGGTCGCCGACGTGGCGGTGATCTGGGCCCGCACCGAGGAGGGCGTGGCCGGGTTCGCCGTGCCCACCTCGACCGAGGGTTTCACCGCCCGCGAGGTCAAGCTCAAGCTGTCGCTACGGGCCTCGGCCACCGGTGAGATCACCCTTGACGATGTCCGGGTGCCCGACTCCGCCCGGCTGCCCACCGCGCGCGGCCTCAAGGCACCGCTGTCCTGCCTCACCGAGGCCCGGTTCGGCATCGTCTGGGGTGCGCTGGGTGCGGCCCGCGACTGCCTGGAGACCGCGATCGCGTACGCCGGCACCCGCGAGCAGTTCGGCCGCCCGATCGCGGGTTTCCAGCTGACCCAGGCGAAGCTGGCCGACATGACCCTCGAGCTGCAGAAGGGTTATCTGCTGGCGCTGCACCTGGGCCGCCGGCACGACGCCGTCGGGTTGCGCCCCGAGCAGGTCAGCGTGGGAAAGCTCAACAACGTCCGGGAGGCCATCAAGATCGCCCGGCAGTGCCGCACGATCCTCGGCGCCAATGGCATCAGCGGCGAGTATCCGGTGCTCCGGCACGCCAACAACCTCGAAAGTGTGCTCACCTACGAGGGAACCTCGGAGATCCACCAGCTGGTCATCGGGCAGAAATTGACGGGGTTGAGCGCCTTCGCCGGCTGACCGGGTGCGAGTGTCGTACCCCTTCCGTACCGTTGAGCACAGAAGGAGGGGGTGAGCACCGATGGCAAGTTCGCGTGACGTCGACGAGCCGACCCGGGAGTATCCCGAGGTCGACGACCAGGTAGCGACCCGCCCCGCACCATCCGTGGACGACCCGGCCGGCCAGGATCCGGCCCCGGCCGGGGACCGCAAGCCGGGTCTGGGCGGGTTCGCCCGTGTCGTCATCTTCACCGGAGTGGTCTTCGCGCTGATCGTGGCCATGTGCCTCGGGCTGCGCGCGATCAACGTCCTGCCCAGCTTCGACAACCCGTTCTCCGACAAGACCACCGACCGCAGCCAGCCGGTGCTGCTGCAGTCGATGCGGGACCTGAGCCGCTACGTCGCGGCCGACGGCACCTTCCAGGTCATCGTCGACCTCCAGGAGAACAAGGACAACATCCCCGAGTTCCTGGTCAACAAGCGCACGCTGTTCGTGGGCTCGGGCACGGTCGAGGAGTACGTCGACTTCGGCACGCTCACCGAGGGCGCACTCAAGGTCAACAACGCCGACAAGTCGGTGCAGATCGAGCTGCCCGCGCCGCAGCAGGGCCAGGCCGCCCTCGACATGGAGCGCAGCTACGTCGTCGCGGAGGAACGCGGCCTGCTCAACCGCATCGGCGGCGCGTTCAGCAACGATCCGAACCAGCAGCAGCGCGTCTATCAGCTCGCCCAGCAGCGGATCACCGAGGCGGCGCGCAGCAGCGGGCTCGATCAGCGGGCCCGCGACAACACCGAGAAGATGCTCACCGGTCTGCTCGCCAGCCTGGGCTACACGTCGGTGACGGTCACCTTCGCCGCTCCCTGACACAAAGAGAGGCGGCGCCCCTTCCCGACCGTGGGAAGGGGCGCCGCGCTACGACTGAGGTCACTCGTTGGGGAGCAGGACCCAGAGGATCAGGTAGATCAGGAACTGCGGTCCGGGCAGCAGGCAGGACACGACGAAGATCAGCCGCATCACTGAAGAGGAGACCCCGAACCGGCGGGCCAGGGCGGAACACACGCCGGCGATCCATCGGTCGTCGCGGGGCCGGGCAAGTCGGCGGGTCACGTCACTCACTCCTCATCGGTGGTGGTCGCAGCCGAGCGCCGCAACCACTGTCAACGGTATGGACGAGCCGCCACTTCGCCCTCGGTCGCGAGGTGGAGAAGGGCGCTCACATTCCCGTAAGGGCTACCCGTACCCGGTGTGAGGCCGCTGTTAACATCTGGGCAATCTCGCCCCCACACACCGCGTGCACGGGCGTCGAAGGTGGGAGGGATGTCTCGGTGACGCTCGCCGTCCTGTGCGGGAGCACCGGCAACGATCTCGGTCCGGGTGCCGCCCGCCGGCTCGCCGACGAGCTGACCGCGGCGCTGGCCGCCGCGGGGTCCACGACGGTCGTTCCGGTGGATGGTCTCGACGTCGCGGGTCAGCTGCGCGAGGTCGCCCGGATCGCCGCCGGCGCCGACGAGCCGCTGCTGCTCTGCGCCGACAACCTGGTCGCGCATCCGAGCCTGCTGCGCACCCTGGCCACCGAGCCGGCCGGCCGCAGCACCGCGCTGGTGGTCGCCGAGGACGGTGGTGACCTGCGCGAGGAGCGCGGCCGCCTGGTGTTCGCCAGTGACGGGACGACGCGCTTCCTGGGCGCGATCAGCATCGCCCCGGCCGACCTGCCGATCCTGGCGGCCGCCGCGTCGCAGGCGGCCGGCCACTCGGTTCAGCCGTCGCCCGCGCGTGACGCCGGCGAGGGCGCGGCCACCGCGACCGCTCAGCGCGACGCCATCGACCTGCTGCTGCGCGCTCTGCTGGAGGCGGGGCTGGTGCCCATCGCCACCCGGGTGCGGCTGCTGCACGCCGAGCGGGTGCACACCGAGGCCGGTCTCGTCACCGCCCGGGCCGCTGTCGCCGCGGTGGACGAGGACGCAGCGTTGCTGCGGCTGGCCGTCAAGGAGAAGGACGACTTCTTCACCACGTACGCGGTGAGCACCTGGTCTCCGATCGTCACCAAGCTGTGCGCCCGCCTCGGCCTGACCCCGAGCGGCGTCACCGCGGTGTCCGTCGTCTTCGCCGTGGCCGCCGCCCTCGCCTTCTGGGAGGGTTCGCGGCCCGCGCTGATCGCCGGGGCCGTCCTGCTCTACCTCGGCTTCGTCCTGGACTGTGTGGACGGACAACTGGCCCGCTACACCCGCACGTTCGGCGCGTTCGGCGGCTGGCTCGACACCATGGCCGACCGGGCCAAGGAGTACGCGGTCTACGCCGGTCTCGCCGCCGGTGCGGAACGGGCCGGCCTGCCGTACGCGTGGCCGCTCGCGATCACCGCCATCGTGTTGCAGACGGTCCGCCACATGACCGACACCTGGTACGGCGCCCTGCACGACGAAGCCGCCGCCCGGCAGTCCGTCGGCACTGCGGGCAACAGTGACGCCGGCGGTGGCGTGGGAGCGCGGCTGAGCCGGGCCTCGAACCGGGTCCAGGCGGACACCGGGTCGGCGGCGTACTGGCTCAAGCGGATCGTGGTCTTCCCGATCGGGGAGCGCTGGGCGCTGATCGCCGTGCTCGCCGCGGTGAGCAACGGACGGATCGCTCTGGCCGCTGTGGTGGGCTGGGGACTGCTCGCTGCCGCGTACACCTTGGGTCTGCGGTCTTTGCGCTCGATCTCGATGCGCGTCGGCGTGCTGGACACGGTCGACACGTCGCGGCACCGCGACGACGGCCTGCTCGTCCGCGCGGTGCTGAGCGCGGCGAAGGTCAAGGCCCCGCTGGTCTGCACCGTCGTGGCCGCCCTGGCGGCCCTGGGGCTGGTGATCGGGTTGCTGACCGGCGTCGTGCCGGGCGGCAGCGAGTGGGGCTTCTGGACCTCCGGCGACCTCAGGGTGGACCTGGTCCGGGCCGGCGACGCCTCGGTCTGGCTGATCGTGGTCACGCTGCTGGTGCTCGGCGCCGGGCTCGCCGCCCGCGCGCGGCACGGCGGCCCGCTGGACTGGCTGATCCCGGCCGGGCTGCGCGCGGCCGAATACCTCATGGTCGTCGCGGTCGGCCTGATCTGTGCTGTGCCGACGCCCGTTGTTTACCTGCTGTTGTTCGTCCTGGCACTGGATCACTACGACCTGACCGCCCGGATGGAGAAGGGTGCGCCCGACGCCACTGCGGCGAGGGCATGGCTCGGCTGGGACGGCCGGGTCGTCGTGCTGGTGCTGAGTGCGCTGGCCGGGGTGGCCACGGTCGGGGAGCTGCTGCTCGCCGTCGTCGTGGGCGGATCGTTCCTCGCGGGTGCGGTTCGTGACTGGCGCTCCGGAGGTAAGAGATGACCCTGCTCAGCGTGGTCCTGCCCGTGTACAAGGTGCAGGGCTACCTGCGGCAGTGCCTGGACTCCCTGCTCGAGCAGCCGTTCACCGACATCGAGGTGGTGGCCGTCGACGACTGCTCGCCGGACCACAGCGGCGCCATCCTGGCCGAGTACGCCGCGCGTGACTCCCGGGTCAAGGTCGTCACCGCGCCGGAGAACGTGGGCCTGGGCCGGGCCCGCAACCTCGGCCTCGACCACGCGACCGGCGACTACGTCTGGTTCCTGGACAGCGACGACTGGCTGGCCCGGGGCGCGCTCACCGCGATCGCCGACCGGCTCGCCGACACCGGCCCCGACGTGCTGATCTTCGGTTTCGACCGGGTGCACTGGGACGGCCGGGTGGTGGTCGCCGGCGCCGCGAAGGTGCTGGCCGAGGCGCCGGAGACGTTCACCGTGGCGGAGTGGCCGCGGGTGCTCAACGTGCTGCACGTCGCCTGGAACAAGGTCGTCCGCCGGGACCTGCTGGTCAAGCTCGACTTCCGCTTCGAGCAGGGCTGGTACGAGGACGTCTCGTTCACGTACCCGGTGCTGGCCGCGGCCCAGCGGATCAGTGGTCTGCCGCGCACCTGCGTGCACTACCGGCAGCGCCGGACCGGGGCGATCACCCGGACCCTGGGGGACCGGCACTTCGAGATCTTCGACCACTGGGAGCACGCGTTCACCATGGTCGACGCCTTCTCGGCGCAGCCCGAGGTGCTGCGGCCGGCGCTCTACAAGCGGATGCTCTGGCACTACCTCAGCGTGCTGCGCAACGCCGAGCGGGTGCGGCGGGGTTCGCGCCGGCGCTTCTTCGAGCGGATCGTCGAGCACGCCCGCAAGTACCGGCCCGCCGCCGGCTACGAGATCCCGGACGGGCCGGAAGGGCTGCCGTACCGGCTCGTGGAGAAGGAGGCGTTCCTGCCGTTCCGGGTCGCGGAGGGCGCAGCCCGCAAGGCCAAGAAAGTGCGGCGGTTCAAGCGGGTCTCGATCCGCCGGGCCCGCAAGCTCGCCCGCAAGGCCCGGGAAGCCGTGTACCAGGGCTACTACAAGCTCCAACTGCGGCGGCCGGTGGACGACAAGCTCGCGCTGTACGCCGCGTACTGGTATCGCGGGGTGAGCTGCAACCCCGCGGCGATCGCGGCCAAGGCGGCGGAGCTGGCCCCGGACGTGCGCAACGTGTGGGTGGTCGGCCGGTCCCGGCTCAAGTCCGTGCCGCCGGGCACCGCTCACGTGGTCGCCGGCTCGCGGGAGTACTACCGCCTGCTGGCCCGGGCGCGCTGGCTGGTCAACAACGTCAACTGGCCGAACTGGGTGGTCAAGCGGCCCGGCACCACGCACGTGATGACCCACCACGGCACGCCGCTGAAGATGATGGGCATGGACCAGGCCGATCACCCGGCCGCGGCCAAGGACCAGGACTTCCGGGCGCAGATGGGCCGGGCGGACCGCTGGGACTTCAGCATCACGGCGAACGCGCACACGACGGTCGCCTGGGAGCGGGCGTACCCCTGCCGGTACGAGACCCTCGAGGTCGGCTACCCGCGCAACGACCGGCTGGCTCTCGCGACGCCGGCAGAGACGGCCGCCATGCGGGAGAAGCTCGGGATCGCACCCGGCGAGCGGGTCGTGCTCTACACGCCGACGCACCGGGAGTGGCTGCCGCCCGGTCAGCAGGTGCTGGACATCGACGCGTTCGCCGACCGCCTGGGACCGGACACGGTGCTGCTCGTTCGGGCGCACTACTTCCACGTGACCGCGGCTCAGCGGACCGGGGCGCGGCGGGGGCGGATCCTGGACGTGTCCGCGTACCCGGTGGTCGAGGACCTCTATCTGGCCGCCGACGTGCTGATCACCGACTACTCGTCGGCGATGTTCGACTTCGCCGTGCTCGACCGGCCGCTGGTGATCTTCGCGCCCGACTGGCCGGCCTACCGTGAGCTGCGCGGCACGTACTTCGACCTGATGGAACTTCCGCCGGGTGCGGTGGCGACGACCTTCGCCGAACTGGTCGAGGTCTTCCGCGGCGGTGCCTACGAGGACGCCGGCGCGGCCGGGCGGCGGGCCCGGTTCCGGGAGCGGTTCTGTTCCCTTGACGACGGCGGAGCGGCCGAACGGGTCGTGCGCCGGGTGTTACTGGCCGGTACCGGTAAGTAAATTTCCGGTCCGGAACACCCGGCCCTGCCCCTCGCGAGGGGGTCTTGAGTACTGCGACCTGCACAGACGATGCAATTAGTCGATCTTGCGAAGCCCGCAAACGGGTGACGATCCGGTGACTGTCGGCAAATGGCACGTTCACCCGATGGCAGGCATCGATGGCTGTAGTCACGCTAAGCCATCGTCGCAGCTCAAACGCAGGAGGTTGACGGTGTCCACCGTCGCGCTCAAGGACGTCACCAAGGTCTGGCCGGACGGTACGGTCGCGGTCGACCGCGTCAGCCTCGACGTCGAGGACGGTGAGTTCATGGTCCTGCTCGGGCCGTCCGGGTGCGGCAAGTCCACCGTCCTGCGCATGATCGCCGGCCTCGAGGACCCCTCGGCCGGCGCCATCCTGCTCAACGGCGAACCGGTCATGGACCTGGCCCCGCGCGACCGGCGGATCGCCATGGTCTTCCAGGACTTCGCGCTCTATCCGCACATGACCGTCGGCGACAACATCGGCTTCCCGCTCAAGCTCTCCGGCATCGAGCCCGGACCGCGGGGCGAGCGGATCGGCGACGTGGCCAGCGCGCTGGGCATCGGCGACGTGCTCGCCCGCAAGCCCGGCCAGCTCTCCGGCGGCCAGCGCCAGCGGGTCGCGATGGGCCGGGCCATCGTGCGCCGCCCAGGGCTGTTCCTGATGGACGAGCCGCTGTCCAACCTCGACAGCGGCCTGCGCGCGGAGCTGCGGGCCGAGATCACCAGCCTGACCCGCGAGCTGGGCGTCACCACCATGTACGTCACCCACGACCAGGCCGAGGCGCTGACCATGGCCGACCGGGTGGCGATCATGCGCAAGGGCGTGCTGCAGGACCTGGGCACCCCGACCGAGGTGTACGGCCGCCCGGCCACCCTCTACGTCGCCGCCTTCCTGGGCGCACCCCGGATGAACCTGCTCGAAGCCTCGGTCTACGTGCACCTGGACCGCTACATCGCGCTGAACCTCGGCGAGCAGGCCCTGTACCTGCCCTGGAACGACATCCGGGCGCGGGCGATCTCGCACTACCACGGTGAGCGCATCGTGGTCGGCATGCGGGCCGAGGCGCTCACCCCGGTCGCCCCGGACACCCCGGGCGACGTGCTGCAGGGACGCATCCGCTACCTCGAGCACCACGGGCACGAGTCGCTGGCCTTCCTGGACATCGGCGCGACCGCGGTGGTCGTCGACGAGCTCGGCAAGGCGGTCACCGAGACCGACTCCGAGACCGGCGTGGTGCGGCGGATCGGGGGCGCGTTGCAGCGGCTCACCGGGCGTACGGACAAGGCCGTGCTGGAGCGGGAGGAGGCCGAGAAGGCCTCGGTGCTCAGCGACCCGGGCCGGCACCACCGGCGGCCCGCGGAGCTGGCTGTGCGGCTGGCGCCGTACCCGGCTGTCTCCCCGGGACATCCGCTGGCGATCAACGTACGGATGGACGCCCTGCACTTCTTCGACGAGCGCGGCGACCGCATCGACGTCGGATGGCGCTGAGGGCACTGTTCTGATCTGTACCCGTTCCTCGGCTGCCACGGAGGCGGTACGCAGCGTAGGCTGACCGGCGGTGGAAGAGACTGTCGACCAGCACATGCTGCGTCCGGCTCCGGACAGGGAGTCGCCGGACGCCACCTCCGTGCACTCTCCGGCCGGTGGGTCGACCCTGCTGGACCGCAAGTTCGGCCGCGACGAGATCACCGTGGTCCGCCACGAGGTCACCGCGCGACTGGACACCGGGTTGCTCGCCGACCGGCTGCACGGCTTCGTCCTCGCGATCAACGAAGTGATCACCAACGCCGTGCTGCACGCCGGTGGCCAGGGTCGCATCGTGCTGTCGGTCACGGCGGCGACGGTGTGCTGCACGGTCACCGACTCGGGGCCGGGCATCCCGGAGCAGTTCCGCCGGCCGCCGAACGTGCCCGAGGCGTTCGAGGTGGGCGGCCGGGGCATCTGGCTGGCGCACCAACTGTGCGACGAGGTGACGATGGCGACCGGCCCAATTGGCACGACTATCGAACTGTGCGTACACCTGCCCGGCCGCGATACCATGTCTGGCCTGGTCAACGAGGGCGCGACCGCCAGCTGAACGAAGAATGAAACGCCGTGGAAATGTGATCGAGGGCATTGAGGCGTGTCGGCCATCCGGGGCGACTACATTGGGCCAGTGCTTGGACTACCTCCTCATGTGACGGCGTGCCTCTTCGACCTCGACGGCGTGCTCACGCAGACCGCCCTGGTGCATAACGCGGCGTGGAAACAGACCTTCGACGCGTTCCTCCGGACGTGGTCCGAGCACCACGGACAGCCGTTCGTACCGTTCGACTCGGGCGCCGACTACCACCAGTACGTCGACGGCCGGCCGCGCGCGGACGGCGTACGCACGTTCCTCGCCTCGCGGGGCATCACCCTGCCCGAAGGCACGCCCGACGACGGTCCTGACGCGGAGACCGTCAACGGCATCGGCAACCGCAAGAACGAGCTCGTCCTGCAGAAGATCCAGGAGGGCGCCGTGCAGGTCTACGCCGGCTCGGTGGACTACCTGAACGCCGCCAAGGCCGCCGGGCTGCGCCGGGCTGTCGTCTCGGCCAGCGCCAACTGCGCCGACGTGCTGCGCGCAGCCGGCATCGCGGAGCTCCTGGAGGTGCGCGTGGACGGTGTCACCGCCCGTGAGCAACACTTGCCCGGCAAGCCTGCCCCGGACACCTTCCTGTACGGAGCGAAACTGCTCGGTGTGCAGCCGGAGCAGTGCGCGGTGTTCGAGGACGCTCTGGCCGGCGTGGCCGCCGGCCAGGCCGGCGGCTTCGGCATCGTGATCGGCGTGGACCGGGTCGGCCAGGCCGACGCCCTGCGCGAGCACGGCGCCGACATCGTCGTGCAGGATCTCGCCGAGCTCCTCAAGTAATCCCCCTTACAGACTTTCTCCTTTCTCAGTTGCGAGAGGCACCACCGTGATCCGTGAACGGGCCTACCCCGTCGATCCCTGGCACATCAGGGAGACCCGGCTGGACCTGGATGTACTGGCTCAGTCCGAGTCGGTCTTCGCCCTGGCCAACGGCCACATCGGCATCCGGGGAAACCTGGACGAGGGCGAGCCGCACGGCCTGCCCGGCACCTACCTCAACTCGTTCTACGAGCTGCGGCCGCTGCCGTACGCCGAGGCGGGCTACGGGTTCCCCGAGTCGGGCCAGACGATGGTCAACGTCACCAACGCCAAGCTCATGCGGCTGCTCGTCGACGACGAGCCGTTCGACGTGCGCTACGGCGAGCTGCGCTCCCACGAGCGCTCGCTGGACCTGCGCGCGGGCACGCTCGAGCGGATCGTGGAGTGGGTCTCACCCTCCGGTCAGGCGATCCGCGTGCGGACCGTACGCATGGTGTCGTTCACCCACCGCGCCATCGTCGCCTTCCTGTACGAGGTGGAGCCGCTCGACGCCTCCGCCCGGCTGATCCTGCAGTCCGAGCTGGTGGCCAACGAGCAGCTCCCGGCGACCAGCAAGGACCCCCGGGTGGCGGCGGTGCTGGACCACCCCCTGCAGGCCGAGGAGATGCTGGAGCAGCGCACCGGTGGCCTGCTCGTGCACCGCACCAAGGCCAGCGACCTGCGGATGGCCGCGGCGATGGAGCACGTGGTGGAGACGCCGGGCAAGCACGCGGTGACCACCGAGGGCCACCCGGACTGGCTGCGCACCACGGTGGCCTGCAAGCTCGAGCCGGGACAGAAGCTGCGGGTCGTGAAGATCGCCGCCTACGGCTGGTCGAGCAACCGCTCGCTGCCCGCGGTGCGCGACCAGGTCGGCGCGGCCCTGGCCAGCGCCCGGCTGGACGGCTGGGAAGGGCTGGTCGAGGCGCAGCGGGAATACCTGGACGCGTTCTGGGACCACTCCGACGTCAAGGTCGAGGGCGACCCGGAGGTGCAACAGGCCGTCCGCTTCGGTCTGTTCCACACGCTGCAGGCCGGTGCCCGCGCCGAGCAGCGGCCGATCGGCTCCAAGGGCCTCAGCGGCCCCGGCTACGACGGCCACACGTTCTGGGACGCCGAGACCTTCGTGCTGCCCGCCCTGACCTACACGCAGCCTTCCGCGGCGGCGGACGTGCTGCGCTGGCGGCACTCCACTCTGGATCTTGCCCGGGAGCGCGCGCAGACCCTCGGCCTGCAGGGCGCGGCCTTCCCGTGGCGCACGATCCGCGGGCAGGAGTGCTCGGCGTACTGGCCGGCCGGCACCGCCGGGTTCCACATCGGAGCCGACATCGCCGACGCCGTGCGGCGGTACGTCTCGGCGACCGGCGACTTCGACTTCGAGCGCGACTACGGCCTGGAGCTGCTCGTCGAGACTGCCCGGCTGTGGCGCTCGCTCGGGCACCACGACCGGCACGGCCGCTTCCACATCGACGGCGTCACCGGCCCGGACGAGTACACGGCCGTGGTCGACGACAACGTCTACACCAACCTGATGGCGCAGCAGAACATGTTCGCTGCGGCGGACGCGGCCAAGCGGCACCCGGAGCTCGCCCGCAAGCTGGGCGTGGACGACGAGGAGTCGGCGTCGTGGCGGGACGCGGCGGCTTCGGTGCACATCCCGTACGACCGGGAGCTCGGCGTGCACCAGCAGTCGGAGGGCTTCACCCGGCTGGCGGAGTGGGACTTCGAGAACACCCCGCCGGAGGCGTACCCGCTGCTGCTGAACTACCCGTACTTCGACCTGTACCGCAAGCAGGTGGTCAAGCAGGCCGACCTGGTCATGGCCATGTACCTGCGGGGTGACGCCTTCACCCCCGAGGAGAAGGCCCGCAACTTCGCGTACTACGACGCCCGTACCGTGCGGGACTCGTCGCTGTCGGCCTGCATCCAGGCCGTCATGGCCGCCGAGGTGGGTTTCGTGGAGCTGGCCCACGACTACCTGGGCGAGGCCGCCCTGATGGACCTGCACGACCTGCACCAGAACGCCCGGGACGGCGTGCACGTGGCGTCCCTGGCCGGTTCCTGGATCGCCCTGGTGGCGGGCCTGGGCGGCATGCGTGACTCCAACGGGCAGCTCTCCTTCGCGCCCCGGCTGCCGAGCCGGATCAACGCGCTGGAGTTCTCGCTGCTCTGGCGCGGCCTGCGGCTGCGGGTGCAGGTCACGGCCGACGAGGTGACCTACTCGCTGCGCAACGGCGGTGGGTCGGCGCGTCTGGACCTGCTGCACCACGGCAAGGAGGTCACCATCACCCAGGTGAAGCCGGTCGTGCTGCCGATCCCGCCGGCGCCGCCGACGGGCCCCGCGCCCAGCCAGCCGGCCGGTCGCGCCCCGGTGCGCCGGAACACCGGCGTCTGATTCCGCAACGAAGAAGCCCCCGTCCTCCGTGAGGAGGACGGGGGCTTCTCTGCGCTCGCCGCGCTAAAGCATCGAGACGTGTACGTGGTCCGTGTGATCACTGGGACCGTGGTACGACTTCCAGCCGGTGGCCGGGAACCAGATCTGTTTGTTCCAGATGACGTAGAGGATGCCGAGCCGGTCGGCGTTACGCACCAGGAAGGCCATCAGGTTGTTGCCGTACTCCCGGGTGTCCTGGTTGTGCCACGGTGAGAAGCCGCTCTTCTGCAGGGACCAGTCGCAGGCGCGGCCCTTGGGATGCTCGAACGGGCCGCCGTTGCGGTGACAACCGACGAACCGGTTGAACTTGGCCTTCTTCACTTCCTTGTACATGTGGAAGGTGCGCGCCGTGATGCAGCCACCGGTGGTCGGGTCGTCGACGTTGCAGGACTCCGGTCCGAACTCGCCGTCGGAGTTGCGCGGTGCGGGTGCGGCGATCTTGGACTTGACGTCCACGAAGCCGCCGGTGACCGACTTGCCGCCGACCTGGGCCAGCGCCTTCTCGGCCGACTCCTTCTGCTTCTCCATCAGCGCGAGGTTCTGCTTCTGCGCCTTGACCTCCTGGTCCAGGCGCGTCTTGCTGGCGGTCACCTCGTCGATGGCCTGGTCCAGCTCGCGCAGCTTGCCGTCGTTGAGGGCGTTGATCTCCTCGAGGGAGACCGCCTTCTTGAGGAAGCCGTCCGGGCTGGTGGTGTTGAGCAGGAAGCCCATGGTCGAGATGCCGCCGGTGCGGTACTGCTGAGCGGCGACCGCGCCGACCTCGGGCAGCAGCAGGTCGCGCTTCGCCTCGGCGTTCTTGACCTTGAGGGCGAGGCCGAGCTGGGTCTTGGTCGACTTGGCGACCGCCGCCTTCGCCGTCAGATAGCGCCGGCCCGTGGAGTCCAGCACGTCGTTCAGCAGCGGGTTGTCGTCGCCGTCGTCGGCGGTGGCCGACTTGGTGTCGTCCGGATCGGCGTTCGCCGGGGATGCGGGCGCGAGCATCATCGTGACCGCGGCGAGCGGTGCCAGGGCGAGGATCAGCCACCGGCGGGGTCTTGCCGTCATTCAGAATCCTTCCGCGTGACCACCGGCCGGGTTAGCTGACGGGTTCGGGACGGAAGCAATCCCTACCACTGACTCGTGGATTCACCCCGGTAGTTCTGTGGTTCCCCGGCTCATCTTGCGACGATTAGATGGTGGGCTGCCGGCGCCTTGGGGGCAGCGCCTTCTGGCAGTGACCGGCGGCCAGCTTACCTGACAACGGCCGAACCGGCAGTGCTGCCGCGGACGGCAAAACGGTTACCGGACAACGACTTTCCGTCACCGCTCGATGGAATGACGCAGGTCATAGCCCGTAACGGCACATTAATGTGAGTCGTTGCATTCTTTCCGTCGATTGCTCACCATCAGTGCACGATCGATTGCGTACGGTGTGACGACTGTCGATTCTTAGCATTGATGGGTAGTGTTCGTCACGGTCTCAGCGCAGACCGCCGCCTAATCGCCGCACGGCGAGCCGGGGAACCACTCGAGTAATGGGGTGAATCCGATCCGCGCACCCCCGCGCGATCGGTAGGGATCGCTTCCGTCCCGAACCCGTCAGCTAACTCGGTCGGCGGCCGACGGAAGGAATGTTCGTGAGGCTCAACCCTGTCCGCCGGCGATTAGCGACCGTGCTCGCGGTCCTCGTCGCCACCTCGGGGCTGGCGCTCGCCGCCCCGACCTCCGCCTCCGCCGCACCCCGCCCCTTGGCCGCGCCGGGCGACTCGGGAGACGACGGCGAGGGCGGCTCGAAGTCCCTCATCAAGCAGCTCGAGGCGGCGTCCAAGGGCTTCGTCGAGGCCCAGGAGGCGCTGGACCGCTCCAAGAAGCGCCAGCGGGAGCTGACCGCCAAGCTCAAGGAGCTCGACACCCAGCTCGGCCCCAAGCAGGCGGCGCTGGACGAGATCGTCCAGCGGGCGTACCGCACCGGGCGGCTCGGGCCGATGTCGGCGATGATCACCGCCGACTCCACCGGCAGCATGCTGGACCGGGCGCAGACGCTGGAGACCATCGCCGTCAAGCAGGACCGCGCGGTGCGCGACCTGAAGGACAGCCGGGACCAGCAGGCGCAGGCCAAGACGGCGATCGACACCGCTGTCCGCGAACAGCAGCGCCAGCTCACCGTCATGGCCAAGCGCAAGAAGCAGGCCGAGGACGCGTTGAAGGTCGCCAACGCCGCCAGCGGCGGATCCTCGAGTTCGTCGTCCGGCGGCGGTACCTCCAGCGACGGCGGCAGCAGCGCCCTGGCCGCGCCCGCGCCGCGCAACTCGGACGGCTCCCTGCCGAGCGAGTCGTGCAGCGTCAACGACCCGACCACCTCGGGCTGCATCACGCCGCGCACCCTGCACGCGATGCAGGAGGCGAAGAAGGACGGTTTCAACCACTTCATCGCCTGCTTCCGCCACCAGAACAGCGGTGAGCACCCGAAGGGCCGGGCCTGCGACTGGGCCGCCGACAAGGGCGGCTTCGGCGGCGACGCGACCGGGGCCAGCAAGGACTACGGCAACCGGCTGGCGAACTACTTCATCAAGAACGCGAGCCGGCTCGGGATCCTCTACGTCATCTGGTACCGGCGGATCTGGCTGCCCAGCAGCGGCTGGAAGTCTTACTCCGGGGCCGGCGGTGACCCGTCGAGCGACCACACCAACCACGTGCACATGTCGATGCGCTGACCGCGGGGGTGCGGGGCCTACCGCTTGACGTAGGCCTCGTACTCCTTCAGCACGTCGTCGGTCGGGCCGTCGGCGCGGATCAGGCCCGATTCCAGCCAGATGGCCCGCTCGCAGGTGTCGCGGATCGACTGCTCGCTGTGGCTCACCAGGAAGACGGTGCCGGCCTGCGCGCGCAGGTCCCGGACCCGCTGCTCACTGCGCCGGCGGAACTTCGCGTCGCCGGTGGCCAGCGCCTCGTCGATGAGCAACACGTCGTGCTGCTTGGCGGCCGCGATGGCGAACCGCAGCCGGGCTCCCATGCCGGACGAGTACGTCCGCATCGGCAGCGAGCTGAAGTCACCGCGCTCGTTGATGCCGGAGAAGTCGATGATGTCCTTGGTCTTGCTCTTGACCTCGGCCGGCGACATGCCCATGGCCAGGCAGCCCAGGACCACGTTGCGCTCACCCGGCAGGTCGTTCATCAGGGCGGCGCTGACGCCGAGCAGGGACGGCTGGCCGGCCGCGTAGATCGCCCCGCGCTCGACCGGCAGCAGCCCGGCGATCGCCCGCAGCAGCGTGGACTTGCCCGAGCCGTTGGTGCCGATCAGGCCGACGGCCTCACCCTTGTACGCGACGAAGCTCACACCCTTGATGGCGTGCACCTCGCGCATGGTCGCCGGCTTGGTGCCGGTGACGAGCCGCTTGAAGCTGGCGAGCGGGCTGCCGGTGCCCGGGGTCGCCGACTGCTGGATCCGATAGACCACGTGAGCGTCGTCGACGATGACCGTCGGATCGCGCCGGTCGCTGCCGGTCATGTTGTCAGCCACGGCCGTAGCCCTTCTCTCCGCGCCAGAAGTAGACGTAACCCCCGAGACCCACCACGAACGTCCAGGCGAGCGCCTCCAGCCACATCACCGTGGGACTCGCCGCGAGCGGCACGTCCTCCATCAGCGCGTGCCGCATGAGGTCGATGAACACCAGCATCGGGTTCGCCTCCACCAGGGTCAGCTTCCAGCCGCTGAGGTGGTCGGTGAAGCGGGTGACCGGGTAGAGCACGGCCGACAGGTAGAGCCACATCCGCATGACGAACGGGATGAGATTCCGGACGTCCGGGATCTTGCTGCCCAGCCGGGCCCCGGCCAGGGCCAGGCCGGCGTTGAACACGGCCTGGAGCAGGAAGATCGGCACGATGAGCAGCCACTCCAGGGTGATCGGCTCGCCGAACCCGACCACGATGACCATCAGCACGGCCAGCGAGGCGAGCGTGTTGCGGACCTCGACCATGGTGATGGCCAGGGGCAGGCTGCCTCTCGGGAAGTGCAGGGCCCGGATCAGCCCGAGGTTGCCGGTGATCGCCTGGATGCCGGCCGACACCGTGGACTGGGTGAAGCCGAAGATGAACACGCCGGTGCACAGGTACGCGACGAAGTTGTCGACGCCGCTCTTCGTGTTCAGGATGACGCCGAAGATCAAGTAGTAGACAGCCGCGTTGATCAGCGGCGTCAGCACCTGCCAGAAGACGCCGAGCCGGGTCTTGCCGAGCGACGAGGCGACCTTGGCGTTGGCGTACGACGCGATGAAGTGCCGGTACGCCCAGAGCTGACGTGTGTACTCAGGCAGGGAAGGCAGCTTCCCGGCGGCGCTGAGCCCGTGTCTACGGGCCAGCTCCTTGAGCGTCAGGCCGGTCTCGGAATCGGCGACCGCCGTCTGAGGCATGGGGCGCTCCGATCTGGTCGGTCCGCTGGGGATGGGGGACCTGGATGACTTGCGCGGGAACACACTAAACAGTGTGCCGCGATGGAACGGCGTCGTATCGACGTCAGCCCCGAAAGTAGCCGAACGAGCGCCGGAACGCAACCGTTGCGTCCTGGCGTATAGTGCACTCGTGGTTACAGCGAAACGTGCACCCGCCGGAGCGGCGGTGCTCCGCGGGGACATCACCGCGGCCATCCGCAACGCGGTCATGAACGAGCTGGCCGAGGTCGGCTACGGGCGCCTGTCCATCGAGGCGGTGGCGCGCCGGGCCGGCGTCGGTAAGACCGCGATCTACCGCCGGTGGAGCAACAAGCTGGAGATGGTCCTCGAGATCGTCTCCGCCGTGGCGGAGCGTAGCGTGCCCATGCCCGACACCGGAAGCTTCGCCGGCGATCTGCAACTGCTCCTGTTCATCGTGAGCAGGGCCCTGCAGCACCGGATCGCGTCCCAGATCATCCCGGACCTGATGGCCGAGGCGGCCCGCAACCCCAAGATCGCCGAGACGCTGCAACGGGCGCTGCGCACCCACCAGCAGGCCGTCGGCGAGAAGATCGTGGGACAGGCCGTCGAGCGCGGCGAGCTGCCCCCGGGCACAAACGCCGACCTTGCCGTCGACATGATGCTGGGCCCGCTGTACTGGCGGCTGGCCGTCTCGCGCACCCCGATCGACGACGATTACCTCGAGAACCTCAGCAACGCCGTCCTGCGCGCGCTGCAGGAGACCCGCCCCGCGCACTGACGGTCATCGGCCCGCGACGGCGTTTCCCACCCGCAGCGGGAACGACGCCTCGATCTGCCAGCCGGCCGGGGCGCGTGGACCGTGGACCAGGGTTCCGCCGTACCGGGTGAGGTCCTCGGCCAGACTGAGCAGGCCGAAGCCGCCGGTCACCCGCCCGGCCCGAGGTCGCGGCGGGCTCGGAGGCTCGCTGGTGATCCGCAGGATCAGCCTCTCCGCGCCGTGCTCGGTGCTGATCCTGAGCAGGGTGCCGGGTCCGTCGTGGCGCAAGGCGTTCGTGGCCGCCTCGCCGAGCAGCCGGTCGGCCACCGCGAGGACCGGCGGCGCCAGCACGTCCCGCAGGTCCGGCGGGTGAGCCGCCAGGCGCAGCCCCGCCGCGCCCAGGGTCTTCAGCAACGCCGCCAGCCGGGTCGCCGGGTCCGGTTCGTCGGCGTCGGCCAGCGCGGCCCGGACCTCGGTCAACGCGTCCCGGCCGGCTCGCAGAACCACGTCCAGGCGGTCTCGGGCGGCGTCGCCGAGCGGCGTGGTGGCCTTGAGTGCCTCGGTCTGGAGCAGCATCACGGTCACCGTGTGCGCGAGCGTGTCGTGCACCCGGCGGGCCAGCCGTTCCCTGTCCTCGGCGGCCGCGGTCGCCTGATCGGCGATCCGGCGTTCCAGCCGCAGGTGCTCGGCCTCCGCCCGCTGCCGGTCCGCCTCGGCCCGCTGGCGCAGGTGCTCGCTGCGTTCCACCCCGGCCAGCCACGCCACCGTGACCGTGACGACGGCCATCAGCAGACCCTCGACCGGACCGTGCCGGACCGCGCTGGCGGCCGCCATGACCAGCCCGACCGCCGGGCACAGCACCCACCGGATCACCGGTGAGCGGTGGGTGGCCGCGGTGTAGAGCGCGATCGTGGCGGGGAAGAAGCCGACCGCGCGGGCCATGCCGAGCGTGGTGTGCGCGGCGGTCGCGCAGCCCACGACGATCAGCACCGCGGCCGGGAAACGCCGCCGCCAGACCAGCGGCAGCAACTGAGCCACCGCGAGCGGCGCCGAGACGACCGTGCCGGACAGCACGAAGAGCAGGGCGGTCGCGGCACCCAGGGCGAGATCCACCAGCGGCTGCCAATGCCCGCGCAGCCGGTCGGCCGTGATCCGGTACGCCATGCGACTGCTTACCATGGCCCGATGATCCGGCTTGCCGTCGTCGACGACCAGGCGCTGGTCCGGGAAGGGCTGAGCCTGATCCTGGGGGCCCAGCCGGATCTCGAGGTGGTCGCGGAGCTGCCGGACGGCCCCGCCCTGCTGGAGCTGCTGGCCGGCGACCCGCTCGCCGCCGACGTCATCCTGCTGGACCTCTATCTGCCCGGCGCGGACGGGGTGCGGGTGCTGGGTCAGTTGCGTGCCCGGATGCCCGAGGTGCCGGCGAAGGTGCTGATGCTGACCACGGTCGGCCGGGCCTCGGACATCCAGCGGGCGCTGGCCGCCGGCGCCGACGGCTTCGTGCTCAAGGACGCCGGCGGCAGCGAGCTCGCCGCGGCGGTCCGTGGCGCGCACGCCGGGGTCACCGCGCTGAGTGCCTCGGCGGCCGAGCTGCTCTGGCCCTCGGCCACCGCCGCGCCCCGGGCGGACACCGCGGCCCGGCTGGACACCCTGACCGGCCGCGAACGCGAGGTGCTCACCCTGCTCGGGCGGGGCCTGACCAACCAGGACATCGCCCGCGACCTGGCGCTGGCCGAACGCACCGTCAAGGCCCACGTGAGCAACCTGCTGGCCAAGCTCTCGGTGACCAGCCGCACCCAGGCCGCCCTGCTCGCCCGGGACCTGTCCTAAGGACGTAGCCCGGCTACGTCCTTCGCCGGTTCCGGCGCCCGCCGCCCGCTGCCAGGCTGCCCGGATGTCCTCCGACAAACGTGCGCGCCGGTTCCGCCGGCTCTGGCTCACCCTCGGTGCCGTCCTGCTGATCACCGCCGGGCTCTGGGTGGGCAACAGCTCGGCGCTGTGGGGTGGCGGCGACGGCCGCCCGCTGTTGCTGGCCCACCGCGGGATCGCCCAGACCTTCCCCTTGGACGGGGTGGAGAACGACACCTGCACCGCAGGCCGCATTCACCCGCCGGACCACAGCTACATCGAGAACACGCTGCCGTCCATGCGAGCGGCGTTCGCCGCGGGGGCCGACATGCTGGAGGTCGACGTCCAGGTCACCGCCGACGACCAGCTCGCCGTGTTCCACGACTCGACGCTCGAGTGCCGCACCGACGGCACCGGCACGGTGCGTGAACACACGCTCGCCGAGCTGCGCCGGCTCGACCTCGGGTTCGGCTACACGGCCGACGCCGGCGCCACCCACCCGTTACGCGGCACCGGTGCCGGGCTGCTGCCCACGCTGGACCAGGTCGTCACCGCGTTCCCGGGCCGGCAGCTGCTCGTCGACCTCAAGAACGACGACCCGGCCGAGGGTGAACGGCTGGCCGGCTACCTGGCCACCCTGCCCGCCGAGCGGCTGACCACGATCAGCGTGTACGGCGGGGACGCCTCGGTCGCGGCGGTCGCGGACCGGCTGCCCCGGCTCCGCGCCACCTCGAAGAAGATCATGAAGGACTGCCTGGTGCGCTACCTCGGCACCGGCTGGACCGGGCACGTCCCGGACGCCTGCCGGCACACCGAGCTGCACCTGCCGCAACGCTACGGCCGCCTGCTGTGGGGCTGGCCCAACCTCTTCGTCGACCGGATGCGCGCCGCCGACACCCGGGTGGTGCTGGTGGCCGGGGACGGACCCTGGTCGGCGGGCTTCGACCGGCCGGCCGATCTGACCCAGGTGCCCGCGGGCTGGTCCGGCTGGCTGTGGAGCAACCGGGTGGACGCGATCACGCCCTGAAGTGCTCAACCGGGACGCGGGTCGTGCCGAAGGTAGGGGCCCACCCCGCGCCGTCCCCCCGGAGCACCCCATGCGAACTTCCCGCGTAGACACGACCATCTTCGGTGCGACGTCGCTGCTGACGCTCGCGCTCGGCGGCGTCGCCCCCGAGCAGATCACCGTGCCTGCGCCGGTCGCGTCCGAGGACGCGGAGGCGGTCGCCGGGCTGTGGCTCAGCGCCGACAAGACGGTACGGCTGCGGCTCGACGCCGACTGGTCGTACCTGGGCCGGGTCGCGGGCCGGCACCGGGCGGCGAAGGGGACCTACCGGCCGGAGGGTACGGGGCTGGTGCTGCGCGACGACACGGGTCTGCGTACGCCGGTGACGATCGCCGACGACGTCCTGGAGATGGCCGGGCACCACCTGTTCCGGGCCTGACACCGCCGCGACCGGGTGCGATGCTGATCCGATGATCGATTGGCTCTCCGGCGTCGCGTTCACCGCCTTCGGGGCCGGCACCACGTGGGCCGAGGTGCTCGGTTTCGGCACCGGCCTGGTGAACGTGGGACTGCTGGTGCGCCGGCACATCCTCAACTGGCCGGTCGGCATCCTCAACGTGCTGCTGCTCATGCTGGTCTTCTGGTCCGCCGGCCTCTACGCCGACGCGAGCCTGCAGATCGTCTACGTGGTGCTCGGCGCGTACGGCTGGTGGGCCTGGCTCTACGGCGGTGCCAGCCGCACCCCGCTGACCGTGCGCACCACCACCAGGGCCGAATGGCTGGGCCTGGCGGTCGCCGGCGTGCTGCTCACCGGGGGTCTCTGGCTCTTCCTCGATCGCCTGACCAGCTCCACCGTGCCGCTGGCCGACGCGCTCACCACGGCGTTGTCGCTGCTGGCCACCTACGGCCAGACCCGCAAGCTGGTGGAGAGCTGGTGGCTCTGGATCGCGGCCGACCTGATCTACATCCCGTTGTACGGCTACAAGGACCTCTGGCTCACCGCCCTGCTCTACGTGGCGTTCCTGGTGCTCTGCGTCCTGGGCCTGCGCGCGTGGCGGGCGGCGCTGCGCACCCAGCACCCGGTGGCCGTATGAGGTGGGGGCACGGCCTCATCGTGGGCAAGTTCTATCCGCCGCACGCCGGGCACCACGAGCTGATCGACGCCGCGGCCGCCGCCTGCGACCGGGTCACCGTCGTGGTGGCGCCCAGCTCGCGGGAGTCCGTACCGCTGGAGCTGCGTCTCGCCTGGTTGCGCGAGGCCCACCCGGCGCACGTCCGCTTCGTCGGCGTGCACGACGATCACCCGGTCGACTACGCCGACCCCAGAGCCTGGGAGCTGCACACGGCCGTGTTCCGGGCGGCCGCCGGCCCGGACCGGGTGGATGCGGTCTTCTCCTCCGAGGCGTACGGCGAGGAGCTGGCCCGGCGGTTCGGCGCGCAGGCCGTCACCGTCGACCTGGAGCGGATCAGGACTCCGGTGTCCGGAACGGCGGTCCGGGCCGACCCGGTCGCGTACTGGGATCTGCTCGGCCCGGGGGCGCGCGCCTGGCTGACCCGCCGGGTGATCGTCGTGGGGGCCGAGTCCACCGGGACCACCACGATGGCCCGGGCCCTGGCCCGGCACTACCGCACGCGGGGCGGGGTGTGGGCGCGGACCCGCTGGGTGCCCGAGTTCGGCCGCGAGCTGACCGCGCGCAAGCTCGACAGCCTGCGTGCGACCCGGCCCGAAGCGGTCGTCGAGGACGTGACGTGGGGGCGGGACGACTTCGTGACGGTCGCCGCCGAGCAGAACGCGGCCGAGGACAGCGCCGCCCGCGACGGCGCGCCGATCCTCTTCGGCGACACCGACGCCCTGGCCACCACGATCTGGGAAGAGCGCTACCTGGGCGAGGGCGGCGCCTGGACGACCTCGCCGGGCGTCGCGGAACGCGTACGGGCACCTGATCTGTACCTGCTGACCCACCACGAGGGTGTGCCGTTCGTCGACGACGGGCTGCGCGACGGCGAGGGCGTACGGGCGTGGATGACTGCCTGCTTCGAGCGTGAACTGGCTGCTCGCGGCGTACCGTCACGGGTGTTGACCGGGTGTTATGCGGCCCGGCTGCGGGCCGCGGTGGCCGCCTGCGACGACCTGCTGGCGTCCGGGTGGTCTTTTGCTCCTCCGCTAAGCCATTCCTGATCGGGGCCGAAGCAAGGTGCATGCGGCTCAGAAAACTCCTGCTCCCGCTGCTGGCCCTGCCGATCGCCCTGGGCGGCTGCGGCATGCTCGGCTCGTCGGCGGGCACCCCCGGCGCGGCCGCGAGCGCCACCCCGATCGCCGGCGGTGGCGACTGGCTGGTGGTGGCCACCGGCAGCGCCACGCCCAGCCCGGTGGCGTCGCCGGCTGCCTCGCGGCCGCCGGTCCTGCCGCCGGTGACGTTCCTGCCGGTCCAGCCGGGCTGTGCCAAGGACTGGACCGTCAACCCGCCGCTGATCCCGATCGAGGTCGTGCCCGGGGCCGGCCGGCTGACCGTGACCTGGCCCCGCCAGTACGACTCCGACTACCGGATCACCGCGGTCAAGCAGCCGCTGGTGTCCGGCAACCAACCGGCCTACACCTGGCAGAACGTGCCCGCGGGCACCGGCTGCACCGTCACGGCCACGATCACCGGGCTCAAGAAGGGCGTGCCCTACATCGTCTGGCTGGACGCGCCCAACACCGGGCACGAGCTGGACGGCACCCGGCACCCGTACAGCGGCCGCTCCGGGGTCGTCTACCCGCGGTGAAGGTTTAAGCTGCAACGATGACCACGATGCCGGCCGCGTTCATCGGCCACGGCAACCCGATGAACGCGCTCGAGACCAACCGCTACACCCAGGCGTGGCGGGCCTTCGGCGCATCGGTGCCGCGGCCCCGGGCGATCCTGGTGGTGTCGGCGCACTGGTACATCAACGCGACCGCGGTCACCGCGATGCCGCGGCCCCGCACGATCCACGACTTCTTCGGCTTCCCGCAGCAGCTCTTCGACGTCGACTACCCGGCGCCGGGCCTGCCCGCCCTGGCCGAGGAGGTCAGCGACATCGTCAAGCCGACCTGGGTCGGCGCCGACATCGACTCCTGGGGCATCGACCACGGCACCTGGTCGGTGCTCGTGCACGCCTTCCCGGACGCCGACATCCCGGTCACCCAGCTCTCGATCAACGCCGACCGCGGCTTCGACTACCACCTGGAGCTGGGAGCGAAGCTGGCCCCGCTGCGCGAATCCGGCGTGCTGATCCTGGGCAGCGGCAACGTCGTGCACAACCTCGGCGGGGTGAACCGCGACATGCCGGACGCGGGCTTCGACTGGGCGCAACGCTTCGACTCCGACGCCAAGGAGACGATGCTGGACGACCCGCTGAACGCGGCCCGGCTGGACGCCCACCGCGACTTCCGGCACGCGGTACCGACCCCGGACCACTTCCTCCCGCTGCTCTATCTGGCCGGCCTGGCCGGCGCGAGCGGCGAGGGCACGGACGTGCTGGTCGACGGGTACGCGTACGGCAGCCTGTCGATGACGGCGTACACGCTGGGCCTGCCGGCCGCGACCCCGTCGACGGACACCACCGCGGCAGCGGCGATCCCGGCCGGCCTGCCCGCCGACGGCGTCAACATCTAGGCGGGCTTCTCGTAGATGGTCTCCAGGCCGTCCTCGTCGTCCCACTGCTCGCCGACCTCGGTGAAGCCGTACTGCGCGACGAGCCCCAGCGAGGCGACGTTGTCCGGGCTGATCGTCACCCGCACGGTCCGGACCTCCGGGTTGGCGGCGGCCCGGGCCAGCAACGCCTCGAACGCGGCCCGGGCATAACCCTGCCGCCGGTGCGCGGGATCAACGGCGTAACCGATCTCGACCAGGCCGGCGGCATCGGGCCGGGAATGGAAACCGGCCCGCCCGACGGCCAGCTGCCGCCGCTCGTCCCAGATGACGCCGGTGACCCACCCGGCCTCGGCGGGATCCCGCTCGACCTGGCCGCGGCGCCGCTCCCAGACGCCACGGTTGTCCGGCCCGGCCAGATACTCCGAGAGCGGCACAGGGCTGACGGCCTGCGCCGCAGCGAGATCACCGGCGGCCAGCGCGGCAAAAACCGGCCCCGAGAGATGAACGATCCGTACCTGCTGTCCAGTGGTCTCCACGGGAAGATCCTGCCCTGCGCCGGGGCGTCCCTGTCACACGATGGCCGCGATGTCCCCGTCCTCGAAGTAGATCGCCTGGTGAAGCCGGCCGCCGAGCGCCTCCGCGAACCGGGCCAGCACGTCCTGCCCGGAGATCTTGCCCTGCTCGATCTGCGAGACGCGGCCCTTGGTCACGCCCATCCGCTCGGCCACCTGCTGCTGCGTGAGCCCGCGGGCGCGGCGCACCTCGGCCAGCCGATGCCCGAGGACGACAGAGAGCAGCTCCTGCTTCCCGGCCTCGACGGCATCTTCCCCGCCGGCCCGCTCGACGTACTCGGCGCGGATGTCCTGCCACCGTGCATATCCACTCATGGCGTACCCCCCTCGTCGGCGCGTTCCTTCAGGTAGACCTCGTAACGCTGCTCGGCCAACGGTATTGCTGTCTTGTACCACGCGTTCCACTGCCCGGCCTTGTCACCCGCCACCAACAGGATGGTGCAACGCCAGGGGTCGAAAGCGAAGAGGATCCGCATCGATCCCGGTCTGAGTTCCTTCAGATTCGCGACCGACGATCCGCGGATCGAATCAACGAGCGGCCGGCCGAGGCCCGGACCGGCTGCGGCGAGCAGGTCGATCGTCTGGACCACGCGAGCGAACGACTGAGGATCGAGAGACTCGATCCACTCGCGTACCTCGTCGACGACATAGACGTCCCACTCATCGTCCGCCACCCGAGAAGTATAGCGTATGCTATACCTCAAGTGGGTCGGTCAGGCGGCGGTGGTGTTGCGGCCGCTCCATTTGGCGGCGTACAGGCGGTCATCGGCTGCTCGGAACAGGGCGTCGCCCGTCATGCCCGGGGACCACGTTGCCACGCCCACGCTCACCGTCAGGCGGACCTCCGGCAGGATCGTCGCCGCGGCCACCGCGGTGCGGATGCGTTCCGCCACCTCGCGACCCGTCGTGCCGTCGCCCTGGAGGAAGACCACGAACTCGTCGCCCGCGTACCGGACCGCCTCGTCGCCGGTGCGGCAGTGGGCGCGCAGGATCGTCGCCACCTCGCGCAGGGCGCGGTCGCCCGCGCTGTGCGAGTACGCGTCGTTCACCGCCTTGAAGTGGTCCAGGTCGATGAGCAGCACCGTCAGCGGCCGCGCCCCCGAGGCCCGGTCCACGTCCTCGATCAGCAGGTCGAAGCGGCGCCGGTTGCCCAGCCCGGTCAGCGGGTCGAGCAGGATCTCGCGTTCCGCTCGGGCCCGGGCGGCCTCGGCCTCTTCGCGCTGGCCGGCCTGTCGCAGCATCGCCAGCCGTTGCAGCCGCAGCCGCCACAGCTCGCGCATCTGGCCCTCGACCGTCTCGAACAGGTCGCGGCTGGACTGGCAGTCCTCGATCTCCAGGGCGGTCAGGGCCAGTTCGAAGCGGATGATCGGTCGTTCGTCGGGGCGGGAGCCGTGTTCGCTGAGCTCGCGGGCGGCGATGAACTCGCGGCGGGCCTCGTGCGGGAAGCCGTGTGCCCGCAGGCTGATGCCCAGGGCCAGGTGCGCCATCCGGGCGTACTGGTGAGTCCCGCCGCCGCGCAGCGGCATGATCACCTCGCGGGCCAGCTTCTCGGCCACTGTGGTCTCGCCCAGCTTGGCCAGAGCCAGGGCGTGCACGGCGGTCGCGTGCACGTCGGGCTGGGAGTCCAGGCGGTGCCGGGTGATCTCGGCGCTGCGGCGCAGCTTGCTGCGGGCCTCTTCGGCCCGGCCGACGTGCGACAGCCGCAGTCCCCAGTAGAGCAGGGTCACCGCGTGCACGAGGTCGAACGACGTCGAGCGGTTCGGCGAGTCCGAGGCGCACAGCTGGTCGTACGCCGTCGCCGCCGTCTCGTACATCTCCGCGGCGGTGGCGGCCTCGGCGAACGAGCACATCGCCGAGCGGTGCCGGTCCGTGCCCGCCGGGCCCGCGTTCAGCAGGGCGCCGGCCCGGGCCAGGTGTTGCATGCAGTCGACGTAGTGGCCGCGGAGCAGGTGCAGCTGGGCCAGGTCGCAGCGGGCCTTGGCCTCGCTGAGCAGGGAACCGGCGGTGCGCAGCAGTTCCTCGCCGAGCGCGGAGCCCTCCCCGAGCTGACCCATGGCCAGCAGGGCGTACATCTTTCCCTGGATCAGGAACCGGGCCGTCCGGTCGTCGCGGACCGTGCGGGCGATCGTCAGGAAGGCGTCGGCCGCCGCGACAGCTTCGTACGCCTGCCCGTCGTTCGCCATCCGGTGCACCTGCAGGGCGAGGAGGTGGAGCGGCCCGTACACGGTCACCGGCACCGGCAACCGTCGGTCCCCCGAGATCCAGTCCGCCATCTGCCCAGTATCAGCCGTTCCGGGCGTTAGTAAATCCACCGGACCGATAGGCCTGCATTCGGCTACGCCGATGGCCGCCGAAGTCGATCACTTTGCCTGCACTGTCCTGTTTGTGCCACCGTCGGGTGCCGAATGTCTGCGTAAGGTGACGGTATGGCGTACGCCGCGACAGGTCGGCGCAGGGCTGCCGTCTGGGCCCTGGCCGTCGAGTTGCTGCTCGCCGCCGGCGCGATCACCGCGGGCACGCTGCGCCAGCCGTCGCTGGGTGCGGACTATGTCGACATCGACGAGGTCGCCGCCCGGCCGGTGGAGGCGGCCACCGGGTCGTACACGTGGGATTGCGGGCGCAACGAGAACGGCCATCGCAACAGCAGCAACATCGTCGTGACGCCGGGCAAGGCCGGGCCGGTGCACCATCTGCACGACTTCTTCGGCAACCTGTCCGTCGATGTCGGCAGCACGGTGAAGACGCTCGCCGGGGGCGGCACCACCTGCGCCAACGGCGACGAATCAAGCTACTACTGGCCGGTGCTGCGTACCTTCGGCCCGCGGGACGGTCCGCACGGCGGGGCGGTGCAGGTCCCGGTCCGGGTCAGCTTCGCTTTCCACGGCAACCCGCGGGGGCCGGTCCTGGCGATGCCCCGGCTGCTGCGGGGAGCGGTGGGGGACGCGTACGCGGTGACGAACGGTGGCGCCCGGGCCGCCGCGGTCTGGAGTTGTTCGGGCAGTCCCGAGCGCCGCAGCCTGCGATACGTCGTCTGTCCCCGCGGTCAGCAGGTGCTGCGGGTCTTCGACTTCCCGAGCTGCTGGGACGGCCGGCGGGTGGACAGCAACGACCACCGCCAGCAGCTCGTCTTCGCTTTCCCCGGCGGCGGCTGTCCGATCTCGACCTTCGCGGTGCCGCGGCTGCGGATCGTCGTCGCCTACGCCATCGCGCCGGGCACCCGGTACCGGATCGACTCGTTCGACGCGCAGCGGCACAGTGCGCTGACCGATCACGCGTTCTTCGTCAATCTGATGCCGGATGCCCTGATGAACGAGGTCGTACGGTGCCTGAACGCCGCTCGCAGCTGTCAGTAACCGGGGTCGGCGGGCGCGTCGCCACCGGCGTCACCGGAGTTCGCGGTGCCACCGGTCCCGCCGGCGGACTCGGGCAGCGCCCCGGTCCGGGCACCCTTCGGGTCGACCGCGAACCAGGTGCCCTTGACACCCTGGCCCAGGATGTCGCCCGGCTTGGCGTCCTTGGCGAAGTAGTACACCGGCCAGCCGTTGATGGTCACCTGGCAGGTCCCGTCGGCGCGCTCGACGTACCCCAGGATCTTGGGGTTGATGCCCTTCGGGAAGATCTTGCCGGGCGACTTGATCAGCAGTGGCGGCCAGGCCTTGGCGCAGTCGCCGTTGCAGGTCGCCTTCGGCGGCTTGTTGCTGTCCTCGTCGAAGCGGTAGAGCGTGCGCCCGGCGCCGTCGGTGACGTAGGTGCCGATGACCGGGTTCTCGGCGGTGTTGAGCTCGACCGTCTTGCTGCCCTTGCGGATGCTCTTGGGCGGGGTGATGTCCTGGTCGGACGCACCGCTGAAGATCTTGACCCACTTCTGGGTCTTGGCGACGGTCGGCTCCGGGATCGGCTCGGATGACCGGTCCGGGGTCTCGGCGGCCAGTTCGGCCTGCTCGGGTGCCGTGCTCGGCTCGGGCGGCACCGCCGGCGCGGCCGGCGTCTCGCCCTCCGCGGCCACGAATCGCACCTCGGTCGGGGTGGTGCCGGCCGGTGCGCAGGCGGCGAGGCCGAACGCGCTGGTCAACGCCAGGACGGCGATGGTGATGCGGCTGCGCTTCATGATTCCCCCTGTGGGTGAGCCGGTACGCCATCCACACGACCGCGGGCCGGATCCGGTTCAGCGGGAAATTGTTCTGAACCGATCCGGCCCACCGGCACGTGTGGGGGGAGTCAGACCGACGAAACGGGGGTCGAGGGTGGCCGGGCACGCGCTCCGTCCGGCCGGCCTCGGCGTGGTGACCGCCGTAACCGGGGGGAAGAAATGCCGGGGTTGAGGCTCCAACGTCGCCGGGAGGTGGCCGATGAGGCGCTGGTCAGATCGTTGTTCTCGGAACACGGGGCGGCGATGCTCGCGTACGCGACGCAGCTGACCCGGGACCGGGCCGCCGCCGAGGACGTGGTCCAGGAGGCCCTGGTCCGCGCCTGGCGACATCCGGACAGCCTGGTCAACGGCAAGGGCTCGGTACGCGGCTGGCTGCTCACCGTGGTCCGCAACATCGTCACCGATCAGATCCGCGCCCGTAACGCCCGCGCCCCCGAGGTGCGCGAGTCGCCGGTCGAGGTTGCGGTCTCCGGCGACCACGCGGAGCAGGTGGTCAACTCGGTGGTGGTGATCGACGCGCTCAGCCGGCTCTCGGCCGAGCACCGTGAAGTGCTGGAGCAGGTCTATCTGCTCGGCAGCACGGTCGCGGAGGCGGCGAAGGCGCTGGGCATTCCGCCCGGCACCGTCAAGTCGCGTTCCTTTTATGCCCTGCGGGCACTACGCGAGCTCCGGTCGCTGAGCGCAGCCGGAACGGAACGGTCTGCCTCATGAAGACGAATCACGTGGACCTCGCCGGCTATCTGACGAAGTCGCTGGACGCGGAGCAGGTACGCCTGGTCGAGGAGCATCTCGCCGGCTGCGCCGAGTGCCGCGCCGAGGTGGAATCACTGCGGGAGTGGACGATGGCACTCGAGGCCGTGCCCGAGGCGATGCTGCTGGACGGGCCGCCCGAGGGCGGTGACCTGTTGCTGCAGCGCACGCTGCGGCAGATCCGGGACGAGTCGGCCGGGAGGCGGCATCGGCGGACGGCGCTGGTGAGTGCCGCCGCGGCCGTGGTCGTCGCCGCCGCGATCGCCTCCGGGGTGGTGGTGGGCCGGGGCACCGCTGATCCGGGCGCGCCGATCGCGTTGCCGACTCCGTCGCAGGTGGAGCAGACCACCATTCCCGGCACGAAGACCGCGACCGCGGTGGACGCCGGCACCGGCGCGCGGATCACCGTGGCGGTGGCCCCGGCGCCGGGCTGGGTGCGGATCAAGGCCGCGGTCGCCGGGATCCCGGCGGGCGAGCGGTGCCGGCTCGAGGTGGTCGCCCGCAACGGCGCGGTGGTGCTGGCGGGGAGCTGGGTGGTCTCCCAGAAGGGCGCGGAAGAGGGCACCACGCTGGACGGCAGTGCACTGGTCGCCCCGGCCGACGTGGCCTCGGTCCGGGTGGTGACGGAGAAGGGCAAGCAGTACACGAGTGCCACTGTCTGAGCTGGCGGACGTCAGCCCCAGGGCGCGTGGACGATCTTCTCCACCTCGATGGTGAGGATCACCCGCACCTGGTCCCGGCCGCCGAACCACGGGTACGGCCCGCCGACGTACTTCTGGGCCAGCTCCTCGATGTGCTCGGCGCCGCCCTTGGGTGAGATGTCGACGACCCGGCCGCGGACGGAGTAGTAGTTCGACACGTCGTCCGGGTCGGCCACGGTCACCGCGACCCGGGGATCACGCTCGACGTTCCTGACCTTCTGATAGCCCTCGACGGTGTTGATCACGATGTGCTCGCCGTCCGTGCCGACCCAGGTCTGGGTGAGCTGTGGTGAGCCGTCCGGCATGGTGGTGGCGATGAAGCACGGGCTGGGCTTGCCGAGCAGGTCGAGCAGCCCGGCGGGCAGGGAGGTCATGGATCAACAGTACGGCCGGTGTATCGGGACAGCCCGTCGATGAGCATGTCGAGGCCGAACTCGAAGCGCTCGTCGCCCGAGCCGGCGGTCAGCACCGCGGCGTGTGCCCGGATGTTGGGGAACCGGTCGGCCGGCAGGTTGGTGTAGTAGTCGGTCAGCTGGCCGACGAAGGTGTCGAAGTACTCGCGGGTGCTCTGGCCGTCGGTCAGGTTCTGCTGGTGCAGGGAGTTCTCGTAGGCGTCGGCGACGATGTAGAGGAACAGCCGGTCCAGTGACCAGGCCGCCACCTGCGGCGGGACGCCGCCGGCGAGCATGATGGCCAGCATCGCCTCGGACATCCGTAGCGCGTTCGGCCCGCTGGGCACGGTGGCCAGCGCTGCCCGGGCGATGTCGTTGTATTTCGCCATCAGGGCGTGACCCCGCCGGCACATCTCCTTGATCTGCTCCTGCCAGTGCTCCGGGTCGGGCGTGAGGACCTCCACCTGACCGCAGATCCGGTCGAACATCAGGTGCAGCAGCTCCTCCTTGTTCGCCACGTGGGCGTACAGGCTGGAGGCGCCGGTATCGAAGACCGCGGCCAGGCGGCGCATGCTCACCGCCTCGATGCCCTCTTCCAGGACGATCCGGAGTCCGGCGTCGACGATCTCGTTCTGGCTCAGTGGGGCCTTGGCGGGGCGGGGGCGCTTGGGGACGGTACGCCGCCACGGGGGCAGGGGAAGTTCGCTCATCGGCGTACAGCGTACTTGACGCGAACAGTGTTCGTCGGTAGAACGGTGTTCGACAAAAACGAACACCGTTCCGGGGGGACGCCGTGCAAGCTGTGCTGGAGAAAGCCGCTGAGACTCCGTACCGATGGCGCTGGGTCGCGTTGTTCGTGATCCTCGCCGTCGAGGTGATGGACCTGCTCGACTCGCTGGTCACCACGATCGCCGGGCCGGTGATCCGGGCCGAGCTGGGCGGCTCGCTCAGTTTGATCCAGTGGCTCGGTGCGGCGTACACCCTGTCCATGGCCATCGGGCTGCTCACCGGCGGCCGGCTCGGTGACATCTACGGCCGGCGCCGGATGTTCGTCATCGGCGCCGTCGGCTTCACGCTCGCCTCGCTGGTCTGCGCACTCGCCTTCTCGCCCGGCGTGCTGATCGGGGCCCGTGCGGTCCAGGGCTTGTTCGGGGCGGTCATGCTGCCGCAGGGCCTGGGCATGATCAAACAGATGTTCGCCCCGGCGGAGCAGGCCAAGGCGTTCGGCGCGTTCGGCCCGGTGATGGGCCTGGGCGCGGTCGGCGGCCCGATCCTGGCCGGCTGGCTGGTCGACGCGGACTACTTCGGCACCGGCTGGCGGATGATCTTCCTGATCAACCTGCCGCTCGGCGTCTTCGCCGTGCTCGGCGCGGTCAAGTTCCTGCCCGAGTTCCGCAGCGAGCGCCGTCCCCGGCTGGACGTGGCCGGTGTGCTGCTCGCCGCGGTCGCGGCGTTCCTGCTGCTCTATCCGCTGGTGCAGGGGCGCGAGCTGGACTGGCCGGTCTGGATCTTCGTCATGCTGGCGCTGGGTGTCGCCCTGTTCGGCCTGTTCGGCGTCTACGAGTCCCGTCGCGAACGCCGCGGCCTGGACGCGCTGGTGACCCCGACGCTGTTCCGCAAGCGGGCGTTCACCAGCGGCCTGCTGCTGGGTCTGGTCTTCTTCGCCGCTTTGATCGGCACCGGACTGATCTTCACGCTCTATCTGCAGATCGGGCTCGGCTACTCGCCGCTCAAGGCCGGCCTCACCACGCTGCCGCAGGCGCTCGGCACGGTCGCCGGATTCATCGTGGCCGGTGCGGGACTCAGCGAACGGCTCGGCCGCAAGCTGCTGCTGATCGGGACCGTGATCATGGCGCTCGGCACGGTCGCGGTGGCGGTCACCGTGCGGCTGGCGGGCGCTGAGATCACTCCCTGGCTGCTGATCCCCGCGCTGATCCCGCTGGGCGCGGGCATGGGCCTGGCGATGGCGCCGTTCTTCAACATCGTGCTGGCCGGGGTCGACGACGAGGAGACCGGCTCGGCGTCCGGTGCGCTCACCTCGGTGCAGCAGCTCGGCGGCGCGTTCGGCATCGCGGTGCTCGGCACTGTCTTCTTCGGACTGCTGCCCGGCGCGGTCGCTGACCACGTCGACGCGGCGGGACTGCGGCCGGCGCTGACCGCGGCGGCCGTGCCGGCCGAGGCTCAGCCGGCGGCCGTCACCGGCATCCGCGCCTGCCTGCGCGACCGGGCGGCCGAGGAGGATCCGGCGGTGCAGCCCGCGTCGTGCCGCGCGGCGCCGGGGGCGGTCGCGCCGGAGATCGGAGGGTACGCCGAACAGGCGGTGCACGCCGGCTTCCAGGACACCACCGAGCGCAGCCTGCTGGTGGCGCTGGCGCTGCTGATGCTCGCGTTCGGGCTGTCGTTCCTGCTACCCCGGCACGCGCGACCGGAGGACGGTCACTGACGGGCGGCCACGGCCGGGCGGCGACGCCTGATGAGTGACCGCACCATCAGCGCCGCCGCCACGATGCCCGGGCCGCAGTGGACGGCGAGCACCCCGGCCAGATGCGGGCCGCCCCAGTCCAGGTGGTACGTCGCCGGGTCCGTCAGGTCGATGACGAACGGTTCCGCCACCGCCCGCGCCACGAAGAAGAGTCCGATGATCCACAGGAGGACGACGCCGATTCGCTTCATGTCCTCGACGCTAGGAGCGCCGGTGGCGCCGGGACACCGTGCTAGCCGTACCTCTGGGGCTCAGATCGTCGGGAGCCCGGCCGCCTGCCAGGCCTTGAAGCCGCCGTCGAGATCGGTCGCCCGCAGCAGGCCGAGATCCTGCAGTGCCGCCGCGGCCAGGCTGCTCGTGTAGCCCTCCTGGCAGGTCACGATGACCTCGAGGTCGTAGCGGGTGAAGGACAGCCGGGCGTCGCTGCGGGGGTCGAGGCGCCATTCCAGCACGTTGCGCTCGATGATGACCGCGCCGGGGATCTCGCCGTGCTCAGCCCGCTGGGCAGCCGGGCGGATGTCCACCAGTACGGCGCCCCGGCCCACGGCCCGGTACGTCTCGTGCGGGCCGAGCCGGACCAGTCGGGCCCGGGCGCCGGCCAGCAGCTCGTCGATGCTCCGGGCGCCCTCGGGGGCAGGGGCGAAGGCGGGTGCGCTGCGCAGCAGGGGAGTGCTCACCACTGGGCTCCGGCTCGCTCGACGGTGACGACGTCCAGCCCGGCGGCACCGATCCGGTAGCGCGTCATGGTGGTCAGGGCCGGGCCGTACGCGTGGATGCTGATCGCGGGCCGGTTGGAGCGGTTGGTGATCCGGTGGATGTGCCGGGTGCCGAACCGGCGGCCGGCGCCCTCGCCCAGCTCGCGGGCGCTGATCCGGGGCGAGCCGTCCGCGCCCGTGGCGACGGTGTCCTCGGTGAGGAACCCGGAGCAGACGTAGAACGCGCCGGCCGAGCCACCGTGGTCGTGCAGGTCCGTGCCCTGCCCGGGTAGCCAGGTCAGCAGCCACACCTCGTGGTCCGGTTCCTGGGCCAGCCGGTGGTACCACCGGTCGACCGCGTTGAAGCGGGGCGCGACGGGCCAGGAGTCCGGGTCGGCGGCGTACCGGGTGGCGGTGGCGAGATGGTCGAGGCGGATGTCGACGACGGTCACTGCAGCTCCTCGCTTTGCATATATTGCCTATCAGTTCTATAGGTTTACCGCCACAGTACGGCCGGGAGTGGACGACGCGCGGGAAGAACCTGGAAACTGGCCCTCAGGCCGGAAAGGTGTCGCTCAGGGGGCGCGAAAAGCGCAGATCAGCGGGGACAGCGCGCGCTGGCGCACCGCGCCAGGTCGATCACCCGGCGGGCCGTGAGGGGAATGCCCTGCCGCTGCATGCGCCCATCGTGGTCGGCCACCCGGACACAAATCAAACCTGTACCACCATGCGGGAACCGAGGTCAGGAGAGGCTGGCGAGGACCAGCCGCAGGTACGGCTCACTGCCCGCCCAGTCGCCCTCGGGGGTCGTCCACTCCACCAGGTACGCGCGCCCGTTACTCATCGACAGCAGTACGCGGCGCTCGTGCCGGCGTACCGGTTCGCCGTCGGGCTGCCAGGTGAACTCCCACGCCGCGTTCACCGCCACGCGCTGATAACCCGGCAGAAGTCCCGGCGGCGAGCGCCTCCCGCTCCTGGCTCTGCCAGTGGGTCAGGGGTGGGCCGGTCAGCCGGGCTGTGGCGTCCACCCGTAACGCGCGGCTGCCCCCAGGATCGCGGAAACAGGCGGCGGTGCCGTCCTGGGAACGGGTCCAGTCCCGGGGCACCGCCACGTCGAAGCCGCTCGGGTCCGCGTGCCAGAGCCAGCCGGCCGGGACCGCGTACCCCCGGGCCAGGGAACTGCCGGTGACCGCCGGCCCGCCGGGCGCGCAGATCGCGAGCGGTCCGGCCGTCGTGCCGGTGCCCGCATCGGCGACCGGGGCGGTGCCGGGCCGGTGGTCGAGGGCCAGCGCTGTGCCGGTGGTGCCGACCAGCAGCACGGCGGCCGCGACGAGGGCGACCTTGGTGCTGCGGGCGACGCGGTCGCGGACCGGCCGGTCCGGGCTCATCCGATCGAGGATCATCGCCATGCCCAGCGCGGACGTCCCGGGCGGAGCCGGCGTGCGCTGCCGCGGGACCCGCATCGGGAAGACGCCGACCGCGCGGTCGGCCACCCGCTGGAGCCGGGCCTGGGCGTCGGCCGCCGGCAACCGCTGAGCCGGATCCTTGTGCAGCAACCGGTCGATGATCGGGGTCAACGGGCCGGGGAAGCGGGCGGGGTCGGGTGGCTCGGTCAGCAGCGCGGTCAGCGAGGCGGTCGTGGTCGAGCGCTGGAACGGCGCCTGACCCTCCACCGCGGCGTAGAGCGTGGCGCCCAGCGACCACAGGTCGGCTGCTTCGCCGGCGTCGTCGCCGCGCAGCCGCTCGGGCGCGACGAAGTACGGCGAGCCCAGCAACGGCTCGGCGCCCTGCTCGGCACCCCTGATCTTGGCCAGACCGAAGTCGGTGAGCACCACCCGGCCGTCGGTGGCGAGCAGGACGTTGTGCGGCTTGACGTCGCGGTGCAGCACACCGGACGCGTGCGCGGCCCGCAGCGCGGCGAGCACGCCCAGGCCGATCCGGGCAGCCTCGCGGTGCGGCAGCGGGCCCTCGCGCAGCACGGCGTCCAGCGATCGCGACTCGACGTACTCCATGACGATCCACGAGCGGTCCGGGCGCCACACCAAGTCGTAGACGCCGACCACGCCGGGATGCTCCAGCCGGGCCGCCGCCCGGGCCTCGCGCATCGTGGTGAGCTGGGCGTCGAGCATCTGCGCGGTGCTCACGTCGGCCGGCGTGGCGATCTCCTTGACGGCGACCCGGCGGCGCAGCAGCTCGTCGTCGGCGAGCCACACGCGGCCCATGCCGCCGGCGCCGATGATCTCCAGCAGCCGGTAGCGGCCGGCGATCAGCTCCCGCGCAACGTCCATGGCGGTGATTCGGTGCGGGACGGTCCGCGGACGGGTCCGAAACATTTTGCGATCGTTGCTACGTTGCTGACGTGAAAATCCGGTACCTGCTGCACAACGCCTATGGCGGCGGCGGCACGATCCGTAGCGTCTTCAATCAGGCCAACGCGCTGTGCGAGACGCACGAGGTCGAGATCGCCAGCGTGTACCGCACGGGGGAAAAAACCGTCTTCGCCCTGGACCCCCGGGTCCGGCTGGTGCCCCTGACCGAGTTGCGCGAGTCCGGCGACCGCCGCAGTGACCGGCCTGGGCAGAAGAGCCGCCTGTTCAACAAGGCCCGGCGCTTCAAGAACCCGTTGCCGCACCGGCACGACTCCCGCTACCGCCGCTGGGACCCGCAGGTCGACCTGACGATCGTCCGGTACTTCCGGTCCTCCCGGGACGGTGTGCTGATCACCACGCGTCCCGCGCACAATCTGCTGTCGGCCTGGTTCGGGCCGCGCCGGCTCATCCGGATCGCCCAGGACCACATGAACCTGGAGACCTACAAGCCGCGGCTGCGAGCGGCGATCCTGCGGGCCTATCCGCGGCTCGACGCCGTGGCGGTGCTGACCGAGCACGACCGCGACACCTACCGGGCGGCGCTGGGCGACAGCGCGGTGCGGGTGGTGCGGATCCCCAACGGCATCCCGCCGTGGCCGCTGCCGCCGGCGGCGTTGGAGAGCAAGGTGCTGGTCGCGGCCGGCCGGCTGGTCCGGCAGAAGGGTTTCGACCTGCTGATCCCGGCGTACGCCCCGGTCGCGGCCCGGCACCCGGACTGGCAGCTGCGGATCTTCGGCTACGGCGCCAAGCGGGAACAGCTCGCCGCGCAGATCGAGGAGCTGGGCCTGACCGGCCGGGTACGGCTCGAAGGGCCCAGCCGGCGCCTCGACGAGGAGCTCGCGGCCGCGTCGGGGTACGTGCTCAGTTCCCGCTTCGAGGGGCTGCCGATGGTGCTGCTGGAGGCGGCCACCGCCGGCGTGCCGGCCGTCGCCTTCGACTGCCCGACCGGTCCGCGCGAGATCATCGATCACGGCCGCAACGGGCTGCTGGTGCCGCCGGAGGACATCGACGCGCTGGCCGAGGGCATGATGCGGCTGATCGAGGACCCGGCCGGGCGCCGGGCCATGGGCGCCGCCGCCCGCGCGGACAGCAGCCGGTATTCGATGAGCACCGTGCGTGGGGTCTGGGAGGGGCTCTTCGCCGAGCTGGCGGCGAGCCGCGGCGCGGCGGTGCCCGGCCCGGCCGCCCAGCAAATTGGACATGATCGCCAGCACCAGTAGCAAAACCGGGCAGATGGTATTCATGCCCTATATCCGGGGCGGTGGTTAGAGTCATTCTCCGGCACCGGGAAAAGCGATCTTGAAATCGGTATTCACGTTTACCGACCGTGACTCAGGACAGAGGGTGTATTTCGCCGTTCGGTTTCGGGTGCTGCGGGAACGGCGCTCGGTGGCGCGATACCCGAAAGAGCCTCGCGGTGCTTTGCTTCTTTCAGAACGGTTGCCAGAAACCTGCCCCTGAGCAACGGCGCGAACACACACCGTGGATGAACTCGGCCGATGTTTCACCGGATCGGCGATCGGACTCAGCCGTTCAGGCGGAAAGCCGTTCGACGGGGGCGGCGGGTATTCAGAACGTTATATGGTCAGCTCCGCCGCTGAGAGCCGGTGCCGGAGGTTCTTCGCCCACCGCCTCCGAGCCCCCCGAACAACGAGGACGGACACGTGTCGAACTCACGCCGCGGTTTGCTCGCCGCCGGCCTAGCCGTAGCCGTTGTCGGCACGATGGGTACGGTCTGGACCCTGAACGCCAGTGCTGAGGAGACGACCGAGGCCGAGGCGCCCGCGGCCGCCGTCGCACCGGCGACCACCGAGACCGCGCCGGAGCCCGCCGAGACCGCGCCCGAAGCAGCGCCGGTGACCGCCGAGACTGCGCCGGCGACCACTGAGGCCGCGCCGGAGGCCCCCGCGGCGGGCGAGGCCATCCTCACGCCGCCGAAGCTGCTGCCCTGGGGCGCCAAGCCCAAGCGGCTCAAGCAGGCCAAGGCCGGCGCCAGCAGCAAAGCCGTCGCGGCCGCCGGTGCGGACGCGGCCCCCGCGGACACGAGCGGTGCGGTGACCCCGACGCGTGAGTACGCCCCCAAGGGCGGCCAAGGCCCGAACGGCGCCTTCCTGAAGTCGGCGCGCACCACCGTCGTGCCGCCCACCCCGCCGACCGTGGGCACGGTCAAGGCCGCGGCCGCCGCGGACCGCGTGGTCAACTTCCACTACGCGGTCGGCGCCCAGACCGGCGAGACCGACGGCACCTGGGCCAACCTGACCATCGAGAAGCCCAAGCTGGTCGACGGTGACTACCACACGCTGGCCGAGCTGGCGGTGCGCTCCGCCGACAGCAAGCAGACCGTCGAGGTCGGCTGGACCGTGGACCGCTCGGTCAACGGCGACGACGACCCGCACCTCTTCGTCTTCTACTGGAAGGACGGAGTTGCCAGGTGCTACAACGCCTGCGAGTGGACCCAGATCCACAAGACGGTCAAGCCCGGTGACACCCTGCCGGTCGGCACCTCGAAGCGGTTCGGCATCATGCACGACGGCAACGCCTGGTGGATCGCCTACAACTCGGAGTACATCGGCTACTTCCATGACAAAAACTGGGAGGGCCGGTTCACCCGGGCCGGTCTGGCCCAGTGGTTCGGTGAGGTGGCGTCGCCCAGCCTCACTCCGTGCACCCAGATGGGCAACGGCAAGCCGGCCAGCGACGGCGACGCGGCGCGGATCGGCAGCATCAGCATGACCAAGGGCCCGACGGTCGGGTTCGATCTGGACATGCGGCCCAAGTACAAGACAGAACCCGAGATCACGCTGCCGCCCGTGCAGATCGAGAAGCCCGACGAGCCGTACTGGACCCCGTGGACCGGGAGCCTGCGCACCCCGACGACGTTCCGTTACGGCGGCCCGGAATACCCGCTGGTGAAGGACCCGAAGGACCCCGACGCCCCGCCCCAGCCGCTCGTGAAGTGCTGACACCGTAGCGCCTAGGCGCCCGGTCCTCCCCACTGTGGGAGGGCCGGGCGCTTTTGTCGGTGCTGATCGAACCGGCCACCCGGGCCCGGGGTACAACGGGGTGGTGGGCCGACGAGGGGGCAGCGGATGAGGCGACGGGTGAGTCCCGACGAGGAGCTGATGACCGCGCTCTACACCGAGCACTACGCGGTGCTGCTCAGCTTCATCTCGCGGTACGTGCGCGACCGGCACAAGGCGGAGGACCTGGTCCAGGAGACGCTGCTGCGGGCCTGGCGGCACATCGACCACCTCGACCCGGACCCCGGCCGGACCCGCTCCTACCTGCTCACCATCGCCCGCAACGTGGTCACCAACGCCTGGCGGGCCGAGCAGCGCCGCCCGCACCTGGTCGCCGACGACGCCGCGGTCGCGTCGGTGCCGTCGGCCGACAACGTCGACCAGCTCGTCGAGGGCTGGCTGGTCGCCGAGGCGCTGGAACGGCTCTCCGCCGACCACCGTGCGGTGGTCCAGGCCATGTACTACGAGGGACAGACCGTGGCCGACGCCGCCCGGCAGCTGTCGGTGCCCGAGGGCACGGTCAAGTCGCGCGCCTACTACGCGGTGCGGGCGTTGCGGCAGGCGTTCGAGGAGATGGGGGTGCTGCGATGAACCCCGACCAGGAACACGATGAGCTGCGGCGGTTGCTCGGCGGTTACCTGCTGGGCGGGCTCGACGACGCCGA
This sequence comes from Actinoplanes sp. NPDC048967, assembly GCF_040649415.1. NCBI lineage: Bacteria > Bacillati > Actinomycetota > Actinomycetes > Micromonosporales > Micromonosporaceae > Actinoplanes > Actinoplanes sp. NPDC048967. The sequence continues at coordinate 322,103 of NZ_JBEZFL010000005.1, forward strand.
CACCGACCGGCTCGACGCGCACCTGTTGCGCTGCGACGAGTGCCGGGCCGAGCTGGATCGGCTGGCGCGCGTACCGGAACTGCTCCGGTCCCTGGAGAACGCGCTGCCGGTCACGGTGCCGGCGGGCAGCCGGCCGAGCCCCGCGCGGGTCGAGAGCCTGCTGGCCCGGATGCGGGCCGAGCGGGCCCGCGAACGCCGGCGGGCCACCGGCCGGCGGCTGGCCGCTGTGGCCGCGGCCGTGCTGGTTGTGGCCGTGGGCGTCGGGGTGATCGCCACCCGGGACCAGGACCCGCCGGCCGGGCCGCCGATCGCCGCGCCGAGCCAGAGCCGGGGCCCGGGCCAGCCCGCGGTCACCGCTGTCTTCGAGGCGGAGGACGGCAGTGGCCTCGCCGGTCAGGCGGTGCTCACCGGCAAGACCTGGGGAGTCTCGATCGACCTGACCGTGGAGCAGTTGCGCGGCCAGGGCCCGTTCGTGTGCCGGGTGAGCCGGGCCGACGGCACGGTCGAGCAGGCCGCGATCTGGGGTCCGACCCCCAGCGGCCGGGCGAAGGTCACCGGGGCCAGCTCGATCCAGCTGCGCAACGTGAGCGCGGTCGCGGTGGCCGACCACGATGGACACGTGCTGGGCACCGCCCACCTCAACTGAGGATGCGGTTGAATCGCCTCATGAGCACTTCATCGAGCCTGACCGCCGAGGACCTCGAGTTCCTCGCCCGCCCGCTGCACGGCTTCCTGACCGTGGCCGCCGGAAACGTGCCACCGGAGCCCCGGCCGGTGTGGTTCGAGGCCACCGCGGACGGGACGGTCCAGTTCTTCACCGAGCCGGAGTCGCTGAAGGTGCGCCGCCTGCGCCGCGACCCGCGCGCCTCGATCGTCGTCGCCGCCCCGGTCGGCGAGCGCGAGCGCTGGGTGTCCGTCGCCGGCCGCACCACGGTGGAGACCGACGGCGCGCACGACCTGGCCTCCCGCCTCGCTGCCCGCTACTGGGACCTGGACGACCCGACCCGGGCCGCCGACCTGGCCGCGCTGCTGTCCGGTGACCAGCTGCGCGTCGTCATCCACCCGGAGTCGGTCCGCCGCTACGCCTACTAGCCGAGGGCCGTGCCGTAGAGCTTGTCGCGCTGGGCCTGGGGGAGTGAGCAGGCCGCGGTGCCGCCGGGCAGCAGGTGGCGATGGCCCGCGACCCAGCGGTACGCCGGCCACGCCAGCAGGCCGACCGGCTTCAACTGCAGCGCGCGTCCCGGGACCTCCCACAGGCGGCCCGCGTCGCGCAGCAGCAGGGCGATCGCGTCCGGGCCCGAGGCGATCGTGCCGTCGGGGCCGACCCACTGCACCGCCTCCTCGACCTGCTCGAGCGTCAGGCCCAGCTGATCGAGGTCGGCGAACTGCCACGGCACCACGGTGGCGTGCGACGGAATGCGGCGTTCGATGAACTGCGCGCAGCTGGTGCAGAACGAGCAGTCGCCGTCGTACACGAAGGTGGGCTTCATGATCCCATTGTCTCAGGTCACCCGGCGCAACCTGGCCAGGTAGGTCTGGGCGACCACCACCACCGCGAGGAACGCGCCGCTGATGAGCTGCTGGTAGCTGCTCGGGACGTTGCCGACCTGGTTGATCATGTTCTGGATCACGCCGAGCAGCAGCACGCCCGCGATGGTGCCGGTGATGGTGCCCGCGCCGCCGGTCAGCAGGGTGCCGCCGATGACCACGGCGGCGATCGCGTCCAGCTCCAGGCCGATGCCCAGCACCGTGACGCCGGAGCCCAGCTTGGCCGCGTTGATCGCCCCGGCCAGACCGGCGAGCAGTCCGGACATGACGTAGACCCAGACCTTGGTGCGGCGTACCGCGATGCCCATCAGCGCGGCCGCGTCCTCGCTGCCGCCGACCGCGTAGACCGCGTGGCCGAAGCGGGTACGGGCCAGCAGGATCATGCCGAGCGCGAAGACCACCACGACCAGCCAGACCGGGTAGCCGATGCCGAGGAACGAGCCGGTGCCGAAGCTGCGGACGGCGTCGCTCTTGACCAGGTACGTCGTGGAGCCCTCGTCGCTGATCGCCCGCATCAGCCCGCGCGCGCCGAGCAGGGCCGCGAGCGTGACGATGAACGGCGCCATCCTGGTGTAGGCGATCAGGATCCCGTTCAGCACGCCGACCAGCCCGCAGACGACCAACGGGGCCAGGAACGCCGGCAGCAGACCCCACTGTGACGCGTACGCCGAGACGACCCCGCCCAGCACGTACAGCGAGCCGACCGACAGGTCGATGCCCCCGGTGATGATCACGAACGTCATGCCGAGCGCGATCAGCGCGAGCGGGGCGGCCGCCACCAGCACGGTGGCGGCGTTGTCGAAGCTGCGGAAGTTCGGGAACGAGGCCGCGGCGACCAGCACGACCACGACCAGCACGGCCAGAGCGCCCTGGCGCTGGACCAGGCTGACGATGCGGTCGGTGCGTTCGGCCCGGCGGACGTCGGCGGCGACGGCGGCCGCGGGGGCCTCGGGGTCCGACACGATGGGAGTCACCGGGCCTTCCTCTCTCGGGCGGCGTACACGGCGATGAGGATGATGGCCGCCTGCACCATCTCGGTGCTGGACGACGGCAGGTTGTGCTTGATCATCGTGGCCACCACCAGCTGCATGAGCAGCGCGCCGGCCACGGTGCCCAGGACCCGGACCCGGCCGCCGGTCAGCGGGGTGCCGCCGACGACCACGGCGGTGATCGCGGAGAGCTCGATGAGCAGGCCGACCGCGGAGGCGTCGCTGGACTGGATACGGGCGACCGCGAGCAGACCGGCGATCGAGGCGAGCACCGAGCAGATCACGTACACGGTGATCAGCACCCGCTTGACCGGCACGCCGGCCAGCTCGGTGGCCGGCCGGTTGCCGCCGATGGCCAGCAGCCGCCGGCCGAAGACCGTGCGCCGCACGATGAACGCGACGACCAGCACCAGCAGCGCGGCGATCCAGACCAGCATCGGCAGGCCGAGGAAGTCGCCCGAGCCGAGGAAGATCAGGTCGTCGTTGCGGATGTCCTTGAGCTGGCCGCCGGAGATGACCAGGGCCAGCCCCCGGCCGCCGACGAACAGGGCGAGGGTGGCCACGATCGGTTGCAGTCCGACCCGGGCGACCAGCGTGCCGTTGACCAGCCCGACCAGGACACCGGCGATCAGCGAGATCAGGATCGCCGCGACCACGCCGTAACCGAGGTAGAGCGGGATGAGCGCGGCGGCCAGCGCCATCACCGAGCCGACCGACAGGTCGATGCCCTCGGTGCCGATGACCAGCGCCATGCCGAGCGCCACGATGACCACCGGGGCGACCTGGATCAGCTGGATGCGCAGGTTGCTCCAGGCCAGGAAGTTCGGTGTGAACGCCACGTTGTAGAGCACCAGCAGCACGATCGCCGCGTAGACGCCGTACGCCGGCAGCCAGGCCCGGATCCGGGCGAGGTCGATTCCGGGCCGGGTGGCCACTGACTCACTCGTCATCGGAGGCCTCCACTACCGCCGCGGCGGCGATCGTCTCCAGCAGCGCCTCGGTGGTGACGTCCGCGTCGCGCAGCTCGCCGACGACCGCGCCGTCACGCAGCACCACCACCCGGTCGGCGCCCTCGATCAGCTCCTCCGCGTCGGAGGAGACCAGCACCACGCCGAGGCCCTCACCGGCCAGCTCGTCGATGAGCGACTGGACCTCGGCCTTGGCGCCGACGTCGATGCCGCGGGTCGGCTCGTCCAGCAGCAGCACCCGTGGCCGGGTGGCCAGGAGCCGGGCGAGCAGCACCTTCTGCTGGTTGCCGCCGGACAGGTCGCCGACCCGCTGGTCCGGGCTGGACGCCTTGATCCGCAACCGGTCCATGTAGGTGCGGACGACCTCGTCGATCTTGCGGTCCGAGACCAGGCCGAACGCGCTCAGCCGGGGCAGCACCGCGAGCGCGATGTTCTCCCGGACGGACAGCCCGGCCACGATGCCCTCCGCCTTGCGGTCCTCGGGCTGCGTCGCGATGCCGGCCCGTACCGCCCGTACGGTGGTCGGCCGCTTCAGCTCCTGGCCGCCGACCGTGACGCGGCCGCTGTCCACCGGGTACGCCCCGCCGATCGCCTTGATCGTCTCGCTGCGCCCGGCGCCCAGCAGGCCGCCCAGCCCGACCACCTCGCCGGGCCGGACGGCGAAGCTGATGTCGTGCAGTTTGCGCCGGCTGGTCAGGCCGGCGACCTCCAGCACCGGGGCCGCGTCCGCCGCGGTGGCGTGCTCGCCGGCGAACCCGGTGAAACCCTCGCGGCGGACGGCGGACATGTCCCGGCCCAGCATGAGCGAGACCAGCCGGATGCGTTCCAGCTCGGCGAGCTTGCCGGTGTGCACCACCCGGCCGTCGCGCAGGATCGTCACGGTGTCACAGATCCGGTACAGCTCGTCGAGGCGGTGGCTGACGTAGACGATCCCGATGCCCTGGGCGTGCAGCTCCCGGATGACCCCGAACAGGGTCTCCACCTCGCGGGGTTCCAGCGACGAGGTGGGTTCGTCCATGATGACGACCTTGGCGTCGATCATCACGGCCCGGGCCAGGGCGACCATCTGCTGCGCGCCCAGGGCGAGGGTGCCGAGCTGGCGGCGGACGTCGGTGGTGACGCCGTACCGGTGCAGGATCTCGCCGGCCTCGCGATACATCCGTGCCTCGTCCAGCAGCCCGAGCCGGGTGCGCGGCTCGCGGCCGAGGAAGAGGTTGTGGGCCACGCTCATCAACGGGATGAGGTTGACCTCCTGGTAGATCGTGGAGATCCCGGCCCGCTGGGCGTCCATCGGTGTACCGAACCGGGCCGGCTCGTCGCGGTAGCGCAGCTCGCCCCCGTCCGGTTGGTAGACGCCGGTCAGCACCTTGATCAAGGTGGACTTACCGGCGCCGTTCTCCCCGACCAGGGCGTGCACCTCGCCCGGCCGGAGAGCGAAGGAGACCCCGTCCAGGGCGCGTACGCCCGGGAACTCCTTGGCGACATCGACGACTTCCAGCAGTGCCATGGATCCACTCACTTTCGCGCTACCCCAGCGGGGCGGCGTTGTTCCAGGTGGCGTCGGCGGCGTAGCTGCCCGGGTTGTCCCAGGTGTTGCCGCCGCCGTTGGTGGCGATGTAGACGGCCTCCGCGTAGTGCCGCCAGTGGTAGCCGACGTAGTTGTACGACTCCAGCGACACGTTCCCGCTGCCCCCCGCCAGGCCCGGCTGGGCGCAGAAGGTGGCGTCCTGCGCGAACGTGGTCGTGTTGTCGTTCGCCGCCGTCTGCACCCGGTAGTTGGCGTGCCGCAGGTAGCGGCCCGGGAAGTTGACCGACTCGAACGTGTAGCAGGTGCTGTCGGCCAGCCCGGCGCGCACGGTGAAGGTGGCGTCCTGCCGGTCGACGAGCGCACTGCTCGCGCTGATCACGTCGGTACGCGCCAGCGAGTCCCGGTGCCGCAGGTAGCGGTTGTCGTAGCCGGCGGTGGTGACCCGGAACGACCGGTTCTGCCCGACGGCCAGGTCCGCGCCACTGCGCCACAGCGGGTTGCTCACGGTCCAGGTCGCGTCGTTGGTGAAGGAGCCACCGGTGTTCTGGTCCATCCACACCTCGGAGTTGCGGTGCCGCATGAAGTAGCCGGCCATGTTGGCCGACTCCAGCGATGTGCCGCCGCCGGACAGGCCGGGCCGGGCACAGAACGTGGCGTCCGCGTTGAACGTGCCGCCGTTGCTCGCCTCCCGGTAGACCCGGTATCCCCGGTGCCGCAGGTACTGGCCCGGGAAGTTGCGGGACTCGAACGAGTAGCAGGCGCTGTTGGAGAGCCCGGGGCGGACCCAGAACGTCGCGTCCTGCTTGTCCCCGGTGGAACTGCCCGCGCCGATCACCGAGGTGACGGCGGCGCCGCCCGCGTGCCGCAGGTAGCGGTCGGTGAAGCCCGGAGTGGTGACCCGCAGCGACGCGAGCCGGCCGGTCGGCAGGGTGGTGCCGGTCGCCGCGCCGAGCACCCGCTGATGAACCGCCCGGACCGCGGCGAAGTTCATCTTCTGGATCTGCCGGTCGTAGGTGAAGAAGCCGTTGAGCTCCTCCTCGACGTCGGTCGGTTCGGTGTAGACGGACCCCGACAGGCCGTTGGTGGAGATCAGGTCGGCCAGCTTGCCGGTGATCTGCACGTACCGATTGGTCAGGGCGTTGGTGTCGGGCAGCCACTCGTACGCGAACTTGCCCGCGGTCGGCCACTCGTGGTTGGGCACGCGCAGGCCGAGGCCGCCGTACTCGCCGTTGACCGCGATCCGGGTGGCTGTCGGGGGCCGGGTGATGCCCGGGCCGACGTACATGTGGTCGTCGATCACGTCCCCGTTGCCCGGGTCCGGGTCGGAGTCGCAGCAGTTGGAGCCGGAGTTGTGGTTCACCAGCCGGGTGGAGTCCCAGCTCTTGACCAGGTCGGCGATGCGGCCGGCGTCGTACTCGCCCCAGCCCTCGTTGAACGGCACCCACTGGACGATCGACGTGATGCCCTTGTGCTCGTCGATCATCTCCTTGAGTTCCTTCTCGTACCGGGTGCGCCCGGCCGTCGAGGGCTCCCGGCCGCTGGCCAGCGCCGGCATGTCCTGCCAGACCATCAGGCCGAGCCGGTCCGCGTGGTAGAACCAGCGGTCGTTCTCCACCTTGATGTGCTTGCGGACCATGTTGAACCCGAGCGACTTCTGTTGTTCGAGGTCGAAGCGCAGCGCGGCGTCGGTGGGTGCGGTGTAGAGCCCGTCCGGCCAGTAGCCCTGGTCCAGGGTGCCGAGCTGGAAGACGAACTTGCCGTTCAGCGTCGGGCGCAGGGTGCCGCCGAGCATGGCCTTGCCCAGTGAGCGCATGCCGAAGTAGCCGCCGACCACGTCACCGGACGCGAGGGTGACCCGCAGGTCGTACAGGAACGGGTCGTCCGGGGTCCACAAGTGGGCGTTGGGAACCGGGATCCGCAGGGACGCGCCGACCGTACCGGTGGCCGTGCCGACCACCGTGCCGCCGGTGAGCACCTGCGCGGTGACCGCCTGGCCGCTCGCGTTGGCCGCCTGCACCACCAGGTCGAGCGCGCCGGCGGAGACGTTCGGGGTGGTGTCGAGCCGGGTGATCCGGGCCGGGTTGGTCGGCTCGAGCCAGACGGTCTGCCAGATCCCCGACGACGGCGTGTACCAGATGCCACCGCGGTTGGTGCGCTGCTTGCCGACCGGAATGTCCTGGCCGTCGGTCGGGTCGTAGACGCCGACGATGACCTCGTTGGCGCCGGACCGCAGCGCGCTGGTGACGTCGTAGGAGAACTTGTCGTAGCCGCCCTCGTGGGTGCCGAGCAGCGTGCCGTTCACCCAGACCTTGGACTGCCAGTCCACGGCACCGAAGTTGAGGTTCACGTTCCGGCCGGACCAGCCGGCCGGAACGGTGAACGTTCTGCGGTAGTACATGTAGTTCTCGTGGCGCATGATCCCCGAGAGAGCGCTCTCGATGGGGTACGGAACAAGCACCTCTTCGCCCAGTGTCGTGTTCACCGGTGGCGTGTTGATGTTGGATGCCCCGGCGAACTGCCAGATGCCGTTCAGGCTCTGCCAGTCGGGCCGGGTCAGCTGCGGGCGGGGGTATTCCGGCAGCGGGTTGGTGGTCGAGACCTGGTTGGTCCACGGGGTCGTCAGCGGGGGTGTCTTGGGGACGAAGGCCGCGGCCGGAGCGGTGGTGGCGATCAGTGCGCCGGCGGAAGCGGTCAGGGTGGCGGTGGTCATGGCGACGAGGCGTCGCCAGGTCCGGGGGCGGGGAACGGTCATGTGAGCACTCCTGGGGGAGAGGGTGACTCAGTAGGCGCTGGCGAGGTCCGTCTTGGCGTTGCTCTCGTCGTACTCGCGGTCGGAGATGATGATGTCCGCGGGAATCGGCTCGCCGTTGAAGAACTTGGTGGCGGTCTCGAAGGCCAGCGGGCCGAAGCGCGGGTTGGACTCGATGACGGCGGAGAACCAGCCGTCGGCGATGCCCTGGACCGCGCCCTTGGTGCCGTCGATGGAGACGATCTTGACGTCGCCGGGCTTCTTGCCGGCGCCCTTGAGCGCGATCTCGGCGCCGAGGCCCATCTCGTCGTTCTCCGCGTAGATGCCGTTGATGTCCGACTTGGACTGCAGCAGCTGCTCGGCGACCTTCTGGCCCTCCTCGCGGGAGAACTGGCCGGTCTGTTCGAACACCAGCTTGATGTCGGGGGCGACCTTGGCGATCTGGTCCTTGAAACCCTTGGTGCGCAGCGTGGTCACGTTGTTGCCGGGCGCGCCGAGCAGGATCGCCACCTGGCCCTTGTTGCCCAGCGCGGCGGCCATCTTGTCGGCGGCGCGCTTGCCCTGCTCCTCGAAGTTCGACCCGATGAACGTCAGGTAGTCCTTGCAGGGCGTGGCGTTGATCTTGCGGTCGATGGTGATGATCGGGATCTTCTTGGCCGAGGCCTTGGCGAAGACCGAGTCCCAGCCGTCGGAGTTCAGCGGGGCGATGATCAGCAGCTGCACCCCCGAGTCGATCATCTGCTCGACGTCGCTGATCTGCTTGTTGAACTGCGAGTTGGCGTTGGTGGTCTGCAGGTTGGTCTTGGGGATGCCGAGCTTGGCCGCCTCGTCCCGGATGGACTGGGTCTCGGCGATCCGGAACGGGTTGGCCTCCTTCTCCGACTGCGAGAAGCCGATCTTGGCCGTCTTCAGGTCCACCTTGGTGCCGCCGAACTGCTCCAGCGTGCACGTCGGTACGCCGGCCGCGGCGGACTGCGCGACCTGGGCGCCGGCGGAGTTGGCGGCACCACCGGCGGCGGGTGTGTCGCCGTCCTCGGACTTCGCGCACGCGCCCGCGCCGGCGAGCACGACCAGGGCGGTGCTGAGGGAAAGAAGCGCGGGTCTCCAGTGTCCGGACATACCGGTCATGGGAACTCCTTCAAGGGTGGCATCGAGGATTTACTATCTGGAAACACATTCACGCACTATCAAACTTTTCCTGTCAAGGTCATGGCCACAAACCCCCAGAACCGAACGCAGCACACCGTCGAGATTGGCCCGGAGATCCGCTAAAGTGCAGCTCAGACGCCTACTGCTACCTTGCGTAGCGCGCTATGGCGGATTTGTTACCGCTCACATTTGGACATTGGCGCTCGGCGATGGGCCGATGCGCGGGATCCTCAGCGGACAGTGGCCGTGCGCGACGTGCCGCGGGCCGGTTCCACGCCGTATTCCAACAGCCGGGCCCGGGTGCGGCGCAGGTCCCAGCGCGCGCCCAGCACGGTGTAGAACTCGGCCGCCTCACCGCCGGTGGCAGCGGCCTCGTGCGGGCGGCGGTTCGCGGCCAGCAGCACCGCCGCGTCCTCCAGAGCGGCGGCCAGCTCCGGCACCCGCCCCACCGACCGGTAGTGCTCGGCCGCTGCCAGCGCCGGCTCCGGATCCTCGGCCAGCAACGCGCGGCAACGAGCGGACGCCGCGAACGCACGCGCCGGGCGTACCTCCTTGGCCGCCTCGGCGGCGCAGATCGCGGCGGCCTGCTCGGCGATGTCCCGGCGTCCGACGCTCAGAGCCAGGCGCAGTGCGTCGGGCAGCCACTGGTGGCGCAGCATCATCGGGGCGTACTCGGGGGTCAGCAGGGGCGCGAGCTCTCGCAGGGCGTCGGCGGGCCGGTCCTGCTGCTCCGCCACCAGGGCCCGGGCCACCAGCAGGAAATCGCAGCTCTCCCGCTCGGCGTCGGTCACGGGCAGCGCGTTGGCCGCGTCCAGGTGCGCGGTGGCCAGACTCCGGTCCTCCCGGTGACCGGCGATCAGCGCCGCGACGCCGTGCAGGAGCATCCCCACCGCGCCCGGCTCCCGCATGCCCAGGAAGGTGATCCCGGGTGCGTCGTCGGTGACCGCGCCGACCTCGGCCGTCGCGTCGTCCCACCGGCCCAGCCAGTAGTACTGCACCGCGGAGGCGACCTGGAGGGTGGCCGGCAGCCGGTGCCGGATGGCGAACAGGGCGGCCTCGCGCAGGGTCCGCTCCGCCTCGTCCAGCCGGTCCAGGTTCTGCAGCGTGAACATCCGGTTGTCCAGCAGGTCGAAGTACATGCCGGCGAACGTCGGATGGTCCCGCATGATCTCCAGCGCGCGGTCGACGTACTCCAGCGCGCGTTCATGGTCGCGGCGGATCGAGTTGGTCAGCCACGTCGTCTGCAGGGCGAAGGCGGCCTCGTACGGCTGTCCCGCCGCCACCGCCTCGTCGTGCACCTGCCGGGCTGTCCGGTCCGCCCGGTCCAGGTCGTCCAGCGGGCCGCGGTGGAAGTTGGCCAGCAGCACCCGATGCCGGGTCCGCCAGATGTCCGGGGTGGCCGGGTCGTCGACCGCGCCGGTGAGCAGGTCGATCGCCTCGCCAGGGGCACCCTGGCGGAACCGCATGGCCGCCAGCAGCTGCCGCATCTCGGCCCGGTCGCCCGGGTCGGTCACGGTCGCCAGCGCCTCGCGGGCCTCGGCGAGCGGGTAGCTGCCCTCCCGGAACTCGAGCTTCACCAGGGCGACGAGCAGGGTCTCCCGCTGCTGGGCGCCGGGCAGGCCGGTGGCGAGCACCTGCCTGATCAGCTCCCGGGCCGTCCGCGGCACCCGCTTGACCACCTCGGCGTGGTGCTCGGTGAGCCAGCCGACCACCCACGCGTCGAGCACCGGCGTCTCCGCCGCGAGCTGCTCGGCGACCCTGGTCACCGGGCTGCCCCCGCGGGCCAGCACCTCGGCGGTCTGGCGGTGCAGCTGGGAGCGGGTGGCGTGCGGAATGCTCGCGTACAGCGCCTCGCGCAGGAACGGGTGCCGGAACGCCAGCTCGGTACCCGCGTCCACCACGACCGTGGCGGCCAGCGCCTCCTCGAGGTTCGCCATCAGGCTGAACGGCGGCCGCCCGGTCACCGCGATGACGTCGTCGACGGCGAACTCGGTGCCCAGCAGGGCCGCCAGCCGCAGCACCTCCTGCGTGTCGTCGGTGAGGAAGTCCAGCGTGGACCGCACCACGGCGAGCAGCGATCCCGGCACCTCCACCGGCACCGACCCGTCGATGTCGGCCCGGCCGTCCACGATCCGTACCGCGCCCCGGCGGATCAGCGCCACCGCCGTCTCCCGGGCGAAGAGCGGGTTGCCCCCCGAACGGCCGGCCACCGCGCGCAGGTGCGGGCCGACCGGGGCGCCGACCACCGCGGCGACGAGCTCCTCGGTCGCCTCGGCGGGCAGCGGCCCCAGGCTCAGCACGTGCCCCTCGCGCAGCCGCACGCCGCGGCGCAACTGGGCCAGCTCGCGCCCGTTGGGCTCCGGCCGGGCCGCCGCGACCAGCAGCAGCGGCATGTGCCGGGTCGCCGCGACCAGCCGGTCCCAGAGCAGCACGCTGGCCTCGTCGGCCCACTGCATGTCGTCCACGACCAGCACGATCGGCGTGATCGCGCAGGCGGCCCGCAGGTAGGCGAGCACCCGTTCGGCCGCGATGGCCGGCCCGGCATCGTCGTTCTCACCGCTGCCGGGCGCGTGCAGCTCGGTGGCGATGGTGGCGCGCCGGGGATCCTCCGACGTCGGAGCGAGACCCAACGCGCGCGTGACGACCTGCAGCGGCGTGTGCCGGTCGAGCTCGCCGGCCACACCCCAGAAGAGGCCGCAGCCGGCCTCGTCGGCGTCGGAGAGGGCGCGGGTCAGCACCTCGGTCTTGCCGATGCCCGGCTCACCCTCGATCCACACCGCCGCTCCGGTGCCCTGCGCCGCCGCCCGGACCAGGCCGCGCAGCAGCTCGACCTCGTCGCCGCGGCCCACCAGCGGCCGGTCGGTCAGCCCGTCGCGGATCGCCCGCGCGATCTGGATGGGCACCACCGCCGCCGGCAACGCGGGCGGCTCGGTCGCGGCCATCGAGCCGTCCAGCACCCGGCGTTGCAGCTCGCGCAGCGCGGGGCCCGGCTCGACGCCCAGCTCGGCCACCAGCACCCGGCGAGCGGCCTGGAACGCCTCCAGCGCCTCGGCGCCGCGGCCGGCCCGATACAGCGCCTGGATCAGCAACTCGTGCAGCGGCTCGTGCAGGGGATGGGCACGGACCAGCCCGGCGAGCTCGGCGATCAGGCCGTCGTCGCCCAGCTCCATCGCGATGCGGGCCCGCCGCTCCACGGCCGCCAGGCGCTGCTCGGCCAGGCGGGTCCGCTCCAGCTCGATGCGGTCGCCGGAGATGCCCGCGTACGCGTCGCCGTGCCACAGCTCCAGGGCCTCGTCGAGCACGCACGCCGCGGCCCCCGGGTCGCCGCCCGCCTGCAACTCCTCGGCCCGGGTGCAGAGCTCGGCGAACCGGTCGCTGTCCAGGTGCCCGGCCGGGATACGCAGCGAGTAGCCGGCCGGGCCGGAGGTCAGGACCTCGGCTGCCGGCGGGCGCTCCGGGCCACCGGCGAGCACCCGGCGCAGGCCGGAGATGTAGGTGTAGACGCTGCCGGGTGCCGTGGCGGGCGCGGCGGCTCCCCACACCGCCTCGATGATCTCGTCCCGGCTGACCAGGCGGTTGGCGTCCGCGACCAGCACCGCGAACAGCGCTCGCTGGCGGGCCGGGCCGAGGGTGAGCTCCTGGTCGCCGTACCAGGCGCGCAGCGGGCCCAGGACGGAGACGCGGAGCTGCTCGTACGCAGGATCCGGCATCTCTCCTCCGTTTCCGCCGCGGGAGCGTGCCTCACTCCGAGGAGACCACGGGCTGCTCAACGGATAACAGAAACTCTGTCACCCAGCAGGGCCGTCCGGCTGAGATGCGGCGCGGTCGGCTCGCCCGGCAGGTGCGGCCGGAGCCGGTCGATGAGCGAGCGGAACCGGTGCAGCCACGGGTCCGGCAGCCGGCGCGCACTCAGCACGGCCCGGGCCACGTCGGCCGCGGCGACGTGCTCACCCTGCCGGTCGTGACTGCACGCCATGATCCACTGCATCTCGGCCTCGAGCCGCACATCCGTGGTGCGCGCGGCGACCCAGCCGGCCTCGGCGACCGCGTTCTCGCGCTGGCGGTCGAGCAGGCGGGCCAGCCAGGCGGTCAGGCCGAGCCGGGTCTCCTCGTCCAGGGCGTACTCCGTGCGTACGCGCTTGAGCATGCTGATCGCCACCTGCGGGGCCCGCGCCGAGAGCTGCTCGATGTGCTCGGCCAGCCACCGGCTGGCGCTGCTGTCCAGCGGCACCGGGCCGGCCAGCAGCTGGCTGACGACCCGCTCCGGAGCCCCGCCGACCTGGGCGATCTTCTCGGCGAAGGACCGGTGCAGCATGATCCGCAACGCCGCCGGGGTGCTCTCGTGCAGCACCCGGGCCACGATCCGGTGCCGGAAGACCAGGGTGTCGGGGTCGTCGGTGAGCACACCCGCGGCCCGGGCCGGCCGCAGCACCCGCTGGAGCTCCGCGGGCGGGTGGTCGGTGACGGCGGCGGCCTCGGCCACGGTGCAGTGGTCACCCAGGAACGCGGCCGCCCGCAGCAGGTGCCGGGTCTCCTCGCCGAGCGTGGCCAGGTGCGCGTCCACCGCGGCCACCAGCTCGGCCGGCGGCGCGCCCCGGTAGGCGGCGTCGTCGCGCCGGGTCGCGGCGAGGTGGCGCAGGTAGTACGGGTTGCCGCCGGCGTCGCTCAGCAGCCGGCGCAGCGTGCGCGGGTCGAACGGCTCGGGCGCGACCGCGCGGACCAGCGCGGTGGCCTCGTCGGCGGTCAGCGGCTCGAGGGTGAGGATTTCGTCGGCGGGCACCTCGTCGAGCCCCGCCGCGCCGGGCCGGGCCGAGGCGACGAGCAGCAGCGGCAGCTCCCGGGTCAGCTCGTGCAGGGCCGCCCAGACCTGCAACGTGGTGGTGTCCGCCCGCTGCAGATCGTCGGCCACCAGGATCAGCGGAGCCTCGGCAGCCGCCTGCCGGACCAGGGTCACCGCCCGCTCCACGGTCTGCGGCCGCGGCCCGTCGAGCGCGTCGGCGGCGACCGTGAACAGCTGCCGTACCAGGTCGCGGGTGGCGTCGCCGGACATCGCGGACTCGACGCACTCGAGCAGCACCCCGAGCGGCATCCGCTGGGCCAGCTCGTCACCGATGCCCCAGCCGATGCGGCAACCGGCCGGCAGCCCGGTGCGCAGGGCCGCGCCGAGCAGCGCCGACTTGCCCATGCCGGGGGTGCCCTCGATCCGGATGCTGCGGCCCCGGCCGGCGGCCGCGTCGGTGCCGGCCCGGCGCAGCAGGCGGATCTCGGCGTCCCGGCCGACCAGTGTCGCCGCCTCGGCGGGCGCGGTCGGCGGCCCGGCGCTGCGAGCCGGTGTGGACAACTCGTTGGTGCCGGTGAGGATGCGCAGCCGCATGGCCCGCAACGCGGCGCTGGGCTCGGTGCCTGTCTCCTCCAGCAGCACCCGGCTCAGATGGTCGTGCACCTGCAACGCCTCGGCCCGGCGACCACCGGCGTGCAGGGCGGTCATCAGCATCCCGTGCAGGGCTTCCTGCAACGGGTACGCCTGTACGAGCAACCGCAGCGCGGCGATGGCCTCCTCGTGCCGTCCCAGATCCAGCAGCAGGGCGGCGTGGCGTTCGGCGCTGGCCAGCCGCAACTCGGTCAGGCGCAGGCGCTGGGCGGCGGCGTACGGGCCGGGCACGCCGGACAGCGCCTCGCCCTGCCACAGCCGCATGGCCGCCTCCAGGGCCGCCAGCTCGGCGAAGCGGTCACCGGCGGCCCGGTGGCGCCGGCTCTCCTCGCGCAGCGCCTCGAAGCGGAACACGTCCACGTCCTGCTTGCGGACGTGCAGGCAGTACGTGCCGCCGCCGGAGGTGAGCAACTGCCCGGCGGCCCAGCGGTCGCGTCCCGGCTCGAGCACCTGGCGCAGCGTCGAGACGTACGTGTAGACGTTGCCGACCGCGCTCGCGGGGGGCTCCTCACCCCACAGTGCGGTGATGAGCTGCTGGCGGGAGACCGCGTGACCGGCGTGCAGAGCCAGCACGGCCAGCACCGCGGCACGGCGCGCCGAGCCCAGCGGGAGCTCCGTCTCGTCCCGCCACGCGCGTACGGGTCCCAGCAGGCGAAGGTCCAGACCTTCGTGCTCTGCCGTCATGGCTGCCCAACCTCGTCGTCGTGGGATCGCTGCCAACAGGTCGTCAGTTGAACATGCAAGCTTTCGTTCACCGCAAACCGATGTCCCTCATCGGGGTCCTGATACCGCTGCTGTGCCACCATTCCTAGCGAATGCGCGCAAGAGTGCAGATCCGCCGCGCGCAGGGGCAGCATATCTCCGCAAGTGATATTCGCTACTTGCCTTCTTTGCGTGACGAAAGCATTACGCATTCCGGCTGCTCCGCGTCCGGTTGTTGACGGTCCGTAATCGGTGACGGGCGGCTGGGCAATGTTACTGGTGGGTCAGGGCACTTCCAGGTGCGTGAGGTTCCGCCGGGAGCGCGCTGCTGATGGACTCGCTGCGATGTGCGGGCCGGCGGCACTGTCCGCGAGCCGGCCGGCAACCCGGGCGAGGAGGCCAGATGAGCGGGACCCCACCTCCCCTGCCGTTCGCCGGGGAGCTGTTTCTGCACCTCGCCGCCGAGGGCCGGCTGGTCCTGGACGCGGTCCGCGCGGATGCGGCCATCGCCGGCCTGGAATGCACCCTGGCCCAGATCCGCGCGCGCCTGCGGGTCATCCGGATCTGGCAGCAACTGCCCGCCCAGCGGGTGGACGAACTGCCCGAGGAACTGGTGCAGGATGTCGTCGACGCGGTATTCGCCGACCAATTGGCGCCCGGTCAATTAGAGCGTGCGGCAATCGAGTTGCCCATCTACATCGAGGCGCTGCGGCGGGCGAGCGCCCCGCGGGATTAACCGGTTCGGATCGAGAGCCTGGTTAAGAGATCGGCAATGAGCTGCGTCGATCTGACCATCTTCACGGCGGATCGGCGGCCATGAAGGTCGCGTGAAGATTTTCTGAAGACCCCTTCCGGAGACTTGCCCCCGGCCGTACCGATCAACCGGAGGTAGCAGTGGACCAGGTTCGGGTCGCCCTGCAGGCGATGGACCCGCTCAGCCACGCGGGGCTCGCCAGTTTTCTTCAGTCCCGGCCGGAGCTCACCCTGCTTCGCGCCGCCGACCGGGCCGACGCCACGGTGCTGGTCGTGTCGACCGACCGGCTCAGCACCGACGTGATCGCCATGCTGCGGCGCTCGGCGGCCGAGACCGGGGTACCGGTGGTGCTGGTCACCAACGAGATCAACGAGACGGAACTGCTCACCGCGGTCGAGTGCCGGGTGGTGGCGGTGCTGCCCCGGGCGGCGGTCACGGCCGAGCGTCTCGCCCACAGCGTGCTGGCGGCGGCCTCCGGCGGTGGCGTGATGCCCCCCAACCTGGTCGGCGAGCTGCTCAAGCACATCGAGCGTCTGCAGCGCGACGTGCTGACCCCGCACGGCCTGAACGCCTCCGGTCTGACCCCCCGCGAGATCGACGTCCTGCGCCTGATGGCCGACGGCTTCGACACCAGCGAGATCGCCGGCGAGCTGTGCTACTCGGAGCGCACGGTGAAGAACGTGATCTACGGGTTGACCCACCGGCTGAAGCTGCGCAACCGGTCGCACGCTGTCGCGTACGCGCTGCGCAGCGGAATGATCTGATCGTTTTCCCGGCCGGGCCGGCGGGGTATTGCACCGGCATGGCCAAGAAGACCTGGAAGCCCGTGGACGAGCACGGCACCCTGTCCGCGGCGGACCGCAAGGAACTCCCCGACAGCGCCTACGCCTTCCCGGACAAGCGCAAGGAGCCGCTGACCGACGCCGACCACGTGCGCAACGCGATGGCTCGGTTCAACCAGACCAAGGACGTCACGGACGCCGAGCGCGATCAGGCCTTCGAGAACATCAAGGCCGCCGCCGCGCACTACGACATCGAGATGACCGAGAAGAGCTGGCGCGAGTTCGGCCGCTGAACGGCCCGCGTTAGGGGTTCTCACCTTGGACCGCGGTTGTAACGTTGCCGCATGGCCGCGGGCGGGATCAGGGACCGGTTCCGGGCGCAGATGCGCCTGGAGGTCAAGGAGGCGGCCCTGCGCCAGCTCGCGGAGGGCGGCCCGGGCGCGCTGTCCATCAACGCGATCGCCAAAGAGCTCGGCGTTTCCGGTCCGGCGCTGTACAGATACTTCACCGGCCGGGAAGCGCTGCTCACCGAGCTGATCCTGGACGCGTACGCGGATCTGACCGCGGCGCTCGCCGCCGCCGGCCACCGGTTGCCGGAGCTCGCGGCGGCCTACCGGAGCTGGGCGCTCGCCCACCCGCACCGCTACCGGCTGTTGTTCGGGGCGCCGCTGCCCGGTTACGACGCGCACGACGAGCGGCTGGCCGACGCGGCTCAGCGGGCGATGGACGTGCTGCTCGCCGGGGCCGGACCGGGCCCCGCGCCGGAGCCGCAGCTCGCCGACGACCTGCTCGGCTGGGCGAGCAGACGCGGCGCGCACGACATCGACCCCACGGTGGCGCTGCGCGCGGTCACCGCCTGGAGCCGGCTGCACGGCTTCGTGAGCCTGGAGATCGAGGACAACTTCCGGGCGCTGGGGCTCGACCCCGACCACGTCTTCGCGGCCGAGGTCGAAGCCCTCAGAAGTGCGCGATGATCCGCTGGGCCGGCCCGTCGACGGTGAGCCGCCCGCCGTACGGCAGCACCCACTGCGGGTCGGTGTGCCCGAAGTCCACCCCGAAGACCACCATCGCCTCCGGGTTGTAGGTCTCGACCGCCCGCAGCACCGCTGCCCGCTGCGCCTCGCGATACCGGGTGCGCTCGGCCACCGGCCGCGGGTCGGTGAACACGGTGCCCTTGGCGGTGCCCACGATGATCGCCGGGAACTGCTCCAGCAGGCCGCGCTCACCGAAGTTGCGCAGCATCCGGAACACCTCGATGTCCGGCGGCATCTCCTCGGAGGTCTCGAGCAGCAGCACACACCCGGCGTAGTCCTCGACCGGGCGCACCCAGCGGCCGGCGGCCAGCGTCCAGTGCAGAATCTCCAGATTGCCGCCCCAGGTCGGTGCGCTCACCACCCGGTCGGCCCGGTGCCACACCCGGCCCGGGCTCGGGTAGGGGACCGGCGACTCGGTCGGCGCGGCAGCCGCGGTCCACGGCACCTCCTCGTCGGTGAACGTCTCGACCGGGCTGATCTCGAGGTCACCACCGGTGAACAGCGCCGCCCGCACGGACTCCACGGTGGCCGGCTGCACGCCACCGCCCCGGCCGAGCTGGATCATGGTGGACATCCCGTGGCAGCCGGCCACGCCGTGGAACCAGAGCCAGTTCAACAGGTTGGTGTTGTCCGAGAAGCCGAAGAAGGGTTTGGGATCGGCCTGGAACGGCGCCGGATCGAGATGCCGCAGCACGGTGATCTGGTCGTCGCCGCCGATCGTGGCGAAGACCGCCCGGATCCGCGGATCGGCGTAGGCCGCCATCAGGTCCGCGGCCCGTTCCTCGGCCGGCGCGGCGCGGCGGGTCGTCGGATATTCGACCGGCTCCACGCCGAACACCTCCCGCAGGCGCCGCAGTCCCTGCTCATGAACGGCGGGGAAGAGGGCGGGCGCGGCGTGCGCGGGCGAGACGACGGCGACCCGGTCGCCGGGCGAGAGCTTGGGCGCAATGCTGAACTCAGGACGCATACGACCATTCAAGTACGCCGGGCAATCGAGTTCGGTGCAGCCGTTACTCGTCGCGGCGGGGATGGACCGGTGGGGCGGCCACGTCGCAGTACGAGCGGATCGGCGTGGCTGCCGCCTCCGCGTGGACCTGTCCTGGCCCAGCCGCCGGGGCCGGGGTGTGGGCGGAGAGCCGGGTCGGGATGAGCACCGCGGCCACGGCCGCGCCGGCCAGCATCAGGACGGCGCAGATCATCAGGGAGTTGCGGTAGGTCGGGTGCAGGTCCGCCGCGTCGGTCAGGTCGCCCTGGCCGATGCCCGCCGCCAGCGGCAGGACCGCCACGGACAGCAGACCGGCGGCCCGGGCGACCGCGTTGTTAACGCCGCTGGCGACGCCGGCGTACATGTCGTCCAGGGCACCCAGCGCCGTCGCGGTCAGCGGGGCCACCAGCAGGCACAGCCCCAGGCCGAAGAC
This sequence comes from Actinoplanes sp. NPDC048967, assembly GCF_040649415.1. Lineage (NCBI taxonomy): Bacteria > Bacillati > Actinomycetota > Actinomycetes > Micromonosporales > Micromonosporaceae > Actinoplanes > Actinoplanes sp. NPDC048967. The sequence continues at coordinate 341,155 of NZ_JBEZFL010000005.1, forward strand.
GATCACCGGCGGCAGGACGTCCGTCCAGTACGACGCGCCCGGGCCGATGCGGCTCATCCACAGCAGGCCCGCCGCCGAGACCAGCGGGCCCACCGTCATCGGGATGCGGGGACCGACGCGCTGGCCCAGGGCACCCGCGCGGGCCGACAGCAGCAGCATCAGCACGGTCACCGGCAGCAGCGCCAGGCCACCGGCCAGCGGGCTGAACCCGGCCACCACCTGCAGGTTGAGCACCACCAGGAAGAAGACGCCGCCGTTGGCCGCGTACACCAGGAAGGTCACCAGGTTGGCGCCGGTGAAGGCGCGGGCGCCGAAGATGCCCAGGGGCAGCATCGGGTGCCGCGAGCGGCGTTCGACCACCACGAACGTGGCCAGGCCGGCCACCCCGATCAACAACGCGACCAGCACCTGCGGGCTGCCCGGGCCGTGGGCGGGCCAGGCCGTGAAGCCGTACGTGAGCCCGCCGAGTCCCGCGGCACCGGTCAGCACCCCGGCGATGTCCAGCTCGCGGGGCGCGGCCGGGTTGCGTGACTCGGGCACGTGCCGGGCCGCGACCAGCATGACCAGCGCCGCGACCGGCACGTTGATCAGGAAGATGAGCCGCCAGTTGCCCAGCTCGACGAGCCAGCCGCCGAGGAACGGGCCGAGCGCGCCGCCGATGCCGCCCAGCCCGGACCAGGCGCCGATCGCCTTGGCCCGGTCCGCGCGGACGAACGACGCCTCCAAGATGGCCAGCGCACCCGGGGTCAGCAGCGCGCCGCCGATGCCCTGCAGCACCCGGGCGGCGATGAGCATCTCCATGCTCTGCGCCAGCCCGCACAGCAGCGACGCCAGCGCGAACCAGCCGACCCCGATCAGGAACACCCGTTTGCGCCCGAAACGGTCGCCGAGGGAGCCGCCCAGCAGGATCAGGGACGCGAGGCTCAGGGCGTACCCGTTGACCGTCCACTGCAGCCCGGCCGCGCCGCCGCCGAGATCGTCGCCGATCGCCGGGAGCGCGATGTTGACGACCGTGGCGTCGATGAAGGCCAGGCTCGAGCCGAGCACGGTGGCCAGCAGCACCCACCGGCCGGCGGCGCTGCGATAAGTGATGAGCGGCTCGGTCACAGCGTGCTGACCAGGCCACCGTCGATGGTGAAGTCGGCGCCGGTCACGTTGCCGGCGCGGTCGCTCGCGACCATCACGACCAACGCGGCGACCTCCTCCGGGGTGGTGAACCGGCCGGTGACCGAGCCGGCGGCAGCCTGCTTCGCGACGGCCTCCGGGGCGAGCCCGGCCGACGAGCCGACGGTGGCCGCGACGCCGTCCTTGCCGAGCCACAGGTCGGTGGCCACCGGGCCGGGGCTGACCGTGTTGACCCGGACTCCCTGCGGGCCGACCTCCTTGGAGAGGCTCTTGCTGAAGCTGGCGAGCGCCGCCTTGGCCGCGCTGTAGTCCATCACCAGCGGATCGGGCAGCACGGCGTTCACCGAGGCGACGGTCACGATCGAACCCCGGCTGCGCAGCAGGTGCGGGAGGGCGGCGCGGGTCGCCCGTACGGTCGCGAGCAGGTCGAGGGTCAGGGTGGCGAGCCAGTCGTCATCGGTGATCGACAGGAACCCGCCGGTCCGGGTGTGCGCCGCGCCGACGTTGTTGACCAGCAGGTCCAGGCCGCCGTACGCGTCGGCCGCGTCCTCGATCAGCCGGGCCGGGCCGTCCGCCGTGCCCAGGTCGACCGGGAACGTCCGGACCCCCTCGGCCGGCGGATCGGGGAAGCTGCGCGCGCCGGCTGTCACCCGTACGCCCTCCGCGACCAGCGCGGCCACGACAGCGCGCCCGATGCCTTTGCTGCCGCCCGTGACGACCGCCGTCCTGCCTGCCAGCCCGAGATCCATGTCCCGGACCCTACGCTCGGCCGGCGGCGGGCAGCATCAGTCAAGCGACGGTGGGCCGGTGAACATTGCCGGTCAGGCCGTGCGGCGGACCGGCCGGGGCAGCGGGATCTGCACGCCGCGGGGCACCGCCGCCCGGGCCGCGAGCAGCGCCGCGGTGGCCGCGGTCGACGGCTTGGTCGCCGTCGTGCCACGCCGGGCCAGCAGCAGCTCCACCCGGCTGAGCAGCTCGGCCCGCAGGTACGGCTTGGTCAGGTAGTCGTCGGCGCCCGCGTCCATCGCGGCCAGGATGCGGTGATTGTTGACGTCGGCGCTGATCAGCATGATCGGCAGGTGGGCGGTCGCCGGCTCGGAGCGCAGCCGGCGGCACAGCTCGATGCCGGAGGAGCCGGGCATCCGTACGTCCAGCAGCACGGCGTCGATCCCGCCGGCGTCCAGCACCTGCCACGCGGACAAGGCGTCGACGGCCTCCACGACCTCGTGACCGAGCCGGGCCAGGGCGAGCGAGATGAGCTCACGGTGGTCGGCGTCATCATCGACGATGAGCACTGTCGGCACGGCGGCACCTCCTGCCATTCAAGAGAATCTGCAGGACTGTTCGGCACACCCGTTCCGGTCACTGAGGCGTTCCGCGAATTTGGCCCGGCCCGCGTTCAGCCCGCGGGGGATCAGCGCAGCCGGGAGAGCCATTTGCGGTCGATCTCGTCGGCCAGGTCGACCTCGTGGTGCCGGGCCAGCAGCACCACCTGGCAGAGCACGTCGGCGAGCTCGGCGCGGAAGTTCGCCGCCAGCTCCGGCGGGCTCAGATCCTTGGTGCGGGCCTGGCCGGTGTGCATGAGGTACGCCTGGGTGAGCTCGCCGACCTCCTCCTGCAGTTTGAGCAGGAACCAGGTGGCGTCCCGGCGGATGCCGAACATCTCGGCGTACCGCTGGGAGACCGTCTCGAGGTCGTCGGACAGCCGGCGCAGATCCATCCGGCCAACCTACTGGCCGGGCGGGCCGCCGGCCGGCGACAGATGTGCGTCGAGCTCGTCGAGGTCGGCGACGAACCAGATCTGCCCGCCCCGGTTCGACTCGTGAACCAGGGCCCGCAGCGCCGAGCTGGCCGCCAGGTGGGCCGAGATGTCGCCGACGACGGCCAGCCGGACCCGGTAGTTGACGAACTTCTGCATGATGGCGCCGGCCAGCCCGGTGCCGAGCGTGAAGAACCGCTCCGGCAGCCGGCCGGCCGGCAGCGCGACCACGTCGGCGCCGGCGTAGGCCGCGCCGATCAGATCGAGGGCGTCCTGCTCGGTGGCCACCGCCGGACCGTCCGCGGCGCAGACCAGCACCGGTACGCCGTTGCGCTGCTCCAGCCGGTCGGTCATCGCCCGGCTCCCGGCGCGAACAGGCCGTTGTCCGCCCCGAGCAGCCCGTCGAGCAGCTGGAGGATGTCGGCGGTCTCGGCCGGACCGCCGAGGATCACGATTTTCATCCGGGATCGTCCCCTGTCGTAGATGGTCTGCAGGCGCAGCGGCTCGGCGGAGCCATGGGGTGCCTGGGCGCCGGCCGTGAGCAGGGTGCTGAGCCGGTCGGCCGCTCCCGGCGCCAGGCCGTCGATCTGCACGATGCTGGACACCTCGACATGTCCGGCCGGGGCCGGCTCGCCGATCAGGGTGTCGAGGTCCGCGCCGGCGATCCGGTACTGCTTGCCGATCTTGACAGCCTTGAGCCGGCCGTCGCGGATGTAGTTGCGGACGGTGCGCACGTGCAGTCCCAGCAACTCGGCCACCTGCTCGACCGAGTACATATCGTTCCCCATTACGCCCCATCATCGCTGTCAAAGGGAAGGATACGGTATCAAGCGATAGTGACGATCCTTCGATCGGCGGCCTTCGGCTCTGCCGTGGCACGCTTCGAATTCGAAGCAATCGTTATGATGACGGAGTGACCGATGCGACCTCGCTGGACGCGGAACAGCTCCGGGCGTACCTGACGCTCAAGGAGGTCAGCAGCCTGCTCGACCACGCCGTCGAGCAGCAGCTGCGGGTGGACGGCGGGCTCACCGGCCCGCAGTTCGGGATCCTGGCCCGGCTCAACGACGCCCCGGGCGGCCGGCTGCGGATGACCGACGTGGCGGACGGCATGGTCTACAGCCGCAGCGGACTGACCTACCAGGCCGGACAACTGGAGAAGGCCGGACTGATCAGCCGCTCACCGGCCGAGGACGACGAGCGCAGCGTCATGGTGACGCTGACCGCGGCCGGACGCGAACGGCTGGGCCAGGTCATGCCCGGCCACATCGAGGTGGTCCAGCGGCTGCTGCTCACCTCGCTGGACCGCGCGGACATCACCGCGATCACCGAGATCCTGGGCCGGGTGCGCGACCGGATGCGTACGGCACCACCCCGGTCGGCCGCCCCTCGCCGCAGAGCCTGACCGGCTGCCGGGCAAAAGGGTTGAGAGAGGGTCGGGTTAACCCTACTGTCGACTGGGCGGTCAGCGGGATCGGACGGGAGGCATCGAGTGCCTAGCGTCAACGGTATGACCACCACCTCCGCCCCCGCCGAGTACGCCCCGGGTCTGGCCCAGCGCCTCCTGCGCCGGCTCGGCCAGGACACCCTCTACATCCTGGTCGGGTTCCCGCTCGGCCTCGTCACGCTGGTCCTGTGCATGGTCGGCTTCTTCTTCGGCGTCGGGGCGGCGATCATCTGGGTCGGCGTGCCCGCCCTGGTCGGCACGATCATGATGGCCCGCGGCTTCGCCACCCTGGAACGCGCCCGGATGGTCCCGATCCTCGGCCGCCGGCTGCCCCACCCGGCCTACAAGCGGGCCGCACCCGACGCCAGCATCGCCGGCCGGGCCCTGACCCCGCTCAGCGACGGGCAGTCGTGGCTAGACCTGGTGCACGGCATGTTCCGGTTCATCCCCAGCACCATCGCCTTCGTCGTCGCGATCGTCTGGTGGGCCGGCGCGCTCGGCGGTCTGACCTTCCCGCTGTGGGACTGGTCCATCCCCCGCGGCCCGGACAACCAGGATCTGCCGGAGCTGCTCGGCCTCGGCAGCCACTACTCCACCCGGATCGTCTTCCACATGGCGCTCGGCTTCTTCTTCGCCGGCACCCTGCTGCCGGTGATCCGCGGCCTGGCCATGCTGGAGGCCGGTTTCGCCCGGGGCCTGCTCAGCGGGGTCAACGAGCTGCGCGAGCAGGTGGCCTCGGCCGAGGCGGCCCGGGACACCGCGCAGGCGCAGAAGGCGGCAGCCGTCTCCGCCGAGGCGACCGCGCTGCGCCGGCTCGAACGCGACATCCACGACGGCCCCCAGCAGCGGCTGGTCCGGCTGGCCATGGATCTGGGCCGGGCCCAGCAGCAGTTCAGCACCGATCCGGAGGCCGCCAAGGCCACCGTGGCCGAGGCGCTGACCCAGACCCGGGAGACCCTGGATGAGCTGCGGGCGCTCTCCCGCGGCATCGCCCCGCCGATCCTGGTCGACCGGGGCCTGCAGGCGGCCCTGACCGCGCTGGCCGGCCGCAGCACCATCCCGGTCGACCTGGACGCACCCCCGATCGCCCGGCTCGATGCGGCGCTGGAGACGACGGCGTACTTCGTGGTCGCGGAGGCGCTCACCAACGTCGCCAAGCACAGCTACGCCGGCGAGGTCCAGGTGAGCGTCCGGCGGGCGTCGACCGGGCTGCTGATCACGGTCGCGGACGACGGCGTCGGGGGAGCGAGCCTGGCCAAGGGGCACGGTCTGGCCGGTCTGTCGGACCGGGTCGAGGCGGCCGGCGGCGTGATGAGCCTGCAGAGCCCGGCCGGTGGTGGCACGACCTTGACAGTCGCCCTCCCCCTCTGACCGGGGCGCAGCGCATAGGCTCGTCGGCATGCGGGTGGTGATTGCCGACGACGCCGTGCTGTTGCGCGAGGGTCTGGTCCGGCTGGTGGAGGAGAACGGGCACACCGTCGTCGCGGCGGTCGGCGACGGTCCGTCGCTGGTCGAGGCGATCGTCGAGCACCGGCCCGAGGTGTCCATCGTGGACGTACGGATGCCACCGTCGCACACCGACGAGGGGCTGCGCGCGGCGGTCGAGGCCCGCAAGAAGGTGCCGGGCAGCCCGGTGCTGGTGCTGTCCCAGTACGTCGAGGTCGAGTACGCCGACGACCTGCTGGCCGATCGCACCGGGGCGATCGGCTACCTGCTCAAGGACCGCGTCTCCGAGGTCGCCGAGTTCCTCGACGCGCTGCGCCGGGTGGCCGGCGGCGGCACCGTGCTGGACCCCGAGGTGGTCGGCCAGCTGCTGGTGCGCCGCCGCCGGGACGACCCGCTGCGCAACCTCACCCCCCGCGAGCGCGAGGTGCTGGGCCTGATGGCCGAGGGCCGCTCGAACACAGCCATCGCCCGCAAGATGGTGGTGACCGAGGGCGCGGTGGAGAAGCACGTACGCAACATCTTCACGAAGCTCGACCTGCCGCCGGACGAGGAACAACACCGCCGGGTCCTGGCCGTGCTGACCTACCTCCAGTCCTGACCGTAGGGCTAGCCCTACCACCGACCGGCCTGCTCACCGGATCGATCGGCCGGGCCGTGCTCCCTAGCGTCAACAGCCATGAAGCACAGGGAGAATGTCACCGGATTCGCGGCCCGGGCCGCGATGTGGAGTGCCCGGCACCGCACTCTCGCCATCATCGGCTGGATCGCCTTCGTCGTCGGCGTCACCGTCCTCAGCGGACAGCTCGGCACCCGTGAGGCGACCGACTCCGACCAGGGTCACGGCGAGTCCGGCCGGGCGTCGCTCATCGTCGAGCAGGCCGGCTTCCCGGTCCAGCCGGCGGGGGAGATGGTCCTCGTCCAGGGGGCCGACCGGGACGCGGCCGTGGCCGACGTCACGCGGTCGCTGACCGGGCGGCCCGAGGTCGCAGCGGTCGCCGAGCCGCTCACGTCGCCGAACGGGCAGGCCACGCTCGTCACCTTCACCATGACCGGGGACCCGGACACCGCCAAGGAGCGGGTGGAGCCGCTGCTCGACGTCGTCGCCGGGGTGCAGAGCCGGCACCCGGACGTCCACGTGGCCCAGGCCGGCGACGCCAGCGGCGACAAGCTCATCGGGGACTCGCTCGACGAGGGGCTGAGCCGGCTGTCGATGCTGTCCATCCCGGTCACCCTCGGCATCCTGCTGGTGGCCTTCGGCGCGGTCGTCGCCGCGCTGCTGCCCGTCGGCCTGGCCCTCACGGCCATCCTCGCCGCGATCGGCTTGCTCGCGGGGGCGAGCCGGCTCGCCCCGACCGTCGACACCACCACGCACGTCATGCTGCTCGTCGGCCTCGCCGTCGGCGTCGACTACTGCCTCTTCTACATCCGCCGGGAACGCGACGAGCGCCGCAACGGGGCCGATCCGCACCGGGCCCTGCTGATCGCCGCGCAGACCTCCGGGCGCTCCATCTGGATCTCCGGTCTCACCGTCATCGTGGCCATGGCCGGGATGTTCTTCACCATGGACGCCACGTTCACCAGCTTCGGGATGGCCACCATCCTGGTCGTCGCGACCGCCGTCCTCGGCTCGCTGACCGTGCTCCCAGCGCTGCTCTCGGCGCTGGGCGACCGGGTCGACGCGATCAAGATCCCCGGCCTGTACCGGCGGCGCACCGAGGGCCGGGTCTGGCGCTGGGTGCTGCGGGTGGTGCTGGCCAAGCCGCTGATCTCGACCATCGTCGCGGTCGGCGTGCTCGCCGCGCTGGCCGCGCCGGCGCTGGACCTGCGCACCAAGGGCGAGAGCATCGAGGACTTCTCGCCGAAGCAGCCGATCGTGCAGACCATGACGGCGATCAGCCGGGCGTTCCCCGCCGAGGTCGTGCCGGCCGAAGTCGTGGTCAAGGCGCAGACCGTCAAGGGACCAGGGTTCGAGGCCGCGCTGGCCGACTTCCGCCGCGCCGCGGCGGCGAGCGGGCAGCTACGCGAGCCCATCGACGTGCGGGTCAATCCGGCCGGGACGGTCGCGGTCGTCTCGGTCGGCCTGGCCGGCAACGGCAGCGACCGTACGTCGGAACGGGCCGTCGAGACCCTGCGGACGACCGTGGCCCCGGGTGCCTTCGGCCAGCTGGCCGGAGCGACGGTGGCGGTCACGGGTGACACCGCCGAGGGAATGGACTTCAACCAGCGGCTGACCGACTCGCTGCCCTGGGTGTTCGGCTTCGTCCTGGGCCTGGCGTTCCTGCTGCTGCTGGTCTCGTTCCGGTCCGTGGTCGTCGCGGTCACCGGCGTGGTGCTCAACCTGCTGTCGGTCGCCGCCGCCTACGGCATGCTGGTGTTCGTCTTCCAGTACGGCCACTTCGAGTCGGTGCTCGACTTCAGGTCCGGCGGCGGGATCACCAACTGGATGCCGCTTTTCCTGTTCATCATCCTGTTCGGCCTGTCGATGGACTACCACGTCTTCGTGCTGAGCCGGATCCGCGAGGGTCACGACCGTGGCCTGCCGACCAAGCAGGCGGTCAGCGAGGGCATCGGCCGTACGGCCGGCGTGATCACGAGCGCGGCGATGGTGATGGTGGCGGTCTTCGCCCTCTTCGCCACCCTGCCGCTGATCTCGACCAAGGAGCTGGGCGTGGGCCTGGCCGCCGCGGTCCTGCTGGACGCCACGATCATCCGGGCGGTCCTGCTGCCCGCGGTGATGGCCCTGCTGGGCGACAAGAACTGGTGGCTGCCCCGCTGGCTGAACTGGCTCCCGGCGGTGGCCCACGACCTGCCCCCGGCTCCGGCCCCGGCTTCGCGACCTCGCGAGGAGCGGGAGCTGACCCCGGCCTTCTGACGGACGGCAGCAAGGGCGAGCGCCGAACGGCGCTCGCCCTTGCTGTTTGTGCGAGATCTTCAGCCCGGCGCACCCGCAACGGCCGCGGACCGCAGCCTCATCGGGCCGGTGTCACGGGACGTTCTCCGGCACGCGTAGCGGAAATGTCAGGATTTGAAAGCGTCCTTGATGTTCTCGCCGGCCTGCTTGAGCTTCGAGCTGGACTGGTCGGCCTTGCCCTCGGCCTCGAGGGACTTGTCGTCAGTCGCCTTGCCGAGGCCCTCCTTGACCTTGCCGCCCAGTTCTTCGGACTTGTTGTCAATCTTGTCGTCGGCAGCCATGGTGACCTCCAGGTGTGTGGCCTACGCACACTCAGGTACCCGGACGTCCGGTTCGCAATCCTCATCCCCGGAGGAAAAGGCGGTCAGCCGGTCATCTGCCACTGCGGGACCGGCGTCAGTGACGTCGGCTCGCGCAGCAGCTCGCCGAACTTCTCCGCCGGCATCGGGCGGGCGAAGTAGTAGCCCTGCGCCGCGGTGTAGCCCAGCGCCAGCAGCTGCTCCGCCTGCTCGGCCGTCTCGACCCCCTCGGCCACCGCGTGCAGACCCAGCGCCTGGGCCAGGTGGATGACCGCCGCGGCGACCGGCGGACGGCCGTCGACCTGCGCCTGGGTGAAGGAGCGGTCCAGTTTGATCTCGTCGATCGGGCAGTCGTGCAGCAGCGTCAGCGTCGAATGGCCGGTGCCGAAGTCGTCCAGCGACACCCGTACGCCGAGCGCCCGCAGCCGGTGCAGGTTGGTGACCGGCTGGCCCGGTTCCAGGGCCATGGTCTCGGTGATCTCCAGCACGATCCGGTCAGGGGCCAGGCCGTACCCGCGCAACAGCGCCCCCACCTCGTCGGCGAAGCCGGGTTCGCGCAGGTCCCGGGCCGACACGTTGACGTTCAGCACGCCCGGGGCCGGCTCGCCGTAGGCGGCGATCCACTCCGCGAGCTGGGCGAACGCCGTGCGCATGACCCAGCGCCCGAGCGGCACGATCAGGCCGGTGCGCTCGGCGACCGGGATGAACGCGTCCGGGGCCAGCGTGCCGCGGGCCGGATGGGCCCACCGGACCAGCGCCTCGCAGCCCAGCACCCGGCCGTCGTCGAGCGAGACGATCGGCTGGTAGAGCAGGAAGAGCTGACCACCGGTGATCGCCGCACGCAGCTCGGCGCCGAGGTGGGCGTGCTCGGTGCCGTGCGCCGCCATGCTCGGCTCGTAGTGCAGGTACGCCGTGCCGGCCAGCTTCTTGGCCGCGTACATGGCGATGTCCGCGTGCCGCAGCAGCACCGACGGCTCGTCGCCGGTACGCCCGTCGGCGATGCCGATGCTGGCCCGGATCGGCAGCTCGTGACCGTCGGCGTAGACCGGCTGGCGCAGCGCGTTCATCATCCGCTCGGCGGCCAGGTCGGCGGCCGCGGGATCGGCGTCGTCCAGGACCACCACGAACTCGTCGCCGCCCAGGCGGGCCACGGTGTCGCCGGCCCGTACGCAGTCCGCGAGCCGCCGGGCCACGCCGACCAGCAGCAGGTCACCGACCTCGTGCCCGAGGGTGTCGTTGACCTCCTTGAAATCGTCCAGGTCGATCAGGGCCACCGCCACCGGGCGGTCGGTCGCGCCGGTCAGCGCCTGCTGCAGCCGGGTGTGGAAGAGCGCCCGGTTCGGCAGCTGGGTGAGCGCGTCGTGGGTGGCGCCGTGGTCCAGCTCGCTCAGCAGCCGGTTGTTGTCCCGGAACGCGATGAGCTGACGCAGGACCACCAGCGCCGTGGTCAGTACGGCGGCGACGACCACGGCCAGCTCGTCGGCGTCCCGGCGCAGGGTGACCGCCAGCAGCAGACCGTCGACCGCGGCGACCGCCAGGTACGGCAGCAGACTGAACGAGCGCCGCGGCGGGGCGACGATGTCGCGGCGCGCGCCGAGCCCGGCGGCCCGCTGCCGCATCGCGGCCATGGTGGCGAAGAAGTAGACGATCGGTGTGCAGGCCATGTCCGGGAACAGGTACGGGTCCGCGGCTTCGAACGGTCCCCGGAACAGCGGTCCCACGGCCCCGATCAACATGGCGGCGGCAATCAGCCGCAGCGCACCGTTGTTGACGTAGAGGTGGCTGGAGAGCACGAACTTGGCCACGGCGAACACCGCGAGCAGCGCGATCACGGTGACGAACAGCGAGGTGTAGACGGCGGTGCGGTCGCTGTCACCCAGGGCGTCGCGGGTGGCGTAGTGCCAGATGAACACCGCGGCGGCGATCATGACGGTGCCCGCGTCCAGGAAGACCCGCAGCAACTCGCCCCGCGACTGGCGGCCCAGCGGGAGCCGGAAGAGGGCGTACATGATGGCGCCGACGCCGGCGGTGCAGAACGCCAGCATGACCGGCCCGGTGTGGTTGTCGGCCGGGTCGTCGCTGGTCAGCACCTCGAAGGCCTGAACGGTGATGCCGATGCCGACCAGGGCGAGTGCGACGGAGAGGTGTCGCCAGAAGCGCCGGGTCGGCTCGGGCAGCGTCGTGGTGCGGGCGGTGCGCAGGAAGGCCAGAAACGTGACGATCGGGCCGAGAACGGACGGAAGCCACAGCACGGCCTTGGGCTCGAACGGGTGCAGGTAGTCGGCCAGCACGCCGAGAACGGCCAGGGCGGCGATGGCGCCCGAGGCCGGCACCAGCCGGTCACGAGGCGTGGCTGCCACCTCAGAACCGCCCATCCGTCAGCTCCCTCACCTCGTCCGCCTATCGTCCTGATCGGTAGTCCCAGCAGGTTCGTGAGCGATTGGGGCCCGGACGCCCCAGGTTTCCGCCTTCAAGATCATCGCCTACAGTGGATCACTGGAAGCCCGAGAACTCGCGTGGGAGCGTGTCGCTCTCCCCGGAACGAGGCCGGGGGTGGACGCCGCCACGTCCGCTCCCGGCCTCCCGGACGTCTGGACTAGCGTGAACGCGTGGCGCAGGACCCTGACCCGAGACCGCCGCTCCCGGTCCTCGCAGCGATCTCAGCGGGCGGCGTGCTGGGCGCGGTGTCCCGGTACGGCATCAGCGTGGCCTGGCCACCCGACCCGCGCGGCTTCCCCTGGTCCACCTGGATCGTCAACGTGACCGGCTGCCTGCTGATCGGGGTCCTGATGGTGCTGATCGCCGGCCTGCGCCCGCAACAACGCCTGATCCGCCCGTTCTGGGGCGTGGGGGTGCTCGGCGGTTACACGACTTTCTCCACGGCGAGCGTCGACGTGCTGCGCGCGGCGCCGGGCACCGGGCTGATCTACCTGGGCCTGACGCTGATCGGCGCCCTGCTCGCGGTCTGGGCCGGCACCGCAGCGACGGAAGCGGTGCTGCGGCGATGACAGTGCTGCTGGTGGCCCTGGGCGCGGCGATCGGGGCGCCGCTGCGGTACCTCACGGACCGGGCGGTCCAGGCCCGGCACCCGTCGACGTTCCCGTGGGGCACGTTCACGGTCAACGTGGCGGGATCGCTGCTGCTGGGCTACCTGATCGGTCTGCCGGTGGCGGCTTGGCTGTCGGCCCTGCTGGGGACGGGGTTCTGTGGGGCGCTGACCACGTACTCGACGTTCAGCTTCGAGACGTTGCGGTTGGTGCGGGAGGGGGACCGGGTGCTGGCTGGGGCGTACGCGATCGGCAGTGTGCTCGCCGGGCTGGGTGCGGCTTATGTCGGATTACTGCTGGCCCAAGCGGCGAGCTGACCCGACCACGGCTCACCTGGCGTCGAGGGCGGCGAGGGCCTCCCGTACCTGATCGGTGCCTTGATGATCCACCGCGTCGCAGAGGGCCAGCTGCCGGCGCAGGTGCCCGGCCGCCGCCTCGAGGTCACCGAGAGCGGTACGGGCCCAGGCCGACGCCCCCAGCGCCTCGATCTCCAGCAGGTCGTCGCGGGCCTGCTCAGCCGTCGCGACGGCGTCCTCGGCCGGTCCGAGCGCCTCCGCGGGCCGGTTGCCGGACCGGTGTGCCCCGGCGAGCCGGAGCAGGATCTCGGCGACGTCCCGAGCGGCGCAGTGGTCCCGGGCGATGGCCAGGGCGCGGCGGTAGTGCTCGACGGCGGCTTCGTAGCGACCGGCGAGCTCCTGAGCCTCGCCGAGATTGCTCTGGATCAGGGCGCGCAGATGGTTGGCCGCCGGCAGGGACTCGGCCAGCTGGCCCGCTTCCCCGAGCGGCCCGATCGCGTCCGCGGGTCGTCCCGCGTTGTTGTGCACCGCGCCGAGATTGACCAGCGCTGTCGCGGCTCCCAGCCGGTCACCGAGGTCGAGGCGCAGCTCGTACGCGCGGCGACAGCAGGCAGCCGCGTCGTCGTGCTGATCGAGCAGGCTGAACGGAATGGCCAGCCGGCTGGTGATCATCGCCTCGCCGGGCCGGTCGCCGGCTCGCGACGCCGCCCGCGCCGCCGCTGTGTAGAGCGTGATCCAGCGTCGCACGTGCCGGCGCCGGACCAGCCAGCCGTACAGCGCCGCGGCGATCTGCCAGCCGAGATCCGGCTGCGCCGCACAGGCCCGCTCGGCCGCGGCCAGGAGGTTGTCCGCCTCGCCGTCGAGCCACTCCATCGCGGTGTCGGCGTCGGCGAACCGGACCGGCTCGGGCGGCGACACGAAATTGGGACGCTCGGCCGGACGCAGGACGCGGTCGGCGGCATTCGCCATGTCCCGGTACCAGCGGAGCAGGCGCCGCATCGCCGCCTCCGGCGCCTCCGGCAGGCGCGTGGCCAGGTCACGCGCCACCAGGCGAACCAGGTCGTGCATGCGGTAGCGGCCCTCCTCGGTGCGGTGCACCAGGTGCACCGCCGTCAGACCGTCGAGCGAGGCCCGCACCTCGGCGGCACTCAGATCCGCCAGCGCCGCGCACGAGTCGACGGCCGGGAGGCGTCCGGGATGAACACCGAGCAGCGCCAGCATGCGGCCGGTGGGGGCGTCCAGGGAACGGATCGAGGCGGCGAGCGCCCGGCGGATGGACACGTCGTCGATCGCGAGGACACCGAGACGAACCTCCTCGTCCTCGAGCTCACGGACGAGAGCGTCCGCCCCGATGGCGTCACCCAGCCGGGCGGCGACGACCCGCAGGGCCAGGGGAAGGCGATCGCACAGGTCGACGAGCCGATCGAGCGTGGCCCGGTCGGCCGCCACGGGCCCGCTGATCGACTCGACGAGCGCCTTCGCGTCGCGATGATCCAGGGGCGCCAGCACGAGCCGGAAGGCGTGCTGCACGGCCACCAGCCCGTCGAGCCGGCTGCGGCTCGTGACGACCACCATGCAGCTGCCGCCTCCCGGCATGAGCGGGCGGATCTGCTGCGCGGTGGCCGCGTTGTCGAACAGCAGCAGAACCTTGCGGCCGGCCAGCTGGGACCGGAGGTCGGCGGCCGCCTCCTCCGGGTCGTGGGCGGCCTGCGCGGCCGGCACATCCAGGGCCCGCAGGACGCGGTCGATCACCGCGGTCACCGTCATCGGCGGCTCGTCGCCGAACCCGTGCAGGTCGACATAGATGTGGCCGTCCGGGAACTGGTCCTGCACGGACCAGCACCAGCGCAGGGCCAAGGCCGTCTTGCCCACGCCCGCGGGGCCGGTGATGATGACGGGAGACGCCGCGGCGGCGTCGGTACGCCAGGACCGCTCCAACGCCCGCAGCTCGTCGTCGCGGCCGACGAAGTCCTTCGGGGCGGCCGGCAACTGCTTCGGCACCGGGCGAGCCGCAACCGCCCGGAGCCGGACCGGAGCCGACGGCGGCGGCCGGGCCGGCGCGGCGACGGCGGGATCGTCGCGGAGGATCGCCTGCTCGAGGTGCTGAAGGTCGGCACCCGGCTCCAGGCCGAAATCGGCGATCAGCCGGGCCCGGGCCGTCCGGAACACCTCCAGCGCCTCGGTCTTGCGACCGGCCCGGTGCAGGGCCAGCATGAGCTGACCGGCCAGCGGCTCCGCGGTGGGCTGACGCGACACCAGCTCGGACAGCTCGTCGATGACGGCCGCGTGACGGCCGAGCGCCAGCTCGAGCTCGAAGCGGTCGACGAGCGCACCGAGCCACCGTCGTTCGAGCCGCTCGCGGCAGCGCTCGATCCAGCCGCTCGACAACCCGTCGAACGCCACGCCGCGCCACAGGCACAGCGCCTCCCGTAACAGGTCGAGCCGGGTGGAAAGCGCCGGCGCCTGACGGGCCTGCTCGACCGTGGCGGTGAAGCGGAGCACGTCGATCGCGTCGGCGGGCACCTCGACGGTGTAGGCGCCGGCCCGGTGGTGCAGCTGCACCCCGACGCCCCGCAACGTCGACCGCAGGCGCGCCACGTAGGTGTAGAGGACATCGCGGGCGCGGGCGGGCGGATCGTCGCCCCAGACCCGGCTGATGAGGGTGGCGGTCGGCACCGGGCGCTGCCCGTCCAGCAACAGCGCGACGAGCACGCAGCGCTGCCGCGCGGGCCCGAGCTCGACCCGCTCGCCGCGGTGCCACAGCTCGACCGGTCCGAGCAGCCGGAACTCCATGACGCTTCCCCCGTGGAGCGCATCCACCATCGAACGGTATCAGTGTCATGGTGCCGCCGGTGGCCCCGTCGTCGCTGGTGGCGGCCCTCGTTCAAGGTTCGCGCTGAGGACTTCTCAAGGGGCGGTGCCTAGCTTCATGGAGGTCAAGTCCCGGCAAGGGTCCGCACGGCAGAACACAGGAGGATCGATGCGCTTCTCGAGCAGGTCGCTGGTGGCGGCCGGAGTATTCGTACTGGCCCTGGGCGCGTGGGGAGCACCCGCGCAGGCTCACGTCATGACCGGCTATCAGGGCCTGGACAAGGCGTGGATCTCCAGCGACCACCGATCGATCACGGTGCAGGACAAAGAATGCGACAACCACGGCGTTTTCGCGGTCGTGAACCTCAGCGGGGGCGGCAGCACGAGCGTCAGTGACCCGGACGGGTGCAGCGGGAACACCGGTTTCCGCACCACGGGCGCGATCGCCAGCTTCTACGTCTGCGAGAACCAGGAAGGCTGCGGCGACACCGTCCGCGTCCAGTAACGCCCGGCGCACGGCCCCCGTCCCCGGGCGGAGGCCGTGCCGCCCGGCCGGAGACCTTTCGCCGATACGGAGTTGAAACTGTTTCGGGACAGCAGACGATCTTGCATGTTGTTAGCGTCCGACAGGTGAACGACCAGCCCTCGCGCCCCACCTCGCCGGCCGCACCGAACCCGGCGGCCGATCCCACCGCGGCTCCGGCTCCGGCCCCCGCCGCCCCGGCTCCCGCGGCCTGGGACCCGACCGCGGCCCAGCCTGCCCCCACCATGCCGGAGCCCACCGCGGTCCAGCCGCCGGTGACCCAGCCGGGCAACACGGAATGGCCGGCCGAGCAGGGCTGGGGTGCGGCCCCGCCCGCGCCGTACGGCGCTCAGCCGGGCGGCTTCGAAGGCGGCCAGCCTCCTGGCGCTCAGCCCGGCACTCCCTACGGCGCTCAGCCGGGCGGCTTCGACGGTAATCAGCAGGGCGCGCCTTACGGCGGCCAGTCCGGAGCGCCTTACGGCGCCCAGCCGGGTGCGCCTTACGGCGGCCAGCCCGGAGCGCCCTATGGCGCCCCGCAGCCCGACGGCTACCCCGGCTTCCCGGCCCCCGGCGCATCCCCCTACCCGCCGCCCGGCAGCGGCGGCACCAGCGGTTTCGCCATCGCCTCCCTGATCTTCGGCATCCTCGGCGGCATCCTGCTCAGCGTCATCTTCGGCATCGTCGCGCTCGTGCAGATCCGTAAGCGCGGGCAGACGGGCCGAGGTATGGCCATCGCCGGCCTCACCCTCTCGGGCTGCTGGGTGCTGCTGATCATCATCGGCGTGACGGCCGCCATCCTCAGCGACTCCGGCAACTCGTCGAGCAGCACCGCCGGTGGGGCCAACAGCGGCTCCGTCTCGGTCACCCAGCTGAAGCCGGGTGACTGCATCAACGGCATCCAGACCGTCGGCAGCGTCGAGGACCTTCCCGTCATCTCCTGCGCCCTGCCGCACGAGGGTGAGGTCTACGCCAACTTCAACCTGCCGGCCGGCCCGTGGCCGGGTGACGCCGAGGTGCAGAAGCAGGCCGAGAAGCTCTGCGAGGCCGAGCTCAAGGCGTACGCGGCCAGCCCGGCCGAGACCGTCGAGGTGCTCTACCTGCACCCGTTGCAGCAGTCCTGGTCCCGGGACCGGGGCGTGACCTGCGTGGCCACCGACGAACGCGGCACGACCACCGGCTCGGTACGCGACTGATTCTTTTCAGGACGAGGGGGGAAACAGCAGCTCGCCCATGTCCTCGTCGTTGAGCGGCTCGGCGAAGTAGTAGCCCTGCCCCAGCTCGCAGTTGCCGTCGGTCAGCTCGCTCAGCTGCCCCGCGTCCTCGATGCCCTCCGCGATCGTGGACAGGTGCAGCGCCTGGCCCAGCTGGATGATGCCCAGCGTCAGCGCCGCCGCGGCCGGCACGTCACCGACGTCGTCGACGAACGACTTGTCGATCTTGATGATGTCGATCGGGAACCGGCGCAGGTACGCCAGGCTCGAATACCCGGTGCCGAAGTCGTCGATGGCCAGCCGTACCCCCAGGCTCTTGATCTGCTCGAGCTGGCGCAGGGTCGACGGGCGGTGGTCGACCAGCAGTGACTCGGTCAGTTCGATCACCAGGCTGGTGGCCGGCAGGCCGCTGTTGCTCAGCGCCGACGCCACCACCTCCGGCAGGTCCGCCTGCTCCAGCTGGACCGCCGACATGTTGACGCTGACGCTCAGCGGGCGCTTGCCCACACGGCGCTCGTTCCACCGGGCCGCCTGCCGGCACGCTTCGCGCAGCACCCATTCGCCGATCGGGACGATCATCCCGGTCTCCTCGGCGAGCGGGATGAAGTCCAGCGGCGGGATGATCCCGCGCTCCGGGTGCTGCCAGCGGACCAGCGCCTCCAGCCCGGTGATCTCCCCGGTCTTCAGGTGCACGATCGGCTGGTAGCGCAGCTCGAACTCGTGCCGCACCACGGCCCGGCGCAGGTCCGCCTCCATCTGCAGGCCGGCCTGGAACACCGCCTGCATGGCCGGCTCGAAGATCTCGTAGCGGTCCTTGCCCTGCTTCTTGGCCTGGTACATGGCCAGGTCCGCGCTGACCATCAGCTCCTGGCCGTCGTGCCCGCCGGCCACGCTGTACGCCACGCCGACGCTGCAGCTGACGAAGGTCTCCTTGCCGTTGAGCTCGAACGGCTCACGCATGGCTTCGAGGATGCGCCGCGCCACCGGTACGGCCTCGTCCAGGCCATGCACCAGCGGCAACAGCACCGCGAACTCGTCGCCGCCGAGGCGTGCCGCCATGTCGGCCGACCGCAGGCACTTCTTGATCCGTTCGGCGGCCAGGACGAGGAGCTGGTCGCCGGCCGCGTGCCCGAGCGAGTCGTTGACGACCTTGAAGCGGTCCAGGTCGACGAAGAGCATGGCGACGCCGGCGTTCTCCTGCTCGGCCGTGGCGAACGCGCGGTCCATCCGGGCCTGGAACAGCGCCCGGCTGGCCAGTCCGGTCAGCGAGTCGTGGAACGCCTCGTTCATCGCCTCGAGGGTGCGGGCGTCGGTCAGCGCCAGGCTGACGTGCTCGGCGAACGCACGCAGTATTTCCTGCGCGGGCTTGTCCCATTCCCGGGGGCCGGTGTACGTGCCGACGGTCAGGCAGCCGACCACCGCGCCGTTCTCGTGCACGGGGATGGCCATCACGGCCTTGAGGCTGGAGCGCACCACCTCGGGGATGGCGATCGGCGAGTTGGCGTAGTCCTCCACCATGATCAGCTCGTCGCCCAGCACGGCCAGGCCGGCGACGCCCGCCGACGGCAGCGGGATGCGCTTCATCTTGGCCAGCACTTCGGGGGCGAAGCCGATGCTGGAGACCATCGAGCCGACCGACGGATCGTCCTTCTCCAGCAGGTTGAGCGAGGCCATCTCCAGGTCGAGCAGCTCGGCGGCGCCCGCGGTGATCGCGTCCAGGATCTGCTGCAGCGGGGCCCGGCGGGCGATCAGCCGCTGGATCCGGGTCAGGTGCTCGAACAGGCGCTGGCGTTCCTGCAGCGAGTCGGCCAGCCGGCCGTTCTCCCGGGCCTGCCGGCGTTCCGACTCGATGACGTGCAGGGCCTGCAGGCTCAGCTCGAGGACCAGGGCCATGCCGCGGAGCAGGCAGACGTCCTCGTCGGTGAAATCCGGGCCGGTGCGGCCGACGACCAGCGCGCCGGGTGCCTGGCCGGCCAGGGCCGCGCCGGTGACCGCGTACGCGGTGCCACCGAGATTCAGTACGCTGCGACGTCCGGCGGCCACCTCGGTGAGCACGGCCGGCCGCACCTGATCGGCCGGTACGCCGATGGTGGCGGCCACGCGTCCCTCGATGACCAGCACAGCAACCTCGGCGTCGAGGGCGCGCACCGCGCATTCGACGGCCGCGTACTGCGCCGCCGGTCCGTCCGGCCGGTCAGCGACCACGGAGAGGAACTCCGTCAGCTGCTGAGTTGCAAGCATGCCCATGACCCAGTCTGTCGGTTCGCCGGACGTGGAGCTGAGGTCTTCAGCGTGACCGTTTTCGGCCGCGCGCGTTGCCGTTCCCACACAGCGACCTTGATAAAGCTCCGGTAACAACCCGTCGGCGGGCTTCGCGGTGCCCGTACGCCCGCTCGGGCCCGTTCCGGTCTACCGAGTTCACACCACCGGGCAGCGACCGGGCAGAATTTTCGATCATTCGGGCATGACCTTCGTCCGCTTTCGCTGGCGAATGGGATGATATCCACCGGGTAGCCGCAGTACCGAAGCGGGCAGAGACACACCGAATCAGCCTGGTCTGTGATGGGGGCCACACGTTTCCCCGGTGTTACAAATGGTCCACGGCAGCCGCGGATGAGCGAATGCCTGGGTGGGCGGCCGGAGGTGGGAATGTGAACGCGGAAGAAAGACAGCATCAGATCGTCGCCCTGGCCCGCCGGCAGGGTGAGGTGGACGTCGCCAAACTGGCTGCCGAACTGACAGTTTCCGCCGAGACCATTCGGCGCGATCTGCGCCTGCTCGAAAAGCACGGACTGCTGCGGCGTACGCATGGCGGTGCGTATCCGGTGGAGACCGCGAAATTCGAGACCGATCTGGCCATGCGCACCACCCGGGGCGTGCCCGAGAAGCGGCGGATCGCCGCCGCGGCGGTCGGCCTGCTCGGGGACGCGGAGACCATCTTCATCGACGAGGGGTTCACCCCGCAGCTCATCGCCGAGGCCCTGCCGACCGACCGGCCGCTCACCGTCGTCACCGCCTCGCTGAACACAGCGGCCTGGCTGTCCACCTCCAGCCCGGCGACCGTTCTGCTGCTCGGCGGCCGGGTCCGGGGCCGCACGCTGGCCACGGTCGACCACTGGGCCAGCGGCATGCTGGCCGGCTTCGTCATCGATCTCGCCTTCGTCGGCGCCAACGGCATCTCCCGCGAGGTGGGTCTCACCACCCCGGACCCGGCCGTCGCCGACGTCAAGGCGCACGCCGTCCGGGCCGCCCGCCGACGGATATTCGCCGGCATTCACACAAAGTTCGGTGTGCGGACGTTCTGCCGCTTCGCCGAGATATCGGATTTCGAATCACTGGTCACGGACACCGGGCTGCCGGCGTCCGAGGCGCACCGCTATTCCCGGCTCGGGCCCCAGGTCATCCGGGTCTGACCGGAAAACATTTTCGCACTTGACTGCCGGCCATTTTTCGATCGCCGGCACGGTTCGCGCATGTCTGCAAACGGAGGATCTGCTGTGCAGAAACCAGGTAAGAAGCTCTCTCTGCTGATCGCGGGGGCGACCGCGGGCGCCCTCGTGCTCTCCGGGTGTTCCGGCGCCGGCTCCACCGGCGGTGGCGACACCGCCGACAACACCATCACCGTGCTCATGGTCGGCAACCCGCAGATGGAGGACATCCAGAAGCTGACCGCCGACAACTTCACCAAGCAGTCCGGCGTCACGGTGAAGTTCACGATCCTTCCCGAGAACGAACTGCGCGACAAGGTCACCCAGGACGTCGCCAACCAGGGCGGGCAGTACGACGCCGTGACGGTCGGCGCGTACGAGGTGCCGATCTGGGCCAAGAACGGCTGGCTGCACGAGGTCTCCACGCAGGCGGCGGCCGACTCGGCGTACGACCAGGCCGACCTGATCAAGCCGATGGTGCAGTCGCTGACCGGCGACGACGGCAAGATGTACGCGGCGCCGTTCTACGGCGAGTCGTCGTTCCTCATGTACAACAAGGACATGTTCGAGGCCAAGGGCCTCAAGATGCCGGAGAAGCCGACCTGGGCGCAGGTCGCCGACTTCGCCGCCAAGCTGGACGACAAGGGCAAGGGCGTGGCCGGCATCTGCCTGCGCGGCCTGCCCGGCTGGGGCGAGATGTTCGCCCCGCTGACCACGGTCGTCAACACGTACGGCGGCACCTGGTTCGAGAAGGACTGGACGCCGAAGGTCAACGCCCCCGAGTTCAAGGAAGCCGCCAACTTCTACGTCAACCTGGTCAAGCAGCACGGCGAGGCCGGCGCACCGCAGGCCGGCTTCACCGAGTGCCTGAACACGTTCGGTCAGGGCAAGGCAGCCATGTGGTACGACGCCACGTCCGCGGCCGGCACGCTCGAGGACCCGAACTCGTCCAAGGTGGCCGGCAAGGTCGGTTACGCGTACGCCCCGGTCAACAAGACCGAGTACTCCGGCTGGCTGTGGACCTGGGCGTTCGCGATGCCCAAGACCACCAAGAAGGCCGACAACGCCTGGAAGTTCATCTCGTGGGCGACCAGCAAGGACTACGAGAAGCTGGTCGGCGAGAAGCTCGGCTGGTCGCGGGTGCCGTCCGGCAAGCGCACCTCGACGTACTCGATCCCGGAGTACAAGGAGTCGGCCAAGGCCTTCGCGGACATCACGCTCGGTTCGATCGAGAACGCCAACCCGACCAACCCGGGTCTGCAGCCCCGGCCCGCGCTGGGTGTGCAGTTCGTCGGCATCCCCGAGTTCGCGGACCTCGGCACCAAGCTCTCGCAGGAGCTCAGCGCCTCCCTGGCCGGGAGCAAGACGGTCGACGCGGCACTGAACGACGGACAGAAACTCGCCGAAGAAGTGGCGAAGAACTACAAGTAGTGCCCGCGGGGGTGCCGTCGTGACGGCACCCCCGCACCGACCGGAAGGTTAGCAATGACCGACGTCATCACCCGGGCGGACGCGCAGACCGAGGCCCCGCCGCCCGTCTCCCGCGGAGGCGCCAAGGAGCGCTGGGTACGGCGGGCGCCCCTGCTGCCCGCACTGATCTTCGCCATCATCGTGACCCAGGTCCCGTTCCTGGTCACGATCTACTTCTCCACGCTCAGCTGGAACGCGCTGCGCCCGGGTTCGAAGAAGTTCGTCGGCATCGACAACTACGTCACCGTGCTCACCGACAACCGGTTGCGCTCCGCGCTGCTCAACACGGTGGTGCTGACCGCCGGTGCGGTGATCTTCTCGATGATCCTGGGCCTGGCCCTGGCCATCCTGCTCGACCGTAAGTTCTTCGGCCGGTCCATCGTGCGGACCATGCTCATCACGCCGTTCCTGATCATGCCGGTGGCGGCCGCGCTGCTGTGGAAGCACGGCATCTACAACCCGGACTACGGCCTGATCAACGGCATCTTCGGGGGCAGCACCGCCTGGGCGACGTCGTATCCCAAGACCGCCATCATCACCACGCTGGTGTGGCAGTGGACGCCCTTCATGATGCTGATCCTGCTGGCCGGTCTGCAGTCGCAGAGCAACGACGTGCTGGAGGCGGCCCGGATGGACGGCGCCGGCGCCTGGCGCATCTTCACCCGGATGACCCTGCCGCACCTGCGCCAGTACCTGGAGCTGGGCGCGCTGCTGGGCTCGATCTACCTGGTGAACACGTTCGACGCGATCTACACGATCACCCAGGGCGGTCCCGGCACGGCGACCACCAACCTGCCGTACGAGATCTACCAGACCATCTTCAGCAAGTTCGAGTACGGCGAGGCCTCCGCGGCCGGCGTCGTCGTGGTCATCCTGACGATCATCGTGGCGACGTTCGCGCTGCGGGTCATCTCGGGTCTGTTCAAGGTGGAGGAGGGCCGATGAGCACCACTACCGCCGGTGGGCGCCGGGTCCAGAACGCGGCCTGGGGCGTGGTGGCCTGGGTCGCCGGGATCATCTTCGTCTTCCCGGTCATCTGGATGCTGCTGACCAGCCTCAAGCAGTCCAAGGACGTCACCACCAACCCACCCGTGTGGTTCTTCACGCCGACCTTCGAGCACTTCTCGAACGTGTTCGACAGCAACATCACGCCGTTCCTGCTGAACTCGCTGATGGCCAGCGTGTTCTCCACGCTGATCGTGGTGATGCTGGCGACCCCGGCGGCGTACGCGTTGTCCCTGCGCCCGGTGGCCAAGTGGAGCGACGCGTTGTTCTTCTTCATCTCCACCAAGATGATGCCGGTGGTCGCCGCCGTACTGCCGGTGTACCTGCTGACGGTGAAGATCGGCATGAAGGACAACATCTGGACGATGGTCATTCTCTACACCTCGATGAACCTGCCGCTGGCCATCTGGATGATGCGGTCGTTCCTGCTCGAGGTGCCGCGGGAGGTGCTGGAGGCCGGCGAGGTCGACGGCGCGGGCCTGATCACCTCGATCCGGCGGATCATCCTGCCGATGGTGTCGCCCGGCCTGGCCGCCACGGCGCTGATCTGCTTCATCTTCACCTGGAACGAGTTCTTCCTGGCGGTGAACCTGACCGACACGAACGCCAGCACGGCGCCGATCTTCCTGCTCGGCTTCATCTCCGGCCGGGGCCCGTTCCTGGCCGACCTGTCCGCCGCCGCCGTCCTGCTCTCGCTGCCGGTGCTGCTGGCCGGCTGGGTCGCGCAGAACAAGCTGGTCCGTGGACTCTCGATGGGAGCGGTCAAGTGAAGGCAGCCGTCGTCGTCACCCCCGGCACGATCGCGGTGCAGACCGTGCCGGATCCCACCCCGGGCCCGTACGACGTGGTGGTCCGGCCGGCCGCGGTCGGCATCTGCGGCACCGACCTGCACATCATGGACGGCGAGTTCGCGCCGGCCTTCCCGATCGTGCCGGGTCACGAGTTCGCCGGCGAGATCGTGGAGCTCGGCGCGCAGGTCACCGGGTACTCGGTCGGCGACCAGGTCGCGGTCGACCCGTCGCTGTACTGCGGTTACTGCTACTACTGCAAGCGGGCGCGGGGCAACCAGTGCGAGAACTGGAACGCGATCGGGGTGACCCGCAGCGGTGGTGCGGCCGAGTTCGTGGCCGCCCCGATGGCCAACCTGTTCAAGCTGCCGGCGCACCTGGCCGCCCGGGACGCCGCGCTGATCGAACCGCTGTCCTGCGCGGTCCGCGGCTTCGACGTGCTGCCCCGCCGGATGGCCGACACGTTCCTGATCTACGGCTCCGGCACGATGGGGCTGATGATGCTGGAGCTGGCCAAGCGGGCCGGCGCGGCCACGGTGTCCATGGTGGATCTCAATCCCGAGCGCCTGGAGACGGCCCGGCGGCTCGGCTGCAGCGCGGCCGTGACCAGCGCCGACGAGCTCGACGCGCCGCGCGGCTGGGACGTCGTGATCGACTGCACCGGTGCGGCGCCGGCGATCCGCGACGGGCTGGCCCGGGTCGGCCGGGGCGGCACGTTCCTGCAGTTCGGGGTGTCCGGCTACGACGCCCGGGTGGAGATCGAGCCGTACGAGATCTACCGGCGCGAGATCACCATCACCGGCTCGATGGCAGTGCTGCACAGCTTCGACCGGGCCGGGGAGCTGATGGCGGCCGGGGTGCTGGCGCCGGAGATCTTCGTCAGTCACCGGTTCCCGCTGGACAGCTATGCGCAGGCGCTCGACCAGTTCCGGGCCGGGGTGGGACGGAAGATCCTCATCGAACCCTGACGAGAGGCGGTGCCCCCACCGCGCCCACCGGCCGCCGGTGAGCAGCGAGCAGCTCACCGGCTGACGGACTGTGGATCCTCGTCGCCGAAGAACTCCCGGATCTGGGTGAGGGTCAGATAGCCCTGCGCGTCCACCTCGCCGGTCTCCGGCACCACGGCCCGGCAGGTGACCTCCAGCTCGCGGGCGTGCTCCGGCAGGTCGGGCAGCGGCGGCACCGGCGGCAGCGCACCCAGGCCCATCGCCTCGCGGATCACCTCGAACATGCCGGTCACCTCGTGCACCGCCAGCGGGAACAGTTCCGCCGGACGCCGGCTGCCGGGCGCCGGAGCGGCACAGGTGAAGTTGGCCCGCAGCTTGCCGCTGACCTTGCAGATGTCGGCGCTGGGCCGCAGGTGGTCGAGTGGGCCCTCGGCGACGATCCCGAGCTCGCACTCCGGTACGCCCGCCGCGTCCCACCAGCGTTGCCAGGCCGGGTCGCCGTCGAGAGTCATCACGACGTGCTGCAACGCGACCATGTACGCCTGTGGTGCCCGGCCGTCCACGGTGGTGGTCCCCATGAGGGGATGGAGCCAGTCCATCACCGCATCGTTACATTCCGGTCATAGTGCACGGTGCATTCCGGCCCCGCGCGTACGGGTGGCTCGTCAGGCCGTGGCGGCGTCCAGCAGAGCGGCCGCCACCGCGCGGGCCGCGGTGGCCGCCGCGGCCGAGCGGTCCATCCGGGCGCCGACCGAGGTGCCGTCGTAGAGGACGACCAGCTGTGCGGCCAGCGCCTCGGGGTCCCGGGCGCCGGCCTCGCGGGCCAGGTCGGTGAACAGCCCACGGGTCCAGGCGCGGTTCTCGTCGCACACCTGCTGGACCACCCCGTCCGGCGGCGACTCCGCGCTGGCGTTGTAGAAGGGGCACCCGCGGAACGACGGCGAGGCGGCCAGCTCGGCCAGGACGTCGAAGACGCCCAGCAGACGGTCGCGCGGGGTGTCGAAGCGTTCCAACGCAGTCAGGATGCGTGCCCTGCGGCGCCGGTGCCGGTCCTCCAGGTAGGCCCGGATCAGCCCGTCCTTACTGCCGAACGCGCTGTACAGCGTGGCCTTGGCGACGCCGGCATGCTCGATGACCCGGTCGATGCCGACCGTGTGCACGCCCTGCGCGTAGAAGAGCTCGTCGGCGGCGGCGAGGAGCCGGTCACGGGCGGACGGCCGGGGGGCGACGGGGTTCGGGGGTGACGCAGCGGACATGCGATTGACGATAGCAGACAGATCTGTCTAGTGTCGGGAACGTCAGACAGACCTGTCTGTTCGGAAGGCGAGGAAGTGCCATGACCACCACCGCTAACCGCACGACCGCCCGTACCGGTGATCCGGCCGTCCGCCGCAAACGCCTGTCCCGTCCGGTGGCCTTCGCCGCGATCGCGGCGATCTTCGTGACCTTCACGGCCGCGTCCAGCGCGCCGTCGCCGCTCTACGTGGTCTACCAGCAGCTGTGGGGCTTCTCGGCGGTCACGCTGACCGTCGTCTTCGCCGTCTACGTCGTCGGCCTGATCGGCGCCCTGCTGGTGCTCGGCGCCCTGTCCGACCACGTCGGCCGCCCGCCGGTGCTCGCCGCCGCGATCGGCCTGGAGATCGTCGCCCTCGTTCTCTTCCTCGCCGCCGGTGACGTCCCGGTGCTGCTCGCCGCCCGCTTCCTGCAGGGCATCGCGACCGGCGCCGCCCTCACCACCCTCGGCGCCGCCCTGGTCGATCTCAATCCGCCGCACGCGCCCGGCCGGGCCGGGCTGGTCAACAGCGTGGTGCCGCCGGCCGGCCTGGCGATCGGCTCCCTCGGCACCGGCGCGCTGGTGCAGTTCGCTCCCGGCCCCACCCACTTCGTCTACGCCCTGCTGCTCGCCGGGATGGCCGTCGCCGCTCTGGTCGTGCTGGTGATGCCGGAGACCTCCGGCCGGCGTCCCGGTGGTGTCGCGTCCCTGATCCCCCGGCTCGGCGTGCCGGCCCGGCTGCGCGGCGCGGTGTTCGCTCTCGTGCCGATCATCGTGGCGAGCTGGGCCCTGGGTGGTCTCTACCTCTCGCTCGGCCCGTCCGTCGCGGTCGGCGTCTTCGGGCTGGCCAACCACCTGATCGGCGGCCTGGTCGTGACCCTGCTCTGCGGCACCGGCGCGGTGACCGCGTTCGCGCTGCGGACCTGGCCGACGCCGCGGGTGCTCACCATCGCCGGAGCCCTGCTCACCGTGGGCACCGCGGTGACCCTGGTCGGCGTGCAGACCGGCAACGTGGTGTTCGGCGCGGTCGGCACGGCGCTGGCCGGGATCGGCTTCGGCGCCTCCGCGCTGGCGAGCTTCGGCACCCTCGCCCTGCTGGCCGCTCCGCACGAGCGCGGCGAGCTGTTCGCGGTCGCGCTGACCATCGCGTACGTCGCCTTCAGCCTGCCGGCGGTGATCGCCGGGCTCGCCGCCACCTCCGCCGGCCTGCACCCCACCACGGTGGTCTACGGGCTGGTGGTGGTCGCGCTGGGGCTGGCCGCGCTGGCTGCTCAGCGGGTGCGGCGGGCCTGAGCGACCGGCTCTTTCGTGGTAACCCCCCGGCGTGGACGGCTGTTGAACAGTCGTTCGCGCCGGAGCATATGGGGCGAAACCACACGAAGGGCTGGGCATGACAAGACTTCTGGCGACTGCCGCCACGTTCGCGCTGGCACTGGGCGGCGCGGCCGTCGCGTCCGGCGCGCACGCGGAGCCGCCGCGTGGCGCTCCCGGGTACCCCACGATCACCTGGGGCGAGTGCGAGAACGCCGCCCTCAAGACGCGCAAGGCGGAGTGCGGCTTCCTGGCCGTCCCGCTGGACCACGCGGCGCCCGCCGGCCGCAAGATTCAGCTCGCCGTCTCCCGGATCAAGCACTCGGTCCCGGACCGCGACTACCAGGGCGTCATGCTGGTGAACCCCGGTGGTCCCGGCGGCTCCGGACTGCCGCTGCCGGTGCTCGGTGACCTGGTGCCGGACCAGGCCGGCGCAGCGTACGACTGGATCGGTTTCGACCCGCGCGGCGTCGGGGCCAGCAAGCCGGCGCTGACCTGCGATCCGAAGTACGCCGGCTACAACCGGCCGCCGTACGTGCCCAGCACCCGCGCGATCGAGAAGGCCTGGCTGGCCCGGGCCAAGGGCTACGCCGCGGCCTGTGCCCGGAACGGTGGCGCGTTGCTCGACCACCTGAGGACCACCGACACCGTGCGGGACCTGGAACGGCTGCGGATCGCGCTGGGCGTGGAGCAGATCAATTTCTACGGCTTCTCGTACGGCACATACCTCGGTCAGGTGTACGCCACCCGCCACCCCGACCGGGTCCGCCGGATGGTGCTCGACGGCAACGTCGACCCCGGCCGGGTCTGGTACGACGCCAACCTCGACCAGGACCTCGCGTTCGACCGCAACATAAAGATCTACTTCCGCTGGCTGGCCGACCACGACGACGTCTACCACCTCGGTCGGAGCGCCCGGAAGGTCGAGAAGCTGTTCTACGCCGAGCAGGCGAAGCTGGCCCGCAAGCCGGCCGGTGGGGTGCTCGGCCCGGACGAGCTGACCGATGTCTTCCTCCAGGCCGGGTACTACGTCTTCGGCTGGGAGACGGTCGCGTCGGCGTTCGCGAGCTGGGTCAACGACGACGATCCGGCGGAGCTGCGCAAGCTCTACGACGACAACAACACCCAGGAGCCCGGCTCCGACAACGGCTACGCGATCTACCTCGGGGTGCAGTGCACCGACGCCCGGTGGCTGGCGTCCTGGCAGCGCTGGCAGACCGACAACTGGCGGGTGCACCGGCGCGCGCCCTTCGAGACCTGGGGCAATGCCTGGTACAACGCGCCCTGCCGGGACTGGGCCGGCGAGCCCGGCCAGCCGGTCGCGGTCGACGGGAGCAAGGCCCCGCCGCTCCTGCTGATCAGCGAGACGCTGGACGCGGCCACCCCGTTCTCGGGCAGCCTCGAGGTCCGCAAGCGCTTCCCGCGCTCGGCGCTGATCGAGGGCGTCGGCGGCACGACCCACGCGGGCTCACTCTTCGGCAATCGGTGCGTGGACCACGCGGTCGCCGACTACCTCGCGACGGGCGCCCTGCCCCGGCGGGTCAAGGCGGACCGGTCGGACAAGCAGTGCAAGCCCATCGCGCCGCCGGACCCGACACCGGCAGCGGCCACGACCACGACGGAGCGCACCGAGAGCGCGGCTGTGCGGACCCGGCTGGAACTGCAGAAGCTCATCCGTTAGTCCTCCGGCACGACCTTGTGCCGCAGCTCGGCCGGGATCAGCTCCAGCAGCTGGTCCCGGCGCAACGGCAGGTCCAGCAGGCTCAGCTTGACCTGGCTGCGGTTCTGGTGCCGGTCGGGGGACAGGCGGACCACCTCGGCGGCCTTCTCCCGCAACCCGGCCGCCAGGACGTCGCCGCCGGTGAGCTCGCCGGCCGCCGTACCGTCGACGTCCACCGCGACCGGCGCACTGTCGGCGGCCACGGTCAGCGCCACCCGGTCACCCGCGCCCAGCACCACCGACCGGCCGATGCCCGCCATCGGCGCGACCGGGGTGATCACCACGGCGGCGGCCGAGGGGGACAGCACCGGGCCGCCGGCCGCGTAGTTGTACGCCGTCGAGCCGTTCGGCGTCGAGATGACCACGCCGTCGCACCGGTAGTAGCCGTACTGCCGGCCGTTGACCGTCAGGTCCACCGAGACCGCGCCGGTGCGACCGAGCCGGGCCAGCACCACGTCGTTGAAGCCGTAGCGGTTGGTCAGGGGGACCGGGCCGGCGTCGGCCACCAGGCAGCCGTGCGACTCGACCGTGAAGTCCCCGCGGTGCAGCTGCTCCAACGCCTCGCCCAGCGTCGCCGGGGTCACCTCGACCAGGAAACCCAGGTTGCCGTGGTTGACCCCGAGCACGGGCACCGGCCGTTCGGCCACCAGCCGCATCGCGCCCAGCATCGTGCCGTCGCCGCCCAGCGCCACCAGGCCACCGACCCGCTGGAGGAACTCCTGCTCCGGAACGGTCTCGACGTCCGCGGGCACCCGGCCCGCGTCGGCCGTACGGGCCAGCACCCGGCCCCGATGGGTACGCGCCCAGGCCGCCAGCGTGGCCACCGAATCGGCGACCGGCTTGGTGGGGTGCAGGACCAGACCGACCGTGTCCACCGCTGTTTCCAGGCTCACAGGCCAACCCTAGTCAGATCCACCGCCACGCCCGGTAGGCTTCGGGGCGCGAAGGGGAGTAGCTCCCAATGTCGTGGTCGACATACTGGCTCTGCGGTTCGAGAGCCCGGCCACACAGCCTCGGATTCACACCCTCGGATCTGCAGTTCCGGATCCGTGAGGCGAGCGAGACCTTCGACTTGGCCGCGTTTCTTCACGGCCGGGTCGAGGTCGCCCTGCGCCCGAACCCCGGTCCGCTACCCACCGGGAGTTCTCATGGACGGGTTCCTCGTCGCCACCGCGCTCAGCTTCGCGGTCATCTTCGTCGCCGAGCTGGGCGACAAATCGCAGCTCATGGCGCTCACGTTCGCCACCCGCTTCAAACCCGTGCCGGTGCTGATCGGCATCACCGTGGCCACCGCCGTGGTGCACGCCGTCTCCGTCGGCATCGGCTACGGCCTCGGCGCCACCCTGCCGACCGGCTGGATCTCCCTGGTCGCGGGCATCGCCTTCCTCGCGTTCGGCGCGTGGACGCTGCGCGGCGACAAGCTCACCGACGAGGAGAAGACCAAGGCCGAGCGCTCGACCGGCTCGGCGATCCTGGCCGTCGGCGGCGCGTTCTTCCTGGCCGAACTGGGCGACAAGACGATGCTCGCCACCATCACGCTGGCCACCCAGCACGGCTGGTTCGGCACCTGGCTCGGCTCCACGCTGGGCATGGTCGCCGCCGACGCGCTGGCCATCCTGGTCGGCCGGCTGCTCGGCCGGCACCTGCCAGAGAAGGTCATCAAGTACGGCGCCGCGGCGCTCTTCGCTATCTTCGGCATCTGGCTGCTCGTGGAAGCCCTCATCGAGCTCAACTAGCAAGGGGACGCCGTGCTGCAGTACCGGGCCGAGTTCGACGCCACCGTCATGTTCAGCACCGGCGGGGGCCTGCACGCGCAGAGTTTCAAGGTCGACGTGCCGCACGCCGACGCCACCGAGGCGCAGATCGGCGCGCTCTTCGTGGCGGCGTGCCGGCTGCGCGACGTGGAACGGGTCGAGCTGCGCAATGTCCGGATCTTCGCCGAGCCGCACCTGGGCACCCCGGCCGGCCCGGCGGACCCGGCCCGGCGCTGGGTCGAGCTGAGCCACGTCATCGCCGAGGGCCTGGTCACCCTGCCCGGCCTGCCGGCCCCGACGTTCACCCCGCACCTGACCCGCGAGGCCTCCCGCGACGTGTACGCGCCGGGCACCGAGTTCGCCATCGACCTGATCACCATGGTCGGCAACACGGGCACGTACCTGGACAGCCCGTTCCACCGCTACCCGGACGGCACCGACCTGGCCGGGCTGCCCCTGGAACGGCTGGCCGACCTGCCGGCGGTCGTCGTGCGCACCGCGGGCAGCGGGGTCCGCACGGTCGGCGTCGAAGCGCTGGAGGGCCTGGAGGTCGCGGGCCGGGCGGTGCTGCTGCACACCGGCGGCGACGCCCACTGGGCCACCCCGGAGTACGTCATCGACGCGCCCCACCTCGGCGAGGCCGGGGCGCAGTGGCTGGTCGACCACGGCGCGGCGCTGGTCGGCATCGACGCGGCGAACATCGACGCCATGACCCCGAGTGGCGAACGACCCGCGCACACGCTGCTGCTGGCCGCCGGCATCCCGATCGTCGAGCACCTCACCGGGCTCGGGGACCTGCCGCCGACCGGTGCCCGGTTCACGGCCGCACCACCCCGGGTGTCTGCGTTCGGCACGTTCCCGGTCCGGGCGTACGCGTCGGTGCCGGCCATCGAGCCGCACGACCACCTCAGGTCCGGAGGGTGGCTGCCGACGTCAGGCGGGTGACCCCCGACCCGGACGCCCCGCTCGGCGCGCACGACGACACCGCCCCCGACGCCCGCTGCGCCGACCGCCCCGCGGACGCCACCGCGGCCGACGTCCTCCCCGCGGACGCCACCGCGGCCGACGCCCTCTGTGCCGATCTCACCGCGGCCGGCCGGCACGACGAGGCGATACGTCTCGCCGGGCGGGCCGTGCACGCCGATCCGCGCCGAGCCGCCGGCTACGACCGGCTGGCCCGCGTGCTGCTCGGCGCCGGGCGGTTCGCGGACGCCGAGGAGGCCGTCCGGACCGCCGCCACACTCGAGCCGGGCAGCCCGGACCGGCTGCTCATCCTCGCCGCCGCGCAGGCCGGGCTCGGCCACCGCCACCAGGCGCGGCGCACGCTGCTCGCGGTGCTGGAGCTGGATCCGCGGCACGCGGCGGCGAAGAAACAGCTCGCCGGACTGGAGGCGCCGGCCCCGCGAAAAGCCCGGGCCAGATCCGGCAACCGCGCCATGCTGGTCCCCGCGCTGGTTATGGTGCTGGTCGGAACCGTGCTGCTGGTGCGTCAGGCGACCGCGGCCGCGGTGGCCTGCCTGGTGCTGGCGGCAGTGCTCCTGCTGGGTGGGTTTCCCGGAAACCGCTCAGAACAGCCCTGACGGTGCCGATGATGGCGGTGTGAGCTTTAACTCCGGAGCAAGGCGATGACCGACCTGGACGCGGCGCGGGCGCGGGTGCAGCAGCCCGGCGCGCCCGGGCTGAGCACGCCCACGGAGATCGGGGTCGCGCGGGCCGCCGCCCTCTTCGAGCGGGTGGACCCGGCGGCCGCGGCGGCGCATCTCGAGCCGGTGCTGGCCGCCGACCCGCAGTCCGCCCCCGGCTGGATCCTGCTGGCCCGCATCCGGCTCGTGCTGGACGAGGTGGACAAGGCCCTGGACGCGGCGAACCGGGCGATCGCGCTGGTTCCGGAGGATCCCCGGCCGCTGGCCATCGCCAGCCGCGCGCTCACGCTGCTGGGCCGGCACGAGGAGGCGGTGACGATGGCCTACCGGGCCGTCATCGTCGAGCCGAAGAACCCGCTGTGGCACGACCGGGTCGCCTGGTCGCTGCTGGCCGCCGATCGGCAGTACGCCGACGCCGAGCAGGCCGCCCGCACGGCCATCGGGCTGGCTCCCGACGAGGCGCACTACTACTTCACCCACGGCGTGACGCTGGACGCGCTCGGGCACGCCGACCAGGCCCGCCAGGCGTTCCTGATCTCGCTGAAGCTGGAGCCGGAGAACCCGGTCGCCCAGCACCGGCTCGCGGTGCTCAACGGCGAGAACGTCCGGGCGCCGGAGAAGAAGAAGCGGGGCTGGAAGCTCTTCGGCAAGCGCGGGGGTGGGGCGGCTATGCCGGTACGCCCCGAGGAGTACCTGCCCTAGCCCGCATGATCAGCCAGACCAGCCAGCCCGTACCGATGATGAAGCCGAAGCTGATCAGCCGGTAGAGCACCACCGCGGCCACCGCGGAAGCGCTGGTCAGCCCGCCCGCCACCAGACCCAGCACCAGCGCGCCGTCGACCACGCCGAGCCCGCCGGGCACGATCGGCACGCTGGCCGCGGCCATCCCGGCGCAATACGCGATCACCAGCTGGGCCGGATGGATGCCGGTGGCGCCGACCGCGATGCAGCACATCCACAGGCACAGCGCGTCCAGCAGCCAGTTAGCCACGGCCAGCACCACCGCGAGGGTGAAATCGGCCGGGCGGACCCGCACCGAGCGCAGCTGGTCGACGAAGTTCACCAGCCGCGCCTGCCCGGAGTCCCCGGGCCGGCGGCGCACCTTGTTGACGCCGCTGAGCAGCCGCCGGGCCGGGCCGATCAGCCACTCCGGGTGCTGGGCGACCAGGCGCACCAGGAACGCGACGGCCAGCGCGCCGCCCATGTAGCAGAGCAACGTCCGCCAGCTGCCGGTGCTGCGGGTCAGGATGCCGAAGACCGCCCCGATCACGACCAGGGCGCCCGCCGACAGCACCCCGCTGAGCGCTATGCACCAGGAGGCGACCGCGGAGGAGGCACCGTAGCGGCGCAGGGTGCGGAAGTTGAAGGCGGTGGAGAAGACCGGGCCGCCGGGCAGGGTCGCGCTCAGCGAGTGGGCCGCGTACGCCAGCGCCACGTGCCGGCGTACCGGGACGCTGGTGCCGGCGCCGCGCAGCAGGGCCTGCTGCATCCGGGCGTAGGTGCCCATCGAGGCGATCTCGGCCACGACCGCGCCGGCGACCCAGTTCCAGGCCGGGGTCCGCAGCTGATGCACCGCCTCGGCCAGCGACGACCACCCGATCACCAGTTCGGTGCCGAGAATGAGCACGATGACGCCCACGACGGCCGGCGTGCGGCGCCACCAGGCCGGCGGTACGGTCTCCTGCGAAACGGCCATCGCCGCTCATCGTCGCACCATCCGCGCCGGTCGGCAGGGCGTTCAGCGGGTGTAGGCCACCAGCGCCAGGCTCCGCAGATAGGCCGGCTCGCGGGCCCGCAGGAGCAGGGTGAAGTCCGGGGCGAACAGGGACAGCTTGCGCTTGCCGTCCTGGTACGTCCGGACCAGCAGGTTGCCGTCCGGGTCGAAGACGGCGCCGATGACGCGGCCGGAGACCGGCAGGTCGACGATGTCGCCGGTCACCGTGTCCAGCACCGCGTCGGCGGGCGCCGCGGCCGGGTCCGCCGTCCCGGCCGGGTCCGCGGTGTTCTGCTCGAGGTGCACGGTCACGAGGTCACCGGTGGCGTCGACGCTGACCGGGCGGCAGGCGGCGCGCCCGCCTGTGTCGCCGCTCTCGGGCACGGGCGTGCCGGACTGCGCGTTCGTCTCCGCGACCTTCAGCCCGCAGCCGGCGGTGCCGTAGACCAGCGTGGAGCCGTCACCGGACCAGCGGAAATGCTGGCCGTCGAGGCCGCTGGGCAGCGGGGTCAGGGCGCCCGAGGCCACGTCCAGCACGGCCGGCTCGGTGGTGTCGATGAGCAGCTGGGCACCGTCCGGGGACCATGCCGGGGCCTGGCTCGCCGATGTCGTCCCCGCGTACGCCTGCTGGGGCTCGCCGCCGCCGGTGTCCACCACCATGAGACTGCCGTCGGCCACGTAGGCGACCCGGGCTCCGTCGGGGGAGACGCCGACCGTCGCGTACGGCTTCGAGAGCACCGTCTCCAGCTGGTCCCCCGGAGTCAGTCGGACCAGGCGGCCCTCGTCGCCGCGGTCCGCGTAGAAGATGTGGCCCGGCAGGTCCGCGATGGACGTCGAGCGCGGGCTGCTCGTGGTGGCGGCCGGCCGCGGCCGGTCGGACCGGCTCTTGCGCGGAGGTGCCGCCGCCTGGCTGCCCGTTGCGGTGCTCCGGTCCTCAGTGGCGACCGGGGCCGAGGCCGAGGGGGCGAGGGGTGGACCGGCCACCGGCGCCGCCGGCCGCGGACCGGAGCGGGGCAGCTGCCACAGGCCACTGCCCAGCAACGCCAGGGCGACCACGGCGGCCGTCGTGCCCACCGCGGCCTCGCGGCGGCCCAGCCGGCGCGAGCGGGCCAGCGAGCGCTCGTACAGGTCGGCGGGCGCGACGTTGTCGGCCAGCTCGCGCAGCTCGTCGCGCAACGGATCGGGCCCGGTCATCGGCCGGCCTCGTGCACGTCGGCCAGGACCCGCAGATCGGGCACCAGCGTGCGGAGCTTGTCCAGCGCGCGGCCGCACTGGGTCTTGACCGTGCTGACCGAGACGCCGAGCATCTGCGCCGCCTCGACCTCGGTGTGGTCCTCGAAGTAGCGCAGCACGATCACCGCGCGCTGTTTCGGGCTCAACGAGAGCAGCGCCCGGTGCAGGGTGACCCGGCGGACGGCGGCCTCGGCGGGGTCGTCGGTGCTGCCGCCGTGGCGTTCCAGGTCGTCGCCGGGCAGGGACTCGGCGACCTTCGGCCGCCGCCAGAGGGAGACCTGGGCGTGATACATGACCTTGCGGGCGTACGCCTCGGCGTTGCTGGGCTTCTCCAGCCGGGACCAGGCGCGGTGGGTGCGGGCCAGCGCCTCCTGCACGAGGTCCTCGGCGAGGTGCTGGTCGCCGGTCAACAGGAAGGCCGAGCGCAGCAGGGCATGGGAACGCTCACGAACGAAATCCGCATAGGCACAGTCGCGAGCGTCGTCCATCCCCAGCTGTCCGATCGGCGTCCGGAAGGAGTCGTGAGCGTACAGCGGGCGGTCAATCGCCGCGTCAGTGCTCACTTCTCGTCTCCGAACCCGGTTTCTCGCGCTGTGCCTCGATGGTCGCGCCAGCCGATGCCCCCCGTTACCACCCAGCACCGGCTCACGCGCGTACGCCAGGAAGACGCGCGGATGTGGATCTACGGGTGACAGTACGTTCGGCCGATTCGTTCTGGTACGAACGGTCAGCGAGTTCCGGTGGTATCGCCTTCTCAGGAAGCATTCAGCCGGAGTTGTTAGCTTCTGCCCGACCTGTCGTCGGTGGTTAAGGGGTGTTCGTGGGCTTCAAGAAGATGCTGGGTGCCTTCGGTGTGGGCGGGCCGAGTGTCGACACCGTGCTGGCCGAGCCGTCCGGGCGTCCCGGCGGCACGCTCACCGGAACGGTCAACCTGGTCGGTGGCAGCCATGACGTCGAGATCGAACACATCACCCTGGGGTTGGTCACCCGGGTCGAGGTCGAGGGCGGCCAGGGCGAGTACGGCGCCACCGGCGAGTTCCACCGCCTCGGGGTGAGCGGGCCGCTGCGCCTGGCCGAGAAGCAGGAACTGTCGCTGCCGTTCCAGCTCGTGCTGCCGTGGGAGACGCCGATCACCGCCGTCTACGGTCAGCACCTGCGCGGCATGACGATGGGCGTACGCACCGAGGTGGCCATCGCCCGGGCCGTCGACAAGGGCGACCTGGACCCGATCGCCGTGCACCCGCTGCCGCTGCAGGAACGCATCCTGGACGCGTTCGCCCGGCTCGGCTTCCAGTTCAAGCACGCCGACCTGGAGTACGGCCGGATCGCCGGCGTGCAGCAGAGCCTGCCGTTCTACCAGGAGATCGAGTACTACCCGCCGGCCCAGTACGCGCACGGCGTCAACGAGGTCGAGCTCACCTTCGTGACCAACCCGCACACCGTCGAGGTGGTGCTGGAGTTCGACAAGCGCGGCGGCATGTTCAGCGGCGGGCACGACGCGTACGGCCGTTACACCGTCCCGCACTCCGACGCGGACACCGCCGACTGGGTGCAGGTCGTCGACGGCTGGGTCCGCGAGGCCGTCACTCAGCACCAGAGCTACGGCGTTCCCGCGTACGGCGGCGGCCACGGTCACGGCGGCCACGGCCGCGGTCACGGCTCCGGGATGGGCGGCATGGTGGCCGGCGTCGCGGGTGGCATGGCCGCGGGCTACCTGGCCGGCGAGGTCATCGACGAGGTCTTCGAGGACGACGGCGGCGGCGAGGAGTAGTCCTACCGGCGGCCCTCGCGGGCGCGGGCCTCGGTGGCCGCGACCGCGTCCGTGAGGGTCCGTGCGGTGTCGATCAGCGGCACGTGGCTGAACGCCTGCGGGAAGTTGCCGACCAGCCGCCCGGCCTCGGTGTCGTACTCCTCGGAGAGCAGCCCGACGTCGTTGCGCAGGGCCAGCAACCGCTCGAAGACCGCGCGCGCCTCGTCGTGCCGGCCCATCAGTGCGTAGTTGTCGGCGAGCCAGAACGTGCAGGCCAGGAACGCGCCCTCGCCCGGCGGCAGGCCGTCCACATCGGTGTCCGGGTGCTGGGTGTACCGCTGCACGAAACCGTCCTTGAGCAGGTGCTCCTCGATCGCCGCGACTGTGCCGGTGACCCGCTCGTCGTCCGACGGCAGGAAACCGACCAACGGGACCATGAGCAGGGCGGCGTCCAGCTCCTCGGAGCCGTAGAACTGCGTGAACGTGCGGCGCTCGCGGTCGTAGCCCTTCTCCAGGATGTCAGCGCGGATGGCGTCGCGCAGCTCGGTCCACTCCCGCACCGGGCCGTCCAGGTCGAACTCCTCGACCGCCTTCACCGCCCGGTCGGCGGCCACCCAGGCCATCAGCTTGGAGTGCACGAACTGCTTGGGGCCGCCGCGTACCTCCCAGATGCCCTCGTCCGGCTCGGTCCAGTGCCGCCGTACGAAATCCATCAGCTTGACCTGGAGTCCCCAGGCCGGGTCGTCGGCCTTGAGCCCGGCCCGCCGGCCCTGGTGCAGCGCGTCCATGACCTCGCCGTACACGTCGAGCTGGAACTGCTCGGCGGCCGCGTTGCCGATTCGCACCGGGTTGCCGTCGTAGCCGGTCAGCCAGTCCGCGCGGTACTCGTCGAGGCGGCGCTCGCCGGCCACGCCGTACATGATCTGGAGCTCGGCCGGATCGCCCGCGATCGCCCGCAGCAGCCATTTGCGCCAGGCCTTGGCCTCGCTCTGGAAGCCGGAGTAGAGCAGCGACTGCAGGGTGATGGTCGCGTCGCGCAGCCAGCAGAAGCGGTAGTCCCAGTTGCGGACGCCGCCGAGCTTCTCGGGCAGCGAGGTGGTCGCGGCGGCGACGATGCCACCGGTCGGCGCGTAGGTCAGTGCCTTGAGGGTGAGCAGGGAGCGGACCACCGCGTCGCGCCACTCGCCCTCGTAGGTGCAGGCGGAGATCCAGCCGCGCCAGTAACCCTCGGTGGCGCCGAGCTCCTCGACCGGATCGACCGGGTCGGGCGGCGGCAGGTGCGAGGGCCGCCAGGTCAGCACGAACGGGGTACGGTCACCGGCCGCCACGGTGAAGTCGGCGCGGGTGGCCAGGTTCTCACCGTGGGTCTCGACCGGCGTCCGCAGCCAGACCGCGTCCGGCCCGGCCACCGCGACCAGGTCACCCTGTTCCCGGTAGACCCAGGGCACCACGTGCCCGTAGTCGAAGCGCAGCCGCAACTGCATGGTCATCGGGACCCGCCCGCGGACTCCCTCGACGATGCGGATGACGTCCGGCGCCTCGCCGCGCGGCGGCATGAAGTCGACGAGCCGGACCACACCCTCGTCGGTCTCGAACTCGGTCTCCAGCACCAGCGTCTCGCTGCGGTAGCGGCGCCGCACCGAACGGATCTCGCCGGCCGGGGCGATCGTCCAGTGCCCGTTCTCGTCGTTGCCCAGCAGCGCGGCGAAGATGGCCCCGGAGTCGAACCGGGGCACGCACAGCCAGTCGATCGAGCCGTTGCGGCCGACCAGCGCGGCGGTCTGGGTGTCGGCGATGATCGCGTAGTCCTCGATCGGCAGGGCCATGGGGTGCTCTTACCCGAAGTGACAGCGTCTCTACCCAGCGGAAGTAGCGTGGACCGGGCACCGGTCACGACGGAAGGACTCGTAATGGCTCGCCCCCGGATCGTCATCGTGGGAGCCGGCTTCGCCGGTTTCCAGGCCGCCCGCACGCTGTCCAGGCTCTCCCGCGGCGCGGCTGAGATCGTCATCGTCAACCCCACCGACTACTTCCTCTACCTGCCGCTGCTGCCCGAGGTGGCCGCCGGGATCCTGGAGCCGCGGCGGGTCTCCGTCTCGCTGGCCGCCACCCTGCCCGGGGTCAAGGTCGTCCTCGGCGAGGTCGACGGCTTCGACTTCGACGCGCGCACGGTCTCCTACGCCGACCCCGAGGGCGGCAAGGGCAGTCTCGGCTACCACCGCCTGGTCATCGCCGCCGGCAGCGTCAACAAGCTGCTCCCGGTGCCCGGCGTCACCGAATACGCGCACGGTTTCCGCGGCATCCCGGAGGCGCTGTACCTGCGCGACCACATCACCCGGCAGATCGAGATGGCCGACACCAGCACCGACGAGGCCGAGCGCGCGGCCCGGTCCACCTTCGTCGTGGTCGGCGCCGGCTACACCGGTACGGAGGTGGCGGCCCAGGGTGTGCTGTTCACCGAGGCGCTGACCAGGCACCGCGACAGCCTCCGGGGCCGGCCGCGCTGGCTGTTGATCGACACGGCCGAGCGGGTGCTGCCCAGCCTCGACACCCGCCTGGCCACCGCCGCCGACCGGGTGCTGCGCGAGCGGGGCGTCGAGGTACTGCTCAAGAGCTCGGTCCAGCAGGCGACCGAGCACGGCGTACGGCTCAGCGACGGCTCGTTCGTTCCGACCCGCTCGCTGATCTGGTGTGTCGGCGTACGCCCGGACCCGCTGGTCGCCGACATCGGCCTGCCGACCGCGCACGGCCGGCTGGTGGTCGACGAGTTCCTCAACGTGCCGGGGCATCCGGAGGTGTACGCCTGCGGGGACGCGGCGGCGGTGCCCGACCTGACCCGGCCGGGGGAGATCACCGGGATGACCGCCCAGCACGCCACCCGGCAGGGCACCATGGTCGCGAAGAACATCGCCGCCTCGTACGGGCGGGGCCGGCGGCGCGCGTACAAGCACCACGACCTCGGCTTCGTGGTGGACCTCGGCGGGCTGGACTCGGCGGCCAACCCGCTCGGCGTGCCGCTGTCCGGTTTCCCGGCCAAGGTCGTCACCCGGGGTTATCACCTCCTGTCGATGCCGGGGAACAGGGTGCGCGTGGCCGCGGACTGGCTGCTCGACGCGGTGCTGCCCAAGCAGGGTGTCCAGCTCGGACTCGTGGCGGCCGGAGCGGTCCCCCTGGACAGTGCGTTCCCGCAGGCGATGCCGGACACGGGGGTCACCGCGGAGCCGACACCCTCCTGAGCCAGGTGCGAGCCGCGTCTCATTTCCCAGCTCAGCGGCCGGTTACGGGAGTGGATCTCAGTAGTCTTCGGTGCGCGGGCCGGTCCGGGACGGTGTCCTGGCCGGCTCCGCATATCGAGAGGAACGACTGATG
Source organism: Actinoplanes sp. NPDC048967 (assembly GCF_040649415.1). Classification (NCBI taxonomy): domain Bacteria; kingdom Bacillati; phylum Actinomycetota; class Actinomycetes; order Micromonosporales; family Micromonosporaceae; genus Actinoplanes; species Actinoplanes sp. NPDC048967. The sequence continues at coordinate 381,435 of NZ_JBEZFL010000005.1, forward strand.
TCCGCTGCCGCAGAAGCGTCAGAAGTGCGGCCGGAGCACGCTCCCCAGCTGCACCCCCGGCGCTGGGCCGCCCTCGGCGTGATCGCCATCTCCCAGCTCATGGTTGTGCTCGACGCCACCATCGTGAACATCGCCCTGCCCAGCGCCCGGCTCGACCTGGGCATCACCGTGGCCGACCAGCAGTGGGTCATCACGGCGTACACGCTGGCCTTCGGCGGGTTGTTGCTGCTCGGTGGCCGGATCGCCGACTACTGGGGGCGTAAGCGCACGTTCATGGTCGGTGCCGTCGGCTTCGCGGTCGCGTCCGCGATCGGCGGTCTCGCCACCACGGGACCACTGCTGTTCGGCGCCCGGGCCCTGCAAGGCGCTTTCGGCGCGCTGCTCGCCCCGGCCTCGCTGGCGCTGCTCACCGTGCTGTTCACCGAGGCCCGGGAGCGGGCCAAGGCCTTCGCGGTCTACGGCGCCATCGCCGGCGGTGGCTCGGCGGTCGGCCTGCTGCTCGGTGGCGTGCTGACCGAGTACGCGAGCTGGCGCTGGTGCCTGCTGGTCAACATCCCGATCGCCCTGCTGGCCCTGTTCCTGGCGATCCCGCTGGTGCCGGAGAGCAGGTCCGACGGTGACACCTCGTACGACGTGCCCGGCGCGATCGTCGTCACGCTGGGCCTGACCTCGCTGGTCTACGGCTTCACCCAGGCGGCCAAGCCGGACAAGGGCTGGGACTCGGGCACCACGTGGGCCTTCCTCGGTGCCGGTCTGCTGCTGCTGGTGATCTTCGTGCTGATCGAGCGGTCCAGCCGGAACCCGCTGCTCCCGCTGCGGATCGTGCTCGACCGCAACCGCGGTGGCGCCTATCTGACCTCGATGCTGGTCGGCGCGGGCCTGTTCGGCGCGTTCCTGTTCCTGACGCTGTTCCTGCAGAACGTGCTCGGCTACACCCCGCTGGAGGCCGGCTTCGCCTCGCTGCCGACCACGGTCGGCGTGCTGATCTCGGCCACCGTGGCGTCGAACCTGCTGCCCCGGATCGGCCCGAAGATCCTGATGCTGATCGGCCCGGTGCTCGCCGCGGCCGGCATGATCTCGCTGCGCTTCATCGACCTGGACACCTCCTTCTGGGCCCACCTGATGCCGGCGCAGCTGCTGCTCGGCCTGGGCCTGGGCTTCACGTTCGTGCCGCTGTCCAGCCTGGCCCTGGTCGGCGTGCCCGATCACGACGCCGGTGCGGCCAGCGCGGCGCTGAACGCCACCCAGCAGGTCGGCGGCTCGCTCGGCACCGCCCTGCTGAACACGATCGCCACCAGTGCCATCACGGCGTACATCGCGAGTCACCTCACCGCCGGCCAGCCGCCCTCGCCGCGGGTGCAGCTGGAGGCGCAGGTCGACGGTTACGCCGACGCGTTCACCTGGGCGGCCGGGCTGATCCTGCTCGCCGGCATCATCACCGCGGTGTTCATCAAGGTCGGCAAGGAAGACCTGCCGACCGGCGAGGCCGCGGTCCACGTCGGCTGAGGACCGTTCGGCCGGATCCCGGCCCAGGACGCGCCCCGGCCGATCGCGGCCGGGGCGCGTTCGTGGTTACGGGCGGTAATTAGTCCGAAAAGTCACCATGATCGGCCGACCGTCGTAGGCGGTTGACTGACCTACCAAATGGTTCACAAGTAATAATTCGGACATGCGATCTCGTTCTCTTGTCGTCCCCGCGGTTCTCGCCGGCCTGCTCGCCGGCTCCGTGCCGGACGCGGCCTCGGCCCATGAGCAGGTCGGCACGCCCTCCGCCACGGTGACGGCGACCCGTACCGCGGCGGACGCCGCGCAGGTGAGCAGGGCGGCCACCGGGGGGACCCTGGTCGCGCGGTACGGCTTCGACGGCGGCCGGGCCACCTCGATCACCGACGAATCCGGCAACGGCCACACGCTCCGGTTGATCACCGGCAACGGTGGCACCGTGAGCATGGTCCGGCGCGGCCAGGGCCACGCGCTGCGCTTCCCGGGCAAGTGCACCGGCAAGAAGCGGTGCCCGCACGCCGCACTGCAGAGCCCCAGCGCGGCGAACCTCAACCCGGGCACCAGAGCGATCTCGTACGGCGCCAGGGTGCTGCTGTCGCGCAGCCAGACCAGCAAGGGCCAGAACGTCGTGCAGAAGGGCTACTCGGCCACCAGCAGCCAGTACAAGTTGCAGGTGGACGGGGCCGCCGGCCGGGCGAGCTGTGTGCTGGTCGGCGCCCGCCCCGGCATCAAGCTCGTCACCAGCACGGTTTCGGTTGCCGACGGCACCTGGCACGCGGTGGAGTGCCGGCGTACGGCGACCGCTCTGACCGTGCTCGTGGACGGTGCGGTGCGGGGCAACCGGGCCATCGCGGCCGGCCTGTCGGTGGCCAACGACCGCCCGCTCAGCATCGGCGGCAAGGGCGCCTACTCCGACAACGACCAGTTCCAGGGCACCCTGGACGACGTCTGGGTGCGGATCGGCTAGCTGTCCCGCAGGCCGGCGGCCATCGCGCCGACCAGCTGGGCGTCCGTGGTGTCGCCGGAGAGCTCCCAGGCGAACGCGCCACCGAGACCGCGGCTGCGGGCGTACGCCATCTTGGTCCTGATGGTCTCCGGGGTGTCGTAGCTCCACCACTGGCCACGGCACAGTGCGTAGGCCGTCCCGCCGGCCGTGCCGGTCGGCGGGCACGTCCGGCGCAGCACCGCGTAGTCCTCGATGCCCTTCTCGGTGCTGCCCGGCGCCGGCCCGGTCGCCCGGCCGCCCGGCGCCGCGGCGCTGACCCCGGCCCACCCGCGGCCGTAGAAACCCACGCCCAGCAGCACCTTCGGCGCCGGGATACCCATCGAGATCAGCTTGCTGATCGCGGCGTCGGTGGTCGCGGTGGCGCGTGGGATGCCCGGGTACGCGGTGAGCGGCGAATGCGGCGCCGTCGGTCCCGGCCCGCCACCGGTGCCGAAGAAGTCGTAGGTCATGGCGCTGAGCCAGTCGGCATCGCGCGCCGCGGTGGCGTAATCGGCGGCCGCCAGCTTGCCCGGGTCACCCGGCACCGCCGCGGTGACCAGCGCCTTCGGGCCCAGCTCGGCGCGTAGGGCCCCGATCAGCCCGGCCAGCGCTCCCGGCCCGCTCTTGTCGCAGACCAGTCCGCAGGCGTTCGGGTATTCCCAGTCGATGTCGATCCCGTCGAAGACATCCGCCCAGCGGGAGTCCCTCAGCAGCGCACGGCAGGACCCGGCGAACGCGCGGGGATCACCGGCCGCCGCGGTGAAACCCTTCGAGCCGGTCCAGCCGCCGAACGACCAGATCACCCGGAGCCCGGGATGGCGGGCCTTGAGCTTGCGGAGCTGACCGAAGTTGCCGCGCAGACCCTGGCCCGGGGTGTCGGCCACCCCGTCGACGCTGTCCGGCGCGGCGATCGGCTTCTCGTAGTCGGCCCACTTGTCGCTGGTGCGGCAACCGCCGTCGGTGACTTTGCCGAACGCGTACACCAGATGGGTGAGCCCGGCGGCCGCACCGCTGGCCTCGACGTTGCGCACCTGGAAGTTGCGGCCGTAGACGCCCCAGTCGGTGAAGTAGCCGACGACGCGCTGCCCGGCCGGAGCAGCCGGCGCGGGCGCCGGCTGCTCCGGCGCAGATGAGTCGCAGGCGCCGGTCAGCAGCAGTGCTGCCGCCAGGACGACGGGTCCGACCCGCATGCGGGCCTCCCCAGTCCCTCGCCGAGCCCCGAACCTATCGCGACGGCGACGGCGACGGGCCGCTCATTAACCCGATCGTGTACTCCTCGATCGTGTAGCAGGCCTCGTCGTCCACGGCGTCACGCGACGGGTCGATCTTGATCCGGGTGGGATGGGCATCAGTGCTGTCCCGCTCGACCTCCACCACGTCGGCGCCGTCCCGCCGCGCGGTCTCCGCCTCTTCCTCCAGCTGCCGCAGCGTCGGGACCAGATCGGCGAGGCGCAGCATGAGCGCCCGCCGCGCGCTGTCGTCGAGGCCCTCGGTGCGGACCACCTTGTCGTCCTGCACGGTCACCCGGAACCGGCCGATGAGCGCCCGCTCGCCGCACTGGGAGTCGAGGACGAAGCCGTACTTGGCCGGCGGGGTCCAGGTGGCGGCGGCCGGCTCCGGCGCGCCGCCGGCCTGCTGACCGGCGCAACCGCCGGCGAGGGTGAGCAGCAGCAGGGTGGGCAGAACCGTCTTGACGCGCACAGAGTCCTCCACGGAAGTCGACGCTGTCCGGTACGACGGGCCGGCCGGGTGACCGGTTCCGCCCGCCCTGCGAGTGGCGTTCGCTACGCGGGGAACCGCAGCCGCACGCCTTGTGCGATCGTTTTCGGGTGGCCGTAAGCACAGGGGGCAGCCCGCGGGATCCCGTGCCGGTTCCCGGTGCCCGGAACCGCCGGGCGGAACTGCGTGCCCTGTTCGCCTGGCCCCGGGTCGTCAACCGGGCCCGGGCCGTCTTCCGCAGCGCGCTCACCACCTTCGTCGTGCTCACCTTCACTCTGTGGCTGATGCCCGGGGTCCGCAGCACGGACGTGGTCGACACCCTCGGCCTGGTGCTGCTGGTCGCCGCGGTCGGTGCGGTGCTGCGCCCGCTGCTGCTCGCCGGCGTCGTCGCGCTGGGCGGCTGGGGAGCCATGCTGCTCGGCGTCACCGCCCAGGTCATCGTGATGGCGGTGGCCCTGGAGCTGGACCCGTCCAAGCGGCTCAGCGGCTGGCCCACGGTGGGGGTCGCGGCGCTGCTGGCGGTGGTCTGCGCGGCGATCCTGGACTGGATGGCCGACAGCGGCACCGAGGACACGTTCGTCAAGGAGGCCCGCCGGCTCATGCGCGGCATCCGGCGGCGCCAGGCCCGGCAGGGCGGCGGCCGGCTGCTCACCCTGCGCCGGCCGCAGCCGGGCACCGAGCCCGGCCTGCTGATGGTGCAGCTCGACGGGGTGAGCGAGCCGGTGCTGCGCTGGGCCGTACGCGCCGGCAACCTGCCCACCATCGGGCGCTGGCTGCGCAGCGGCACCCACGCCATGCGCGGCTGGCACACCGGCCTGCCGTCGACCACGCCCGCCGCGCAGGCCGGCATCCTGCACGGCGCCTCCCGGCAGATCCCGGCCTTCCGCTGGTACGAGAAGGCGACCGGCCGGCTGATGGTGTCCAACCGCCCCCGCGACGCGGCGATGATCGAACCGCGGCTCTCCGACGGCCGGGGGCTGCTCCGCGACGGCGGCGTCAGCATCGGCAACGCGTTCTCCGGCGACGCCGCGATCAGCCTGCTCACCGTCAGCCACGCCGCCCTGCCCGGCCGCTCGGCCCGGGGCTGGGCCGCGTTCATGGCCAGCCCGTTCGGCTTCACCCGGGCCCTGGTGCTCGGCGTCGGTGAGGTCTTCACCGAGCTGCACCAGGCCCGCCTCCAGCGCCGCCGCAATCTGCAGCCCCGGGTGAGCCGCTCCGGCGCGTTCCTGGCGCTGCGGCCTGCCTCGATGCTGCTGCGCGACGTCAACGTGTCGCTGATCGCCGAGCAGATGGCCCGCGGCGCCCCGGCCGTCTACTGCGACCTGGTCGACTACGACGAGGTGGCCCACCACGCCGGCCCGGCCCGCCCCGAGTCGATGCGGCAGCTGGAGAGCCTGGACCGGATGCTCGGCGTGATCGAACGCCTGGAGCCCGAGGCGGCCCGCAAGTATCAGATCGTCGTGCTCTCCGACCACGGCCAGAGCCAGGGCGCCACCTTCCGCCAGCGGCACGGGGAGACGCTGGAGCAGGCGGTCGAACGCTTCTCCGCGTGCCCGGCCGACGCCCCCTCGACCCCGGCGGAGTCCGAGGCCACCGCGGAGCCCGGCTTCCCGCCGTCGCCGATCGCGCCGCTGCTCGTCGTCTCGTCCGGCAACCTGGCGCTGATCTACCTGACCCGGTTCCCGCGGCGGGTCGACCGGGCCACCATCGACCGGGAGTATCCGCAGCTCATTCCCGGGCTGACCGGGCATCCCGGGGTCGGCCTGGTGATCGTGGACGACGGCGGGCCGGTGGCCGTCGGGGCTGCCGGCAGCCACCGGCTCGCCGACGGGACGGTGGAGGGCGTCGACCCGCTGCTGCCGTACGGGCCGCATGCCCGGGCCGATCTGCTGCGGCACCAGAAGGCCGAGCACATCGGTGACCTGGTGCTGATCAGCTCGGTCGACCCCGTCACCGACGAGGTGGCGGCCTTCGAGGAGCTCGTCGGCTCGCACGGCGGGCTGGGCGGCTGGCAGACCGAGGCGATGCTGGTGCACCCGGCCGAGTGGCCGATCACCCAGGGCGACCTGACCGGCCCCGACGCCCTGCACCGGCAGCTCGTCGAGTGGCTGGCGATGCTCGGACTGCGCACCCTGCCGGCGGCCCAGGACGAGCTCGTCACCGGCGAAAAGCTCCAGCTGGCCGACCTGGCCCCGCGTGGCGCGCAGCATGACGGCGCGGCGGCGCGACTTTCGCCCAGCCGCGACGGTTAAGCCTGTGTGCGTTTCTTCCAGTTCGTACGTAGTTCGCTGCGTACCACCTCCCGTCGTCTGCTGACCGTCGGCGCGGCTACCGCCGTCGTCATCGCCTCCGGGGCGGCCCCGGTGCGAGCGGTCAGCGCCAGCCCCGGCAAGGCCCCGCTGTTCAACGGCTCCGTGTACGCGGTCGCGTACCGCGGCAGCACCGTCTACGTCGGCGGCTCCTTCACCAGCGTCGGCTGGGGCGGACGCACCTACGACCGGCAACGGCTGGCCGCGTTCGACGCGTCCTCCGGCGCGTTGCTGAACTGGTCACCGGCCGCCGACGCCACCGTCCGGGCCCTGGCGGTCATCGGCACCTCGGTGTACGCCGGCGGCGACTTCCACCGGGTCTCCGGCTGGCGGCGCGACGCACTGGCCCGGATCGACGCGACCTCGGGCGACGTGGGCACGTTCTCGCACTCGGTGGCCGGGGCGCCGTACGCCCTCGCGGCCGGCAACGGCCGGCTGTACGTCGGCGGCAGCTTCACCTCGATCGACGGCGTCACCCGGTCCAACCTGGCGGCGTTCTCGCTGACCGGCGGCGGCCTCGACCGCGGCTGGCGGGCCGGCGCCGACGACTCCGTCCACACCCTGACCCTGGCCGGCTCCCGGCTCTACGCCGGCGGCGCCTTCCACAAGATCAACGGAGTGAGCGGGACGCTGCGGATCGCCGCGCTCTCGGCCACCAGCGGCGGCGTGTTCAGCGCCTTCCGGCCCAACGCGCCGGCCCAGGTCAACGCGCTGGCCACCGACGCGAACGGCGTCTACGCGGCCACCGGCGGGCAGGGCGGGAAGGTGCTCGCGTACTCGGCCGGCGGCACGGTCCGCTGGACCCGTACCTTCGACGGCGACACCGTGGCGATCGCGACGCTGGGCGGCATCGTCTACGTGGGCGGCCACTTCGACCGGGCCTGCCTCACCAACCGCAACGGCAACCAGGGCGCCTGCACCGACGGCGCGGTGAGCCGGGTCAAACTCGCGGCGATCGACAGCCGGGGCGGTCTGACCCCGTGGGCCCCGCAGGCGAACGGGGTGATCGGCGTCCGCGCGCTGGCGGTGGACCGCCCCCAGAGCAGAATCGCCGCCGGCGGCGACTTCACGACGATCAACGGCCAGAACCGCAAACGCCTCACGTTCTTCTAGGCGGGTGGGCTTCTGGGCGGGCAGGCGAAGTTTCTTTCAGACGGTATCGGTGAACGAGACCGGCTTGCCGATGGCGCGGGCGTAGGCGATCTCCCGGCTCGTGGACTCGCCGATGTACCCGCCGGGATTGACGACCAGAACCCGGTCAGCCAGGTCGATCTTGCGCAGGTGAAGGGCGTCCAGCGCCTTCTTCTGCTCGTTGGTGATCGACTCGCCCGCTTCGCCCGGCGCGACGACGATGACACCGGCGAGGGTCAGCTCAAGGTTCGCCGTACGCATCTCCTCCGCAAATCGAACGGAGCCACAGATGCAGACGATCTCCGGTCGGTCCGGCATGGTTCACCCCCTAGCTGGGCGTTGTCATGGTCCGGGCGCAGGGATTTCGGGTCCAGGCGTTGCAGGTCACCCGCCGGGCCGCGCCGGGCCCGGCCGCCAAGAGCAGGTCGCGGACCGGGCCGGCGGGCGACCGGTAGATCTTCCTCGGGTAAGGGCCATCGCCGCATCAAGGCACCGTCGTGCGTCCGGCGCTCAGCGGGTAGGCGGTGACCGTGTGCGCGACCTGCACGGCGTAGCCGATGCCGCGCGCGGCGAGGCACTGCCGGAATTCGCCGGCGTCGCCGTAACCCGCGTCGGCCACCAACACGCTCGGACGCAAGCCCCAGCCGGGCGGCGGTGCCGGTGTATCGGCGGGCCACGCACGGCGACGCTGTGCCGTATTCGAGCAGGCCAGTGTCATCGATCGCCCACGCCGGGCCCGGCAACGCCCCACTCATGCGTTCGGCCAGCCGCCGACGCACCGGTGTCACGTCCCACGGGCTTCACCCAACGACACGTGTCTCGTAGATCATGACGGCCTGCGGCGGGCCCAGCCTCCGCCTCGCGGTGCGGGACCTGAACCTCGCCTCGGCGACGCCATGATCTACGAGACACCCCCTAGTCTGTTTTGGCGCCCTCGACAACGACGGCGCAATCCGGGGCTGGGGTAGGTGTGCTGGCGATCACGACGCTGGGGACGCTGGCTGTTGACGGGCGGCCGGTGCGGGGTGAGCGGCTTGCTGCGCTGCTCCGGGAGCTTATCGGCGCCCGCGGGCGGATTGTCTCCACTGTGGCGCTGGCCGAGGCGGTCTGGCAGGGCGATCCGCCCGACGATGCGGCCGGAGCGTTGCAGGCCCTGATCTCCCGGGTGCGGCGGCTCGGGGTGCCCGTTGACGCGGTCGCGGGTGGTTATCGGGTGCCGGCGGACCGGGTCGAGGTCGATGCGGTCGCCGTACGGATGCTGATCGACAAAGCACGCGCCGCGACCGATCCGACGGTCGCGCGGGCCGCGGCCGACGAGGCCCGGGCGCGGTTTCCCGAGGTTCCCGAGCTGGCCCCGGCCGCGGACCTGCGGCTTTTCGCCGAGCTGGCCGCGGTGCGGGCCGAGGCCGCGCTGGCCGGCGCCGGTGCGTTCGACGAGGCGGATCTGCGCCGGTTGGCCGCACACACCCCGCCCGACGAACCGGCCGCCGCCCTGCTGATCAGGGTGCTCGCCGCTCAGGGCCGGGACGCCGAGGCACTGGAGGTGTTCGAGCGGCTTCGCGCGGAGCTGGCCGACCGGTACGGCGCGGACCCGTCCCCGGTGCTCGCCGAGGCCCATCTCGCTCTGTTGCGCGGTGAGCTGAAGCCGCCCGGGACGCCACACCGGCCGGTGAGCGTGCTGCCGCGGGGCTGGCGGCGTTCGGCGACCGCGCTGGTCGGGCGGGAGTCCGATGTGCTGACGGTGACCGCCGCGCTGGCCGAGGCGCCGCTGGTCACGATCGTGGCGACCGGCGGGGCGGGCAAGACCAGGCTCGCCGCCGAGGTCGCCCGGCGCTCGGCCGGGCCGGTCCGGGTGGTCGAACTGGCCGGCCTGCGCGCCCCGGACGAGGTGCTGCCGGCCGTGCTGGCCGTGCTCGGCGGGGCGGACACCACGGCCGCGCCCGGCATCACGCTGGAGCGGCGGGTGCTGAGCCCGCAGGACCGCCTGCGCGCCGTCGCCGCGGATCTCGACGGGCTGATCGTGCTGGACAACTGCGAGCACGTGCTGGACGCCGCGGCGGCAGTCGTCGCCGATCTGCTCGCGGCCACCGGGCCGGAGGTCGCGGTGCTGGCCACGAGCCGGGCGCCGCTCGCGCTCGTGGGTGAGGTGGTGCACCGGCTGGCGGCGTTGCCGGACCAGGAGGCGCTGCGGCTGCTGGAGACCCGGGCGCGGGCGGCCGGGGCCGTACCGGCCTGGGACCGGGATCGCGCGCTCGCCCTCTGCCACCACCTGGACAACCTGCCGCTGGCCCTGGAGCTGGCGGCGGCCCGACTGCGGCACATGCCCATCGACGACGTCCTCGCCGGGCTAAGTGACCGGTTCGCGCTGCTCGACGACGCCCTGCGCGGCCTGCCGGAGCGGCACGCGAGCCTGTGGGCGATGGTCGACTGGAGCCGGGAGCTGCTCGATCCCGACGCCCGTGAACTGCTGCAACGCCTCGCGGTCATCCCGGCCGCGTTCACCGCCGAGCTCGCCGCCGCGGTGGCCGGGCGACCGGATGTCCGGCGGACGCTGGCCGATCTCGTCGAGCAGTCGCTGGTGAGCCTGGACGCGGAGAGCAGCGGCCCGCGCTACCGGATGCTCGAGACGGTCCGCGAGTACGGCGAGGCCCGGCTCGGCGCCGGCGCACCGGCCGCCTCGGCCGGGCTGACCCGGTGGGCCCGGGCCCAGGCGGTCGGCCTGACCTCGCGTTATCTCGGTCCCGGGCAGCTCGACGCCTTCGCCGAGTGCGCCGCCGAGCAGGAGAACCTGCTGGCCGGTCTGCGCTTCGCCCTGGCTCACGACGATCAGCCGGCGGCCGTCGACATCGCCACCGCGCTCTTCCACGTGTGGACCGTCCGCGGGCTGCACGTCGAGGTCAGCACCTGGGCCGGCGACCTGCTGCAACTGGACGACCCGGTGGCCCGCCGTCGTTCGGCGCTGCTGCACGGCCGGTCCGCCGGTCTGCCGCTGCCCGACGCCGACCGGCTGGCCTGGATGTGCCTGATCGCCGGGCTCAACGCCGGCATCACCGGTCCGCCCCGGCTCATCGCGCTGGCCCGCCGCGTCCTCAAGCAACTGCTGGCCGAACGGCCCGGCGAGGTGTCCTCCCGGGAGCGGGCACTGGCGTCGGCGCTCCCAGCCTTCGACTCCTACGACCCGGAACGCACCATGCTGGGGGCCGTCGAGCTGATCGACCATCCCGACCCGTACGTGCAGGGACTGGGGTTCTTCATCCGGGCGGCGATGCGGGAGAACGGCGGCATGGCCGAGGCCTCGGCCGAGGACGCCGAACTGGCGTACCAGCGGTTCGAGGTGGCCGGCGACCACTGGGGGATGGCGATGGCCTCCCAGGCCGCCGGTCACTGGATCAGCTCCCGCGGCGAAGAGCGCGCCGCCGGGTGGCTGAGCCGCAGCGTGCGGCACATGGAACTGGTGGGCGCGACGCAGGACGCCCGGTCGATCCGGGTGCTGCTGGACGTGCAGCAGGCGCTGGCCGGTGACCCGGACGCCGCGCACCGCCTGCGGGTGCTGGCGACCTCCGGCCAGGCCGACGACAACGACGCCGCCCAGGCGTACCTGGGTCTGGCCCACCTGGCCTGCCGGCGGGGCCGCTACGACGAGGCACTGGCCTACGGCGACGCGGTCAGCCGTACCGTCGAGGCCTCTGCCGACCGGTCGCCGCAGACCCGGGTCGTCTGCCGCGTCGCGGTGGCGGTGCTGCGCCTGCGGGTGGCGCAGGCCCAGCCGGACCCGGACGCCGACGCCGGAGCGGTGGCACTGTTGCGGCTCGCCCGGGACGAGGCCCTGCCCGCCCACGACAATCCGCTGCTCGGGATATGGGCGCTGGGCGGGGCCGAGCTCGCGGCCTTCCGCGGCGCCGACGCGACCGCGCGTGATCTGTGGACCCTCGGGATGCGGATCGGCGCCAACGTCGGGAGCCTGTTCCCGCCGGGGGAGGACGGTCGCCTGGACGCCGTCCTCGGCGGCGAGGACGACCGCCGGAAGCTGCTGGCCGCGCTCGCGCCGCGAGCGGCGACGGCCATGAGCTCGAGAATCCGCGAGCTCATGGCCGACCTGCTCTAAACCTTCTTCCGGTACGCCCGCAGCGCCAGCGGCATGAACACCACCACGAAGCCGGCGCACCAGGCGAGGGTCCACCACACGTGGTTGCCGATCGGCGAACCGAGGAACAGGCCCCGGACCGCGCCGACCAGGTGGGTCAGCGGGTTCACGTCGACGAAGCTCTGCATCCAGCCCGGCAGCGTACTGGTCCCGACGAACACGTTGGACGCGAAGCTCAGCGGCATGATCAGCGCGAACATCAGGCCCTGGACCGCACCCGGGGTACGGACCTTCATCGACACGAACACCGGCAGCCAGCTCAGGCACAGCGCGAAGAGCACGGCCAGCGCGCAACCCGCGACGGCGCTCAGCGGGTCGGTGGTGATCCGGAAGCCCATCACGTAACCGATCGCCAGCGTGGAGAGCGTGACGATCACGTACCGGACGATGTCGCCGAGGACCGCGCCCAGCAGCGGCGCCGAGCGGGGCACCGGCAGTGACCGGAAGCGGTCGAAGATGCCCTTGGCGATGTCGGTGTTGAGGTTGACGCCGATCGCGATGCAGCCGGTCGCGATCGTCTGGGCCAGGATGCCGGGCAGCAGGAACTGCAGGTAGTCGTGGGTGGAACCGGCGACCGCGCCGCCGAAGACGTACACGAAGATGATCAGGAACAGCACCGGCTGCAACGTCACGTCGATGAGCGCCTCGGGCGTCCGGGCCGTCTTGATCAGGCTGCGTTTGGCGAGCGCGAAGGAGTGCCGCGCGAGCCGGAACGGTCGTGGATGCGGCTGCACGGCCGCGGGCATGACCGGCCGGCTGGTCCGGGGTGCGTTGAGGGTCGTGGTCATGCCGCCACCTCTTCCTTGATCGTGGTGGTCGTGGTGTCGTCGTCAGAGGCGGTGCGCCCGGTGAGGGTGAAGAAGACCTCGTCGAGGCTGGGCAGGTGCAGCGAGAGCTCGGTGACCGCGACGCCCGCGGCGGCGAGCCGGGCCACCGCTTCGGTCAGCGCGCTGTCGTCGGTGACCGGTACGGCGAGCATGCCCTTGCGGATCTCGTCGGCCGGCGCTCCCGAGGACACCTCGGACAGGATCGCGGCGGTCAGGTCGAGTTGCGTCGCGTCGGACGGGCGTACCTCCAGGGTCTGGCCGCCGACCACCCGCTTGAGTCCCTCGGGGGTGTCGTGCGCGATGACCCGGCCGTGGTCGATCACCGTGATCGCGTCGGCCAGTGCGTCCGCCTCCTCCAGGTACTGCGTGGTGAGCAGCACTGTGGAACCCGCTGCCACCAGCGAGCGGACCACGTCCCACATGTCCTCGCGCTTGGCCGGGTCCAGGCCGGTGGTGGGCTCGTCCAGGAAGATCACGTCGGGGGAGCCGACCAGGCTCGCGGCCAGGTCGAGGCGCCGCCGCATGCCACCGGAGTAGGTCTTGGCCTGGCGGCCGGCCGCGTCGGTCAGGTCGAACCAGTCGAGCAGCTCGGCGGCCCGCCGGCGGGCACCGGCCCGGCCCAGGTCGAGCAGCGTGCCGAAGAGCTCGAGGTTCTGCCGGCCGGTCAGGTCCTCGTCGACCGAGGCGTACTGGCCGGTCAGGCCGATCACCTGACGGACCCGCTCGGCGTCGCGGACGACGTCGAAGCCGCTGATCCGGGCGCGGCCGGCATCGGGCGTGAGCAGGGTGGAGAGGATGCGGACGGCGGTGGTCTTGCCCGCGCCGTTGGGCCCCAGGACGCCGAGCACGGTCCCCCGGGGCACGGCGAGGTCGACGCCCTGCAGGGCTTTCGTCGACCCGAAGTGCTTGACGAGACCCTCGGCCTCGATCACGAGATCAGCTGTCATGCTCTCCAGGGTGCGCGGGCCCGCTGACACGGCACCGACACGGCGCCTACATGAGGTTCCGCTTGTCGAGCTGGCGCTGGATGACGTTCCAGTAGCGGCCGGGCGCGACCCGGGCCAGCACGTCGGCCAGCTTGGCCGCCCGCGTGATCACCAGGCGCGGCTTGCGGGCCTGGACGGCCGCCACGATCAGCTTGGCCGCCTCCTCGGGCGGCAGCGTCAGCGCCCTGCGGGTGAACTCGGCGGCCTGCGCGGCCTGCTTGCCGTCCACGTCCGGGCCGCTGAGCCGGGCGCTGGTGGCGATGTTGGTCCTGATGCCGCCGGGGTGCACCACCGTGACGCCGACCTGGCCGGCCAGCTCGTGCCGCAGCGCCTCGGAGAACCCGCGTACGCCGTACTTGCTGGTCACGTAGGCGACCTGGGTCGGGGGTGCGATGAGGCCGAACAGGCTGGAGATGTTGACCACGTGGGCGCCCGGGCGGCTGAGCAGCTGCGGCAGGAACGCCTTGGTCGTGCGGACCACGGCGTGCAGGTTGATCTCCATCAACCAGTCGAAGTCCTTCATGCTGACCTGCTCGAACGTGCCGCTCAGAGCCACCCCGGCGTTGTTGACCAGCAGGTCGGCGCCGCCGTGGCGCTCGGCGACCGTGGCGGCCAGGTCGAGGCGGTCGCCGCCGTCGGACAGGTCCACCACGTGGGTGCTGACCTCCGGTGCGCCCAGCTCGCGGGCCAGCGCGGCGACCCGCTCCAGCCCTTCGGCGTCCCGGTCGACCAGGGCCAGCTCAGCCCGGCGCCGGGCCAGGTCGAGGGTGAGCGCGGCGCCGATGCCGCTGGCCGCGCCCGTGATGACACACGTGCGCCCGGCGAATGCGAAGCGTTCCACGGTCATTCTCCCGTCCTGGTCCGGGCGAACATCATGTCACCGTCGTCGATCCGGCTCAGTCGCATGCGCGGCATATCGAGCAGATAGTTGTTGAGCATCCGCCAGGCCCGGCGGTCGCTCTGCCGCGGCAGCACAGCGGCGGCGCGCCGGACGTAGCCGGAGGAGAGGTTCATCAGTGGCTCGCCGGTGTCGTGGGCGCCGGCGGGCAGCCGCGGGGTGGCGATGTCGATCCGGTGCCGGTCCAGGTAGTTGAGCAGGCGGCAGACGTACCGGGAGGTCAGGTCGGCCCGCAGCGTCCAGGAGGCGTTGGTGTAGCCGACACACCAGGCGAGATTCGGTACGCCGTCGAACATCATCGCCTTGTAGACGTGCAGCTCGTGGGCGTCGACCGGCCGGCCGTCGACACTCAGCGCGATCTCGCCGAACGCGACCATGGTCAGCCCGGTGGCGGTGACGATCACGTCGGCCGCCAGGTGCTCACCGCCGGTCAGCCGGATCCCGTCCGGGGTGAAGGAGTCGATCGTCGCGGTCACCACCGAGGCCCGCCCGGCCCGCATCGCCGCGAACAGATCGCCGTCCGGCACGACGCAGAGCCGCTGATCCCACGGGTCATAGCGAGGGGCAAAATGCGGATCCACCGGTACGTCCGCCGGCAGCTGCCTGGCCACACCCGCCCGCAACGACTTCGCCACCCGGGCGGGCCAGCGCCGCGACGCCTGGAACAGCGCCCAGGTCAGCAGGACGTTGCGGGCGCGGACCACCTGCGGGCCCACCAGCCGCGCGCCGCCCTCCTTGGCCGGCAGGGAGAGCAGATAACTGGGGGAGCGCTGCACCATCGTCACGTGCGCGGCCTGCTCCGCCATCGCCGGCACCAGCGTCACCGCGGTCGCCCCGCTGCCGATGATCACCACCCGTTTGCCGGCGTAGTCCAGATCCTCGGGCCAGTGCTGCGGGTGCACGACCGCGCCGGTGAAACTGTCCCGGCCGGGGAAGTCGGCCTCGTAGCCGGCCTCGTAACGGTAGTAACCGGTGCAGACGTACAGGAAGGAACAGGTCCATTCCTCGCCGGAGCCGGTCCGGACGGTCCAGCGGGCATCGGCGGTCGACCAGGACGCGGCGACGACCCGGCGGCCGTAGTGGATGTGCTTGTCGATGCCGTACTCGGCGGCGGTGTCGCGCAGGTACTCCAGGATGGTGCCGCCGGCCGCGATGGCCTTCGGCTGCCGCCAGGGCCGGAACGGGTAGCCCAGGGTGAACATGTCGGAGTCCGACCGTACCCCCGGATAGCGGAACAGATCCCACGTCCCGCCGCTGGCCTCCCGGGCCTCGAGGATCGCGTAGCTGCGGCCCGGGCACTCGGTCTGCAGCCGGTAGGCCGCGCCGATGCCGGACAGCCCCGCGCCTATGACGAGGACCTCCCTGTGCTCACTCATCTGTCGATTATCGGCGCGCAGGCCCTAGGCTGCGCTCTGTGACTGCGCCTCGATCAGTTGGTCCGACCGTCAACCATCAGGCGGTGCTCAGCCCGCTGACCGATGCCGCGATCTTCCTCGTCGCGACCGTGCGCGAGGGCGGCGAATCCGTCGTGCGTGACCTGCTCGAAGATCTCAGCGGCCTGCAGCGGTCGGTCGGCTTCCGGGTGCCCGCGGCCCAGCTCTCGTGTGTCGCCGGGATCGGCTCGCAGCTGTGGGACCGGCTTTTCGCCGGGCCGCGGCCCGCGCAGCTGCATCCGTTCCGGCAGTGGAAGGGCGCCCGGCACACCGCGCCGGCCACCCCCGGTGACCTGCTCTTCCATCTGCGGGCCGGGCAGGTCGACGTCTGTTTCGAGCTGGCTGCCAAGATCGGCGAGCGGCTGCGCGGCGCCGCTGACATCGTCGACGAGACGCACGGGTTCAAGTATTTCGACGAGCGGGACCTGCTCGGGTTCGTGGACGGCACGGAGAATCCGGTCGGTCCGGCCGCGTCCGCCGCGGTGCTGGTCGGCGACGAGGATTCGGCGTTCGCCGGCGGCAGCTACGTCATGGTGCAGAAGTACGTGCACGACATGACGGCATGGAACGCGCTGACGGTCGAGCAGCAGGAGGCGGTGATCGGGCGGACCAAGCTCGACAACATCGAGCTCGCCGACAAGCCGGCGAACTCGCACGTCGCGCTCAACACCGTCGAGGCGCCGGACGGCACCGAGCTGAAGATCCTGCGGGACAACATGCCGTTCGGTTCGGTCGCGGCCGGTGAGTTCGGCACCTACTACATCGCGTACGCGGCCACCCCGGACGTGCCCGAGCTGATGCTGCGCCGGATGTTCCTCGGCGACCCGTACGGCAGCCACGACCGCATCCTGGACTTCTCGACGGCCCGTACCGGCTCGTTGTTCTTCGCCCCGACCGGCGACTTCCTCGACGACCTGCCGCCCGCCCCGGACCGGGGCTGACGCGTCAGCGGATCAGCCGGGCCGCTTTCGCGGTCTTGCGGGCGGCCGTGCGCCGCGCGGTCTGCGTGGCCTCATCGGGCTTCTCCGGCGGCGGGTCCGCGGCCGCCCCACGCCGCTGTGACCGGACCGGCGGGGCGTCCGCGGCCGGGCGGGACGACGACGCTACGGCGGGAGCACGTTCCGGCGCGGCCTCGAGCTCCTTGGGGGCAACCGGTGCGGCTGCGGCCCGGTCCTTCTCCTTCTCCCGGCGGACCAGCTCGGCCAGCACTTCCTTGTCGTACTTCGCCTCGGCGAGGTCGGCCTTGGCCCGGGCCCGTTCCGCCTTGGCGACGGCCTTCTTGCGTTCCTTGGCCAGCTCGGCGCGGCGTCTGCCCGCGGCCTTGAGGCTCCGCTTGAGCCGTTCGCCTTCCTCGGCGGCACGCCGCAGCGCCTGTTGCTGCTGCTCGGTCAGGCTCGTGAGGGTCTCGAGCTGCCGGTCGATGTCGGTCACCGCGGCGTCGGCGGCGTCGGCCGCGGCACTCGCGGTGCCGGCCTTGTCGCGGCGACGGTCCAGCGGTCGGGCGGTCGTGGTCACGTCCATCACTCCCATCCGGTCTCACCCTGGTTCTACCCGGACGGGTGTCCGGCAACCGTCAGGCCGGGGCGTCTTCGGCGGTGACCGGCTCGGCGGCCTCGCGGGCGCGGCGCCGGCGGACGTGCCGCATGTGCAGCCAGATGTACGTGCCGACGGCGATCACGCCCACCCCGATCGCCCAGAACATGTATTTGTGCAGATGGTCGATGATCTCCACCAGGTGGGTGCCCAGCAGGTACGAGATCGTGCACCACCAGCCCACCCAGAGCGCGGCGCCGATCGCGTTGTAGATCAGGAAGGTGCGCCAGGGCATCGCCGTGATGCCCGCGATGACGCCGTTGAGCTGGCGCAGGCCGTCGATGAAGCGGGCCACCACCACGACCCGGTTGCCGCGGCGGGCGAAGAACTTCTCCGCGCGTTCCAGGCGGGCCGGCGTGATGAAGATGTACTTGCCGAAGCGGTGCACGGCCTTGCGCCCGCCGCGGACACCGATCCAGTAGCCGACGTTGTCGCCCAGCACGGCGGCGATGAACGAGATGGCGGCGACGGCGAAGATGTCCAGCCGGCCCCAGCTGGAGTAGATCGCCGCGGCGACCATGATCGTCTGCCCCGGCGCGGGGACCCCGAAGCTCTCGACACCGATCACGCCGGCCACGGCCAGATAGCCCCATCGGTCGAGGATGGGGGCCACGCTGTGCAGGAAGCTGGGCAGATCGTCGGCGGGGGGCATGGGTTGAGCGGTCTCCCGTCGTCGGTGTCGGGGTTCGCGCCCCCGGCCCCAACCGTATCCACCCGCGCGGATCACAAACCTTCCGGTGCCCGGACGATCCCTCGCCCGGGCACCCTCGCCGGGTTCCCGCCGGCACCGGGGCTAGTTCTGCGGTGGGCCGTCTCCAGGCTTACTTCCCCAGGTCAGACTGGGTGTCGGGGCGAGGGTGTAGGTCAGCGTCGCGCCCCGGACGAGGGCGGACGCGGACAACCATCCCCTGGTGGTCGTTTTCCCGTTGACCGTCAGATCGTGTACGTAGACCGACTTGTCATCCGTGCGCGGGGCCTTGATGGTCAGGTCGCGCCCGTTCGGCAGGTGGATCACCGCGCGCGGGAAGAGCGGGCTGGTGAGAGCGAGTTCGGCCCGGGTCGGAACCGTCGGGTAGAGGCCGAGCGCGGAGAACACGTACCAGGCGCTCATCGTGCCGGCATCGTCGTTGCCGGGGATGCCACCCGTACCGTTGCTCCATTTGCCGTCGATGATCGCCCGGACGGTCTCCTGGGTCTTGTACGCGGCCCCGAAGTAGTTGTAGAGGTACGGCGTCTGGATGTCGGGCTCGTTGGTGGCGTCGAACTTCGTGCCCTTGGTAGCGCTCAGGTCGAACGTGCCGTCCGGGTTGCGGAAGAACGCGTCCAGCCGCTCGGTCGCCACCTCGGTGCCGCCCATCGCCGCGGCCAGGCCGACCACGTCGGAGTAGACCATCCAGGTGTACTGCGCGCTGCTGCCCTCGACGAAACCGGCGCCGGTCGACGGGCTGAAGCCCTCGGCCCAGTGGCCGTCGGCGTAGCGGTCGCGCATCCAGCCCACGAAGGCGCCGTCGGCCGGGACCGGGGTGGGCACGGCCGGGTCGGCCAGTTCGAGCTCGGCGAGCTGCACGATCGGGGCGCCACCGTTGGCGTCCACCTGGAGCCGGTAGTAGCTGTACGGCTGCGGGTCCGCGACGGTGAACTCGCGCGTCTGGCCGCGGGCGGAGAAGCTCTGCCCGGTCTGCGTGTCGAGGGTCGTCCACGTCGCGCCGTCGGCCGAGCCCTGCAGCCGCCAGTCCTTCGGGTCCCGTGCGGGGACGTCGTTGGCCGAGGTCAGCGCGTACGTGCCGACGGTCAGCGGGGTCGCTGTGCGGGCCTGCACCCAGCCGGTCGTGGCGAAGGTCAGCCACTTGGTGCCCTTGTCACCGTCGAAGACCTGGGCCTTGGCCTCGCCGGGCGGGTTGTCGGCACTGGCGGCGATCTCGGTGATCCGTTCGCGGATGTTGTGGGCCAGACCCGGGTCGGCCCGCGCGGCCGGGTCGAAGACGTTGCGCCAGTTGTGCGAGCGGTCCAGGAACTCCCGGTGCCGGTCGGTGTCGCCCAGCGCCTTGGCCAGCTCGGCGATGCCGTAGTCGGCGGCGGCGTCCTCCAGCGTCTCGGCCGCCCCGCCCCAGCAGTGGCAGTCGTCGGCGGGCACGTAACCCAGGGCCAGGTACTTGTCGAGGGACGGCCGCTGCCCGACGCACTCGACGTTGCAGCCGGCGTCGCTGGAGTCGTTCTCGGTCGGTACGGTCGCCGCCCGTACGAGCGAGTCGTACGCGCCCCGCACGTCGAAGTCGCGCGCACCGAAGGCGTACATGCCGGCCACCGCCGCCGCGGCGGGATCGCCGGACATCACCGCGGTCTTACCGTGTTGCAGCAGCCAGCGGTCCCATTCGCCGTTGCGCTGGGTGGCGTAGCTGTAGAGCGACTGCGCGTAGTCACTGGCCATCTTCGGATCCAACAGGGCCAGCAACTGCACCTGGGCGCGGTAGACGTCCCAGCCGGAGAAGGTGCCGTACTGGGCCTTCTGGCCTGTGGACAACTTGTGGACGGCGTCGTCGGCGCCCTGGTAGCGGCCGTCAACGTCGCTGGTCAGAGTGGGTTCCAGCATGGCGTGGTAGAGCGCGGTGTAGAAGGTGGTGCGCTGGTCCGCGGTGCCGCCGCCGATGCCGATCTTCTTGAGCCGTCGTGTCCACGCGCTGCGGGCACCGGCCCGGATCGCCGCGAAGCCGAGGCGCTCGGGTGACTCCGCGGCCAGGTTCGCCTCGGCGCCGGCCCGGCTCACGTACGAGATCGCGACCCGCATCCCCACGCTGGTCGTGCCGGGGGCGAAGCTCACGTAGCCGCCGGAGCCCCGGCCGGGGTTGGGCCGTCCGGCGCTGCTGTAACCGCTGCCGCCGGTGGCGTCGGTGCTGCCCGGCTGCAACGTCGTGTCGGTCCAGGTGCCGGTGGCGGCGAACGGCTGATCGAGCTTCGCGGTGAAGTGCAGGGTGTAGTAGGCGTGTGAGTTGTTGGTGCTCTGCGGTCCGCAGAAGTTGCCGGCGCTCACCGAACCACTGACCGTCCGCGTGGCGGGATCGATGTGCACCGTCGCCGCCTCGCTGCCGGTCTCCGACAGCGACGTGCGGAACAGCAGGCCGGCCGGCTTGTCGGCCGGGAACGTGAACTTGCCGAAGCCGGTCCGCGGCGTCACCGTCAGCTCCGCACCCGCGCCGCTGTCCAGGCCGACCCGGTACCAGCCCGGCTCGGCGGACTCGTTCGCGTGCGAGAACGTGCTGGCGAAGACCGCGTCGGTGGCGTCCGCGGTCGGCGAGCTCGTGATCTCCCCGACGTGCGGCATGATCGGGATGTCGCCGTTCGCGCCGGAGCAGCCGACCCCGCTGAGGTGGGTCAGGCTCAATCCGCGGATCCGGGTGGCGGTGTACTGGTAGCCGCCGGGCGCCGGGGTCGAGAGCTGATTGCCGCGCGAGGTCTGCGGGCTCCAGGCGAGCATCCCGAACGGGGTGACGGCGCCCGGGTAGGTGTTGCCGAGGTTCGTGGAGCCGATGAACGGGTTCACGGACGCCGCGGGATCGGCGACCAGCGGCGGCAGGGGTGCTGCCTGGGCCGCCGCACCGATCGGCACGGTGAGGACCACCCCCGCGAGCACGGCGACGGTACGGGATCCGAACATCCACTGCCCCCTGATGACATCGATGTCAGGCCATGTCAGGGTTCAGCCTCTATTGATCGAGTCCGATGTGTCAACCCGTGGCCGTCGGTCGCCGCCCTGTGGACAACGTGTGGACAGCGCCCGGACCGTGCGAGCCGGTCCGGTGGGTCAGGTCGCCGGCTGGTCCTTGGTCAGGTGGGCCAGCCAGCTCGTGCCGTCGGTGTGGATCAGTGCGTACCGCCGGGCCGGACCGCGGCCGTGCAGCGTGAACAGCAGCCGGCGGTCGTTGCTGTCCTCCTGCTGCCACCATCCGATGTCCGCGATGAACTTGTGCTCGTCGGTGTAGGTGAGGTGATCCAGGGCGTGATCCGGCACGGCGATGGCCAGCCGGTTGCGCGCCGGATCGGTGGGCAGCCCGCGCGGCAACGCCCAGGAACGCAGCACCCCGTCCTGCTCCAGGCGCAGGTCGAAATGGGGCCGCGGCTTGCGGTGGTCGTGCAGGACGAAGGCCGGTTCGGTCACGGCCGGGGGGTTGTTCATCCCCTCCGATTGAACTCCATCGCGCCGAGATCCGTTCCCCTCTTCGGGATGTCCCGGAGGAGGGCCAAGTCTTGTCTGGTTCGGTACGCGAAGCGCTCGCTTCCCGTTTTGGTCGCACGGCGCGGGAACCCGAGGCCGCGGCACCCGCGGCACCCGAAGTGACCACGGAACCCCAGGTGACCACGGAACCCGAGGTGACCGCGGAACCCGAGGTGACCGCGGAACCCGAGGCATCCCCGGATCCCGAGGTGGCCGCGGAACCCGTGGCCACTGCGGAAACCGGCGGCGAGACGCCGACCGCCACGCAGCGTGGCCGGGTTCGCACGATCGCCGGCCACGTCCTGACCGGTTCGGCCACTGTCCTGATCTTCGGCGCGCTGATCATGCCGAACATCATCAGCCGGTTCGAGCGGCCCGGTACCTACCTGCGCCTGCCCATCGAGGGCTTCATCGCCGTCG
Source organism: Actinoplanes sp. NPDC048967 (assembly GCF_040649415.1). Taxonomy (NCBI): domain Bacteria; kingdom Bacillati; phylum Actinomycetota; class Actinomycetes; order Micromonosporales; family Micromonosporaceae; genus Actinoplanes; species Actinoplanes sp. NPDC048967. Next base: position 403,593 of record NZ_JBEZFL010000005.1, read on the forward strand.
GCCTGGTCATCCTGCTGCCCGGCCGGTGGAAGCGGATCGCCGCGGGCGTCCTGGGCGCGGGCCTCGCCGTGCTCACCATCGAGAAGATCACCGACATGGGTTTCTACGCGACCCTGTCCCGGCCCTTCGACCCGGTGCTCGACTGGGTGCTCCTGGACGACGCCCAGGCGTTCCTCGAGGACTCGGCCGGCAAGGCCGGCGCCACCGGCGCGCTGATCGGCGTGATCGTGCTGATCATCACCATCGTCGCCCTGATGAGCCTGGCCGCGATGCGCGTCACCCGGGTCGCCGCCCGGCACCGCCGGGCCACCACCGGCACCGCCCTGACCGGTACGGCCGTCTGGGTGGTCCTGCTCGTGCTCGGCGTGCAGACCTTCGACAACATGCCGATCGCCGCCCGCAGCTCGGCGATGTACGTCTGGGACCGCGCCCACATGGTCAAGGGCGGCCTCCGCAGCGGGCAGGAGTTCGAGCGGCTCGCCGCTACCGACGCGTTCGCCGGCAAGACCGGTGACCAGCTCCTCACCGGCCTGCGCGGCAAGGACGTCATGATCTTCTTCGTGGAGAGCTACGGCCGCTCGGCCATCGAGGACCCGGTGCTCAACCCGGGCACGACGGAGCTGCTGGCCGAGAGCACCGAGACCTTGAAGAAGGCCGGCTACGTCAGCAAGAGCGGCTGGCTCGGCTCGCCCACGGCCGGCGGCGGCAGCTGGCTGGCGCACTCCACCCTGCTGTCCGGGCTGTGGATCGACAAGCAGAACCGCTACCGCAACCTCACGTCGAGCAACCGGCTCACCCTGACCAGCGCTTTCAAGAAGGCCGGCTTCGACACCATGAGCGTCATGCCGGGCGCCACCCGGGCCTGGCCCGAGGGCAACTTCTACGGCTACAACAGGGTCTACGACTCCCGGAACACCGGCTACCAGGGGCCGGCCTTCAGCTGGGCGCCGCAGCCGGACCAGTACACCCTGTCGTGGTTCGAGAAGAACGTGCACGGCCCGGCCCACGATCCGCTGTTCGTCGAGATGCCGCTGGTCTCCAGCCACACCCCGTGGGCGCCGCTGCCGCAGTTCATCGACTGGGACGACGTCGGCGACGGCTCGGTCTACAAGCAGATCCAGCAGGACGGCAAGAAGGTCAAGCAGGTCTGGCGGGACCCGGTGAAGCTGCGGCACGAATACGCCCGGTCGATCCAGTACACCCTCACCACCCTGGTCTCCTGGCTCGAGCTCTACGGCGACAAGAACACCGTGATGGTCTTCCTCGGCGACCACCAGCCGTCCGCCATGGTCGTCGGCGACGGCGCCAGCCGGGACGTGCCGATCACGATCCTGGCCAAGGACCGCGCCGTCATGGCCAAGACCTCGAGCTGGGGCTGGACCGACGGGATCAAGCCGGACCCCGGGGCCCCGGTCTGGCCGATGGACGAATTCCGGGACCGGTTCCTGACCACCTTCGGCCCTTCCGGTGACGTCAACCGGGTGCTTGCCCCACCGAAGCGCTGAACCGGTTTTGGCACGTGATTGGAAATCGAGGGCGTTGGGTATCTGGGGGTCGGCGGAAACGCCGCCGACGAACGGAGTCCCCCCATGTTGATCCTCGGTCTCATCCTGCTCCTGCTGGGCATCTTCCTGAACGTCTCGATCCTCTACACGATCGGTGCTGTTCTGCTGGTCGTGGGCGCCGTCCTGTGGATCCTGGGCGCCGTCGGCCGGCCGGTCGGCGGGCGCAAGGTATGGTTCTGATCGCCTGAATCGTGGAGAAAGCGCCCGCCGTCCGGCGGGCGCTTTTTCATGCCTCGAGCACGGCCCAGCCGTTGGCCGGCAGGACCACCGCGGCGTCGGCCGAGCCGGCCCCCCGCAATTCCGCGGTGCCATTCAGAACCGATTTCCCGTACGGCACGGGCAGCTCGGCAGAAGCAGCACCGACACTCAGGGCCACGATGACTTTCCGGCTCCCGTCGGAGGCCTCGTAGGCGAACTGCTCGTTGGTCAGGTGCACCGTCGTGGTCCGGGCGCGATGCAGCCAGGGGTGCCGCCGGCGCAACCCGATCAGCTCCTGGTGCAGGTGATGGAGCGTCCAGCCGTACGGCGCCAGGTCGGCCGGCTTGGCGGGGAAGGCGGGCCGGACCGCGTCGTCGCCGTGCTCGCGGTCCTCCTTGACGCCCCGGAAGCCCTGCTCGTCGCCGGCGTAGATCGACGGCGTGCCGCCCACGGTGCACAGCAGGGCCAGGGCGAGCGGCACGTGCCGCTCGTCGGTGAGTTTGCTGGCCAGCCGGGTCACGTCGTGGTTGCCGACGAAGGTCTGCGGCACGAAGCTGTCCAGGAACGTGTTGTGCCTTTCCAGGGCCCAGCTCAGCTCGAAGAAGTTGGCCGCGTTCAGCGCGCTCCAGATCGCTTTCCACAGCTCGTACTGGGTTACCGAGTCCATGGTGGACTGCTCGACGAACTCCGCGTAATCACCGTGGATGACCTCGCCGACCACGTACGCGGCCGGGAACTCGGCGCGCACCCGGGGCAGCACCGTGGCCCAGAAGTCGGCCGGCACCCCGTACGCCACGTCGAGCCGCCAGCCGTCGGCACCACGCCGCAGCCAGTGGGTCATGACGTCGGTCACGTAGTCGGCCACGGCCGGTTCGGCGTGGTTGAGGGCGACGAGCGCGTCGTGGCCCTCGAAGTTGTCGTAGCCGGGCTCGCCGCCGCCGGCCGGCCAGGTGAGCCGGAACCACGAGGCGGTCGGTGCTTCCCGGCCCTGCGCGAGCACGGCCTGGAAGGCGGCATGCCCGCGCCCGACGTGGTTGAACACACCGTCGAGCAGCACCCGCAGCCCGCGGTCGTGCGCGGCAGCGATCAGCGCGTCGAAGTCGGCGTCGGTGCCGAGGCGCGGGTCGATCCGGAAGTGGTCGAGGGTGTCGTAACCGTGGGTCTCGGCGGCGAAGATCGGCCCGAGCAGCAGGCCGGAGGCGCCCAGCTCGACCGCGTAGTCCAGCCAGGCGGTGAGCCGTTCCAGCCGGCCGTTCTCGCGGCCCTCGGGATAGGCGCCGACAAAGCCCAGCGGGTAGACCTGCCACCACACCGCGTGTTCAACCCAGTCCGGCTCACTCACGACGTCACTCCCTCGGGTCGAGGATACGCAGAAACGCCGGCCCGAACCGGGCCGGCGTTCAGTCTGCGTTGCTCAGATGGTCTCGCTGGCGAGCTGCGTGCGCAGCTTCGTCAGGGCCTTGGTGAGCAGGCGGCTGACGTGCATCTGGGAGATGCCCACCTGGTCGGCGATCTGCGACTGGGTCAGGTTGCCGTAGAAGCGCAGGGTGAGGATCTTCTGCTCGCGCTCGTCGAGCATGGCCAGGGCGGGGCCGAGGGCGACGCGGGTCTCGGCGAGTTCGAACTCGTGGTCCTCGCCGCCGAGGGTGTCGCCGAGCTCGGTGGTGCCGTCGGCGCTGATCGGGGTGGACAGGCTGGTGGCGTTGTAGGCGCGGGCGCCTTCGAGGCCTTCCAGGACTTCTTCCTCGGTGACGCCGAGGTGCACCGCGATGTCGCTGACCTGCGGGGAGCGGCCGAGGGTGTGGGTCAGGGTGGCGTTGGCCTCGGTGATGGCCAGGCGCAGTTCCTGCAGGCGGCGGGGCACGCGGACCGACCAGGTGCGGTCGCGGAAGTGGCGCTTGATCTCACCGATGATGGTGGGGATGGCGTAGCCGGCGAAGTCGACGCCGCGTTCGGGGTCGAACTTGTCGACGGCTTTGATCAGGCCGACGGTGGCGGTCTGGACCAGGTCGTCGGTGGGTTCGCCGCGGCCGGAGTAGCGGTGGGCGAGGTGGCGGGCCAGCGGCAGCCAGGCCTCGATGGCCCGGTCACGCAGGGACACGCGGGAGGGGTGGCCGACGGGCATGGCAGCCATCGCGTTCAGCAGATCGGCGGCACTGTCGGCCGGCGCCTCGCTGATCGCAGGCTTCGTCTCCGCAGCCTCAACTGTCTGGGTGGCAGTCATCTCGGTCCTTCCTTGGCACCTGTCCGGAGAGCCGGCCCGGTTTGCACCAGGCCCGGTCGGGCAAGGTATCGCTATTCGTTCGTGGCCGACGGCGATCGATGATCACCGTCGCCCGCGCACACTTGGCCGTTCGGTTATGACGACCTTAGCCGAGAGGGCCATAGATGACTAGCCGAAAGTATGAGTCACTTTATGTAGTCGAATGATCACAGTAGACCGCGGTGATCATTCGTCGTCTTTGCGCTTCTTCTCCTTTTCCTCGGCCTTCTTCTCGTCCCTGGTCAGCGCCAGGTCGAGAGCCAGGACCGAGGCGATGATCAACAGCGGGTCCTCGCCCGCCTCCACCTGCACGGCGTAGGTGTCGCGGATCGTCAGCCAGCGCTTGGACACCGCGGCCACATCTCGGCCGTCGCGTTCGATCACGTACTCGTGATCGAGCAGGTCGCCCTTCATGGTCAGATCCTCGGGCCCGGGGACGTCGATGGTGAACTTGTCCCGGAACGGCGTGAAGAGCTTCTTGCGGACCTCGGCAGCCTTCTCCCCGCCGATCCGGATCTCGTAGGTCGGGCGCAGCGACACCAGATGCCGGTGCACGCTGGCCACCTCGGTCCCGGACGTGTCCTCGATGACCACCCGGTCGCGGGCGCTGAGCACCTTGGCATCGACGTGGAAGAGCTTGGTGCCGTGCTCGTCGAGGACGTCGAAGTCGTCGCCGATGGAGAAGAACTTCTCTCTGATCACATACATGGGCCCGATTGTGCCCCGTGGCGGCGGCACCGGCTCACCGTTGAGCCGGTGCCACCGCGGCTCACGGCTTCAGGACGACCTTGATGCAGCCGTCCTCCTTCTTCTTGAACATGTCGTAGGCCTGCGGCGCCTGCTCCAGCGGCACCCGGTGCGTGGTCAGGTCGTCGACGCCCAGCGGGTCGTCGTCACCGGTCAGCAGCGGCAGGATGTCGTCCACCCACTGCTTCACGTGCGCCTGGCCCATCCGCAGGGTCACGCCCTTGTCGAAGAGGTCGAACATCGGGAACGGGTCGGCCTGGCCGCCGTACACACCGATGATCGACACCGTGCCGGCCCGGCGGACCGCGGCGAACGCTGTGCGCAGCGCGCCCATCCGGTCCACCCCGGCCTTGTCGATCGCTTTGCGGGCGACCGCGTCGGGCAGCACTCCCGCGGCCTTCTGCGCGAACTCCTGGAACGGCGTCCCGTGGGCCTCCATGCCGACCGCCTCCACGACACTGTCCGCGCCGCGTCCCGAGGTCAGCTCCAGCACCGCGGCCGGCACGTCGTCGACCTCGTCGAAGTTGATCGTCTCGATGCCGTGCCGGGCGGCCATGGCCAGCCGCTCGGGCACGTTGTCGGTGGCGATGACCCGGCCCGCGCCGAGGTGCCGGGCGATCCGGGCGGTCATCTGGCCGATCGGCCCGAGACCGGTCACGAAGACCGTGCCGCCGGGGGTGATGTCGGCCCACTGCGCCGCCTGCCAGGACGTGGTCAGCACGTCGGACAGGAACAGGTAACGCTCGTCGGGGTGGCCCTCCGGCACCTTGATCGGCCCGAAGTGCGCCTGCGGGACCCGCAGGTACTCCGCCTGGCCGCCCGGCACCTGGCCGTAGAGCTTGGTGTAGCCGAACAGCGACGCGCCCTTGCCGTGCTCCTTGACCTGGGTCGTCTCGCACTGCGCGAAGAAGCCCCGGCTGCACATCCAGCAGGAGCCGCAGGAGATGTTGAACGGGATGACCACCCGGTCGCCGGGCCTGATGTGGGTGACCTCGGGACCGACCTCCTCCACGATGCCCATGGGCTCGTGGCCGAGGACGTCGCCCGGGTCCAAGTACATGCCCAGGACGTCGTACAGGTGCAGGTCGGACCCGCAGATGGCGGTCGAGGTCATCCGGACGATCGCGTCCGTCGGTTCTTGGATCTTGGGGTCGGGCACGGTCTCCACCGAAACCTTGGACGTGCCCTGCCAGGTGAGTGCTCGCATACCGTGCGCCTCCGATGGGTGTCGTCACGTCAAGAGGTGCCCACTGGAGTTCGGGATATTCCACGATTAGCCGCCTCGTGGCCGGGCATCGCATCCAGACCGACGAGGAGAGGAACAACCATGACGGGACCGACGGGCCGGGAGTTCGCGGTGGTCACGGGTGCGTCCAGCGGCATCGGCTACGAGCTGGCGAAACAGTTCGTGGAGAACGGCTACGACGTGCTGATGACCGCCGAGGACGACGCCATCGAGCAGGCCGCGGCCGACCTGCGGCGCGACGGGCAGCACGAGGTGATCGCCGTACGCGCCGACCTGGCCACCTTCGACGGCGTGGAGGAGCTCTACGCCGCGATCCTCTCGTCCGGCCGCCCGGTGGACGCGATCGCCATCAATGCCGGCCGGGGCATCGGCGGCGACTTCGTCAGTCAGACCGACCTGCGCGAGGAACTGAACGTCATCGACGTCAACGTCACGTCGACTGTGCACCTGGCCAAGCGGGTGCTGCCGGACCTGGTGGCCCGCGGGGCCGGCCGGGTGCTGTTCACGTCGTCGATCGCGTCGATGATGCCGGGCACGTACCAGGCGGTCTACAACGCGTCGAAGTCGTTCGTGCAGTCCTTCGCCGAGGCGCTGCGCAACGAGCTGAAGGACACCGGGGTCACGGTCACCGCCCTGATGCCCGGCCCCACGGACACCAACTTCTTCCACCGCGCCGAGATGGACGACACCCGGGTCGGCTCCAGTGCCAAGGACGACCCGGCCGTGGTGGCCGAGCAGGGCTTCAAGGCCCTGATGAAGGGCGACGAGAAGGTGGTGGCCGGGTCGGTGAAGACCAAGGTGCAGGCCGCGGCGTCCAAGGCCATGCCGGACAGCGCCAAGGCCCAGATGCACCGCAAGATGGCCGAGCCGGGCTCGGGCGAGTGAGCGGGACGGGTGGCGGGGCGGCGCCCCGCCACCCGGGGCCTACAGGCGCTGGTCGCCGATGACCGAGAGCAGCTGGAGCTTCTCATAGCTGGCCGAGCCCGGTACGGCGGTGAAGACCAGCAGGGTCTGGGACTGGTCCGGGTCGACCAGGGTCTGGCAGTGCAGCTCCAGCAGCCCCAGCTCGGGATGAAGAAGGCGTTTCTGATCCTGGAACACGGCGCTGATGTCGTGCGTGCCCCAGGCCGCCGCGAAGTCCGGACTGGCCGCCAGCAGCGCGTCGACCAGAGCCGCCGCGCGCGAGCCGCGGCCCGCGCGGGTGTAGGCCAGCCGCAGCTGGGCGGTGTAGATCCGCCCGTGCAGCTCGTGATCTTCTTCGGGGTAGATCCGTCGTGATTCCGGATCGGTGTACCAGCGGTAGACCGCGCTGCGCGCCGGGCCGATCCAGCGGGAGTCGTCACCGAGCAGCGCGACTGCCGGCGGCGTCTGCCGCAGTGTCTCGCCCAGACTGCCCATGACCTGGGCCGGGGTGTCGGCCAGCCGGTCCAGGATGCGCATGATTCCCGGGTTGATGTGGTCGGCGCGATGCACCCGCCGCGGTGCGGCGTGCCCGGCGATGCGGAACAGATGGTCGCGTTCGTCCAGGCTCAGCCGCAGGCCGCGGGCGATGGCGGCGAGCATCTGCTCGGACGGGTGCGGGCCGCGCTGCTGCTCGATGCGGCTGTAGTAGTCGGCCGACATGCCGCAGAGCGCGGCGACCTCCTCGCGGCGCAGGCCACCGGTGCGCCGGCGTGGCCCTCGGGGCAGCCCCACGTCCTCGGGCTGCAACGCTTCGCGCCGGGTACGGAGGAAGTCGGCAAGCTGGGCACGGTCCACCCGCTCAGTGTCCCTGCGCGGCGGCACCGGAGGCAGGAACTGCCTGTCCACGGATCCCCGGTCCCTGGACAAGCCGAGGCGCCGGCCTCGGGTGGAGCCGGCGCCATCGATCCGGGGGACGTTCCGTGGGGACGGTCCAGCCAGTTTCATCGATGCATTAGTTAACACGCAAGTAATCTGAGTTCCGGAACCGTGATCGCGGTGAGGTGGATCTCCCCGTACGGGTTTCGGCCGCTGAGGTCGGGCATGCTTGACGCTCGGTTCGCATCGAGCATCCTCGTGGCCGAAAGGTGATTTGACAGTCTTTGGGGCGGACGCGAAGGCTGTCCAGGGCATCCCGTTCCGCCGTGGAGGTTCCTTGTTCGCACTGTCCCGCCGCCGGCTGCTGGCCCTGGCCGGCGTCAGTGGCATGAGTGGTGCCCTGAGCCTGCCTGCGCCCGCGTCGGCCGCCGCGCCGGACCCGGTCGCCGATATCTACCGGCAGTTGTTACACATGCACACCCGGTGGGTGGAGGAGCAGTGGGACACCAAGATCGGTGCCTACCGCGCGGCGGACTTCCGCTTCACCGCGGTGCTCGGCAATGCCGTCCTGCTCGGCCTGGACGACTACGACGCCCGCCTGGCCGACGTCGACGCTGGCACGCTGAAGGCCAAGACCGTCGCCACGATCCAGCGGTTCGCCGCCACCAACCGGTTCGCCGGCGGCACCGAGTGGGGCCGGCAGCTCTTCTGGGACTCCACATTCGAGCTGTACTTCGTGCTCGCCGCCCGGCTGCTCTGGGCCGATCTGGACACCCAGACCCGGCGCAACGTGCAGCAGATCGCCGTGGGCCAGGCCTCGTACGCGTACGGGCTGGGCTCCGACGACGACCCGCTCAGCGGTGACTGGTCACCCAACGGCACGGCCGGCGGCTGGCTCGGCGACACCAAGCTCGAGGAGATGGGCGTCTACGCCCAGGCCATCGCGCCCGGCCTCGCCTGGGCCGGCGACGACGAGGCCGCCGAGGGCTGGCGGGAGCGTTTCCTGCTCTGGGCCACGAACGCGAGCGGCCTGCCCGCCGCCGACCTGGCCAACCCCGCCGTCGTGGACGGGGAACGGATCGACCAGCGGGCCACCGCGCACAACCTGCACGACACCTTCATCGTGGAGAACCACGAGTCGGCCAGCCCGCACTACCAGGCCGAGCTCTGGCGTACGGCCGGCCGCGCGGCGATCCACTTCCTGGTGGCCGGCCGCCCGCTGCCCGAGGTGCTCACCCACCAGCCCAACGGCGCCCAGCTCTGGGCCACGTTGCGCCTGCTGGCCAGCGACGCCGGTGAGCCGGTCATGCCGATGGTCGCCGACCGCTACCACCTGTACGGCCGCGACGTACTGCCGCTGGCGTTCCTGGCCCAGGTCCAGGGTGACCGGGATGCCGCGCGCGCCGAGGCCGACCTGGCCGAGCGCCTGGTGCCCTACCTGCGGTACGAGCCGAAGTACCAGCTCACCAAGTTCAGCGGCGAGGACAAGTACGAGCCCGAGGCCCGCGCCGAGCTGGCCATCTCGTACCTCTTCCACCGCCTGCGCGACCGCCCGGTCCAGCCGGTCGGCCCGGCCGAGTTCTTCCGCCGGGCGAGCGGCACCCGGGACTTCGGCCGCGACGTCGGCCTCACCGCCCACCAGTCGGAGCAGGCGTTCGCGGCCGCCGTGACCAAGCCCGGCTTCGTCAACTTCCTCTGGCAGCCGGGACACGACAACTGGCTGATCGACACCCGGGAGCCGGCCTTCCTGCCCCGGGACACCGCGCCGACCGCCCGGTGGACGAAGGCGTGGAGCGAGGTCCGCGACGGGGTGGACGCCACCGCCACCGTGCTGGCCGTCGCCGGCGGCCGGGCCGGCTTCGCCACGCTGCCGACCGGCACGGTGGTCTACGCGAGCACCGGGCTCCCCGGCGAAGGTCGTCTCTCCCTGTTCAATCTGTACATGCCGGGTGTGCCGGGGTTGACCGGCAGCCGGCTGTTCACCACGCCCACCGGCTCGGCGCTGCTCAGTGACCCGGGCGACGGCGACATCACGTTCGCCCCGCGGGACGCCCGCTGGGTGCGGATGCTGGGCCGCGAGCCCGGCACCGAGTACGGCTACTCGATCTTCACCTTCGCCGTGCTGGACACCAGCGGTGCCGACCTGGCCCAGGGCGCGATGCCGACCGCGTCCTCCGAGGACATCTGGAACCCGGCCCGCAACGCCACCGACGGCAACCCGGACACCCGCTGGGCCGTGGCCCGCGAGGAGCGCGGACGCGCCGACAGCTGGCTCGCCGTGGACCTGGGTTCCGCCGTCCGGGTGGCCGGGGTGCGGATCGCGTGGGAGGCCGCGTACGGCAAGAGGTTCGTCATCCAGACCTCGACCGACGGCCTGACCTGGACCGACGCGGTCGCCGTGCCGCAGACCCGGTCGGCCGCGGGCTGGGTCGGCATCGACGGCCGGGCCGGCCTCGTCACCCACGGCACCAAGCGCAAGATCGTGGTGAGCCCGGCCGAGGTGGTCGCGCCGGCCCCGATCATCGAGGGGTATCCGGGCCGCCGCACCGACCTGGCCAAGCTCGCCGCCCGCCCGCTGCCCACCGCTCGTGGCCTGCTGATCAGCGACGCCGACGGCTATCTCAGCGTCTTCAACCTCGCGGCCCGGCCGGTGACCGGGGCCGTGGTGCGCGTGCCCTCCGCCCGCCGGCTCTATCGCGGCACCCAGGTGGCTCGCCGCCGGGGCCTGGACTGGACGGTCAGCCTGGCCGGTGGCACCGCTCTGGTCGAGCCACCCCGCTTCACGGTCGAGGACGGGGTGCCCGACGGCACGAGATTCGAGGTGGCCGACTCCCACCACCTGACCGTCACCGCGCCCGCCAAGCACAAGGTGGTGGTCACCGTCCGGGCCGGATCCTGGTCGTCGACGATCCGGGTGTCCGCCGGGCGGTCGCGCAGCGTCACGGTGCCGGGAGCGCCGGTCACCCCGACCGCCGACCTGGCCCGGGGCCGCACCACGTTCCCCACCTCGCCGCTGCCGGCCGGCATGAGCCCACCCGCCCGGGCAGTGGACGGCGATCCGCGCACGGCCTGGCGTCCGGGCCCGTCCGGCCGGATGGTTGTCGACCTGGGTGCCGTGACGGCGGTCGCCGACGTGCAGCTGACCTGGTCGAAGGGCCGCCGCCGGCCGGTGCGGGTCGAGGCCTCGCGGGACGGCGTCACGTACGCGGCGCTCAGCGGGACGGCCCGTTATGTGGCAGTCGCGGTCGAGGACTGGCGGCCGGGCGACGCGGAGCTGGTGCATCTCACCGTCCGGTGAACCGCTGTTTGATCAGCTTTCGCGTTTTGCCCCACTTTCTCCGCTCCTGGAGCGATGATTCATCGCGAGCGGAAGGTGACGGGTATGCCGAATGCAGTGCTGAACGACGCCCAGCAGGTCACGGTGAAACGCGGCCCGATCGCGGGTCTGCTGGCCGACCGCAGCCTGGCGGTGAAGAACGTGGTCGCGGTGGCCGCGATGGCGATCGTCGCCGTGGTCGTCGGCGGGCTCGGCATCTCCCGGATCTCGGAGATGAGCGACGACCTCACCCAGATGAAGGCCGAGCACGTCGACAGCCTCCAGCAGGTGGCCGAGCTGCGCGGGGGCATCGCCGAGATGTTCCGCGGCATGCTGCTCTATCAGCTCGGCGCGGACGCTGCCGGCAAGAAGCAGGGCCGGGACGCCGTCAGCGCCGCGGACGCCAAGATCGACTCCGCCCTCGGCGCCTACTCCGGGATCGCGGCCGACTCCCAGGCCCGCGAGAAGAGCCTGGCCACCTTCACCGAGGCCCTCAAGCACTATCGGGCGCTGCGCGACACCGTCCTCTTCGCGGAGCCCATCTCGGGCGGATACACGCTGCCGGCCCCGGACCAGATCGTCAACGAGTTCAACAGCGTCGAGGGCGCCATGAACACGTCGGTGGCCGACCTGCAGAAACTGGAGGACACCGAGGCCGACGCCCTGGCCCAGGACGCCGGTGAGGAGTTCCGCTCGGCCCGCACCATCATGATCGCCGCCCTGATCGTCGGGATCCTGCTGGCCGCCGCCATCGCCATGCTGGTCGTCCGGCTGATCAGGCAGCAGCTCGCGACCGTGGCGACAGCACTGGGCGCGGTGGCCGACAACGACCTCACCATCGCCGCCGAGGTGCGCTCCCGCGACGAGCTGGGCCGGATGGCCATGGCCGTCAACCGGGCCCGCGACGGGCTGCGCGCCACGGTCGGCTCGCTGACCACCGGCGCCCACAACCTGGGCGCCAGCACCCAGCAGCTCACCGGTGTGACGGCCCGGATCGGCGAGAGTGCCCGCGAGGCCGCGGCCCAGGCCGGTCTGGTCGCCGCAGCCGCCGGTGACGTCTCCGGCTCGGTGCAGTCGGTCGCGGCCGGCAGCGACGAGATGGGCGCCTCGATCCGCGAGATCGCCCAGAACGCCAACGACGCCGCGCAGGTCGCCTCCAGCGCCGTCGGCGTCGCCCAGAGCACCAACGACACCGTCGCCAAGCTGGGCACCTCGTCCGCCGAGATCGGCGACGTGGTCAAGGTGATCACCGCGATCGCCGAGCAGACCAACCTGCTGGCGCTGAACGCGACCATCGAGGCGGCCCGGGCCGGTGACGCCGGCAAGGGTTTCGCGGTGGTGGCCAGCGAGGTCAAGGACCTGGCCCAGGAGACCGCACGGGCCACCGAGGACATCTCCCGGCGGGTCGAGACGATCCAGGCCGACACGTCCAGCGCGGTCGAGGCGATCGGCGAGATCTCGCAGATCATCCAGCGGATCAACGACTACCAGGTCACCATCGCCTCGGCGGTCGAGGAGCAGACGGCGACCACGGCCGAGATGAGCCGCAGCATCAGCGAGGCGGCCGGCGGCAGCTCGACCATCGCGACCAACATCAACGGCGTGGCGCACTCGGCCGAGCAGACCAGCAGCACGCTGGTGGAGGCGGACGCCGCGGTGAGCCAGCTCAACGGGGTGGCCGAGGAACTGCGCGTGGTGGCGGAACGCTTCCGGGTCTGAGCACCCGGACCGGACCGGAACGGACGAGGGCCTGCCGGCCGCAGCCGGCAGGCCCTCGCGCGGTCAGCGCCGCGGGGCCTCGACCAGCCGGAACAGCGTCAGCCACTGCTCCGGCCAGACCAGACCCACGGGTACGCCGGTGGCCAGCCGGGCCGCCCGGAACGCCGCGGAGACGCGCCGGTCGCCGTACCGCCGGGACAGTGAACCGTGCAGCGACCCGCCGACGCCGGTGAAGCCCACCTCGACGAACCGCCGGTAGGCGGGCAGAGCCGCCGGTTCGACCAGCGGCACCGGCCGCCGCTCCAGGCGCAGGATGCCGCCGTCGACCCGCGGCACCGGGCGGAACGCCGATCGGGGGATCCGGCCGGCAAGCGTCCAGCTCACCTGCGGCCAGGTGCTGATCGTGAGCCGGGTCCACCGCCCGTAGTCGCCGGTCCGTTTGCGGGCGTACTCCAGCTGGGTGAGCAGGGTGGCCGCGGACAGGGTGCCGGCGTGCAGGCACCACTCCACAACCGCCGACGTCAGCGCGTACGGGATGTTGCCCACCACCGCGAACGGCCGGTCCGGCGGCGTGGCCCGCAGGAAGTCCGCCACCCGTACGGTGACGCCGGGCAGCACCGGCAGCCCGGCCGCCACCTGCGGGTCCACTTCGTAGCTGACCAGGTCGCGGGTGTGCCGGGCCAGCTCGCCGGTGAGGACGCCGCGGCCGGCGCCCACCTCGTACACCAGGTCACCGGGCCGGATGCCGGCCGCGGCGACCATTTGACGCACCGCGCGCGGATCGGAAAGGAAGTTCTGGCCGAACGCCCGGCGCGCGCGGGCGTGCTCGCGGCCGGCCGGTTTCGAAGGGGGTAGTGCCATGGCCGTGGTCCTGTCTGCCGCCTTCTCGGCGGCGAACGCGGACAGGCGTCATCGTGGCCCGTCCGGTGGAAGAGGACGCGGAGGGCCCTGGCGCAGCAAGCGGCTCTAGGCGGTGCGGCGGCGCAGGGCGCGACGCCGGAAGCGCAGGCGGGACGAGTGCAGCGGTCCCCGCGCCACGGGCATCAGAGCCCGGCCGAGGAGAGCATGCGTCGTAGGCATCCGGTGACCCTAACCGCGGCCGCCGGGGCCGGTCACGTGGTTTTCGCCCGGTGCGCCGCGGGGAAAAGCGGTGGCGGCCCGGCCGCGGCTCTGGTTGCGTGCCGGGGATGACCGACTTCGATGATCCCGCGTTCTTCGGCGACCGCTGGGCGGGTCGCTACGACGATCTGAGCCAGGGGCCGGACCCGGCGGCGGCCGTGGACTTCCTGGCCGGGATGGTCCCGTCCGGGGCCCGGATCCTCGAACTGGCCATCGGCGGCGGCCGGGTGGCGATCCCGCTGGCCCGCCGGGGCTTCGCGGTCGAGGGCATCGAGGCGTCCCAGGCCGTCGTGGACAAGCTCCGCACCGTGCCGGGCGGCCAGGACCTGCCCGTGCTCACCGCGGACATGGCGGATGTGCCCAGCGCCGGGCCGTTCCCGCTGGTGTACGTCGTCTGGAACAGCCTGTTCAACCTCACCAGCCAGCAGCGTCAGGTGGACACGTTCCGCAACGTGGCGCGGGTGCTCGAGCCCGGCGGGGCGTTCGTGCTCGAGTGCTACGTGCCCGACCCCGCGGCCTACGACCGGCAGTTCAGCACCGACGACGTACGGGAGGACTCGGTCGGCTTCACCCTCACCGTGCACGACCGGATCGCCCAGCGGATCCAGATGCAGCACGTGACGGTGGACGGCAAGGGCGTCCGGCTCCTGCCCACCGCCCACCGCTACTGCTGGCCGGCCGAGCTCGACCTGATGGCCCAGCTCGCTGGTCTGCACCTGCGGGAACGGTGGGCCGACTGGGACCGTACGCCGTTCCGCGCCACCAGCGGGAGTCACATCTCGATCTACGCCCGGCCCTGACCGAGCGTGCTCCCACCGGCCTGCCGCAGGTCGATGTCGCCGATCAGCCGGCGAGCGGTCTCCTCGTCCAGCTCCCGCCGCATCATGGCCTCGCTGACCGCCAGCCGCTGCTGGTCGTAGCCGTCGCCGGCCGCCGTGGCGATCTCCACGCCCCGGGCCAGCATCATCCGGGCCTGCTCGTCCTCGCCGCTGACGTCCAGCCGCAGCCACCGGACCAGCAGGCGGATCGTGGTCCCCTGCAGCAGCAGGGTGCCCAGGGTGACGAACAGCGCGATGGCCTGGATGGCATCGCGGCCCGGGACGGACTCCGGGACCGCGGCCGCCGCGGCCAGGGTGAGGATGCCCCGCATGCCGGTCCAGCCCACCACCACGCTCTCCCGTACGCCGGGAGCCGCCAGGCGGTTGTCGCGGTCGCCGGCCTGGCGGCGACCTCGGGACCGGCGCTGCGCGACCCGGGCGGCCCGGCCGGGGTCCCGGGCGAGCCGCGCCTGAGCGAGGCGATCGCCCATCCGCCACCGCCCGAACAGCAGGAACACGCCGACGAGCCGCAGCAGGATGGCGGCGAGCAGCAGCACCCCCGCCGCGATGAGCGTGCGGTTGAGCCCCGGCTCGGGCTCGGCGGCCAGGTCGTCCAGCACGAAGCTCAGCTGCAACCCGATGTACGCGAAGACGAACGTCTCCAGCAGGAAGTCGGCGACCGGCCAGAAGGCGTCCTCCTGCAACCGGGTCCGGTAGGCGCCCGGATACTGGTGCCGCGGGTCCAGGGACGTGTTCACGCTGATCAGGAAGGCCGCGGTGACGACCGCGATGATGCCGGAGGCCTCGACCTGCTCGGCCAGCAGGAACGCGGTGAACGGCACCAGCAGCACCAGCGTGGTCTCCAGGGTCGGATCGCCCAGCCGCTTGCGCAGCAGCAAGGTGGCCGCCGTCAGCAGACCGCCGATGGCCGCACCGAGCGCCGCGTTGCGCAGCAGCTCCAGGGCCCCAGCGCCCCAGCTGGTGTGTTCCCCGGCGACCGCGCCCACCGCGATGCTGAACAGAGTGAGCGCGGTGGCGTCGTTGACCAGGCTCTCCCCGGTGAGGATCGAGGTGACCCGGCGGGGCAGGCCCAGCTCCTTGCCGTGCGACACGGTCGTGATGGTGTCCGGTGGGGCCAGCACCGTACCGAGCACGAACGCGGCGGCCAGCCCGATCGACGGCAGCAGCCACGAGGTCAGCACCCCGAGCGCGCCCGCGGTCAGGACCACCAGCAGCACCCCGAGGTCGATGATGCTCCGCAGGTTCTGCCCGAACGCCGTGACCGAGGCGTTGCGGGTGGCCGAGTAGAGCAGCGGGGGCACCACGATCGCCAGGATCAGCTCACTGTCCAGCTCCAGCCGCGGCACCCCGGGCACAAAACTGATCCCGGCGGCCAGCGCGACGATGATCAGCCCGGGCTGGACGCCGCGCCGGTGGGCCAGGGCGGACACCGCGATACCGGCCCCGACGATGAGCAGGATCTGTACGCCGTTCATGATCGCCAGGCTAGTGGCCCGGCCCGCCGGTGTGACGTACTCCCTGGATGAGCGATCGCGTGGCCGAGGCGGCGCCGGTATGCTGGTCGGCGGGCCGTGACTGGCGCGTTCGGATGGGCCAACCATCGGGGAGCGGCCCCGTGCCGGACGACCGTTCTCCGGAGACGACCTGCCGTGCGCCTGGGCCTCTTCACCTGTGATAGGGAGGTCCGATGTCTGCACTGAACGCCGAATCGACCGCGTTCCGCTCCGCCCTGGAAGCGGTCCGCGCCGTCGAGCCCCGCATCGCCGACGCGATCGCCAAGGAGCTCACCGACCAGCGTGAGTCTCTCAAGCTCATCGCCTCCGAGAACTACGCGTCCCCGGCCGTGCTGCTCGCGATGGGCAACTGGCTCTCCGACAAGTACGCCGAGGGCACCATCGGCCGCCGCTTCTACGCCGGCTGCCAGAACGTCGACACCGTCGAGTCGGTCGCCGTCGAGCACGCCAAGGCCCTGTTCAACGCGCCGTACGCGTACGTCCAGCCGCACTCCGGCATCGACGCCAACCTGGTCGCGTACTGGGCGATCCTGGCCGACCGGGTCGAGGCGCCGGCGCTGGCCAAGGTGCAGAAGCGCAACGTCAACGACATGACCGACGCCGAGTGGGCCGAGCTGCGCGCCGCGTTCGGCAACCAGCGGATGCTCGGCATGAGCCTGGACGCCGGCGGCCACCTCACCCACGGCTTCCGGCCGAACATCTCCGGCAAGATGTTCGACCAGCGCAGCTACGGCGTCGACGCGGCCACCGGCCAGATCGACTATGCGGCGCTGCGCGAGTCGGCCCGCGAGTTCAAGCCGCTGGTCATCGTGGGCGGCTACTCGGCGTATCCGCGCAAGGTGAACTTCCGCATCATGCGGGAGATCGCCGATGAGGTCGGCGCGACCTTCATGGTCGACATGGCGCACTTCGCCGGCCTGGTCGCGGGCAAGGTCTTCACCGGCGACTTCGACCCGATCGCCAACGCGCACATCGTCACCACCACGACGCACAAGAGCCTGCGCGGTCCGCGCGGCGGCGCGGTCTTCTGCCAGCCCGAGCTCTCCGACCAGGTCGACCGGGGCTGCCCGATGGTCCTCGGCGGCCCGCTCGCCCATGTCATGGCGGCCAAGGCGATCGCCTTCGCGGAGGCCCGCCGGCCCGAGTTCGCCGACTACGCGCAGCGCATCGTCGACAACTCGCAGGCCCTGGCGGCCGGCCTGACCAGCCGCGGCGCCACCGTCGTCAGCGGCGGCACCGACAACCACCTGGTTCTCATCGACGTCGACAAGTACGGCCTGACCGGCCGCCAGGCGGAGCAGGCCCTGCTCGACTCCGGCATCGTCACCAACCGCAACGCGATCCCGCAGGACCCGAACGGCGCCTGGTACACGTCCGGCATCCGGATCGGCACCCCGGCGCTGACCACCCGCGGCCTGGGCACGGCCGAGATGGACCAGATCGCCGAGCTCATGCACACGGTGCTGAGCAGCACCAAGGCGGGAGCGTCGAAGGCCAAGTTCGACCTGGACGCGGCCGTGTCCGACCGGGTGTCGAAGCAGGCCACCGAACTGCTGGCCGACTTCCCCCTCTACCCGACGGTTGACATTTCCTGATCAAGGCCAAGATCAAGGTCATGTCGTGCCTGAGTGCAGATAGCTGACCGTCGCTCCCGCCGAGACCGGGCGAGGGCGGCCAATCGCCTGGCGGCTCATGAGCGGCCACCCTCACCCTGCCAGCTGATCGCATGGTGACACCCGGCCCGTCGGGCAGCCGTTACTGCGGCTGTCCGGCGGGTATCCGGCGTGGATGACAGATCAACCGAGCGATCAGACGATCGGCGAGCTCGAGACCGTGCACACGTTCGACAGCGGGCCGATGCCTACCGGTGTCAGTGTCTCCGCGCGTGGACGGATCTTCGTCAACTATCCGAAGTGGGGTGACGAGGTGCCGTTCACAGTGGCCGAGCTGCGGGACGGCACCGCCGTTCCCTATCCGGACCAGGCGTGGAACAGCCCGTCCGGGGATGACGATGCGAAGGCTTTCGTGTCGGTGCAGAGCATTGTCGTCGACCCGGCCGATCGGCTGTGGGTGCTCGACACCGGGAGTCCGTTGTTCCAGCCGACCAAGCCCGGCGGCCCCAAGATGGTCTGTGTCGATCTGAGCACCGACACCGTCGTGCAGACGATCGTCTTCGAGCCCGACGTGGCGCTGCCCACGACCTATCTCAACGACGTGCGGTTCGACCTGCGGCGCAACGTCGCGTACATCACCGACTCCGCCGACCAGGGCCCCAACGGCATCATCGTGGTCGACCTGGCCTCCGGTACGGCCTGGCGGAAGCTGCATGATCATCCGTCCACCCAGGCTGAGCAGCCGCCGGCCTTCCTGCCCGTGGTCGAGGGCGCACCCTTCCTGGAGCGTCCGGCCGACGGCCCGGCCAAGCCGGTGCTGATGGGCTCGGACGGCATCGCCATCAGTGCGGACGGCAGCCGGCTCTACTACTGCCCGCTCGCCTCCCGGCACTGGTACAGCGTGTCGACCGACGCTCTGGTGGACCGCTCGGCCGGTGCTGACGAGGTGGCCGCGACGGTGGTGGACGAGGGGGACAAGGGCGGCCTCTCCGACGGGCTGGAGACCGACGACCAGGGCCGGTTCTATCTCACCAACTGCGAGCACAACGCGGTCCTGCGGCGGCTGCCGGACGGCACGCTGGAGACGGTGGTGCACGATCCGCGGCTGCTCTGGCCCGACACGATGTCGGTCGGCGCGGACCGGCACCTCTACGTGACCGCCAACCAGCTGCACCGCCAGGCCAAGTACCAGGGCGGTACGGACCGGCGGCAGTACCCGTACTCACTGTTCCGGGTGCCGATCGACGCCGGCCCGGTCAGGCTCGTCTGACGATCCGGTGCAGCTCGACGCCGGTGAGGACCCCGTCCGACACGGTCGCCGTCTGGTACGTCGCGTACGGCTGGCGGCGCCGGTCGGTCGGGGAGCCCGGGTTGAGCAGGCGCAGGCCGGTCTCCGCCGTGGTGTCCCACGGGATGTGGGAGTGGCCGAAGACCAGCACGTCCGTGTCCGGGAACCGGGCCGCGCAGCGCTGCTCGCGGCCGGTGGCCTGCCCGGTCTCGTGGACCACGGCCAGCCGTAGCCCGTCCAGCTCGGCCCGGGCGATCTCGGGGAGCCGGGCGCGTAGTGCGGGACCGTCGTTGTTGCCGTAACAGGCGATCAGCCGCTTCGACCGGGCGGTGAGCTCGTCCAGCAGCGGGACGTCGACCCAGTCGCCGGCATGGACGACCACGTCGGCCGCGTCGACCGCCGCCCACAGCTCGGCCGGGAGGTCGCGGGCCCGCTTCGGCAGGTGGGTGTCCGCCATGAGTACCAACCGCATGACGCCACCCTAGAACCCCGGCAGATCGGGAAGCGCTTCCCGCGAGATTCACCATCGCGTCCCTTTTGGGAATTAAGGGGCTTACGCGCGTCTTGCAAGAGCGGGCCCATTCGGGCGCGTCGATCCGGGTCGGAGAAGCGTTATACAGGGCCGATTTTCCCGTCGGGGAGGGGGTGTCCAGCCCGCTGCCGCAGGGTCACGTCCGGACCCTATCGGCGCACGTCGGAACCGGTTCCGGAACTCCCGGGCGAAGCGACCGGCCGACCCGGCGGGAGAGCTTTCATGCAGCTAGGACGGTTGCCGGTCGCAAAACCGCGCGAGGAAACCGGTCCGCCGATCCTTTGACACATTGCCGTAACGAACTTAGCGTCCAGGAGGCAGTGGAGCGCTTCCTCGGATCGCTCGGCTGTCATCCCCAATCGGGTGCTTTCCCCGGCTCCCGCCCCTCGGACGCGTGACCCCCGCGCCCGTACCGCTGTGTCTAGGAGAAGCAATGGTCATCCCCGCTCCCTCCGTCGCCCCCGCCGGGCGGTCGCGCCGCCGATGGCGGCTCGCCGCCACCGGCGCCCTGGTCGCCACCGTCGTCGCCGGCTTCGGCGCGGTCACCGCGCTGAGTGCCGAAGCCGCCGAGACGCTGCTCTCCCAGGGCAAGCCCGCGACCGCCTCGTCCTCGGAGAACCCCGGCGCCTTCCCGGCCACGGCCGCGGTCGACGGCAACACGGGCACCCGCTGGGCGTCCGCGTTCGCCGACCCGCAGTGGCTGCAGGTCGACCTCGGCGCCAGCTCGGCCATCACCCGCGTCGAGCTGAACTGGGAGGCCGCGTACGCCCGGACCTTCCGGATCCAGACCTCGCTGAACGGCACCACCTGGGCCGACGCCACCGCGGCCACCGCCGGCGCGGCCGGCGTGCAGAGCCTGCCGGTCTCCGCCACCGCCCGCTACGTGCGGATGTACGGCACCGAGCGCGCCACCCAGTACGGCTACTCGCTGTGGGAGTTCAAGGTCTTCGGCGGCACCACGGGAACGCCGCCGACCACCACCCCGCCCACCGGGCCGACGCTCCCGGGCGGCGGCAGCCTCGGCGCCAACGTGACGGTCTTCGACCCGACCATGTCGATGGCGTCGATCCAGAGCACCGCGGACGCGATCTTCAAGCAGCAGGAGACCAACCAGTTCGGCCTGCAGCGCAACCTGCTCGCGTTCAAGCCGGGCACCTACAACGGCCTGAACATCCAGGTCGGCTTCAACACCTCGGTGATCGGCCTCGGCCAGAACCCGCAGGACGTACGGATCAACGGTGACATCACCGTCGACGCCGGCTGGTTCCAGGGCAACGCGACCCAGAACTTCTGGCGCTCGGTCGAGAACATGTCGGTCTACCCGGTCTCCGGGGCCAACCGCTGGGCCGTCTCGCAGGCCGCGCCGTTCCGCCGGATGGACATCCACGGTGACCTGAACCTGGCCCCGAACGGCTACGGCTGGGCGTCCGGCGGCTACATCGCCGACTCGCGGATCAGCGGCACCGAGGGTCAGTACTCGCAGCAGCAGTGGTTCACCCGTAACAGCACGATCGGCTCCAACTCCAACGCGGTGTGGAACCAGACGTTCGTCGGCGTGCAGGGCGCACCGGCGGCCAGCTACCCCAACCCGCCGTACACGGTGATCGGCCAGACCCCGGTGATCCGGGAGAAGCCGTACCTCTACCAGACCAACGGCCAGTACGCCGTCTTCGTGCCCAACCTGCAGACCAACGCGGCCGGCGTGACCTGGGCCAACGGCAACACCGCGGGCACCAGCATCCCGCTGAGCCAGTTCTACGTGGCCAAGCCCGGAGACTCCGCCGCGACGATCAACCAGGCGCTCGCGCAGGGCCTGAACCTGATGTTCCAGCCGGGCATCTACCACGTCAACCAGACCATCAACGTGACCCGGGCCAACACCGTGGTCATGGGCCTGGGCTACGCGACCATCATCCCGGACAACGGCGTCACCCCGATGCAGGTGGCCGACGTCGACGGGGTCAAGCTGGCCGGCCTGTTCTTCGACGCGGGCACCACCAACTCGGCGAACCTGCTGGTGATCGGCCCGAACGGCTCCTCGGCCAACCACGCCGGGAACCCGACGACCGTGCAGGACGTGTTCTTCCGGATCGGCGGCTCGATCGCCGGCAAGGCCACCAACAGCCTGCTGGTCAACAGCAACAACACGATCATCGATCACATCTGGGCGTGGCGGGCCGACCACGGCAACGCCGGCACCTACGGGTGGACGGTCAACACCGCGGACAGCGGCCTGATCGTCAACGGTCAGAACGTGACCGCGTACGGCCTGTTCGTCGAGCACTACCAGAAGACCGAGATCCTCTGGAACGGCAACGGCGGCCGGACGTACTTCCTGCAGAACGAGCAGCCGTACGACCCGCCGTCGAACGCCGTCTGGCGCAGTGACGGTGTCGGCTACCCGGCGTACAAGGTGGCCGACAGCGTGTCCACCCACGAGGCCTGGGCGATGGGCAGCTACGCCTTCTTCCAGAACAACCCGGCGGTGCACTCGGCCAACGGCTTCCAGGCGCCGGTCAACGGGGGAGTGAAGCTGCACAACATCTTCACCATCTCGCTCGCCTCGGGCACCATCGACCACGTCGTCAACAACATCGGGGCGGCGGCCACGGCCGATCAGGTCGTGCCGCGTACGGTCACCAACTTCCCGTAGGCCGGCCGGATATCTCACCGCTGCCGCGCGGGATCAGGGTCGTCGGAATCCTGATCTCGCGCGGCTCGGCCGTGAGCCCGTCCATCCGCTCGAAGAGCGCCCGCGCCGCGGCCCGGCCCATGGCCGCCGGATCCTGGGCGATCACGGTGACCCCCGGCTCGAGCAGATCGGCCAGTGGGAAGTCGTCGAAGCCGACCAGGGCCACGGTGTGCTGCCGGCCGCGCCGGCGCAGCGCCCGGACCGCGCCGATGGTGATCAGATTCTGCCCGGTGAACAGCGCGGTCGGCGGCTCGGCCCGGTCCAGCAGGTCCAGAGTGGCCGCCTCGGCCGCCGCCGAGTCGTGCAGGCCACCGACCACGGTCGGCGCCAGCCCGGTGTCATCGACCACCGTGAGATAGCCGCGCAACCGGCGGCGGGCCGTGGCGATCCCGGCCAGGTCGCCGAGGAACGCGATGTGCCGGTGCCCGTATCCGATCAGGTGCCGCACCGCCTCCGCCGCCCCGGCCACGTTGCCGGCCAGCACGGTGTCGGCGGCGAAGCCGGCGGCGGGCCGGTCCACGAAGACGACCGGGATGTCCGGCGGTAACTCCAGGGCGAGGTACCCCTGGTCGGAGCCGGCCGGCGCGAGGATCAACCCGTCGGTGTGCCGGCGCGCGAAGGCCCGGGTCAACTCGCGTTCCCGCTCGGGGTCCTCGTCGAGGCTGCCGGTGAGCACGTGCACCCCGCGGGGCCGGGCCTCGTCCTCCACCGCGCGGTGCAGGACCGCCGAGAACGGGTTGCCCACATCCTCCAGCAGCAGGCCGATGGTCGCGGTCCGCCGGTCGTTGCGGCGCAGCATGCTCGCCCCGAGATGCGGCCGGTAGTGCAGGGAGTCCACCGCCGCGCGGACCCGGGCGACCAGCGCGGGATCCACCGTGGTCTCGCCGTTGACCACCCGCGAGACGGTCTTGAGGCTGACCCCGGCGGTGCGGGCGACGTCGTTCATGGTGGGTCGCCCGCGGGTCATGGTTCCCTCCATTGATCGACTTCTGCCGATGTTGATCACGCTACGCAACATTGTCGAAACTGATTGTTGACACCTGATGCGCCGAGTCGTCTACTGCAAGACAACGTTGTCTCTCGATTTCTGCTAAATCGATTTGGAGGGGACATGCGCCAATCAACGCTGATCAAGCGCGGGCGCCTCGGGCCTGCTCTGCTCGCCGTGGGTCTGGTGCTCGGCACCGCCGCCTGCGGTGGCGACTCGGGCTCCGGGGACGGGGCAACCGTCGGACTGATCACCAAGACGGACACGAACCCCTTCTTCGTCAAGATGAAGGAGGGTGCGCAACAGGCGGCGGACAAGGCCGGCGTGAAGCTGCAGAGCTTCGCCGGCAAACAGGACGGGGACAACGAGGCGCAGGTGCAGGCGATCGAGAGCCTGATCTCGGCCGGTGCCAAGGGCTTCCTGATCACCCCGAGCGACTCCAAGGCGATCGTCCCGGCGATCGACAAGGCGAAGCAGGCGGGCATGCTGGTCATTGCCCTGGACACCCCGACCGACCCGGCCGACGCCGTCGACGCGACCTTCGCCACCGACAACTACCAGGCCGGCAAGCTGATCGGGCAGTGGGCCAAGGCGAAGTTCGACAAGGAGAGCAAGCAGGCGAAGATCGCCATGCTCGACCTGAACGCCAACCAGGTCTCCGTGGACGTCAAGCGCGACCAGGGCTTCCTGGACGGCTTCGGTATCCCGGTGGGCGACGCCAACAAGATCGGTGACGAGTCCGACCCCCGCATCGTCGGGCACGACGTGACCGACGGCGCCGAGGACGGCGGCCGGACCGCGATGGAGAACCTGCTGCAGAAAGACCCGTCGATCAACCTGGTCTACACGATCAACGAGCCCGCCGCGGCCGGCGCGTACCAGGCGCTGAAGGCGGCCGGCAAGGACAAGACGGTCACCATCGTCTCGATCGACGGTGGCTGCCCCGGCGTCGACAACGTCAAGGCCGGAGTCATCGGGGCCACCTCGATGCAGTTCCCGCTCAAGATGGCCTCGCTCGGCATCGAAGCGATCTCGGCCTTCGCCAAGGACGGCACCAAGCCGCAGGCCAGCGCGGGCAAGGACTTCGTGGACACCGGCGCGACCCTGATCACCGACCAGCCGCAGACCGGTATCGAGGCCAAGGACTCGGCCTGGGGCAAACAGAACTGCTGGGGCTGATCATGTCGACCACTGCCGTCAAGGAACCCTCGCCGCCGCAGGACTTCGACGTCCGGCGCAACGACTCCCTCGGGCTGCGGCTGCAGCATCTGCTGCACGGTAACCCGACCCTCGGCCCGCTGGCCGTGCTGATCGTGGCGATCCTCGCCTTCTCCGTCGCGAACCAGCGGTTCTTCTCCGCCCCCAACCTGTCGCTGGTGCTGGCCCAGGTCACCGTCATCGCGGTGCTGGCGCTGGGCCAGACCCTGATCATCCTGACCGCCGGCATCGACCTGTCGGTCGGCGCCATCGCCGTCTTCTCGTCGATCCTGATGGCCACCTTCGCCACCAAGATGGGCATGCCGGGCCTGCTGGCGCTGCTGCTCGGCCTGGTCGCGGGTACGGCGATGGGAGCCCTCAACGGCTTCCTGGTCACCCGGATCAAACTGCCACCGTTCATCGTCACCCTCGGCACGCTCAGCATCTTCTTCTCGCTGAACTCGGTGGTGTCCAAGAGCGAGACGATCCGCGGCTCCGACATGCCCGGCCTGATGACCTGGACCGGCACCACGATCCCGATCGGCGGCTTCCGGCTGACCTACGGATCGATCATCATGCTGCTGTTGTTCGGGGTGTTCTTCTACGCGCTGAGCTCCACCGCCTGGGGCAAGCACGTCTACGCGACCGGCGACGACATCGAGTCAGCCCGGTTGGCCGGCATCCGGACCAACCGCGTGCTGTTCTCCGTCTACACCGTCGCCGGCCTGCTGTACGCCATCGGCGCGTGGATCCTGATCGGCCGCCTGGCCTCGGCCAGCCCCAACGTCGGCGTCGACTACAACCTCGACTCGATCACCGCTGTCGTGCTCGGCGGCACCAGCCTCTTCGGCGGGCGCGGTGGCGTGCTCGGCACCCTCATCGGCGCCCTCATCGTCGGCGTCTTCCGCAACGGCCTGCAGCTGGCCGGCGTGGAAGTCGTCTGGCAGGGCTTCGCCATCGGCCTGCTCGTGCTGGTGGCCGTCTCTCTCGACCAGTGGATCAGGAAGGTGAAGACATGACCACGCCGGTGCTCCAGGCGCGCGGCCTGACCAAGCGGTACGGCCGGGTCACCGCGATCGAGAGCGGCGACCTGGAGCTCTACCCGGGCGAGATCCTGGCGGTCATCGGGGACAACGGCGCCGGGAAGTCGAGCCTGATCAAGGCGCTGTCCGGTGCGGTGGTGCCGGACAGCGGCGAGATCTACCTGGACGGGCAGCGGGTCAACTTCCGCAACCCGATGGACGCGCGGGCGGCCGGGATCGAGACGGTCTACCAGACCCTGGCAGTGGCGCCGGGGCTGGACATCGCCGACAACCTGTTCCTGGGCCGCGAGGAACGCAAGCCGGGAGTGCTGGGCTCGGTCTTCCGGATGCTCGACAAGGCGCACATGAGGACCGAGGCCAAGCGCCACATGAACGAGCTGGGCGTGGCCACGCTGCAGAACATCGGCCAGGCGGTGGAGTCGCTGTCCGGCGGCCAGCGCCAGGCGGTGGCGGTGGCCCGGTCGGCCGCGTTCGGCAGCAAGGTCGTGATCCTGGACGAGCCCACGGCGGCGCTGGGCGTCAAGGAGGGCAACCGGGTGCTGCAACTGATCCGCGACGTCCGCGACCGGGGGCTGCCGGTGATCCTGATCAGCCACAACATGCCGCACGTCTTCGAGGTGGCGGACCGCATCCACATCCAGCGGCTGGGCCGCCGGGCGACCGTGATCACCCCGAAGAGCCACTCCATGTCCGAGGCCGTCGCCATCATGACCGGCGCGGCGGAGCCACCACCGATGGCGGCCTGACCGGTCCCTCCGCCCCCGCGCGTCTCAGCGGGGGCGGAGTCCTGTCCGGCAGCCGTAAGGAAGCGGTAATGCCCGGGATTCTTCCGGTGGTCCTGGCCGCCGTGTTGACTCGGCACTGTGCTGAAACGCTTGCTCACCAAGCCCGTGACCTGGGTGGCCCTGTTGGTGCTGGGGGCCGGGGCTGCCGCCGGCCTCTACTGGTTCCAGCCCTGGCGGCTGGTCACCGACACCACCGTCAACGAGACGCTGTCCACAGTGGCGGAGGTGCCGAGCAGTGCCGCTGTGCCGACCACGACCCAGCCCGCCGGGCCGGTCGTGGTGCGGACGGGTTCCTTCATCACCCACGAGCACGCGACGGCCGGCACCGCCCGCCTGGTCCGCAACCCGGACGGCAGCCACCAGGTCGAGCTGGTCGGCCTGGACACCTCGGACGGCCCGGACCTGCGGGTCTGGCTCACCGACCAGGCGGTCCGCGAAGGCACCGCGGGCTGGCGGGTCTTCGACGACGGCAAGTGGACCGAGCTCGGCCGCCTCAAGGGCAACCGCGGCGACCAGGTCTATCCGGTCCCGGGCAAGGTCGATCCCGAGGACTACCGCAGCATCAGCATCTGGTGCAAGCGCTTCGCCGTCTCGTTCGGAGCCGCCGCCCTGCAGTGACGGGCCCCCAGGGGCTGCAGTCAGCAGCGCCTGTCGGCGGCCGGCTTCGGGCCGCTGATCAGTCGGCCCCCGGGCCGGGCTCGAGGCGGGCCCTGAGCCGGGCCTCGAGCCGGGCCCGGCAGGTCGGCCACTCCGGCGCGATGATCGAGAACATCGCCGAGTCGCGCAGGCACCCGTCCTCGCCCGGCGCCCAGGAGCGGGACCAGTTCCGCAGCACGCCCTCGAAGTGCGCGCCGACACCGGCGATCGCCGCCCGCGACCGGGCGTTGCGGGCATCGGTCTTCAGATCGACCCGAGCGACGCCCACGGTGGTGAAGGCGTGGTCGAACAGCAGCAACTTCGCCTCGGTGTTGATGCCGGTGCCCTGCGCCGAAGCGGCCAGCCAGGTGAACCCCACCTCGACCGCGCACACCCGGTTGCCGTCCGGCCACAGCCGCGGATCCCAGTAGGCAGTGGCGCCGACGGCACGCCCGGACGACAGGGCGACCTGCGCGTAGGGCGCCAGCTGTCCCGACCGGGCCCGAGCCAGCTGCTCCGCGACGTACCCGATCACCTCGTCCGCCCGCGGCACCCAGGTGTAGCCGAAGGATCCGCGGTCCTCCTCGGCCGCCACCGCCAGATCGGCCGCGTGCTGGAGGCCGAGCGGTTCCAGCCGCACCAGAGAGCCCGCCAGCACCGGAGCCGGCATCGGAAAGTCCATCGGGAGGTGCTCCTTCGGCAGCGGGGGAGGCGCTCTCGCCCCATCCTGGCGTTCGCCACCTCCCCGGCACGACCGAATAATCCGGTCGGATCAGGCGCCCCAGCCCGCCTGCCGGCCGCCGACCCGGTCCTGGACGATCTGCTCCTGGTAGCCGCTGCGCCGGTAGGCCGCGACCGGGTTCGGGTCCAGGCCCGCGTCCGCGCGGACCTCGGCCAGCAGCGGCCGCACGTCGGTGTTGTAGGCGTCCATCAGCGCCGCGTTGGCCTCCAGCACGTCGCCGTCGTTCTGGGCCCTGCTCAGCGCGTCCTGGTCGACCAGCAAGGCCTTCGCGGTCGCTTCCTGGATGTTCATCACCGAGCGGATGATCGCCGGGATCTTCGTCTCGATGTTGTGGCACTGGTCCAGCATGAAGTTGATGCCGTAGGCCGGGTCCAGCGCGCCGCCGCGGACGATCTCGTACATGATCCGGAAGAGCTGGAACGGGTCCGCCGCCCCGGCCATCAGGTCGTCGTCGGCGTAGAAGCGGCTGTTGAAGTCGAAGGCACCCAGCTTGTTCTGGCGCAGCAGGAACGCCACGATGAACTCGATGTTCGTGCCCGGGGCGTGGTGGCCGGTGTCGATGCACACCGTCGCTTTCTCGCCCAGCTCGACGCAGTGCGCGTACGACGTGCCCCAGTCCGGGACGTCGGTGGCGTAGAAGGCCGGCTCGAACAGCTTGTACTCCAGCAGGATGCGCTGGTCGTCGCCGAGCCGGTCGTAGGTCTCGCGCAGCGCCGCCGCCAGCCGGTCCTGGCGGTTGCGCAGGTCGTCCTGGCCGGGGTAGTTGATGCCGTCGGCAAACCACAGCTTCAGGTCCCGCGATCCGGTCGCGTCCATGATGGCGATCGCCTCGAGCAGGTGATCGGTGGCTTTGCGGCGTACGCCGGCGTCCGGGTTGGTGACCGAGCCCAGCTTGTAGTCGTCGTCCTGGAAGACGTTGGTGTTGATGGCGCCGATCCCCACCCCGAGCGACTCGGCGTAGGAACGCAGCTCGGCGTAGTCGTCCACCTTGTCCCAGGGGATGTGCAGCGCGACCGTCGGCGCCACCCCGGTGAACTTGTGCACGGTGGCGGCGTCGGCGATCTTCTCCCGCGGGTTGCGGGGCACGCCGGCCTGGGCGAAGACCTTGAACCGGGTGCCGGAGTTGCCGAAGGCCCAGGACGGGGTCTCGATCCGCTGGGCGGCGAGGGCCCGCTTGACGGCGGCCAGATCAGCCATGTGGATCACTTCTCTTCTGATAGGTGGAAGACCTCGGTCAGCAGCACGAAGCTCTCGTCCGGCGGGCGGCCGTCGATGCCGGTGAAGAACTCGGCCATCTCCGCCTGCCAGCGGGCGTTCACCTCGGTCCGCGCCATTGCCGCCTGGGCCGCCGCGAGGTCGTCGGTCTCGACGTAGCCGACCAGCAGCCCGTCGGAACGCAGGAACAGGGAGTAGTTGCGCCAGCCGGTGGCCCGCAATGCGTCCTGCATCTCGGGCCACACGGCCTGGTGCCGCTCCACGTACTCCGCCATCCGCTCGGGGCGGACCTGGAGGTTGAAGCAGTAGCGCATCGGTCAGAAGTTGAACTGGTCGATGTTCTCGGCGGTGAACTCGGTCGGCGGGCCGAGCACGATCTCGCCGGCCGCGCCGACGGTGTACTCGCCGAGCTTGCCGGCCTTGAACTTCTCGCCTTCCTTGCCGGTGATCTGGTTCGAGGCCAGCGCCGCACCCGCGTACGCGGCCAGGTAGCCGATGTCGGCCGGGTTCCACAGCGCGAACTTCTTCACGGTGCCGTCCTTGACGTACTCGCGCATCTGGTTCGGCAGGCCCAGCCCGGTGATCGCCACCTTGCCCTTGTAGTTCGAGGAGCTGACGTAGCGCGAGGCCGCGGCGATGCCCACGGTGGTCGGCGAGACGATGACCTTCAGGTTCGGGTACGACTGCAGCAGGCCCTGCGCCTCCTGGAACGACTTCTGGTCGTCGTCGTTGCCGTACGCGGTCTTGACCAGCTTGAGCTTGGCGTTCTCAGGCTTGGCCAGCTCGGTCTTCATGACCTCGATCCAGGCGTTCTGGTTGGTCGCGTTCGGGGTGGCCGAGAGGATCGCGATCTCACCGGAGCCACCGGCCAGCTCGCTGGCCATCTTGACCAGGCTCTCGCCGATGCCCTGAGTGGTGGCCTGGTTGATGAAGACGTCCCGGCAGTCCTTGGACGCGTCCGAGTCGAAGGCCACGATCTTGATGCCGGCCTGGCGGGCCTGGTTCAGCGACGGGCAGACCGCGTTCGGGTCGTTGGCCGCGATGCCGATCACGTCCTGCTGCTGCTGGATCAGCGTGTTGATGTAGCTGACCTGCGAGGAGGCGCTGGCGTCGTTCGGGCCGACCAGCTTGTACTCGCCCTTGAGCTCGCCTGCGGCGACCTTGCCGCCGCCCACCTCGACGTCGGTGTACGGGTTGTTGAGCTGCTTCGGCAGGAAGGCGATCTTGAGGCCTTCCTTGAGCTTCGCGTTCGGGTCGGCCGCGCCGGACTGGGCGGCGGCCGGGCCGGAGTTGTCGGCGCTGTCCTTGGTGGTGCCACCGCAGGCGGCGATGCCGAGGACAAGAAGTGAGGCGGCGCCTGCGGAGAGTAGGCGTCGGTGGGAACGAAGCATGGCGTACTCCTTGGAGGGCGAGGGGTCAGACAGCAGCGGCGCGGCGAAGTTTCCGCCTTTGCCAGGTGGTGCGGATGGAGGTCGCGATGTTGGGCAGCAGCACGGAGAGCACGAGCAGGGCACCGGTGACGATGTTCAGCGCCTGGCCCGACACGTCCTGCAGGCGTAGGGCGTTCTGCAGAGCGGCGAGCAGGACCACGCCGGCCAGGACGCCGGGGAGGCTGCCCTTGCCGCCGAAGATGGAGACGCCCCCGAGCAGGACCGCGGCCACCACGGCCAGCTCGATTCCGGCGCCGTTGTCGGCCCGGGCGCTGGAGTAGCGCAGCGTCCAGAGCACCCCGACCAGTCCGGCGACCGCGCCGCTGACCACGTACAGCCAGAACTTGGTGCGAGCCACCCGGATGCCGGAGAAATGGGCGGCCTGGGCGTTCGCGCCGATCGCGTACAGCGACCGGCCGAACGGGGTCGCGTGCAGGATCACTCCGAAGATCGCGGCCAGGACCACGATCAGGATGAGCACGTTGGGCACCGGGCCGTCCCCGATGGTGCCGGTGACCCAGCCGGTGTAGCTGAACGGGAAGTCCGCGACCGCGCCGTCCCCCAGGACCACCAGCGCGAGCCCGCGGTAGAGGGCGAGTGTGCCGATCGTGACGGCCAGCGAGGGCAGGCCCAGCCCGGTGACCAGGAAGCCGTTGACGGCCCCGAGGATCGCGCCGGCGATGATGCAGATCGGGATGATCGACTCGATGGACAGTCCCTGGTTCCACAGGTAACCCATGATCGAGCTGGCCAGCCCGAGCGTGCTGGCCACCGACAGGTCGATCTCGCCGGTGACGATGATGAAGGTCATCGGCAGCGCGACCAGCATGATCGGCAGCAGGTCCAGGATCAGGAAGGTGAAGTTGCGGCTGG
The DNA here is from genome assembly GCF_040649415.1 of Actinoplanes sp. NPDC048967. Classification (NCBI taxonomy): domain Bacteria; kingdom Bacillati; phylum Actinomycetota; class Actinomycetes; order Micromonosporales; family Micromonosporaceae; genus Actinoplanes; species Actinoplanes sp. NPDC048967. The sequence goes on from NZ_JBEZFL010000005.1 coordinate 434,932, forward strand.
TGCCGAAGTTGGTCACCGAGAACGACGCCACGACCAGCACGAAGACGGTCAGCAGCACGATGATGCTGTCCCAGGAAGCCAGTCTTCTCTTGACCTCAGACATGGGAGTCCTTCTTCCGCAGCGAGCGGGCGATCCGCACCGCGACCAGGCGGTCGGCGCAGATGGCCAGGATGATCAGGGCGCCGACGATGGCCTGCTGCCAGAACTGGTTGATGTCCAGCACGGTCAGGGCGCTGCCGATCACGGTCAGCAGCAGGGCGCCGAGGCCCGCGCCCCAGACCGTGCCGCTGCCGCCGAAGACGGCCACCCCGCCCACGACCACGGCCGCGACGACGTTGAGCTCCAGGCCGGTGCCGGCGGCCGCGTCGACCGTGCCGAAGCGGGCGGCGAAGAGCACTCCGGCCAGCCCGGCGAGGGCGCCGCTCAGGATGAACGCGCCGAGCAGGTTGCGGGCCACCTTGATGCCGGCCAGCTCGGCGGCCTGCGGGCTGGAGCCCATCGCGTACAGCTCGCGGCCCACCCGGTAGTTGCGCATCAGCAGGGAGACGCCGCCGACGACGACCAGCGCGATCAGGACCAGCCACGGGATGCCCAGGATCGAGTCGTTGGCGAAGGTCAGGAAGTGCCGCGGCAGTTCGTCGGCGTTGACCTGCTGGCCGCCGGCCCACGAGTAGGTGATGCCGCGGAACATGTAGAGCGTGCCGAGCGTGACCACCAGTGCGGGCACCCGGCCGTACCGGACCAGCACGCCGTTGAGCAGGCCGGCTGCGCCGCCGACGGCGAGGCCCACGATGATCGCGACGACCATCGGCAGGCCGGGGTTGTCGCTCATCATGGTGGCGACGGTGAAGGCGCTGAGGCCGAGCACCGACCCGACCGAGAGATCGATGTTGCGGGTGATGACCACGACAGCCTGGCCGGCGGCCATCACCGCGAGGATCGCGGTGTTCAGCAGGATGTCGCGGATGCTCTGGGCGGACAGGAACCGCGGGTTGCTCGCGGCGGTGTAGCCGACCAGCACCACCAGAGCCAGGATGATGCCCAGCTCCCGCACCTTGACCAGCCCGGAGAAAAGCCGGCGGGGCGCCGCCACGGCCGCCGTCATGTCGTCACCTGCTGGCCCATTGCCGCGTACATGACGTTCTCCTCGGTGGCTTCGGCGCGGGTGAGCTGGGCGGCCACGTGCCCCTCGCGCAGGACGATGATCCGGTCCGCCATGCCCAGCACCTCGGGCAGTTCGGACGAGACCATGACGACGGCGAGCCCGCGGGCCGCCAGCGACGACATCAGCCGGTGCACCTCGGCCTTGGTGCCGACGTCGATGCCGCGGGTGGGCTCGTCGACGATCAGCAGCTTGGGGTTGGTGGCCAGCCACTTGGCCAGCACCACCTTCTGCTGGTTGCCACCGGACAGCGTGCCCACCGGGTCGGACAGCCGGCCCAGCTTGGTCTGCAGCTGGCTCGTCCAGCTCGTCGCCTCGCGGCGTTCGGCCGCGCCGAAGAGCAGGCCGAGCCTGGCCAGCGCGCGGCTGCGCGGCAGGGTCACGTTGCGCTCGACCGACAGGTCCATGATCAGCCCCTGCTGGCGGCGGTCCTCGGGGACCAGCGCCATGCCGGCTGCCATGGCCGCGCGCGGCGAACCCGCCTTGAGCGGCTTGCCGAGGAAGCGGACCGACCCGGTGTCGTACCGGTCGACGCCGAACACCGCCTGCATGACCTCGGAACGGCCCGCACCGACCAACCCGGCCAGCGCGACGATCTCGCCGGCCCGGACCGTGAAGCTGATGTCCCGGAAGACCCCCTCGCGGCCGAGCCCGTCCACTTCGAGCACGGTCTCGCCGATCTCGGTGTCCTGCTTGGGGAACAGCGTGCTCAGGTCGCGACCGACCATCCGCCGGATCATGTCGTCGACGCTGAGGTCGGCGACCAGCTCGGTGCACACGTGCTTGCCGTCGCGCATGATCGTGACCCGCTGGCAGAGCGCGGTGATCTCCTCGAAGCGGTGCGAGATGAACATGATCGCGGCGCCCTCGTCGCGCAGCGCCCGGGTGACCGCGAAGAGCCGGTCGACCTCGACACCGCTGAGCGCGGCGGTCGGCTCGTCCATGATCAGGACGCGGGCCTCGCTGGAGAGCGCCTTGGCGATCTCGACGAGCTGCTGGTCGGCGATGGAGAGGCCGCGGGCCGGGCGGTCCGGGTCGATGTGCACGCCGAGGCGGGTGAAGAGCCGGGCCGCGTTGCCGTGCATCGCCCGGCGGTCGATCTGCCGGAGGCGGGTCAGCGGCTGATTGCCCATCGCGATGTTCTCGGCGACGGACAGGTCGGGGAAGAGCGTCGGCTCCTGGTAGATCACCGCGATGCCGGCCGCCTTGGCGTCACCGGGACCGGCGAACTCGACCTCCGTGCCGTTGACGGCCAGCGCGCCGGTGTCCGGCCGGTGCACGCCGGCGAGCATCTTGACGATGGTGGACTTGCCCGCGCCGTTCTCGCCGACCAGGGCGTGCGCCTCGCCCGCGTACAGGGGGAAGCTGACGCCCTGCACGGCCGCGACGGCGCCGAAGGACTTGGTCACCTCGCGCACTTCGAGCAGTGCCGGGCCGGGCCGCGACTCGTCGGGCGTTGCCGCCACGGGCCACCTCCGCAGGGATGTTTGAAATGTTTCATACGGCGTGTGACGAACGTAGGTGGCCCCGATCACACGTGTCAAGCATCTGGCTGAAACGTTGCGGAAACAAGGTGCGCCACGGTGCCGTACGATGTCGCTTCAACGTTTCAAAGGGGGAGCCGTGGTCAACGGCAGGACACCGTCCGTCAAGGACGTCGCCCGCTCAGCCGGGGTCTCCCTGGGCACGGTTTCGAACGTGATGAACCGCCCCGAGGTGGTCAGCCCGACTACCCGGGAGCGGGTCGAGCGGGCCATGGCAGAGCTGGGCTTCGTGCGCAACGAGTCGGCCCGGCAGCTGCGGGCCGGCACCAGCCGCACCCTGGCCTACGTGATGCTGGACGGCAGCAACCCCTTCTTCCACGACGTCGCGCAGGGCATCGAGCTCGCCGCCGAGGACGCCGACCTCTCGCTGTTCATCTGCAACAGCAACGGCCGGGCCGAGCGCGAGGAGGTCCACCTCGACCGCCTCATGCAGCAGCGGGTGCAGGGCATCCTGATCACCCCGGTCAATCCGGACGCGCCGCACCTGGCCGAGATCAGCCGCCGCGGCATTCCGGTGGTCATCGTCGACCGGGTCGGTGCGGGTGGTCTCTTCTGCTCGGTCGCCGTCGATGACGTGCTGGGCGGCCGGATCGCGGTCGAGCACCTGGCCGAGCAGGGGCACACCCGGGTGGCCGTGGTCGGCGGGCCGGAGTCGATCGGTCAGGTCCGCGAGCGCGTCGAGGGGGCCCGGCAGATCTGGTCCGAGCTCGGCCTGCCGCCGGAGGATCTGACCTATCTGCCGACGGCCGGGCTGACCGTCGCCGAGGGCCGCTCGGCCGGTGAGCGGCTCGCCGGCATCCCGGCGCGACGACGGCCGACCGCCGCGTTCTGCGCCAACGATCTGCTCGCGCTCGGCCTGTTGCAGCAGAGCATCGGCGCGGGCCTGCGAGTGCCGGAGGAGCTGGCCATCGTGGGCTTCGACGACATCGAGTTCGCCGCCGCGGCCGCGGTGCCGCTGACCTCGGTGCGCCAGCCGCGCCAGGAGCTGGGCCGGGCCGCGGCCCAGCTGGTGCTGGACGAAGCGACCAATCCCGAGCACGTGCACCAGCAGCCGTTGTTCGTCCCGGAGCTGGTCGCCCGTGCTTCCACGGTCGTCCGTTCCCGCGCCTACTGACAACGATTCATCAGGCGGCGGATCCGGCGCGAGGTATTGACCACGGCGGCGCCCGGGCCGTAACCTGCTGGCAATCTGTGAAACGTTTCATGCCCCTGCCGGCGAAGGATGCTCATGTCGAACCCCGCAGTCAGCGACCTCCTGGCCCGCAGCAACCGCCTCGGCGCCGACCCGCGCAACACCAACTACGCCGGCGGCAACACCTCGGCCAAGGGGACGGAGATCGACCCCGTCACCGCCGCGCCGACCGAGCTGGTCTGGGTCAAGGGCTCGGGCGGCGACCTCGGCACGCTGCAGGAGTCCGGCCTCGCGGTGCTGCGGCTCGACCGGCTCCGCGCGCTGGCCGGCGTCTTCCCCGGCGTCGACCGCGAGGACGAGATGGTGGCCGCGTTCGACTACTGCCTGCACGGCCGTGGTGGCGCCGCCCCGTCGATCGACACGGCCATGCACGGCCTGGTGGACGCGCCGCACGTCGATCACCTGCACCCGGACGCCGGCATCGCGCTGGCGACCGCGGCCGACGGGCCGGCGCTGACCAAGGAGATCTTCGGCGACCGGGTGCTGTGGGTGCCGTGGCGCCGGCCCGGCTTCCAGCTCGGCCTCGACATCGCCGCCGTGCAGCGGGCCCACCCGCAGGCCATCGGCGTCGTGCTCGGCGGGCACGGGATCACCGCGTGGGGCGCCACCAGCGCCGAGTGCGAGGCCAACTCGCTGGAGATCATCAACACCGCCGCGGCGTGGATCGCCGCGCACGGCCGCGAGGCGCCCTTCGGCCCGCTGGTGCACGAGCCCCTGCCCGATGAGGTACGCCGTGAGCGCGCGGCCGCCCTGTTCCCGATCGTGCGCGGTCTCGCCTCCACCGACCGTCCGCAGGTCGGCCACTACACCGACAGCGAGGTCGTGCTCGACTTCGTCCGCCGCGAGCGGATGCCCGAGCTGGCCGCGCTGGGCACCTCCTGCCCGGACCACTTCCTGCGTACCAAGGTCAAGCCGCTGGTGCTGGACACCGCGCCGGACGCCCCGCCGGAGGAGGTCGAGGCCCGGCTCAAGGAGCTGCACGCCGCCTACCGCGAGGACTACCGCGCGTACTACGAGCGGCACGCCGGCCCGGACAGCCCGGCCATGCGCGGCGCGGACCCGGCGATCGTGCTGGTTCCCGGCGTCGGCATGTTCAGCTTCGGCGCCAACAAGCAGACCGCGCGGGTGGCCGGTGAGTTCTACGTCAACGCGATCAACGTGATGCACGGCGCCGAGTCGGTCTCTACCTACGCGCCGATCGACGAGTCGGAGAAGTTCCGGATCGAGTACTGGGCGCTGGAAGAAGCCAAGCTCCGGCGGATGCCGAAGCCCAAGCCGCTGGCCACCCGGATCGCGTTCGTCACCGGCGGCGGCTCGGGCATCGGCAAGGCCATCGCGCTGCGGCTCGCGGCCGAAGGTGCGTGCGTCGTCGTGGCGGACCGGGATTTCGATGCCGCGACGGCAGTGGCGACCGAGATCGGCGGCCCGGACGCCGCGGTGGCGGTGGCCGCCGACGTGACCTCCGAGGCGCAGGTCGGCACCGCGCTGCGGGACGCGGTGCTGGCCTTCGGCGGGGTGGATCTGGTGGTGAACAACGCCGGTTTGTCCATCTCCAAGCCGCTGCTGGAAACCACCGAGGCGGACTGGGACCTGCAGCACGACGTCATGGCCAAGGGCTCGTTCCTGGTCGCCAAGGCCGCCGCCGGCGTCATGATCGGGCAGGGCCTGGGTGGCGACATCGTCTACATCTCCAGCAAGAACTCGCTGTTCGCGGGCCCGAACAACGTCGCCTACGGCGCGGCCAAGGCCGACCAGGCGCACCAGGTCCGGCTGCTCGCCGCCGAGCTGGGCGGGCACGGCATCCGGGTCAACGGCATCAACCCCGACGGCGTGGTCCGCGGCTCCGGCATCTTCGCCGGCGGCTGGGGCGCCAAGCGGGCCGCCGTGTACGGCGTACCGGAATCCGAACTCGGCGCCTACTACGCCCAGCGCACGCTGCTCAAACGCGAAGTGCTCCCGGAGCACGTGGCCAACGCGGTGTTCGTGCTGACCGGCGGCGAGCTGTCGCACACGACCGGCCTGCACATCCCGGTGGACGCCGGGGTGGCGGCGGCCTTCCTGCGGTGAACACCTTCGCGGCGGTCGACCTGGGCGCCTCCAGCGGGCGCGTCATGGTCGGCCGGGTCGGCCCGGGGTCGCTGTCACTGGACGCCGTCAACCGTTTCGCCAACGAGCCGGTGCGCGCCGGCGGGACGCTGTACTGGGACATCCTCGCGCTGTACCGAGGCGTCCTGGAGGGGCTGCGCCTGGCCGGGCCGGTCGACGGCATCGGCATCGACTCGTGGGCGGTGGACTACGGGCTGCTCGACGCGACCGGGACGCTGCTCGGCAACCCGGTGCACTACCGGGACTCCCGCACGGAGGGCGCGGCCGCCAAGGTCGCCGCGGTGGTCGGCGAGGACAGGCTGTACGCGCTGACCGGCCTGCAGAAGCTGCCGTTCAACACGATCTACCAGCTGGTGGCCGCGGCCGCCACCCCGCAGCTGGCCGCGGCCCGGCAGCTGCTCATGATCCCGGACCTGCTGGCGTACTGGCTGACCGGCGAAACGGGAGCGGAATTTACCAACGCTTCCACCACCCAGCTTCTCGATCTAGGCTCAGGGGGGTGGGCCGGAGAACTGATGTCCGCGCTCGGGATCCGGCCCACTCTCTTCCCGCCGCTGCGCGCGCCCGGCACGGTGATCGGCCCGGTGCGGCCCGAGCTGGGCCTGGGCACCCCGGACGTCATCGCGGTCGGCTCGCACGACACCGCCTCGGCCGTGGTCGGCGTCCCGGCCGCCGGTGACAACTTCGCCTATATCTCCTGCGGGACGTGGTCGCTGGTCGGCGTCGAACTGGACGCGCCGGTGCTGACCGAGGCGTCCCGGCTGGCGAACTTCACCAACGAGGGCGGCGTCGACGGCACCGTGCGCTATCTGCGCAACGTGATGGGGCTCTGGCCGTTGCAGGAGTGCCTGCGCGAGTGGGGTGCGCCCGACCTACCCGTGCTGCTGTGCGAGGCGGCCGCCGTGCCCGCCTTCCAGGCCGTCGTCGACCTGGACGATTCCGTGTTCCTGGCGCCGGGCGACATGGTCGGCCGCCTGAGCCGGGCCAGTGGGTGTTCGCTGCCGGGGCCGGCGGAAACAGTGCGGTGCATCCTGGACAGCCTGGCGCTCGCCCACCGTCGTGCGGTGCGCCAGGCCCAGGAGCTGTCCGGGCGGCACGTCGACGCGGTGCACATCGTCGGCGGTGGTGCTCGCAACGAGCTGCTCTGCCAGCTCACCGCGGACGCCTGCGGGCTGCCCGTGCTGGCCGGCCCGGTCGAGGCGACCGCGTTCGGCAATGTGCTCGTGCAGGCCCGGGCCGCGGGAACGATCAGCGGTGATCTCTCGGCACTACGGGCCCTGCTGCGGGAGACTCAGCAGATCGTGCGCTACGAACCGCGCGGCGACGCAGCCGCGTGGCACGCGGTCGAGCGCCGGCTGGAGGCCTGACATGCGCATCGCCTTGTTCGTGACCTGCCTGGCCGACACCATGTTCCCGGCCGCGGCCAAGGCGACCGTGCAGTTGCTGGAGCGGCTGGGCCACGAGGTGGTCTTCCCCGCGGGGCAGACCTGCTGCGGTCAGATGCACATCAACACCGGCTACCAGAAGGACGCGCTGCCGCTGGTCCGCCGGCACGTGCGCACGTTCGCGCCGTACGACGTGGTGGTCGCGCCCTCCGGATCGTGTGTCGGGTCGGTGCGGCACCAGCACGCGATGGTGGCCCGGGCGGCGGGCGACGAAGGGCTGGCCGCGCGGGCCGAGGACGTCGCCGGCCGGACGTACGAGCTGTCCGAGCTGCTGCTGGACGTGCTCGGCGTGGAGGACGTCGGTGCGTACTACCCGCACCGGGTCACGTACCACCCGACCTGCCACTCGCTGCGGATGATCCGGGTCGGCGACAAGCCGCAGCGGCTGCTGCGCCACGTCCGCGGGCTGGAGCTGATCGAGCTGCCCGCGGCCGACCAGTGCTGCGGCTTCGGCGGCACCTTCGCGCTGAAGAACGCCGACACGTCGACCGCGATGCTGGCCGACAAGATGCGCCACGTGCTCGACACCGGCGCAGAGGTCTGCACGGCCGGCGACTCGTCCTGCCTGATGCACATCGGCGGCGGCCTGTCCCGGCTCGACGCGGGCGTCCGGACCGTGCATCTCGCCGAGATCCTCGCCGCGACGGAGGCCGCATGACCACTTTCCTGGGTATGCCCACGCCCGCCCCGCGCGGAGTGGGAAACCTGCGCGGCGACGAGCCGTTCCCGGCCGCCGCCCGCAAGGCGCTCGGCAACGCCCAGCTGCGCCGCAACCTGGGCCACGCCACCACGACGATCCGGGCCAAGTCCGGCTCGGTCATCGGCGAGCTGCCCGACTGGCAGGAGCTGCGCACGGCCGGCTCGGCACTCAAGGCCGACACCATGGCCCGGCTCCCCGAGCTGCTGCTCCAGCTGGAGGAGAAAGTCACCGCGGCCGGTGGCGTCGTGCACTGGGCCGCCGATGCGAACGAGGCCAACCGGATCGTCACGGAGCTGGTCCGGGCCACCGGCCAGGACCGGGTCATCAAGGTCAAGTCGATGGCCACCCAGGAGATCGGCCTCAACGAGGCGCTGGAGGCGGCCGGTATCGAGCCGGTGGAGACCGACCTGGCCGAGCTCATCGTTCAGCTCGGGCACGACAGACCCAGCCACATCCTGGTGCCGGCGATCCACCGCAACCGCGCCGAGATCCGCGAGATCTTCCTGCGGGAGATGCCCGGCGTCGATCCGGCGCTGACCGACGAGCCGGTGATCCTGGCCGGAGCTGCCCGGCGCTACCTGCGCGAGACCTTCCTGCGCACCAAGGTCGCGGTGTCGGGGGCCAACTTCGCCGTCGCGGAGACCGGGACGCTGGCGGTGCTGGAGTCCGAGGGCAACGGCCGGATGTGCCTGACCCTGCCGGAGACCCTGATCACGGTCATGGGCATCGAGAAGCTCGTACCGACCTGGCAGGACCTCGAGGTGTTCCTGCAACTGCTGCCACGGGCGTCGACCGGTGAGCGGATGAACCCGTACACGTCGATGTGGACCGGGGTGACGCCCGGCGACGGGCCGCAGAACTTCCACCTGGTGCTGCTCGACAACGGGCGCACCGCGGTGCTGGCCGACGAGGTCGGCCGCCAGGCGTTGCACTGCATCCGCTGCTCGGCGTGCCTCAACGTGTGCCCGGTGTACGAGCGGACCGGCGGGCACGCGTACGGGTCGGTCTATCCCGGGCCGATCGGGGCGGTGCTGTCGCCGCAGCTCACCGGGGTCGAGGACAACGCTTCGCTGCCGTACGCGTCGTCGCTCTGCGGCGCCTGTTTCGACGCCTGCCCGGTGAAGATCGACATTCCCTCGATCCTGGTGCACCTGCGCAACGAGGTGCCCCATCCGCGTACGGAGAGGGCGGTGATGGCGTCGGCGGCGTACACGATGGACCACCCGAAGCTCTACGCGGCCGCGCAGCATGCCGCCAAGCTCAGCAAGCTGGCCGGCCGGCGGTTGCCGCCGCCCCTCAACGGCTGGACCGCCGGCCGGGATCTGCCGGAACCGCCGCCGGAGACCTTCCGCGACTGGTGGGCGAAGCGATGAGCAGCCGCGAGCTGATGCTGGGCCGGATCCGGGCCGCGCTCGGCGACACCGCGCCGCCGGCCGGGATCCCGCGCGACTACCGCCGCGGTGACCGGGTCGCCGACCTCGACCTGCTGGTGCACCGGCTGGAGGACTACAAGGCGGTCGTGCACCGCGGTGTCTCGATCGCCGGGACCGTGGCCGCTCTCGCCCCCGCGCCGCTGATCGTGCCGCCCGGCATCGACCCCGCGTGGCTGCCCGACGGCGTCGACGTGCGGCGCGACGAGGGGCTGAGCGCCGACGCGCTGGCGGTCGCCGGGGGCGTGCTGACCGCGGCCACGGTCGCCGTCGCGGAGACCGGGACCATCGTGCTCGACGGCTCGCCCGACCAGGGCCGCCGGATCATCTCCCTGCTGCCGGACCTGCACATCTGCGTGGTACGCGCGGACCAGGTGGTCGCGTCGGTGCCCGAGGCGCTGACCCGGCTCGACCCGCACCGGCCGCTCACCTGGATCAGCGGCCCGTCGGCCACCAGCGACATCGAACTCAACCGCGTCGAGGGCGTCCACGGCCCGCGCCGCCTGCACGTCATCCTTCTGGAGGCATCGTGACTCAACGGCAGACCAGGATCGGCCTGGTGGCGGGCGGACTGGGGACGTACTGGCCGCAGTTCCCGGGGCTGTTGCCGCAGCTGCAGGAATCGGCCCGATATGTCGCGCAGCGGTTCCAGGAGATGGAGACCGAGGTCGTCGACGTCGGGTTCATCTCGGACGCTCAGGAGGGGGCGGCTGCCGCGGAGAAGCTGCGCCGCGCTGACTGCGACCTGATCGTGCTGTTTCTGACGACGTACCTGACCGCCTCGATGGTGCTGCCGATCGCCCAGCGCGCCAACACCCCGGTGCTGGTCATCGACCTGCAGCCGACCGAGAAGATGGACCACGCGTCCTTCGACACCGGGGCCTGGCTGGCGTACTGCGGGCAGTGCCCGGTGCCCGAGATGGGCAACACGTTCCGCCGGGCCGGGATCCCGTTCCGGTCGGTCTCCGGCTGGCTGCGGCAGGAGTCGGCCTGGCGGCGGATCGGCCAGTGGATCCGGGCCGCGCACGTCCGCGCGGCGCTGCGGCACGCCCGGCACGGCCTGATGGGCCACCTCTACCCCGGCATGCTCGACGTCTCGACCGACCTGACGCTGCTGCCGGTGACCTTCGGCTCGCACGTCGAGGTGCTGGAGTTCGACGACCTGCGCCAGCGCGTCGAGAAGGTCACCGAGGCCGAGACCAAGCAGCGGATGGACCTGGCCCGGGAGATCTTCACCCTGGACGACACGGTCCGGGAGGAGGACTTCGCCTGGGGCGCGACCGTCTCGGTGGCGCTGGACCGCCTCGTCGACGACTTCGAGCTGGACAGCATCGCCTACTACCACCGCGGCCTCGACGGTGAGCAGCACGAACGCCTCGGCGCCGGCATGATCCTGGGCGCGTCCCTGCTCACCGCCCGCGGCATCCCGACGACCGGCGAGTACGAGCTGCGGACGACCGTGGCCCAGCTGGCCACCCAGGCGGTCGGGGCCGGCGGCTCCTTCTGCGAACTGCAGGCGCTGAATTTCGAGGACAACGTGGTGGAGATGGGTCACGACGGCCCGGCGCACCTGGCGGTCAGCGCCCGCGACCCGCTGCTGCGCGGACTGGGCGTCTATCACGGCAAGCGCGGCTGGGGCGTCAGCGTGGAGTTCGACGTCCGGCCCGGCCCGGTCACGCTGCTGGGTCTGGGGCAGGACCGGGACGGCTCACTGTCGTTCATCGCCGCCGAGGGGACCGTGGTGCCGGGTCCGCTGCTGGCGATCGGCAACACGACCAGCCGGGTCGACTTCGGCCGGGACCCGGGCGAATGGGTGGACGACTGGAGTGCGTCCGGCGTGGGCCACCACTGGTCGCTGTCGCTGGAGCACCGGGCCGCGGACTACAAGGCGGCGGCGAGCCTGCTGGGCATCGACTTCCGGCAGGTCTGAGCGGGGCGAAACTGTCGTACCCGGTGCTTATGGTGCCGGGATGACTATTGCTGTCACCGCCGCAACCGGTCATGTCGGCTCCCGCGCCGTGCAGGTGCTGATCCAGGCCGGGGTGCGCCCCACCGTGCTGATCCGTGATCCCGCCAAGCTGCCCGCCGAGGTCCGCGACCGCGTCGACGTGCTCCCGGGCGACCTGCGCGACGCCGCCTACGTCACCGAGGCCACCAAGGGTGCCGACGCGTTGCTGTGGGTCGTGCCCGAGTCCTTCACCGCCGACGATCCGGTCGCGGAGATGACCGCGATCGCCGCCAACGGTGCCGCCGCGATCGCCGCCAACGGCATCGGCCGCACCGTGCTGATCAGCAGCGTCGGCGCGGAACGACGGCACGGCGCCGGGATGATCGACGGCCTGGCCCGCGCCGAGGAGCTGCTCGGTGGCGCCGGGCCGGTGTGCACGCTGCGCTGCGGCTACTACTTCACCAATCTGCTCGGCAGCCTGGAGGAGTTGCGGGCCGGCACGCTCACCACCACCAGGCCGGCGGACGCGCCGATGCCGTGGGTCGATCCGCGGGACGTCGGGGAAGTGGCGGCTGCCCGGTTGCTGAGTGAGCAGTGGTCGTCCTCATTCGTCCAGGCGGTGCACGGCCCGGCCGACCTGAGCTGGCTCGAGGTCGCCGAGATCGTCGGCGCCGCGCTCGGCCGCAAGCTCTCGGTGCAGGTGATCACCGATGACGAGCTGCGGGGTGCGCTGCACGGTGCCGGGCTGACGCCGGGGGTGGTCGAGGGGATCGTCGGCATGACGGCCGGGCTGCGTGACGACTTCGTCCCGGAGCAGTCGCGCAGCTTCGTCAGCACGACTCCCACCACGCTGGCGGCCTGGGCGGCGCAGCACCTGCGCCTGCCGTAAAGATCTTGCGCCATCACTCTAGGCGGCTACACACACGTGTAATAACCTACACACGTGAGTAGTGATCTGACGGCGCGAGCCCGCATCCGCGACGCGGCCATCCGCCTCTTCGCCGAGAAGGGCATCGGTCCGGCGACGATCCGCGACATCGCCCAGGCCGCCTCGGTGTCCTCCGGCCTGCTGCGCCACCACTTCGGTTCCAAGGAGGGCCTGCGCGACGCCTGCGACGACTTCGCGACCGAGCGGATGGCCACCCTGCGCGCGCAACTGCTGGCGCGCGGCGGCTTCGGTGACGCCGCCTTCGTCGGCTCGGTGCATCCCGAGTCGATGCTGCTGCAGCGCTACCTCGTGCGCTCCATGATGGACGGCTCGCCCGCGGCCGAGGTCATGTTCGAGCGGATGGTGGAGGCCGGCGAGCTGTGGCTGGGCGACCAGCCGATCAAGAGCAAGGACCCGCGCGCGTACGCGGCCGTGCTCGTCGCCATGAAGATGGGCATGTTCCTCATGCGGGAACAGCTTTCCCGGGTGCTCGGCGTTGATGTCGACGAGCCCGCCCACCACGCCCGCCTGCTCCGGGCGTCCGTCGAGATCTTCGCGCAACCCCTGCTCGATGCCGAACGGGCCGATGCGGCGTACGCGGCCCTGGACCGGCTCGCTGTCCCTGAGGAGTCATGACATGACCGAGGCGATCAGCGTCGCGGGGCTCACCAAGAGCTTCGGGCGCACCCGGGCCCTGAACGGCCTGGACCTGCACGTGCGGACCGGCGAGGTGCACGGCTTCCTCGGGCCCAACGGCGCCGGCAAGACCACCACCATCCGGATCCTGCTGGGGCTCATGCGCGCCGACGGTGGCAGCGCCTCGTTGCTCGGCGGCGACCCGTGGGCCGACGCGACCGCCCTGCACAAGCGGCTCGCGTACGTGCCGGGCGACGTCACGCTCTGGCCCAACCTGTCCGGTGGCGAGGTCATCGACCTGCTGGGCCGGCTGCGCGGTGGTCTCGATCCGCGGCGCCGCGACGAGCTGCTGACGCGGTTCGAGCTGGACCCGCGCAAGAAGGGCCGCACCTACTCCAAGGGCAACCGGCAGAAGGTCGCCCTGGTCGCCGCGCTGGCCTCCGATGTGGAGCTGCTCATCCTGGACGAGCCGACCTCCGGGCTGGACCCGCTGATGGAGGAGGTGTTCCGCGACGTCATCCGCGACGAACGCCGCAACGACCGGACCGTGCTGCTGTCCAGCCACATCCTGTCCGAGGTCGAGGCGCTCTGCGACCGGATCACCATCATCCGCGAGGGACGCACGGTGGAGACGGGCACGCTGGTCGACCTGCGCCACCTGACCCGTACCTCGATCGAGGCGGAGCTGATCGGGCCGGTCGACGGGCTGGCCACCCTGCCGGGCGTGCACGACCTGCGCACCGAGGCGGGCCGGGTGCACTTCGACGTGGACGCCGACGCGCTCGACCCGGCGCTGCGCAAGCTGGTCGGGGTGGGCGTACGCAGCCTGGTCAGTCAGCCGCCGACCCTGGAGGAGCTGTTCCTCCGGCAGTACCGGGAGCCGGCGCGATGACCGGCACCGGACGGCTCGTCCGGCTGATCCTGCGCCGCGACCGGGTGCTGCTGCCGCTCTGGGTGGTGCCGCTGGCGCTGATCCCCGCCCTCTACGTCTCGTCCTTCGAGGCGTTGTTCCCGACCGACGCCGAACGCATCGGATACGCCCGGGTCAGCGCGGGCAACGCCGGTTTCGTGGCGCTCTACGGTCCGCTGCACGGCACCGGTCTCGGCGAGCTGGTCGCCTGGCGGGGCGGCTTCATCCCGGTGCTGGTGGCGCTGTTCAGCGCACTCACGGTCATCCGGCACACCCGTACGGATGAGGAGGCCGGACGCACCGAGCTGATCGGGGCCGCCGCGGTCTCGCGGCACGCCGGCCTCTTCGCGGCGCTGCTCGTGGCCTTCGGTGCCAACGCGGTGCTGGCCCTGATCCAGGCGCCGGCGATGATCTCGCAGGGGCTGCCGGTCACCGGCTCGGTGCTGATGGCGCTCGAATTCGCGCTGGCCGGCTGCATGTTCGCCGCCGTCGCCGCGGTCTGCGCCCAGCTGGCCGGGGGCGCACGGTCGGCGCGCTCGCTCGCGCTGGTCGCGCTGGGCATCGCGTACGTGCTGCGCCTGGCCGGCGACGTGAGCGACATCGGCGACGGCGCGACCGGCTGGCTGTCCTGGCTCTCGCCGATCGGCTGGGTCCAGCACATGTTCCCGTACGGGGCGGACGTGTGGTGGCCGATCGTCCCGGCGGTCGGGCTCGGTGCCGTACTCGTGGGGACCGCCGCGTTCCTGGCCGCGCACCGCGACGTCGGTGCCGGTGTGCTGCCCGACCGCCCCGGCCCGGCGGTCGCTGCCCCCGGGCTGCGTTCCCCGCTGGCGCTGGCCTGGCGGTTGCACCGCGGCATGCTGATCGGCTGGGTGACCGGCTTCGCGTTGCTCGGGCTCGTCTTCGGCGCCGTCGCGCAGAGCGTCGCCGACCTGGTCGGGGACAGTCCCGAGCTGGCCGATGTCTTCGCCCGGCTGGGCGGCGCCTCGGGCGCGGTCGACAGCTACCTCGCCGGGGTCACCGGCATCCTGGGGCTGATCGCCGCGGCCTACGCCGTGCAGGCTCTGCTCCGGGTGCGCGACGAGGAAGGTGCCGGGTCCGCGGAGCTGGTGCTGACCACCGGTGCCAGCCGGCTGCGCTGGCTGGCCGCCCACCTGGTGTTCGCCTTCCTGGGGCCGGTCCTCGCCCTGGCGGTGAGCGGCGCGGTCGCCGGGCTGGTGCACGGGCTGGCGTCCGGTGACGTGGGCGGCGAGGTCACCGTGGTGCTGGGCGGGGTGCTCGCCCAGGTGCCCGCGGTCTGGGTGCTGGCCGCCGTCGCGGTCGGGCTCTTCGGCCTGCTGCCCAGATTCGCGCCGGTCGCCTGGGGAGCGGTCGCGGCGTGCCTGCTCGTGCTGCTCGTCGGTGCCGCCCTGCAGCTCTCGCAGTGGGTGCTGGATCTCTCGCCGTTCACCCACATCCCGCACCTGCCGGGCGGGCACGCCACCGCCACGCCCTTCGTGGTGCTGACGCTGATCGCGGTGGTGGTGGGCGCCGCCGGCCTGGCCGGCTTCCGCCGCCGCGACGTGCCCACCACCTGAGCCACTCTCCGTCCGGCTCCGTCAGCGGGGCCGGTCGGGGAGCAGGCGTTCCTCGAAGTCGAGCTCGCGTTCCAGCACCCGCAGACCCTCGTCGGAGAGCCGGTCCGCGTCCCGCCAGCGCAGCAGTTCCTCCCGCTGGGCGTCGATCACCGCCCGGCGCACCCGCAGCCCGGCCTCGTACTGCGGGGACACCGGCACCTCGTCAGAGTCCGACTGGTCGAGCAGGTCCAGCCGGCGGCGGTAGCGCTCCATCCGGTGGCCGAGCTGCTTGCGTACCGTCTCGATGGCGTGGTCCTCGATGTCGTCGTGCTTCTCGTGGTCGATCTCGTCGAGCCGGTCCAGGGCCGCCTGCACCGACGCCGAGCGGGCCTCGTTGCGCAGCCGTACCTTGTCGGCCTCGTTGGCGCGCAGCCCGAGCAGCCGCACCAGCGGGGCGAAAGTGACGCCTTGGCCGACCAGGGTCACCAGCACCACGACGAAGGCGCAGAACAGCAGCAGGTCCCGGTCCGGGAACGGCGAGCCGTCGCGCAGCGTGAGCGGCACGGTGAAGATCGCCGCCAGGGTGATGACCCCGCGGGTGCCGGCCCAGCTCAGCGCCGTGATCTCCTTGCCGTTGAGCCGGCGTTCCCGTTCCTTGCCGCGCTGTTCGGTCTCGTCGCTGGTGCCGCCGAGGCGGGTGTGCAGCGAGATCGGCAGCATTTGGGTGAGCACCAGGAACAGTGGGCGCAGCAGCAACACCACGCCGACGGAGATGGACACCGCGATGACGATCGTCGAGGTCTCGTACTGCGACAGGCCCCGGACCACGGCCGGCAGCTGCTGGCCGATCATCAGGAACACCAGTCCCTCCAGCAGGAAGTCGACCAGCCGCCAGACCGCGCTGACCTGCAGCCGGCTCGCGCCCGAGCTCATCCTGGGCATGTCGTGCCCGACGATCAGCCCGGCCACCACCACGGCCAGCACACCGGAGACGTGCACCCGCTCGGCCAGCAGGTACGCCACGAACGGCGTGCCGAGCGAGATGGCGTTGGCGATCAGCGGGTCCTGCATGAGCCGGCGGGCGGCCCGGACCGCGTAGGCGACCAGGGTCCCGGCGATGACCCCGCCGACCGCCATGATGACGAACTCGCCCACCGCGGACGTGATGGAGAAGCTGCCGTTCGAGGCGGCGGCCAGCGCGACGCTGAGCAGGGTCAGCGCGGTGGCGTCGTTGAGCAGGCCCTCACCCTGGATCAGGGTGACGATGTTGCGGGGCAGGCCGATCCGTTTGCCGATCGCGAGCGCGGCCACCGGATCGGGCGGCGCCACCGCGGCGCCCACCGCGACCCCGGCGGCGAGCGTGGCGCCGGCCACGAACAGGCTGAAGCCGTAGCCGATGAGCACGGCGGTGAGCAACACCAGCACCACGGAGAGGCTGATCACGGTGCGCAGGTTGCGCCGGATGTCGACCAGTGAGGAGTCCAGCGCCGCGTTGTAGAGCAGCGGCGGCAGGATGAGAGTCAGGACCAGGTGGGGGTCCAGCTCGATGTTGGGACCGGGCAGGACGGCGTAGAGGATTCCGGTGACTGTCAGGAGGGCGGCGGCGGGCAGGCCGGTCTTACCGGCCACCCAGCGCATCGCGACCACCACGGCGACACCGGCCAGGATGAACAGCAACGTCGTCTCGACTTTCACCCGGCACATTCTCCCGGACGGCGGCCGATCGCGCGCTCATGATCGACGGTGGCCCGGGTCTCCCGGCGAGCGGGGACCCGGGCCGTCGATCGGTCAGTACCGGTAGTGGTCCGGCTTGTACGGGCCCTCGACGTCGATGCCGAGGTACTCCGCCTGCTTCTTGGTCAGCGTGGTGAGCCGGACGCCGAGCGCGTCCAGGTGCAGCCGCGCGACCTTCTCGTCCAGGTGCTTCGGCAGCACGTAGACCTGCTTGTCGTACGCCTCCGGCTTGGTCCAGAGCTCGATCTGGGCCATCACCTGGTTGGTGAAGGAGTTCGACATCACGAAGCTCGGGTGCCCGGTGGCGTTGCCCAGGTTCATCAGGCGGCCCTCGGAGAGCACGATCACCGCGTGACCGTCCGGGAAGCGCCACTCGTGGACCTGCGGCTTGATCTCGACCTTCTCGATGCCCGGGACCTTGGCCAGGCCGGCCATGTCGATCTCGTCGTCGAAGTGACCGACGTTGCCGACGATCGCGTTGTGCTTCATCTGCGCCATGTGCTCGGGCGTGATGATGTCCTGGCCACCGGTGGTGGTGATGAAGATGTCGGCCTCGGCGACGACGTCCTCGATCCGGGCGACCTGCATGCCGTCCATGGCCGCCTGCAGCGCGCAGATCGGGTCGATCTCGGTGACGACGACGCGGGCGCCCTGGCCGCGCAGCGTCTCGGCCGAGCCCTTGCCGACGTCGCCGTAGCCGCAGACGACGGCGAGCTTGCCGCCGAGCATGACGTCGGTGGCCCGGTTCAGGCCGTCGACCAGCGAGTGCCGGATGCCGTACTTGTTGTCGAACTTGCTCTTGGTGACCGAGTCGTTGACGTTGATCGCCGGGAAGAGCAGCTCGCCGGTCTTGGCGAACTTGTAGAGCCGGGCGACGCCGGTGGTGGTCTCCTCGGTGACGCCCTTGATGCCCTCGGCGATCTTGGTGAACCGCTGGGAGTCCGACGCCAGGCTGCGGCGCAGGGTGTCGAGGATGATCGTGTATTCGTGGCTGTCCTCGGCGGTGGTCGCCGGGACGGCACCGGCCAGCTCGAACTCCCGGCCCTTGTGCACGAGCAGGGTGGCGTCGCCGCCGTCGTCGAGGATCATGTTGGGGCCGAGGCCGTCACCGAAGGTGAACAGCTGCTCGGTGCACCACCAGTACTCCTCCAGCGTCTCGCCCTTCCAGGCGAAGACCGGGGTGCCGGTGGGCGCCTCGACCGTGCCCTCGGGGCCCACGACGACGGCCGCGGCGGCCTCGTCCTGGGTCGAGAAGATGTTGCAGGAGACCCAGCGGACGTCGGCGCCGAGAGCCACGAGGGTCTCGATCAGCACGGCCGTCTGGATGGTCATGTGCAGCGAGCCGGCGATGCGCGCGCCGCGCAGCGGCTTGGTGTCGGCGTACTCGGCGCGGATCGACATCAGGCCCGGCATCTCGTGCTCGGCCAGACGCATCTGGTGGCGGCCGAAGGCGGCCAGCGACAGGTCGGCAACGGCGAAGTCGAGGCCGTTGCGCTGCTGGAGACGATTGTTCATGAAGAAGGGCACCCCCCTCATCGGGAGGCGCCCTTGCGTCTGTGACCCGAGGGGCCGAGCGTGGCGGATGTCCGTGGACTCCGTCGCAGCGCCTCTCGACCCGGGGCTCGCGCCGCTTTCGGGCGCTCGTCCCACCATAGCGTCCGAGGCTCAAGATCGCTGCTGGGCCGGGATTCCTCAGACCCGGCGTTCCTGCTGGTCAAGCAGGGCTTTGGCAAATTGTGGCGTGTCCCACTCTTCGGTCAGGGCCTGCCGCAGCAGGTCCGCCTGGGTCTGCGGGGCCAGCCCGCCGATCGGCTGGTCACGGTCCAGATTCGTGGGAAACGCGTAGCCCTCGGCCGCCGCCGCGACCACGTTCGCCACGTTCCCGGTGAAGCCGCGCAGCACCGGATAGAGCGCGCGGCACATGGCGGTCCGGTCCACGGTCTCCATGGCCCGGCCGAACGCCGAGGACACCTGCAGCAGGTTCGCCATCCGGCGCACGTCCGCGCTGCGGTTGGTGCCCGCGCCGTGGAACAGCGCCGGGTTGAAGAACACCGCGTCGCCCTTCTCCAGCGGCAG
Source organism: Actinoplanes sp. NPDC048967 (assembly GCF_040649415.1). NCBI lineage: Bacteria > Bacillati > Actinomycetota > Actinomycetes > Micromonosporales > Micromonosporaceae > Actinoplanes > Actinoplanes sp. NPDC048967. The sequence goes on from NZ_JBEZFL010000005.1 coordinate 454,300, forward strand.
CTGCACGTAGTTGGCCTCGAAGTAGGCGGTGAACTCGGCCAGGTGGAAGGCGACGTAGCCGGGCGGGTACTTCTGCGAGTGCGGCAGGTACAGCGTCGGGCCGGTCTCCACCGGCATGTCGACGTGCGCGACCGCACCCTGCAACGTCAGCGCGGGGGACAGCTGATGAATGTGCGCCGGATAGCTCTCGGCCTGCTCCTGGCTCATGAAGCCGAGGTGGTAGTCGCGGTGCGCCACCTGGGCCTGACCACCCGGGTTCACCACGTTGATCTGCGAGGTCACCTGGTAGCCGCGGCCCAGCCAGGCCGAAGAGACCAGTGCGAGGGTGTCGTTGGCGTAGTAGTCGGCGAACGCCGCCGGATCCCGCAGGGCGAACTTGTCCAGCGCGCCCCAGACCCGGTCGTTGGCGCCCGGCTTGGCGAAGTGGTCGCCACCGACCACCCCGGCTGCCTTCTGCTCCTCGATCATCGCGGTGAAGACCCCGGAGGCGCTGTCCACCACGGCCGGGTCGAACGCGCCCCGGAAGACCACGATGCCCGGGCCGTCGAGCAGCGCGCGGGCCAGCTCGGACTGCACCTCGCGGCGGTCGGCGGCGTGCCCGTCCGGCTCGTAGATCAGCACGTTCTGCCGCACCTGGGCGGCGTGCGGGTAGTCGGCCCGGTCGGTCGTCTGCTCGACCAGGGCCCGGAAGTCGGCGAGACGGCAGTCGGCCGCCGCGAACCAGGTAGTCATAACGGCAGGCTAGGCCCGCCGGCCCTCTCAGAAACCCTTGATAACACCTCAAAAAACCCTCATCGTGTACGGGGTGAAGCACCCGTACCGGATCCGCGAGATCGCCGCTCAGTCCGGGCTGAGCCCCGCCACGGTGGACCGGGTGCTGCACTCCCGGGGCGGGGTCCGGGCGAGCACGATCCGCGAGGTCGAGCAGGCCATCGCCGACCTGGACCGGCAGCAGTCGCAGCTGCGCCTCGGCGGCCGTACGTTCATGGTCGACGTCGTCGTGCAGGCCCCGCAGCGGTTCTGCACCGCCGTGCGCGCGGCCCTCGAGGCCGAGCTGCCCACGCTGCGTCCCGCCGTCATCCGGTCCCGTTTCCACTTCCTGGACAGCCCGGCGGTCGGGGACCTCGTCGGCGTGCTGGACCGGGTGATCCGCAAGGGCTCGCACGGCGTCATCCTCAAGGCCCCGGACGTGCCCGAGGTGGTGGCCGCGGTGACCCGGCTGACCGGGCGCGGCACGCCGGTCGTGACCCTGGTGACGGACCTGCCGACGAGCGCCCGGGCCGCGTACGTCGGCATCGACAACCGCGCGGCCGGCGCGACGGCTGCCTATCTGGTGCAGCAGTGGCTCGCGGACCGGGCCGGGGACGTGCTGGTGGTACGCGGGCACGGTTCGTTCCGGGGTGAGGACGAACGGGAGATGGGCTTCCGGGCCGAGATGCGCGCGCGAAACGCGGGGCGCCGGCTGCTGGAGGTCGTGGACGAGGAGGACCGGGCTGACGCCGTACACGTCGGCACCCGGGAGGTCCTCGCCGCGCACCCGGCGGTCCGCGCGGTCTATTCGCTCTATGCCGGCGCCGGCGGCAACGCCGCGGTGGTCGACGCCTTCGACCGGCAGCGACGTCCCTACGACGTGTTCGTCGCGCACGACCTGGACGGGGAGAACACGGCGTTGCTGCGCGAGCGCCGGCTCTCCGCCGTGCTGCACCACGACCTGCGCCAGGACCTGCGCCGGGCCTGCCAGGTGGTGATGCAGGCGCAGGGCGCGCTGCCCGGGCCGGTGCGCTCGAACCCGTCGGCGATCCAGGTGATCACGCCGCACAACGCCCCGCCCGCGGAATTCTGAAGTTTTCTTCGTCCGGCTGTCCGGAACCGTGGTGCCCGTTCGTCACCGTGGTGAGATCACGAAGAAGAGGAGAGCCCCGAGATGAAGTTCATGATGTTCGTCTGCACCGACACCGAGCCCGAGACCGACGAGTCGCTGGTGCCCGACATCGAGGCCTGGGTGGCCGAGAACGACGCCGCCGGCCGGCGGGTCGAGGGCAGCGTGCTCGGCTCGCCCGCGGCGGCCACGACCGTCCGGGTACGCGGCGGTGACCTGCTCGTCTCCGACGGCCCGTTCGCCGAGACCAAGGAGGTCATCGTGGGCTTCGACATCCTGGAGTGCGCCGACCTGGACGAGGCGATCGAGGTCGCCCGCAAGCACCCGATGGCCTACCACGGCCGGCTGGAGCTGCGGCCGTTCGTGGACCTGGCCGGCTGAATGCCGGACCTCGGGCAGACAGTCGCCGACGCGGGTGCGGACTCGTACCCCCGGATCGTCGCGGCGTTGATCCGGATCACCGGCGATTGGACCCTGGCCGAGGACTGCGCCCAGGAGGCGCTGGCGATGGCCCTCGAACGCTGGCCGCAGGACGGGGTGCCGGCGAACCCGGGCGGATGGCTGATGACGGTCGCGCGCAACCGTGCGCTGGACGTGCTGCGGCGCGCGACCGTCGAACGCCGCAAGCTCCAGGAACTGGCTCTGCTGACCGAGCCCGCCGGGCGGGAGGACGAGGACGGGGAGGAAGTCGTGGACGACCGGCTGCGGCTGATCTTCACCTGTTGCCATCCCGCGCTGGCGCTGGAGGCCCGGGTCGCGCTGACCCTGCGGACCATCGCCGGGGTGCCGACCGCGGACATCGCGAGCGCCTTCCTGGTCACCGAATCGACCATGACGCGCCGGCTGACCCGGGCCAAGGCCAAGATCGCCACGGCCGGTATCCCGTACCGGGTGCCGGCCGGGGCGGCGCTGGCCGAGCGGCTGCCCGGCGTCCTGGCCGTGCTGTATCTGCTGTTCACCCGGGGTTACGACGCCGACGGGGAGCCGGCGTTCGCGCAGGAGGCGATCCGGCTGACCCGGCTGCTCACCGAGCTGATGCCGGGGGAGCCGGAGATCACCGGGCTGCTGGCGTTGTGCCTGCTCCAGCACTCCCGGCGGGCCGCGCGCCGCGATGACGACGGCAACCTGCGCACATTGGACCAGCAGGACCGGTCACTCTGGGACCACGCCGCCATCGCCGAGGCGCTCGCGCTGTTGCCGGCGACCACCGGCCCGTACGCGCTGCAGGCCCGGATCGCCGCCTGCCACGTCACGACGCCGACCGACTGGCCGGCCGTCGCCGCCCTCTACGACCAGTTGTTCTCGCTGCTGCCGACACCGGTGGTGGCACTCAACCGGGCGGTGGCCCACGGGTACGCGTACGAGCCGGCGGCCGGGCTGCGGCTGCTGGCCGAGGCGGGGGTCGGTGGGGCGCTGGACGGGTACCCGTACGCCATGGCCGCGGAGGCCGACCTGACCGCCCGGGCCGGGGACACCGGCCGGGCCGTGACGCTCTTCGAGCAGGCCGCCGCGGCCGCCCCGGCCGGACCCGTGCGCCGGGCCCTGCTGACCCGCGCCGAGGAACTCTCCCGAGACGAGGAACCATGACCACACCGACCGTCGAATTCAACGGTGACTTCAGCGAGCCCGGCGCCCCGGCGGTGCCGTGGGCCGACGTCGAGCGGGTGCTGACGACGTCAGAGATGTTCTTCCTGTCGACCGTCCGCGCCGACGGCCGCCCGCACGTCACCCCGCTGCCGGCGATCTGGGACCGCGGTGTGCTGCACATCTGCACCGGCGACCAGGAGCAGAAGGCGAAGAACCTGGCCCGCAACCCGGCCTGCGTGCTGTCCACCGGCACCAGCGCGCTGCACGGCGGGCTGGACGTGGTGGTCGAGGGCGTCGCCGTCCGCGTCACCGAGCCGGACCGGCTGCGGGAGCTGGCGGCGCTGTGGAAGTCCGAACTGGACTGGGATTTCGAGGTGGGCGAGGACGCGTTCCGGGACCCGGCCGGGCGCAACGGCCTGGTCTACGGGATCCGGCCGGCGAAGGTGCTCTCCTTCGGCAAGGGGCCGTACACGCAGACCAGGTACCGCTTTCCCTCAGCCGAGAATCTCGCGTAGCCGGTCGGCGCTGCGGCGTACGTCGGCGACCGGGCCCTCGCCCCCCGGCTCCGCCCGCAGGATCGTGTCCTGCTCGAGCACCCACCAGCCGTCGTAGTCGTGGCGCCGCAGGGCCGCCGCGACCGCGGCGAAGTCCACGTCCCCGGCACCGATCGGCCGGTACATGCCCGCGTCCACCGCGTCGGTGTAGGTGCGGTGCCCGGACCGGACCTGCGCGGCGATGCTGTCGTCGACGTCCTTGGCGTGCACGTGGGCGATCCGGTCGCCGGCGGACCGGGCCAGCGCCACCGGATCGGTGCCGCCGATCAGCAGGTGCCCGGTGTCCAGGCAGAGCCCGATGTCGCTGCCGTCCAGGACCCGCTGCACCTCGGCGGTCTGCTCGACCATCGTGCCGACGTGCGGGTGCAGCACCGCGGTGAGGCCGCGCTCCCGGGCCTGGGCGTCGAGCTTGTCGAGGTTGGTGAGCAACCGCTGCCAGCCCGCGGCGTCCAGCTCCGGCCGGGCGTCGTAACCCGCCTGGCCGGTGGCGGCGGCCAGCACCACGGTGTCCGCCCCGGCGGCCACGAACCGGTCGAGGTCCAGCTCCGGCTCGTGCGCCGGGTCGTGCAGGACCACCGGTACGAAGCCACCGACCGCGCGCAGACCCAGCTCCCGCAGCAGCTCGTCGGAGGGCAGGAAGCCGTCCGGGCCGAACTCCGTCGCGGTCAGGCCCACCTCGCGCATCTCCCGCAGGACCCGTTCCGGGCTCAGCTGATGTCCCCAGCCCGGCACCTCACAGACACCCCAGGAGATGGGCGCTCCAGCGATCTTCATGCTGCGCTCCTCACTTCGCTCCTCACTTCGCTCCTCCTGAGAATGGGCTGGCCTCCGAACCGGTCACAAGCGGCCCGGCCCATCAAAAACACCTCAGCGGCGGGCACCTCCGGGTCGGCCGAAAGTCTGATTCACGCACGGTGAAGTCCCGCTCGGAGCCGATGCGCCCGGGTGGCCGCATTGGCCAAGCTCATCTCGGATCTCCAGACGAGGCGCGGAAGGACCACCATGACGATCGACGACGAGAATCGGCCGGCCCGGCAACGGGTCACGCTGACCGACATCAGCTCCCGGGCGTGGGAACACCCCGCCGACCGCGGCGCCCTCACCGCCCTACGTGAACTGCGCGGCTTCGACGACGTCGTGAAGGCGTTCTTCGGCATGTGGAACGAGCGCGGTTTCCGCCTGCAGTACCTGGCCGGCTCGATCCGGGTCGACCACCGCCAGTACCCCCGGGTGTACCAGCGTTTCACCGAGGCGGCGACCACCCTCGACGTGGCCGAGCTGCCGGAACTGTTCGTCAGCCAGTCACCGATGATCCACGGCCAGGCGATCGGCATGGACAAGCCGTTCATCGTGATCACGACCGCGGCCGTGGAGAAGCTGGACGACGACGAGCTGCGGGCCCTGCTGGGGCACGAGATCGGCCACGTACGCAGCGGCCACGCCGTCTACAAGACGATCATGATGATCCTGACCAAGTGGGCGACCAACGTCAGCTGGCTCCCGATCGGCGCGATCGCCCTGCGCGCCATCATCGCCGCCATGTACGAGTGGTGGCGCAAGGCGGAACTGTCGGCCGACCGCGCGGGCCTGCTCGCCGGCCAGGATCCGGCCGCGTCGACCCGCCTGCTGATGAAACTGGCCGGCGGCGGCGACCTCTCCCAGATCGACACGGCGGCGTTCCTGGAGCAGGCGGCCGAGTACCAGGGCGGCGGCGACCTGCGCGACAGCATCCACAAGATCAGCATGACCGCGTGGAGCAGCCACCCGGTCCCGGTGGCCCGCGCGGCGGAACTGCGCCGCTGGGTCGACTCCGGCGAGTACAGCCGCATCATCGGCGGCGACTACCCGCGCCGGGACTCGGACGGCAACACCTCGGTGACCGGCGACGTGAAGGCGGCGGCCAGCCACTACCGCGAGTCGTTCGAGAACTCCCAGGACCCGCTGGTGACGCTGGCCCGCCGGGTGACCGGCGGAGCGGCGGACCTGGGCGACTGGGCCGGCACCCAGGCCGGCAAGGCCCGGGCCTGGGCCAGCACGGCGGCGGACGCGGCCGGCCGGGCGGCGCGCCGCGAGAGCCGGCCCGCCGACCCGCCGGCCGACGACACCCCGCCGGTCTGACCGGGACCGCCCGCGCCTTCGGTACCCCACCCCCGGCGCGGGCGGTCCCCCAGCACGTGCTCGGCATAAAATTGGGCTGTGCAGACGCGTGCCGGAAACCCACGACCCATCACCCGCTACGGGAACCCCGTCCTGCATCGGCGATGCGCCGACGTGACCGTGTTCGACGAGGAGCTGCAACAGCTCGTCGCGGACATGTTCGCGTCGATGGCCGCCGCGGAAGGAGTGGGCCTGGCGGCGAACCAGATCGGCGTCGACGCCCGGATCTTCGTGGTCGACTGCCCCGACGCAACCCAGACGAACGTCGTGGCCCACGTGGTGAACCCGGTCCTGCACGTGCCGGACGCGCGAGACCTGGAAGTCGACAGCGAAGGCTGCCTGTCGGTCCCGGGGGTCCGCGCCGAGGTCGGCCGGCCCGCGACCGCCTACGTGACGGGCGTCGACATGTTCGGCCAGCCGGTACGCATCGACGGGACCGGGTTGCTGGCCCGCTGCCTCCAGCACGAGACGGATCACCTTGACGGGCTGCTCTACGTCGACCGGCTGCCGGCCAAGAAGCGTAAGAGGCTGCTGGCGGAGAGCGCCGAGGCGCCGGCTGTGGGCGTCACGGAATAATCGCGGGTCGGCTAATTACGCACGTCAATGCCGGTACTCACCCGAGCCGGGGCAGGTCCGGACCGGGCGGCGGGGCGGCGTCCGCCAACCGGAGGCGGCGACCGTCGCGACGGCCCGGCGGGCCGCCGCTTCCGCCGAGCCGGCCCTGCTGACCGGAGAGTGGGCCATCGGAGATTCGGCCATTCGGCGATGATCGACGGTACGGATGGACAATAACCGCCACGGTCGATACTCTTTCCTACGACGCCGTTGCGAGTTCTTCCCCCGTGGAATTCGCAGCGGCGCTCTTATTTTCCGGCCCTGTCGGTTTTCTTCCCGGCCTTCTCCCGGCCTCCGGCTCTCGGTCCCCTCCCGGCTTGTGGCCCCCGGCCTTGCGGTCCCCGGCCTTGCGGTCCCCGGCCTTGCGGTCCCCGGCCTTGCGGTCCCCGGCCTTGCTGCCCGGTGAGTTTCCACGGCCTGGTGAGGCGGGCCTCGCCGGTCCTTGCTCTGCTGCGAGCTGCTCCTCGTTCCGCGGCGTGAGTCGAGCATCCGTCGCTGATCCCGGCCTCCGGCCCGTTGCTGGCCCGGTGGGTCTTCCCGGCTCGGTGGCCTGGCCTTGCCGGTTC
>NZ_JBEZFL010000005.1:461756-497720 GCF_040649415.1 Actinoplanes sp. NPDC048967
TCGAGCATCCGTCGCTGATCCCGGCCTCCGGCCCGTTGCTGGCCCGGTGGGTCTTCCCGGCTCGGTGGCCTGGCCTTGCCGGTTCTCGCTTTGCCGGGAGCTGCTCCTCGTTGGCGCCGCCGGCCCCTACAACGTGGTCAGCCCACCCGGTCTCCGCAGCGTGAGTTGAGTGCACGTCGCTGATCCCGGCCTCCGGCCCGGTGAGTCTTCCCGGCTCGGTGAGGCAGGCCTCGCCGGTCCTCGTTCCGCCGCGAGTGTTGAGCTTCCGTCGCTGATCCCGGCCCCGCCCGTTGCTGGACCGCCCGGCGTTCCCGGCTGGTTGGTGGCGTGCTCAGCCGACGGAGATCGGCAGGTTGGTGTAGCCGCGGATCGCCAGGCTGTCGCGCCGGCCGGGATCGCCGGCGAGGGCGAGCTGCGGGAAGCGGGCCAGCAACGCCGGGATGGCGATCTGCGCTTCCAGACGGGCCAGGGGCGCGCCGAGGCAGTAGTGGATGCCGCCGCCGAAGGACAGCGGTGCGTTGTCCGGGCGGCGAAGGTCCAGCCGGTCCGGATCGGTGAAGCGTTCCGGGTCGCGGTTGCCCGCCCCCAGGTAGGCCACGATCCGTTCGCCGCCTGACACCGGCACGCCCGCGATTTCCACGTCGTCCCAGGCCACCCGGCTCAGCAGCTGCACCGGGGTGTCGAAGCGCAGCAGCTCCTCGACCGCTGATGCCGCCAGTCCGGGCTCCCCGCGCAGCAGTTCGAGCTGGGCGGGGTTGCGCAGCAGGGCGACCACGCTGTTGGCCAGCAGGTTGGTGGTCGTCTCGAAGCCGGCCGCGAACAGCAGCGCCGCCATCGTGAGCAGCTCGTCCTCGGTGAGCTTCTCGCCGTCCTCCTCGGCTGCCACCAGCGCACTGATCAGGTCGTCACCTGGTTTGCGGCGGCGCTCGGCGGCGAGCCCGGCGAGATAGGCCCGGATGGTGGCGGCTGCCGGGTCCGCCGTGGCCAGCACTTCGGGCGTGATCACTTCGAGCACCTGGGTCCAGTCCCGGACCAGCCCCTGGAACTGCGCGCGGTCCTCCTCGGGGATGCCGAGCAGCTCGCCGATGACGTTGACCGGCAGCGGGAACGCGAACGCATCGATGAAGTCGACGTCGCCGTTCATGCGTACCAGAAGATCCTCGACCATCTCGGTGATCCGCGGTTGCAGAGCCTGGACCCGGCGGGCGGTGAAAGAGGAACTGACCAGCCGGCGCAGCCGGGTGTGGTCCGGCGGGTTGATCGCCAGGATGCTCGTGAAGAGCTGGTGCAGTGCGGGGTGATCGGCCCAGTCGGCCCGGACGAACTCGAGCATGTGCGACGGCATGTGCCCGAGCCGCGGATCGCGGGTGACCGCGATGCAGTCGGCGTGCCGGGTGACAACGAGCGCGCCGTCGTCGGCGCGCACGACGGGGGAGATCTCGCGGAGTCGCCGATAACGGGGGTACGGATCCTCGCGGCCGGTCAACTGGGTCAACTCATCGAGCAAGGTCGATACTTCTGGACTCTCCACAATGTCCGTCACGGTGAAAAGGATACCGGCGGGTTGAGCAGGCGGGTTGCATCGTTTAGGCTCGGCCGAGCGTCATCAATCTGAGTTTACGGTCGTTCAGCGATGCCCCAACATCGGGGGATGTGCAGCCTCGGCTGCTCATGGGCGTCGATGCAGCGACCGGTTTTCGTCGGTATGATCCGCATGTCCCATCTTGGCCCGGCGACGAGGGGAGTGCGGTGTCCAGCGAGTTCTCCATCGCCGAAAAACTGGACCGCCTCTTCACCCAGGTCAGGTCCGCAGGCCAGGGCGAGGCCAGCTACATGGCGGTGGCCGAGGCCATCCGGGCGCAGCAGGGCATCCAGATCTCGCACACGTACATCTGGCAGCTCCGCACCGGACGCCGCACCAACCCGACCGTCCAGCACCTCAAGGGCCTGGCGACCTACTTCGGCGTGCCGATGGCGTACTTCCTGGACGATGGCGAGGCCCGGAAGATCGACAGTCAGCTGGCTCTGCTCGGCACTCTGCGCGACGCCAAGGTGAAGGAGATCGCGCTGCGCGCGGCGGACGTGTCACCGAGCAGTCGCGACACGATCGGGGAGCTGGTGCGCAAGGTGTGGGAGCTGGAACGCGACCGGGGCAAGCCTGACGCTTGAGCGCCTGCTGGTCAGGCTGTCGTTTCTTGGTCCTTGGGCCGCAGCTCGTCTTCGGGGGGTCGCCAAGAGCATCGGGCCACGGCCGCTGATCCCTCGTAGTTGCCGTGCCGGACCCATGCACCGGGACGGCCTCGACGCTGTTGACCATGACGGCCAGCAGCAGCCAGCGCGGGTCCCGGCCCATGTCAGCCGGCTGGCACTTTCAGAAGGTCCTCTCCTTGCTGGTCAGCAGCGTGATCGCTGGCGAGCTGGGCTCCGGTTCAAGGGGCGGCGGGCGCGGGCCGGCGGGCGGCGAAGGCTGCTGGCTCGTCGCGGCGGAAGGCGGCGCTCACGGCACTGAGCCAGGCCACCTCATCGGCGATCTCCCCACCGATGTCCGCCCACCGGTCACCGTTCTCGATCGGCGGCGCCCCGCTCTGGTGCAGTCGCAGGGCGAGGGCGATACCGCACGCCTCCACCAGTGCCGGACGGTCACCGACGTACTTCCGCGCCTCATCGAGCGCACCCGCCGGCAGGTAGTCGCGCAGCGTCAGCATGCCGTCCCGGATCTCGATCACCCGCCGGTAGAGGCGCAGCTGAACCTCGTCCACCCCGGCCAATTCGAGCAGCGCCCGTCGCCGGGGGAAGAGGATGACGTCGGGGAAGGTCTGGCGCATGACCCCCCACAGTGGACGCAACGCCCAGAGTGAGCGGTAGGCGTGGAAGACGGAGCGCAGCTTGCCGCTCGCCGGCACGGTCACACCGATGAGACAGATGATGGTGCCGATCGTGCGGAGGGCGTTGGCCGCGGGCTCGGCTCGTTCGATCGGCATCCGGGCGCCGAGGCTGTGCGCCACTATGGCCCCGGTTTTGACCGCTGCGTAGACGGCGACGAGGAAGGTGCCGAGCGCCATCGCGCGTAGCCCGTTGCGCAGCAGGGCGGCTGAGGCGGAGCGACTGGTCCGCCAGAACAATGCCGTGGTGATGGCGAGGACTGCGCCCAGATATCCGTTCAGCACCATCCAGTAGGCCGCTGCCGTCGGCGGTATGTCCGTATCCCAAAGCTCGCTCGCTCTGGTCTTGATGCCACCGGGTGTGACGCTGATCAAGATGATGAGCGCGACCAGCACCGAGGCGGCCAGCAGCTGTTGATAGCGCGCCGCGTACGGGTGCTTCGCGTCGTAGTCGGTGATCAGGGAGACGAAGCGCAGCAGGAAGAACGCGGCGAGGACGCCGAGAACATGGGGGATGACCTGTGATTGCGGAATCCACTCGCTGACCGTCGCGTTGACTCCGGGCGTCGCCACCGTCTTGGCCAGCGAGAGCGAGAACAACGTCGCCCACATTGCCCGTTGCTGGGCGTCGCGCCAGACGGCGGGCAGGCGAGCGACGACCGTGCCCCACAGCAGCACGAGCACGATGCCGGTGAGGGCGCCGTTCAAGACGAGAACTTCAGGACGTCGGCAACCCGGCCGAGCGTGTCCCCGGACGGGCGACCGTTTGCTGCGCCGAAGGCCGAGCGGGCCCGGATCAACGAAGCCAGCATCTCGGCCTCGCGCTCCTGGGTGGTGGTGTAGCTGACGCGGCCGAGGATCGTGTTGATTGTCCGGGGGTCGAGGTCGGGCACCAACCGGCCGATCCCGCCGCTGTTGCCTCCGCCGCCCATCCCACCGCTGCCTTTGCCGTCCGAGCTGGCGTTGACGCCGGTGGTGTGGCCGCTGAGCATGTGACTCAGCTCATGCAAAACGATGTGCTCGGCGTGCAGCTGCGAGGTCTCCGGGTCGTAGAACACGTAATCCGCGCTCTCAACGGAGATCCACAAGCCGCACGGCAGACCCGCGCTGAGCCCGGCCATCGGTCGCAAAGTGAGCGGACGTCCCCGATAAGTGGCCATGGCAGCGCAGAAAATGTCCAGATCGAACGGATTCGGAATGGCAATGTTCTCGAGGCGGCGCTCGCAGCGCCGACGCAGCCGGCTCACCTGTTCCCCCCGGTCTAGGTCCGGCTGCCCAGGCTACTCGCAGGTATCCGTACTTCGAACCGACAGCCGTCGACGGTGTTGCGTACGCCGACGTGTCCACCGTGCGCTTCGACCAGTCCCCGGACGATCGCCAAGCCGAGACCACCGCCGGCCGCCGAGTTGCCTGGACCGTGATCCTGCGGTCGCGGCGTCCGGGCGCGTTCGCCACGGAATGCAACGTCGAAGACCCGGGGCAGGTCGGCCTCGGGGATGCCACCGCAGGTGTCCGACACAGCCAGCCAGACCTCACCACGCTCGGCTCCCGCGTCGACCACCACGGTGCCGTCCGGAGGGGTGTATCGCACGGAGTTGACCAGGAGATTGGCCACGACGCGGCTCAGCTCCGGCTCACCGGCCGTCACGATCGGCCAGCCGGACTCGCGGGCCAGGATCCGCACTCCTCGCATCCGGGCGAGAGGTGCGGTGGTGGCGATGGCATCGGAGACGACGTCACCGAGCGGCACGCTGGACAGCGCGAGCCGCAGTGCGCCGGCGTTGATGCGCGACAGCTCGAACAGGTCATCGACGAGATAGGCCATCCGGTCGGTCTCGATGCGGATCCGCCGGTGATACTCCGCCACGGTCGCCGGGTCGCCGACGACGTTGTCCTCGAGGGCCTCGGCCATCGCCCGCAGCCCGGCGAGCGGAGTGCGCAGGTCGTGCGAGACCCAGGCCACCAGGTCGCGCCGACCGGCTTCCAGCTGCCGTTCCCGCTCGCGGGCCTGGGTGGCCCAGACCGAGGCCGTAGCGAGCCGGCGGCCGAAGGTGGCGCCGACACCGAGGCTCACCGCGGCCGATGCTGCCACGGTGATCAGTACGACTTGAAGGTCATGAGCGGAGAGGAACATGGCCCGGGCAACAGCGGCGACGCCGGCCACGACAGAAGCGACGGTGATCGTCAGCAGCACGCAGACGTGCAGGATGATCGACCGCTTCCGCAGCAGCCGCAGAGCGATCTCGCCGACCACTCCGACGACGGCGCCGGCGGCCAGGGCATAGAGGCCGATGAGAAGGAGATCAGACACTGCCGGACACCCGTTCGTAGCGGTAGCCGACACCCCAGGCGGTGAGGATGCGCCGCGGAGATGCCGGGTCGGCCTCGATCTTCTCCCGCAACCGCCGCACGTGAACCGTCACCGTCGAGTGGTCGCCGAACTGCCAGCCCCACACCTTGTCGAGCAACTCGGCCCGCGACCAGGCCCGAGCCGGATGGCGCATCAGGAACTCCAGGAGATCGAACTCCCGGGTGGTCAGCGGAAGCACTTCACCACCGAGGCGAGCGATCCGGCGCCCGGTGTCGGCGGTCAGGTCTCCGTCGACGACAGTGGCCGAGGCGGGCGGAGCGACGGGTGCCACCGTCCGGCGCAGCACCGAGCGGATCCGCAGCACGAGCTCACGGGGCGAGAACGGCTTGGTGACGTAGTCGTCGGCGCCGACCTCGAGCCCCAGCACGCGGTCCGACTCCTCGCCCAACGCGGTGAGCATGACGACGGGTAGCTCGGGTGCGTCGCGGCGCAGGCGCCGGCAGACCTCCAGACCGTCGATGCCGGGCATCATCAGGTCGAGGACGACGATGTCGGGCATCTCGGACGACACAGCGGCGAGGGCGGCCAGGCCGTCACCAACAAGTCGGACCTGGCAGCCCTCCTGCTCAAGGTAGCGGCGGACGACGTCGCTGACGGTCGGGTCGTCATCGACGACGAGTACGCGGTGGCTCACGGCTGCGACGCTACCCATACGCGGGGCTGAGAGACCTTGCAATACTCTTACGGTGTTGCCGCGGGGTGCCGGTTCTCGGCGGATCCGGCCTGGTTGAGCCGGTTGGGAGTGGGAGCCGGGCGTGATGCCGTGCCGTGGCCGCGGCCGGCCGGACGTGAGGCGCGGTGGCTTGCGGTGGGAGTCAGTCACTGCTGTCCTTCGGACGGCTGAGGTGATGACGGTTGCGGATCTTCGGCTGGATGCCGCCGGTCTTCGGCCAGCTGGAATGGCTTGCTTGATTCTTTGGCTGGCTCGGACGGCGGCGTGCTTGGTTCTTTGGCTGGCTCGGACGATGGCGTGCTTGGTTCTTTGGTCGGCTCGGACGATGGCGTGCTTGGTTCTTCGGCCGGCACGGACGGCGGCGTGCTTGGTTCTTCGGCCGGCACGGACGGCGGCGTGCTTGGTTCTTCGGCCGGCACGGACGATGGCGTGCGCATGCTTGTGCTGCGGGCTCCGGGGCTGGCGGCCGGTTGGCGTGATGGCGCACGCGGGGCTTGAGCGGGCCTCGGACGGTCACCCTTGGTGGTACCGGCGCGGTGGCGCACGAGTCCGGTCGACACAAGCGCGGCAGCCCAGGTCACGGCGAGGACCAGAAGCAGGCCGCGACCATATGCGAGCGGTAGGACCGACGGATTGTCGCCCGAGCGGCCGTAGCCGAGCACGAGAGGAAGTGCCACCACACCGACGGCGATGCTGACGATCGCTGCCGCTCGGATGCCGGGCAGGAACCGGCGAGGAGCGAAGCGCCCGATGATTGCCCCGCCCGCGATCGTCGCCGGCAGGAGCACTGCATCGTGCCCTATGAGAACCGCGGCCAGGAACAGCAGGACGCCGCCGGGCTTGAGGTCCGGGTCGGTGGCGGCGCCCAGCACCGCGTACCCCATCACGATCGCGCCCACTGCGATCAGCGTGCCCCTCACGACGCCTCCTGAACGGTGATCCGGGCGACCCACTTGGTCTGCAGGACGCCGGGCCTGTTCGGTGCGATGAGCCTCGCCGGATAGCCGTGGTCGAGATCCAGTGGTGCGCCGTTGAGCCGAAGCGCAATCAACGTCCAGCGGTCCCGTACGTGCGGAGATGCGACGGTCGACGTTCGGTATCGCCCGCCCTGCTCCAGTGATTCGACCTCGGCGGACGCCGTTTCCGGATCACCGCCGGCAAGGACGATCAGATCCTGGAGCCGTACGCCCGTCCAGGTGCCCGTCGCGCTCCAGCCCTCGACGCATGCGATCGGCAGCACGACTGTGTGCTGTTCCAGCGCGGCCAGGCCGTCCAAGGAGAGGGCGATTTCGCCGGTCGGACCCGCGATGGTCAAGCGATAAGCCGGGTCGAGTGCTCGATCACGCACACCAGCGCCGGCTGCCGTCTTGTTGACCGGAAGGCGCTGAGGTCCGGAGGTGGACCGTCGTGGCGCGAGCACTGAGACCGGCGCCAACGGGGTGATGGTCTGTCCCGCCGTAGCGAGAGTGATCACGCCGGCTGCGGCTCCGACGGTGCCGAGCAGTCCACGCCTGCTGAGCCCTCGACCGGGTTCTTCCGGAGCGGGCCGGACGAATGCCTCGCGGACCACTGGAAGCTTGACGCCGACGTGCACCAGTAGCGCGCCGACGGTCAGCCACGCCACCCAGTAGTGGCCGGTCGTGAAGTAGAACGGCAGGGGACCGTACCAGCGGGCGATGTTGAGAACGCCACCGATCAGCTGGAACAGGGCCGACGCGACCAGCAAGGCGATGCTTGCGCGCTCGATGGCGTGCACGATGCTCCGCGCCGGTGGCCATTCGAAGAGGCGTGGGTAGACCGACCAGAGCTTCGCGCCGAGCAGCGGGATCGAGGCCAAACCTGTGATGACGTGCAGCCCCTGGGTAAATCGGTAGAGGCCCGCGGGGCGCGACGGCCACCAGAACCAGGACGGTGGGTGCTGGATGAAGTGACTGGTCAGCCCGGTCAGGAAGCAGATGGTGAAAGCGACCGCGAGGGCAAGCCCGAGCTGACTCGTCAGTCGTGTCGACCTCAGCGTCGAGGGAAATGCACCCTCCCTCAGCGGCCCGAGACGCAATGCTTCGGGAGGTTGAGGGAGCGGCTGCCGGAGTAGGTTGGGCAGCCGGTTGCGTCGAGCCGGTGAAGTGGTCATGCCGGGGTGAGCGTCGCGAACCACCGCCCTGCCTCCTTCCAGGTCTCGGTCACCCGCAGAGCCGACATTTCAGCAAGATCAGCCAGATCCTCCGGCGCCACCTCCGCCCACCGGAACGTCGCGACAGCCGGATCGCCCGCGGCGCGGATGCTCGCCGCGCCGGCCCAGCTGCGGGTGCCCGCGGCCGATAGCTCGGCGTGCAGGCGCCCGTCGGAGCCGAGCAGTTCGCGGCAGCGACGCAACAGCGCCACCGGGTCGCCCCCGATGCCGATGTTGCCGTCGGCCAGCAGGAGATGCCGCCAGCGGCCGTGCCCCGGCAACTGCCCGAAGACGTCACGCCGCAGCACAGTCGCTCCCCGGGCCCGAGCGATGCGAACAGCGGTAGCGCTGATGTCGACACCGAGAGCGGGACAACCCCAGCGGTTCAAGGCGTTGATGAGCCGACCGGGACCACATCCGATGTCGAGCGTCGGGCCGGAACAGCGCCTGAGCAGCCCGGAATCACCCGGGATCCGGGCACGGCACCAGGAGGCGGCATCGATGACCCGCTCGGAGCCGTACGGGCTCCGCAGGACGAGTTCGGCGTTCTCGCCCGCCTCGGCCCGGCGCAGTGCCTCCTCGTAGACATCGAGGATCCCGAGAGGGTTGATCGTCGCGGTGGTCATACCGGCACTTCCGCATCGAGAGCGGTCACGACACGCCTGAACTGGCTGTCGGCCGGGCACAGGTCGGCGACCGCCCGAGCATCCGCAACTGTGTCGACGTCGCGGAGAACCGGCAGCGAACTGACCCGCAAACCTGAATCCTGCAGCGCTCGGAAGGTGCGTGAGCCCGTGTCCGACAGCGAGGTGGGGATCGTGCGGAGTATTTCGGCATGGGCGGGATCACGCAGCCCGAGAGCCCACCAGCCGCCGTCCTCGGCCAGTCCCAGAACGGCGTCCGCATCGGCGAGCCGGGCCGCGGCCTGGGCGAGAAGGGCGCGCGTCACCTGCGGGGTGTCCATGCCGATCAGCACCACGGGACCCGCTCCGACGTCGGCGAACGCGTTGGCCAGCCGGGACGGGAGCTGATCACCACGCTGGGCGATCCTGTCCCAGCCGGCCGGTGCGGGATGGCCGCCGTCCACCACCAGGACGCCCGCGCCCACCGTCTCGAGGGTGTCGTGCAGCGCAGCGCCGGCGACCACGGCGGCTTGCTCGAGTGTCCAGGGTGGGCAGAGCCGCGTCTTCACCCGGCCCGGAACGGGTGTCTTTGCCAGCACGAGGATCCGGGTCATCGGGCCAGCACCGCACTCATGTCGCGGATCGCCCGAGCGGTGCCCCGCACCGTCCCGGTGACCTTGGAACGGGTGCCGGCGGTGCGCGGGTGGTAGGCGACGTCGACCTCGGTGACCCGCCAGCCGGCCTTGCCGGCCGCGATCAGCAGCTCTAGCGGGTAGCCGAAACGGCGGTCGCGCAACCCGAGCGCCAGCAGGTCAGACTTGCGCGCGGCACGGATCGGCCCGATGTCGTGCACCGTCAGCCCGGTGGTGCGGCGCAGACGCTGAGACAGCACCGCGTTGCCGAGCCGGGCGTGCACCGGCCACGCGTTGCGGGTCGTCGGCCGCCGTCGCCCGACGACGAGCTCCGCCGCACCCGCGCGGACGGGATCGGCCAGCCGGGGAAGGACCGCGGGATCGAACGACCCGTCGGCATCCAGCACGCAGACGACACCGTCGTCCGGATCCGCCGCCAGGAGCCCGGCGTGCACGGCGGCGCCGTAACCCGGCTCGGGGACGGACACCACCTCGGCACCGTGGGCGCGTGCGACGTCCGCCGACCCGTCCGTCGAGCCGTTGTCGGCGACGATCGCACGGTAGCCCGGGGGCAGCCGCGTGAGCAGCCACGGCAGGGCGGGAGCCTCGTTCAGGCAGGGCAGCACCACATCGGTCATGTCCGCAAGCTATCGGGGGAAGAGCTGCGGAAACCCTTACAAGATAATGACGTCGAGGACAGTTCTTACGAACCGCTGACGCCTCCCGCCGAACCATCCCGCATCCCGCCGCCGAGGCCTAACGTGGCCGCCGTGACCCATGTGCTTGTGACCGGCGGCGCCGGCTTCATCGGAACCCACGTGACCGCTGCGCTGCTCGCGGCGGGGCATTCCGTGGCGATCCTCGACAACGGCCACCCGGCGGCGCACCGGGAGCCCTTGCCGGCGACCGTCGCGGGCGCCACGGTCCAGATCGCCGATCTTCGTGACCGTGATGCCGTGGCCGCCGCGCTTCGGGGCGTCGACGTCGTCGTGCATCAAGCCGCCATGGTCGGCATGGGCGTGGATCTCGCGGACCTCCCGGACTACGTCGGCAGCAACGACCTGGCCACGGCCGTGCTGCTCGCTGAGATGGCCCGCACCCAGGTGCGTCGCCTCGTGCTGGCCAGCTCCATGGTCGTCTACGGCGAGGGCTCGTACGCATGCCCGGACCACGGCCCCCAACGCCCACCGGCCCGAACCGCCGCGGAACTCGAGGCCGGCCAGTTCGAACCGCCGTGCCCCGTGTGCCGGACTCCGCTCGTCTCGACCACCACCAGCGAGGACGCAGGACTCGAGCCACGCAGTGTGTACGCGGCAACCAAACTCGCCCAGGAGCACCTGTCGGCAGCATGGGCGCGGCAGAGCGGTGGTTCAGTGGTCGCCCTGCGCTATCACAACGTCTACGGACCGGGGATGCCCCGCGACACTCCCTACAGCGGAGTTGCGGCGATCTTCCGCTCCGCGCTGGAGGCGGGCCGGGCACCGCGAGTCTTCGAGGACGGCCGCCAGCGCCGTGACTTCGTGCACGTGACCGATGTGGCCCGGGCCAATGTGGCGGCTCTCGAAGCGACCGGGACGTCCGCCTTCTCGGCCTACAACATCGCTTCGGGACGCCCGGCGACGGTCGGTGACATGGCGCAGGCCCTGTCCGACGTGATGGCCGGTCCCGCGCCGGTGGTGACCGGTGAGTTCCGCCTCGGCGACGTTCGCCACGTGGTCGCCTCCCCAGAACGGGCGGCCAAGGAGCTCGGCTTCTCGGCCGAGATCGACCTTCCTACCGGCATGGCTGACTTCGCCGCGGCGGAGCTGCGGGCGTGACAACCCTGCAGCGGATCCGGTCGTCCCGGGCCCGGGCGCGCCTGTCCGGCTCGTCACGGGCGGACATCGTGGCGGCTCTGGTGGCCCTGGCGTTGATCGGCGTCGCAGCCCTGGTGGGAGGCCTGCTCTATCTGGCGGGCCATCCGGTGCAGGCCAGTGCAGCGCCGTTCTACGCCCAATGGGTGCCGCACATCGGCCCGGGGACGCCGTTGGCCCTGCTGATCGCGGGCCTTGTCATCTGGCACGGGCAGGCGTTGGCCACGCGCCTGTCGTGGCGGTCCCTGCTTGTCGCGGGCTACGGCACAGCGGTCGTCTGGACGTTGAGCCTGGCTCTCGTCGACGGCTGGCAGCGAGGACTCGCGGGTCGCCTCACCACGCAGCCGGAGTATCTGCACGAGGTGCCCGGTGTCACCGACGTGCCGGCGATGCTGCGAGGGTTCGCCGCTCGGATTCTCGACTTCCAGCCGGATTCCTGGACCACCCATGTGTCGGGGCACCCGCCGGGCGCTCTTCTCGTCTTCGTCGGCCTGGACCGCGTCGGTCTCGGTGGCGGGGGATGGGCAGCCATGGCTTGTGTGCTGGTCGGTGCGGCGGCAGCGGTGGCGGTGCCCGAGACAGTTCGACTGCTGGGCGGCGGGAACGCTTCGGATGCCACGGAAGCCGCCCGGGCCGCTGTGCCGTTCGCCGTGCTGTTCCCGGGAGCGGTGTGGGTGGGCGCGTCCGCCGACGGTCTGTTCGCCGGGCTGGCTGCGGTGGCAGTGATGCTGCTGGCGCGGGGGCTGACCCGGCGCGCGCCGGTGGCCGCCTTCTTCGGTGGCGTTCTGCTCGCCTTCGCGCTCTATCTCTCGTACGGACTCACGCTGCTTGCGCCGATCGTGCTGGCTGTCGTCTTCCTGACCCGGCGTTGGCGACCGCTCGTCTTCGCGGCGCTGGGCGGTGGCGTGGTCATCACCGCCTTCACCGCATCCGGTTTCTGGTGGTGGGACGGCTACCAGCTCGTGGTGGAGCGGTACTACCAAGGCGTGGCGAGCCACCGCGCGTACGGCTACTGGGTCTGGGCGAATCTCGCGGCGGTGGTGGCGTCGGCCGGGCTGGCGGCGGCACCGATCCTGCGGCGTGCTGTCCTGGCGCGACCCGTCAGCGCGGAGCGGCTGCTTCCGATCGCTGCGCTGGTAGCCATTCTGGCTGCGGACGTCTCAGGGCTCAGCAAGGCCGAGGTGGAGCGGATCTGGCTGCCCTTCGCGGTCTGGTTCGCCGCGGGCGCTGTGCTGCTGCCTCCGCGGAGTCGCCGGGGCTGGCTCATCGTGCAGGCTGCGATGGCGTTGCTGGTCAACCATCTGCTTCTGACGAGCTGGTAGGGGATCCGCGATGGTGGCCGCAGAGCGGCGCTGCCAGCCGACCGGCAGCTCCGAAGAGCCGACAGCCGGCGGCAGCGCCGCTGCGGGACTACCTGGTGCCGTTGAGCACCGACGCCGGGATCAGGTCGGCGACCGGGGGCAGCTGCTTCGACTGGTCCGCGCGCATCGTCGACATCTCCTCCGGCTTGTCCGGGCTCACCAGTGGCTCGGTGAACGGCTGGATGTCGCCCTGGCACACCTTGCCCTTGGCGGGCAGCGTGGCCTTGAGCAGGTAGTTGTCGATCGCGGTCGTCGCGCACGCCGAGGTGCCGTACGCGGTGTGACCCCAGTTCGTGCTGGACAGCAGGCGGCTGTTCGGCAGGAGCTTGGCGGAGGAGACGGCCTCCTGGTAGTTCGTGGCCGGGTCCCAGTAGCTGCCGACAACGAGCACCGGCGCAGCCGAGCGACGGTTGAACGGACCGGTGTAGGCGTCCTCGTCGCGGACGGTCCACGAGTTACGGGCACACTGCACGCTGCCCCAGGCCCACGCGCGACCGAAGTACGGAGCGCGCTTGTCGGCCTTGGCCGTCGCCGCCGGCCACGAGTTCGCGTCCTTCGGGTGCAGGCCGTCGGTGCACATCACACCACTGAAGGCTTCGAAGTCGTTGTAGTACGGGAAGTCGCGACCCGGCTTGCGGTTGCGGGCTTCCCTGATCCGCTCGATGACCGCCTTCTTTGCGACGGCCTTGTCGGCACTGGTCGCGGCGGGCGCGGCCAGCAGCGTCCACAACTGCGACGAGAGGTCGGCCACGACGTCACCCGCGTAGGTGTCGTAGAGCGAGCTGAGGATGCCGCCCACGAAGTCGGCATAGGTGATCGTGTAGGTGCCGAACTCGTCGGTGATGACGAGCGGCTTCGCCCGCAGCTTCTGCGCGATCGTCTCGAAGTTCTTGACCGGGTCGCCGGCCGCGAAGCTGCAGTACTTCTCGCCGGCCTTGTCGCAGCGCTTGAGGATCTCGCGCAGCGCCTTGTACGCGCCGTCGGCCGAGTGCATGCGCTCGTCCTGGATTTGGTTCTTCGTCTTGCTGGTGCCCGTCCACGAGACCGGGTCGATGACACCGTCGACGACCAGCGCCCGGAAGCGGTCCGGGAACATGTTGGCGTAGTACTGGCCGATCGCGGTGCCGTAGCTGAAGCCCAGGTAGGTCAGCTTCTTGTCACCCACGGCGCGGCGCAGCACGTCCATGTCCCGGACGACCTCGGCGGTCGACATGGCCCCGGCGATCTTCTTGCCGGTCGTCGAGCAGGCCTTGGCCACGGCCTTGGCGGACTTGATGTACGCCTTCTCCTCGGCCTTGCCGTACGGGAAGGCGACGTTCAGGCCGGCGTACGCCTGAGTCTGGTCCTTCGTGGACTTGAAGCACTTGACGTTCTCGCTGCTGGCGATGCCGCGCGGGTCGACGCCGACGATGTCGAAGCGGTCGAGCACCGAGTCGCTCAGGAACAGCGGCGCGTTGAGCGCGATGGACGTGCCCGAGCCGCCGGGGCCACCGGGGTTCAGGAACAGGCTGCCGATCTTGCGCTTCTGGTCGCGGGCCTTGACCCGCAGAACCGCTACTTCGGTCGTCGCACCCTTGGGCTTGTCGTAATCGAGCGGCAGGCGCACGGTGGCGCATTCCGCCGTGTCATAACACTTGTACCAGCCCAGCTTGGGCGTCTTGACGCTGTCGACTCGCTTACGTTCCTTGGCGCTCGTGGTCGCGGCCTTCTTGGCGGCCAGCGACGGTACGGCGGACACGGGGGCGACGGTGCGCGGCGTGGCGGCCACTGCGGGCACCACGGCGCTGGCTGCGAGGACAACGCCGGCGATTCCGGCGATCGCCAAACGACTGGCAGAAGAGGGCATACGAACTGCCTTTCGGACGGTGACCGCAGCGAGGGTGCTGCGGTCGGGTGGATCGTAGGAACTCGATGCCACCTTTTCGGCCGTCCGATTGCCGTTCGCACGGCAGGCAATCTCCGGTTCATATTCGGCCGTTGTCTATCCAGGCTCGACAATAGCGTTGCCGACTGTCGCGTCGTTCATAGTTCAGCGAAAATCTGCGTCCTTGATCCGATAACTCGGGCCCGCGTTCCCGCCGGAGATACTGGACGGAGGCGAGCGGCCGGCGGCGGGAGGCGGGAATCAGCTGACGAGCTTGATGCGGACCCGGCGGTTCTGCCGGCCCTTGCTCTCCACCTTCACCACCTGGACGCGGCCCACCTGGGCTGTGGACGCCACGTGCGTACCGCCATCGGCCTGGACGTCCAGGCCGACGATGTCCACCACCCGGATCTGCGGGTTCTCCAGCGGTGGCAACGCATCCTGCGTGCGGACGAGATCCGGGATCGCCAGCGCTTCGTCCCGCGGCAGCACACGCGCGACGATCTTGCGGTCGGCGGCGATCTCCGCGTTCACGGCGTCTTCCAGAGCTTGCTTGAAGCCCGGCGGCACCTCGGGCAGGTTGAAGTCCATCCGGGCCTCGCCTGGCTGCATGTTCCCGCCGGTGACCAGCGCGCCGAAGTCACGGAAAACGGTGCCGCACAGAATGTGCAGGCCGGAGTGGGTACGCATCAGCGTGGTCCGCCGGTCGTCGTCGACCGCGCCGCGTACGGTCGCGCCGGCGGGTGGGATCGGGTCGCCCGGGGCGGGGATCAAATAGTGCTCGTCGCCCTTGCGGGTGTCGACGATCCGGGTCTGCACGCCCTGCCAGATGAGGACGCCGTGGTCCGGTGGCTGGCCGCCGCCGCCCGGGTAGAACGCGGACCGGTCGAGCACGATCCCGGCGTCCGGATCGGCCGGGTCGGACCAGACGACGGTGCAGTCCCATTCGCGGATGGTCGGATCAACCCAGTCGAGGCGGTGGGTGTGTCCGTGCTGCTCGAAAACCATCGCCCGAGCGTAAACCCACGGCTCGGTACCGCGCCCCGCGCCGAGCGGGACATTCACCGACCCGGCCCCGGTGGGCCGGCGCCAACCGGGTGCGTCGACCGGGCCGGCGTCGACCGGGTGCGTCGATCGGGCCGGCGTCGACCGGGTGCGTCGATCGGGCCGGCGTCGACCGGGCCGGCGTCGACCGGGTGCGTCGACCGGGCCGGCGTCGACCGGGTGCGTCGACCGGGTCCGCCGACCAGGCCGGCGTCGACCAGGCCGGCGTCGACCAGGCCCGCCGACCAGGTCCGCCCGACCGGGCCCGGCGAGCGGCAGAACGACCACTGACTCCCGAAGGGCCAGATCAGAGGCTCGTTCATGACGACCCGGTCCCAGCGGCCAGCGGGCTTACCGCTAACTCCCGTCGGGAGCGGATCAGCACCTGGAAAGTCCGCGGGCCTTGCAAAGCACGCGACGCGAAACCGAAAGCCCATCAAGCATCGGAGCGCCTCAACCGCCAAGCCCCACCCACCACCACAGCCGCGACGTAAGCCACGAACACCCCGAGCCCCACCCAGGGCGACAGCGCATCCGCCCCCTGGCTGACCGACGTGAACGCGCTACCCGCATCCGACGGCAGATACTGCACGACGTTGTCCCGCCAGGACTCCGGCAACAGCAGCTGCGCCACCCCGCTGAGCAGGAACATCGCCCCGAACAGCGTGCTGATGGCCGCCGGTGTGGACCGTAGCAGCGCTCCCAGGGCCAGGCCGAGCACGCCCGACCCGGCCAGGATCACCGCGGAGCCGACCACCGCCCGCACCACACCCGCGTCGGACCAGGACGCCGCGCCGTCGCCGATCAGGGCCTGACCGCCGGTGAACGCGGCTGCCGACGCCGCCAGGCCGATCACGAGGACCACGACCGCGAAGACCGCGATCTTGGCCCAGAGGACCGGCAACCTTTTCGGTACGGCGGTGAGCGACGACCGGATCATCCCGGTGCTGTACTCGCTCGCCATGAACAGCACGCCCAGGGTCCCGAACGCCAGCTGGGCGAACGTGATGCCGGCCAGGCTCGCGTCGACCGGGCCGAGCTCTCCCGGTTCCGGGCCCGGCCCGGTCGCTCCGGAGTTCAGCATCGATGAGGCGAGCAGGCCGATGCCGATCAGCAGCGTGACCGCGGTGGCCAGCGTGATCAGCGTCGAGCGCAGCGACCAGAACTTGATCCACTCCGAGCGGATCACCCGGCCCTGCGTCACTTTGAGGTTGGATACCGCCGCCGCGGCGACGAGCGGGGCAGCTTCGGGGGACAGGGTCGCGGTGCTCATGCTGCTGCTCCTACGGTCTGGTATTCGACGGCGTCCCGGGTCAGCTCCATGAACGCCTCTTCCAACGACGGCCGCTGCACCGTCAGTTCGTGCAGGGCGATTCCGGCATCGGCCGCGCGTTCGCCGATCTTGGCGGCGGACAGGCCGGTCACCTCGAAGGCGCCGCGCTCCACGCTGAGCACCGTGACGCCCGGTCCGGCCAGCAGGTCGTGCAGCTCCACCGCGCGCGGCGAGCGGACCAGGACCGAGTCGTGCGCGGCCTGCTCGATGAACTCGGCCACCGAGACGTCCGCGATCAGCTTGCCGCGACCCACGACCACCAGGTGCTCGGCGGTCAGCGCCATCTCGCTCATCAGGTGCGAGGAGACGAAAACCGTACGGCCCTGCTCGGCCAGGCCCCGCATCAGGTGCCGGATCCAGAGGATGCCTTCGGGGTCGAGGCCGTTCACCGGCTCGTCCAGGATCAGCACCTCCGGGTCGGCCAGCAGCGCCGACGCGATGCCGAGCCGCTGACCCATGCCGAGTGAGAAGGCGCCGGCCCGCTTGCGGGCCACCTCGTGCAGACCGACGATGTCGATCACCTCGTCGACCCGGGTGCGCGGCACCCCGGTGGTCGCGGCCATGGCCAGCAGATGGTGGTACGCGGACCGCCCGGTGTGCACGGCCTTGGCGTCCAGCAGCGCCCCGACCTGCTTCAGCGGCGCGGTGTGCTCCGCGTACGGGCGGCCGTTGATCGTGGCCGTGCCCGACGTCGGCCGGTCCAGTCCCAGGATCAACCGCATCGTGGTGGACTTCCCGGCGCCGTTGGGGCCCAGGAAGCCGGTGACGATGCCGGGTTTGACGGTGAAGGTGAGGTTGTCGACGGCGGTCTTGGCGCCGTACCGCTTGGTGAGTTCGTGGACCTCGATCATGTGAGCCAGCCTGGTTCAGCGGGGCGGTGATCGGCGTCGTCCGGCGGCGGGCGGATCGGACTACTACCAGCGTGGTATCCGAGGTCACCTGGTTACCGCGCCGGGACGACGCTTTGCCAGCAGGTCCACGCGTAACGTGATCGTCATGGAGCTGGGCGAGGTGCGTGAGACGCGGGCGTGGCAGGCCGTACGCCGGCACCCGCAGCTCTGCGACGCAGCCCTGGCCCTCGCCGTGCTGGTGCCGGTGATCCTGGCCGTGCGGCGCGGCGGGCACGGCGAGGAGCCCCGCATGCTGGGCACCGCCGACCTGACCGCCGCGGCCATCGGCTTCGTGGCGATCACCTTCCGCCGCCGCTACACCCTGGCCGGGCTCATCCTCACCACGTTCGCCACGATCCTGTTCACCGTCCAGCAGGGTGATCGGCAGCCGATGCTGATGATCGCCCTGGTCCTGCTCTTCTTCACGCACGCCGCGTGGGCCGACCGGCGCACGGCGTGGCTCACCGCCGGTTGCCTCGGGACGGTTGTCTGCCTGAGCGGGGTGATCTGGGCCGGTGGCAGCTGGTACGCCGCGGACAATCTCGGCGCGCTGGCCTGGATCGGCATGGCCACCGCGGTCGGCGACGCGACCCGCAGCCGGCGGGCGTACGTGGCCGAGGTCGAGGAACGCGCCCGCCGCGCCGAGCAGAGCCGCGACGAGGAGGCCCGGCGTCAGGTCGTCGAGGAACGCCTACGGATCGCCCGTGAGCTGCACGACGTCGTGGCCCACCACATCGCGGTCATCAAGGTGCAGGCCACCGGGGCCAAACACATCCTGCACCTGCGTCCGGAGCAGGTCGCCCCGGCGCTGGACCACATCAGCCGCTCCTCGGACGCGGTGCTGAAGGAGATCGCTTCGGTGGTCGGCCTGCTGCGCAGCTCCGACGACCTGGACGGGGGCGAGGCGCCGGCCACCGAACCGACCCGCGGCCTGGCCCGGCTGTCCGGCCTGCTCGACGACCTGGCCGCGGCCGGCCTGCGGGTCGACCACCGCCGGCTCGGCGAAGCCCGGGAGCTGCCCGCGCTGGTCGACCTCGCGGCGTTCCGGATCGCCCAGGAAGCATTGACCAACGCCCAGAAGTACGGCGACGGCACCGCCCGGCTCACCGTGGCCTACACCGCCGACGGGGTGACGCTGGACATCACCAACCAGGTCCGGCCCGACGTCCCGAGGTCTGGCTCGGGCTACGGCATCATCGGCATGCGGGAGCGTGCCGCCTCGACCGGAGGAGCGCTGACCGCGGGCCCGGATGTCAACGGCCGCTTCACGGTCCACGCCGATCTCCCCAGCGCGGACCTCCCGCCCCGCGACCACGCAGAGCGGCTGAACGCGAGGGCTGTCGACGGCGAGCAGGTGCTGTCATGACGATCCGGGTGCTGCTGGTTGATGACCAGCCGCTGATCCGGGCCGGCTTCCGGATGTTCGTCGAGCCCGACCCCGAGGTTGAGGTCGTCGGTGAGGCCGGGACCGGTCGTGAGGCCGTCGAGCTCGCTCGTTCGGCCCGTGCCGACGTCGTGCTCATGGACATCCGGATGCCGGACATGGACGGCATCGAGGCCACCCGGCGGATCGCCGCGGCCGAGGATCTGGCCGGGGTGCGAGTGCTGGTCCTGACGACTTTCGAGAACGACGACAACGTCGTGCTCGCCCTGCGGGCCGGGGCCAGCGGCTTCCTCGGCAAGCACGTCGATCCCGCCGATCTGCTGCACGCCATCCGGGTCGTCGCCGCCGGTGAGGCGTTGCTGTCGCCCGCCGCCACGCGTGGGCTGGTCAGCCGCTTCCTGAGCCAGCCGGTGCCGAGTGCGCTGCCGGCCGCCCTGGAGCTGGGCGGGCTCACCGACCGGGAGCGGGAGGTGCTGGCACTGGTGGCGTACGGGCTGTCGAACGAGGAGATCGCCGAGCGGCTCTACCTGTCGCCGCTGACCGTGAAGACGCACATCAACCGGGCCATGGGCAAGCTCGGTGTCCGGGACCGGGCGCAACTGGTCGTCATCGCGTACCAGAGTGGTCTGGTCCGCCCGGGTGACCAGCCGTGAGCGCGCTCGTTCTCGCGGTCCTGCTCTGCGTCGCGTCAGCGGCGGGTTATGCGGCCGCGGCCGTGCTGCAGGCACGGCTGGCGCAGCAGCCGCTCAGCGCGCTGCTCGGGATGCCGCTGTGGTGGGCGGCCATCGCGCTCAACGGGGTCGGCGCGGCCCTGCACGTGGTCGCGCTGCGCTACGGGCCGTTGTCGCTGGTCCAGCCGTTCGGGGTGCTGACTCTGGTGCTGGCGGTGCCGCTCGCGGCGATGCTGGCCCGGCGGGCGGTCACCCGGATCGAGGGCCGGGGCATCGGGCTGACGGTGGCCGGGCTGATCGGCATCCTGCTGCTGGCCGGTACGACCACCGGCATCGCGGTGCTGACCACGGCCCAGCTCGTCGGCCTGTTGCTGGTCACGGCGGCGCTGCTGACCGCACTGGGCGGGTGGGGTGCGGTGCCCGGCGCTTCGGGCCTGTGGACGGCGGCCGCGGCCGGGGTGTCGTTCGGCGTCTCGTCGGCCCTGACCCAAACCGTCGCGGTGCACGTCACGGACGACGGGTTCGGTGCGCTGCTCAACCCGACGGTCGCCGTCGCGGCGCTCGCGATCGCTGTGCTGTCGACCGCTGGGACGTTGTTCACGCAGCGTTCCTATCGTGACGGGCTGGGCGCGCCGCTGGCGGTGAGCACGCTCGCCAATCCGGTCGCGGCGGCGGCCATCGGGCTGGTGCTGCTGGGGGAGCAGATCACCGGTGGGCTGCTCGGGGCGGCGGTGGCGGTGGTGAGCGCGGTGGTCGCGGCGGCGGGCGTGACCCTGCTGACCCGCGCCCAGGTGCGGGAGGTCGGGACTCGCCAGCCCGGCACCCGCGAGACGATCGCCCGCGAGACGATCGCCCGGGAGAGGGCGGCCCGGGAGACGGCGGGCCGAGAGAGGGCGGGCCTAGAGAGGGCAGCTCGGGAGATGGTGGCCCGGGAGATGGCGGGCCGGGAGATGGCGGGCCGGGAGATGGCGGGCCGCGCGATGACGGCCCACGCGACGGCGCGGGCACTGCCCCGGATGGCGGCGGTTGCGGCGAGCAGCGCCGCGGCCCGGCCGCTGCCGCTGATGAGTGCCGCCGGCAAGGCCGCCCGGATGCCCACTGCGCCGGGCAGAATGCCCCCGCCCGCCTGAGCAGGCCGAGCCGCGGCGACGCCGAGCTGCGCCGAGCCGCGCCCGCGCCGAGCCGCGCCCGCGCCGAGCCGCGCCGAGCCGCGCCCGCGCCGGCCGCGCCCGCGCTGAGCCGCGCCCGCGCCGGCCGCGCCCGCGCCGGCCGCGCCCGCGCTGAGCCGCGCCCGCGCCGGCCGCGCCCGCGCCGGCCGCGCCCGCGCTGAGCCGCGCCCGCGCCGAGCCGCGCCGAGCCGCGCCCACGCCGAGCCGCGCTGACGCCCAGCGCGCTGACGCCTAGCGCGCCCACGCCCAGCGCGGACCGCCGGTGGCCACCGTCGAGGTCAGGCTCCGCGATCTCGGTCTCGAACGCGACGCCGGCCAGGCCAGGCCAGGCCAGGCCAGGCCAGGCCAGAACAAAATGTCACACTCCGTGAGCCAGCCAGACCCGATCGCCGGCGACCAGCAGGACGTCACCGTTGTGACCGGCCACAGCGGACAGCGGGCTCGCGCCGCGCGGTGTCGTGACGGTCACCCAGGATCGGCCGCCGTCGCCGGAGCGCCACAGGTCACCGGCCGCCGCGTACAACCGGCCGGCTGAGACGGTCAGCGACCGTACGCCGGTGGCGTCGGGCTTGCCGAAGCGGCCGACCGCCGTCCAGTCCGGGCCTCGCCACGCGCCGAAGGTGTCACCGCGCGGGCCGACCGCGATCAGCTGGTCGCCCAGCCGGACCACGCGTTGCAGCTCGTCGTAGCCGTCCTCGTCGGGGACCTCCGCGCGCTGCCAAGCGCTGCCGTCGACCGAGCTCCACGCGGCGGGTGCGTTGCCGGAGCTGCCGACGAGCAGGAACCGTCCGTCCAGGACAGCGCCGTCCCGCGCGAAGGCCCGGCCCAGACCGGGAGCGTTCTCGAAGAGGCGGAAGCGCGTGCCGTCCGGGGAGAGCCAGGCCGCCGCGCCGCTGGTCCGGTTGCCGGCGATGAGGAATCCCGCCGCGCCGCCCGAGATCCGGCCGACGTCGACCGCCGTGTCACCGCCGTACGTCTCGAAGGGCGCCGCCGCCTCGGCGAGTGAACCGTCCGGGCGCTGATACCAGGTGCTGGTCCGCGGGTTGCCGTGCGCGCCACCGCTGCGCGAGCCGACCGCCGCGATCCGGCCGTTCGCGCAGCCCACGGCGTACAGGACGCTGCGCGGGCCGTAGTAGCTGCCGGGCAGCGGGGTCAGCGTGAGGCTGCGCCAGCTCCGGCCGTCCGTGCTGTCCCAGACGGCCGGGCTGGTTTCGCCGTCGGTGCCGACGCGGCCGCCGACCACGTACCAGTGCTCGCCGCACGCGACCGCATCCCGCAGCAGCCGCGGGCCGCCCGGCCCGGGCAGCGACAGCTCCGTCCAGGCGTTGGCGGGCGCCGACGCGCAGGCGCCGACCAGCGCGAGGGCGGCGAGCGCGCGCAGCAACCTGACCGCCGGCATCAGGCCTTCCGCAGCCAGAACGTGAGACCCATCGCCTCCTCGCGGAACGGGACGGCCTCGGCCCAGGAGGGCTCACCGGGGGCGTAGTCCGTGGCCAGCACCTCGTCGGCGACCAGCTGAGCGTGCTCCTCCAGCGCGGCCGCCGTGTCGTCGTCGGTGGCCGCGTAACGCAGCGCGATCCGGTCGGAGACCTCCAGGCCGCTGGACTTGCGGGCCTCCTGGATCAGCCGGATCGCGTCGCGGGCCAGGCCGGCCCGGCGCAGCTCCGGCGTCAGGTGCAGATCCAGGGCGAGGGTCGCGCCGCCCTCGGCGGCGACCGCCCAACCCTCGCGCGGCGTCTCGGTGATGATCACCTCGTCGGGGCTGAGCGTGACGGTCTCGTCGCCGACCATGACTGTGGCGGTGCCGGTCGAGCGAAGGGACTCCTTCAGCGCTGTCGCGTCGGCGGCGACCACCGCGGCCGCCACCTGCTGCACACCCTTGCCGAAACGCTTGCCCAACGGCCGGAAGTTGGCCTTCGCCGTGGTGTCCACCAGCGAGTCGCCCGCCGCGCCGACCGCCAGCACGACGCCGACGTTCAGCTCGGCCGCGATCTCGGCGAGCAGCTCGGGGGAGAGGCCGGCGAACCCGTGCGCCGACGCCAGCGCCCGCGACAGCGGCTGCCGGGTCTTCATGCCCGAGTCGGCCCGCGCCGCGCGGCCCAGCTCGACCAGCCGGCGGGCCAGCGCCATCTGCTCGATCAGCGCCGGGTCGATCAAGGACTCGTCGGCGATCGGGTACGCGGCCAGGTGCACCGAGGGCGCGGCGGTCGGCGTGACCGGCACGACCATGTCCTGCCAGATCCGCTCGGTGATGAACGGCGTGATCGGCGCCATCAGCAGCGTCACGGTGGCCAGCGCCTCGTGCAGCGTGGCCAGCGCGGCCGGGTCCCCGCGCCAGAAGCGGCGGCGGCTGCGGCGCACGTACCAGTTGGACAGGTCGTCGATGAACGCGGCGAGCAGCTTGCCGGCCTCGTGGGTGTCGAAGGCGGCCAGCGCCGCGTCCACGTCCCGGGACAGCGTGTGCAGCTCGGACAGGACCCAGCGGTCCAGGACCGGGCGGTCGGCCGGCGCCGGGTCCGACTCCGACGGCGTCCAGCCGGCGGTACGCCCGTACAGCGCCTGGAAAGCGGCCGTGTTCCAGTACGTCAGCAGGGTCTTGCGGACCACCTCCTGCAGGGTGGTGTGCCCGACCCGCCGCGACGACCACGGTGAGCCGACGGCGGCCATGAACCACCGCACCGCGTCCGCACCGTGCCGTTCCAGCAGCGGCAGCGGCTCGAGGATGTTGCCCAGGTGCTTGGACATCTTGCGGCCGTCCTCGGCCACGATGTGGCCCAGGCAGACCACGTTCTCGTACGCGGACCGGTCGAACACCAGCGTGCCGATGGCCATCAGCGTGTAGAACCAGCCGCGGGTCTGGTCGATCGCCTCGGAGATGAACTGCGCCGGATAGCTGCGCTCGAACAGCTCCTTGTTGCGGTACGGGTAGCCGAACTGGGCGAACGGCATCGCGCCGGAGTCGTACCAGGCGTCGATGACGTCGGGCACCCGGGTGGCGGTGGCGCCGCACTCGCAGGCGAAGGTGACCGCGTCGATGAACGGCCGGTGCGGCTCCAGCCCGGACAGGTCCTCGCCGGTGCGCTCGCTCAGCTCGTGCAGGGAGCCGATGCAGGTCAGGTGGCCTTCCGGGCAGCGCCAGATGGGCAGTGGGGTGCCCCAGTAGCGCTGCCGGGAGAGCGCCCAGTCGACGTTGTTGGTCAGCCAGTCGCCGTAGCGGCCGTGCTTGATCGTCGCGGGCTGCCAGTTGGTGCGCTCGTTCTCGCGCAGCAGCTGCTCGCGGACGGCTGTGGTGCGTACGTACCAGGACGGCTGCGCGTAGTAGATCAGTGGCGTGTGGCACCGCCAGCAGTGCGGGTAGCTGTGCTCGTACGGGGTCTCTCGGAACAGCAGGCCGCGGCTCTGCAGGTCGGTCACCAGCGCGGCATCCGCGGTCTTGAAGAACACGCCACCGACCAGGGGCACCTCCGGCGCGAACGTGCCGTCGGGGCGTACCGGATTGACCATCGGCAGCCCGTAGGCCCGGCAGCTGGCCAGGTCGTCCGCGCCGAAGGCGGGCGACTGGTGCACCAGGCCGGTGCCGCTGTCGGTGGTCACGTACGACGCCAGGATCACGATGTGCGCGTCCGGCACCTCGACCAGGTCGAACGGCGGCCGGTAGGTCCAGCGTTCGAGCTCCTTGCCGCCGAAGGTGGCCACCACCGTCCAGGCCGCGCCGAGCACCTCGGCGAGCAGGTCCGAAGCGACGACGAGCTGCTCGTTGCCGTCGGTCGCCACGACGTAGGTGACGTCGGGGTTGACCGCGACGGCGGTGTTGGAGACCAGCGTCCAGGGTGTCGTGGTCCAGACCAGCAACGAGGCCTGCCCGGCGAACGGGCCCGAGGTCAGCGGGAAGCGCACGTAGACCGACGGGTCGACGTCCTGCTCGTAGCCCTGGGCCAGCTCGTGGTCGGACAGGGCGGTCTGGTCCCGCGGGCACCAGGGCGCCACCCGGAAGTCCTCGACCAGCAGGCCCTTGTCGAAGATCCGTTGCAGCGACCACCAGACCGACTCGATGTAGCCCGGGTCCATGGTCCGGTACGCGTCGTCCATGTCGACCCAGTAGCCCATCCGCCGGGTCAGCTCGGCGAACGCGTCCGTGTGCCGGGTCACCGAGGCGCGGCAGCGGGCGTTGAACTCGGCGATGCCGTACGCCTCGATGTCCTGCTTGCCGGTGAAGCCGAGCTCCTTCTCCACCGCGAGCTCGACCGGCAGGCCGTGGCAGTCCCAGCCGGCCTTGCGGGCGACGTGGAAGCCCTTCATCGTCTTGTACCGCGGGAAGACGTCCTTGAAGACCCGGCTCTCGATGTGGTGCGTGCCGGGCATGCCGTTCGCGGTGGGCGGGCCCTCGTAGAAAATCCACTCCGGCCGGCCCGCGGACTGCTCGAGGCTGCGGTGGAACACACTCTCGGCCTGCCAGAAATGCAGCACCTCGTGGTCCAGCGCACCCAGATCGACCTGGGCCGGCACGGGCAGATACATCGTCGTTTCCTCTTCTCGGAACGTGGTACCCACCAGCCTAGGGGCGGCCGCCACCGTTATTCGAAGCGCGTCGGGTCGCCCGCCCCGACCCGCAGGATCTCCGGTTCGCCGCCGGACAGGTCGATGACGGTGGTCGGGACCGTGCCGCACTCGCCGGAGTCGATCACCGCGTCCACCACGTGGTCGAGCCGTTCCTTGATCTCCCAGCCCTGGGTGAGCGGCTCCTCCTCGCCCGGCAGCAGCAGGGTGCTGGAGAGCAGCGGCTCGCCCAGCTCGGCGAGGATCGCGCTGGTCACCGTGTTCTCCGGGATGCGTACCCCGACGGTCTTCTTCTTGGGGTGCAGCAGCCGGCGCGGGACCTCGCGGGTGGCGGGCAGGATGAAGGTGTAGCTGCCGGGGGTGGCCGCCTTGACCGCCCGGAAGACCGCGTTGTTGATCTGCACGAACTGGCCGAGCTGGGCGAAGTCGCGGCAGATCAGGGTGAAGTGGTGGTCGCTGCCCAGATGGCGGATCTCGCGGATCCGGTCGAGGCCCTTGGCGTTGCCGATCCGGCAGCCCAGGGCGTAACAGGAGTCGGTCGGATATGCGATCAGCCCGTCGTCCTGCAGGATGCGGACCACCTGGGAGATGGACCGGGCCTGCGGATTGTCCGGATGTACGTCGAAATACTTCGCCACCGGAAGAGCTTAGAACCTGGGCCCGGTGAATCGCGGTAACCGTGGCACCAACGTATCCATGCCTTTACCTGCGTCAATCTTTACCCGGTGTCCGCGGAGTGGCAGCGTGACCACATGAGACGGAGAGCCGCGCTCGTCGTTGCGCTGATTACGGCGATGGTGGGTGCGTCCGCGGGAGCAGCGGGCGCCGCACCGAAATCCTCGTACGCCTACCTGCATCCCGGTGGCCAGCCCCGGCTGACCGAGAAGGTGCCGGTCAACGTGGTCTTCCTCGGCTACGAGCCGGATCAGGTGGGCCGGGCCGCCTACCTGTCCGGCCTGCCGAAGAAGTACGAACCCGTCGTCCGCTACCGGCTGGTCTACGGCCAGACCGAGAAGCTGGGTATCACCTACACCTACGACTACAAGGTCAGCTACGGCAGCCGGTCGTACGAGGACAAGTTCTTCCGGCAGCTGGGCAAGCTGGCCAAGCCCGCGCCGCTGACGGAATATCAGACCGCCTACAACGAGCAGGCCAAGAACGTCAGGGACATCACGGCCAACCACGCCATCGACGCGCCCAGCGTGGAGAAGTGGCTCGCGTACCACCCGCCCGCCGGGGTCGACACCCGGCGCAACACGATCTTCTTCATCAACTGGTACGGCCGCTCCGATTTCAAGTTCCACGTCTACACCAAGACCGGCGAGCCGGACCCCGACACCGGCTACGACTTCGGCCAGGAGCGGGACAGCCGCAAGGTCATCGCCTGGGGCGGCACCACCGCCGACGACGAGGAGACCGGCCTGGGCAGCACCCGGCGGGTGTGGTTCCACGACCTGTCGGCCGGTCCCGAGTCCTGGACCAGCAACTACGACGTCGACCACCCGGACCTCGACGGTGACGGCGAGGTCGACTACCGGATGCCGCCCACCTGGGAATACACCGCCGGCGGCTTCCGAGCGCCCGGCGCCCTGGCCGGTGACCTCTCGCTGATCACCCGCTACGTCGCGCTGAACCTGCTGATGACGTCGTCGCCGCTCTACCCGGTCGAGCTGCCCACGCCGGAACCGCCCAAGTCGCTCAACATCGACAGCAACACCTACGAGGGCTGGCCCGGCGTCGACGCGTCGCAGCGCTACATCACCCCCGAGCTGCTGGTCGACGAGCTCTCCGAGCTGCGCTGGCGCAACCGGCTGGACTTCGACAACCAGGACCTGCCGTACGACGCCAAGGCCGAGGAGTGCTACCTGGGGGTGCTCACCGACACGAGCTGCTACCCCGACTCGGGCTACCCGGCGTTCGCCAACCTGTACCTCTACAACTGGGCGAACCTGGAACGCACCAAGGACGACGCCGGCCGGGTCGACTACGAGATCCCGGTGTTCAACTACGCCGTCGGTGAGGGCGTGGACGTGCCGGCGCTCGGCTTCGCCGACGACAACTACGTCGACGGCACCCAGACCGGGGTCTTCACCTTCATCTCGCCGGACGTCGTCGCCTCCGGGTACGGCCTGACCACCACCCAGATCCACGAGGTCGGCCACCACCTGGGCATGAGCCACCCGCACGACGGCTACGACAGCGAGACCGGGGTGGACTACGAGCCGGCGGGCCGGTTCCTGTTCGCCAACGCCGGCGACGAGAGCAACTCGATGATGAGCTACATCGACGTCAACTGGGACTTCAGCCAGTTCGACCGGGACAACAGCGACCGGTTCCTGACGGCGGCGTACCACGAGGCCGCGAACCGGCTGGCCGCCGATGTGCTGGCGTCGTCCCGGGCGTCGCGGGCGAAGGCGCAGCTGCGCGCGGCCGATGTGCTGCTGGGCCTGTCGACCAGGGCGTTCGCGCGGCACGACTACCGGGCCGCGTACGCGTTCGCCGAGGGCGCCTACAACCAGGTTGTCGCCGGTGCGAAGCGGGCCGGGGTCGACCCGGCCGGTGCGGCCAAGGCGCTGGCGACCGAGGCTGACGCCGCCCGCCGGACCGTCGAGGTGCACAGCCCGCACGAGTTCATCGACACGCTGGCGCCGGACAGCCCGCGCAGTCAGCCGTAGGTCAGGCCTCTGCCCGGGGCCGCGCGTGCGCGTGGTCCCGGGCGGAGTCGTCCGTCAGCCGGGCCACCACCTGGTCCGAGATCGCGGTGAGCGCGGCGAGCTGGTCATCGGTCAGCACGTCGCCGAAGTAGCGGCGGACCGCGGCGCCGTGACAGGCCCGGGCGGCGGCGATCTGCTCACGGCCCTTGTCGGTGAGCTCCACCACCGCGCCGGCGGTCTTGGTGATCAGCCCGCGGCCCTGCATCCGGCGCAGCTGGTGGGACAGCCGTGACTTCTCCCACTCCAGGCCGCAGCGCAGGGCGATCGAGCGCGCTGTGCCGCCAGGTGATTCCTCCAGGAGGAACAGGATGTCGAAGTCGGCCTCGGACAGCCCGGTGGAGCGGTAGAGCTCACGGCTGATCCGGCCGTTGAGTTGCAGGCGCATGCGCTGATACGCCTGCCAGGCGGCGGAGACGTCGGCGGTCGCACTCACGCCGGGAATCGTACTTCCATTTGCCGGAAGGCCGCCGGTTGATGTATCAACTAGGTTGATGTGTCAACCAGGGTGAGGGGTACGCGATGAACTACGGACACCCGTTGACGTTCGGCGTCCTCGTCGCGTCGTCGGCCGGGACGCCCGAGGAGGCAGCCGACCTGGCCCGCCACGCGGAGGAGCTCGGCTACGACCTGGTCACCGTCGAGGACCGCCCGGACGAGCCGGGGCTGCTCGACGCGTGGACCGTGCTGGGCTGGGTCGCCGGGCGTACCGGGCGGGTGCGGCTGGCGCCGGCCGCACTCAGCGTCCCCCTGCGTGATCCCGCGGTGCTGGCCCGCGCCGCGGCGAGCCTGGACCTGCTCTCGGACGGCCGGTTGGAGCTGGTGCTCGGTGGGGGCGGCGATCAGGACGCGATCCAGGCGATGGGCGGCCACCGGATTGAGACGGACCAGGCGGTCGCCGCGCTGGACGAGGCGATCGACATCGTCCGGGGCGTCCTGGACGCCGGCGAGCCGCGCCCGCTGCGGCACTTGGGCGCGCACTACCGCATCCCGCAGGCACAGCGCGGGCCACTGCCCGCCCATCGCATCCCGATCCGGCTCGACGGCGACCAGTCACCGATGTTGCGGCTCGCCGGGCGCAAGGCGGACGGCTGGGCGGCCACCCTGACCGCGTTCCGCCCCGGTGAGTACGCCGCCGCCAACAAGATCATCGACGAGGCCGCCCTGGAAGCCGGGCGCGAGCCCGCCGAGATCCGGCGCCTGCTGCACATCACCACCGAGCACACCGTGCCGGAGCTGCTCGCGCTGGTGCTGGAGGACGGCGTCAGCACGCTCATCGTCCGGGCCGGGGACACCGCCACGCTGGACCGCTTCGCCCGCGAGGTGATGCCGGCGCTGCGCGAGGCCGCGGCCCGCGAGCTGCCGGCCGCGCCCACGGCCGTCTTCCGGCCCGCGGCGGTACGGGCCAAGCGCCGTCCCGGCATCGACTACGACAACGTGCCCCCGAGCCTGGCCGAGCAGGCCGTCGAGCCCGGTGACCTGGACTACGCCCGGGTGCGCTCGACGTACATGCGCGGCGGGGCGCCCGGTCTCGTCCTGCGGGCGCGCAGCACCGCCGAGGTGGTCGACGCGCTGGCCTTCGTCCGCGCCCATCCCGGCCTGCCCTTCTCGGTACGCAGCGCCGGGCACGGGATCAGCGGACGGTCCACCAACGACGGTGGCCTGGTGCTGAGCGTGGCCGCGATGGACACCGTCGAGGTGCTCGACGAACAGCGCCGGCTGATCCGCGTGGGACCGGGTGCCCGCTGGTCGGAGGTGGCCGACGCGCTGCGGCCGTACGGTTGGGCCCTGAGCTCGGGCGACTACGGCGGCGTCGGGGTCGGTGGCCTGGCCACCGCGGGTGGGGTCGGCTGGCTGGCCCGCAAGCACGGGCTCACCATCGACCACCTGCGCGCGGTGGAGATCGTGCTGGCCGACGGCTCGGTGGTCCGGGCCGCCGAGGACGAGAACCCGGAGCTGTTCTGGGCCGTCCGCGGGGCCGGGGCCAACTTCGGCGTGGTGACCTCCTTCGACTTCGAGGTGGACGAGGTCGGCGAGGTGGGCTGGGCGCAGTTCGTGGTGGGCGCCGACGATCCGGCGGACCTGCTGGTGCGCTGGGGTGCGGCGATCGAGGCCGCGCCGCGCGACCTCAGCGGCCAGCTGATCATGGGCCGGCCGCGTCCGGGGCAGCCCGGCGTCGCGCAGCTGATGGCCATGGTCGACAACGACGACCCGCAGACGATCATCGACCAGCTCACCCCGGTGGCGAGCGCCGGGCCGCTGTACCAGCAGAACGTGGTGCTGGCGCCGTACGCGGCGGTGCTGGCCCGGGCCGGCGACGGCTACCACCAGGCCGAGGGCGAACCGGTCTCGCGGTCCGGGCTCATCGAGCACCTGACCCCGGAGTTCGCGGCGGCCGCGGCCGCGCTGATCGCCAGCGGCGCGATCCACTGGTTCCAGATCCGTACGGTGGGCGGCGCGGTGGCCGACGTCCCGGCCGACGCCACCGCCTACGGCTACCGGTCCGCCAACTTCTCGGTGGTGGTGATGGGCTCCAGCCGGCGCCGGCTCGACCCGCTCTGGGACGCCCTGGCCGCCCACTTCGACGGCCTCTATCTCAGCTTCGAGAGCGACCAGCGCCCGGAACGCCTGGCCGACGCCTTCCCGCCGCGCACCCTGGAACGGTTGCGGGAGCTCAAGCGCCGCTACGACCCGCAGCACCTGTTCCGCGACAACTTCCCGATCCGGACCACCCTGGAGACCCGATGACCGACTACGGGCACGACCTGCTCTTCGGCACGTTCATCACGCCCACCGCGCAACCCGTGCACCAGGCGGTGGAACTGGCCGTCGTCTCGGACCGGGCCGGGCTGGACCTGGCCACCTTCCAGGACCACCCGTACCTGCCGCGCTTCCACGACACCTGGACGCTGCTGTCGTACGCGGCGGCCCGTACCGAACGGATCCACCTCAGCGGCAACGTGCTCAACCTGCCGCTGCGCCCGCCGGCCGTGCTGGGCCGGGCGGCGGCGAGCCTCGACCTGCTCAGCGGCGGCCGGATCGAGCTCGGCATCGGCGCCGGCGGCTTCTGGGACGCGATCGAGGCGATGGGCAGCCGCCGGCTGAGCCCGGGTGAGTCGGTGGCCGCGCTGGCCGAGGGCATCGAGATCATCCGGGAGATCTGGGCCGCCGACAAAACCGGGCCGGTCCAGGTGGAAGGCGACTTCTACCGGGTCAGCGGGGCCAAGCGCGGGCCGGCGCCGGCGCACGACATCAAGATCTGGGTGGGGGCGTACAAGCCGCGGATGCTGCGGCTGATCGGCCGGGCCGCGGACGGCGCCCTGCCGTCGCTGGGCTACCTGCCGAACGGCGCGGACGACCTGACGGCGATCAACCAGCACATCGACGAGGGCGCGCGGGCGGCCGGCCGGGATCCGCGGGCGGTCCGGCGGCTGCTCAACATCAGCGGCGAGTTCGCCCCGGCCGGGCGGGCCTTCCTGCGGGGTCCGGCCGAGCAGTGGGCCGAGGACCTGGCCGGGCTGACCCTGGAGCACGGCGTCAGCGCCTTCATCCTGGCCGCCGACGACCCGGCGACGATCGAGCGCTTCGCGGCCGAGGTGGCCCCGGCCACCCGGGAACTGGTCGCGGCCGAACGTGGCTAACGCACGGGGTAGACGCGCCAGCCGTCGGGCGGGGGCAGGCCGCGCCAGACGGTGAGGCTCATGGCCGACGGCGGGTAGAGCGGCTCGGGCAGCTCGTCCGGGGCGTACCAGCCCCAGTCGGTCAGGACGTCCGGTTCGAGGGCTCGCGGCGGGGTGCCGGGCCACGGTGCCACGGCCGCGGCGGTCATCCCGCTGCCCGTGGTCTGCACGCCGATGGCGATGACTTCGGGCTGCGTACCCCCGATGCCCGCCTCCTCGGCCGCCTCCCGGGCGGCCGCCTGCTCGATGGTCTCGCCGCCCTCGACGTGACCGCCGGGCAGGCACCAGGTCGGCTCCTCGCCGGCCTTGATGCGGTTACCGAGCAGCACCCGCCCGCCCGGATCCACCAAGATCAATCCCACTCCCACCACCGGTCTACCCATCCGATGATTTTGTCGTACCGGATCGCTACCGTGCCTCGCACCGGTGCCGATGGAGGTCGCACATGCGCAGTTTCGAGTTCGCCGACGGCACGTCGGCGAAGTTCTGGGAGATCGACCAGGTCGGCACCGAGGTGACGGTCCGCTGGGGGCGCGTCGGCACAACCGGCCAAACCAAGGTCAAGACCTTCGCCACGGCGGCCGAGGCCACGACCCACGAGGGCAAGCTGATCGCGGAGAAAACCCGGAAGGGGTACGGCGAGACGACCGCGACAACCGCACCGGCGTCCCCCTCCCGCACACCGGACCCGATACCGCCCGCCCCCACCGACGAGGACACCTTCGTCTTTCCAGCCGCCTGGCACCGGCACCGCTACGCCCGCCGGGGCAGCGCCGGCCCCACCACGTTCGTGCCCGACGCCAAGGCGCGCGCGGTGACCGACGAGCTCATCAGCCGCCGCCCCGGCGGAGTCCTCAAGGCCTTCCAGGCACCGGTCACCGATCCGGCCGTGGCCCGGGCCGGCGCGGACTGGCTGGAGGGAGACCCGCAGGCCACCCCGCTCGGAGCAGCCGCCGTCGCCGCCGCGGCCACCCTGGGCAACTGGGACGTCAACGAGAAGTTCGTCGCCTTCGCCGACCTGTGGCTCGCCGAGCGGGGGCTGACCTTCGCCGCCGTGGCCGCGGTCGAGCTGATGACCCTCAAGCTCGACGACGGCCTCCCGCCCGGCCCCCGGGCCGGCGCCCACCAGCACTTCGGCATCCGGGTCATCCGCCCGGGCGAGGAACGCCGCGGCTGGCACAGCGATCCGGCGCTGACGACCGCGCTGCGCGTCCGCACGGCCCTCGCGGCCGCTTCCGAGCCGGAGCACGCCGAGGTGATCGAGGCCATCACGCCGTACCGGGCGGCCGGGGCCTACGCGCGGACGGCCACGTCGGTGCTGGTGCCGACCCGGCAGGAGTGGGTGGCCGAGGACGTCGACGCCGCGATCACCGACGCGGACGGCTCCCGCGCGGCCGCATTGCTGAGCGCCGCCGGCTCGGAAAAGCAGGTGACCGCGCTCGCGGCGATCGTCAGCCCCTACTCCGTGCCCTCGTCGATGGCGATGCTGGCCACCCTGGTCGACGGCGTCGGCGTCGCCGCGGCACCGGCCCTGTTCCACTGGCTCGACACCATCGACTTCGCCGAGGCCGAACGGCGGCTGCTGAGCGTGCTCGCCGTGCTGCCCAGCGACGAGGTGATGCGGGGGCTGATCGACCGGATCGACGTCAAGTACGTGCCGCCGACCCTGCTCGAGGCGGCCGACCGCAGTCCCGCGCGGGCCCTGCGGATGCTCGCCGAGGGTGCCACCAAGCCCGCCGTGGCCGAGCTGCTGCGCGCCCACGTGCTCGCCCACCCCGGCGTCGTCGAGCCGGTCCTGCCGCTGCTCAGCGCCCCGGCCCGGCAGCGCGTGGAGACGATCCGCGAGCAGGCGGCGGCAGTTGTGCCGGCGCCGCTGTCGGCCGTGCCGCCGCTGCTGCTCGACCCGCCGTGGCGGCAGCCGCACCGAGCCGCCAAGCCGGTGGTGATCTCCGGGCTGACCGGCACCGACGCGCCCTCGATCAGCTGGCTCCACGACGAGCGGGAGAGCTGGCGGCAGACCCGCTATGAGACGTATGCCGACGGCACCGGTGACTGGCGGGGCAAGGCCGAGCGGATCGCGGCCGGCACCAGCCGCTGGTCCGAGCCGGCCGAGTTCTTCGTCGCCGCGCCGGAGGAGCTGGCCCGCCCGCTCCTGGCGACCTGGCGAGTGCGCGACACCTGGCAGGCCGCCCTGTGGCTGCGGATCGTCGTCGCCCGGTTCGAGCTCGACGCCCTGCCGGCGGCTCTGGATCTGGCCCGGCGCAGCCCCGCGGAGGCCGCCGGCCTGCTGTTGCCCTTCGCCGCTCCGGAGATCGCGGTTCTGATGGCCGACGCGTACGCACGGCTCAAGAGCGTCCGGGAGACCGCCCTCACCTGGCTGCGC
The DNA here is from genome assembly GCF_040649415.1 of Actinoplanes sp. NPDC048967. Classification (NCBI taxonomy): domain Bacteria; kingdom Bacillati; phylum Actinomycetota; class Actinomycetes; order Micromonosporales; family Micromonosporaceae; genus Actinoplanes; species Actinoplanes sp. NPDC048967. Next base: position 496,008 of record NZ_JBEZFL010000005.1, read on the forward strand.
CGGCACCCCGAGGCGGCCGCCCGGGCGCTGGTGCCGGCGGCGCTCGACAAGGCCGGTGTCCCGCGCCGCCAGGCCGAGGAGGCGCTGCTCGCGTTGCACGCCAACGGATACGCCGAGGTCGTGCGCTCGGCCGCCCACAGCTACGGCGACGCGGCGGCCGCGGCCATCCAGACGTTGCTGGAGACCGATCCGCTGTCCGTACTGCCGGCCAAGCTCCCGGCCGTGCCCGCCTGGGCCGTCCCCGGACTGCTGCCTCCGGTGCGGTTGCGTGACGGCACCGGCGCCCTGCCCGCCGAGGCGGTCGTCAACCTGGTGATGGTGCTCGCGCTGGGCCGGGCCGGCACGCCGTACGCCGGGGTCGACGTCGTCCGGCAGGCGTGCGAGCCGGCCGACCTCGCCGAGTTCGCCTGGGGCCTCTTCCAGCGCTGGCAGACCTCCGGCGCCAACAGCAAGGAAAGCTGGGTCCTGGACACTCTGGGCGTGGTGGGCGACGACGAGACCGTCCGCCGGCTGACCCCGGTGATCCTGGCGTGGCCCGGCGAGGGCGGCCACGCCCGCGCGGTCACCGGTGTGCAGGTGCTGGCCCGGATCGGCACCGACGTGGCCCTCATGCACCTGCACGGCATCGCGCAACGGGCGAAGTTCAAGGGGCTCAAGGCGGCCGCGGGTCAGAAGATGGCCGAGGTCGCCGCCGGGCTGGGGCTCAGCGCCGACCAGCTCGCCGACCGGCTGGTGCCCCGGTTCGGGCTCGACGACGCCGGCAGCATGGTGCTCGACTACGGCCCCCGCCAGTTCACGGTCGGCTTCGACGAGCAGCTCCGCCCGTACGTGGCCGACACCGCCGGCAAGCACCTCAAGGCCCTGCCCAAGCCGGGCGCTCGCGACGACGCCGAGCTGGCACCCGCGGCCTACCAGCGATTCGCCGCGCTGAAGAAGGACGTCCGCACGGTCGCCACCGACCAGATCCGCCGCCTCGAACGAGCGATGGTCACCGGCCGCCGCTGGACCGGCGCCGAGTTCCGCCAGCTGTTCGTCGCCCACCCGCTGCTCTGGCACATCGTGCGGCGCCTGGTCTGGGCGGTCTACGACGAGAACGGCCAGCCGACCGGGGCGATCCGGGTGGCCGAGGACAGAAGTTTCTCGGACGTGCACGACGACGAGGTGTCGCTCGCCGACGACGCGTCGGTCGGGGTCGCTCACCCGCTGCACCTGGGCGACCACCGGCCCGACTGGGTCGAGGTCTTCGCCGACTACGAGATCCTGCAACCGTTTGCGCAGCTCAGCCGCGAGACCTTCAGCCTGACCGAGGAGGAGGCGATCGGCGGCCGGCTGAAGCGCTTCGAAGGACACACCGTGCCGACCGGCCGGGTGATCGGCCTCGAACGCAAAGGCTGGCGGCGCGAGACCCCGCAGGACGCGGGCGTGCAGGGCCGCATCGAGCTGGCTGTCGGTCCGGGCCAGGAGGTCGTCATCGGCCTGGAGCCAGGCATCGCGATCGGCGCGATGGACATCTTCCCGGAGCAGACCCTGGAATCGATCTACGTATCCGACGGCACGGTCGGCCGCTGGAGCACCAACCAGGGCCACGTCCCGCTGGGCCGGCTCGATCCGGTCACCGCCTCTGAGATCATCCGCGACCTGACGGAGCTGACCGCATGACTCCCGCTCGCCCGTCCGCCGGCCCGGCCGAAAGCGCCGGTCCTTTCTCCGCCT
>NZ_JBEZFL010000005.1:497816-623689 GCF_040649415.1 Actinoplanes sp. NPDC048967
GCCTCGCCGGCCTCCGCCTCGCCGGCCTCCGCCTCGCCGGCCTCCGCCTCGCCGGCCTCCGCCTCGCCGGCCTCCGCCTCGCCGGCCTCCGCCTCGCCGGCCTCCGCCTCGGGCTCGCCCCGCGCCGCCTCCGGTCTGGCCGGTCCGTCCTCCGCTCCGGCGGTCGGGCTCGGTCCCGAGTCTGTTGTGGAGGTTGCCGAGTCCGCCGGTCAGGTGCAGCGGCCCCCGGCCGAGGTGCGTTACGCCGATGAGCTGGCCCGGCTGCGGGCGGCCGACACCGCCGAGCGCCCGCCCGGGTGGGTGCTCAGCGTGCAGGCCGCCCGCCGGTTCGTCGTCGGTGACAGCAAGCTGGGCATCAGCCGCAAGTTTGTCGGCGACCCCTCACTGATCGAACGCGCCCTGATCACGCTGGCCACCAGCCGCGGGCTGATGCTGGTCGGCGAGCCCGGCACGGCGAAATCCCTGCTGTCCGAGCTGCTCGCCGCCGCGGTCAGCGGCGACTCCACCCTCACCATCCAGGGCGGTGCCGCCACCACCGAGGACCAGATCCGCTACTCGTGGAACTACGCCCTGCTCGTCGCCGACGGCCCGTCGCCGCGTTCGCTGGTGCCCGCGCCCCTGCTGCGCGGCATGGCCGAGGGCCGCACCGTCCGCTTCGAGGAGATCACCCGCTGCCCGCTGGAGGTCCAGGACTGCCTGCTCTCCCCGCTGTCCGACCGGGTCCTGGCGATCCCGGAGCTGACCGGCCCGGAGTCGATGGTGTTCGCCCGCGACGGCTTCAGCATCATCGCCACGGCGAACACCCGCGACCGCGGCGTCAACGACATGAGCTCGGCCCTGAAGCGGCGCTTCAACTTCGAGACGGTCTTCCCGATCGCGGACTTCGGCACCGAGCTGGCTCTGGTCGAGGCCGAGGCGGCGGCGCTGCTGCGGCGGTCCGGAGTCACCGCCGAGCCCCGCCGCGACGTTCTCGAGGTGCTGGTCACCACCTTCCGGGAGCTGCGCACCGGGGAGACCGCCCGCGGCGACTCGATGGACCGGCTGTCGGCGGTCATGAGCACCGCCGAGGCGGTCTCCGTCGCCCACGCGGTCGGGTTGCGGGGCTGGTTCCTGCGCGGCGAGCCCGGCACGGCCGAGGACCTGGTCTCCTGCCTCGCCGGCACCGCGGCCAAGGACAACCCGGAGGACCTGGCGAAGCTGCGGCGCTACCTGGCCCAGCAGGTCACCTGGCGCAACGGCGAGCAGTGGCAGGCCCTGCACAACGCCCGTCACCTGCTGCCGGGCTGAGCCGTGACGGTCACGTTCATCGGGGTCCGCCACCACAGCCCGGCGTGCGCCCGGCTGGTCGCCGCCACGATCGAGGAGCTGCGGCCCGCGTACGTGCTGATCGAGGGGCCGGCGGATCTCAACGAGCGGATCGGGGAGCTGCTGCTCGGCCATGAGCTGCCGGTCGCCGTGTTCAGCAGTTACCGCGACGGCGAGCGGCGGCACGGGTCGTGGGCGCCGTTCTGCGCGTACTCGCCGGAATGGCTGGCCCTCACCCACGGCCGCGCGGTCGGGGCCGAGCTGAAGTTCATCGACCTGCCGGCCTGGCATCCCGCCTTCGCCGGGCGCAGCAACCGCTATGCGGACGCCGAACTGCGCTACGCCGACGTGATGCAGCGGCTGTGCGGCAGCTTCGGCGTCGACAACGTGGACGTGCTGTGGGACCACCTCTTCGAGATCGCCGCCGACCACGATCTGGCGGAACGACTCGCGGTCTACTTCGATCTCGTACGCGGGGAGTCGGCGGCCGGCGAGTCGGACACCGCACGCGAGGCGTACATGGCGCAATGGGTACGGGCCGCGGCCACCGAAGCGGGGGAGCGGCCGGTCGTGGTGGTGACCGGCGGGTTCCACCGGCCCGCGCTGGTGTCCGCGCTCGCGAGTGATCCGTCGGCAGCGGGGTGGCCCGAGGTGCCGATGCTGCCACCGGACGCGGTCGGCGGGAGCTTCCTGGTGCCGTACTCGTTCCGGCGGCTGGACGCCTTCGACGGTTACCAGAGCGGGATGCCGTCGCCCGGCTACTACCAGGAGCTGTGGGAGTCGGGGCCGCAGGCCGCGGCGCGACACCTCACCGAGTCGGTGGCGGGACGGCTCCGCGAACGCAAACAGCCGGTGTCCACCGCGGACCTCATCGCGGCCCGGGTCACCGCGGAGGGGCTGGCCACCGTACGGGGGCATCGGCATCCGGCCCGTACGGATGTGCTGGACGGGCTGGCATCCGCGCTGGTGAACGAGGCGCTGGACGTACCCCTGCCGTGGGCGGCCCGGGGCACCCTCCGGACCGGTAGCCATCCGGTCGTGGTCGAGATGGTCGCCGCGCTCAGCGGCACGCGCGTCGGTCGCCTGCACCCCGGCACGCCCGCGCCGCCGCTGGTGCACCACGTCAACGCGGAGCTCGAACGCCTCGGCCTGGACGCAAGTGACGATCTCGACCTGGACCTGACCGTCGCCGCGGACCGGGCCCGCAGCCAGGTCCTGCACCGGGTCCGCGTACTGGCCGTGCCCGGATTCCGCCGCGACTCCGGCCCGTCGACGGGCCTCGACCCGATCCTCAAGGAACGCTGGACGCTACGACCGAGCCCGGAACGGCTCACCGCATTCATCGAGGCCGGCGCGTACGGTGCCACCCTCGCCGACGCGTGCGCGGCGGTCCTGGCCGAACGCGCCGCCCACGCCGGCCGCGACGTGGACCTGCTCGCGGCCGTACTGTTCGACGCGGCTCTGTCCGGCACGGCGGACGTGTCCAAGCAGGCGCTGTCGGCCATCGAAAGCACAGTCGCGGCGGCGGCCGACCTCGGCTCACTCGGCCGGATGCTCGCGGTCGTCCTCACGATGTGGCGGCACGACCGCATCCTGGGCACGGCGCAGAGTGCGACGCTCGCGGTGGTCATCGTCGCGTCGGTGCGGCGCATCCTGTGGCTGGCCGAGGGCGTGCACGGGCGGTCCGCGGCCGCTGACCTGGGGCGGATCGGGGCGCTGGCGGCCTGCCGCGACGCTCTGCGGTACGCCCGCCCGAAGCTGGACCTTGATCTGACGGCGGCGCTGGAGGTGGCGGCCCGAGTCGCGGCCGATGCCGAGGCGCCGCCTGATCTGCGGGGTGCTGCGTTCGGTCTGCGCTGGGCCCTGCAACCAGCACCGGATGTTCCGCTCGACCCGGTGTCGGCGGGTTTTCCGCCAGATTCTCAAGCTGGGGAGCTTGATCCTGAGCGCGCGGTGCGTGGTGCTTTCCATCCCGAGTCGGCGGGGGACTGGCTGGCCGGTCTCTTCGCCCTCGCGCGGGAGGAGGTGCTGCACACCCCGGCCGTGATCGGGCTGCTCGACGAACTGCTGTCCGCCATGGCAGCTGAGGAATTCCTCGTCGCGGTGCCGGGGCTGCGGCAGGCGTTCGAGTTCTTCCCGCCGCGCGAGCGGGAGATCATCGCCGGCCGGCTGCTGGAACGCCGTGGCCTGTCCGGCACCGGGCGCAGCCTGTTGCGCGGCGTCACCGATCCCGAGCTGGTCGCCGCCGGGATGGTGCTGGACGACCGGGTCGATGCCGTACTGCGCCGCGAGGGACTGACGGGTGGAGGCCATGACTGATCCGGATCTCGAACGCTGGCGGCTGGTCCTCGGCGCCCCGGCGGCGAAGCTGGGACCGCTCGGGGCGGACGGCCTCGCCTGCGACGCGGCGCTGGACTGGCTCTACGGCCGCGACGGCGAACTCGAGAAACGCGACGTCCGGCGCAGCCAGGGCCGGGCCGGCGGTGACGGTCCGTCCGTGCTGACCACTGTGGACTGGTTGAACGACATCAACCGGCTCTTTCCCCGCGAGACGGTCGAACGACTGCAGCGCGACGCCATCGAACGCTACGAGATCACCGACATCGTCACGGATCCGGCCGTGCTGGAACGGATCGAGCCGAACCCGGCGCTGCTCAAAGCCGTCCTGCGGACCAAGCACCTGATGAACCCCGAGGTGCTGCGGCTGGCCCGCCGCATCGTCGAAGCCGTCGTCCGCGACCTGATGGCGAGGATGGCCACCGAGGTACGGGCGGCGTTCACCGGCACCCGGGCCCGGCGGCCGAGCCGGTGGAAGCAGGCCCGCGACTTCGACATGCGGCGGACCATCCGCGCCAACCTCGGCCACTACCGCCCGGACGAACGCCGGCTGTACATCGAGACGCCGCACTTCTTCTCCCGTAGCCGCAAGCATGTTGAGCAGTGGCAGGTGATCCTGCTCGTCGACCAGTCCGGCTCGATGGTCGACTCGGTCATCCACTCCGCGGTGACGGCGGCCTGCCTGTGGGGACTGCCGGGCGTACGGACGCACCTGGTCGCGTTCGACACCGACGTGGTCGACCTGACCAGCGAGGTCGACGACCCGGTCGAGCTGCTGATGAAGGTCCAGCTCGGTGGCGGCACCGACATCGGCCGCGCGGTCCGCTACGGTGCCGGCCTGATCGACCAGCCCCGCCGGGCCATCGTCGTCCTGATCACCGACTTCTACGAGGGCGGTTCCCCGGCGTTGCTGATCCGTACGGTCCGGGAACTTGTCGAGCAGGGCACCAAGGTCCTCGGCCTGGCCGCCCTGGACCAGGACGCGAACCCCAGCTTCGACCGCGAAACAGCCCAGCAACTGGCCGACGTGGGCGCCTCGGTGGGCGCGATGACACCGGGTGAGCTGGCGTCCTTCGTCGCCGAACAGGTGGGCCGATGAGCGCCGCCACACTCGCGGCAAGCGCAGCCGGCTGTCGGAGGGCGACGTGAGGGCAGACCTGCGGGCGCTGACGCCGGCGACGTTGGCGGAGCTGACGAACCGAGGCCTGGTGAAGCGGGCAGCGCGGGAGATCGAGCGCTCAGCCCCGGCAATCAGCGAGGACGACGAAGCGACAGTCCACGCCACCTACGACGGCGGCGTGACCACCGCTCTGCCGACCGGCGGCCTCGAACAGGGACGATGCAGCTGCGGCGCCCCCGGCGTGTGCCGGCACATCGTCGGCCTGGTCCTCGCCTACCTGAACCACAGCGGCGAAACCGATCACCCAACCACCGGTCATCCGGAAGCCTCATCCGAGCAGCGAGCTCCCTCAGTCAGGCCACCCGCCGACCCAGACCCGGGCCACGCAGCGGACGAGCCCGCGACGACCACCACGGCACAAACCGGATGGTCACCGGGCGACTTCACCGACGGCGAACTCCTGGCCCGGATCGGCGCACGCATGATGGCCACCGCCCGCCGGACGCTGCGCACGGGTTACCTTGCCCGGGTGCACCGGGCAAGACCCGGCGACCCGGTGCCCAGTGTGGAACTGCCCACCGCGACCGTGCGCTTCCTCGTACCCGGCGATCTGGGTTTCGCCCGGACCGACGCGGTCGCCGGGGCCCGCGATGACGTCTTGGCCCTGGCCGTCTGGGCATTCCGCGAAGCGGACGCGTCCGCCCGATCCGACGTCGACGCGCAGGTGCAGGTAGGCGGCACCGCCTCCGCCACCGACAATCCAGCCCTGGACGCCGCCGTAGCCCTCACGAACGTGGTTCTCCGCGAGGGTGCCGTCCACGTCGGCGCCGGAATAACGGCGGAGGTGACCGCGGTCCGCCGCGCTCTGGAAGCCGCCCGGATGCGATGGCCCCTCCTCGCCGTCGATGATCTCGTCGCTCAGCTGGAGGCCTACCGGGACCGCAGTGCCCGTTACCGACCCGAGGCACTGGCCGATCATCTGGCTGAGCTGCACGCCCGCCGCCGCGCGGTGACCAGCACCGCCGAACGCCGGGCGTTGCGCTCCCGGGTGCTCGGGACCGACGAGGCTTCCGAGACCCCGCTACGCCGGGCCCGGCTGGACGGTCTCGGTGCGCGCGTATCCGCGATCGGCGGCGAGCGAACGGTCGAGATCTTCCTCGCCCACGCCGACAGTGCCACCGTGCTCGTGTTGCGCCGCACCTACGAGACCACTGACAGCGGGCCCGAGCTTGCCGGCCGACGGGTGGCCGGCGTCAGCATCGGTGCCCTGGCCGGCGGCGCCGTCGTCACTGAGTCCGCCGCCCGTAGTGCGAGCCGGGCTGTTCGGCTCGGCACCCGGCGGTTGAGCCGCACGGAGGCGATGACGTCGCGGGGTTCCTGGAAGGATCTGCCGCCGGCGCTGATCGCGGACGACCTGGCCGCCCTTTCCGACGAGCTCGACGCGCTGCCGCCCCGACCGGTCCGGGCCCGGGTCGAGGCGGAGCTGGTACGCGTCATCCCGGTCGCCGAGGTCCACGCAGTCAGCTACGCACCCGGTGCCCAGCGCCTGGATGCCGTCATCGCCGACGCCGCCGGGGTCACTGCCGTGGTGTCCGCCACCCACACGGCCTGCGCTCCGGGCCGGCTCGACAGCATGGCCGCCGCCCTGCGTGGGGAGCTGCGGTACGTCGCCGGCAGTGTCCGTCGCGCCGGTGGTGGCGTGGTGGTCGACCCGATCGGCTTCGCCCTCGACGGTTCCGTGGTGGTTCCCGACCTCGCCGAGGCCGCTCGCGGAGCTGACCCCGACGACACTCCGTCTCTCGCCACGGACCCGATCGGTCTGGCCTTGGACGAGGCCGCGGCGCTGCTCGCCGAGCTGGCCCACACTGGTCTCCAGCACGCGCCCGCCACGATGCCTGGACGGCTGCGCGCAGCGGCGGCAGGGTTGCGCACGACCGGGCTGCGCCGGGTCGCCGAGACAGCCGAAGCGCTGGCCGGCCGGCTCGGACCGGACCCCGGCGATGCGGCCGTCGCGGCCTGGGTCGACGCCCACCTCCGAGTCAACCTGGCGGCCGACATGCGCTGAGCGGCCGAGATGTGTGCGCAAGGCCACCGCGCCATCCCCGCCGACCCGGACTACATTGCTTCCATGGAATCTAATTCTATGGAAGCAATAGTGCTCGAGGCTCCGGGCCCTCCCGAAGCCTTGCGCATCCGCCGGCTGCCCATCCCGGTGCCGCGGCCCGGCCAGGTGCTGATCCAGGTGAAAGCCTTCGGGCTGAACCGTTCCGAGCTGCACACCCGGCTCGGCCTCGCCGACGGCGTCACCTTCCCGCGAGTCCCCGGCATCGAGGCCGCCGGCGTGGTCGCCGCGGTGCCCGGTGGTGAGTTCGCCGTCGGGCAGCAGGTCTTCGCGATGATGGGCGGGATGGGCCGCACCTTCGACGGCGGCTACGCCCAGTTCACCTGCGTCCCGGCGACCCAGGTGATCGCGTTCCGCAGCGACCTGGACTGGGCCACGCTCGGCGCGGTGCCGGAGATGCTGCAGACCGCGTACGGTGCGCTGACCGACGGCCTCGACGCACAACCCGGCCAGTCCCTGCTCATCCGGGGTGGCACCTCGTCCGTGGGTATGGCCGCCGCGATCCTCGCCAAGCGCCGCGGCCTGACCGTGCTCTCCACCACCCGCAACCCCGGCAAGGCGGACGCGTTGCGGGCCATCGGGGTCGACCACGTGCTCATCGACGACGGTGACGTGGCCACCCAGGTGCGCGCGATCCTGCCGGCCGGGGTGGACAACGCCCTCGAGCTGGTCGGCACGCCGACGCTGCCGGACACCTTGCGTTCCGCCGGCCGGTTCGGGGTCGTCTGCATGGCCGGGATGCTGTCCAACGAGTGGATCGTGCCGGACTTCTATCCCATCGGTTACCTCCCCAGGGGTGTCCGGCTGACCGGTTACGGCGGCGACGCCGACGATCTGCCGCCAGCAGTTCTTCAGGACTTCCTCGACGCGGTCGCCGCCGGTGAGGCGATCGTGCCGCTCGACCGCACCTATCGCTTCGACGAGATCGTCCAGGCGCACAAGGACATGGAAGCGGGCGTCGCCGTCGGCAAGTTCGTGGTTCTGGTGGAAAAAGATTGGAAGAAGCGAGCAGAATCGCGAAATTAGTCAACAGAGGCTTGTGGAGTTCGTCACACTCAACCTAAGGTCAGGGCGCTCCCGAGAGAAATGAGCTCCTCGATGTCTGTGAACGTGAGGTGGCCCGTCCTGGCTACCGCCTCAGTGGTCGGGTTGGGACTGGTGCTCGGCGCGGGCGTCCCCGCCGCTGCCGCCCCGGCCGCCCCCGTCGTGACCCGCGCCGGCCTCGATCCCGCCCTCGTCGCCGGCCGCGGCGCGACAGTGGACTTCGCCGAGCAGGAGGCGGAGAACGCCACCTTCACCGGCTCCCGGATCGGCCCTGACCGGGCCGCCTACACCGTGGCCGGTGAGGCCTCCGGGCGTACGGCGGTCAAGCTGACCCCGGGGCAGTACGTCGAGTTCGTCCTGCCCGCCGCGGCCAACGCGATCACGGTGCGCTACAGCATCCCCGACGCCCCCACCGGCGGCGGGATCACCGCACCCCTGAAGGTCGTCGTCAACGGCAAGCGGGCCGGCACGATGACCCTGACCTCGCAGTACGCGTACCTCTACAACCAGTACCCGTTCAGCAACGACCCGACCGCGGACCTGCTGCACCCCGACTGGTGGATCACCGAGTGCGGCTGCGTACCGTCGGCCACCACCCCCACGCCGCAGGTCGACAAGCCGTTCCGGCCGATGCACTTCTTCGACGAGCAGCGGATGCTGCTCGGCCGCACCTACCGCGCGGGTGACCGGATCCGGCTCACCGCCTCGGCCGGCGCCGCGTGGACGGTCATCGACCTGCTCGACTCGCAGCTCGTCGCCCGCCCGCACGTCGACCTGGTCGCGGCCAACGTGCTGCTCTTCGGGGCCGACCCGACCGGCCGGCGGGACTCCGCCGCCGCGTTCGACAAGGCGATCGCCTTCGCCAAGCGGGCCCGGCTCAAGGTGTACGTGCCGCCGGGCACGTTCCAGGTGAACCGGCACATCATCGTCGACGACGTGACGATCGAGGGCGCCGGCAGCTGGCACACGATCATCAAGGGCAAGCAGGTCACGCTGGCCGAGCCCGCCCCGGACGGCTCGGTGCACACCGGCGTCGGGTTCTACGGCAAGGATGCCGCCGACGGTGGCAGCCGCAACGTGCACCTCAAGGGCTTCACGATCGAGGGTGACGTCCGCGAGCGCATCGACACCGACCAGGTGAACGGCGTCGGCGGTGCGCTCAGCGACTCCAGCATCGAGGGCCTGTTCATCCGGCACACCAAGGTCGGCATGTGGTTCGACGGCCCGATGCGCAATCTGCGGGTCACCGGCAACGTGATCGTCGACCAGATCGCCGACGCGCTCAACTTTCACACCGGTGTCACGAATTCGGTGGTGCGCAACAACTTCATCCGCAACGCCGGCGACGACGGCCTGGCCATGTGGGCGGAGAAGACGACGAACGCGGGCAACACCTTCGACCACAACACCGTGCAGACGCCGACGCTGGCCAACGGCATCGCCATCTACGGCGGCACCGACAACACCGTGTCGAACAACCTGATCGCCGACCCGATCCGCGAGGGCAGCGGCATCCACGTGGGCTCCCGGTTCGGCGCCGAGCCGTTCGCCGGCGAGCTGACGATCAAGAACAACACCGTGGTACGAGCGGGCACGTTCGAACTCAACTGGAAGATCGGCCTCGGCGCGATCTGGTTCTACGCCCTCGACAGGAGCATCGACGCCCGGATCCGGGTGACCGGCGACCGCTACCTGGACAGCACCTACAACGCGATCATGCTGGTCAGCGACTGGGGCGTGAAGGACCTCTACTCGATCAACGGGGTCGCCTTCCAGGACATCCGGGTCGACGGCACCGGCACCTCGGTGCTCAGCGCCCGGGTGGCCGGCTCGGCTTCGTTCGCCAACGTCGACGCCCGCAACGTGGGTGCCGTCGGTATCAACAACTGCGGCTCGTTCGGTTTCAAGCCGACCGGCTCGGAGTTCACCGTGACGGACCTCGGCGGTAACGACGGCGGCGGCACGACCGGCCCATGGCTGGCGCCCTGGGAGCTGCCGAACACGATCACCTGTGACGACCGTCCGCCGGTCGTCGCGCCGCCGGCCCCCAGCACCTGGTGAGGACGGACTGAACAGAGGGCGGGCGGCCACGGGGGTCGCCCGCCCTCTCAGCGTACGAACAGGTTCGCGCCCAGGGTGCACAGCACCGACAGCAGAATCGACCCCAGGACCATGAACAGGCAACCCATGCCGCCACCGAGCGGCCGGACCTCGACGTTTCCGAATCGCATGGGCGCCGGGTACCCGGGACGACGGCAGCCAATCCCTCAGCAATGTTGAACTGAGTGGTTCAGTGTCATAAGGTGAACCACATGGTTCAGCAAGAGGTTCTCGACCGGGTGTTCGCGTCGCTCGCCGATCAGCACCGCCGCCGGATCCTGGTCCGGCTCGGCGAAGGCCCGGCCACCATCGGCGAGCTGGCCGAGCCGGCCGGGATGAGCCTGACCGGCATGAAGAAGCACGTCCAGGTGCTCGAGGACGCGGGCCTCGTCGTCACGGAGAAGGTCGGGCGGTCGCGCCAGTGCCGCCTGGGCCCGGCGCCGCTGGACGACGCCATGGCGTGGATCGCCTTCTACCAGCGGCTCTGGGCCCGCAAGCTCGACGGCCTCGACGCCTACTTCACCCTTCGCAACGGCACGGAAGGAAACGCATCGTGACCCTCGACCTGCGCATGACCCGGCGGCTCCCGGCCACACCGGCCGAGGTCTTCGACGCCTACACCGACGCCGAGCAGCAGAAGATCTGGTTCAGCATCCTCGACGAGCAGCCCGGCATCGTCGAGATCGAGGTGGACCTGCGGGTCGGCGGTCAGCAGACCGCCGTGTGGGGCCCCGACCGCGACACCCTGTTCCGGGAGACGCAGACCTTCGTAGAGATCGACCGGCCGCACCGGCTGGTCACCGAGTCCACCGGCACCAGCCCGGACGGCATGACGATGAGCACCCGGATCGAGGTCACCTTCGAGGCGGTCGGCGACGGCACCCTGATGACCGTCGTGCAGAGCGGCTTCCCGGTGCCCGAGGTCCGCGACTTCTTCGTCAGCGAGGTGTGGGTGGGAGCCTTCGACCGCATCGAGGCGTTCCTGATCCGGGGGACGGAGCCGGCCGATGCGTAGCCGGGGGCTGGTGATCGCGGCCGCCGCCGGTGCGGCGGTGCTGATCAATCTGATCTTGTACGGCGTCGGCCGAGCAGCCGGCGGCACCTTCCGCTTCACCACACCCACCGGCCCGGCCGAGGTCGACGGCGTCACTGTGGCGGCCTTCAGCGCCCTGCCGCTGCTGGCCGGGCTCGTGACGGTGGCGCTGCTGTCCCGCTTCGGCGCGTGGGTGACCCGCACCGCGCTGATCGTCGGCCCGCTGCTGGCTGTGGCCACCATCGTCGCCATGACGCTGCCCACGGACCTCGACGTCACCAGCAAGGTGACCCTCGCGCTCTGCCACCTGGCCCTTGTGCCGATCATCGTCGTCGCCGTCCGGCTGCTCGGCCGAGGAGCGGAGGTCGCAGGCCAGGTCGACGTTGTCACCGGGCCAGCCTAAGGAGAAAACGCGAGGCGCCGGGCCGGCCTGTGGAAAGCGCGAGGCGCCGGGCCGGCCTGTGGAAAGCGCGAGGCGCCGGGCCGGCCTGTGGATAAACGGAGGTCCCGGGCCGGCCTGTGGAAAGCGCAGAGGCGCCGGGTCGGTCGGTGGATAAACGGAGCTCTCGGGCCGGCCTGTGGAAAGCGCGGAGGTCCCGGGCCGGACCGAGGGGAAGGGGGGCCGCGAGCCGGCCTGGGGACAAATAGGATCGTGGTATGCCGAAAATCGTCGCGCTTCGGCGCTATCCCCTGAAGAGTGCGCTGGGCGAGGCCCTGGACGCGGCCGACGTAGACCGCACCGGACTGGCCGGTGACCGGATCTGGGCCTGCATGGACGGCGAGGACGGCACGGTCGGCAGCGCCAAGCACCCCAGGCGCTGGGGCGGGCTCCTGGAGGTCGGCACGTCCCTGCACGAGGACGAGCTCATCTTGCGGGTCGGCCCGTCCACCGTACGAGCGGGCAGCGCCGAGGCCGACGCGGCCCTGACCGCCCACCTGGGCCGGCCGGTACGGCTCAGCCGGACCGCGCCGGTCGATCCGCGCCTGCACCGGGTGCTGCCCGACGACGCCGGCATGGTCCCGGAGTGGATGGCGGGCAGCCTGCCCGGCGAGGAGTCCGTCAGCCCGGTCGGCGGCGTGGAACGGCTCGGCCGGTTCGCCGACTTCGGTGCGCTGCACGTCGTGACCACGGGTGAACTGGACCGGCTGGGTGAGCGCAATGGCGGCGCTCCGGTGTCCGCCGCCCGGTTCCGTCCGAATGTGATTCTCGACCTGCCGCGGGATCCGGAGCCCGGCACCGAGCTACGGCTGGGCGACGTGGTGCTGCGGATCGACCTGCCCACCCCGCGTTGCGTGATTCCCGGGCTGGGGCAGGGTGAGCTGCCGGCCGACAAGTCCGTGCTGAGCACGCTGGCCCGGCAGTACCGCATCCAGGTCCCCGGCCTCGGCCGCGCTGCCTGTTTCGGCACCTACGCCGACGTCCTCCAGCCCGGCCGGCTCGAGGTCGGTCAGGTTCTGCGGTAGCTGGGGCAGACTGGCCGGATGAGTCGAGAAGCCCTCGGGGTCGCCGTCGCCGGTTTCGGCTGGATGGGCCGGGTGCACACCCAGTCCTACCTGCGGGTCCCGCATCACTTCCCGCAGCTCGGGGTCCGGCCGGAGCTGGTCGCGGTCGCCGACGAGGTGCCCGGCCGCGCCGCCGAGGCGGCCGCACAGTACGGCTTCGCCGGTGCCACCCTCGACTGGCGCGAGCTGGCCACCGACCCGCGCGTCCGGGCCGTGAGCATCACCGCGCCGAACTTCCTGCACCGTGAGCTGGGAGTGGCGCTGGCCCGGACCGGCAAGCACATCTGGATCGAGAAGCCGGTCGGCCTGGACGCCGCGGACGCGCAGGCGGTCGCCACGGCGGTCCGCGAGGCGGGCGTCCAGGGTGCCGTCGGTTTCAACTACCGCAACGCCCCGGCGGTGGCCGCCGCCCGCGAGCTGATCGCCGCCGGTGAGCTGGGTACGGTGACGCACGCGCGGTTCCGGCTGTTCAGCGACTACGCCGCTCATCCCGAGGGTGCGCTGAGCTGGCGTTTCGAGCGGGCTCGAGGTGGCAGCGGGGTGCTCGGCGACCTGGCCGCGCACGGCGTCGACCTCGTGCGGCACCTGCTCGGTGACATCGACGCGCTGGTCGCCGACACCGCGACGTTCGTGACCGAGCGGGCCCGGCCGACCGGCGCGACCGCCGGCCACAGCCGGGCCACCGGCGGCGAGCTGGGCCCGGTGGAGAACGAGGACTACGTCTCCAGTCAGCTGCGGCTCGCTTCGGGGGCCCGCGTGGTGCTGGAGGCCAGCCGGGTCGCGGTGGGGCAGCAGAACAACTACGGCTTCGAGGTGCACGGCACGCGCGGCTCGGTGGCCTGGGACTTCCGGCGGATGGGCGAGCTGAGTGTCAGCGCCGGCGACGGCTACCAGGATCTCCCGGTTCGGACCGTCTACGTAGGACCGGGGGCGGGGGAGTATGCGGCGTTCCAGCCGGGCGCCGGCATCGCGATGGGCTACGACGATCTGAAGGTCGTCGAGGCCTACCACTTCCTGCGGTCGATCGCCGAGGGCAAGCCGTACGGCGCGACCCTCGACGACGCCGTGCACAGCGCGCTGGCGCTGGACGCGATGGCCCAGTCGGTCATCAGCGGCGCCTGGGTGCGTCTGGGTTAGCCGGTGATGCGGCTCAGCCACTCGTCCAGCAGTGCCCGCTCCGCGCCGGACAGCTCCGCGAGCTGCGGCAGCGCGGCGCGCAGAGCAACGGCGTGGCCGGTCACGCCGTCGTGGCCGGCAGCGGGGGAGTCCGTCGTCACGGTTGCGATGACCGATTCCCGGGCCAGCGTGGACAGGGCCGGGTCGCGCTGCTCCGGGAGCATGCTGATGAGCTGGAAGGTCATGCCCGCGCCGGCCGAGTGGATCAGGTGCGCGGCGCGTTCCTCGCTCACCCGCAGGCGGCCGGCCTCCGCGATGCGGCGTACCTGGCCGGCCAGGATCACCGCGGCCTCGCGCGCGGCCGGTGACTGCACGCCGGGCCGCGGTTCGCCGTAGATGAGCGCGTAGTACGCCGGATTCTCCACCCCGAACGCCACGTGCAGGTCCCAGCCGCGGCGCAGGTCCTCGACCGGGTCGTCGCCGGGCTCGAGGGCGGCCTTGCTGCGCAGATAGGTGGCGAAGCCGTGGCTTGCGACCGCGTCGAGCAGCCCTTGCTTGTCACCGAAGCCGCGGTAGATGGTGGGTGCCTGGACACCGGCGGCCGCGCTGACCGCCCGGGTCGACACGGCCTCCCGGCCGCCCTCGGTGAGCAGGGCGGCGGCTGCCTCGATGATTCGTTCGCGGGTGGTCGGCGCCATGTAACAACGATAACACTCTACTGTTAGCGCCTTGGCGTTAGCGTTGATAACGTGGTTAGGTTAGCGACGTCAACGAAAGCAATGAGGGAGTCATCATGACCGGCAACCGGAATCGCGTCGCGATCGTCACCGGCGGATCCCGCGGCATCGGCCGCGCGGCCGCCGAGCGTCTCGCCGCCGACGGGCAGAGCGTGGTCATCGTCTACGCGGGAAACAAAGCCGAGGCGGAGAAGACGGTGGCGGTCATCGAGGCCGCCGGCGGCTCCGCGGTCGCCATCCAGGCCGACGTGGCCGACGAGACCGCCGTCCGGGCGGCCTTCGACCGGGCCGAGCAGCGGTACGGCGGCATCGACGTGGTCGTCAACGCGGCCGGCATCATGCTGCTCGCGCCCGTCGCCGAGCTGAGCCTCGACGAGCTCGACCGGATGCACCGCACCAACATCCGCGGCACCTTCGTGGTGGCGCAGGAGGCTGTTCGCCGGATCCGGGCCGGCGGCGCGATCATCAACTTCTCCACCTCGGTGACCCGGCTCCACCTGCCGACCTACGCGGCGTACGCGGCGAGCAAGGCGGCCGTGGAGGCGATCAGCCCGATCCTGGCCAAGGAACTGCACGGCCGCGACATCACCGTCAACGCCGTGGCGCCCGGCCCGACCGCGACCGCGCTGTTCCTGGACGGCAAGGACGAGGCGACGATCGAGCGGATGGCCAAGATGAACCCGATGGAGCGGCTGGGCCGCCCGGAGGACATCGCCGAGGTGATCTCATCGCTGGCCGGACCGGCCCGGTGGATCAACGGCCAGACGATCTACGTCAACGGCGGCGTGGCCTGACGCCACCGCCGGACCCGCGACGCCGCCCAGGCGGCCGGCGGACCGCTGCTGAGGCCCGTGGGCGGCACGGCCGCTCAAGGTGGCAGCACGACGCCGCCCAGGGCCGCCGGCGGACCGCTGCTGAGACCCGCGGGCGGGACAAGCCGCTCAGGTCGGCGGCATGACGCCGGTCAGGCGGCGGCCGGGACGCGGCGGGCGCTGCGGGCCGGGAGGGCGTTCTCCGGCAGGACGACTCGAGCCGCCTCGGCCAGCGCCTCCGCGTTGGCCACCTCCTGGCGCAGGCTGCGCACGGCGGCGGTGGCGATGTCCGACGCCTGCCAGGCGGCCTGCTCGGCGTCCAGCGCGTCCTGGTAGGCGCTGAAGCGGTGAGTCACCGCGGCCCGGGCGAGGGCGAGCTCCTGCTCGACCGGGTGCAGGGCCGGGTCCCAGCCGTTGCGGTGGGTCAGCGCGTCCAGCAGCTGGGTGTCGGAGAGGTCGCCCCGGCGGTAGGCGGCCTGGGCGGAGCGGCGGAGGGCCTGGGCCCGGTCCGCGCGCTCCTCGTCGGTGACCGGGCTCTGCGGCACGCCGTACGCGGCGGCGCGGCGAGCCCGGGTCAGGGACGCGTCCGCCCGCTGGTACGCCTGCCAGGCGCCCTCGACGGCCGCCTGCGCCCGCTGGCATTCCTCGCGGCGGCGCTCGGCGGTGTGGGCCGCGCCCCGCGCCGCCACGGTGATCTCGTCGGCGTACCGGATCGCCTCGGCGGCCTCAGCGGCCCGGCGCTCGGCCTCGGCGCGCTTCTGCTCCGCGTTGGCGGCCAGCCAGGCGGAGATCTGCCGGGGGCGGTGCACGCCGCGCGGCAGGGCCAGCGCGAACAGCGCGACCAGGGCCAGCAGGATCAGGGTGAGCCAGATGGCGGCCATCCGGCCGCTGTTGCCGACGAAGATTTCCACAGCGAAGTCCATGATCTATCCCTTGTCCACCGCGAGAGGTCAGTAATCGAGCACCCTCGAACCGAGCCGAGAGCGTGACGAGACGTTCAGGCGGTGTGCGGGGGACCCCGCGGCGCGGTGGCAGCGGTGCTGACCTGGTCGGTCAGGAGGGGAGCGGCGAGCCGGACGGGCCCGGCCGGTGCCGTGGCGGCGGCCGGCGGGTCGGTGACGATCTCCTCGGGCAGCGGCGCGGGCGCCAGAGCGACCGGGGTTGCGGCCGCGGCGGCGGTGACGGGTGCCGGCAGAGGATCGGTGACCGGGCCGGCCGCGGTCGGTGCCCCGAGCAGCGCGGCCAGGAACAGGGACACGACGAGCGGCAGCCGCGCACGGCGAAGCACACTCCTCACATCCACACCGGACAACCTATCGGTGAACCGGGACGGAACGCATCTCCGGAGCTCGATCAGGTGACCGACGCAACAAGGTTCAGAGCTGCTCCAGCCGCCGGATCTCGCTGCCCTGCTCGACGGCCATCTCGTTGGCCGTCTCGCGCAGCACCTCGTCGCTGCCGCCGCCCAGCACGTCGCCGGCCATCTGGATCGCACCCTTGTGGTGCGCGGTCATCATCGCGACGAACTTGCGGTCGAAGTCGGCACCGCGGGCCGCGGTGAGCGCCGCCAGGTCGGCCGGGGACTGCATGCCCGGCATGGTGCTGTGGTCGTGCCCCGGGTCGGTCGCGGGCAACTTGCGGTCCTGCAGCCAGCGCTTCAGCCAGGTGATCTCCGGGCCCTGGGCGGCGCTGATCCGGGCGGCCAGCGCGCGCAGCCCGGTGCCACCGGCGCGTTCCGGGGCCAGCTCGGCCATCTCGATCGCCTGGGTGTGGTGCACGATCATCATCTGCACGAACGCGACGTCGATCGTGTTGTACGTCGAGCCGTCGGGTGCGCGTACCTGATCGGAGTCACTCACCCGGGCCGACTCCCCGGGCTTGCCGGGCAGCACGACGCGGACCGGCGGCGTGGAGCTCGCGGCGGGCCGCGGCGCGGCGGCCGACCGGTCGTCGCCGGCCCGCGCGACCATCGCCGTCCCGCCGGCCGCCAGCACCACGGCTGCCGCGCTGACCAGCATGAATGTCCTTTGCCGAGTCATCAGGTCCTCTCGCCCGGATAACAATGTCCCCCGCGTTCCGCCTCTGGCCACTACTGTAGCGACGAAGGTGAATGCGCACCGACCGTGACTACATCCTGCCCCTCGGTGCGCCAGCAGCCGGAAGGAGCTCCATGAAGCACTCTGCCTCACGAGGGCGGCAGCTCAAGCGCCTGGCGTGCGTCAGCGCGGCCGCGGTCCTCATCGGACTGTTGTCGGCGCCGTCGAGCGGCGCCGCACAGGCCCCCGCGCTCGATCCCGGCACCCCGCCCGGTGTCGACGAGGTCGCCAGCACCCCCAACCTCAACCAGGTCGCCAACCTGCCGAAGACGGGCCCGTTCGCCACCTCGACGAACTCCGACCTCGCCTTCCAGGACGATTACGCATACGCCGGTAACTACAACGGCTTCACGGTCTACGACATCAAGGACCCGGAGGAGCCCGCTGTCGCGGCGCAGGTGCTCTGCCCCGGCTCGCAGAACGACGTCTCGGTCAAGGGCAACCTGTTGTTCCTCGGCACCGACTCGCAGCGGACGAACGACTCCTGCGACAACACCGGCTCCACCACCGCCGCCCCCGGCGAGCGGTGGGAAGGCATCAAGATCTTCGACATCAGCGACCCGCTGTCGCCCAAGTACCTCAAGTCGGTCAAGACCGACTGCGGCTCGCACACCCAGACGATGATTCCGGGCAAGCGCGGCGACAACTCGATCTACCTGTACGTGTCGTCGTACAACCTGGCCGGCACGGACCAGCCGAACTGCCCGCTGCCGCACGACAAGATCTCGGTCGTCCGGGTGCCGGTGCAGAACCCCACCGCCGCGGCCGTGGTGGCGACCCCGGTGCTGTTCCCGGACGGCGGCTACCCGGGTGGCGCCGAGGGTCAGTCCCCGACGACCGGCTGCCACGACATCACCGCATACCCGGAGAAGGACATCGCGGCCGGCGCCTGCATGGGTGACGGCGTGCTGTTCGACATCTCCGTGCGCAGCGCGCCGAAGGTGATCACCAGCGTGCGGGACACCGTGAACTTCGCGTTCTGGCACTCGGCCACCTTCAACAACAACGCCACCAAGGTCGTCTTCACCGACGAGCTCGGCGGCGGCGGCGCGGCCACCTGCAACCCGGAGATCGGCCCCAACCGGGGCGCCGACGCGATCTACGACATCGTCGGCAAGGGCAAGAACCGCAAGCTGGAGTTCCGCAGCTACTTCAAGATCCCGCGGACCAACACCGAGAACGAGAACTGCGTGGCCCACAACGGCTCGCTGATCCCGGTCCCGGGCCGCGACATCATGGTGCAGGCGTGGTACCAGGGCGGCATCTCGGTCTGGGACTTCACCAACTCCCGCAAGCCCAAGGAGATCGCCTACTGGGAGCGCGGCCCGCTCTCGGCCGACAGCTTCGTGCTGGGTGGCTCGTGGTCCGCGTACTGGTACAACGGCTACGTCTTCTCGAACGACATCGTCAAGGGCCTGGACGTCCTCAAGCTCAAGGACCCGCGGACCAACCCGGCCCGCCGGTTCCTGACCGACGAGTTCAACGCGCAGACCCAGGACAACTTCCGCAACTGGTAGGTCCCGGATCAATGTGGGCCCGGTCTCTTCGTGAGACCGGGCCCGTCGCGTCTGGCAGTGTTCGTTGACGTGGAGAACCTCTGGCTTCAGCAGATCGCGGCGAACCCCGGCCACTCGCAGTGGTACGTCGACCGTTTTCGCACCATGGCGAGCAACGGCGCCGACCTCGGCGGTGAGGCCCGGCTGATCGACGCGATGGTCCCGCGCGGCGCGCGCATCCTCGACGCGGGGTGCGGCACCGGCCGCGTGGGCGGCCGGCTCGCCGGCGCCGGCCACCGGGTGACCGGCGTGGATCTTGACCCGGAGCTGATCGCCGCCGCCCGGCAGGACTATCCGGACACCGACTGGCAGGTCGGCGACCTGACCGAGCTGGAGCTGCCCGACCGCTTCGACGTGATCGTCTGCGCCGGCAACGTGATGACCTTCGTGGCCCCGGACACCCGCGGTGAGATCCTCCGGCGGATGCGCGCCCACCTGGGTGGGAACGGCCGGGTGGCGATCGGCTTCGGCGCCGGCCGGGGCTATGAGTTCGACGACTTCCGGGCCGACGCGGCCGCTGCCGGGCTGGCCGAGGATCTGCTGCTGGCCACCTGGGATCTGCGCCCGTTCGGCCCTGGCTCGGACTTCCTGGTCGCCCTGCTCAGGCCCGCCTGATCAGCTCCTGGCGGCAGGCCCGGGCCGCGGCGCTCAGCCGCCGGTCCCGGTGCTGGATCAGGCCGATCGCCGGATGGGCCGGCGCGGGGTCCAGCCGTACGACGGTGACGGCCGGTCCCGGAGCCACCGTGGCCGAGTGGGCCAGCAGGGCCACGGCCAGACCCGCCCCGACCAGCTCACGGATGCTCGCCGCGCTGTGGGTCTCGAACTGCACCCGCGGCTCGAAGCCCGCCGCGGCGGCGGCCCGGTCGAGGATGGCCCGCAGTCCGCTGCCCGCCGGCAAGCACACGAACGGTTCGTCGCGCACCTCGGCCAGCTCCCGGACCGCCGCGCGGCCGGGCGGCAGGGCCAGGACGACCTGCTCGTCCACCAGACGCCGGGCCGTGAACCGCGCGGGCAGGTCGTCGTGGACCGGCCCGAGCACCAGATCGACCACGCCCGCGTCCAGCAGCGCCAGCAGTTCGGCGATCAGCCCGGTGCGCAGGGCCAGCGAGACACCCGGAAAGCGGGTGTGGAAGCCGGCGAGCGCGGCGGGCAGGTCATAGCCGCCGCGCACGGCCATCGAGCCCAGCGTCACCCGCCCGTGCAGCACGGCTGCGAGCTCGGCGAGGTCCGTACGGGCGCCGTCCAGCTCGCCGAACACCCGCCGGCAGCGGGTCAGCAGCAACTCCCCGGCCTCGGTGAGTGCCACCCGGCGGGTGGTCCGGGCGAACAGGGCCGTGCCCAGCTCCGCCTCCAGCGCCCGGATCTGCGCGGACACCGCGGACTGGGCCACCCGCAACTGCTCGGCGGCCCGGGTGAAGCCACCGTGCCGGGCGACGGCCTCGAAGTAGGTCAACTGGCGCAGCTCCATCCACTCATCGTCCTGCGCGATGAATGGCAGCGCAAAGCAGTCTTGGACTTATGAAAGCCATCGTCGCAGGCTGGGGGACATGGGACATCTCGGCAACCTGTCCACGCCCGCGCTCGGCCTCGGCTGCATGGGCTTCTCCCAGGCGTACGGGCCGGCCGACGACGAGCAGTCGGTGGCCACCGTGCGGACCGCCCTCGACCTCGGGGTCACGCTGATCGACACCGCCATGAGCTACGGCCGCGGGCACAACGAGCGACTGGTCGGCCGGGCGATCGCCGGCCGGCGCGCCGAGGTCGTGCTCGCGACCAAGTTCGGCATCGTCCGCGGCGAGGACGGCGTGCGGCTGGACGGCCGGCCCGACCACGTGCGCCGGTACTGCGACGCGTCCCTGGAGCGGCTCGGCGTCGACACCATCGACCTGTACTACCTGCACCGCGTCGACCCGGCCGTGCCGGTGGCCGAGACGGTCGGCGCGATGGCCGAGCTGGTCACCGCGGGCAAGGTGCGGCACCTCGGGCTGTCCGAGGCCGACCCGGGGCAGCTCGAGCAGGCGGTGGCGGTGCATCCGATCGCGGCGGTGCAGTTCGAGTGGTCGTTGTCGTGGCGTGAACCCGAGCGGGACGTCGTCCCGGCGGCGCGGCGGCTCGGGGTGGGGCTGGTGCCGTACAGCCCGCTCGGGCGGGGGCTGCTGACCGGGGTGCTGCCGGCCTCGTACGGCGACGGCGACTTCCGCCGGGGCGATCCGCGCTTCGCCGGTGAGCACCTGACCGCGAATCTCGCCCTGGTGCAGGAGCTGGCCACGATCGCCGCCGCGTACGGGATCAGCCCCGCTCAGCTCGCCCTGGCCTGGCTGCTCGCCCAGGGGCCGGACGTCGTGCCGATCCCCGGCACCCGCAGTCCGGCCCGCCTGGCCGAGAACGCCGCCGCCGCGCGGGTCCAGCTCAACGACGCGGACCTGGCCGCGCTGTCCGCCCAGACCTGGCACGGCGACCGGCGGTCCTTCGCCGCTTACGGCACCTCCCGGACGTGATCAGCGGTTGTTCATGCTGAAGTGCATGTCGTCCTTGAGGCTGTTCCACCGGCCGCCCCAGTAGAAGCCCTGCTCGGTGAACGCCCGGACCGCGCCGCTCGCGTGCATCATGCCGCGGCGGTAGACGTCGCGCCGCAGGAAGTCGGTGCCGGCGGCCGGGTCGACGTACGAGCCGCGGACCATCGGGTTCTGCACCGGGTTGACGTCGATGGCCTTGCCGTACGCGTGCTGCGACCAGGTCTTGCTCCCGCTGACCACCCGGCAGTTGTAGCCCGAGGTGACCGCGGCCATGTCGGAGATGTACGGCGCGTTGAGGGTCATCGGGCTCATCCCCTGGATCCGGAAGCGCATCCGGTACAGGGTCCGGAACGCCCGCTGGGTACGGACGGCGATGGTGCGGTGCACGATGATGCTGCCCTGGTGGGACACGCCGTAGAAGTCGATGTAGGTGACCCGGACCTTGCGCAGGTCGGCCGGGCGTACCGGGCACTTCTTGGCGGGATCCCAGTTCACCGCGCCCGGGGTCACCACCTCGATCGAGGACCGCCAGCCGGAGAGCCGTCCGGCGGCCGGACGGGCCAGGTTGAGCACTCCGTCCGCGCTGGGCTGGTTCGGTTTGACGATGCCGTTCCAGGCGCGCAGGTCACGCGGGCGCAGGCCGCGGGCCCGGGCGATGCTCTTGATCGTCTCGCCGGGGCGGACCACGTGGAAGGCGGGTGCTGCGTCGGCCGGGGTCACCGCGGCTGCCGGGGTGGCCGGGACGAGAGCCGGCGTGACGGTCAGGAGGAGAGCGCTGAGCACTGTGAGCAGACGTTTCACATGCCCTATTACGCCTCGGATCAGCTCCGGAAACCGGCGGAACCGGAAAACAGCTCACTTGACGACGGCAGCCCGCCCCGGTTCGGGACGGGCTGCCGAGCGTCAGAGGTCAGCGGCGGCTGCGGCGGATCAGCACCAGCGCCACCGTGGCCGCGGAGGCGACCGCGGCGACGATCGCCACCGGCACGGGACGCCGTACCGTCGTCGCGGCCCGGTCGCGGACGGTGCCCGCCAGCGCCGTGGTCCGGACGGCGACGTCGGAGGCCTTGGCGCGTACGCGGGCCTTCACGTCGGTCTTCGCGGCCAGCGCCGCGGCGGTCTCGCCCAGGTCTTCCCGGGTACGCGCGATCTCGGCCTTGAGCTGCGCCGGATTCTGCGGGGCCGTGCCGTTCAGCCGGGTGGAGGTGTCGCTGCTCATCCGTGCCTGCCGTCCCGGACGGCGGACTTGACCGCGTCCACGTCCCGCTTGGCGCTGTCGACCGCGGCGGTCGGCGCCGGCGGTACGGCCTGCTGGACCTGCTTCTTGCCCAGCAGCGCGGCCACCGCGGCGATGGCGAACACCACGACGGTGACCACGAGGGCCGCCAGCCAGGTGGGCCACACGACTGCCAGGGCTGCTCCGATGGTCACGAGCAGGGCGCCCACGCCGTACATGGCCAGCACGCCGGCCCCACCCAGGAGCCCGGCGCCGGTCCCGGCGCGCTTGCCCTTCTCCACCATCTCCACGCGGGCGAGCGCCAGCTCGTCCCGCACGAGGGTGGACACCTGCTCGGTCATCTGGCTCACGAGCTGTGCGGTCGACGCCTCCGCCGGCCACACAGTGCGCGACTGTGTATCGGTCATGATCATCTCCGTCCTGCTTCCGACGCCGACCCGTGCTGACCAGCGCGTCAGTCCCTTCACCTACCCAGGACCGGAACCGCTAAGCCCACCGGCGCGAACCGCACCTGATCGGGTCGCCGCTCGCCCGCGGCCGGGCTCCCCGGCGCGCTACCGTTCGTGGGGCAGGCAGCCGTCGTCCGGCGGCCGCCGAGAAAGAGGTGTATCGCGATGACCGCAGAGAAGGCCGTACTCGCCGGAGGCTGTTTCTGGGGAATGCAGGACCTGATCCGCAAGCGCCCGGGCATCGTCTCGACCCGGGTCGGCTACACCGGTGGCGACGTGCCCGACGCGACGTACCGCAACCACGGGACCCACGCCGAGGCGATCGAGATCGTCTACGACCCGGCCGTCACGTCGTACCGTGAGCTGCTGGAGTTCTTCTTCCAGATCCACGACCCGACCACGCTGAACCGCCAGGGCGGCGACATCGGCCTCAGCTACCGGTCGGCGATCTTCTACACCGACGACGAGCAGAAGCGCGTCGCGCTGGACACGATCGCCGACGTCGAGGCTTCCGGGCTGTGGCCGGGCAAGGTCGTCACCGAGGTGACCGCCGCCGGCCCGTTCTGGGAGGCCGAGCCGGAGCACCAGGACTACCTGGAGCGCATCCCGAACGGCTACACCTGCCACTTCCCGCGGCCGGGCTGGAAGCTGCCGCACCGCGCCGGCTGATCCCCCGCACGCGCACCCTCGTGCCTACGGGCCGGAGCCCGGCCGGCGGATACTCTGCCTACCGGATTCCGGCCCGTACGTTCTCCAAGGGAGTGTTGTGAAGCTGAGTCTCAACAAGCGTCAGGTCATCATCGGAGCAGTGGTGCTCGCGGTGGTCCTGGTGGGGCTGGCGGTGGGCAGGTCGGCCCGCGAGGAGCAGGGCGGCGGCGTACTCGACGCCCCGGCCGAACAGGCGTGCACCGACTTCGCCGACGGCTACCCGGAGGCTCGTACGGCGGCGGCCCGGCTCGCCCTGGCCGACAAGGTCAGCAAGTCGGCCGCCGGCACCGACAACGACACGATCGCCGACCGGGTCCTGGCCGTGGGGGACAGCGCCAACGACAGCACCACGGCCTGGAAGGCCGACGCCGACGCGCTCACCAAGGCCTGCCGGGACGCCGGCTGGAGCTGATCGCGGCGGGACCGCCGGTGTGCGAGCATCCCTGCATGACCAAGCTGACGGGACAGCAGATCGCCGACGAGGCCCCGGCCGGATGGGTCTACCTGCTCGGTGGGCTCCAGACCAGGATCCGTACCCGGGACTTCGCGGCCGGGCTGGCCATCGTCGACGCGATCGGCGCGGCCGCGGAGACGATGGACCATCACCCGGACCTCGACCTCCGGTACACCCACGTCGACATCCGCCTGACCAGTCACGATGTCCGCGCAGTCACCAGTCGCGACCTCCGGCTGGCCCGCACGATCTCCACCATCGCCGCCGACGCCGGCACGGCCACCGAAGGCGCGACCGTCTCCCGGCTGGAGCTGGCCCTGGACAGCCCGGACTTTGCCGCGGTCCTGCCGTTCTGGGGCGCCGTGCTGGCGATGGAACCGGCCGGCGACGAGCTGCGCGACCCGTACGGCGCGCTGCCGGTCATGTGGTTGCAGCAGTCCGGCGGCGAGGAGCCCCGGCAGCACTGGCACCCGGACGTGTGGGTGGATCCGGCCCAGGTCAAGCCGCGGATCGACGCGGCGGTGGCGGCGGGCGGCACGCTGGTCAGCGACGCTGAGGCGCCGAGCTTCTGGGTGCTGGCGGACCCGCAGGGCAACAAGGTCTGTCTCTGCACCTGGCAGGACCGCGCGACGGCCGAGTAACCCGGCGCCGGGCTTTGCCTCAGCCGGCCGTGGTTTGGGCGCCAAGGTGCTCGGCCAGGATCGCCCGGTGGGTGGCGCGGGCGTCCGTGTGCCGCTGCAGGCCCTCCTCCGTCACCGTGACGAAAACCCCTCGGCGGTCGTCCTCGCACAGGCTGCGGCAGACCAGGCCGCCCTTTTCCAGCCGGGCGACGGTCCGGGACAGCGCGCTCTGGCTCAGATACATGTCCGCGGCGAGCTCCTGCATGCGTCGCTTCTCACAGGTGACCGTGATCAGCCGGTCGAGGGTCTCGAACTCGCCCATGGTCAGGCCGTGGGTCTCCTGCAGCGCCCGCTCCAGGTGCCCGGCGACCTCGTTGTAGCTGGTCAGCAGGGAGCGCCAGCGCTCCACCAGGGCGGGGTCGGACGTCATGTGGCGCATCCTAACGGCTGGGGGAAGTAGATGCACTCAAATTATATGCACACGAAATTGATGCTTCGACATTGGATGCGCGTGCATGTAACTTCTGGTCCGTGACTATCTCAGAAGCCGTCCTCCCGGCGGCAGCTCCGGCCACGCCGGTCGACCAGCGCTGGACCCCGCGTCTCTGGGGCGTGCTCGCGGTCCTGTGCGCGGTGCTCTTCCTCGACGGGCTCGACGTCTCGATGGTCGGCGTGGCGCTGCCGTCCATCGGCACCGAACTCGGCCTGTCGACCACGTCGCTGCAGTGGATCGTCAACGGCTATGTGCTCGGCTACGGCGGACTGCTGCTGCTCGGTGGGCGTACCGCCGATCTGCTCGGCCGTCGCAAGGTCTTCCTGATCGCCCTCGCCGTCTTCGCGGTGGCCTCGCTCGTGGGTGGCCTCGTGGACGACGGCACGCTGCTCATCGCCACCCGGTTCGTCAAGGGTCTGGCCGCGGCGTTCACCGCGCCGACCGCCCTGTCGATCCTGACCACCACCTTCCACGAGGGCCCGGCCCGCAACCGCGCGCTGTCGGTGTTCTCCGTCTTCGGCGCGAGCGGCTACTCGTCCGGGCTGATCCTGGGTGGGCTGCTCACCAGCTTCGGCTGGCGGTGGACGTTCCTGATCCCCGTACCGCTGGCGATCGGGGCCCTGATCGCCGGCATGGCGCTGATCCCGCGCGACCGCCCGGCCGCGGGCGGCGGCCACGACCTGGTCGGCGCCGCGACCCTGACCTCCGGAATGCTCCTGGCCGTCTACACCGTCGTGTCCGCGCCGGACCGCGGCTGGACAGACCCGCTGACCCTGGGCTCGCTGCTGCTGTCGGTGGCGCTGCTCGCCGGCTTCGTCGTCACCGAGAAGCGGGTCCGGCACCCGCTGATCCGGCTGGGCATCCTGCGCACCGGCACGGTCGTCCGGGCCAACCTGAGCATGATCGCGCTGTTCGGCTCCTACCTGAGCTTCCAGTTCATGATGACGCTGTACCTGCAGAACGTCCTGCACTGGTCGCCGCTGCGGATGGCGCTCGCGCTGCTGCCGGCGGGCCTGCTGGTCGCGTTCGGGTCACCCTTCGTGGGCCGGCTGATCGACCGGTACGGCACCCCGCGCCTGCTGATCAGCTCGATGACCTCACTCCTGCTGGGCTACGCGTGGTTCCTGCTGACGGCGGGCAACGCACCGCACTACGCCGTGACGGTCCTGCCGACGATGCTGCTGCTGGGCGGCGGTTTCGCCTTCGGCTTCAGCTCGATCATGGCCCAGGCGACGCAGGGCATCGCCGACTCCGAGCAGGGCCTGGCCTCCGGTCTCGTGCAGACCTCGGGGCAGGTGGGCGCGGCCCTGGTGCTGGCCGTGCTGACGGCGCTGCTCACGAACGGGGGAGCGGGCACCGACTTCAGCGGCTTCCACCCGGGCGTCAACCTGGTGACCGGCGTGGCGCTGGTCGGCCTGCTGCTCAACCTGGTCCCGCTGCTCAACCGGCGCCGGCCGGCGTGACCGGCCGGATGTGCGGCGCCGGTCCCGCCGGCGCCGCACATCCATGACCCACGGCCCAGCACCTGTACGCATGACTTGCGTACGCTGGGGAACCCGGACCTGTTCGACCATGGTTGACCCCGGAGGAACCGCCACATGCAGCTCGTGCAGGATCCGGCGACGAAGGCTGACGCGCAGCAGTTCTGGCAGCTGCCCGGCCGTGAGCTGGATCGGCTGCTCGCCTCGACCCGCCACGCGGACCGGGTGGAGCTCAAGCTGGTCGTGCCCGCGACCGCGCACGCCGCCACCTGCACGTCCCTGGGCGTCGACTTCTCCCGGGCGTCCGCCCGCAAGGTGTACTTCCTGGACACCGCCGACCTGAAACTGAAGCGGCACGGGGTGGTGGCCCGCATCCGCAGCGTCGAG
This sequence comes from Actinoplanes sp. NPDC048967, assembly GCF_040649415.1. Taxonomy (NCBI): domain Bacteria; kingdom Bacillati; phylum Actinomycetota; class Actinomycetes; order Micromonosporales; family Micromonosporaceae; genus Actinoplanes; species Actinoplanes sp. NPDC048967. The sequence continues at coordinate 525,043 of NZ_JBEZFL010000005.1, forward strand.
GACCGCGCCGACGACTCGGTGGTGAAGCTGCGGCCGTGCGCCGCCGACGACCTGCCCGCCCGGTCGCGCCGGTCGAAGCGGTTCGGCGTCGAGGTGGACGCGATGCCCGGACACTTCGTCTGCACCGGCGCGATCGCCCGGCGGCTCGGCCGGAACGACGTGCGCGAGGCGGTGCGCGGCGAGCGGCCGCTGCGCGCCCTGTTCTCGAAGGAGCAGCTGGCGCTGCTTCCCGGCCGGACCCGCGTCGGCGATCTGTCGATCTTCGGGCCGGTCGACGTACGGCGCGAGAAGGTCCTCCCCCAGGGCGCGGACTTCCGGCTGGCCGTCGAACGCTGGACCTATCCGGACGGCTCCAGCATCCTCGAGCTGTCGACCCGCTGTGCCGCCCGCGCCGCGGTCCCGGTGGCGGCCCAGCTCGCTTCGGTGCTGCGGGCGTACGAGATCGATCTGACCGGGGAGCAGCAGACCAAGACCCACACGACGCTGTCGTACTTCCACTGCGCCGGTTAGCGCTCAGCCGGTCGGCTCGGTGCTCCCGGCCGTTTCAGGCCGGAAGCACCGGGTAGCCAAGGTGCATGGCCGTTTCGATCCGTTGCGCTGATTTCAACAACGACTGCCCCGCCCAGTTCACGACGCCGGAGGAGGGGGAGCTGCTGCAGCACGTGGAGCTGCACACGAAATCCGTGCACCAGCCCATGGAATGGACTCCCGAGCTGGCCGAGGTGGCCAAGACCCACGTCAAGCAGGCCTGATCCGGCGGCGAAGGTCAATGCCCACGCGTTCGCTGATGTGCCCGATCAACTTCAGCATGTCAGCGCAGTAGACCGTCGGGTTGAGGAAGCCCGTACCGGGCCGGTAGCGGTGGGCGTAGTGACCACCACCGCAGACGCGTTGGACCGGGCAGGCCTGACAGGTCGCGCAGAGGGCGTCGGCACCGATCTGGCGGGCGACGATGCCGGGGTGATCGAGGGCGGCGTCGAGCGGATCGTCGAAGACGGTGAGCCCGGTGTCGCAGGCGCCCGGATAGCTGGATTTGAGAGAGTCGACCTGTTCGATCGAGCCGTCCGACTCGACCACTGCGACCGCCACCGGGCTCAGCCCCACCTGCTCGGACCGGCTCGTGGCGCCGAGCACCAGCGCGATCACGTCTTCGAAGAGGCGGATGCCTGTCTCCCGCCGCGGGGCGCCGTACCACCGGTCGAAGACCGAGATGAGCCAGTCGGCGGCGTCCCGTTCCGGCGGTGCGGACCAGTTGGCGTGCGGGATCAGCAGGTCGATCTCAGTGGGGTGGTACGCGAGCAGCGCCTCGTAAGCCGCGACGGGTTCGGTCGAGGGATCGACGGTGCAGAGCAACCCCGCGAAGACGTCCCGGTACGGCGGACTGCCGAGGAGACGAAGCGCTCGATCGACTTCCGCGAAGCTGCCCCGTCCGTCGGCGCGCCGTCGGTGGCGGTCATTGTTCGCCGCTGTCCCGTCCAGACTCACGCCGACCTGGATGTTCTCCCGCACGAAAAAGTCGAGCAGCTCGGTGTCCAGCAGCACCGCGTTGGTCTGGAGCTGCACGTCCAGCCGGCAGTCACCGTCGAAGGCGGCGCGGAAGTCGGCGACCAGACGGGACAGTCGTTCCACGCCGGCCAGCAGCGGCTCGCCACCGTGCAACACGAGTCGCATCGCGGGCAGGCTGTGCGCGGCGGCGTGCTCGGCCATCCGGGTCGCGGTCGCCTGCCAGGTGGCCGAGTCCATGATCATCGGGCGGTCGCGCCAGCTCTGGTCGGCCATCGTGTAGACGTAGCAGTAGTCACAGGCCAGGTTGCACCGCTGATGGACCTTCAGGACCACGTCGCGGAACGGGACCGGCCGGTGGCCGGCAGCGCGCAGGGCGGCGACGTCGAGAGTCTGATCGGGCCATCGCACGGGCGGGCTGACCGGGGCCGGCCTCAACGCGCGCGCAACACCCACAGGGCTCCCTCTCCGGACTGACGACGCCGTGCGGTCGCCAGGACGATGCTAGAAGGAAGCCGGTTTGATGTCACACTCGTGCGTGCTCAACGCTTCCCGGTCCCGCTTCGGTGTGCTGGTCGTGACATTGCTCGCCGTCCTGGTGGCGGTCGCCGGGAGCTGGCTGCTGGCCGGCCCGTCCGGCGAGGCGACCCGCAAGCACGTGGTCGTCAGCGGCGTGCCGCTCGACGAGGTCCACCCGACCGCCGGTGCCCGCCGTCCCGGAGTGGTGGTCGCCCACGGCTTCGCCGGCTCGGCGCGGTTGATGGCCCAGTTCGGCGACTCCCTCGCCGCCCGGGGCTATGTGGTCGTGCTGCTCGACTTCTCCGGCCACGGTGCCAACCGCAGACCGCTGCCGGACAGCGCCGCGAGCACCGATTCCTCCACCGCCGCCCTCCAGCGTGACCTCGACGTGGCAACAGCGCACCTGCGGCAGCTGCCCGACGTCGACCCGTCCAGGATCGCGCTGGTGGGCCACTCGATGGGCGCCTCGGCCGTGACCCGGTACGCGGTGGCGCACCCCGAGATCGCAGCGACGGTCGCGCTCTCGCTGCCGGACGCCTCCACTGTGCTGCCGGAGCCCCCGGCGCGGTTGCTGCTGCTGGTCGGCGCGCTGGAGTTCCCGGGCTTCCGGGCCGAGGCCGAACGCGCCGCTGGGCGGGTGGTGGTCGTGCCCGGCGTCGAGCACATCTCCATCCTCTACGCGCCGCGTACCCATCGGGAGACCGCCGCCTGGCTGGACGAGAGCTTCGGCCGTCCCGCGAACGGGTCTGCGATGCCGTCGCCGATCCGCGGGATCGCCGGGGCCGCGATGCTGTTGTCGGCCCTGCTGGCCGGGCTGTTCCCCCTCGCCCGGCTGGTGTTCGGAACCGCCCGGGGGCGCTGGCCGCGGCTCGTGGTGGCGCAGCTCGGCATGGTCCTCGCGATCGCTGCCGGCGCCACGGCGGTCGCTGCCCTGCTCGCGCGGCTGCTGCCGACCAACCGCTTGCCGGTGTCCATCGGCGGCTACCTCGTCGGATTCACCGGCGTGGCCGGGGCCATGATCCTCGGCTACCTCCGCCTGCGCGGCCCGGTCGGCCCGGACCCCGCGCCGGTCACCCCACCGGGAAGGCTCCGGCTGGCGCTGGCCACACCCCTGCTCATCGGGTACGCGGCCACGGCGATCGCCGTGCCCACGCACCTCGGCCTCACCTACGCCATCCCCGGTGGGTCGAGGTGGTGGCTGCTCGGGTTGCTCTGGGCGGGCTTCGCTGTCCTCGCGTACGCCGCCGAGCGGGTCACGGCCGGCAACAGCTTCGGCGTCCTGGCCGTCTCCGCGGTCGCCGTGGTCGCACTGACGGGCGCGGCGGTTGTCGGGCTCACCTTCGGGTTTGTGCTGCTCATCGTTCCGCTGCTGGCCGTGCTGCTGCTGTGGCAGGCGGTCTGGAGCGCCGTGCTGCACCGCTTCTCGGCGCCGGCGTGGCTCATCGCGCTCGTGGGGTCACTCGTGGTGGCCTGGCCGCTCGCGACCGCTCTGCCGATCACCGGGTAGCCGCCTCCAGGGTTCGTGCCACTGTGCGCCGCGATCGCGCCGTGGTCGCCGCTTGATCGACACCATGGGCCGGGTCGGAACACATCGATCTGGAGGAATCCCGTGCGGACCTGTCGTTCCACTGTTCTCTTCGGCGTCCTGGCCGCCGGTCTCGTGCTCACCCAGCAGGCGTGCACCCGCGGCGACCGGCAGTCCGGCAAGCCGGTCGCTTTCACCACCCCGGCCTCCGCGGGCACGACGCCCGCCCCGATCAGGACGACCAAGGCGGGCAGCGGCAACAAGCCCGCAGTGAGCAGCACCGCGGACCCGATCCTGGCCGGCCGGCGGCAGGTGGTGATCAGGCCCATCCCGTCCAGCGAGTCGATCGTCGCGGTCGACGAGGACGGCCGGCTCAACACGACCGACGGCGAGGCCGAGTTCGGGCTGTTCGTCCTGACCCCGGTCGGCGACAAGTTCCTGATCAAGACCGCCAAGGCCGGCGCCGGTGGCGAGCAGTCCTGCCTGGGCATCAAGAACAACGGCAGCAGCCCGCTCACCGTGGAAGCGACCGCCTGCGACACCCGCCGCGACGGCCAGCTGTTCACCATCAGCCGGCTGAAGGCGAAGGACAAGCAGGGCCGGCCCACGTACGCGATCAGCAACGAGGGCGCCTTCCTGCAGGTCTTCCCGCGCACCGGCCTGATCGCCGAGGAACTGGGCGACGCGCCCCTGCTGACGACCTACGCGTTCATCGACAACGGCCCGGCCGGCTCGTAACCCAGCGCCTCCAGGAACGCCCGCGCGATGACGGCGTGCCCCGGCCGGTTCGGATGGACCCGGTCGTCGGCCCAGTCCGCCGGCACCGTCGAACGCAACACGGCATCGAAGGCGTCCTGCGTGCGCACGTTCACCGCGCCGAACTCCGCCGCGATCTCCCGGGCCGCCAGGCAGTAGCGGTCGGTCTGGGCACGCTGCGGCTCATCCCGGTCGGGCTCGATGAGGTACGGCTCCGCGACGATGAGCCGGCAACCGGTCCGATCGACCGCCTGCCGCAACAGGTCGCGCAGTGTCGTCGCATATTCGTCGATGGGGACGGCAAGCTGGGGATGGCTGCCGAAGCCGTGCCAGATGTCGTTGATGCCGATCATGACGGCCAGCCAGTCGGGCGCGGTGCTGATCGCGTCGGCCTCCCAGCGGGCGGCCAGATCCCGTACGGTGTCCCCGCCGATCCCGCGGTTGACCCAGCTGAGACCAAGCTCGGGGTAGCCGGCGGTGACGAAGCTGCGGACGAGGTCGACGTAGCCGTCCCCGTACGGCGCGGCGGCGCCCCGGCGGTCGCAGTCGGTGATGCTGTCGCCGATGAAGACGACACGTTGTCCGGTGGATAGCAGCATGCTCCCATGATCGCCGCCGGCCACGCGGGTCACAAATGCGTTGACGGGAACGGAGCGGTCGGCCATTCTGGTTACCGGCACCGCACCGAGGCCTCGAAGGGAGTTGACCGTCATGACGCAGCAGATCGCTTATTCGCGCACCCTGTCCGACGTGTACCTTCGCGGCCGAGAGACCGGCCTTGAGCTGGGGTGTTGGAGCGGTTAGCGCAGCAGAGCCTGCGTCTGCGCCGCCCACCTCGAGCCGAGGAAAGGGCGGCTTTTTCATTCCCGGAATCGTTCCTGAACGCATTCGGTGAAATTATTTTGGCCCGGGTGGCCCAACGGCAGAGGCGTCCGATTCAGGGTCGGAAGGTTGGGGGTTCGAATCCCTCTCCGGGTACGCAGGACACGTTCCCATGGCGCAGCTGGACAGCGCGCGACGCTACGAACGTCGAGGTCGCAGGTTCGAATCCTGCTGGGAACGCGCAGTGTGATCGGCCCGGCCGGCTCCGTGACGAGTCGGCGGGGCGGGGCGCTGGGAGCAGACGCACGCGGTAGCGCCGACGCGGGAGAGTCGGGCCTGCCTGTAAAGCAGGTGCCTTGCTGAGTGGGTTCGAATCCCTCCTACCGCACATCTATTGGCATCAGGCACGCTGATCACTATCACGGATGTCTATACAGGCCCTATCATGGGCTGCGTTGCGGGCGGCGACGGCCCGCCGAGCGGGCGACATTTACCCACTTCGCAGATGGGAATTGTGGTCAGCGATGATCGGCCGCGCCGTGATGTACACCAAACAGCACACGCCCAATTCCCTGCGCGTCGCGGCTCGGCGAACGCAGCTCGAAGCGCACAACGCGCGGCTGCGGCTCACGGTGCCGGTCGTCGCCCGAAGCGAATACGACAACGTCTATCACTGCGCGGTCCGCAAGACGGCCAGCCAATGGATAAAAGCCCTCTTCGGAGATCCGACGGTCTATCGCTACTCCGGTCTGCTGCCGTACGACCCGCGGGCCTACCGGTGGCGGCACCCCCGGCCCTTCCCGCCAGACCGGATCGTCTCGTCGCTGTTCATCTCCCGCCGACGCTTCCGTGACCTGCCGAAACCCGAGCGCCACCGGGCGTTCTTCGTGTTGCGCGACCCCCGCGACATGGTCGTCTCGAGCTACTTCTCCACCCGCAACTCGCATGCGCCGATGGGTGATATCCCGCAGGTCCGGAAAGTGCTGCGCGAGAAGTCGGTCAAGGACGGACTGCTGTATCTCATCGATCATCACGCCGGGCGGGGCACATTCCGGGCGCTGCGCTCCTGGGCGGCCGCGGCTGAATCAGATGCGATACCGCTGTTCCGCTACGAGGACCTGACCGGAGACCAGCAGCGCGATGAGATCGACCGGATGATGCGGCACTGCGGCATTGTCATCCCGCCGGCCGAGCTGACCGATCTGCTTGCACGATACAGCTTTTCCAGAATGCGCAAAGGCTCGGAGGACGAGACCCGGCCGTCGCATTACCGCAAGGGTCTGCCGGGCGACTGGCAGAGCCATTTCGACGACGACATCCACGAAGCCTTCGCCGCCGCCACGGGGGACCTGGTCGAGATCCTCGGTTACCCCGCACGCACCTGAGGGGTGATCCTGGTGACCGGCCCGCGGTATGTCGATCGCTCGCTGGCTGGATCGGTGACCGTCCATGAGGATGCGGGGATGGAACGCTTCACCAGCGAGGGCCTCAGCTTCGAGGTGACCGACACGCGCGCTGCCGGTGGCACCGGTACGGCGGAAGTGGTCGTGCTGCTGCACGGCTTTCCGCAGGACCGGCACTGCTGGAACGCGGTGACGCCGGCCCTGACCGACGCAGGCTACCGCGTGCTCGCCCCCGACCAGCGCGGCTACTCCGCCGGTGCCAGGCCGGCGGGCCGCCGGGCGTACGCGATCTCCCGGCTCGCGGCGGACGTGCTGGCCCTGGCCGATGCCGCCGGCGCGGAACGCTTCCATCTTGTGGGTCACGATTGGGGTGCGGCCCTGGCCTGGTACGTGGCCGGCCACCATCCCGACCGGGTGAGCTCGGTGGTCGCCATGTCGGTACCCCATCCGGAGGCGTTCCTGAAATCGCTTACCTCAAGCAGTCAGTTTCTGCGCTCCTGGTACATGGCTGCCTGGCAAGTGCCGTGGCTGCCCGAGTTCCTGCTCTCGCGCCGGAACGGTGACGCGATGCGGGCCTCTCTGCGCAGCTCCGGGCTCGACTCGGAGAGCGCGGCCCGCTACGCCGCCAGGGCTGCCGACCGGGCTGCTGTGCAGGCCGCGATCAACTGGTATCGGGCCATACCGTTGGGGCTGCGGGAACGGACCGGCCGCATCGAGGTGCCCACGCTCTTCATCTGGAGCGACGGAGACCGCTTCATCTCCCGGGTGGCCGCCGAGCTTTGTGGACGCTACGTCGACGGTCCCTACCGGTTCGAGACGCTTGCCGGGGTGTCCCACTGGCTGCCCGAGCAGGCGCCCGCGCAAGTGGCCACGCTCCTGGTGCGGCATCTCGCGACTCATCGGACCTGATCTTTCCGTGCCTATTCCGTGCGGCGTCGGCACGGATTAGTATTACGTGCTGTGGATTGCGAATACTGCGGTAACCCGCTCCCGGCTCGCCTTGGACCTGGTCGTAAGCAGCGATTTTGCAACTCGACGTGCCGCAGTGCGGCCCGTCGACAGCGCGAGGCTGTCAATTCTTCCTTGACATCTCCGGGCGTCGGCGGCACTCTCGGAGAAGTACAGGCTGTGCACCGGCAGGTGCTCGAAGCCCAGGACTCCCTGCGCGCCGCGGTCGATCGGGCCCGGGCCGAGGGTCATACCTGGCAGGAGATCGGAGACGTCTTGGGCACCACGCGGCAGGCGGCGTTCCAGCGGTTCGGGCGACCCGTCGATCCGCGTACGGGTGAGCCGATGTCGGCCGGGATCCTGCCCGGCGCGGGCGACAAGGCGCTCGACCTGCTCACCCACCTCGCGGCCGCCCGGTTCGACCGGGTCCGCGGGGACTTCGACGAGACGATGCGGCGGGAGCTCGACACCCAGGCGCTCGCTTCCGTGTGGGCGGTGGTCGTGGGCAGCGTCGGCGCGTTCGAACGGTTCGGCGATCCGGTGGTGCACGCCGCCGGGGAGTTCACGGTGGTCGACGTCCTGATGCATTTCGAGGCCGGGCAGAGCACAGCCCAGGTGAGTTTCCGTCGCGAGGGGACGGTGGCCGGGCTGTTCATCCGGCCGGCCTGACCTCGCCCGTACCCCCGGGGGTTCTGATGGTCCGGAGAATTGTCGCGGTCCTCGCGGCACTGACGCTGATGCTCGGTCTGCCGGCCGCGCCCGCCCTGGCCGCCTCGCCGGCCGAGACCCAGTTCGCCTGGTTGATCGACGCTTCGGCCCGGTTGCCGGTGCCGGCCGACGAGTTGGCGCAGCACCTCGACCAGGCCCTGCTGGCCGCCGATCTGAACGAGGCGCTGCGCCCGGTGGCGCCGTTCACGCCGGCCGAGGTCATCTCGTCGTCACCGACGCAGCTGCGGCAGCTCGTGACCAGTCCCGCCGGCACTCTGCTGATCAGCCTCACCGTCAACCCGTCCGGCTTGATCACCGGACTGCGCCTGACCCCGTACCTCCCGGCCCCGACCACCTGGACCGCCGTCGACCGCAGCCTGCGCACGCTCGCGCCGCGGGTGTCCTTCGCGGCCATGCGGATCTCGCCGGCCGGCTGCCGGCTGGTGCACGGCAAAAATCCCGACACGGTACGGCCACTCGGTTCCGCCTTCAAGCTGTACGTGCTGGGCGCTCTCGCCGAGGCCGTGAAGTCCGGCCGGCTGTCCTGGGACACCGAGTTGCCGCTGAACCCGGCCTGGAAGTCGCTGCCGTCCGGCGTCATGCAGAACGAGCCGGACGGCACCGTGCACACCCTCGCCGAGTACGCCGACCACATGATCGCCATCAGCGACAACACGGCCACCGACCACCTGATCCACCGGGTCGGCCGGGAGGCGGTGCGGCGGCAGTTCACCCGCTTCGGCAACTCGGCGCCGAACGCCCCGGTGCTGACCACCCGCGAGTTCTTCGTGCTCAAGGGGTGGCACTACCCGGCCGCCGCGGCGTCGTACGCCGCCCTGAGCCCGGCCCTGCGGGCGCGGATGCTGCCGCTGCTCGACCGGGTCCCGCTCACGTCGATCACCGCCTGGCCGAACCCGCGGATGATCGACAAGGTGGAATGGTTCGGCTCACCGGTGGACATGTGCCAGGCGTACGCCGGCCTGTGGCAGCAGCGCGACCCCGCGGTGAACGCGGCTCTGACCATCAACGACGGCGGTGTCGCCCTGCCCACGGCGGAGTTCCCGACCGTGTGGTTCAAGGGCGGATCGGAGCCCGGCGTGCTGACGCTCAACTACTTCGCCCGCGCCGCCGACGGTGACCTCGTCACGGCGAGCCTGATGCTGTCCGACCCGGCCCGGCCGCTGGACGAGGCCTCGGTCGCGCCCCAGGCTGTGGCCCTGCTCCGGGGAGCACTCCAGCTCACCGCCGGCTGATCAACGGCCGGCCCGGCCCGGGAAGCGCTTGCCGATCGGCCGGCGGTGCCCGGGGCGGGGAGCCGCCACCGGCGCGGCGGTGGCCCGATACCGGCGGGCATCTTCGGCCACCGTCTCGTCGGCGTCGTTCTCCAGCGCCTGCCGGATGTGCGGCGGGGTGACGGCCGACGTGGCCAGCGAACGCCGCACCTCCACCGACCGGTCGTTGACCAGGGCCCGCAGGTCCGCCTCGTCCAGCGGCAACGCCCGGACCAGCGCGGCGCGGACATCGGGCGACGAGTCCTGGGCCAGCGCGTGCCGGTGCTCGGCGGTGGTCTGCTCGTTGATGGCGAGACCCTTGCGCACCCGGACCGTCCGGTCCTGGAGGAGAGCGGCGATGACGTCCGGGTCGAAGGTGTGACTGGCCAGCCGCTCCCGCACCTCGGGGGAGGCGTCCTTGACCAGGATCGCGGCCAGCTCCGGCTCGAGCTCACCCATCTCGGCGAGCAGCCCGCGCAACTCCTTGTCCTGCGCCTTCACCATCACCTGGCGGACCCGGGCATCGCAGGACGGGTTGGCCGCGACCGCCCAGCGCACCCACCGGTCGGCGTCACCGACGAGGCGCAGCAGGTTGCCCTGACTGGTGGCCGGATTCCCGGCGACCGCCTGCCGGACAGTGCGGTCACGATCACGGGCGAGCGGCCGCAGCGCCTCCGCCGGCGCGTCCGGCCGGGCGGCGACGGCGGCGCGAACCTGAACGGAGGGGTCGGAGGCCAGCTCGTAAAGCGTCGCGGCGGCGGTCGTACGGTCCTGCGCGAGGGCGAGCCGGTCGTTTTCCATGGGCGGGATCCTCTCACGCTTCGTCCGCGGGGCTCTCCGGCATGCGTACGCTGACCGGGTGGATCACGAAGAGCGCATCGCGATGTTCCTGGACTACGAGAACCTGGCCATCAGCGCCCGTGACCACCTGGGCGGCATGCCCTTCGAGCTGCGCCCGGTGGCCGACGCGCTCGCCGAGCGGGGCCGGGTGGTGGTCCGCCGGGCGTACGCGGACTGGTCGTACTTCGACGAGGACCGCCGCATGCTGACCCGCTCGCACGTCGAACTCATCGACATCCCGCAGCGGATGGGCGCCTCCCGCAAGAACGCGGCCGACATCAAGATGGTGGTGGACGCGCTGGAGGTGGCGTTCGAGCGGTCGTACATCTCGACTTTCGTGCTGTGCACGGGCGACAGCGATTTCACCCCACTGGTGCACAAGCTGCGCGAGCTCAACAAGCGGGTCATCGGGGTGGGGGTCGAGAGATCAACATCGAAGCTGCTGCCCCCGGCGTGCGACGAGTTCCTCTATTACGACCGCCTCGAGGGCGTGGAGATCCCGGCGGTGGTGGTCCAGGAGCCGCAGCCGGCGCCGAGCGAGCCGGTACGGGACGTGGAGACGCTGTCGGCTCTGGTCGCGCAGACGGTGGCGGGACTGCAGCGCAGTTCCAGCGGGACGGTGACCGCTTCGACGCTCAAGCGGACGCTGCTGCGGAAGGACCCGACCTTCAACGAGGCGGACTACGGGTTCCGGGCGTTCGGGGAAATGCTGCGCTACCTGGCCGGGCACAACGTGGTCGAACTGATCGGCGGCGGCTCGGCCAAGGGCGACCCGGAGGTGGCGCTGCCGGAGCACGGGGACCGGGAGGCGGCATTCGCGCTGCTCCGCGGCGTGGTCTCCGACCTGGCGGGAAGCACCGGCGCAGCGGCCCTGTCCGGCCTGAAGAACCAGGTCCGCAAGGTGGCGCCGGACTTCAGCGAGAAGAAGCTGGGCTACCGCAGCTTCCTCCAGTTCTGCAAAGCAGCAGCGACAAGCAACGCGATCGACCTCAAGTGGAGTCCCGAGGCCGACGACTACCTGATCACCCCCAAGTCGTAGGGCTGACGGCGCTCTCAGTAGTAGTAGGCGTGGGCAGTCTCCGGGGCCTTCCCCGCTCGCCGGTACGCGCGCATGATCGCGACGACCACCTGAGCGAACAACCGCCGGTCCACGCCGGCTGCGGTGCCCGACGGTTCGTCCTGCGCCGGATCGAACAGCAGATCCCCGACCGGCCGGCCGGTGCTGTCCGCCGGCCGGATTCGCCGCGAGGAGACCTCAAAGGTCACGAACCCGGTCTGTTGATCGGCCTCCCACCGGTACAGCACCACTGCGCCGGTCGGGTCACCGTGTGCCCAGATGCCGATCGAGGCGGTCATCGCCGGCACCGCCCAAAGTCACCGAGCACTGTCAGTCCCTTCGCTGATAGCCGACGCCGTCCCGAGCAGCGGCTTCAGGGTCCCACGTGAAGCCGGCCTCGTTCGTGGCGGCGTGCGCACGCCGGTAACTCTGGTCACCGGTGCTGGCCATGTACTCCGCCTCGAATCGCTCGTGCCGCAACAGGTCGATGTCCGCCGGGTGAGGATTTCCCTCAGCGAGCCGCTGCCACGCCTCAGCCATCCGAGGATTGGCGTCGAAACGGGCGACGGTGCTTTCACCGTACGAATCGAGCACGTGCTCGTCACGGAACACGTGATTCTTGATCCTCGTGATGTCGTCGGCGCTGAAACCGTACTCGCGTGCGCTTGCGGCCACCGCCGGAAGCTCGTCGTCGCCGGCCCGGATCGCGTCGTAGGCCTGCTCCGGCCAAGCGTCCTCGAAGTCGATGTCGCCGCGCGGACGCCGCAGCTCACCCCCGGTCTGGCGCGCTGCGGACGTCGTGTCGGACGCGGCTGCGGTCGGATCGGAACGGCTGAGCTTTCGGAGTGCCTCTTTGAGCCCGTCAAGAACGCCGGTCAGGTCATCGAGCTTGCCGCTGAGCCGCCGCAGACTGCTGATCAGTGCTCGAAGAAAACCCTGGATCCGGTCGACCCACTTGGCGACCAGCGCGGCCACCTGACCGATGACGACCGGGGTTGCGATGCCGAGAGTCAGACCTGCCTCCGCGAGCCATTGCGGCAGGCGAGCGGCGAGCGTGGCCACGAACTGGGCGATCAGTTCCCGGACGATGCCGCGGACCAGGCCGACGAGCTGACCGGCGCCCTCGACCGCGGACGAGATCGCCTGGGAAGCCTGGGCCATGCCGCCCAGGACCTCAGCCTGCTGGGCCGCGTGACTGCGATAGGCATCGCCGGAGGCCCCTGACCAGCCGGCCGTCTGCGTTCGCACGGCGTCGGCATATCGCTGTTGGGTGGCGGTCGTGGCCGCGGCGACGTTGCGCCAGGTGGCAGCGTGGGCGGCAATCTCGTCGGGCTGGCCCGCCAGCCAATCCAGCGCATCCTTCAGCGGCTGTACGTGCTCCATCAGCCAGCCGACGCCCCAGGCCACCAGTGAACCGAGGGGATCAACGACCAGGCCGAGCATGTCCAGACCGCCGCTGACGCCACCCAGCGTGCCGTCCACCCAGCTGCCGTTCTGGATGCCGCTGTTGATCTGTACGGCGTCCTCGACCAGGCTGAGGCCCGTGTACCAGGTGGTCGAGCTGTGCGCTTGAGCGACCAGCGGGTTGTCGGTCACAGCGGCAGTTCGATGCCGGGGCCGCCGGCTGCGTCCATTCTCCGGGCATTGCCGGAGTCGGTGGCCGTCATGTCGGCAGCGGTCTTCCGGAGGTTCAGCGCGCTCTCTGCGACGGCGTCCACCGCTTGATTCATGACCTCCGTCATGGTGCCGAACAGCGGACTCAGCAGTGCCGGCAGGAATTGGCAGAGTTGGCCGTAGGCCTGGCTGTCCATGACGACCTCGCCCGCTGCCGCCCGAGCTTGAGCCATGGCGTCGGAGGCCTCGCTCACCGCGTCGGCATGCTGCAACACCGCCTCGGCCGCAAACTCGACGTCCGCGCTCACCGGTCGTCCTCGCGCTCGGCCGGGGGAAACCGGGTGTCGAAGGAACGGATCACCGCGCGTCCCGTTTCGGTGTCCGCGCCGACGGTGTCCTGCACGTCCTCAGCCACACGGCGGGAAAGGGCCGCCTGAGCACGCCGTATCACCGCCATGATCCCCTCGGCCAGTCGAGGGCCGGCCAGCTCGTGGACTCGCTCGTTGAGCTCGAGGCGCTCGACCTGACCGGCCGAGCCGACCGTCACCCGGATCGCGCCGTCGCGCCCTTCCGCCGTACTGGTCAGCGCGGCCACGCGGCGCGACAGCTCGACGCTGCGTGCCGCTTGGGCGTTGGTCTGCCCGACCCAAGCGTCCAGCCAGTCTTCAGCAGCATCGATACCGTTCACGGCCACCACCCTCGTCGATGTCCTGTCCAGGCTAGCGATCCCGTACGGGTCGCTCGCCTTGGCAGTGACCGTGAACTTCTCGGCGTTCCGGCCCGCGATGGCAGCGAACGCTACCTGGAACGAGCACGCACACCGCTACGCTGATGACGGCCCGATCGGGACGAGCCGACACGCGGAGGTAGCTGTCATGTCTTATGCGGTGGACTTCGGCACCGTTTCGACCGTCGGCCTGGAGTCGTCGCCGGTGGCGGATGCGCTGGCCGGTCTGCGGGCGAACGAGGCCCGCTATTTCAAGAACAAATACGACCACACCTTCACGGTGGAGCCCGCGAGTGAAGCGCAGCCGACCATCGCCTGGGTGAACCGCATTCTCGAGGAGGAGCGCGGCCTGGTCATCTCTTCGCCGCCGCTCGAGGCGACGGCTTTCCAGGTCGAGAACATCCGAATGGCCTACGTCTTCTACGAGAACGGCCTGTCGATCAACGTGATGTACACGCTCGACGACGGCGGGAAACGGGCGGTCGGCTTCAAGCTCTCCGACGGCATGGACGTTCCGGAGGAGCTCGGGGCGTTCAAGTTCGCCCGGCAGAAGTCGAAGCTGGCCGGCACCATCCGCGGCTCCTATTTCGTCATCAAGAAGGAGTACTGAGAGCGCCGGCCGGATGGTCACAGCCACCCGGCCGGCGCTCTGCTTTCCGTGCCCTATCGCACCGGCAGCGATTCGATGAACCGGTGCACAGTTGCCGCGTCGCTGGGCACGATCCGGTTGCGGATGTCGCTGCCCCGCTCGATGTCCAGGCGCACGGTGGTGTGCTCCCATTCGCCGTCCCGGGTGAACGTCTCCGCGTACGACGAGTCGCCGCTCGCGGCATCCCATTCGCGCAGGACACCTATGGGTTCGTCGCTCGGATCGTCGTCCCGCACCAGGATGGAGTACCGGAAGGCGATCTTCTTCTCCCGGCGCTCGCGGATGCGGGCGGCTGCCTTCCGCGAGACCGACCGCAGCCGGTACGGCACCTCGCCGGACTCGATCTGGTCCAGCAGGGTGGTGCGCACCCACGCCGCGTCGTCGTTGAGCCGGGTGATGCCGTACGGCCCGGCGCCCTCGACGACCCGGACGACAGTGACGGGATCCTTGGCGTCGTGCCGGTCGTCGGTGACCGCGAAGTACTGATTCACCTGATCACCTTCCCAGGGCGAAGTCGAGATCGTCGGCCCCGTCCGGCAGATCGGCGTGCGACCACATCTCCGTGGACAGCTCCTTCGCCTCCTGCTTGGTCAGGCCCCATTCTCCGGTGTCGCCCGGGTCGCCCTCGGGGAGCCGCTTGATCTCGTAGTAGAGGTGCTCGCCCTTGTTGATCCAGAAGCTGTCGGGGGTGTGGAACTGGAGCTCGAACAGGTGGCCGGTCTCCGGATCCCGCCAAGTCAGGTTGATGCCCTTGTAGTTGCCCATGCTGCCGTTCCAGCCGTTCTTGACCTTGGTCAGCTCGTAACCCTTGGCCTTGAGCGCCCGCACGGTCTCCTGCACTCCGGAGACGTAGCGCTCCACCTCGAACAGCGTGGTGTACCGGATGTTGTCGCCGATCCCCGCGACCAGCTCCGTGGGGGTCAGGTGCGGGTTCTTCTTGCGGTCGGCGGCCAGCTTGCGCTTGAGCGAGTCGGCGCCCTTCAGCCGGAAGTCGTAACCCTCCCGGGACGAGCCCGGGACCGTCTGGATCAGCTCCTGCACCCGGTGGGTCAGGCTCCGCGGGCCACCGCTGACACCCTCTTCGACCTTCTTGGCCGCCGCGAGCGCCGCGTCGGCGGCCGCGTTGTCAGCCGCGTTGAGGGTGAGGGGGACACCGTTCTCCTGGTTGTACCAGCTCCCGTCGGGCTGCGTGCCGTTGCAGGGCACCGCCGCGGCGGCTTTCGCTGCCGTTGCGGCCTTCGCCGTCTTCGCCGCCGCGAGCAACCGGCAGGCGGCCGGCGTCTCGGGCAGGTCGACGTCGTGACTGGGCTTGAGCACCAGATCACGGATCTTGACGACCCCGTTCTCGACCGAGACCAGGCCCCCGTCGAAGTGCACGACGGCACCCTCGAGCTCGCCGACCGGCGCGTCGAGGCGGGCGGTGGTGGGACCGACCTTGTAGATCTTGTCGTCGATGAGGGCGATCGCCTCGTCGAACTTCGCGACGCCGTTCTCCAGCCGCAGCCCGACACCGGTGATCTTGGCGATCCGGCCCGCGGGCGCGCCCGGCACGTCGGCCACGCGCAGGGCGAACCGCTCCAGCCGGCCCAGGCCGCCGGAGAGCCGGGTGACGCTGAAACGCAGCAGGTTGCTGAGCCCGCCGAGCGTCTTGTTGAGCGCCCCGCCGACCTCGCCCACGCCCGGAATCGCGAACGAGGCGACGTCGAACAGGGTCAGCCCGAACGCCTTGCCCGGGTTGTCGCGCCACTCGGAGATGTGGATCAGCTCGAGCGGGTGCTCGCGGAGCATCTTCGGCATCTGCCGCAGACCCTCGACGGTCTTGCCGCAGTTGTTGCGGAAGTAGTCGCCGCTGAGGCCGACCACGATCCAGCTGCCGCAGTCCGCCAGCGCCTTGAGACCCGTGACGAAGCCCTTGGCCCCTTCGAGCAGGCCGGCGCCGACCTGGACGAAGAAGTCCTGCACCTTGTCGCCGTTGGCCTGCGCCGCGTCACAGGCGGGCTTGTCACCCGTGTAGCACTTGGCCAGCAGGGCGATGTGGTTCTTGCTGGCGTCCAGCGCCGTACGCAGGTGCGGCTGCACCAGGTTCCACAGCTTCTCGCAGGCGGCCGTCATCGCGGCCTGGCACTTGAGGTAGTTGAGGATGCCCTCCTCGACCTTGTCCTCGAACTCCTGCTGCTCGCGCAGGATCGCGTCCTGCTTGGCCTTCTCGTCCTGCAGGCCCTTGAGCGTGTCGCCGAGCTTCTTGGCCTGGGTGTGGATGCTCGCGGTGGCTCCCTTGGCCCACGCGTACGCCCGGTCGATGCTCGCCGACGCCCGGCCCGCGCTGGCCGCGGCCAGGCTGGCCGTCTGCGCCGCGTTGTCCGCGATGCTGGCTTCCCGCCACGCCACCGACTCCCAGTTGGTGGCGGTGCGGGCGGCCACGGTCGCGCTGTTCGCGTCGTTGGTGGCGGCCACCGCGGCCTCGTACGCCTTGTTGGCCGCGACGATCGCCGTCTTCGCCGAATCGACCGCCCGGGCCACCGACTCGTACGCCGGCTTGATGTCAGCGGCCGCGTCCTGCGCCTGCTCGCCGGCGTGGGTCGCCGCCGCCTCGGCTTCGGCCGCGCGCTTCGCGGCCGCCGCGGCCTGCTCCTGAGCCAGCACCAGCGACTCGGACGCGACCGACAACGCGTCCCGCGCATCGGCGTTGACCGCGGCGAACCGAACGGCGATGTAGCTCGCGGTGCCGGCCCGGTCGACGGTCAGCTGAGCCAGCGCGGCGGCGCTGCCGGACGCGTTGCCGGCTATGTCCGCCTGCACGATGGCCTGGCCGGCCTCCTGCACGGCGGCCCCGGCCTCGTCCGCCACCCGGTCCGCGTTGACCCGGGCGGCCTCCGCGGCCTGCACACTGCCGACCGCGGCCTGCCCGGCCTTGTCCGAGGCGCGCCGGGCGGTCAGCGCGCTCTGCTGCGCCGCCTTGGCCGCGTTGCGGGCCACCTTGGCCGCGGCACTGGCCTTCTCGGCCTCGTCGCGGGCCGCGTTGGCGGCCGCCCGCGCCTTGTCCGCCCAGGCCAGCGCCGCGTGGTACGCGTCGCGGGCCCGGTCGGCCTGGATCTGCAGGTCCCGGGTGGCCTCGTCGGCGTCCTTCCCGGCCGCCTCGGCCTCATCGCGGGCCTTCTGCAGCGCCGCGGTGATCGCGTTGTACTCCTGCTCGGCCGCATAACACCGGTTGGTGGCCGCCGAGAGTTCCTCGCCGGCCCGGTTGACCCGGTCGATCGCCGCCTGTTCCCGCTGAGTGGCGTCGTTGGCCGCCAGCTGGGCCGAGGCCGCGGTCTGGGCCTGGGCGACCGCGTTGTCGGACGCCCGCTGCGCGTCGGCCCGCAGCTGCTTGGCGTTGTCCGCGTGCTTGCGGGCGTCGGTGGCGGCGCTCTCGGCGACGCCGCGCTGGTCCTTGGCCCGCTTGGCCGCGGCCTCGGCGATCTTCTGTTGCTGCTTGGCCACGGCCGCCTGGTCGGCGGCCACCTTCTCCTGGTACTTGGTCTCGGCCAGCCAGCGGGCCGCGTTGTTCGCGCGCAGCGTCGCGTTCTGGTCGGCGTCCAGGGCCAGGCTGTCGGCGAGCGTCGCGGTGGCGGCCGCGGCTGCCGTCGCGGCGGCATGCGCAGCCGCCTGCGCGGACAGGCCGACCGCGATGGTGACCTGCGCCCAGTCCTGACCGTGGTCCTGCCCGGACTCCTTCAGGTCCTTGGCCGCCACCTGCACCCGGGCGATGACGGCGTTCATCTGCGTCGCCGTCTGGCTGGCCCGGGTCGCGCCGGCGATGGCGTCGGCCTTGTGGGCCTCCAGCAGAGCCGTGCGGCCCCGCCCGCCGCTCGGGCGCTGCATCCGGTCCTGCTCGAAGACCTGCTCCGCGGCGTTGGCCGCACCGGCCGACTGCCTCATGGTGAGCAGTGCGTCCTCGAGGTACCGCAGGCCGTCGATGTTGGCGGCCACGATCTCGGCCCGCGCCTGGGCCCCGGCCGCGGCGGCCCCGGCGGCCGCCGTCAGGTCGTCCAGCGTCTGGTTGCGCAGCTCGATGGCGAGCCGGACGCGTTCGCGGTTGTCCCAGTCGGTCTTGTTGGCCACCGCGTAGCCGGTGGTGTAGAACTCGGCGATGACCGCCGGATCCCCGGAGGCGAGGGCCGCGCCACCCTCGGCGACGACGGTCGGTCCGCCGATCGTGATCATCAGCTCGACGCGCTGGTAGATCCGCTCCCGCTCGGCGGCTGTGTCGGCGACCGGGTGGTCCAGCCGGTCGGCGATCTCGTAGCCGTACGCCACGAATTCGCTGATCGCGTAGTCGCCGCCGGTCAGCGCCAGGTTGGCGGCCTTCTTGACGTTGTTCCCGCCGGTGCTGGCCCAGGTCTTGACCTGGTTCTTCTCGCGGCTCTTGCGCTGGGCGGCGGCCGTGCGGGCCTTGGCCCAGCCGACCTCCACGAAGTCCGCCACGGCCTGCGTGGTGCCGGCCGCCAGGGCTGCGGCGGCCGCTGTACGGACCTCCGGCTCGGCCGCGTAGACCGCGATGTCGGCGACGCTGTCGCGATACCAGTCCGCTTCTTCCTCGGTCCAGTCGACGGCATCCGCCGCGACGGCCGCCGGCTTCGGGTCGGCGTGCGCCGGCCCGGTCACGACCGTGCCGGCCAGCGAGAAGCCGAGGACGGCGGTCAGGGCGACGTGCAGTATCCGCCGGCTCATCGCTCGTCCATCTCCTCGGCGATCCGGGCCCACTCGGCGGTCTGCTGCTCGGCCCAGCGGACCGCGTCCTGCCAGGCCGTGACGTTGGTGCCGGCCCGAGCCACCACGGCGGACCAGTCCTGTTCGGTGGTGGCGCCCCGGGCGTACTCGGCCACGGCGGTCCACTTCTGCGCCTGCTGGGCTGCCCGGTCGCGTTCGGCGGCCCAGTTCTCGCTGGTGCCGGTGGCCGCGGTCGCGACGGCGTGCCAGGCGGCGACAGTCTCGGCGTGCAGCTTCTCGGCGGCCTCCCCGCTGGCCCCGGCCTCCTTCGCCGCCGCGGTGAGGGCCGCCTGCTGGAGCTGCGCCAGCCGTGCGTTCCCCTTGAGATCCAGGTCGCTGATCGCGAGCTTGTACGCTTCGTCGTCGAGTCGCGCCCCGGCGACCCAGTAGTACTTGAAGAAGTCGGCGATGTCCGCGTCCGTACCGCCTTCGACCGCCGCGGCCGCCGCTTGCTGGACGTGCAGCCCCGGGTCCGTGTCGGCGAGGGAGGCGACGAAGTCACGGTCCGCCTGGTCCTGCTTCGCCACCTCCTCCTCGTGCTGGTGCTGACCGGACTCGTCCAGCTCCCGGGCGATGGCCAGCCCGGTACGGACGAAGTCGTCCTTCTCGTCGTGCGTCGCCGCCAGCGCGCGCTCGCATCCGATGTGGACAGCTGAATCCGCGGGCGAGATCCGGAACCAGTAGTTGATCTCCGCGATGTTGGCGCGTTCGAAGGCGGCCGCACGGTTGATGGCCGCGTTCAGGCCGGTCTTGAGGAACTTGGTGACGGCGTCGGGGTCTTTCTTGTCGTTGAACGCCACGGCGGCGGCGGAGCGGACCTCCCAGCGGCCGTCGGACATGGCCCGCCACTGGACCCGGTCCCGGTCGGCCTGGCTGGCGGCCGCGACCGCCGGTGTCTGTGCGAAGAGCAGGGTGAGAACGGATGCCAGGGCGACCAGCAACATCCGGCCCCGGGTGTCGACCTTCAACATGGGGTGCCTCCTGACGGCACGCTGAAACGGCGGCCCGGGGCATGCCCCGGGCCGGCGAAGACTTGAGAGCAAGGACGGAGCCGCGGCGGGCAGTGCGCCCGCCGCGGTGCATCCGCTACCAGAAGACGCCCAGCTCCCCGGCTGCGACCGGGGTCGCACTCGTGAAGCGGATGGCCCCGTTCAGGGTTCCCGTCGCGGCCGTGTCGGGCACCGCGAACTTGTTGGTCTTCTTGGACTGGAGTACGTCGTAGGCCAGGGTCAGCCGCACCTTGGAACCGCGCAGCTGCAGGATGAAGCGCTCGGCGTTGGCCGCGTTCGTCTGGTCGGCGATGAGACCCGCGCTGGGGTTGGTGCCCTCGCGGGCGAAGGCCTTGGAGGCCGTGCTCTTCAGCGTCACTTCCAGCTTGCTGCTGGTGGGACTGGCCACGACGCAGACCTGCCAGTTGTTCTCCGTGGTGCCGCCGGTGGCGACATCGGCCCGGACCAGATTCTTGATCGGGTTCGCCACGTGGGTGCGAATCGGCTTGGAGGTCGTGCTGGACGCGCCGACACTCAGCTGGACGCCGGTGCCGCTGCATTCCGGCTGGAAGGTGACGGCGGTCCCGGAGTAGCTGGTGATCGGCTTGCCCGGGGCGACCCACACCGGCGTCGGCTGGGTCGCGGCGTCCGACACCGGTTCGAGGATCCACTGCTCGTCGGTGATCGTCGAATACTCCATCGTGGTCGCCAGCGTGCCGTTGGCGGTGCCGCCGTCGCGCAGGCCCATGTAGTCGCCGTTGGCCCCCGAGCGCAGGTACAGCCCGGACGCCTTGGTGAACATCGCGACCCAGGGCGCATTGGTGCTGGTGCACCCACCCTGCCGGAGGATCGCCATTTCCGCGTCGTCGTCGGCGCCGAGGACGGCACAGTACTGCGAGGCCCGGTTGCGCAGAGTGAAACGCGTGTCGGACAGCGTGGCGACGTCCCAGATCTGCTCGGTGCCGGTGCCGCAGTCGCGCACTTCCAGGTTGGCCCAGGACGCGAGCCCGCCCTGACCCGGCTTGTCGAGCGCACCGACCGGCCGGGCACAGCGACCCGACTTGACGTTCTTGAGGCGGAAGGAGCCCGTCGGCGGCTTGCTCGCGTTCCCCTGGTGCGACGGGTCGATCAGCCGCCACTGCTGGGTGGCCGTGTGCCCGTTGGGGTTCTGCACGACGGTGAGCGAACCCGCGGCCGAGCCCGCCACCGCGGTGATCACCTTGTTGTTGGTGACGTTGCGGATCTCCACGTTGCCCTGACCGCCGTCGAGCAGTTCCCACACGTCCGCCGCGGCGGGCGCGCCGTCCGGCGGGTTGTAGCAGTCGAAGGTCATGATCGGAGCGCCGTCCTGCTGGACCTTGGCCCGCTCCGGGAACGGACACCACGTTCCGTTGAAGGCGTTGAACAGCTTGTACCGGCCCGCGGTGGTGTCCGCCTTCAGCAGCCACCGCTGCATGAGGTTGTTCTCGTTGCACGGGTCGACCCGGAGCCGCACGTCGGCGCGGGCGAACATCTGCAGGCGGGTGGGCCGGGCGATGCAGCCGTTGTAGCCGTTGGCCTGGATCATCACGGTGCGATCGGCCGACGGCCGGATGAAGTCGGCCTGGCGGGCGGTGTCGTGGCCGCCGAGCAGGTAGAGGCTACGGTCCAGGGCTACGCCCTCGAGCGCCTTCTTGGCCGTCGTCACCACGGTGGGCTTGAACCCGTCCGCCTCGGCGGCGTACATGATGTCGCGCACCTTGACCTCGTTGGCCCGCGCCTCGGACAGGTCGCGCTCGTCGAGGTCGACCTTGTTCGCGAGGTGCACCCCGGTGAAGACGAAGGCGACCCACGCCTCCTCGGCGCTGTCGGCGTACGCGACAGTCGCGTCCGACTTGACCTTCCGGCCGGTGCTCTCCGCCGCGAACAGGTGGATGAGCTCGCGCAGTTCCAGCTCGTCCAGCTCGTACGGCGTCGCCGAGCGCTTGAGTGCGGTGGCCACCGCCTTCTCCTTCGCCGAGCGCAGCGCCGCGGCCTGGCGGGCCGCCAGCTCCTCGGCGTTACCGTTGGCGATCTCGTTCTGCCGGTCGGCTTCGGCCTTGTCGAACAGCGCGTGCTGGAGGAAGTCCAGCCGCTGCTCGTCGGTGGCGTCGGCGACGGTGAGCGGTTCGGCCGCGGCCTTGACCTCCGGCCAGGTGGCCGCCTTGCGCCAGAGCGCCAGCAGGTAGTTCTGCAACGTCTGATCCAGCATGGTGGTGCGCTCGGCGGTGGTCGCCGGCACCCAGTTGATCTCCTGGGCCGCGCGCAACCGGAGCGTGTCGAGCTCGGCCTTGCGCGCCTTCAGCGCCGCGTCCCGGTCGTTCGCCGCGAAGATGCCGGTCCGGACGAACTCGGCCGAGGCGGCCTCGGCATCGGTGGCGTCGCTGAACGCGGCCAGCGCCGCCGCTTTCACCGCGGGATTGTGCTTCTCCGAGGCCTTCTCCCAGAGCACCGTGACGAAGTCGCGGTCGGTGAGCGTGACCTCCTCGCGGGGCACCCAGCCCAGCACGGCCGCCGCCTGGTATTTCTCGTCGATCGTGGTATCGGCGGCCTGCGCGAGCACCGCGGGGCTCGCCGTCGCCGCGGTCGGCACGGCGACTCCGCCGGCGACCGTCACCGCCACACAGGCAGCAATCACTGTCCACAGGCGCGCGCGCCCGTGCTTCCTCTCCGACATTTCTTTCCCCCGTAGTCGAAAAGACACGATGTTCAGTTGTCCGCACAACTCAGCCACGGCGAGGCCGTGAAGTCACTGGTGTCGATGCGACGCGGGAGACCGTATCAGCTGGTATCGACGAATGTGGCCCCTCTTGCCCCGGCCCGGCCGTGGAAGCGCTCCCATCTGGACCGTTCGGTGGATGTGTCGACGTGGATCGATGCGTAATGGTGTCTGCGGACTGCAACGCCATCTCCACGGGGGAGTGCATCGTGCGCGTTTCCAGCCGGTTCCGGCTGCTCAGCCATGCCCTGATCTGGGCACTCGTCATTTCTTTCCTCTTCGTCCTGCCGTCCACGCGGGCCTCGGCCGCACCGGCGGCGACGCCGGGTGCGGGCCCGGTCAACAGCCCGCTGCCGGCCACGGCGACCAAGAATCACGGCCTGCCCGCCGGTAAGTCGGCGCCTCCGGTGCCGCCCGCGGTCGAGGCCGGCGGCAAGGTTCGGGTGCCGACCGCGACCGAGAAGGCCCAGCGGCGCGCCAAGGCGATCGCAGCCGCGCGGGTGGTGGCCGCCCGGCAGGCGGAGTTGCCGGGCCGGCCGATCGCCCGCCCGGGATTCCTGCTCGGCGACACCTCGCTCGTCGTGTACTGGGACGCCGTCGTCGACGACGGTGATCCGACGTCGTGGGGCCGCTGGTTCGCGACCGTCACCGAGGTCGGGTCCGGGGCCGAGCAGCGGTCCGCCGAGCTCGGCCAGGCGGATCTGAGCCGGTGCTACAGCCCGGCTCTGCTGTGCCGCAGCTTCGGTGCCGCGGACGGCTGGGTGCTCGACCCCGCGCGGCTCTACACGGTGACGATCACCGAGGTCGCGCCGGACGGCACGGAGCTGACCAGCGCGGCCTCGGCGGAGGCCAGGCCGCGCAAGACCGACGACGTGCCGACGCTGCCCGCCGGGCAGGCCACCGGCTGTGGCTGCGCCACGGTGCTCGGCCCGACAGTGACCGCGCAGGCTCTGCGCGGTGCGACGGTGAACACGGCGACCGGCGCCTACCTGCGGGTGGAGAAGGACTTCGTGATGCCGTCGTACGGCATCCCGTTCAACCACGCGCGCTACTACTCGTCCGGCAACCCGGCCACCGGCATGTTCGGGCCGGGCTGGAGCTCCTCGTACGACATCAGGATCATCGCCGCCGACAACGGCGCGGTCCGGGTGCGGGCGGAGGACGGCTCCGAGGCGGTCTACACCGCGAACGCCGACGGGTCGTACGACCGCCCGGCCGGTGTCCGTGCGAACCTGTCCAAGGTGGACGGCGGGTGGCAGCTGGTGCCGCCGGACCGGCGAGTGCTGCGGTTCAACGCCACCGGTCAGCTCCTCTCCATCAAGAACGCGCGCGGCTCCGGCGTGACGTTCGCGTACACCGCCGAAGGGCTCCTCAACACCGTCACCGACGCGAGCGGGCGGGTGGTGCGCTTCGAGTCCCGTACCGACCTGCGGCTCGTCACGAAGATCACGCTGCCGGACGGCCGGTCCACCCAGTTCGACTACCAGAACGGGCGCCTGCTCAAGGTCCAGGACCCGCGCCGCAACGTCACCACCTACGGCTACGACGCCGGCGGCCGGCTCAACGACATCACCGACGCCCGCGGCAACAAGCTGATCCGCAACACCTACGACGCCGCGGGCCGGGTCACCGAGCAACTGGACCCGGAGAACGCGCGGACCGAGTTCCGGTGGGACGCCGGCCAGCAGGTCGCCCGCACCACCGACCCGGACGGCGTGGCGGTCGTCGACGGCTACCGCAACAACGTGCTGCTCTACAGCCAGAACGCCGGCAACGACACCGTCAACCACCGGTACACCGGCAAGCTGAACAAGAGCCTGGTCGTCGACCCGAAGGGCAACCAGGAGGAGACCCGCTTCGACGACAGCGGCAACCCGGTCGCCCGGACCGCGCCGGAGCCGTTCGCCTTCACCGAGACCAGCACGTTCGACAACCGCAGCAACCTGACGAAGTACACCGACGGTCGCAAGAACGACTGGGACTACAAGTACAACGAGTTCAACGAGATGGTCGGGCAGAAGAACCCGAAGCAGGACACCGGGTACGAGTACGCCTACGACACCAAGGGCCAGCTCGTCTCCCGCACCGACCCGCGCGGCAAGGTCACCCGCTACGAGTACGACACCCACGGCAACCGTACGGCGGAGATCGCCCCGACCGGCCGGCGCACCGAGATGACCTACGACGGCACCGGCCGCCTCGCCTCGGTGGTCGACCCGCGCGGCACCGTCTCCGGCGGCAACAAGGACGCCTACCGCACGCGGTACGTCTACAACGAGCAGAGCCAGATCACCGAGGTGTGGCAGCCGGGCAAGGCCCAGCCGTCCCGCACGGTCTACGACGAGCTCGGCAACGTGGTCGTCACCACCGATCCGCTGAGCAACTCGACCCGCTTCACCTACGACAAGGCGAGCCGGGCCATCGAGGCCAAGGACCCGATCGGCAACGTCGTCGCGACGACGTACACGCCCGGCGGGCGGCGCGCCTCGGTGACCGACGGCGAGGGCAACAAGACCTCCTGGACGTACGACGGCAACGGCCGGGTGGCGACCGAGACCTCGCCGCGCGGCAACGCCGACCCGCCCCGGGCCGCCCTGTTCACTGCGGTCTTCCACTACGACTACAACGGCAACCTGATCCGCGCCGACCGGCCGTACGGCTCCGACGGTCAACGGGTCGAGGTGGACACCGCCTTCGACGCCCTGGACCGGCCGACCACCCAGCGCGACCAGTTCAAGCAGGGCACCACGGTCGGCTACGACAACAACGGCAACGTCGTCTCGATGACCAACGAGCGCGGCGAAGAGCTGACCAACACCTACGACGAGGCGAACCGCCGTACCGGAAGCTCCGGGCCCGCCGCGGGCGCGGCCGGCATCGAATACGACGACGCGGGCAACCCGGTCCGCCAGACCACCCCGACCGGCGGTGTGATCACCACCCGGTACGACGACGACGGCCGCGTCGTCGCGGTCACCGAACCGCGCGGCAACGTCTCCGGCGCCGACCCCGACAACTACACCACCCGGTACGCCTACGACCGGGCCGGCAACCCGGAGTCCGTGACCGACCCGCTGGGCAACGCCACCAAGATCGAGTACGACGGGATCAACCGGCCCACGGCGCAGACCGACGCCAACGGCAAGACCACCCGCTTCACCTACGACGCCGCCGACCGGCTCGCCACGGTCATCGGCCCGGACGCGACCGGCGGGCAGGGCCTGGTCTACGGCTACAACGCCAACGGCCAGGTGATCAAGCGGACCGATCCGCTCGGCCGTACCGCCTCGACCGAGTACGACCGGGCCGGGCGCACCACCGTGACCACCGACCCGATCGGCCGTCGCCGCGAGTACGTCTACGACGCCGACTCCAACCTCATCCAGGAGGTCACCGCCCGCATCGTCGAGGAGGGACGACCGGACCCGAACCGGCCGGCGCGGTCCATCTTCTACGCCTACGACAACCTGGGCCGGCTGACCAGCAAGCAGCTCGGCGCCGACGGGGTCACCTACTCGTTCGGCTACGACGCGAAGAACCGGGTGGTCAGTGCCGCGGATCCGGCCGGCGTGCAGTCGTACGTCTACGACGTCACCGACCGGCTCACCTCGGTGACCCGCGGGCAGGACACGTTCAAGTACGAGTACGACAGCTCCGACCGGGTCACCGCACGGACCTACCCGGACGGCACGCGGATCGGCGCCACGTACGACGCCGGCGACCGGATCCGTTCGCTCACGGCCACCCGCGGCGGGAGCAGCGCCGAGTACGGATTCTCGTACGACGTCGCGGATCAGCTGACCGGGATCACCTACCCGGAGTCGACCGGCGTCTCGGAGAGCCGGGAGTACGACCGGGCCGGCCGGATGACCCGGATCGCCGCGGCCAAGGGCGACACGACGCTGTCCGCGTTCGACCTCACGCTCGACAAGGTCGGCAACCCGACCCGGGTCGTCGAGACCGACGGCGAGCCCGGCCAGCCGACGGTCACCGAGGCCACCGCCTACACGTACGACGCGGCCAACCGGTTGACCGCCGAGTGCTTCGGCGCGCAGACCTGCGCCGGCGCGGTCGCCGACCGCACCGACTACACCTACGACCTGGTCGGCAACCGCAAGACCAAGACCCGGGTCGCTCCGGGCGAGAACACCACGACCAGCTACACGTACGACGGTGCCGACCAGCTGACCCGCGAGAGCGTCACGGGCAGCCGCTCGAGCACCCGCTCGTTCGCGTACGACCTGGAGGGCAACCAGACCGAGGCCGGGTCGGAGCGGTTCACGTACGCGCTGGACCACACCATGACGTCGGCGACCGTCGGCGGCAAGACCACGAATTACGCGTACGACGCCACGGGCAACCGGATCAGGGCGGTCACCGGCTCCGGCGCGGGTGCGGTCACCCAGACCTGGAGCTGGGACGTCAACGCCGGCCGGCCGCTGCTGGCCCAGGAACGGCAGACCGACGCCACCGGCACGGTGGGACGCGATTACCTGTACGACCCGTCCGGGCAGCCACTCGCCTTGATAGTGCCGTCTGCCGACGGGATGGCCGCGCACTCGTACCTGCGCGACTGGCTCGGGGGTGTGGCGGGTGTCGTCTCCCCGTCCGGGGCACCGGAATGGAGTTACGACTACGACGCGTTCGGCGTCGCCCGCGGCACCGGCCTCACCCAGGGCGGCACCAAGGAAGCCGAGGACGCGCCGGCCAACCCGATGCAGTACGCCGGGACGTACCAGGATGTCAGTCAGGGCGACCGGTACGCGATGGGTGCGCGCAGCTACGACCCGGGCACCGGCCGCTTCGCCTCGGCGGACCCGGTCGCCCAGCCCGCCACCGATCAGGCTGTGTCGACGTACTCGTACACCAATGCCCGCCCGACCGTGCTGACCGACCCCACCGGGGGCGATCCGGACGGCAACGGGATGACCCAGGCGTACGTCGACTACTACTCGTCGATGGCCTGCGCCAACAATCCGGGCGCCTGCCAGGGGACCACGGACGCCAACACCCCGTCCGCCGGCGAGGGCGAGCAGGCGACCGACAACCCGGACTGGCTGAACGCGAAGAAGATCGTCGACGAGTCCGAGGGCTTCGTGAAGCAGATCGGCGACGAGATCGTCAATCTGATCCTCGACCTGGTCGGCTTCAACGACGCCAAGAAGTGCATCACCGAGGGCGACATCGTCGCCTGTGTCTCCACCGCACTGCAGGCCGTGCCCTGGGGCAAGATGTTCAAGGCGGCCAAGGTGGCGATCAAGGCCATCGGGGTCGGCCGCCGCCTCATCGACGCGTACAGCCGGCTGAAATCGGCGAAGAACGCGCTGTCGAGCATCCCGCGCTACATCAAGAAAGCCACCCAGACCGCGGACGAGGCCGCTGACAGCAAGAAGTACGCCGACGAGGCGGCGAAGGCGGCGAAGGGGGCCAAGGACGCCGGCGGCAGGGCCAAAGCGACCTCGCAGAAGGCGGCCGACAACGCCAAACAGGCGAAGAAAAAGGAATCCTCGACCGGCGAGAGCTGCAAGATAGCCCAGGGCAACAAGGCTCGTCTCGCGTCGAACTCGTTCGCCGCCGGCACCCTGGTGCTGCTGGCCGGCGGCAGCACCAAGCCGATCGAGAAGCTGCAACCGGGCGACACGGTCACCGCCACCGACCCGGTGACCGGCGCGACCGAACCGCAGCAGGTGACCGCCACCGTGGAGGGCACCGGCGACAAGGACCTCGTCGAGCTCACCCTGGTGGGGGCCGGTTCCGGTGGCGGCGGGCCGCCGTCGGTCATCACCGCCACCGCGGGACACAAGTTCTACAGCCCCGACCGAGGCTGGATCCCGGCGGCCGAACTCCGGACCGGCGACACCCTCCGGGACGAGTCCGGCGCTGAGGTCAGCGTCGCACTGGTCGGGGATCCGACCACCACCAGCACCACCGTCTACAACCTCACGGTCAGCGGTGCCCACACGTACTACGTGGTGGCCGGCGACACGCCAGTGCTCGTCCATAACTGTGAGAAGGGATCCGCGGAGAAGCTGCGAAATGCTCTGAATGATGCCGGTGACCTCGAGCCGAGCACACCCCACTCGCCCCACCACATCGTCGCGGGCAACTCGCCCAAGGCGGCTCCGGCGAGGGCGCAGCTCGACCGGTTCGGTATCGGGGTGAACGATGCGGAAAACGGTGTCTGGCTGCCGCGCAGCAGCTCGTCACCCAATCCCACGGGCGCATCGGTCCACTCTCGGGTCCATACCAACCAGTACTACGATTACGTCAACGACCTCATGGCCGGGGCCAGAAACCGAAATGAGGCTCTGGACGTGATCGGCCATGTCAGAAGGCAGCTCCAAGGCGGCTACTGGCCGTAGGCCCTGATCTGCCCCATCCCCGCCACGCGATCGTGTGGCGGGGATGGGTGTTTCCCGCTCCTCGGCGTCGCATGACGGAGGTTCGATTGTCCAACAAACACCAGGTGGACGAGGCGGTCGACATCGCCCGCAGCCTCGTCGACGACGACATCCGGGCCGGCTCGCCCGTGCCCGCCCTGACGGAGCTGGCCCGAAGGTTCGCTGCGACAGAGTTCGATGTCCCCGAAGACCAGGACGCCGACGGATATCTCTTTCAATACGGCAAGGTCGGCTGGCTCCCGGATCCCACCTTTGTGGTGAGCATGGTGAGACAGCTGGAAGTCGTTGATTCAGACGGAGAGCACGAGTCCTATTCCCAGGTGCAGTTCGAGTACAGATTCCCGCTGGATCGCGATCTTGAAGCGGAGAGTCACTCGGAGTGGTGGTTCCCCGGGGGTGCGACACCTTTCGATGCCTGGTTGGAGTCGGTGTCGAGGTCGCCCATCGGTGACCTGCTGGCAAGCCGGCCACCGCGAGAATTTCTGGTCTGGGCCGACCAGGCATGACGATCCTCGAATGACCTGCGTACCGCGCATGATCGGCACGGTGGAAAGCTAGCCGCCTCGCGCATTGAGCAGTGCTGGCCGGGTAGCGGCCCGAGATTTTCGGGACGCTCCCGGCCAGCACTGTGTTCGGCCCCGGTGGGGATCCCTGGGGTGCTGAAACTTACGGAATCTGATCGGTAGTCATCCGGCCTGTCTGACTCGTCAGTTCCGGGGTGAGATGCCCTGGTTGAGATGCGTGAAGTCCGGTCGTTCATGAAGCTGAAACATTGACGAAGGCTGTGCTTCCGGCTTAGCGTACGAGGGTCTTCCGGTCCGTCCACCCCGAAACTTTCGGCATTGAGCTGATGTGTGCGGCGGCCCGACGCCCCTCAAAGGAGTGATCTTGAGAAAGGCATACCGTGTCGCCGTGGCCGTCCTCGCCACCTCGGCACTGATCGGCCCCGGCATCCAGCCGGCGCAGGCAAGTACGAAGGCAACCGCCGGCTCGTCCGTCGTGGACCACCACCCCGGTAAATGGAATGTGCCGCTGCGCTGGGCGGCGCCGCGTGACCTGCGCATCGGGACCGCGGTCGCCGGCGGCGGTCACCACCTCGAGCAGGACTACCCGGACCCGTTCACTTTCGACAAGCCGTACCGGAAGGTCCTGGCCCGGGAATTCAACTCGGTCTCTCCCGAGAACCAGATGAAGTGGGAGTTCATCCACCCCGAGCGCCGCAAGTACAACTTCGGCCCGGCCGATGCGATCGTCAAGTTCGCGCGGCAGCACGGCCAGGTCGTCCGCGGTCACACGCTGCTCTGGCACAGCCAGAACCCGGCGTGGCTGGCGGAGGGCGAGTTCACCAAGGCGGAGCTGCGCGCGATTCTCAAGGACCACATCACCACGGTGGTCGGCCACTACCGCGGCAAGATCCAGCAGTGGGATGTCGCCAACGAGATCTTCAACGAGAACGGCGAATACCGCCAGGAGAACATCTTTATCCGCGAACTCGGCCCGGGCATCGTGGCCGACGCCTTCCGCTGGGCGCACCGGGCCGACCCCAAGGCCCAGTTGTTCCTGAACGACTACGGCGTGGAATGGCCGGGCGTGAAGGTCGACGCGTACGAGGCGCTGGCCAAGCAGCTGCTGGCCGACCGCGTGCCGCTGCACGGCTTTGCGTCCCAGGCCCATTTGAGTACGCGGTACGGCGCGCCGGACCAACTGCAGGGTGTGCTGCAGCGCTTCGACGACCTCGGTCTGCACACGGCGATCACCGAACTCGACGTGCGCATGGACCTGCCCGAGGGTGGCGTGCCGACTGCCGAGCAGTTGCAGACGCAGGCCGCGTACTACAAGACCGTTCTGGACGCCTGTCTGGCCGTTGATGACTGCAACTCGTTCACCATCTGGGGCTTCACCGACAAGTACTCGTGGGTGCCGGTGTTCTTCCCCTCGGAAGGGGCCGCCACGGTGATGGGCGACAACTTCGAGCGTAAGCCGGCGTATTACACGCTCCGCGACACTTTGGCCGCGGCGCGCTGGAAGCGCTGAGATTGATACGGGGGAGGCGGCAGCACTTCGGTGCTGCCGCCTACGCGTTTCCTCAACAAATCAGGCCGGAGCGGGAACCTGCCACAGGGCGCTGACGGGCATGGCGCGGAACTTGTCTCCGAACGGCAGCGTGGCGGTGCCGGTGTAGAGGACGACGCCGGCGATGAAGTCGTCGCCGAGGCGGTCGGCCAGCCGGCGTAACCCGCGGAAGTCGTCGAGACCGATGGAGGTGGCGGCTTTGACCTCGATGCCGACGACCTGGCCGGATCTGTTCTCCAGAACGGCGTCGACCTCGTATTTGTTCTGGTCGCGGTAGTGGGAGAGATCGGCTTGCTGCTCCGACCAGGTGAGCTGGCGGGACAGCTCGGAGAGAACGAACGATTCGAGCAGGGGGCCGAATGGTGCTCCCGGCCTGAGCAGAGCCCGGGCATCGGTGGCGAGCTCGTTGGCGGCGATGCCCGAGTCCACGAAGACCAATTTCGCGGCTGCGGTTGCCCGGGTGCCGAGATTGCGCGACCAGCCCGGGATTCGCTTGACCAGGAAGATCTCCTCCAGCGCCTGAAGGTAGCGAGCCACCGTGGGCCGGCTCAGTCCAAGCGCGGACTCCAAAGAATTGGCGGCGATGATGGTCGCGGACCTGGCGGCGAGCAGGCGTACGAGTTTGCGTAACTGGCCCTTGTGCTGGATGTCGGAGAGCTGCCGGACGTCGCGGTCGACGAGCGCTTGCACGTACGCATCGAAGAATCGCTGGCGGCGACGGGCGTCGTCCCGGGTTGTCGCTTCGGGTAGGCCCCCTCGGACGATTCGGGCCGCGTAGTCGGCCCGGGTCACCGCTGACTCGTGCCGCAGACCGGGTCCAAGCGCAAAGATGGCATCGATGAAACCGTCCGGCTCGTCGTCGATCTCGCCCTGGGAGAACGGCCAGAGCTCAACGGTCTCCATCCGGCCGGGCAACGCGTCAGGGGCGGCGACCATGCCGAACAGCCGGGACGAGCCGGTGAGCAGGTAGCGGCCGGGGCGGGGGTCCTCGTCGACGGCGGCCTTGATCGCCAGCAGCAGCTCCGGGGCGCGCTGGATCTCGTCGATGACCAGCAGCTCGGGGGAGTCGACGAATCCGACGGGGTCGGCGGTCGCGGCGGCTCGGTCCTGGGAGCGGTCGAGGTCGCGACGCTCGGCCAGGCGATCGCCGGCGACTATGCGGACTAGGGTGCTCTTGCCGGCCTGGCGAGCTCCGTTGATCAGAACGACACGGGTGTCGGCCAGGGCAGCACCCACCTGTCCAGCGACGCGGCGGGGGACGAGGTGCGGTGCGGGCACCACATCATGCTACCTGCAGGGTTTCGATCTGCGGGCCTACTCACTTTCGATCTGCGGGGGTCTTCGTGTTCGAGGTGCGGGTAGCATTCAGCTAGAAATCTCGAACCCCTCGATGGCCTCGAAGATGTCCGCGTCGACCTCTTGTTGCCAGGGGGGCAGTGCCTCCCACGGGGCGACGTACGACGGCTTCGGGTTCTCGATGCGCAGATAGATCTGAGCGGTCCAGCATGCCGCGACGAATTGGCTTTTTTGAACGCGCTCAAGGCGCCCAGCAGCGCCCTCGCTCATCCGAATCAGGTCGGCCACGAGTTGATAGACCGCAGCAGCGCTTTTCCGTTCCCACTCAGGAGTTTCATCCCACGGCGTGACATAACCCGCCTTGGGTTCGCCGGGATAGTGCTTGCTGACCCCGGCGATCCACGCCTCGCGGAATCGCTTGCCGGCCTCTGCAGTCACTGCGGAGCCTCTCATTCAGGTTGTCGGGTCAGTGGCGTGCAACGGTCAGATGGGCGATCTCGCTATCCAAGTTTCGGACATGCGGGTCTCGTTGAAAGGGGGCCAGCTCAGACCGTAGGATCTGCAGCTTACGAAGCACGACGCCTGACTCGGTTTGCCGGGTATGGTCCACCGCCGCCGCTCCGTAGCTGACCAGCCGCAGGACGTCCGGCCGTTGGGCGCTGACAGTTGCCAGGTCGACGAGTGCGATCCCGCGGCGCCGCCCTGATTGTTGCTTTCTCAGAAGTCCGAGCAGGATGGGCTCGGCGAGATCCGGGCGACGCTGCTGTACGTAGCAGCTCGCTCGGTCCTCAGTAAGCCGTGAGCCGTCGAAGCGAAGCCAACCGCCGTTGCCCGGTTGAGTGAGCCCTTGCACCTGCTCCGCCTGCTCAAGCGCGCGCTCACAGGCAGCGTGATCGCCCAGGCCGGCCAAAGCCTGGGCCAGCACTGCGGATGCCCAGTTGGCTGCGCTCATGAGCGAATCGCCACTATGCGCGAGGCTTCTGCCGAGCTCAAGCAGCGGAACAGCGTCGGCGAACCGCTGCTCGTAGACGCTGATGTAGGCGAGTCTGGTCAACGCACACGACCACAGATCCATGGCGCCTGCCTCCCGAGCCGCAGTCGTTGCGAGGGAATAGCAGTGGCCAGCGTCGGCGTAGCGGTTGGCGTCGAACATCAACTCGCCTGCGAGCTGGAACACGTCGGCACTGAGTGTGCAGAGCTGTCGGCGAACGATCGTCGATTGCGACCGACGTAGCGCCTCTGTCAGCCGACGTATCTGATCCCAGGCTGCCAATGCAACATCAGCCTTCGCCTGTGCCATCACAAACCGTGCCCACAGGCCTTTATTGAAAGCGGCGAGATCGGCGAGCTCCGCCCTTCCCAGACGTCCGGGTGCTGGAGATGTGAGCCGGTCGATATCCGCATTGGCTGACGAGACACCGATCACGGCAGTAGCCGTTGTGACCAGGCGCAGTAGCTCCCGTCGATTCATGTCACTCGTTTCTGGGCCTCGGCTCCGAGAGCTCTCATTTTCGTCATGGCCACGGCCATGCGGAGTCGATTCCGCCGCCACGCGGTCACCGAAGCTGATCGAGACCTTGGTATCCAAGGCCGCAGCTATGGCGTGCAGCGTGGCGATCCGTGCAGTCCTGCGTTGTCCCTGCTCCAAGCGGCGGATGACGTCGACAGACACATGGGCGCGTTCAGCGAGCTGCTCCTGCGTCAAGCCGCTGGCGTGCCGCAGAGCAGCGATCTGTCGACCGATCATCAGCACCTCCGATCGGTGGTCGCCATCACGACGGTATCGCTCAGCTGGCGATCGCAGGAAGCGACGACTAGCCGGGTATGCCAGGGCGGCCTACTTAGCAGGCCAGGTCGTCCTGACGCCACTGTGCCGTCCGGTCCCTTCATCGGCGCGCCGCAATGCGAGTTCATGAATGCAGGAAGACGGCGCAACCTACGGAGAAACCATGACCTCACAGACCACGTCTCTCGGCCTCAACCCGCACCGCATTCTGCTGCCTGCAGCGCTGGCTGATCGACTCGTCGCCCGAGTCGCCGCCGAGCACCCTGAATTGCCCGAGGGGATGCCCGACCGCATCCTGGGTCAGACGGTGGCATTCCTGGAGGCCTGTGCCACGGCGACCGAGCCGATCGGGCCGAGTGAGCTCGTCGACATCGGCTGGCACACGTTCATCCTCTACACCCACGAGTACGCCGAGTTCTGCGACCAGATCGCCGGCCGGTTCATCCACCACGTGCCCGACGACAACCCGACCAGTGACGAATGGCCGACCGTGCCGAAGGCCAGCGCGGCAACGCTGGCCGTCACGGTCGCCGCGATGCGCAAGGCCGGGTGCGTGGTCGACCGGGAGCTGTGGTCGATGACCGCAGCGTCCGACTGCACCCAATGTCACGCCGGGTGCCACGACAGCCCGACGCGTTAGGCGGGCAGTACGCGGCTGGGGAAGTACGCTCTCCCCAGCCGCGACGTGAGGAGCCCGCACCCGTGCCTCGCTATCCATGGCACGAACTGCCGCCTGCTGTCAGAGCAGAGGTCGAGAACCACACCGGGCCGATACTCCAGGCGACACCGGTCCAGACGGGTGTGATCTCCGACGTCGCGGTCATTCTGGGCACCAGCACCGGCGGCTACTTCTGCAAGGGCGCCGCTGCCGACAATCCCATGGGCTGGATGCATCGCAACGAGGCCCGGATAAACGCCCATCTCCCGCCGCCAATGCCCAGGTTGCTCTGGCAGGTCGAATGCAACGGCTGGCTACTTCTTGGATTCGAGTACGTTGCCGGTCGGCATCCCGATCTGGCCCCAGGCTCGTCCGATCTTCCCGCAGTGGCCGCTGCTTTGAGCGCGATGGCAACTGTGCTCACGCCGTGCCCCGCAGCCCGGGTCCAGCCGGCCACTGTCCGATGGGCAGGCCACATTCCCGCCGAGATGGTTGACGGCAACACGCTGGTCCACACAGACGTCACTCCGTACAATTTCCTCCTCCATGACGGCGGCGTAACCCTCGTGGACTGGTCGATGCCATGCCGCGGAGCCGCGTGGATCGACACTGCTCTTATGGTTATTCGATTGGTCCGCTCCGGCCACAGCCCGGAGCAGGCCGAGGCTTGGGCCGGCGGGATCCCTGTGTGGTCAGCCGCTCGTCGCGAGGATGTCGATGCTTTCGCTGCCGGCATTGCCACCCTGAGCCGCGAACGCGAACAGCAACGACCGGAAGCCAGCCACCTCGGCCCACTTGCTGACGCCGCCGCTTCCTGGAGCCGTCACCGGTCGAAGCCACGCGCTGGGGCACCCCGTGCGTGAGACACCCCGGCGACGCTGCCGCTAGAACGAACAGTCGCTTCGACGTTCTCGAAGGTGCTCCGACCAGCGACAGGACCGCTCCCACGACCCCCGGCGGCACTGCGTGACAGCAGCTGGGACGCCTGGGCACTCCTGCGTCTGTGCTGGTAGGTAACATGTGGGCGGCAGGCCCTCGTAGCTCAGGGGATAGAGCATCGGTTTCCTAAACCGTGTGTCGTAGGTTCGATTCCTACCGGGGGCACCTCCACCACCAGCGAAACAGACGCTGAGCAGCACAGACAGAGTCTGATCGAAGACCTGTGGCCGGTCACCGTGTGTGGCTGAAAGCGGCTGTTTGTCACCAGTCCTGCAAATAACGGTTACGACTCTCACGGCCTTACCGGCGGCTTCACCCGTCCAGGGCGTCGCGTCGATCCTGGCCTGCATCCCGGCCCGGTCGCCGTCGAGGCACTTGGCGTAGACCTTGAGCAGGACGTCTACCAAGTGGCCGGCGCGCTCGGCGACGTCGGTGCCAGCGCATCAGCGAGGAGTCGCCGCGCCTCGGGTCTCTGCACGCGCCGCCGGCGGCGGAGGTAGTGACCGCTGAGCTACCCCAGCCGGCTGAGTGACGATTGCCAGCAATCGCGGTGCACAACCCTGGACCTCAGAGCACTGAACTTCAGTTCAGCGCTCAATCCATCTACGTAGTAGGTCGGCGATGAACCCGCCCTGCTCGTCGAGGGTCAGCGGCGCGATACCACCGTGGCTTGCGTGTCGGCCCCCTTGCAGGGGTGACAGATTGTTGGCTGATTGGGTGAGCCGACCCTGGGACTTACCAGAGAGCCCAAGCGTCTTCGTGATCCCACCGGATCCGTTGAATTGATGTCCCGCGTACTCGTGGATCATGTAGTAGTCGGCCGCAGTGCGGTTCGCGCGACCGTTCAACCACAGAGCATTGCGTAGGTTCTGACTCCCTGTGATACCACGGGAGGCGTCTGCCGCCAGGCGCTCGACTTCCCCTCCCGAGATCCCGTAGGAAACCGCCGGTCCCGCGAGCACCCACTGGTTGCCGGCCTCATCACGCACCGAACCATGTCCAAGACCAGCGCGAAGCTCCTCGGCCAACTGGCCAGCCCCTTGCCTCCATGCTCGAAGAACACCCAGCACCGTCTGAAACTTCGCAACCGCGTCAACTCGGGCCGCTGTGTCCGTAGGAGTGCCATCAACCCACAGGCGCAAGCCGTTCTCGCCAGGCCAACGCTTGATGCACTCTGGAAACATAACGGCGCCGATTGAGACCATGAGGTCCTCATCCGCTACCTGGCAGAGCGCGGGAGCCGGAAACGAGATCATCACAGCAGTATCGGGCCGAGGCCCGGATTCGGGTCGGTGAGCCAGAGTCGCAGCCCGTGAGTGCACCCCTAAGAGGCGGGCGCAGCCTCGGTTAGAAACCGGGCGTAGCGGCCGAGCACCGTCCAGGCGATCGCGAGCGCTTGCTCTCGATCAGTCGCGGACAGGGCCTCGTTGTGTCCGTGTCGCGGCCTGTCGGCTAGGGCTTTGCAGCGCAACACGTCGACTTGGTTGTCACCGAGCGCCGCATACATAGCCGGCCATCGCTTGTTCTTCTTGTCGTCAGGATCGTCTGCGGGAGCCCAGTGTCGCGACACTGTCTCAATAGCGCGGTAGCACCAAAAGGCACTGGTCGCTGGGTCAGCGAGCGCAAACCGCAAGTCGCGCAACACGTAGCCCACACGGGTAGGGGCGGCGTTCAACGCGGCGAGCATCTGCTCTTGCGTCAGTCCCCCCAGCACCGTCGCCAACTGGCCGTGACGCGGATCGAGTCCAACCCGTTGTCCGTCCGGGAGCGCCACAGACCGCATCTCAAGGGAGAGGGCGAGCCCTTCCAGTACTCCTGCGGCGTCAAGAAAGGTCGACACGCCCTCGACCACGTAGTTGCGGATGGTCGGAAGATCCGCGGTGCCTTCCACCCGGGTGATTGCGACTAGATCAGAGGCCACGACGTCGAACTCAATCGACAGCCGGAGCCCGAGTGCGTCCACGACCAGCTCACTTCGCGAGCGGGGGATGGTGATCCCGACATTAGAGGGCATGACGCGCCCGAAGAAGGTGAGCATCTCCACGACCAGAGACTGCACCACGACGACTCGTCACTCCTCATGAGGGCTCGACGCGCCGCCACGACCGGAGAGGTACGGCGGCCGAAGTATGCAGAGGAGAGATGCAACGAATCTTGCTCGCTCGGTTGTTCGTTGCGGCACCTCCGCAGGTCAGCGGCACTGCCACGATGGGGTCGCTGGCCCATTCCTAAGCAGTGCGTTGTAGGTTCGATTCCTACCGCGAGGACACCCCTCACTATCAGGCGTTGGCCGTCATATCTCGCTGACTCATCACGCCCAGCAGCTGCAGCTTCTCGAACCCCTCACTACCCCGAGGCGCCGTCAGCACCAGCAGGGCCTGCGACTGGTCCTCCGTGAACAACGCCTGGCAGTCCAGCTCGATCTCCCCCACCACGGGATGGACCAGCACCTTGTGATCCCCGAACCGCCGGGTCACCTCGTGCCGCTCCCACAGCTCCGCGAACTCCGCACTGACCCCTTGCAGCGCCCGCAACAGCTCCCCGGCCCGGGACCGCGCCCCCATAGCCCCATACGCAGCCCGTAGATTGGCCACCTGGGCCCGGCTCTGCCGGTCACGATCTTCTTCCGGATACCGGAGCCGCTCAGCCGGATCCGTGAACCACCGATAGATCTCGCTCCGAGCCAACCCCGTATAACCCGACACATCCCCGAGCAGCGCGGCAGCCATGGCGTTCTGGACGAGGCGCTCGCCCAGGCTG
The DNA here is from genome assembly GCF_040649415.1 of Actinoplanes sp. NPDC048967. Classification (NCBI taxonomy): domain Bacteria; kingdom Bacillati; phylum Actinomycetota; class Actinomycetes; order Micromonosporales; family Micromonosporaceae; genus Actinoplanes; species Actinoplanes sp. NPDC048967. The sequence continues at coordinate 563,773 of NZ_JBEZFL010000005.1, forward strand.
GACAGGACCAGCGCCGGGGTGTCGTCGAGGCGTTCCAGGACCCGCATCAGCGCCGGCGCCACCTGTGTTGCCGCGGTCGCCGGGGCGGGGGCGTTGTGGCCGGCCACCCGGTACAGGTAGTCCCGTTCCTCGTTGCTCAGCCGCAGCGCCCGGGCCAGCGAGCCCAGCATCTGCTCGCTCGGCTGCGGTCCGCGCTGCTGCTCCAGCCGCGTGTAGTAATCAGTCGACATCGCCGCCGCGGATGCCACCTCCTCGCGGCGCAGTCCGGCCGTGCGGCGGCGCAGGCCGGCGGGTAGACCGAGGTCGCTGGGCTGCAGGGAGGCACGGCGGCGGCGCAGGAAGTCGGCGAGTGCGGCACGGTCCACCTGCCCAGTATCGTCGCCTCGCGCGGCACATCCAGGGACTTCTGATCCCCCGATGACGGATCTCTGCCGCCGGCCCGGCCGGCTGCCCAGACTTCACGGCATGAACATCTCCGGAAACACCATTTTCATCCCCGGCTCGACCAGCGGCATCGGCCTTGCCCTGGCCCTCGCGCTGCAGGCCCGCGGCAACACCGTCATTGTCGGCGGGCGGCGCGGTGACCTGCTGGAGCAGATCGCCCGGGAACATCCCGGGCTCGACACCGTACGGATCGACACCGCCGACCCGGCCAGCATCGACGCCGCCGCGGAGCAGGTGCTCAGCCGCCACCCCGACCTCAATGTGATCGTCACGATGGCCGGGATCATGCGGGTCGAGGACTGGCACACCCCGTCCTCCTTCCTCGCTTCCGCCGAGGCGACCATCACCACCAACGTCCTCGGCCCGATCCGGCTCATCGGCGCGTTCATCGACCACCTGCAGAAGCAGCCCGACGCGACGATCGTCTCCGTCTCCTCCGGCCTGGCGTTCGTGCCGCTCCGGGTCACGCCGAGCTACAACGCGTCCAAGGCCGCGATCCACATGCTCAGCGAGTCGCTGCGGCTGCAGCTCGCCGACACGTCCGTCAAGGTCGTCGAGCTGGTGCCGCCTTCGGTGCGGACCGCGCTGCTGCCGGGTCAGGAGACCAGTGACTTCGCGATGCCGCTCGACGAGTACGTGTCGGAGGTCGTGTCCCTGCTCCAGGACCAGCCCGACGCCAAGGAGATCCAGGTCGACCGGGTCAAGTTCCTCCGGTACGCCGAGGTGCGCGGCGAGTACGACCAGGTCGTCCAGACCGTGAACGCCGCCGACCCGCACGGGAAGTGATGACATGAGCAGCCAGACTGTCCTGATCACGGGCGCGTCCAGCGGATTCGGTGCGTTGGCGGCGCGGGCCCTGGCCCGCGCCGGGCACATCGCGTACGCGGGCATCCGCGACCCGAACGGCCGCAACGCCCCCGCCGTGGCCGACGCAGCCGAGTACGCCGCCCGGCACGGCGTGGATCTTCGCACCGTGGAACTCGACGTCACCACCGACGAGTCCGTCCAGGCCGCCGCCCGGACAATCGGCCGGCTCGACGTGGTCGTGCACAACGCCGGGCACATGGTCACCGGACCGGCGGAGGCTTTCACCCCCGAGCAGCTCGCGGCCCTGTACGACGTCAACGTGCTCGGCGCCCAGCGGGTGAACCGCGCGGTGCTTCCGCAGCTGAGGGCGCAGGGTCGCGGCCTGCTGGTGTGGGTGGGCAGCACCAGCACCCGCGGTGGCACCCCGCCCTATCTCGGCCCGTACTTCGCGGCCAAGGCCGCCATGGATGCCCTGGCCGTCAGCTACGCCGGTGAGCTGGCCCGCTTCGGCATCGAGACCTCCATCGTGGTGCCGGGCGCCTTCACCTCCGGCACCAACCACTTCGCGCACGCCGGCAGCCCGGCCGACACCGCGACCGTGGCCGCCTACGAGGAGAAGTACGCCGGTCTCATGGACCACGTCGGCGAGGCCCTGGCCGCGCTCACCCCGCCGACCGCCGACGTCAGCCAGGTGGCCGACGCCATCACCACGATCGTCGGCACGCCGCACGGACAGCGCCCGTTCCGGGTGCACATCGATCCCAGCGACGACGGCAGCGAGGTCGTCAGCGCCGTCGCCGACCGTGTCCGCAGCGAGTTCCTGCGCCGCATCGGCCTGGCCGACCTGCTGACGCCGGCCTCCGCCGGCTGACCGCGCGGCCGCCGAGACCACAAGCAACGGTACGCAGGAATCACTCGCTAGCCTCAACCACCATGGACGACTGCCAGGCCGCCGTGCCCGTCGAGTGTGATTCGTGCGACGGGCCGGCGGTCGGGCAGGTCTACGAGACGATCATCGACGGTCGCCTGCACTGGGTGCTGACCCATGAGTGCGGGGACAGTTTCGTCGAGGCGATGGGCTGGGACGAGACACCCGGTGACCTGCGGCAGGCCTTGCTGGATCAGTGCGGCACGTACCGGCTCCGGTTGTCAGCGGAGGTCACGGGGGTCGCGGTGATGCGGGTCCTGCGGGCGGGTGGAACGTCTCTGGCCGCCGTACCGGAAGCGCTGGCTGTCCTGACCGGGCCCGGGCGGCCCGGCACCGAGATGGAGTTGCAGCTCCTGGCCGGCCGGCTGCGGGCGGCGGGCGCATCGGCCACGGTGGAACGGGATCGGGATGCCACGGACGGTTAAGGTTGTGGGCGCAGGCCGCAACCCGGTGCTCGTGCCGTACGTTCACTGACCGTCCGTTCCCGTTCCGAGCCAGGGCGAGGGCCTCGTATGAATGTGATCGATCTGGACCGGCCGGCCGTCGTACCCCCTGCTCCCCGGCGCAAGCCGCGCCTGCTTGTCGCCTCCGCGCTGGTGATCGGCGCCGTCCTCGGCGCCTGCGCCACCTACGGCTGGTCCGTGCACCGGCAGACCGTGGCTCGGGAGCGGCAGGTCGCCGTTCTTGTCTTCGCCGAGGCCAGTCCGTTCGTCGACGGATTGCCCGCGGACACCGTCGTTTCCGGGGGCCGGGTCGCGACCGTCACGCTCACCCGGCGGGTGACGCTCGTCAACGCCGGCCCGCTGCCGATCGACATCCGCGACCTCTTCGCGTCGCGGCCGGGCGTCAGCGTCCGCGGGGTCAACAAGGAGCGCTGGGTCGAGCCCGGCGCGACGGTGCTGGCCGACGCCGACGTGCAGGTCGACTGTGCACACGGGCTGCCGCTCGGCCGGCTCCCGGTCACGCTGTCGGTGCGGACCTTCGACGACGAGGACCGCGAGGCCCGACCCCGCGACGGCTTCGACGGCACCCCGTGGAGCGAACAGGCCGAGGTCGCCTGCGCCAGCTGACCCAAGCCGGGCGGAAGCAAGCCGATCGGAAGCAGGCCGGCCGACGCGAAAGCTAGATCTCGAAGGCGCGCCGGCAGTGGGGGAGCAGCGCCCGCAGCACCATGCTCTCGCCCCGCCAGACCAGCGCGAGCATCGCCGGCAGTTCGACGTCCTCGATCGGTACCGAGCGCACCCCTTCGTGCTCGGCCGTCATCGACGCGCTGAGGATCGCCACACCCAGGCCGCGGGCGGCCAGGTCCAGGATCGCGCCCGGCGCGGTCGCCTGCAGCGCCACGGCCGGGCGGATCCCGGCGGCCGCGCAGGCCTGGTCGAGCACGCCACGGACCCCGGTGCCCACCGGCAGGCAGATCAACGGGTACGCCGTCAGCCGGCGCAGAGGCACCGTCTCCCGCTCGGCCAGCGCATGACCCGGCGCCACGGCGGCGACCAGTCCTTCGCTGACGATGGTCATCGACTCCAGCCCGTCCGGCATGCCGCCCGCCACCGCGGCCAGCGCGATGTCGAGGTGGCCCGCACGCACGTTCTCGAGCAGCGCGTCCGAGTTGTCCTCGCTCAGCGCGATCGTGATCCGGGGGTGCCGCCGGTGGAACGAGGCCAGCGCGTCGAACAGGGGCGTCACCGTGCAGCCGGTGACCATGCCGATCCGGAGCTGGCCGCGGACCAGTCCGTTCACTTCGTCGCAGGCGGTGCGGATCGCCTGGGCCGCAGCCAGCGCCGTGCGGGCGTGCGGGAGCGCCGCGGCCCCGGCCGGGGTGAGGCGGACCATGCGGGCGGAGCGGTCGAAAAGGTCGGCCCCGAGCTCGCGTTCGAACTGGCGGATCTGGGCGCTGACGCCGGACTGGGTGATGTGCACGCGGTCCGCCGCGCGGGTGAAGTTGGCCTCTTCGGCCACCGCCACGAAGTATTCGAGCTGCCGCAGATCCATGAGCGCTGATACTAGCTAGGACAAGAACTATCTGTTGGACTTGTCCCTCCCGCGTGTCAAGACTAGTCGCATGACCGACCGCGAGAAAGCCACCAGGCCCGAGGATCTCACCCGGTTGTTCGTCGAGCGCGCGAACGCCAAGGACGCCGAGGGCATCGCCCTGCTCTATGAGGAGGACGCCGTCATGGCCTACCCGCCCGGGCAGCAGACCGTCGGGCGGGAGGCCATCCGCAAGCTGTGGGAGCAGGCCCTGCCGCACCTGCCCGCCTTCGAGCAGGAGCCGCCGCTGCCCACGCTGATCAGCGGCGAGCTGGCCCTGACCTCGACCCCGCCCAAGGACGGCTCGGGCGCCCGCGCCCAGGTGGTCCGCCGGCAGAGCGACGGCACCTGGTTGCGGGTGCTGGACCAGCCCGAGTTCGTCTCCCCGGGGAGTGCTTAGAGCTTGGCGAGGATCGCCTGGCCCGCGGCCTCGGCGGAGGCGGGGTTCTGCGCGGTGATCAGGTTGCCGTCGACGACCACGTGCGACGCCCACGCCGGGGCGGACTCGAAGACGGCACCGCCGGCGCGCAGCCGGGTCTCCAGCAGCCACGGCGCGTTGTCGGCCAGGCCGGCCTGCGTCTCCTCCTCGTCGGTGAACGCGGTCAGCTTGCGGCCCTTGAAGAGCCAGTTGCCCTCCGCGTCACCGGCGGCCAGGAAGGCGGCCGGGCCGTGGCACAGCGAGGCGACGACTTTGCTGTCGTCCGGCAGCATCGCGGCCAGGATGCGGGCCACGTCCGGGTTGACCGCCAGGTCCTGCATCGGGCCGTGCCCGCCCGGGATGAAGACCGCGTCGTAGCCGGCCGGGTCGACGTCCTCGAGCCGGGCCGGCGACTCCAGCAGGTCCTTGACGGTGTCCAGGTAGGCCCGCAGCTCCGGGCCGGACTCGTCACCCAGGCTCGCCTCGTCGGCGACCGGGACGCGGGCACCCGGCGTCGCGATGGTGACGTCGTGGCCGGCCTCGATCAGCAGGCGGTACGGCGTGACGAACTCCTCCGCCCAGTATCCGGTCGGGTGCTGGGTGCCGTCCTTGAGACTCCACACCCGGGCACCGGAGAGCACCAGCAGGACAGATGACATCAGAACCTCCACGAGTCGACTTCTGCTGTCACCGTACGCCCGACGGTCCTCACCATCCAGGCGGCGCAGCGCCGAGAGTTAGCACCGTCTCTTTTTTGCCAGTAACGGAGCCCGCTAGGCTGAGCGCATGCATGAGGACGTCTGCACCCCCGCGGTGTGCACCCACAGCGACCTCATCGTGGGCTTCGCCAACAGCGGCACCGAGCTGACCGCCTGGCTCACCCGATATGCCGGCGAGGCCACAGTCGACGGCGCCGACGTCGTCGCGGCCGGTGATCTGCGGGCCGCCCTGCTGACGCTGCTGCGGGCGCACTCCGGCTGCGCGGCCGAGGACGAGGTGGCCGGGGCCCAGGGCTATCTGGAGCGCATCGCCGTCCGCTATCCGCTGGTCCCGCGGATCAGTGCCGCCGGCTGCACGCTGGTGCCGGCCCAGACCGGGGTGCTCGGGGTCTTCGGCGCGGTGCTCGCGGCGGTCACCAACCTGGCCTACCAGGGCGGCTGGCCGCGGGTGAAAGTCTGCAAGAACATCGGGTGTCACGAGGCTTTCTTCGACAAGACGCGGAATTCCTCGGGGCTCTACTGCAGCCCGGCCTGCAGTTCACAGGTCTCGATGCGGGCCTACCGGAGCCGGCAGCGCAGCGCCTGAGCCCGCGCATGTGAAGCCGCCAGGTCGCCGGGGGTCGCGCGTCGCTGAGTCGTACGCCTCATGTGCGAGCAGCTGACCACCCGGTTCGCCGCTGTACTGACCGCAGAACCTGCGGGTTTCGGGCGACCGGTGAGCCCGCCTGGCGACTCGGGCGTCAGCGTACACGGGTGGTGCGAACCGCCGGCCGGACCAGATTCCCGTGCGACTGCGGGAAAACGGATTCGTGCTACCGTGAGTGTGTTCCCGTTTCGAATCCGTTGACGTTTTCCGCGCCCGATGGGTATACGCACCCGTCTGGCGCTTTTTTCGTTTTCGCCGACGTCGCGACACTCCTCCAGACGGGCCAGAAAATGATCATCCAGAAGAGCGCCATCATCGCCAAGCTCCGCGAACGCGGCCAGAACGCCCGGGCCGACTGGGTCGACCGGGAGCTGCCCGACGACGTGGACACGTTCCTGCACGGCGGACTGCTGTCCACCCTGCACCTCGACCTCAAAGAGCTCGAGAGCCCGCCCGCGCCCACCCCATAAGAGCATCGGATCGGTCAATGAACTCCACTGACAACAACGACGCCGACCTGTTCCTCGCCCCGGCCGGAAGCGCCGCGCCGCAGGACAAGTCGGAGGTAGCGGACAACAGCGCCGAGGCGATGACGCGGCTGCGTGATCCTTTCGCGGTCCAGGGCGCTGAGCCCAGCAAGCCCGGTGAGCGCCAGGCCACCGCCGAGGCGCATTAGGCATTCGGAAAGGCCGGCCATGGCTGCGTCGCGGATGACGTTCGCGGCCTTCGCGGGGACCACGGTCCTCTCGATGGTGACTGCGGAGTCGGGCCCGGTGACGGTCGTACGCGCCGCCGGTGACCTGGACATGGACACGGTCGGCCGGTTCACCCGGCACATCGACCGGGTCCTTGCCGCCGGCGCGCCCGACATCCTGATCATCGATCTGGCTGATCTTGACTTCCTCGGGGCGGCCGGCATCGCGGAGCTGCTCGCCGGCGGAGACCGGGTTCGCCGCGGCGGCGGTCGGCTGCGGCTGCGGCGGCTGTCTCACGCAGCCCGGCTGGCCCTGTCGGCCAGCCGGACGCTGGACCTCTTCGAGCTCGACGACGAGCCGCCGGCCCGCTGACACACCTGAGCGGCGGGCCAGGAAGCCGGTCCGGACGAGCCGCCGGCCCGGTGATGTGGCCGGGCGGCGGGCCTGGAAGCCGGTCCGGACGAGCCGCCGGCGCGGTGACAAGCCGGTCCGGACGAGCCGCCGGCCCGGTGATGTGGCCGGCGGTGGGCAAGGACTGCCGGTCCGGACGAACGATGGCAGACTGAGCCGGTGCAACGCCGATGCCCGGGGTTGTCCGGTCGGCGCCCAGGACTGTCCCGCCCACCGTCTGCCGCTGGTCCACTGGATTGACGTTGCCACCTTCCCCCGCTCGGGACGACTCCGCTCCGGAGGGCTCCGCCGGTGGTCGCCTCGCGGTGCTGGACGACGTCCCGGCCACGGGCTCGGCCTGCGGGATGGGACGCCGGTTCGTGGCCGGGACGCTGCGCGGCTGGGGAGTCCCCGAGGAGATCGTCGAGACCGCGATGCTGGTCACCAGTGAGTTGGTCGCGAACGCGGTCAACCACGCCCCGCCACCCGGATACCTCCAGGTGCAGGCCGATGACGAGCGGATCCGCATCGAGGTCAGCGACACCGGCGACGCCGAGCCCCGGATGGCCCGGCCGGGTGAGGCCGTGGCCGGCGGCCGGGGCCTGCTGCTCGTCGACCGGCTCGCCGCCCGCTGGGGCTGGGACGTCCGGCCCCCGGGAAAAGTGGTGTGGTGCGAGGTGAGCCTCCCGGCCACCTCCGAGCGACTGTAGGCTTCGATTCGTGGGTGATTCGGAAGCTCCGGATGACCGGCGGAGGGCCAGGGCTGCGAGCTTGGACGAGTGGGAGCGCCGTCTCGACGCACGCGAGAAGGCGGCGGACGAGCGTGACCGTCGTGCCGACCAGCGCGAACGGGACGCTGACCGGCGCGAGCTGGACGCTGACGCGCGGGAGGTCGAGGCCACCGAGCGCGAGCGCAAGCTCGACGACGAAGCCGAGCACCAGGCCGAGCGGTCGGTGGACCCGATCGGGCGGTTCCGGGACGCGATCGAGCGCACCTCGGCCAAGACCGACCGCAGCAACGACTTCCTGCAACGCTCCCGCGCGGCGGTCCAGCGCGGTGTCGACCGCATCGACCGGGTCCGCCTGGAGACCTCCCGATCGGCCGAGGAACGGGCTGACAGCGAGTCCGAGGCGGCCGGCGACTGACAGCGCCGGTCAGCGCACCTCGATCTCCAGCAGCGAGTAGCCGTAGTCGGTCGAGCGCGCGGTGCCGTACATGCGGATCAGCCGGGCCGGGAGCTTCGGCACCCGCACGGTCACGTCACCGCCCGCGCTGTCGGTGGTGCTGAAGACCTGCTTCCACTTCCGGCCGTCGGTCGACAACTCCACCCGGTACGCGGTGGCGTGCGCGTTCTCCCAGCGCAGCAGCACCTCACTGATCTCCCAGCTCTTGCCGAGGTCCACTGTGAGCCACTGCGGGTCGCTGAAACCGCTGCTCCACCGGGTCGTGGTGTCGTTGTCGATCGCGTACGCGGGCCCCCACGACGATCGCTCGACGCTGGAGGCCGTGGCCCGCGAGCCGAGGGCCAGGTTGCGGCCGGTGGTGTTGACCGCGGCTGTGGGCTTCCCGGCCGGCTTGGCGGGGCGGCTCACGGCGGGCGATCCGCCGGAGGAGGCCGGCTCACCGGCCGAGGCCGAACCGGCCGAGGCGGCCGATCCGGTGGTCGCCTTGTCGCTGCCGACCCCGGCGGATGCCGCCGAGCCCGGTGCGGTGATCCGCATGGTGGGAGCAACGGCCGGCGGAAGCCCGGGCGCGGCTTGCGGCGCCGGTGGATCGGCGCGATCGTGCGACCACCACAGCGCGCCGGCCACCAGGACCAGGACAGCGGCGGCCGCGGGCAGGATCCATGACCTCGGCCGGCGTGGTGGGACGACTTCGGCGGCCACCGGCTGAGGCTGCGGGGCCGGTGCGGGGACCACGCGGGGCGGCCGGAAGCCGGTGGCCCGGGCCAGGGGAGTGCGGGTCCCGGTCCGCGGGCCGGGCGCGGGCCGGTCGAGGGCGAAGGTGCCGGGGTGCGGGCCGGCGAACGGAATCCTTGTCGGCAGCTCGGGGCGGTCGCCGGGTCGCTGCTCGGCAGGCTTCGCCATCGTGGGCCTTCCTCCACGGGGACGCGCCTGACCGGAGAGTCCCGAGCGACCCACCTTAGTGGAGCCCGCAATCAGGGGATGACGACCATCCGGCGGTCGGTGCGGGGCCAGGCCGTGGTGACGTCGCTCAGCCGTACCGTTTCGTGGTCGGCCGTCAGGCGGCCGGCCGCCGCGTGCGCGGCGATCAGGGTGAGGGCCGCCGACCTTTGCGCCGGGGTCAGCTCGTTGTTGGTGTAGCCGAGAATGCGCAGCGATCCGGCGCGCAGCGTCGCCGAGTCCAGCGGCGCGGTCTCGCCCGCCGCACTGCCCAGGTTGACCAGCCGGCCGCCGGGCCGCAGCGTCCGCAGGGCGGCCGCCGCGGGGACCCCGAACAGCGGATCCAGAACCAGATCGACCGGGCCGTCCGTGGCCGACCTCAGCCGGGCCGCCAGCTGGGCGACATCGTCGCCGTCCTTCAGCGGTACGACCTCAGCCGCCCCCGCTTGCGCAGCCCGTTGCCGTGCGGCTCGGGAACGGGCGGCCGCGGTCACCCGGCCGGCGCCGGCCAGCAGGGCCAGCTGTACGGCGGCCTGTCCGACCACACCGCCTGCGCCCAGCACCAGCACGTGCTCGCCCGATTGCAGCTCACCGCGCCACGTCAGGGCCATCTGCGCAGCCACCGCCGACAGCCCGAGTGCCGCGATCAGCCGGTGATCGACGTCGTCCGGCAGCTCCACGGTGTCGGCGGCGCGCACGGCTGCGTACTCGGCGAGACTGCCGTCACCGGGGCGCATGCCTGCACTCGTGGGGAACCAGACCGCGGTGCCGTCGTCGCGGGTGCCGACCCCCTGCACGCCCGGGACGTACGGGGTCGCCGGTGCGCCGAAGTACGACGTCCCGGATGCGCACAGCAGGTCGAGCGGGGTGATGGACGCTGCGGTGACCCGTACCAGGATCTCGTCCGCGGCCGGCACGGGCACCGCCCGCTCGCCGACCTCCGGGGGCGCGCCGCAGGCGTGCAGGAGCGCGGCCCGCATCACGTGGCGATGTCCGGGTACGGCATCTCGAAGTGCGCGAGCCGCGCCCCGAACGCCTTCTGGTATTCCAGCGGCCCGTGGTCGCGCTCGAACATCGCGATGAACAGGGTCAGCGTCAGGAACGGGTGGGCGCCGAGCGAGAAGAGCGTGACGTGGTCGTGGGTGGCCAGCGCCTCGCGTTCCTCGTCGGTGAAGCGCAGCCAGGTGCTGGCCTCACCGGCGTGGCAGTTCAGCACGGTGTTCGCGCACTCGGCCTCCCACCACGTCACCGTGCCGCGCGGGTCCTCGCGGTAGCGCTCGACCAGCTCTGGATCCCGGTCGACGTAGTACAGGAACTTGTCCACCAGATACTTGCTCACGCGTCCACCCCGTTCGGGTACCAGGTGAAGTACGCCTCCATGGTGTGGAACAGGTCGAGACTGTCCACGTAGTCGGCCTTCTGGCCGGCGCCGGCGACGCCCATCATCAGCATGAAGTCCATGAAGCCGTGAGTGGCGTTGCCGGGGGAGTGCAGGCTGTCCAGGGTCACCTCGGCCAGGCAGCGGTCCAGGTCACCGGTGGCGATCCACTCGACGGCCTTACGGTCGAAGTCGGGGTCCGGCCCGTGCGGCCCGAACTGGCGCGGCCCGCCCAGCTCCAGGGAGAGGTGGCCGGTGCCGATGACCGCGACCCGCAGGTGGCTGGGCCACGACTCGACGATGTCGCGGATCGTCTGCCCGAGCTGGACGAAGCGCTTCGGCTGGGGCAGCGGCGGCGCGAAGATGTTGGTGTAGATCGGCACGATCGGCAGGTCGGCCTCGGGCCGCAGCGTGATGATCGGGCAGGTGATGCTGTGGTCGATCCGCAGCTCGTTGCTGAACGCCAGGTCGAAGCCCTCGTCAAGACCGGCCCGCAGGATGTGCGCGGACAGGTCCTCGTTGCCCTTGAGCAGCATCCGCGGCAGGCCGAACTCGCGTTCCTCGTTGTAGAAGTTGGCGTCGTAGAACGGCGCCTTGCCCACCAGGAACTGCGGCATGTTGTCCAGCCAGAGCTGGTGGAAGTGGTCCGAGCCGACCATCACCAGCACGTCCGGGCGGGCCCGGGTCAGGGTCTCGCGGAACGCGGTGATCTTGCGGACCCACTCGTCCGCGAACGGCGGGCGGTCCTCGCCGGTGGCCGTACTGGCCTTGTAGTAGAAGGGGTGGTGGGTGGAGGCGATCACCGCGACGACGGTGGCCATGCCGGCTCCTTAATCCTCGTAGACGGCGTTGCGGTCGACGGTCAGATAGACGTCCATGCCGATCGGGTTGCGGCGTTCCTCGGCCAGGTGGCCGAGCAGACCGGCCGCGCGGGCCAGCAGCGCGAAGCCGCGCAGCAGATCCACGGGCAGCCCCAGGTCGGCCAGGGCGGCACCGCAGACGCCGGCCCCGTTCAGCGGCAGGGTGCGGTTGAGCACCTGCGGGTGCACCCGGCCGATGGCCTCGAACAGGCGCAGGTGCGGGCCGCGCAGGCCTTCCTCCTCCGCGATGCGGATCAGGACGGGGGTACGCGGGTCCTTCTGCTTGTGCACCGGATGCCCGAGCCCCGGCACGAACTTCTTCGCGGCGCGGGCTTCGGTGACAGCGGCCAGCGCGAGGGCGTCGAAGCCCGCGTCGTCTTCCGGTACGCCGTCACCCAGCACTCCGGCCAGGAACCGTCCACAGTCCTCGGTCACACCCAGGAAACGCGAGCCGCCACCGAGCAGACCCGCGGCCAGCGCGCCCTGCAACGACTCCGGCGCGCTCAGGTAGGTCAGGCGGGCGGCGATCGCGGTCGGGGTGAAACCGTGGTCGGCCAGCGCGACCAGCACGGCCTCGAAGACCCGGACCTCGCCCGGGGTGGGCCGGCGACCGGCCACCAGCCAGTACGCGAGCTCGCCGAAGCCGACCTTGCCCATCAGGTCGGCGGCCAGATCCTGCCCGAGCAGCCGGATCTGCGTCTCGTCCGAGGTGCCGATCGCGGTCGGGAACCTCAGTCCTTCGTCAGCCACGCGCGAATCTCCTCACCGTGTTCGTCGAGTCCGGGCGGGGGCAGCTCGTAGCTCGCCGGGGTGCCGGAGAACGTGATCGGGTTGCGGACGCCGGGGACCCCGCCGGTCTCGACCACCGGATCCAGCCCGAGCTCCGCGGCGAGCGCCACGCCGCCGTCGATCGTGTTGATCGGCGCGCAGGGCACCCCGGCCGCGAGCAGTTCGCGGAACCACTCGTCCTTGGTGCGCTTGCTGAGCCGTTCCACCAGCAGCGGGCGCAACTCCTCGCGGTTGGCCGTACGGTCCTGGTTGCGCCCGAAGCGCGGGTCGTCCGGCAGGTCGGCCAGGTCGAGCACCTGGCACAGCTTGCGGAACTGGCCGTCGTTGCCGGCGATGACGATGAGCTCGCCGTCGGCCGTGGGCAGCGGCTCGTACGGGAACAGGCTCGGGTGCGCGTTGCCCATCCGGAAGGGGACCGTGCCCCCGGCGACGTACGCGCTGGAGTGGTTGACCAGCCCGGACAGCGCGGAGGAGAGCAGGTTGACCTCGACGTGCTGGCCGGTGCCGGTGGCCCCGCGGTGGTGCAGCGCGGCCAGGATGCCGATGCTCGCGTGCAGCCCGGCCATCACGTCGAAGACCGAGATGCCGGCCCGGTACGGCGAGCCGTCGGGGTCCCCGGTCAGGCTCATGAGCCCGGAGATCGCCTGCACCATCAGGTCGTAACCCGGGTAGTTCGCGCCCGCGCCGGTGCCGAAGCCGCTGATCGACGCGTAGATGATCTTCTCGTTGCCGGTCGCGACCGTGTCGTAGTCCAGCCCGAAGCGCTTGAGCCCGCCCGGCCGGAAGTTCTCGATCATCACGTCGGCCCGGCCGGCCAGGCGTTGCGCCACGTCGAGGTCCTCGGGCTTCTTCAGGTCCAGGGCGATCGAGCGCTTGTTGCGGTTGATGCCCAGGTAGTACGTCGAGACGCCGTCGCGCACCGGGGGCATCCAGGTGCGGGTGTCGTCGCCGGCCGGGCCCTCGACCTTGATCACCTGGGCGCCGAGGTCGGCGAGCAGCATGGTCGCGTACGGACCGGCGAGGATCCGGGAGAAGTCCGCGACGAGCAGTCCGCTGAGGGGTCCCATGTGCCGCCTTTCCGAGGTCTGACCGCTAGGCGGACAAGCGTCCGCGCAACCGCCAGTCTCGACTCGGAGGCGCTGGGCTGTCAACCGTCACCGCGCCGAAACATGCCCTTGACAGTGCTGGTGAGCCGCAACACACTGGCGCCGAGGCAGTGACCGTCAGACGGACGCCTGTCCGGAGGGAGTTGACCGGGAATGACCGACAGTGTTCTGTTCCGCAACGGCACCGTGCTGACGATGGACGATCGGCACACCGTGCTGCCGAACGCCGACGTGCTGGTGATCGATCAGCGCATCGCCGAGGTCGGGGTCGGACTCACCGCCCCCGAGGGCGCCACGGTGATCGACGCGACCGGCGGCATCCTGATGCCCGGCATGATCGACACCCACCGGCACATGTGGCAGACGGCGATGCGGGGCTACGGCGCCGACTGGACCCTCACCCAGTACTTCGTCTGGTACTACCTGGAGTCCGGCAAGCTGTTCCGCCCCGAGGACATCCACGCGGGCAACCTGCTGTCCGCCCTGGAGGCGCTCGACGCGGGCGTCACGACGACCGTGGACTGGTCGCACGGCCTGCAGACGGTCGAGCACGCGGACGCCGCGGTCGACGCGCTGCAGGCGGTGCCCGGGCGGTTCGTGCTCGCGTACGGCAACATCCAGCAGGGCCCGTGGGAGTGGTCCGCGACTCCGGAGTTCCGCGACTTCGTGAGCCGGCGGTTCACCTCGGGCGACGACATGCTCGGCTTCCAGATGGCGTTCGACGTCACCGGCGACCCCGCCTTCCCGGAGAAGGCGGCCTTCGAGGTGGCCCGCGAGCTGGGCGTGCCGGTGACCACGCACGCCGGGGTCTGGGGCGCGACCAACGACGACGGCATCCGGCTCATGCACGAGCACGGCTTCATGACCCCGCAGACCATCTACGTGCACTCGGCGACGCTCAACCAGGACTCGTACCACCGGATCGCCGCCACCGGCGGCTCGGTCTCCGTCGCCACCGAGAGCGAGCAGAGCGCCGGTCAGGGCTACCCGCCCACCTGGGCCCTGCGCGATCACGGCATTCCGGTGTCGCTGTCCCAGGACACCAGCGTCTGGTGGAGCGCCGACCTGTTCTCCGCGATGCGCACCACGCTGGGCGCGGACCGCTCCCGGGAGCACATGGAGGCCCACCGGAAGGCCGAGACAGTGACCCACCTGCACCTGCGCGCCGAGCAGGTCGTCGACTGGGCCACTCGCGGCGGCAGCAAGGCCCTCGGGATGGACTCGGTCGTCGGCAGCCTGGAACCGGGCAAGAAGGCCGACGTGGTGCTGCTCAAGAACGACGACTCGCCGGCGATGTTCCCGATCCTCAACCCGTACGGTCACGTGGCCTTCCAGGCGCAGCGCGGCGACGTGCACACCGTGCTGGTCAACGGCCGGATCGTCAAGCAGGATCACAAACTGGTCGGCGCCGACCTGGCCGCCGCCCGGGAGAAGATCGGCCGGACCGTCGAGTACCTGCGGGCCACGCTGGGCGAGGAGGCCTGGACCCGCGGAATGAACCCGGACGTGCCCGAGACGAAGGTGGGGGAGAACCCGTACCAGTACACCGAGTGGGACGCCGGCTCGGCGCAGTGGAAGCATTAGCCGGTCGGATCATCACGGGAGGGGGCTCGATGGCACGGGAGACCGGTCCTGACTTCATCGAGGCCCTCGCCCGCGGGCTGGACGTGGTGCGCAGCTTCCGGCCGGGCCGCCGGGTGTCGACGCTGAGCGAGATCGCCGCCGACACCGGACTGGCCCGGCCGACCGTGCGCCGGATCCTGCTGACGCTCACCGAGCTGGGCTACGTACGGGCCGTCGAGCGCGGATACACGCTGACCCCGCGGGTGCTCGAGCTCGGCATGGCGTACGTGAACTCGCTGGACATGTGGGATGTGGCCCGCCCGCACATGGAACGCCTGGTCGCACTGACCGGCGAGTCCACCTCGATGGCCCAGCTCGACGGCTCCGACATCGTGTACGTGGCCCGGGTCGCGGTGCCCAAGATCGTCACGCTGGCCGTGTCGATCGGCACCCGGTTCCCGGCCGCCGCCACCTCGATGGGCAAGGTGCTGCTGGCCGCGCTGGAGCCCGCCCAGCTGGAGAAGGTGCTGGCGGAGCCGGGCCGGTCCGGCATCAACGCCCGCTGGCAGCCGGACCGCGCGGCGCTGGACGCCACCCTGCGCGAGGTGCGCGCCAAGGGCTGGGCGCTGGCCGACCAGGACCTTGCCCTGGGCATCCGGTCGATCGCCGCCGGCGTCCGCAACGGCGACGGCAAGGTGGTCGCCGCGCTCAACGTCACCGTGCACGCGGCGGAGACGTCTGTCGATAAATTGACAGCCGAGTATCTGCCGTTGCTGCTGCATGCGGCCGCAGACATAAGCCACGACTGGTCTTTGCTGGATACCGCGCCGATGGTGGTCCGGAGCTGACGAGCGCGACCCGGCTTTCTTAAGGCTCCCCTACTGGCAGGAACCGGTCGCTTACGGGCAGGATCGGCGCATGACGACCGCCGGCCGCCTGCCATACCCGATCGCCCTCACCGGAGACGGCATCTCGCTGCGCGAATGGCGGGACGAGGACCTCGACGATCTGGTGCGGCTGCTCGACGAGCCCGAGATCGCGCGCTGGACGCCGATGCCGTCCCCGTTCGACCTCGAAGCCGGCGTCGCGTACCTGAAACGGGCCCGGCAGAGCCGGGCCAGCGGCCAGCGCATCCAACTGGCGATCACCGTCGACGGCACCCGCCCGGTCGGCGAGGTGCTGCTCTTCGGCGTCGACGCCGGCGTACGCGAGGCCGAGCTGGGCTACCTGATCGGCGCCGCCCACCGCCGGCGCGGCCTGGCGTCCACCGCCCTCTCCCTGCTTTCCTCCTACGCCCGCAGCACCCTGGGCCTGAGCCGCCTGGTGCTGCGCATCGACCCGGCCAACACGGCGAGCTGTGCCGTGGCCCGGCGCTGCGGCTACCGGCTCACCGGCGAAGCACCCATCCTCCAGGAGGGCCCGTACGGCCCGAGCAGCCTCGACACCTGGGAACTGGTCTCGGCCGGCGGCGGCACGCGCCTGGAACGACTGAGAAATGTCGCAGCCCGGCGCTACGGTCGACGCGGGTGAAAGGTGGTTCCCATGGACGTGGACCGCAGACGGGTGATGGCCTACCGGGTGGCCGCGCTGGGCCTCGCCGAGCGGGGCCGGAAGCGCCCCGGTGACCTGCCCGTGCTCGACCTCGGCGTGCAGGAATACACGCCCGGCTCGGTGCAGGTGGCGCTGGCGGCCCGCACCGACGCCGAGCTCGCCGACGACCGCCTCCTGATGGTGTGGGCGGCCCGCGGTGCCCCGCACCTGCACCGCCGCAAGGATCTCAAGTCACTGGTCAAGGCGCTCTGGCCGGTCAGCGACGCCGACGCGGCGGCCCGGATCAAGAGCGGTCAGATCCCCGAGGGCGGCAAACTCGGCATCCGGGCCTTCACCGTGACCGCGCAGGCGTTCCGCGACGTGGTGCACTCCTCGATGCCCCGCGGCGAGGTCAGCACCCAGGTCAGCGCACGGGTGCCGGCGGAGCTGACCTACGACTGCCGCAGCTGCGCGGCCCGGCACATCGCCGGCAACGTCTGGCAGCACTCCGGGCTGGCCGGGGGCGTCCAGGTCGAGTCCCGCGGCAAGGACGCGACGCTCGGCCCGATCCGCGACGCCCCGCCGCTGCCGACGGAAAACGCGGGGATCGAGGCGCTGATCACGACCTATCTGCGGTTGCTGGGGCCGGCGACGCCGCTGGAGCTGGGCAAATATCTCGGCAGCTCCACGGCGGAGATGAAGAAGGTCTGGCCCGACGACGTGGCCGAGGTGCGGATCGACGGCCGCAAGGCCTGGTTGCCGCACGGGGCGGTGGCGGAGCTGGCCGCGGCCGAGCCGGTGCCGGGGGTGCGGCTGTTGCCGGCGATGGATCCGCTGTTGCAGGCCCGCGACCGGGACGTGCTGGTGCCGGATCGGGCGCGGCAGAAGGAGATCTGGAAGCTGCTGGGCAACCCGGGCGTGCTGCTGATCGACGGTGAGATCGCCGGGGTGTGGCGGGCGAAGATGGCCGGCAAGAAGCGGGTGGATCTCTCGGTGACGGCTTTCGACGGGCTGTCCGCGAAGGTGCGCAAGGCGGTGGAGGAGGAGGCGGCTGTGGTGGCCCGGGGCCGGGAGGCGGCCGAGGCCACGGTCAGCTTCGGCTGAGTCGGACCGCCGGCCGCGCGGTCCGGCAGCGCGGTGTTCCGGGAACCCGGCGGCGTGGCGGCGCGGCGGTCCTGGTCTCGGCCGCTCGGCGGCCGGCGGGGCTGGCCGCGGGAGATTCAGCTGGTTGCGGTTACCAAGTTGACGGGGGCAGGTCGGGGTGGGTTGTGTCGCGGCCGGGACGGCAGCGGTAGGCCAGCGCCGCGACGATCACCGTGCCCCAGACGGCTGCGACCGCCGCCGCGCCCCACCAGCCGAAGATGGCCAGGGTCAGGGCCGCGGCCCAGATCACCACGCCGGTCAGCACCAGCGACAGCGGCATGCGCCGGCGGGCGGGCAGGTCGCCGCGCATCCGGGCGCAGAAGTCCGGGTCGTCCCGGCGGAGCTGGCGTTCCAGCTGCGCCAGCCTGCGGCTGTCTTCCTTGCTGAGCATGTCGCCACCTCCGGCGGGGCCCGGACTGAAAGGCACATCGACCGGGGCCGTTGGCGACCCCGGTCCCTGCCATTGTTACCCGCCGGTCATCGAATTCATACAGTCGAGGCCCTTGCGTTCATGCCGGGTTCATGGGCGGTTGCCGGGCTCGCCGGCATCGGCTGCGCGGCGCGGAAGACCCAGATCCGCATGAGCAGGAAACGCACCCCGGTGGCGACCAGGTTGGCCGTCACCAGCACGCCCAGTTCCACCGTGGTCGGTGGGTCGCTGACGGCGTGCAGCAGGGCCAGCGAGCCACTGGTCAGGCCCAGCCCGACGGCGAAGACGACCAGCCCTTGGGCCTGGTGACGCCAGGCGCCGTCGTGGCCGCGTACCCGGAAAGTGAGCCGCCGGTTGGCCGCCGTGTTCGCCACCGCCGTCACCAGCAGCGCGACCAGGTTGGCCGCCTGCGGGCCGGCGCCGGTGCGCAGCAGCGCGTAGAGCAGCAGGTAGGCCAGCGTGCTGGCCACCCCCACCGCGGCGAAGCGCAGCAGCTGGCCGGTGAGGCCGGCCGGCACCCCGGCGACCGGCAGCGGATTGCGGCCCAGTTGCTCCCGCAGCGCGCCCAGCGGCAGCCGGCCGGTGCCGAGTGCCCGGGTCAGCCGGGCGATGCCGCGCAGGTCCGCCAGCGCCGTGGCCACGATGTCCACCCGGCTGTCCGGATCGTCGACCCAGTCCACCGGCACCTCGTGGATGCGCAGCCCGGCGCGTTCGGCCAGCACCAGCAGTTCCGTGTCGAAGAACCAGCCGGTGTCCTCGACCATCGGCAGCAACCGGGCGGCCACGTCCGCGCGGATCGCCTTGAAGCCGCACTGCGCGTCGGAGAAGCGGGCCGCCAGGGTGCCGCGCAGGATCAGGTTGTAGGTGCGGGAGATGAACTCGCGCTTGGCGCCGCGGACGACCCGGGAGCCGCGGGCCAGCCGGGAGCCGATGGCCAGGTCGGAGTGGCCGGAGATCAGCGGGGCGACCAGCGGCAGCAGTGCGCCGAGGTCGGTCGACAGGTCCACGTCCATGTAGGCCAGTACGGCCGCGTCGGAGTGGGTCCACACGAATTTCAACGCCCGGCCGCGGCCCTTCTCGCTCAGGTGCACCGCGGTGACGCCGGGCAGCACCTCGGCGAGGCGGTCGGCCACCTCGGCGGTGGAGTCGGTGCTGGCATTGTCCGCGATGGTGATCCGGAAGCGGTACGGAAACCCGTCCCGCAGGTACGCGTGCAGCCGGCGTACGCACGGCTCGAGGTCGATCTCCTCGTTGTGGACCGGGACGACCACGTCGAGCACCGGCGCAACGGCCCGCACCTGGTCGTCGGCGTACGAGGGCAGCGTGGAAAGGCTCATGCCACCAAGGTCGGCTCCCCGGCTTTGCCCGGATTGTGGCGAACCTGTGGCGGCCCTATGAGTTCTGTGGCTGGCGGTGACACGCCGGCCGGGCGGCCCCCGGCGTGGAGGGCCGCCCGTGGTCCGGTCGTCAGCTACCGGGTGGTGAGGTCGTAGAGGGTCACTCCGTCGACGGTCCGGCTGGTGAAGTTCGCGCTGACCCACTCGGCGATCTGCGAGCCGGCGTTGCTGCCGCCCGAGCTGGTGCCACCCCGGCCGCCGAAGCCACCGCCGCCGATGAAGTAATGGATCTTTCCTTGGGCGACGTACTGCTGGAACTGGGCCAGCGTGGGGGACGGGTCGCTGCCGTTGAAGCCACCGATCGCCATCACCGGATCGCCGGTGGCCAGCTGATAACCGGAGGCGCTCTGCGAGCCGACCGCGGCGGCGACCCAGGTGTACTGGTCGGCGTCGGTGTCCAGCAGCGACTTCATCTCGTCGCTGACCGTGGCGGCGTTCAACAACCCGCCCATGCCGCCACCACCGCGCACACCGCCGCCGTTCGTCGCCCCGCCGGGAGCGGTGCCGCCTTGAGCGGTGCCGCCTTGAGCGGTGCCGCCTTGAGTGGTGCCGCCTTGAGTGGTGCCGCCTTGAGTGGTGCCGCCCGGCGGCGTGCCACCGCCCGGGAAACCGCCACCCGGAAAGCCGCCGCCCGGGAAACCGCCACCGGGGAAGCCGCCGCGCTGACCGCGGCCACCAGCACCGCCGGGACCACCGCCGCCCGGGCCGCCGCGACCACCGAAGCCGCCGCCCTGAGAAGCCGGGCCGGCCGACGGAATCGAGCCGGTATGCGGCGTAGCGGCCGTCTGCACCGCGTACGCGGCCGGCCCGGCCAGCACAGCGGCCAGGGCGAGACCCGCGATGACCAGGGCCAGCCGAGCCGGCAACCGCAGCCCGGCCAGCATGCCCAACGCCGCCACGATGCCGCCGGCCAGCACCACCCAGCGCAGCCAGGGCACGAAGTCGGCGCTGCGGCCGAGCAGGTGGAAGGACCACCAGGCGCTCACCGCGATCGCCGCCGCCAGGGTCAGCGCCGCGAAGATGTTGTTCCGGCGCCGCCACAGCAACACCGAGCCGATGCCGATCACCGCGCCGATCGCCGGGGCCAGCGCCACCGTGTAGTACGCGTGGAAGATGCCCTGCATGAAGCTGAAGACGCCCGCGGTGATGACCAGCCACGAGCCCCACAGGATCAGCCCGGCCCGCAACCGGTCGGTACGCGCCGCGCGCATTGTCAGCACCAGCCCGGCGACCAGCACGATCAGTGCCGCCGGCAGCAGCCACGAGACCTGGCCACCCTGCGCGCTGTCGAACATGCGCAGCAGCCCGGACTCACCCCACATGCCGCCACCGACGCTGCCGGTCTCCTCGCCGTTGAGCCGGCCCAGACCGTTGTAGCCCAGGGTCAGTTCCAGCAGGCTGTTGTTCTGCGAACCGCCGATGTACGGCCGCATCGACGCCGGCACCAGCTCGACGATCGCGATGTACCAGCCGGCCGAGACGACCACCGCCAGCCCGGCGAGCAGCAGCTGACCGATCCGCCGGCCCAGCTTCGGCGGGCCGGCGAACAGGTACGCCAGCGCGTACGCGGGCACGACCAGCAGCGCCTGCAGCATCTTGGTGAGGAAGCCGAAGCCGACGAACACCCCGGCCAGCACCAGCCACTTCGTGGAACCGTTCTCGATGGCCCGGACGGTCGCGTAGGCGCCGGCCACCATCAGCAGCACGAGCAGGGCGTCCGGGTTGTTGAACCGGAACATCAGCACGGCGACCGGGGTCAGCGCCGACCCGGCTCCGGCGAGCAGGCCCGCGGCCGGGCCGTACCAGCGGCGGACCGTGGTGAACAGCAGGCCGGCTGTCGCGACACCCATCAGCGCCTGCGGCACCAGGATGCTCCACGAGCTGAGTCCGAAGATCCGGACCGACAGCGCCATGATCCACAGTGCACCCGGGGTCTTGTCGACGGTGATCGAGTTCGCCGCGTCGGACGAGCCGTAGAAGAACGCCTTCCAGCTCTCCGAGCCGGCCTGCACGGCCGCCGAGTAGAACGCGTTGCCCCAGCCGGAGGCGCCCAGTCCCCAGAGGTAGAGGACGCCGGTGAGCAACAGCAGGGCGAGCAGCGCGGGCCGTACCCAGGGGGCGTCGTCCGCGCGGCCGCGCAAGAACGCCGACCAGCGGGACCGGGGACGATCCGGCGGTGGAGGCGCGGCCGGCGGTGGGCCGGCCGGCGACACCATCGGCGGTACGGGCAACGTCGAGGTCATCGGGGTTCCTTCGAGAGGCAGGCGGAAGCTCTGACCTCGTCACTGTCTTCCGCCTGCCTGTCGGCCCCTTATGCCCATCCTGTGGGCCGCCTGTGGGATCAGCCGGCGCGTCGTTTCGCCGCTGCGGTCGCGAGCCGGTCCAGCACCCCGACGGTCGGCTCCCAGCCCATGCACGCGTCCGTGACGCTCTGCCCGTACGCCAGCTCGCCGCCCAGGTCCTGCCGTCCCGGGATCAGGAAGCTCTCCAGCATCACGCCCTTGATGCCCTGCTGGCCGGCCTCCAGCTGGCCGGCCACGTCGTCGGCGACGATCGGCTGGCGCAGGTGGTCCTTGTTGCTGTTGCCGTGCGAGCAGTCGACGATGAGCCGCTCCGGCAGCCCGGCGGCGCGCAGCTGGCCGAGCGCGGCGTTGACGTCGGCGGCGCTGTAGTTCGGGCCTTTGCCGCCGCGCAGCACCAGGTGGCAGTCCGGGTTTCCGGTGGTGTGCATGATCGCGGGGGTGCCGGAGACGTCGATGCCGGGGAACACGTGCTGGGCCGCGGCCGCGTTGATCGCGTCGATGGCGGTGGCGATGCTGCCGTCGGGCCGGTTCTTCATGCCGATCGGCATGGACAGGCCGGAGGCGAGCTGCCGGTGCACCTGCGATTCCACCGTACGGGCACCGATCGCACCCCAGGCCACGGTGTCGGCGATGTACTGCGGGGTGATCGGGTCGAGGAACTCCACGCCGACCGGCAGGCCCCGGCCCAGCACCTCGAGCAGCAGCGCCCGGGCGACCCGCAGGCCCTTGCCGACGTCGCCGGTGCCGTCGAGTCCCGGGTCGTTGATGAGGCCCTTCCAGCCCACGGTCGAGCGCGGCTTCTCGAAGTACACCCGCATCACGATCAGCAGGTCGTCGGCGAGCCGGGCGGCCTCGCCGCGCAGCCGGTCGGCGTACTCCGTGGCGGCGACGGGGTCGTGCACGGAGCACGGGCCGACGACGACGAGCAGGCGCGGATCTCGGCCGTCGAGCACGGCCTCCACCTGCCGGCGGCTGTCCAGCACGGTCGCCGACAACTCGTGGGTCAGCGGCAGCTCGTGATGCAGCAGCGCGGGGCTCATCAGCGGCACGACGGTCTCGATGCGCTGGTCGCTGACCCGCTGCACCTCGGGGATGGTCACGGCTGTCTTCTCCTCCGCCGGGACCGGGGGCCGGCAGCCCCGGGGTGACCGGCATTCGTGCAAACGAAAAGGCAGCGACGAATGTCGCTGCCTCGGCCGGCCCTACGGGGTGTCTCAGGTCATGGGATCATGGCTGAGGCACCGGCGGGAGCCGGCCTCGTAAACCACTGATACGTCCAGGACACGCGGTGAGCTTAGCTCATCGCGGCGTCCGGGTGTCCGTCAGCCGGGGTATGGGCACGTGCAAGTTGCTGTGCTGCGATTGAGCACATGAACAACGCGAGCGCGCCGTACCTGCTGGACGGCCTGGCCGAGCTCCCGCCGGCCCGGCGCAGACAGGCCGTGGCGGCGGTCGTGCTCCGGGTCTGGGAGACGCCGTCCGTCCTGCTGGATGAGATACCACCGACGCAGGCGCTGACCGCCATCGCCGCGATCGCGGCCGGGCTGCCCGGTGCGGCGGCCCGGCCCTGGCTCGACGACCGGCTGGTGGCGGCGGCGTGCCCGGACGTGACCAGCGAGCTGGCCGGGCGGGCGCTGTGCGCGCTCGACGTGCTGGTGGGCCGCGACCGCGAGTCGGTCCCGCTGGAGCTGCACGTCACCGACGGGGAAGCCGCCGGCGCGCTGCTGGAGGATCTGCGCGACGTCCTCATGGACGCGCTGCGACGGGGACACCCGGCGTAGGCGGCGCGGCGAGGGCCGCGGCGGTCGGCAGCCGTACGGTGAACTCGGTCCGGCCCGGCACGGTCTGCACCGAGACCGTGCCACCGTGCGCGGTCACCACCGCGTGCACGATCGAGAGCCCGAGGCCCGTGCTGCCCGCCGCCCGCGACCGGGAACTGTCCCCGCGTGCGAACCGCTCGAAGATGTGCGGCTGCAACTCCGCCGGAATGCCCGGCCCGGCGTCGGTCACGGTCAGCACGGCCGCGCCGCCGCTCTCGCCCACCCCGACCGTCACGGTGGTGCCTTCCGGGGTGTGCGTGCGGGCGTTGGCCAGCAGGTTGGCCAGGACCTGGTGCAGCCGTTGGGCATCGCCGACCACCGTGACCGGCTCCTCGGGCAGGGCGAGCTGCCAGTCGTGCCGCGGGCCGGCCGCGTGCGCGTCGCTGACCGCGTCGACCACCAGCATCGTCAGGTCGACCGGGTCCTGGGCCAGCGGCCGGCCGGCGTCCAGGCGGGCCAGCAGCAGCAGATCTTCGACCAGCGCGGTCATCCGCTGGGCCTCGGACTCGACCCGCCGCAGCACGTGGGCGATCTCCTCCGGAACCGGCCGGCGGCTGCGCCGGCTCAGCTCGGCGTAACCGCGGATCGCGGCGAGCGGGGTACGCAGCTCGTGGCTGGCGTCCGCGACGAACTGCCGGACCTGCATCTCGCTGGCATGCCGCGCCTCGAGGGCGTTGCCGACATGGTCGAGCAGCCTGTTCAGCGCCGAACCGACCTGGCCCACCTCGGTGCGCGGGTCGGTGTCCGAGGCCGGCACGCGCTGGGCCAGCTCGACCTCACCCCGGTCCAGCTCCAGCTCGGCGACCCGGGTCGCGGTGGCCGCGACCCGGGACAAGGGCTGGAGGGTACGGCGGACGATGAACGCTCCCGCCCAGCCCGCGATGACCAGGGCGGCCAGCACCGCCCCGCCGGTGACCAGGGCGACCCGGATCAGCGTCGCCTGCGTCGAGGCGAGGGGCAGCGCGGTGACGCTCACGCCCCCCGAGGTCAGCGACGAGACCACGCGATAGTCACCGAGCTCGCCGCCGAGGTCGATGTCCCGGGCGGCGTCGTCGGGTGTCACGGCGGCCAGCTGAGCCACGGTGGCAGCGGGCAACGCCTGGTAGATGTCGTCGTAGAAGCCGTTCGCGTCGGTGCCGATGGCGACGATGCCGCCGCCGGTGCGCGCGCCGCTGTCGTTCAGGCGCAGCACGATCCAGTCGGCCTCGGAGCCGGGCGGGGGCTTGTCGGTGTTGAAGAGGCCGCCGCCACCGGGTCCCCGAGGGTGGTTGCGCGCGTTGGTCTCGGCGAGCTTGGAGTCGAGCTGCTGGTACAGCGACTTGTTCAGGTAGATCTCGGCGGTGGCGCCGACCACGAGGCCGAGCAGCATCAGCAGGCCGATCATGATCGCGACCAGCCGGGTGCGCAGCGGCCAGCCGGCCGGGTTCCACCGGGCCGGGCGGCTCTCAGTCTGCGGGCTTGAGGACATAACCGGCTCCGCGCATGGTGTGGATCATCGGGTTGCGGCCGGCGTCGATCTTCTTGCGCAGGTACGAGATGTACAGCTCCACCACGTTGGCCTGGCCGCCGAAGTCGTAGTTCCACACCCGGTCCAGGATCTGGCTCTTGCTCAGCACCCGGCGCGGGTTGCGCATGAGATACCGCAGCAGCTCGAACTCCGTGGCGGTCAGCGTCACGAGGTCGCCCCCGCGGCGCACCTCGTGGCTGTCCTCGTCCAGGCTCAGGTCGCCGACGATGAGCTGCGAGTCCGTCCGCATCGGGGAGTGGCCCATCCGGCGCATCAGGCCGCGCAGCCGGGCGACGACCTCCTCCAGGCTGAACGGCTTGGTGACGTAGTCGTCGCCGCCGGCGGTCAGGCCGGTGATCCGGTCCTCGACCGAGTCCTTGGCGGTCAGGAACAGCACCGGCACCTCGGGCGATTCGCCGCGCAGCCGGCGCAGCACCTCGAGGCCGTCGATGTCGGGCAGCATCATGTCCAGGACGACGGCGTCCGGGCGGAAGTCGCGGGCGGTCCTGACGGCGGTCTGCCCGTCGCCGGCGCTGCGCACGTCCCAGCCCTCGTAGCGCAGGGCCATCGAGAGCAGCTCAGCCAGGGTGGGCTCGTCGTCGACCACGAGCACCCGGACCGGACCACCGTCGGGGCGCCGGAGCTCCGTGCTGTCTGCGTTCGCCATCGTCATGCCCCTACTGTCGCGGGCCACGCTTTGCGCCGGCTTTCCGCTTCCTGTGTAGCACCTGTGTGTCCGGTGCTCGCCGAGGTTCCGGCCGTGAGGCGTGGCCGGAGCGTGTCGGAAACGGACTAAAAGCTTAAAACTCCGCATAATGGCCCGCGTTGTGCCGGCGGTGGAGAGCGGAGGAACGGTTGCGACTGGGTCGTCTCGGTGGTGCCCTCGCGGCTCTCGCCCTCATCGTTCTGCCGGTGGCCCCGGCGGCGGCCACGCAGGGGCCGTACCCGCCCGGGATCAACGCCGACACGATCCGGCTGGCGAGCCCCGGCACGGCCTCGATCGCGGCGGGTGGCGCCCATTCCTGCGCCCTCACCAGCCTCGGGGAGCTGTACTGCTGGGGCGACGACTCGTCGGGCCAGCTGGGTGACGGCGTCGCGCCGCACACCGCCGGGCAGGCGGTGCTCGCGCTGCACAAAGCGGTCGCCGTCGACGCGGGCCAGGCGCACACCTGCGCGATCGACGTCCGCGGTGCCGCGCACTGCTGGGGTGACGACTCCGCGGGCCAGCTCGGCGACGGCACGCGGACCGACCGGGACGCGCCGGTGGCGGTGACCGGTCCGGCCGGCCGCGACCTGGTGGAGATCACCACTGGCGCCCGGCACACCTGTGCCGTGGACGACGAGGGCGGCGCCTGGTGCTGGGGCGACGGTTCGCACGGCCAGCTCGGCGTGGCCGGGCTGCGCGGCTCGACCGTGCCGGTCCGGGTCGGCGCGCGCAGCGGCATGCGGGGCCCGGTGGTCGACATCGCCGCCGGCCGCGACACCACCTGTGCGGTGACCGCGGCGGGGGCCGCGTACTGCTGGGGGTCGGACGCGTTCGGGCAACTAGGGACGAGCGACCGCGGTGACCGGGACGAGCCGGTGGCCGTCTCCGTGCGGGGCCGGGTCCGCGAAGTCACGGTCGGCGGGACACAGGCCTGCGCGCTGGCAGTCGAGGGACAGGCTTTCTGCTGGGGTGCTCGCCGGGCGAAGAGCGAGCCGGTCGGCGTTGATCTGGCCGCGGCGCTCGGCGAGATCAGCGCGGGCGGCGCTCACACCTGCGGGCTGGACCGGGCCGGCCGGGCGTTCTGCTGGGGCGACGGGGCCGACGGGCGGCTGGGCAGCGGGCGTTCGGTGGACCGGGCGGTGCCGGTCCGCGCAGCCGGGCCCGCGCTGCGCGATCTGGATGCCGGCGAGGAGCACAGCTGCGCCTTCGACACCCGGGGGTACGCGTACTGCTGGGGAGCCGGGGCCGGCGGACAGTTGGGATCGGGTGGCACTGCGGCCAGTGCTGTGCCCGTACCGGTGACGGGTCTGCCCCGGCCGCCCGGCACCGCGACCGGCATCCGGGTGCGTGCCCTCGACGGCGGTCTGCGGGTCGACTGGCGGCCGCCGGCCGACCTGGGCACCGGGAAGTTCGCCTACTTCTGGGCGACGACCGCCGGCTACGAGTCCGGCTGCACACTCACCGTCCCCACCGCCGGCGTCTGCGAGCTGACCGGGCTGCGCAACGACCGGGAGTATGACGTCGCGGTCGTGGTCCGCACCGGCGACGGCATCACCGTCAGTGACTTCGTGACAGCCACGCCCGCCGCGGCCGCGCCCCTGCCCTCGGACACCCCGGAACCGCGCCGGATGAGCGTCTCGGTGCTGCCCGGCTCGGGCGGCGGCCTGCCGGTCACCGGGCTCAGCCCGGTCGCGCTCATCGCGCTCGGCACCCTGCTGCTGGGCGGCGGGCTGGCCGCCATGCTCGTCCGCCGGTCCTGAGCCGTCACGACCCCGCGGTGTCCAGGGCGGCGTCCCGGAACTGCTCGGCGCCCTGCTTGAGGCGCTCGGTGTAGTACGGCCGGTTCCAGTTCACCCAGGTCACGGGGCCGGCCGTCTGATCGGTGCCGGTCGCCGACACGGTGACCCCGACCCCCGGCGCGGCCCGCAGAGTGAGCTTGCGCCCGGCCGGCACGCCGACCATGTGCCGGGACGGGTCCGCGAAGCCGAGCATCGCCCACGGCACCCGCACCACGAGATCGTCGCCGTCGCGTTCCCACAGGGCCCGGCTGTCCGCGTCCGGGCCGCCGTACCGGAGCATCCCGGCGTTCTGCAGCTCGGCCGGCAGCTTCTGGCCGGTGCCCGGGAGGGTCCGGGCCCGGTTGACGATCAGTTCGAAGCGCTGCCAGCCGATCGCCGCCGGCCCGCGGGCCGCGACCGGCACCTTGACGTCCAGCGGCAGCGGGTCGAGCTCCCGGCGCAGGTACGCCTGCCCGTTCCGGGCCACCAGGTCCAGGAAGAACGCGGCGTCGGCGCTGCGGTTCGCGGTGCCGGGCGCGGGCTCGCCGGTGAGCCCGGGCAGCACGTCGAAGCCGAGGGTCAGCGTGCTCGGCGCGGGGTTGCCGAGCCGGACCCGCAACCGCAGGTACGCCTCGTCGACCCGGGCCGTGACCCGCCGCGACGGCCAGCCGTTCTCGTCGTCCAGCAGGTACTGGGTGCTCGCCTCCGGGGAGCCGGCGGCGTCCATCGCGATCAGGCCGAAGTGCTGCTCGTTGGTGAGCACGTCGTGCCAGAGCTGGCGGCGCTCGGGATCCTGGTGCCGCTGGGTGTTCCAGGTGGCCTTGAACCACTCGTCGGTCCAGGCGAAGAGGAAACCGCCCGCCAGACCCTCGTCGCGGATCAGCCGCAGCAGCTCCGCGTCGATCCGCAGGGCCTCCCGTTCGCTGTGGTCACCCTGGCTGCGCCCGAGCGGGCCGTTGTGCGCGGATCCGAGCGCGGACGGTACGCCGAACTCGGTGATCAGCGTGGGCAGGTCACCGTGGTGCCGTTTCAGGGCGGCGACATAACCCGCGTACGGGTCGGCGCGGCCCGCGTACCGGTGGGCCAGCAGCGCCGGCTCGTGCCGCTGGAAGTCGGGGTAGTACGGGTAGGCGTGGTAGCTGGCGAAGGTCCCGGCCGGCCACTTTCCGGTCGCCACCACGTGGTTCGCGTCGAGCTGGGCCAGGTCCTCCTCGGGCAGCGGCTCCTGGGGGTGGCGCAGTGGGTCGGTGGTCGGCCAGTTGACGAAGGCGATCGGCTGGCTCAGCCCGGCCGCCGCCTGGAGGGTGGCCAGCTCGTTCAGGCGCGCGGCCAGCCAGCGTTCGGTCGGGGACGCCTGCGGGGTGCTCCGGATGTATCGGCCGCGGACCGGGGGAGCGTCCGCGTTGCGGTCGTCGGAGCGGGCCGTGGCGACGGGGTCGAGCTCGGCGCCGATGACCCAGCCGGCCAGCCAGGGGGTCACGTCGGCGGTCCAGGTGCCGTCGGCCCGCCCCGGTTGCGGCGTACGCGTGAGCTGTCCCCGCACCGCGCTGTCGGCGTCCCGGATCTCCCGCTGGAACGCGGTCGTCACGGCCCGGTCGTAGAGGTTGTTCTTCTCGACGTACGACTCATCCGGGGGATACACGCCCTGCATGAGATAGAGCGGCCGGTCCGGGTTGGCCCGGTTGTAGGCCACCAGCTCGGTGTAGAAGGACGGCGGGTGGATGGTGTAGATCCGCACCACCCGGATGCCGAGCCAGGCCATCGCCGCGAACCAGGTCCGGTACTGCCCGGTGCTCACCGACAGCTCCCCGGGCTGGTGCCCCGGCGTGGTGCTGCCCAGGTTCACGCCCGGCAGGAAGGTGGCGTCCCCGGCCGCGGTGTGCAGCGCGAACCGGCCGTGACCGGCGGTCGCGAGGCTGCGCAGGCCGCCGGTCTCCCGAGGGGTGGGAGCCCAGGAGCGGCCGGTGGGCGGTGAGCCGATCCCGGTCATACCGGGGATCGCGAAGGCCGCCGAGCGCGGCTCGGGCCGTGCTGCCGCGCCGGCCAGGAACAGGCACATGACCAGCGTGACGGCACCGATCAGCAGCGGCTTGGCGCGCGCGGACCGGTGCCGCCGCGGCGCTTGGACGAGATGGAGCGGGAAGTCCCCCACCCCGGCATTCTGTGCCGTGAGGGTTGCGGAATGGGCCGAATTGTCGGGAAGCTTGAGCCAGCGGAACACTCGCCGTTCGAGAGATGTTGTGCCAGCGTTGGTGCCAGTGTGATTTTGCCTGGGTTTTCCGCCGCGGGTGAGATCAGCCGCTGGTGTGCGAGCGTGGGGAGCGGGGTCGTGGATCTTCTGGAGGAGTACCGCAGGGCCACATTCTTCTTCGAGTCCGGCGACCCCCTCGGGGCGGCCCGGCTGCTCGAACCGATCGTCGAGGCCGAGCCGCACAACGCGGCCGTACGCCAGTTACTGGCCCGCGCCTACTTCAACTCCGCGCAGCTCGGCGGGGCGGAGGCGCAGCTGAGAGCGCTGATCGAGCACGATCCCTCCGATCACTACGCACACCACGTCCTCGGCCGGACCCTCGAACGGGCCGGCCGCTTTCGTGAGGCCCTGCCGCACCTGCGGCTGGCCGCGGCGATGAAGAATCACGGTGACTACACCGAGGCGCTGCGGCGGGTCGAGACCTGGCTGGGCAAGAACGACGAGGGACGAGGATCGCAGACGTGAAGATCAAGCTGGACCTGCACGACATCTTCAACAAGGGCACCCAGATCGACAAAGCGCTGCGCGACGTCATCGACGAGGCCATCCAGAAGAAGGCCACGCTGGTCGAGATCATCCCGGGCAAGGGGTCGGGCGCCCTCAAGAAGAAGGTGATCCGCTTCCTGGACCAGAAGGAGATCAAGCAGCTCTACCACCGGGTCGAGAAGGACGGCGACAACTGGGGACGGCTCTTCGTGCACTTCAAGTTCGAGTCGGCGCAGGGCAAGGGCCGGCGCGGCCGCTGAGCCGTCAGAGCGTGAAGGTGTGGGCCACCGCGGCCATCTCCGAACTGTGTGAGCCCACGACCCCGACGTCCGTGGGCCGGGGCCGGAAGCCCGGCAGGCTGGACAGCCCGTCGCTGGCGTCCATCGCCCGCAGCCGCAGCGGGGTATTCGCGGGGACGGTGAGCTTCACCTCGATGCCCTCCGGCGGCGGCGCGTGGAACACGAAGCCGAAGCCCCACGGTCCGCCCGCCTTTCGGTCCGTGGGCACCGGACGGCCGGCGACCGTGGCCGCGCTGACCGTCGCCTCCGCGTTGACGTGCAGGGTGATCAGGCGTACCGCTCGCTGCGGGGTCAGCCGGAACGTGACCGTGCGCAAGCCCCCGGTCGTCGTGTCGGCCGAGGGGGTCAGTTTCGGGGCGGGCAGACCGGCGGGCTGGGCCGGGCCGCTGAACACCTCCGCCGGGCCGAACGCGGGCAGGGTGTCGAGGACCGGCGCTCGTTCGCCCGAGACGTATTGAGCTGTCCACTCCTGCGGTTTGCTCTCCTGGCTCAGCCAGCGCGCCTGGCCGGTGTCCGTGTCCAGGGCGTACATCAGGTGGGTGGGGGACGGGTGGGCCGGATCGAAGCGGTCCACGGCCAGCCCGGTCGCGGCACACGCCACGGCGGTGAGTGTGGCCACCAGCGTCGGCAGGCCGCCCAGTCGCCGGGCTCGCAGCGCCACCAGCCCGCGCTGGCCGCCGGCCTCCGGATGCAGCAGGTCGACGATCGGCAGCACGGCCAGAGCCAGCAGTGTCGCGAACAACGCGCTGGCAGCGCCTATCGCCAGACCCAGGGCCGGGAAGAACATGACCACCGTGGGCAGCAGCACCACGACCGCGACCGCCGCGCCCACCGTTACGGCCAGCACCGACCACCAGCCGCGCCACAGCACCGCCACGATGCCCGTGAGCGCACCGGCCAGGGCGGGAAGGGCCGCCAGGTAGGAGCCGCCGGGAGCGAAGGCGGCCAGGACGAGGCCGAGCACCGCCAGCCAGCCGAGGCCGCCGACCGCCAGGGCCGCCGGGCTCATCCGGCGACGCAGCAGTGCGTACCAGGCGAACACGATCGTCGCGGTCAGGGCCAGGATCGCCAGTCTGTACCAGAACGGCCGGTACGGGTCGATCAGCTGTGCGGCGTACCCCGGCCGGATGAGTTTCAGGATCGCCCACAGGATCTGGGCCGCCACCGGAGCCGCGATGAGCGGCACCAGGGCCAGCCCGAAACCGCCCGCCAGCCGGCCGCCGGTGGTCAGCCCGCGGCGCCGGGAGAGCCATGCCAGCGCCAGCACGGCCAGCAGAGCCAGCCCGGCCAGCGGCCAGGTCAGCGTGCCGGGGTAGACGGCCAGGCCGCCGGGCACCGGGAAATACACCGCGTCGCCGTCGGAACGCAGCGCGGGCAGCTCGCGGCGGCCGAGCTCGCGGGTCAGCGCCAGAGTGTTCGCGCCGAGGTGCTGCAGGCTGCCCTGATCCATCGCCGCGGGGGTGTCGGTCGGCGCGTGATAGACCGCCGAGCCGTCGATGTAAGCGCTGTTGAACCCGGTGAAGCCCGCATCGAGGAACGGGGTGAAGTCGGTGTCGTTGGGCAACAGCCGATAGACCTCCACGGCGAACGAGGTGCCCACCGGCCGCGGCGTCCGGGCGTACACCCGGGTCAGGCCCGCGTTGTCCGTCGCGGTCTCGAACATGATCGCCGGCCCGGTGCTGCCGCGGGCCTCCAGATTGAGCACGACGCCACCGGCACGGGCCAGCGGATGCTGATCGACGAACGCCTTCGCCCCGCACAGGCAGGCCTCCTCGGCGTCGGTGAGCACGAGCACGACGTCGTTGCGCAGGCGCGGTCCCGCCGCCAGCGCCCGGGCGATCTCGAGAATCGCCCCGGTGCCCGCCCCGTCGTCGTTGCCGCCCGGCGAGACCTGGGCCGAGTCGTAGTGCGCGACCAGGAAGATCCGGCCGGTCGACGCCGTGCCGGGCAGCAGGGTGACCACGTTGCGGACGCGGGCCAGGCCGGTCCCGCCCGCGCTCGCCGACAGCTCGCCGCCCTGCACCGACACCGTGTCCTGAACCTCGGGCGCCAGGCCCAGACCGCGCAGGGTGGTCAGGAGACGCTCGCGGACCGCGTCGGCCGGTGCGCTGCCCGCCACGTGCGGCCCCGTGCCGATCGCCTGGACGTGCTGGAACGCACGCCCGGCGCTGAACTCGGCGGCCGGGGCATTGACGGCCCGCGCTCCGGGCGGCTGCACGGACCGCTCTGCCGCCACTGCGACCATCAGCAGCAGCAGGACCGCGAGCAGCGCCGCGCTCACCCGGTGGGTGGGCCGGGCCAGGGCCCGGGACGCGGCCTCGATCGGCGGTACGCCCACGTGAGCCTCCTTCACGACGCTTCGGATGCCATCTAAGCCGCTGCCGCCCCGCCCGGGTACCCCGTGGATCTTTCGAGGCGGTGACATAACTTTGTGCGGTGACCGCCCCGCTCGACCCCCCTGCCGTGTTCGCCGAGTTCATCGACCGGGTCGCCTGCTACGACCCGGCGCCCGAGGCCGGTCCCGCCGCCGTGCTCGGCCTGCGCACCGCGCTCGGGGAGGCGACGTTCCAGGTCAGCGACCATGTCGTGCGGGCGATGTGCCGGGCCCTGGAGGCGTACCGGGATCCCGCCGACCGGGGCACCTGCACCGGCTGCGGCAGCCGCCGCCTCGACGAGAACCTGCACTGCGGCGACTGCGGCCGGCTGCACGGGATCCTGGGCCAGGTGATCGCCGAGCACGCCCGCCGGGTGGCCGAGGACCCGTCGTACGGGCCGCCGGCGTGAGCCGCGCCGCTGCCGTGGGTGTCCGGTGTTGTGCGTCCGCAGCCGGTGGTGGACTATCAGCGGGTCACGCCCGAAGGAGTCGAGCCATCAAGCGTTACCACCGCGCCGGAGCCGCCGTTGCGCGCACCCCGTCGTGCGGGGTGGCGTGGTGAGCGAACGCGCTCTCACAGTGCCGCCGGCGGCGTTGAAAGCCCCCGAACGGCTGCGCATCCTGCTGGTCGAGGACGACGAGGGCGACGCCTTCCTGGTCAAGGAGCTGCTCGCCGAGGCCGGTGCGCTGTTCGACCTGCGGGTGGCGACCAGCCTGCGCGAGGCCCGGCCGATGATGCGCGGCGTGCAGTGCGTCCTGCTGGACCTGGGGCTGCCCGACGCCGAGGGCATCGACGGCCTGCGCAAGCTGCTCGCCGTGGCCGGCAGCGCCGCGGTCTGCGTGCTGACCGGGCGCTCCGACGAGCACCTGGGGGTCGCGGCGGTCGCCGAGGGCGCCCAGGACTACCTGGTCAAGGGTCAGGTCGACGGCGTCCTGCTGGTCCGCGCCCTGCGGTACGCGGTCGAGCGCAAGCGGGCCGACGAGAACACCCAGCGGCTGCGCGAGGTCGAGCTGCGTCAGGCCGAGTCGGCCCGGCTCGAGCGCGGCCTGCTGCCCCAGCCGCTGATGCAGACCACCGAGGTCGCGGTGCACACGTTCTACCGTTCCGGACGGGCGATGGGCCTGCTCGGCGGCGACTTCTTCGACGTGGTGCAGGTCGGTCCCGACCGCCTCCACGTCATCGTCGGTGACGTCTGCGGGCACAGCGTGGACGAGGCCGCCCTCGGTGTCGAGCTCCGGGTGGCGTGGCGGGCGCTGGTGCTCGGCGGGGTGCCGGAGGACCAGATCCTGGGCGCGCTGGAGCAGGTGCTGATGAGCGAGCGGCGGGCCCGTGAGGTCTTCGCCACGGTCGCGTCGGTGGTCCTCGACCTGAGCGCCAACCGGGCCACCGTGCGGCTGGCCGGGCATCCGCCGCCGGTGCTGCTCAAGGACGGCCGGGCCGAGCCGGTGGCCGCGCGCCGCGGCATCGTGCTGGGCGTCAAGCCGACCCCCACGCCCGCGACCGACGTGGAGCTCTCCGGCGACGACTGGTCTCTGCTGATGTACACCGACGGATTGATCGAGGGGCACACCGGCGTGGGCAACGAACGTCTCGACGTGGACGGGCTGTGCGGCGTGCTCGCCGAGCCGGCCGCCATCCAGGTGCCGCTGGCGGCGCTCCCGGCCTGGCTGGTCGGCCGGGCCGAGCAGGGCAACGGCGGCCCGCTCGCCGACGACGTGGCGATGCTGCTGATCTCCCGGGGCGGCGGCCGATGAGCCTGCTCGACCTGCGCACCTGGACGCTGCGCCGCCGGGTGGTGGCCCTGTCGGTGACCGTCGCGCTGCTGCTCACGATCCTCGGCGTCTTCGCCGCGATCACCGCCGCGGACAGCAACGAGCACATCGACACCATCCTGAACAAGACCGGTCCGATGCGCTCCTCCGGCGAGAGCCTCAACACCGCGGTGGTCAACCAGGAGACCGGCGTCCGCGGGTACGCGATCAGCGGCGACCAGGACAGCCTGAAGCCCTACAACGAGGGTCTCGCCGCGCAGACGCAGCTCCTGGCTGAGATCGACCGGCTCAACGGGCCCGGCGGGGACGCCGACGTGCGAGCCTCGCTGCGGGCCGTGCAGCAGCAGGCGGACGATTGGCGGGCCGCTGTCGCGGTGCCGGTGATCAACGCCGTGCGGGAACGTGGGCCGCAGGCCGGCCAGCAGGTGGTCGACGCGGCCGGCACCGCGCGCTTCGATGCCTTGCGCGCCGCGATCGCCAAGCTCCAGGCCGACATCTTCGTGGTGCGCACCGAGGCGGCCGAGGCCGCGAAGCGCACCGGCACGGTGCTGGTGGCGCTGGAGATCTTCGCCGCGGTGGTCGTCATCCTGGCCGGAGCGGTGCTCTTCCTGCTGCTCGACCGCCTGGTCAGCCGGCCGGTGACCGAGCTGGCCGAGCAGGTCCGCGAGGTGGCCCGCGGCGATTACGACAGGCAGATCACCAGCAGCGGTTCCCCGGAGCTGCGCACCCTGGCCGCCGACGTGGACGGGATGCGCCGGCAGATCGCCAGCGAGCTGACCGAGGTGCGCGAGGCCCGCGAGCAGATCGAATGGGTCAACGACCAGCTCAAGCAGCAGGCGGAGGAGCTGACCCGGTCCAACCGTGACCTCGAGCAGTTCGCCTACGTGGCCTCGCACGACCTGCAGGAGCCGCTGCGCAAGGTGGCCAGCTTCTGCCAGCTGCTCCAGCGGCGCTACGCGGGCCAGATGGACGAGCGCGCGGACCAGTACATCGCCTTCGCGGTCGACGGTGCGCAGCGGATGCAGCGCCTGATCAACGACCTGCTGGCGTTCTCCCGGATCGGCCGGCTCACCGCGGGCTTCACCGACGTGGACCTGGACCGGGTGCTGACCGAGGTGAAGTCGCAGCTGGAGGCCCGGGCCGGGGACGACGCCGAGATCACCTGGGCCGACCTGCCCACCGTGGAGGGCGAGGAGCCGCTGCTCACCACGCTCTTCGTCAACCTGATCGGCAACTCGCTGAAGTTCCGCCGCCCGGACGTCGCCCCGGTGATCCGGGTCACGGCCGAGCGGCTGGAGGAGGAGTGGCAGATCAACGTCCGGGACAACGGGATCGGCATCGAGCCCGAGTTCGCCGACAAGGTCTTCGTCATCTTCCAGCGGCTGCACGCGCGGGACGCGTACGAGGGCACCGGCATCGGGCTGGCCATCGTCAAGAAGATCGTCGAATACCATGGCGGACGGATCTGGCTCGACCTCGAGGTGACCGAGGGCACGTCGATCTACTTCACGTTGCCGCTGCTGGCCGGGGTGCCGGTGGCGGAACCCCGGAAACAGGATGAGGTCGCGGCATGACGCCGGAACGTGCTGAAGGAGGCTCGGCATGACGGGTGCGGTGCGGCAGGACGGCACACCCATCGAGGTGCTGCTCGTCGAGGACGACCCGGGCGACGTGCTCATGACGCAGGAGGCGTTCGAGGAGCACAAGGTCCGCAACCGGCTGACCGTGGTGTCCGACGGCGCCGAGGCGCTGGCCTACCTGCGCCGCGAGGGCGCGTACGAGGGTGCGCTGCGGCCCGACCTGATCCTGCTCGATCTCAACCTGCCCCGCCGCGACGGCCGGGAGGTGCTCGAGGAGATCAAGAAGGACGACGACCTCTGCCGCATCCCGGTGGTGGTGCTGACCACCTCGGCCGCCGACGAGGACATCCTGCGCAGCTACCAGTTGCACGCCAACGCCTACGTCACCAAGCCGGTCGACTTCGACCGGTTCATCTCGGTGATCCGGCAGATCGACGAGTTCTTCGTCAGCGTCGTGAAGCTGCCGCCGCGTGCGTGACGATCTGATCGACGAGGTCACCACCCTGGTCCGGGAGGTGGCGCAGACCATCGTGCTGCCCCGGTGGCGGCATCTGAGCGACTCGGAGATCCAGCAGAAGTCGCCCGGCGACCTGGTCACCATCGCCGACCAGGAGTCGGAGCGGGCGCTGACCGCCGGCCTGACCGCGCTGCTGCCCGGCTCGCAGGTCGTCGGCGAGGAAGCGGTGGCGGCCGACCCGGGCGTACTGGGCCGCGTCGGTGACTCGGGCGCGGTGTGGATCGTCGACCCGGTCGACGGCACCAACAACTTCGCGGCCGGCAAGACGCCGTTCGCCGTGATGGTCGCGCTGCTGCGCGACGGGGAGCCGGCCGCGTCCTGGATCCTCGACGTGGTCGCCGACCGGATGACGGTCGCGGAGGCGGGCAGCGGCACGTTCATCGACGGGCTGCGGGTCAAGACCCGCACCGACGATCCGGGTGCGGCCGAGCTGACCGGTTCGTTGTCGCGCAACTACTTCCCCGACGACCTGCGCGAGCGGATCGAGCGGCGGATCGCCACGCTGGGCACGGTGACCGGCGGCCATCACTGCGCCGGCTACGAGTATCCGGCGGTCGTCTCCGACGAGCAGCAGTTCGCCACCTTCTGGCGGATTCTGCCCTGGGACCACGTGCCGGGCTCGCTGATCGTGCGCGAGGCCGGTGGCACGGTGCTGCACCTCGACGGCTCGGCGTACCGGCCGACCGATTCGGAGCGTGGCCTGCTGGTGGCGGCCAACGAGGACATCTGGCGGACGGCGCACGCCGCCCTGTTCGCCTAGAGCCTCGACAGAATCATCAGCTTGTGGCCGCCGGGATCGACGGCGCGGGCGAGCCGTTCGCCCCAGGGCTGGTCGGCCACGGTGATGACGGGAAATGCCTCGGTGAACGCCATCTTTCGGATATTAGGGTGCCCGCATGTCTGCGTACCTGTCTGAGCTTTTCGGTCTGACCGGCCGGACCGCGGTCGTGACCGGCGGCAGTTCCGGGATCGGCCGGGCCATGGCCGGCGCGCTGGGCGGCGCCGGCGCCCGCGTCGTGCTGGTCGCCCGGCGCCCGGAGCCGCTGGCCGAGACCGTCCGCGAGCTAACCGCCGACGGGATCGAGGCCGCCGCGGTCCCGGCGGATCTCGCCGACCGGGCGGCGCTCCCGGCCGCGATCGACACGATCATCACCCGGTACGGGGAACCGGACATCCTCGTCAACGCGGCGGCGGTGAACCGGCGCCCGCCGATGGACGAGCTGACCGACGACGACTGGGACGTCACCATGGCCGCCAACCTGACCGCGCCCTTCCTGCTCGGGCAGCGTTTCGGGCCCGCGATGGCCGGGCGCGGCTGGGGCCGGATCATCAACGTGGTCTCCCAGCAGGCCTTCCGTGCGTACGGCAACAGCGGCGCCTACGGCGTCTCGAAGGCCGGTCTGGTGGCCCTGACCCGCTCGCAGGCCGAGGCGTGGTCGGCCCGGGGCGTCTGCTGCAACGCGGTCGCCCCCGGCGTGGTGCACACGCCGCTGACCGAACCGGTCTTCGCCGATCCGGAGAAGGTCGCCGCGCATGCCCGGCGCACGATGATCGGCCGGAACGGGCTGCCGAGCGATTTCGCCGGATGCGCGGTGTATCTGGCGAGTGCCGCTAGCGCTGCGGTGACCGGCCAGACACTCTTCGTCGACGGTGGATATTCGTCGACGTGAGCGCGCTGCCGTTTCGACGTGCGGCGCGGTAGAGTCACCGCGCTCACGACTTGGGAGGTAGACCGTGGCGGCGACTCTCCTGCGCCGGCTTCAGCCTGTCCTGGCCATTCTCGCTGCCCTCGCGGTGCTGCTCGTCGCCGCCCCGGCCGCGCACGCGGATCCGGACGACGAGGGCGGCACCAAGACGCTGCGGTCGGCGCTCGAGTCCGCGGCCAAGGGACACATCGAGGCCAAGAACAAGCTCGACAACTCCCAGAAGCGGCAGAAGCAGCTCACCGTCACGCTGGCCCAGGCCAAGCAGCGGACCACCGAGCTGCAGGGCCGGGTCAGCGAGGTCGCCAACCGCGCATACCGGCAAGGCCGCTTCAACACCATGACTCTGCTGCTCAACGCCTCGTCGCCGGACACGTTTCTGGAACGCGCGCTGCGCCTGGACCAGATGGCCCAGGTCGACGGCAAGGCCCTGACCGGTTACCGGGAGGCGCTGGAGACCACCCGGCGGGCCAAGCAGGCCATCGACCTGGAGATCAAGGAGCAGCAGAAGCAGGTCACGGTCATGGCCAAGAAGAAGCAGCAAGCCGAGCAGGCGTTGGCCATCGCCGGCGGCGGCGCGTCGCGCAGCGGCTTCATCAACGCCAACTCGCCGCTGGCCAAGCCGGCCCCGCGCAACTCCGACGGCTCCTGGCCCAAGGAGTCCTGCTCGGTCAGCGACCCCTCCCCGGGCGGCAGCGGGTGCATCACGCCGCGGACGCTGAACGCGTACCAGCAGGCTCGGGCGGCGGGTTTCAAGCGGTACACAGGTTGCTTCAGTCAGCGTTCCTCCGGTGAGCACCCCAAGGGCCGAGCCTGTGACTTCTCCGCGGCCTCCGGCGGCTTCGAGAACGTCAACGCCTCCGGCGGCGACCGCACATACGGCGACAACCTGGCGGCGTACTTCGTGAAGAACTCCTCACGGCTCGGCGTGCTGTACGTGATCTGGTACCGGCAGATCTGGCATCCGGGCACCGGCTGGCGTTCGTACAGCGGCTCGGGCGGGCCGGCCGCCACCCACACCAACCACGTGCACCTATCAGTCATCTGACAGGAGCACGCCGGTAGCATCCGCGCGATGGAGACCTCCGCCCCGCGTGCCCTGCCTTCCGGACTGGCCACCGCCCTGGTGTTCTTCGCCAGCGGTGCCGTGCTGGTCCTGGAGATCGTGGCGCTGCGGCTCGTCGGCCCCTACGTCGGGGTGACGCTGCAGGTCAGCAGCTCGGTGATCGGCATCTCGCTGGCCGCCATCGCGTACGGCACCTGGCTCGGCGGCCGGCTGGCCGACAAGTTCGATCCCCGGCTGCTGCTCGCCCCCGCCCTGCTGCTGGCGGCGATCGGCACGGCGATCACCCTGCCGCTGGTCCGCTGGGGTGGTGAGCTGCTGCGCGGCGGGTCGGCGCCGGCCGTGCTGCTGCTGGCCGTGCTGGCTGTCTTCCTGCCCGCGTTCCTGCTCGCCGCGATCACCCCGCTGACGGTGAAGCTGCAGCTCGGCGACCTGCGCCGGACCGGCGAGGTGGTGGGCCGGCTGTCCAGCTTCGGCACGCTCGGGGCGATCACCGCGACGCTGGGCACGGGCTTCGTCTTCGTCGCCGCGATGCCCAGCAGCTGGATCGTGCTGACCCTGGCCGGCGTGCTGGCCGTGGCCGGCTTCGGGCTGGGCTGGTGGCTGCACCGCACCAACCCGGAGCTGAAGCTGCCCGGCAAGCCGCGGACGAGGGCGGTCGTGGTCACCATCGGGCTGTTCGGGGCCGGGCTGGGGGCCACCGCGCCGACCCCTTGCGACATCGAGACCGCCTATCACTGCGCACGGGTGGACGCCGATCCGAGCGTGGCCGGTGGGCGGACGCTGATTCTGAACTCGGCGCGGCACTCGTACGTCGACCTGAACGACCCGACTCACCTCGAGTTCGCGTACGTGCAGTGGATCGGTGCCGTGGTGGACGTCGTGCGGGCCGGCGGTGCTCCGATCAGTGCGTTGCACCTGGGTGGGGGCGGGTTCACCGTTCCGGCGTACGTGTCGCGGACGCGGCCCGGCAGCGACCAGCTCGTCCTGGAGCTCGACGGCGGCCTGGTCGACCTGGACAAACGCGAGCTGGGCCTGCGCACCGGGCCGAACCTGCGGGTCCGCGTCGGCGACGCGCGGGTCGGCCTGGCCGAGCAGCGGAGCCAGGGGTACGACGTGGTGGTCGGCGACGCGTTCGGCCACCTGGTGGTCCCGTGGCACCTCGCCACCCGGGAGATGGCCGCCGACATCGCCCGCGTCCTGCGCACCGACGGCGTGTACGCGCAGAACGTCATCGACTACCCGCCGAACCGTTTCATCCGGGCCGAGCTGGCCACGGTGGCCGACGTCTTCCCGCACGTGGCCCTGGTGGCGCCGCAGGCCGCCCTGGACGGTGAGACCGGCTCGAACTTCGTGATCGTCGCGTCGAAGTCGCCGCTGGCCCTGGACGAGCTGCGCAACCATCTCGACCTGGTGGACGAACCGGTGCAGCTGCTGTCGGGTGAGCCACTCACCGATTTCATCGACGACGCCCGGGTGCTGACCGACGACTTCGCGCCGGTGGATCAGCTCCTGGCCGGGTGACGGCGGTCGGGTGGCACCCGTCGGGTGTCGGCCGGCGGCTTCGCGTCGGTGGATCGGGTCGTGGCGGGGTGGCGCCGGGGTTATTCCGGACAAAGAGCGATGTGCTGGTCAGAGCACGCCCGGCGGCTTTCCGGATTCCGCCGACCCCCGGTGAGCGGGGCGTCCCTCGGGCCACAATCGGCACATGGGTTGGCTGGCGACCGGGGGACAGGGCAGCCTCGTCGGCGACCGGTACCGCCTGATCGAGCGGCTCGGCACCGGCGGCATGTCCGTCGTGTGGCGGGGCCACGACCAGGTGCTGGGCCGGGCCGTCGCCGTCAAGGTGCTGTCGCCGCAACTCGCCGGTGACTCGACGTTCCGCGACCGGCTGCGGCTGGAGGCGCTGGCCGCGGCCCGGCTGTGCCACCCGCACATCACCGGCGTGTTCGACTTCGGGGAATCGCCGCTGGACGAGCACCGCTCGGTCCCGTACGTGGTGATGGAACTCCATGAGGGCGAGTCGGTCGCCGCCCGGCTGAGCCGCCGAGGCCCGCTGCCCTGGCGCGACGCGGTGGTGATCGCGGCTGAGGTGGCCTCAGCCCTGGCCACGGCCCACGCCCGAGGTGTGGTGCACCGCGACGTGACCCCGGCGAACGTGATGCTCACCGGCGCGGGAGCGAAAGTCGTCGACTTCGGCATCTCGGCGCTGATCGGGCAGCGGGACGCCGCACCGGACGGCAGCCTGCTGGGCACCCCGGCCTACCTGGCCCCGGAACGGCTCGGCGGCGGCCACGTCTCACCGGCCGCCGACGTGTACGCCTTGGGGCTACTGCTCTATCGGACACTCACCGGTCGGCTGCCGTGGCCGGCGGGGAACACCACGCAGGCGTTGCGGGCACACCTGTTCGCTGATCCGGAGCCCGTACCGTCGCTGCCCGGAATGCCGGCGCAGGTCGCCGATCTCTGTCTGCGCTGCCTGGCCAAGCAGCCCGAGGACCGGCCCGGCGCGGCCGTGGTCGCCGCGGAACTGGCCGCGCTGGTCGGTCTTCAGCCGATCATCGCCGTCGGTGCGCCCGCGTCCGGGCTGCGTCCGTCACCGCATCCGATGCCACGGCCGGCCCGGGCACCCGGGCTGCGGGTCCGCGCCGGTTTGCGGGTGGCCCGGGCGTTGCGGCTCGGCGGTCCGCAGCCGCTGGGTGGCGGGCTGTTCCGCGCGGGTGGGCTGCTGCGCTCTGGTGGGCTGCCGGTCCCGGGGGCGCGACTCACGGATGCGGTGCTGGCCGGGCGGCATCGCATCCAGGCAGGCGTCGCGACGATCATCCTGGCGGCGGCGGTGGGCCTGATCTGGTCGTCGACCCGCGAGCCGGTCGACGTCGGCACAGCTCAGGCGGCGGCGGCCGGCGCCGGGCCGGGGGCGGTGGTCCCGCACGGTACGGGGTGCAAGGTCCGCTACCGCGTGCAGCGTGACTCCGGGTCGGACTTCGGCGCCCAGGTAACCGTGGTCAACACGGGAGAGCATGTGCTGTCGGAGTGGTCGCTGGAGTTCAATTTCGCGGGTGGTCAGCGGCTCACCGACGCGCCGAAACGGCTCACCCAGCGGGGGCGGAAGCTGGTGCTGCGGGCCAAGAACGGGACGAAGCTGCGGCCGGGGCGGTCGGCGAGTGTGACGTTGAGCGGCAGTTATCGGATCAGCAATCCGCTGCCGGTGGCGTTCGTGCTGAACGGTAAGGCCTGCCAGGCTGAGGTGCTCGGGGCGGTGGCGGCGGCTCCTTCGGCGGAGACCTCCGGAGGGATGCCGGCGTCAGATGACGTGCGGAAGAAGCCGTCTCCGCGGAAGAAAGCGCCGGCGCCCGCGCCGGCGAAGTCGAGCAGACCGCCGGCCAAGGCACCGGAGAAGAAGTCCGGCTTCTCAGTCACGGTCTGAGCCGGACCCGCCGCGGTTTCGCTCAGGTCACCGCGGCGAACTGCTCCACCTTGGTCGTGTCGCCGGCCACGATCAGGATGCAGCCCGGCGGCACGACCGTTTCGGGTCGCGCGTACGTGAAGTCCTCGCCCGGCAGTTTGGTGCCGACCACCGTCACGCCCCACTTGCTGCGCAGGCCGATGTCGGCCAGCGTGCGGCCGATCGCTTCCTTGGGCGCCCGCACCTTCGCGATGGCGAAGCCGTCGTCGAACTCGATGTAGTCGAGCATCTGGCCGGTGATCAGGTGCGCGACCCGCTCACCCATCTCCGCCTCGGGGTAGATGACGTGCCGGGCGCCGACCGAGGACAGGATCTTGCCGTGCTTGGTGCTGATCGCCTTGGCCCAGATCTCCGGCACGCCGATCTCCGCCAGCGTCAGCACGGTCAGCACGCTGGCCTCGAGGTTCGTGCCGATGCCGACCACGGCCCGGGCGAACTCCTGCACACCGAGCTGGCGCAGGGCCTCGGTGTCGGTGGCGTCGGCTTCCACGACCTGGGTGAGCCGGTCGGACCAGTCCTGCACGATGTGCGGGTCGGCGTCGATGCCGAGCACCTCGTGACCGAGGTTGACCAGCGATGCGGCGACCTGCCCGCCGAAGCGGCCCAGCCCGACGACAACAACGTTGTCCGGGCTCGCGGTGAGTTTTCTGTCAGCCAACGAGGGGTCGCTCCTCCGGGTAGCGGTAGAGCCGGCGGCGAGTGTTCAGGGCGATCGCCGTTCCCACAGCGATCGTGCCGACGCGGCCGACGTACATCAGGATGGTGAGCAGGACCTGCGCGGACGGCGGCAGGGTGGGCGTGATGCCGGTGCTGAGGCCGACCGTAGCGAACGCCGACGTGACTTCGAACAGTGCCCGGTCGAACGGCACGTCGTCGGTCAGCCCGATCAGCGCCAGCGTGCCGCCGGCGACCAGGGCGACGCCGAGCAGCGCGACGGTGATGGC
Source organism: Actinoplanes sp. NPDC048967 (assembly GCF_040649415.1). Lineage (NCBI taxonomy): Bacteria > Bacillati > Actinomycetota > Actinomycetes > Micromonosporales > Micromonosporaceae > Actinoplanes > Actinoplanes sp. NPDC048967. The sequence continues at coordinate 607,744 of NZ_JBEZFL010000005.1, forward strand.
CTGTCGCTGCGTCTCCTCGGCAATCCGCCGCTTGCGGATGACCACGTCGGGCTCGCCCCGGATCTCCGCCCAGATGACGAACGCCAGCAGCAGGAACGTGGTGACCCTGATGCCGCCGGCGGTGCTGGCGCTGCCGCCGCCGATGAACATCATGCCGTTGGTGACGGCGATGGTCTCGGTGTTCATCTTGCCCAGGTCGATGCTGTTGAAGCCGCCCGAACGCGTCATCACGTCCTGGGTGAACGCGGCCAGGATCTTGGAGGGGGTGCCGAGTGGGCCGAGGGTCTGCGGATTGGTCCACTCGAACGTCAGGAAGACCAGGAAACCGATCCCGCTGAGCAACACGGTGCCCCACACGGTCAGCCGCGTGTGGGTGGACCAGAAGCCAGGGGTACGCCACTCCCGGGCCAGCTCGAACAGGACCGGAAAGCCGATCGAGCCGGTCAGCACGCCGAGCGCGAGCGGCATGCAGATCCACCAGTCGCCGACGAACCGCGTCAAGCTGTCGGGATAGAGCGCGAACCCGGCATTGTTGAACGCCTGCACGGCGTGGAAGACGGCCTCCCACACGGCCCGGCCGAACGGATAGTCGTACGCCAGCCAGAACCGCAACGTGAGCACGACACTGATGGCGGCCTCGGAGGCGAACATGACGATCGCGACTCGGACGAGCACGCCGCCGACGTTGCCGCTGAACAGCCCGGCACTCTCGGCCTGCGCCATGAGCCGGCTGCGCAACCCGAGCCGCCGTGACACCAGCAGGCTGAGCAGCGTCGCGAGGGTCATGATCCCGAAGCCGCCGATCTGCGACAGCACGGTGAGCAGCACCTCGCCGAAGCCGGACCAGTAGCTCGGCGTGTCCACCACGGCCAGCCCGGTGACACAGACGGCGGAGGTCGCGGTGAACAGCGCGGTCACGAACGGCGCATGCCCGGGCTCGGCCCGCGCGGCCGGCAGCATCATCAGCGCGGTGCCCACGGCGATGGCGCCGAGGAACGCGATCGGCACGATCCGGGCCGGGTACTGCCACGGCGAACGACCCCGCACCCGTACCTCCCCGTTTCGATCTAGAGTGCCTTACCAGCCGACAGAAAGGGTGCGTGATGCAACTCGACATGGCAACGGTCTTCGCCCCGACGCGAGGACGCGCCGCTTAGTCTCCCGCGGCCCGTAGCTCCTCGCACGGGGCGGTCGTCGACCGTCACCCCTGTCTTGAGGAGCAATGTTGCGTGCCCTTTTCCCGCGCCTCGGCGCGGACTTCAGCAAACTCTGGACCGCGAGCGCGGTCTCCAACCTCGGCGACGGCGTCACGATGGCGGCAGGCCCGCTGCTGGTCGCCTCGATCACCGCCGAACCGGCGGCGGTGGCCGGCGCCGTCTTCGCCCAGCAACTGCCGTGGCTGCTGTTCGCCCTGATCAGCGGGGCCTGGGCGGACAGACTCGACCGCCGCCGCCTGGTGGTGACGGTCAACCTGATCCGAGCCGCTGCGATGGCCACGCTGGTGGTGGCGGTGGCCGGCGACGCGGTGACCGTACCGCTGATCTATGCGGTCTTCTTCGTGCTCGGCACGGGGGAGACGCTGGCGGACACGGCAGCGTCGGCGTTCGTCCCGGCGCTGGTGCCGACCGAGAGGCTGCCGACGGCCAATGCCTGGCTCGGCGCGACGTTCACGGTGCTCAACCAGTTCGCGGCGAAACCGCTGGGTGCCTGGTTGTTCGTGGTGGCCGCGGCGGTGCCGTTCGGAGTGAACGCGTTGTCCTTCGCCGCATCGGCTGCGCTGGTCGCCGGCATCGGTGGCATCCCGGCCCCGGAGCCCCGACCCCGCAGGCCGCTCCGGACAGACATCGCGGAGGGGATCCGATGGCTGTGGCAGCACCGCCTGCTGCGCACGCTCGCGATGACGATGGCATGCGGCAACGTGGTCTTCTGCGCTGCCTTCGCCATCTTCGTGCTGTACGCCTTCGAAAGGCTCGGCCTGAGCCAGCTGGGCTACGGCGTACTGCTGACGGCGTTCGCGGTGGGCGGCCTGGCCGGCACGGTGACGGCTCCAGCCCTGATCCGCACTGTCAGCGCGACGGCACTGCTGCGAGCCGGCCTGCTCGTGGAAGTGGCGCTGCACGCGACGCTGGCGCTGACCCGGACTCCGTGGATAGCGGCGGCCATGATCGTGGTGTTCAGCGTCCACGCCGCGGTCTGGGGCAACGTGGTGACGACGCTGCGGCAGCGCTCGATCCCAGGCGGACTCTACGGGCGGGTGGCCGGCGTGTACTCCCTGCTCGACCTGGGCGGGGCAGCGCTGGGCTCGCTGCTGGGCGGAGCGGTGGCGCAGGCCTACGGGATCACCGCGACGTTCTGGACGGCGGCCGCGGCGATGGCGGTCATCACGCTGCTGACCTGGCGGGCGTTGGGGCCGGCAACTTCCACGCTGCGTTCGGCTGTCCCGGAGAACGCCTGACTGAACGGCGGCGCCGGCCCAGCACCCCGGCGCCGCCGCTCCATCACCGCCCTCACCACACCACCCCCGCGGCGTGTACGACCACCGCGTACCGGCGCAGCGTGGATCAGGTCTCTTGTCCGGCCCTTCCGGCCGGCGCACGCCCCTCCTCTAGAGTCGGGGCATGGCGAGGCTTGCGGTGGTCAGCGGGGGCGGCACGGGAATCGGCCGGGCGACAGCGGGAATGCTGGCGGGAGAGGGCTACGACGTCATCATCGTCGGGCGGCGCCCCGAGGTGCTGGCCGACGCGGTGAAGTGGATCGGCCCGCAAGCAACGGCGGTCACCGCCGATCTGTCAGTCCCCGGCCAGACCACCGGGGTGGTCGAGGCCGTCGGCGGCCGCCCGGTCGACGTGGTCGTCAACAACGCGGGCGCGTACGTGTCAGGCGACGACTCCACCCCCGAAGGCCTGGCAGCGCGCTGGCGAGCAAACCTCGACTCCAACGTCCTGACCGCTGTGCTCCTCACCGACGCCCTGCTGCCGTTGCTGCGCCGGCCGGGTGGACGGATCATCCTGACCAGCTCGATCGCCGCCCAGCGGGGTGGCGGCGGCCCTTACTCGGCGGCCAAGGCGGCCCTGCACGGCTATGCGCTGGACCTGGCCACCCAGCTCGGTCCCGAGGGCATCACCGCGAACGTCATCGCCCCCGGCTACGTGACCGACAGCGAGTTCTTCGCCGGCCGGATGACCGACGAGGGCCACGCCCAGCGAGTGGCCGCGACGCTGGTCAAGCGGGCGGGCATGCCGGACGACATCGCGGAGGCGGTGCGCTGGCTGGTCGGCCCCGGCGGCAGCTTCGTTACCGGCCAGATCATCAACGTCAACGGCGGCACGGTGCTGGGCCGCTGACCTCAGGCGATCTTGCTGAGCACGTCCTTGGCGACGATCAACCCGTCCCGCACGGTGTAGACGTCGACGCCCCGCAACGTGGTGTCGTCGGCCGCGGCGGGATACGAGAAGTAGCCGAAACCGCGCTCACCTCGTACCGCGACGGGTTCGATCTCGAGGTCGGGATCGCCGTCGAGCTGCTCGGCGAAAACGGCGCCGACAGCCTCGCGACCACGCACGACGCTGCCGTCTGAACTGCTGTAGACCACGTCCGTGGCCAGACAGTCGACCACGCCGGCGAGGTCCCGCCGGGACCAGGCAGCCAGGAAGCGGTCGAGAACAGCGGCAGTGTCCGACATGGCGGCGACCGTACCGCCCACCAACCCCGTAGTGCTACTTCGTGGCACCACCGGTGAAGCGGCCCTCACCCGGCTTGTTCGGGCGGAACCGTAGCGCCGACCAGCGCTCGTCGATCGCCACCTGACCGTTCGGGCGCATGTCGAAATCCGCCACGATCGGCCAGAGCGTGTCGCGGTTGATGTCCGCCTTGTTGCCCTTCGGATAGGCGATCCAGAGCACCGCGGGCTTGGCGAGATCGTCGGCGTGCTCCTCGAGGAGCTTCCGAGCGCTCGCGGCATCGTCTGCGAACAGCACTGCCGTGCTCGCCGACGCTGGGCCGTCGCTCTCCCGTACGCCCTCCGGCATCGGTGTCAGCAAGGGCAGGTGCGCAGCGTGCGACAGCCACACCGTGGTGTGCGGCTTGATCTGCAGCTTCTCGGCGATCGTCTTCGTCATGCCGCCCACGCTGCCACCGACAAATTTAGTTGTCAAGGAACCGGTGTCAGGGCAGGTCGACCAAACCCAGCCCAGGCAAGTTCGGCCCAGCAGCCGAGCTCACGCGAAACACCCCGCCGACCTTCTCCGGTGTCCAGCCCGCCTCCAGCCCCCACGAGATGAGCCGGCGCACGATGGCCGCGCTCGGGTAGGCATACGTCGTCTCCTCCGACGTAGCCGGAACGGGCAGCTCCGTCATGTCGGCCTGCAGGACACAGCTGTTCTTACCCGCGCCCCACACGCGGACCCGGATGTGCCGGTGTCGTCTGCCGTCGCCGCCCGGCGCCGCCCGGATCTCCGCCTTCCAGGCGAACTCCCGGCCGTCAACGTGCAGCTTCCGGAGCCTCTCTCGCATGCCGCCAATGGTGGCAGCGCACGACGCCGGGACGCGCGGGTAATCGCCGGCCTGTGGACAACGATCCCGACGGATCGGGCCTGTGGACAACCCGGGTCTTGTCGGTGCCGGCTGGTAGACATGCTGGCGTGGTGGAGATGACGCGGTCAGCGGTGAGCGAAGCCGAACGGGTGGCGGTGCGCGAGTGCGCCGAGGAGGTGCTGCGCCGGCTGGCCGGTGAGCATGCGGTGCTGCGGGAGGACCAGTGGCGAGCCATCGAGGCTCTCGTGGTCGATCGGCGGCGAGTGCTCTGTGTGCAGCGCACCGGCTGGGGCAAATCGGCGGTCTACTTCGTGGCCACCGCTCTGCTGCGCGACGGCATCACCGCCGAGCCCGGTGATCCACCTGCTGGGCCGACGGTCATCGTCTCGCCGCTGCTCGCCCTCATGCGCAACCAGGTGGAGGCAGCGGCGAGGGCCGGCATCCGAGCCCGCACGATCAACTCCGCCAATCTCGACGAGTGGAGTGAGATCACCGCCGAGATCCGGGCCGGCGAGGTCGACGTTCTCCTGATCAGCCCCGAGCGGCTCAACAATCCGGACTTCCGGGACAACGTGCTGCCCGGCCTGGCCGCGAGCACCGGCCTGCTGGTGGTCGACGAGGCGCACTGCGTGTCGGACTGGGGCCACGACTTCCGCCCTGACTACCGGCGGCTGCGCACCTTCCTGGCTGGTCTGCCGGGTCTCACGCCCGTGCTGGCCACCACGGCCACCGCTAATTCACGGGTGACCGCTGACGTTGCCGAGCAGCTCGGTGACGCGCTCGTGCTGCGTGGATCGCTGGAGCGGGATTCGCTGCGGCTGGCGGCACTGGAACTGCCCAATCCGGCGCACCGGCTGGCGTGGCTCGCGGACCACCTCGACCGGCTGCCGGGCTCCGGCATCGTCTACACGTTGACGGTCGCCGCGGCCACGGAGACTGCCGAGTTCCTCCGGTCACGGGGGTTTGCTGTGGCGTCGTACACGGGACAGGTGGAGGACTCCGCTCGCCGCGCCGCCGAGCAGGATCTGCTGGACAACAAGATCAAGGCACTGGTGGCCACTTCCGCGCTGGGCATGGGTTTCGACAAGCCTGACCTCGGCTTCGTCGTGCACCTCGGGGCGCCGCCGTCGCCTATCGCGTACTACCAGCAGGTCGGCCGCGCGGGCCGAGCCGTGGAGCATGCCGAGGTCATCCTGCTGCCGGGACCGGAGGACATCGCGATCTGGCGCTACTTCGCCTCGCTCGCGTTCCCACCCGAGGAGCAGGTGCGCACGGTGCTCGCCGCACTGTCGCCTGACCGGCCACTGTCGACGCCGGCGCTGGAGCCGATCGTCGACCTCCGCCGCACCCGCCTGGAGCTCATGCTCAAGGTCCTCGACGTGGACGGCGCGGTCCGGCGCACCCGCGGCGGCTGGCTCTCCACCGGCGAGCCGTGGACCTACGACACCGCGCGCCTGCGCCGGGTCGCCGAGGCGCGGACGGCAGAGCAGAAGACCATGATCGAGTACGCCGGGACGACGGCTTGCCGGATGGAGTTCCTGCGCCGCTGCCTCGACGACCCCGAAGCCACGCCGTGCGGCCGCTGTGACAACTGCGCCGACCCGCTGTTCGACGCCGAGGTGTCGGCCGAGGCGCTGGCCGCGGCGCAGACCTTCCTCGGCCACGCGGGTGTGGAGATCTCCCCGAAGAAGCTCTGGCCGACCGGTCTGGCCTCCGTCGGCGTCTCGCTGAAGGGCAAGATCGGTCCGGGTGAGCAGATCCTGCCGGGCCGCGCCGTCGGACGGCTGTCCGACCTCGGGTGGGGCGACAAGTTGCGAGCCCTGGTGGGTCCGGAAGCGGCGGACAGCACGATTCCGGACGAGATGGTGGCTGCCGTGGTCGAGGTCCTGAAGGGCTGGGCGCACGGGGACGACGCCTGGGTGCAGCGCCCGGTGGGGGTGGTCTCGGTCGGCTCTCACCGTCGGCCGAAGCTGGTGGACAGCCTCGCGGAGCGGATCGCGGCGGTGGGCCGGTTGCCGCTGCTGGGGACGCTGACTTCCACACACACGGGTGACAGCGGACCGCGGGGAAACAGTGCGCAGAGAGTTCTCGCTCTGCATGACGCCTTCGCTGTCCCGCCGGAGATGGCGGAGTCCCTTCGAGGCCTTGAAGGGCCCGTCCTCCTGGTGGACGACATGTCGGATTCCGGATGGACGATGGTTCTGGCCGGCCGGGCCCTCCGACAAGCCGGCGCGCCCGGTGTCCTGCCTCTCGCCTTGGCCGTGGCCGGCTGACGGCTTCCGCTCGGCTGTGGCGGGGCTGACGGCTCTTGCTTGGCTGTGGCGGGGCTGACGGCCCGCGCTCGGCCGTCGCGGGCTGACGGCTCCCGCTTGGCTGTGGCGGGGCTGACGGCTCGCGCTCGGCCGTCGCGGGCCGTCGCGGGCCGTGGCGGGCTGGGCGCGCCCGCTTCGGCGGCGGGGCTGACGCGTCGACGGAAGACGCCGGGGCTGCACCGGTGCTTTCGGAGCCCGGTTGGAGGCAGCGCGGACCCGGGCGGGACAATGATCGTGCGGACGGCGGTGGTCGGGAATGCAATGCCGAAAGAGACAAAAGCCACGCCCCCGGAGTGCCGCGCTGGATACGGGTGGGGGGTATGGTGGGTGGCATGACCACCGACCACGACGAACATCCCGGACCGCACGGGTACTCCGGCGACAAGGCTGCCCTCCTCGGGCGCCTGCGCCGCATCGAGGGCCAGATCCGCGGCCTGCAGCGGATGGTCGACGAGGACACCTACTGCATCGATGTCCTCACGCAGATCTCCGCGGCGAAGAGCGCCCTGCACGCCGTCGCGGTCGGCCTGCTCGAGGATCACCTTGCCCACTGCGTTGTCGACGCCGCCCGCGCCGGCGACCCGAGTGCCAAGGTCAAAGAGGCTTCGGACGCGATCGCTCGCCTGGTCCGCTCCTGAGCGGAGCTCAACCGACCGCCGTCCGGCACGAAGCGGAGGCGCATGGCGGGGCTGAAGCGCCGTCGCGAAATACGTGGGCCGAGGGCCCGAGGAAGGAACGACCATGTCTGTCACCAGCACGTACACCGTGACCGGGATGACCTGTGAGCACTGCGTCAAGGCCGTCACCAGCGAGATCTCCGAGCTGCCCGGCGTCGACGCCGTCCAGGTCGACCTCGCTTCCGGCGCCGTCACGGTCACGAGCGCGGCTCCGCTTGCCGCCGACGAGGTCCGGGCCGCTGTTGACGAGGCCGGCTACGAGCTTGCTGATGCCTGACGAGCAGGCTGGAGGACAGTCTGCGCGGCAGGCAGGAGAGTCGGCGGCGCGCGCCCGCGACCAGGCCGACGAGGAGGCCACCGGTCAGCCCGAGCCCGATCAGGCCAGCTTCCGCCGGGCGGCATTCGCGGCGGTCATCGTGGTTGTCCTCTTCGCGGGCTACGGCCTCGGCCGCCTCAGTAATTCCGCCGAGCGGGTGCAGGCAACCTCCGCCGCCCTCAACAGCAGCGTGGCCAGCACCACCGCCCCCCACGACGACACCGGCACGGCGCCGCACGTCCACACCGCGGACGGCACCAACGCCCAGCCGGCCACGGCCGAAACTGTCGGCGGCCTGACGATCACCTCCGCCGGGCTCACCCTCGTGCCCGAGGCCACCTCGCTCAAGGCCGCCCCGGCCCAGCCGTACCGGTTCCGGATCACCGGACCTGGCGGCGCGCCGATCACCACCTACGCCGTCGTGCACGACAAGCTGCTGCACTTCGTTCTCGTCCGCCGCGACCTCACCGGCTTCCAGCACCTGCACCCCACGATGGCCCCCGACGGCACCTGGAGCGTCGACCTCGCCCTCACCGCCCCCGGCAGCTACCGCGCGATCACCGACTTCACGGCAGTCGTCGGCGGCCGGCAGACCCCCGTCACGCTGGGCGTCGACCTGACGGTCGCGGGCGACTACCGGCCGGTCCCGCTACCCGCGCCGGTCACCCAGGCGACCACTGACGGCTTCGTCATCTCGTACGCCGGTACGCCCCGGACAACCGCAACCCAGCCACTGCTGATGACTGTGACCGGCCCGGACGGCAAGCCCGCGAAGCTCGAGCCGTACCTGGGTGCGTTCGGTCACCTGGTCGTGCTGCGTGAGGGAGACGTCGGCTACGTACACGTCCACCCGGAGGCGCAACCCGTCGACGGCGCCGTCAAGTTCTGGCTCGCTGCTCCCGGGCCCGGCCGCTACCGGATGTTCTTCGACTTCCAGGTCGCGGGCAAGGTGCACACTGCCGCGTTCACCACCGTCGTCAGGTGAGCAGCTTCTCCAATGCCGGCGTCACGCCCCACTGGCTGGTCAGCGCCTCGTACTCTCCGCGCTGATCGTTGGTCGGGGGTGCGCCGGTCAGCCTGGCCCGCAGCAGCAGGTTCCGGGGCGTGTGCGCCGAGTCCACGAACTCGACGACCTCCACCCGGTACCCGTGCAGCCGCAGCAGCGCCGAGCGCAGCGAATCCGTCAGCACGTCCGCGAAACGTTCCCGCAGGATCGCGTGCCGGGTCAGCTCTCCGTACGGCGCCGGGGCGGGATGGCCCTTGAGCTGGGCCGCGATGTCGTGGTGACAGCACGGCGCCGCCAGCACCCACTTCGCGTCCCAGTGCACCGCCCGGGCCAGCGCCTGGTCCGTCGCGGTGTCACACGCGTGCAGCGCCAGCACCAGATCCGGCGCCTCCGCCACGACGACGTCCTCGATCGTGCCGGCCACGAAGGTCACCGCATCGGCGCAGCCCAGCTGCTCGGCGACGGCGCTGTTGCGTACCCTCTGGTCCTCACGCACGTCGACCCCCACGACCCGGACCTTGACGCCGCGATCGGCCAGGAACCGGTAGGCCGCGAACGTCAGATACGCGTTGCCGCAGCCCAGGTCCACCACCCGCAGCTCCGCGGGCAGCTCGTCCGGCAGGGTCGCGGCCAGCGCCCGCAGGAAAGCGTCGACCTGGCGGCGCTTGGCCGCCGTGCCACCGACCACCGTGAACAGCGGATCGCCCGGATCGAGCAGCCACTGCTTCGCCCGGTCGTGACCCTGGGTCACGGCCGGCTCGGCCGTCGCGGCCCGGTGCACCTGGGCGTCGCCCTTCTTCGTCACGCGGACCTGGACGGTGGTCGCGGCCGTCTCGACATGCCAATTCCCGAACGGCTCGGCCAGCAGGGCATCGACCGCCGCCGCGGCCTCCGGGCCGGGTTCGACATTCCGGGTGTACGGCCGGGAGCCGTCATCGGTCACGATCTGCAACCGGGGTCCACCCTTGAGGGCGACCGGCCGGAACTCGGCGCGGGTGACCGAAGGGGTGGCACCGCGGCGCTTGCCGGCTGCGACCGCGCGGGTGAGCGCCGGATCGAGCAGCAGGCCGCGCACCTCGGCGAGGACAGCGTCCAGTGGTTGGGGCATCCCACCATTCTGCCCCGCGGATTTTGCTGATCTTCGGAGCCTATCGGTTTGTTAGGCTCGCCTAACCAAGCATGGAGGTGCTGCGATGACCCTGGCCGACCCTCCCACCGAAAGGCTGTCCGTCCGGCTCCGCAGCGGCACCCGCTCGGACCACGACGCGGCTCAGGGCAGCGGGTTCCTCGACGCGCTCGCCGCGGGCACGCTGCCCCGGCAGGCCTACGCCGACCTGGCCGCGCAGCACTGGTTCATCTACGAGACGCTGGAGCAGGCCGCCGAAGCGATGGCCACCGACCCCGTAGCCGGGGACTTCGTCTTTCCCGAGCTGACCCGGCTGCCCGCGCTGAGCCACGACCTGGCCACCCTGCTCGGCCCGGCACCCCGGCTCAGCGCCCTGCCGGCCACCCAGGAATACCGGGCCCGGCTGCGCGCCGTGGCGTTCGACCAGCCGTGGGGCTTCATCGCCCACCACTACACCCGCTACCTGGGTGACCTGTCCGGCGGCCAGTACCTCGGCCCGGCCATCGCCAAGGCGTACGGACTGAACGGTGCGGGCCACCGGTTCTTCGTCTTCGACGGCATCTCGCCGCCGGCCTTCCGCACCCGCTACCGGGAATTGCTCGACGGGCTCGTCTTCTCCCCGGCGGACGAGCAGAATTTCCTCGCCGAGGTGCCGGAGGCCTACCGGCTCAACATCGCTGTGCTGCGCCAACTCAAGGAGCGCTGGGCATGACCTTCACCCCGGAAATGGTGGCGCAGATCGCCCGCCACATGAACGACGACCACGCCGACGACAACGTGCTGATCGTGCGCGGCCTCGGCGGCATCGGCACGGCGAGCGCGGCCCGGATGTCCGGGCTGGACCCCGACGGGATGGACTTCGAAGCCACGGTGGACGGCATCGCGGTGCCGGTCCGGATCCCGTTCAGCGAACGCCTGACCGAACGCCGCCAGGTCCGCGGCGAAGCGGTCCGGATGTACCAGCAGGCCTGCGCGGCGCTGGGCGTGACCCCGACCCACTGACCGGCCTCCGGATCGGCCACCGAGTGGCTCGCGGGCCGGCCGGCCCCCGGAACGCCCACAGAAAAATGGGTGCCTCGCCGGTCGGCGAGGCACCCATTCCGGGTTGTTGCGGTGGGTCAGTCCTGCGCGCCGGTGCCGACCCCGGCGTCCGAGCCGCCGGTCATCTCGCCCGAAGCCGAAGCCGTTCCCGTCCCGGCTGAGGCTGCCGGAGCTGAGTCCGTTGCGGCCGAGGCCGATGCCGGGTCAATGGCGGCCGGTGCCGCGTCGCCGTCCGCGGAGGTCGTCTCCGCGCCGCTGGCGCTGCGGGTGCCTCGGCCACCGCGACGACGGCGCCGGCGGGGACGGCCCGTTGCGTCGTTGTCACCGTCGCCGGACTGGCCGTCGGAGTCGCCCTCTGCCGTCGGAGCCAGCTCGGGAGTCGCCTCGGAGCCGTCCGAGAAGAGCGGCGTCGGGGACGTTGCTGTGGCCGTACCCTCGTCGGTTGTGGTCAGGGGGTCGCCCGCCCGGCGGCGGCGACGCTGGCGGCGCGGCCTGTCCTCGGCGTCCTCCGCCGCGGGGGCCGGGGCCGTGGGGACCGCATCCTCGCGGCGCGGCCCGCGGGCCGGCCGGTCGCTGCCGCGGCCATCGCGACCGCCGCGGCCACCGCCGCTGCGGCTCGAATCGCGGCCACCGTCGCGGCTGCCCCGGCGGCGGGTGCCACCCAGGTCCTCCTCGACCTCGGCCGACAGGCCCACCCGGGTGCGCCCGGCGGTCGGCAGCGTGCCCGAGATGCCCTCCGGGATGTCCAGGTCGGAGAACAACGCCGGGGACGTGTGGTACGTCTCCGGGGGCTGCGGCATGTTGAGCCCCATCGACTTGTCGATGAGGACCCAGCGCGGCATGTCCTCCCAGTCCACGAAGGTCACCGCGACGCCCGTCGCGCCCGCGCGGCCGGTGCGGCCGATGCGGTGCGTGTAGGTGTCCGGGTCTTCCGGGCAGTCGTAGTTGATCACGTGGGTGACGCCGGAGACGTCCAGGCCGCGGGCCGCGACGTCGGTGGCCACCAGCACGTCGATCTTGCCGGTGCGGAACGCGCGCAGGGCCCGCTCGCGGGCACCCTGGCCCAGGTCACCGTGGACGGCGGCGACCGCGAAGCCGCGGAAGTCGAGGTCCTCGGCCACCCGGTCGGCGGCGCGCTTGGTGCGGGTGAAGATCATGGTCAGGCCACGCTCGCGGGCCTGCAGGATCCGGGCCACCATCTCCAGCTTGTTCAGCGGGTGGGTGCGGTAGACGACCTGCTTGGTCAGCGGCGACGGGCCGCTCTCCGAGGTGTGGCCCGCGTGGATGGTCACCGGGTGGTGCAGGAAGCGGCGGCTCAGCGCGACGATCGGATCCGGCATGGTCGCCGAGAACAGCATGGTCTGGCGCTCGCTCGGGAGCATGGCCAGGATCTTCTCGACGTCCTCGAGGAAGCCCAGGTCGAGCATCCGGTCGGCCTCGTCGAGGACCAGGGCCTTGATCGAGCCCAGCTTCAGCTGCTTCTGCTTGGCCAGGTCGAGCAGGCGGCCGGGGGTGCCGACCAGGATCTCGACGCCCTTCTTCAGGGTGTCGACCTGCGGTTCGTACGCCACGCCGCCGTAGATCGGCAGCACGCGCACGCCACGGGTGCTGCCCGCGGCGGCGATGTCGCGGGCGACCTGCAGGCCCAGCTCGCGGGTCGGGACGACGACGAGCGCCTGGGGCTGGCCGTCGGCGCCCTCGCTCGGGGCCAGCACCCGCTCCAGCAGGGGCAGGCCGAAGCCGAGGGTCTTGCCGGTGCCGGTCGGCGCCTGACCGATCAGGTCGGTGCCGCGCAGGGCGATGGGGAGCGCGTACTCCTGGATGGCGAACGCGCGCGTGATGCCGGCCGCGGCCAGCGCGTCCACGGTCTCCGCGCGGACGCCCAGCTCAGCGAAGGTGGGGCTGTCCGGGCGGACGGGCGCGCGGTTCAGGACCGGGACGAGGGCCGGCTCTGCGGCGAGGGCCGCCACCGGGTCGGCGGCATGTTCAGTTTCGGTGTTCTCGATGTCGGTCATGGAGTTCTGCGGGTGCCTCTCGTGGTGCGCCCGTCGAATTCCTGGGCGCGGTCTGGGTAGGGCGCGGGCCACACGCGAGGAACTCGCGGGCCGCACGCGCGTCGCCGCGGCGACTCGAAATATCGAGCCGACGTCGACGGCGACAACGGCAAGTCTACCCGACAGAGAGATTCCGCACCTCAGCGCGAAGGTGACGGTGCTGTATAGAAACCGCAGGGAGCTCCGGGTGGAACTCCCTGCGGTCCGGTCGTGCTGTGCCGGTTATCGCGTGGTGAAGCCGAACGGCCGCTCGGACTTCTCGGCGATCTCCACGTAGGCCACCTTGGCGATCGGGACGATCACCTTGCGGCCCTTCTCGTCGGTCAGAGTGAGAACGCTGTCCTTGGCCATCGCCTCGGTCACGGCCTGCTCGACCTCGGCCTGAGTCTGCGCGCTCTCCAGCACCAGCTCGCGCTGGGCGTACTGCACGCCGATCTTGACCTCCACGGGGGTCCTCCTCCTCAGATGTCTTCCGACATGAAGGCTAGCCGATTTCCCCGGACGTACCGGGCGTTGACTCACCCTGCAGCGGGAAGCTGGCGATACCCCGCCAGATAAGGGCAGCGACCAGGGCTTCCGCCTCGGCCTTGGGAGTCTGCCGGCCGCTCGCCAGCCAGTACTGGGCCGCCTGGCCGGCCGCGCCGACCAGTCCGGAGGCCAGCAGCTCGGCGTTCGCCTGGTTCTGGCCGGTGTCGGAGACGACCGTGTCCGTGACCGCGGCGATGCAGCCCTGCTCGACGCGTTCGACGCGCTCGCGGACCTGGGGGTCGTTGCGCAGGTCGGACTCGAAGACCAGGCGGAAGGCCTCGCTCTCGTGGTCCATGAAGTCGAAGTACGCCCGGACGGCGCCCTTGACCCGCTCCTTGTTGTCCGGAGTCGCCAGCATCGCGCCGCGCACCTTGGCGATTATCGCGTCGCAGTGGGTGTCCAGCAGCGCCAGGTAGAGCTCGAGTTTGCCGGGAAAGTGCTGGTAGAGCACAGGCTTGGAGACGCCGGCCTGTTCGGCGATCTCGTCCATGGCAGCGGCGTGATAGCCCTGTGCCACGAAGATCTGCTGCGCGGCGGCAAGCAGCTGCTTACGGCGCGCGGAGCGTGGCAGACGCGTGGGGCGCCCCGCCGTCTGTGCCCCGCCGGACGCAGCGGTCATGTGTACCTCCGAGATGTGTTTCCCCCGCGGTAGGGCGCGGATTGCCCGGTTCGCCGTCTGTCGCTTGCCGGGCCGGCAATTGTCGCGACGCTGCAACTTATCGCCACTGCAAGCACACGGTAGCCTCAGCGGGGGCAAGCGAGGAGCGCGCGGTGGACGAAACAGGGCATTCCGGGGACGTCGGTGCAGCGGACGGCGGCACCGACGCTGAATCGCGCGACCGCACCCTGCTGAACGGCTGGGCCGCGCGGGAGAGCCCGTGGTCCAACGCGGGCTCGGCGCTGGACCCGGAGACCGAGGTGCCCGCCTGGCGCCGGCCCGCCACCGAGATCCGCCCGTTCACCCAGGAGCGGCCCCCGCCGGTGGACCCCCCTTCGGGGGAGATCCGCCCGTTCACGATGCCACCGCCCCCGCCCTCCTTCGCCCCGGCGCCCGAGCCGCAGGGACCGCCCCCGCTCGAGAACGCGGCTGCCCCGCGCTGGTCGGACAGCCGCTCCCGCTACGAGGACCTGCTCGCCCATCTCTCACCCAACGGCAGCGAGCCCAGGGACGACGAGCCGCGCGCCGGGATGCCGCGCCCGAATCCGCTCGCGCCCGAGCTGCTGCGCCCGGACGCGCAGGACACCACCGAGCTGCGCGCGGTCAACGGCAACCTGCCGGCCAGCGCGCCGCCGTACCCGTACGAGGGTGATCTCGACGACGCGCGCCAGGAGCCGCCACGCCCGCCGGCGGCCCAGCAGCGTGCGGCCGTGCCGGCCGAGCGGCCCTTCCCGGCGGTACGCCCGGCGACTCCCGGCGGCCGCCGGCCCGACTGGATGACGAGTGAGTCCGCCCGCCACGCGCTGGACCCGCCGACGCCCATGGAAGGCCTGCCCAGGGTCGCCGCGCCGCAGGCTACCGACGAGTCGCGTTCCGGTGATCAAGGCATGCTCCGGCCGTCGTACGATCCCACCAGCTTTCCCCGCCGCCTGCCGTACGAGACCGCCGCCCAGCCCGCGGCGTTTCCCGGCCGTCCCACCGGCGACCCCGGTACGGGCAGCACGGGGGAGCAGTCCTTCCCCGCGTTGCCGCAGCGCGTCCCGGCCCAGCCGGACGTGCCCACCGTCCCGGAGCCGCCGTCCGTGGAGCCACCCGCCGAGACGCCCGCGCTGGCCCGTATCGCGACGCACCTGCGCCGCGGTGACGTGCTGTCGGCGCAGGAACGGCAGGAGGGTTTCGACGTGAACGCCATCCTGGCGGCGGTCCGCGAGGTCGAAGGGGTGCGTGACGCGTCGCTGCGGTCCACCCCGGCGGGCGCGCACAGTCTGCGGCTGGACCTGTCCGAGGGCGCCGACCCGGCCGAGGTGAGCCGGCAGGTCGCGCGGCTGCTGCAGGACCGGATGGGTCTGGACGCCGCGATGAAGGGGGCTTCGCCGCTCTCGGGGCCCGCGGAGGCTCCGGCGGCTCCGCGGTCGGCGCCGCCGGCTCCACGGTCGGGGCCGCCCGCCTATTCGGGGTCTGCTCCGGCGTCGTCGCCTCCGGTTGCTCCGGCTTCCGCGCCGCCGGCGGCCCAGGCTTCCGCGCCGCCGATTGCGCCGTTCGTGCCGAGCCAGCCCAACCCGACCGGCCGGCCGGTTCCCGGCCCCGGCCTCACTTCCGGCAGCTACTCGTCCGCTTCCCGGCAGGCTCCTGATGAGCTGACCCGCCCCGGCGAGCGGCGGGGCTCTGATGAGCTGTCACGGCCCGGTGAGCGGC
>NZ_JBEZFL010000005.1:623785-769396 GCF_040649415.1 Actinoplanes sp. NPDC048967
CGGCGGGCGGCTGATGAGCTGACCCGCCCCGGCGAGCGGCGGGGCTCTGATGAGCTGTCACGGCCCGGTGAGCGGCGGGCGGCTGATGAGCTGACTCGTCCTGGTGAGCGGCGGGGTTCTGATGAGCTGTCACGGCCCGGTGAGCGGCGGGCGGCTGATGAGCTGACTCGCCCGAGCGAGCGGCAGGATGCCGAAGAGCGGCAGGCCACGAGCGAGCGGTCGGGCATGAGCGACCGCCAAGGCCTGGGCGACCGAGGCCAGGACGACCGGGGCCCGAGCGCCCGTCAGGGCGTGAGTGACCGGCAAGGCGTGAGTGACCGGCAAGGCCTGGGCGGGCGCCAAGGCCCGAGCACCCGCCAAGGCACCGGAACACGGCAGGCCCCGGACGACCGGCCGGGCTCCGACGAACGCCCGACCCTCAGCGAGGCCCCGACCAGCGTCGAGCCCGCCCCACCCCGCCCCCTGGACATCGGGGAGCGCCCCGGCCCGCGGGTGATGATCGAGAACGTCCGGGTCAACACGTTCGGCACCGAGGCCACCGTCGAGGTGCGGCTCACCGTCAACGGCCAGATCGCCGCCGGTGAGGCCACCGGGCCCGCCGTCGACGGCTACCTGCTGCGGCTGTGCGCGCTGGCCACCGCCCGGGCCGTCGATGAGCTGCTCACCACCTCCGACCACGCGGACGGCCCGGCGAAGTGTTTCGTCGAGCACGCCGCGGCCGTGCCGTTCGGTTCGATGCAGGTCGCCGTGGTGGTCATGCTGCTGTCGGTCGGGGGCTGGGTCGAGCAGCTCTCCGGCTCCGCGGTGATCACCGGTGACGATCGGCACGCCATGGTGCGCGCCACACTCAATGCGGTCAACCGTCGTCTTGAGGCACTGTTGTCCTGATGAAGGGTGCGATCCTCGCCGGCGACGACGTCCTGCCTCCGGACGGTGCCGTGCCGCCACCGTGGCCGGCCCGGCGGGTCATGATCGACGGGGCGATGCTGCATGTCCGGGACACCCCGGGCACCACGCCGGAGGCCGAGCCCGCCGTCTACGTGCACGGCCTGGGCGGCTCCTCGCAGAACTGGACCGATTTCGCCGGTCTGCTCGCCGACCGGCTCGACGGCCAGGCCGTGGACCTGCCCGGCTTCGGCTACAGCGATCCCAGCCCGCGCTACTCCATCGCGGCGTTCGCCGACAAGCTGATCGGCTACCTGGAGTACGCCGGACGCGGCCCGGTCCACCTGATCGGCAACTCGCTCGGCGGCTCCATCTGCGTACGCGTGGCCGCCCTGCGCCCCGACCTGATCCGGACCCTGACGCTGATCTCCCCGGCCATGCCCTTCCTCGACCCCCGGCGCACGGCTCAGGGCCCGGTGCTGCCGCTGCTCGCGCTGCCACGCGCTGACCGCCTCCTGGCCTGGGGGATGGCCCGCCTGACCCCGGAGCAGATGGCCCAGCAGGTGCTGCTCGCCTGCTTCGGCGACACCACGAAGGTGAGCCCGCAGCGCCGCGCGGAGGCCATCGAGGAGATCAAGCTCCGCTACACGGTCGAGCACTATTCGAAGGCTTATCTCGGGACGTTGCGCGGGCTGGTGTCGAGCTTCCTGCGGGCGTACCTGCCGGGGGTGAATTCGCAGTGGCGGCTGGCCGCGCGGATCACCGCGCCCACCCTGGTGATCGGCGGCCTCAAGGACGAGCTGGTCGACCCGCGGGTGCCGGCGCAGGTGGCCAAGGCGATCCCCGACAGCCGGCTGCTGGTGCTGCCGGGCGTCGGCCACGTCGCCCAGATGGAGGTTCCGCGCCTGGTCGCGCGGGCTGTGGTGGGCATGCTCGCGGACGTCGGCTCGCCGGTCGGCTGGGGCGGCGCGCGCCGGGTGGCGCCCCCGGCGTGAGCAAGGTCGCCCGGAGCAACGGCCGGGCGGACAGCGCCGGTGGGGTGTGGCACGCTGGCTCACGATAATCGAGTCACGCCTCCCCGTAGCGGCCGCCGGACGGGGTGCACGCCGGCGCCGCTGGTGGCTCGTGGCCCTGGTGATCGTGGTTCTGCTCGGAGTGGCCTGGCTGGTGCGGCCGTCCGATCCGCCGCCTCCCACCGTGGCCCCGCCGGCTCCGCCGCCCTCGGCTGTCGTCTCGTCACCGGTCGCGCCGGCACCTTCCGTCTCGGCGACCTCGGCGGCAGTGCCGCAGGATCTTCTCGCGCTGTCCGGCGCGGTGCCGACCAGGGGCACGGGCAAGTTCACGTACGCGACCGGGCGGGGCCGGGTGCTGGGCACCAAGGGCGAGTTGCGGCGCTTCCGGGTCGCGGTCGAGCGGGGCAGCAACGAGGACGTGGCGGCCTTCGCGGCGCAGGTGGAGGCGACGCTGGGGGACCGGCGCAGCTGGATCGGGGACGGCCGGCTGCGGCTGCAACGGGTGTCCGGCAGTGAGAAGGCGACTTTCACGGTCTTCCTGGCCACCCGCGACACCGCTGGGCGGATGTGCCGGATCGGCGGGGTCAATGTCACGGTGAACGGGCGGCCGTACACGTCGTGCCGGTCCACCGGGCGCGTGATCATCAACCTGGACCGCTGGCGGCTGTCGGCCAAGCCGTACCGCGACGCGAAGGTGCCGATCACGGTCTACCGGCAGTACGTGATCAATCACGAGACCGGCCACGAGCTGGGCCACAGCCACGAGGGCTGCCCGAAGCGCGGCGGTCCGGCGCCGGTCATGGTGCAACAGACCCTGACCGTACGGGGGTGTGTGCCGTACGCGTGGCCCCGCCGCAACGGTCACCGTTTCGTGGGCCCGTCCCTCTGAGGAGTCACGCCAAACGCCTGTGACGGGCTACTGCCTCTGGCAACGTGGCACCTGTCATGCCCATCGCGCCTCGCTACTCCACGCCGGCCGCCAGGATGCTGGCGCGCCGCCGCCGTGCCGTGGTCCTGTTCTTCCTGCTGCTCACCGTCATCGTCCTCGTGATAGGTCAGGCCGTGCGTGACGAGACCGCCGACGCCGGTGCTGTGCCGGCCCCCGCCCCATCATCGCCGGCCGCCGGCCGGCCGGAGCCGGTCGCCGCCGCGGTGACCACGCCCGCGCGTGCTGAGAAGCCGCCCGACGCCGCCGACCAGGCGCCGAGCCGGCCGGCCGCGGCCAGGTTCGCCTTCGCCGGTGGCTATGGGCCCGTGCTCGGCCGCTCGGGGACCCTGCGGCGGTTCAAGGTGGCGGTGGAGAAGCGGCTCGCCTCCGGCGACGGCGGGAACTTCGCCGAGGAGATCGATCGGATATTGGGTGATCCGCGGAGCTGGATCGCCGGGCGGCAGTTCCGGCTGCAGCGAGTGCCCGCCCCGGCCGCCGCCGAGTTCACCGTCTACCTGGCCTCGGCCGCCACCTCCGAGAAGATGTGCGCCGACGGCGGTCTGCGTACCGAGGGCTTCACGTCGTGCCGGCTGCCCGGTCAGGTGGTCATCAACAACGACCGCTGGCAGGCCGCGGTGCCCGGTTACGGCGCACCGCTGGCGGCGTACCGGGCGTACGCGATCAACCATGAGGTCGGCCACCAGCTGGGCCACGGTCATGAGCTCTGTCCCGGCGAGGGTGAGCTCGCGCCGGTCATGATGCAGCAGACCTACGGGCTCAAGGGGTGCGTCGCCAACCCCTGGCCGTACGTGGACGGCGAACGGTACGCCGGTAACCCCGCCGACTGATCCCGCATTCCCCTGTCCCGCATGTCGGGCCGGTGTTCCACGTCATGTCCGATCCGGCGGCCGACGAGCAACAATGGGGTCCACACACCGTCGATCCCGGGGAGTTCACCGTGTCACTGCCCCCGCTCGTCGAGCCGGCCGCCGAGCTGAGCATCGACGAGATCCGCCGTTACTCGCGTCACCTGATCATCCCCGACGTCGGGATGGACGGGCAGAAGCGGCTGAAGAACGCCAAGGTCCTGGCCGTCGGCGCGGGCGGTCTCGGCTCTCCCGCCCTGCTCTACCTGGCCGCCGCCGGGGTGGGCACGCTCGGCATCATCGACTTCGACACCGTCGACGAGTCCAATCTCCAGCGCCAGATCATCCACGGCGTCTCCGACGTGGGCCGGCCCAAGGCCGAGTCCGCCGCGGACAGCATCCGGGAGATCAACCCGCTGGTGAACGTGATCATTCACAACACCGCGCTGGACCGCGACAACGTCAAGGAGATCTTCAGCCAGTACGACCTGATCGTCGACGGCACCGACAACTTCGCGACCCGCTACATGGTCAACGACGCGGCGGTCCTGCTCGGCAAGCCGTACGTCTGGGGTTCGATCTACCGCTTCGACGGTCAGGCGTCGGTGTTCTGGGAGGAGCACGGTCCCTGCTACCGCTGCCTCTACCCGGAGCCGCCTCCGCCCGGCATGGTCCCGTCCTGCGCCGAGGGTGGCGTGCTGGGCGTGCTCTGCGCGTCGATCGGTTCCATCCAGGTCAACGAGGCGATCAAGCTGATCACCGGCATCGGTGAGCCGCTGGTCGGCAGGCTGATGGTCTACGACGCCCTGGAGATGGAATACCGCAAGATCAAGGTGCGCAAGGACCCGAACTGCGCGCTCTGCGGTGAGAACCCGACGGTCACCGACCTGCTCGAGGACTACGACGACTTCTGTGGCGCGGTCTCCGAGGAGGCGCAGGAGGCCACCCTCAACGCGACGATCACGGCGCGCGAGCTCAAGGAATGGCAGGACTCCGGCAAGGACATGTTCCTGGTCGACGTCCGCGAGCCCGCCGAGTACGAGATCGTCAGCATCCCGGGGGCGACCCTGATCCCCAAGGGCGACATCCTGTCCGGTGAGGCGCTGGCGCGCTTCCCGCAGGACCGGCAGATCGTGCTGCACTGCAAGTCGGGTGTCCGCTCGGCCGAGGCGCTCGCCGCGTTGAAGGCGGCCGGGTTCAAGGACGCCGTGCACGTCCAGGGCGGCATCGTGTCCTGGGTCAACACCGTGGACCCGTCTCTCCCGTCCTACTGAGTCATCCGTCAGCGTGACGGCCGTCGATCCCTTTCGGGGTCGGCGGCCGTCGCTCTGTATACGGCGTGTCACGGAAACCGGATCGGCTTCTGCATCTCTTCCTCCCGACAGTCACTCTGCGTCGATCGGACGTGACCAAGGCGGACGGAGCGGACCTATTAGACAGTTACCGAGACACCGCAGCGGAACGGGGGGCCGAGCTGTAGCGTCACCGTCGTGGTCGACATCGATGCGGCGATCGGATACGTCGTAGCGCACGGCGACCCGGTGGAACGGGCCCGGTTGTCCTACCTGCGTACGGGTACGCCGCCGCCGGCCTCGGCGCTGGAACGGATCGAGATCGAGCAGACCCCGGCGGGTGGCTGGCCCGCGGCCGGGGACGGTTCCGTGCCCTCGGTCGATGCCACCTGTTTCCGCCTGGCCGAGCTCGACGATCTCGGCGGGCTGCACGGTCCCCCGGTCGAGCGCGCGCTGGCCTGGCTGGCCTCCGTGCAGCGGCGGGACGGCACCTGGCAGGAGGACGAGTCCCTGGCCGCCGAGGCGCCGGCCTGGGCGATGCCCGGTGATCCGGAGGCGACCCTTTACCTGACGGCGGTGGCCGGCTTCTGGCTCACCGTCGCCGAGGTCGAGGCCCACCCGCACCACGAGGCGCCGGCCCGGTATGCGGAGACGCTGCAGGCCGCCGCCCGGTTCGTGGTCGCCCAGCTGCGCCCGGACGGCACCTGGCCCTCCTTCCTGGCGACCGGCTGGCACGCCGCCGGGCTGCTGCACGAGCAGCAGTTCTTCTACGAGTCGGCCCGGGTGCAGCTGGTGCTCGGCGACCGGCTGCCCGACATGTCCCCGGCGGACGCGGCGAACATGGCGGCCGCCCTGCGCCGGGTCAATCTCTGTGACGACTGGTTGCTGCAGAGCGCCCGCAAGCGGCTGAGCGAGACCCAGCGCACGGACGGCGGCTGGGACAGCGACGAAGGGCCGCTGTTCGACGTGAACACCACGCTGACCGCCATCCGCGCCTGCCGGACGTGGACTCCCGCCCGGCACTGAGCTCCGTTGTCAGCGGGTGTGGCCGTTGCCCGTGACGATGTACTTGGTCGAGGTCAGCTCGGGCAGGCCCATCGGGCCGCGGGCGTGCAGCTTCTGGGTGCTGATGCCGATCTCCGCGCCGAAGCCGAACTCGCCGCCGTCGGTGAAGCGGGTCGAAGCGTTGATCATCACGGCGGCCGCGTCCACCCGGGCCGCGAAGCGCCGGGCCGCCACCAGGCTCTCGGTCACGATCGCCTCGGTGTGGCCGGTGCCGTAGCGGCGGATGTGGTCCAGCGCGTCGTCCAGGGAGTCGACCACCGCGACGGCGATGTCGGCCGACAGGTATTCCTTGCCCCAGTCCTCCGGCGTCGCCGGCACCACGCCCTCGAAGCCGGCCACCCGGGGGTCGCCGTGCACGGTCACGCCGGCCGCCACCAGCTCCTCGATCACCAGCGGCAGGAACGACTCGGCCAGCGCGGAGTGCACCAGCAGCGACTCCGCCGTGTTGCAGGTGGACAGCCGCTGGGTCTTCGAGTTGAGCACCACGCCGAGGGCCTTCTCCAGGTCCGCTCCCTCATCGACGTACACGTGGCAGTTGCCGACGCCGGTCTCGATCACCGGGACCGTCGACTCCTCGACCACGGTCTTGATCAGCGAGGCGCCGCCGCGCGGGATCAGCACGTCGACCAGGCCGCGGGCGCGCATCAGTTCCTTGACCGAGTCGCGGGTCGTGGCGTCCAGCAGCTGGATGGTGTTGGCCGGCAGGTGCGCGTCGGCGACGGCCTTGCGCAGCACCGAGACGATCGCCGCGTTCGAGCTCTGCGCCGAGCCGGAACCGCGCAGCAGCACCGCGTTGCCGGACTTCAGGCAGATGCCCGCGGCGTCCGCCGTCACGTTGGGCCGGCCCTCGTAGATGATGCCGACCACGCCGAACGGCACCCGGACCTGGCGCAGCTCCAGGCCGTTGGCCAGGGTCGAGCCGCGCACCACGTCGCCGACCGGGTCGGGCAGGGCGGCCAGCTGCCGCAGGCCGTCGGCCATCGCGGCGATCCGCTCGGCGGTCAGCGTCAGCCGGTCGATCATGGCCTCGGACAGCCCACCGGTACGGGCGTTCTGCACGTCCACCGCGTTGGCGGCGACGATGTCCTCGGTGCGCTCGACCAGCCGGTCCGCCATCAGCAGCAGCGCGGCGTCCTTCTCGGCGCGGGTGGCGGCGGCCAGCTCGATGCCGGCCACCCGGGCCTCGGCGGCCTGCTGAAGCACAGTCATGAAGACTCCTCGTTCGTTGCGCCGTGACGGCCGGCGACCGCTCAATCCTGCCCTGTCGGGCCCGCTAAGTCATGCCCCCGCGCGTCGCTCACAGCAGCACGAGGTCGTCGCGGTGGACGACCTCGCGTTCGTAGCCGGGGCCCAGCGCGGCGGCCAGCTCCGGGGTCGACCGGCCCAGCAGCGCCGGCAGCTCGACCGCGTCGTAGTTGACCAGGCCGCGGGCGACCGACGTGCCGGAGCCCGCGTCCACCAGGTCCACCGGATCGCCGGAGACGAAGGAACCGTCCACCGCGGTGATCCCGGCCGGCAGCAGCGACTTGCGCCGGGCCACGACCGCGGTCACCGCGCCCGGGTCCAGGTGCAGGCGCCCGCGCGGCGACGTGGCGTGGGCCAGCCAGAACAGCCGGGCCGCCGGGCGGTGCTCGACCGCGTGGAACAGCGTGCCCGCCTCGTCGCCGGACAGCGCGGCGGCGGCCAGCGGCGCGGCGGTCAGCACCACCGGGATGCCGAAGCCGGTGGCGATCCGGGCCGCCTCGACCTTGGTCACCATCCCGCCCGTGCCGACGCCGGACCGGCCGGCCGTGCCGACCGAGACGTCGGCCAGGTCGGTCTCGTTGCGGACCACCGTGATGCGGCGGGCGGCCGGCGACGCCGGGTCACCGGTGTAGAGCGCGTCCACGTCGGAGAGCAGCACCAGCAGATCGGCCTGGACCAGGGCGGCCACCAGGGCGGCGAGCCGGTCGTTGTCACCGAAGCGGATCTCCTCGGTGGCCACCGTGTCGTTCTCGTTGACGATCGGCAGGGCGCCGAGGTCGAGCAGCTTGCGGAGGGTGCGGTACGCGTTGCGGTAGTGGGCGCGCCGGGTGACGTCGTCGACAGTGAGCAGGATCTGCCCCACGGTCAGCCCGTGCCGGGCGAAGCCGGCCGCGTACCGTCCGATCAGCAGCCCTTGGCCCACGGACGCCGCGGCCTGCTGGGTGGCCAGGTCGCGCGGACGCCGGCGCAGTTTCAGCGGGGCCAGGCCGGCGGCGATGGCGCCGCTGGAGACCAGCACCATTTCCCGGCCCTGCGCGGCGAGACCGCCGATGGCATCGACGAGGGCGTCCACCCGCTGCTCGTCTATCCCGCCGGCCGCCGTGGTCAGCGAGGACGAGCCCACCTTGACCACGATCCGTCGCGCACCCGTCACCTGTTCCCGCACCCGCCCATTCTGCGCGTCGGGCCCTGCGGCACCGAGCGGAGATCCCATATCGTGGCGTCGGTGACACCGCAGGAGTACGTCGAAGAGGTCCTCCGGCTCGTGGAGAGCATCCCGGAGGGTCACGTCATGTCCTACGGGGCTGTCGCGGACGCGCTGGCGGACATCTCGGGCCGCAACTCGGCGCGGCAGGTCGGCACGATCATGGCCCGGCACGGCGGCGGCGTGCCCTGGCACCGGGTCGTCACCAGCTCCGGCCGGATGCCGCCCGGGCACGAGCAGGAGGCACGGCAACGGCTGCTCAGCGAGGGCGTGCCGCTGAAGGGGGAGTACGTGGACATGGCCCGAGCGAGCTGGACGCCCTGATGGAGACCGGACAGCCGAGCCGCACCGCGTTCAGCGCGGCCCGTTACCGGGCGGCCCACCAGCTCATCGAGGGCGGCGGGATCTTCACCGACCCGCTGGCCGTACGCATCCTCGGGGTGCCGCCGGACGCCGAGGAGGCACCGGGCCGCCGGGCGATGCGCCTGTTCATCGCCGCCCGCACCCGGTTCGCCGAGGACGCCCTGGCCGCGGCGGTGCGGGACGGCACCCGTCAGGTGGTCGTGCTGGGCGCGGGGCTGGACACGTTCGCGTACCGCAATCCGTGGCCGGAGCTGCGGGTCGTCGAGGTCGACCACCCGGACACCCAGGCGTTCAAGCGGGAACGGCTGGCCGCGGCGGGCATCACGGTGCCGGAGTCGCTGACGTACCTGCCGGTGGACTTCGAACGGGAGTCGCTCGCGGACCGGCTCGTCCCGGAGGAGGCGGCGTTCTTCCTGTGGCTGGGCGTCGTGCCGTATCTGAGCCGGGCGGGCTTCGACGAGACGCTGTCGCTGATCGCGGCCACGCCGAGGTCGCAGGTGGTGTTCGACTACGCGATGCCGCCCTCGTCGATGTCACCCGAGCGGCAGGCCGCCCTTGAGGCGCGCGCGGCCCGGGTGGCGAGCATCGGTGAGCCCTGGCGGACGTACTTCCTGCCGGACGAGCTGGCCGCCGAGCTGCGTGGGCTCGGCTTCGACGAGCTGGAGGACCTGGGGCCGGCCCAGCTGGCGGCCCGCTGGTTCGGCCGTCCCGACGTGCCGCCGGACACCCCGGGTGGCCACGTGATCCACGCCCGGCGGCGTTAGACCGGACGGCTGATCGTGGCCGCGGCGCCGCGCATCTGGAGCTCGAAGAACTCGCGACGCGCGTCGATGGTGTTGTTGAGCTGCCCGAAGAGCTCCGCGCTGACCGCGCCGCAGAGGTGGATCCAGGCTCCGATGGCCCGGGCGACCAGTTGCGGCGGGGTGCCCGGGGCGGCCTGCTCGGCCACGTACGCCAGCTCGTCGCCGAGCTTGCCGGTGATCGGCTCGCCGGCCGCGGCCTCGCCCGCGGCGGACGCGTCGCCCACGATCCGGCCGATCACCAGGATGACCCGGATGGCCGGGGCGACCGTGTCCCGGGGCGCCTGGTAGCCCGGCACCGGACTGCCGTAGATCAGCGCCCACTCGTGCGGATGGGCCAGCGCCCAGTCGCGGACCGAGTGGCCGACGCTCAGGAACCGGTCGGTGAAGCCGCTGCCGCTCACCGAAGCCTCGGCAGTGGCCCCCAGGGCGTCGTACGCGTCGATGATCATGGCCGTGAGCAGCTCGTCCCGGCTGGCGAAGTAGCGGTAGACCGCGGACGAGGCCATGCCCAGGTCCCGGGCGACCGCGCGCAGCGACAGGTTCGCGCCGTCGGTGGCGAGGTGGCGCCGGGCCACGGCCTTGATCTCGTCGGTCATCTCGGCGCGTACGCGGGCCCGGATCGATGCGGCGGTCATGCCGGCAAGTCTGCCACAAAAGAGAGCACTGCTCTTGCCAAAACGGGAGGCGGGTGAGATTGTTGTTCTCAACAGAGAGCAGTGCTCACAAAGGAGATCGCAATGTCGAAGCACGTGATCGTCGGTTCCGGCCCGGTCGGCTCCTCGGTGGCCCGCCTGCTCGCCGAGCGCGGCGAGTCCGTACACGTCGTCACCCGCAGCGGCACCGGCCCTACCCATCCGCTGATCGAGCGGATCGCCGCCGACGCCACCGACGCGGACCGGCTCACCGAGCTCACCCGCGACGCGGTTGCCCTCTACAACTGCGCCAACCCGAAGTACACCCAGTGGGAGGCGCTCTGGCCGCCGCTGGCCGGAGCCATGCTGACCGCCGCCCAGCGCACCGGCGCGGTCCTCGCCATCACCGGCAACCTGTACGTCTACGGCCCGGTCCCCGGCGGCCGGATGACCGAGAACAGCCCGCTCGCCGCGACCGGCCGCAAGGGCCGCGTGCGGATCAAGATGTGGCAGGACGCCCTGGCTGCCGGGATCCGCACGGTTGAGGTCCGCGGGTCCGACTACATCGGGGCCGGGGCGTCGTCGATCTTCTCTCAGGTGCTGCTGCCGGCGATCGCCAAGGGCCGGGCGGCATGGATGCCGGGCGACATCGACGCGCCGCACACCTTCACCTACACCGGTGACATGGCCCGGGCCCTGGTGGCGCTGGCCGCCGACGACCGGGCGTACGGCCGGGCGTGGCACGTGCCGTCCGTCCCGGCGATCAGCGCCCGCGCGCTGGCCGGCCGCTACTTCACGCTGACCGGCACCAAGCCCGTCGCGATCCGGCAGCTGCCCCGCTTCGTGATGCGCACCGCGGGCCTGGCGGTGCCGATGGCCCGCGAGCTGGCCGAGATGGACTACCAGTTCTACGCACCGTTCATCATGGACAGCTCCCTGACCGAGCGCACCTTCGGCCTGACCGCCACCGACCTGGACGTGTCGCTGGCCGAGGTCGCGGCCCACTCGGAGGCCACCCTGGCCCGCACGATGTGAGCGCATCGTGTGGGCGCCGGCTCACAATCGTTTGGCGACGCGCCGGCGGGAGCTGGCACCATGTACCCATGACAAGTCCCCTGCGGGAGTCGAGTTGGTCTGGGCTCGTGACGGGTAATCGCGAACCGCCGGATGCAGTGGGAATTCGGTTGGTGCTTCGGCCTTCTGAGCATGGCCTTGCCGGCTCGTTCCTGGCTTTGGGCATGGACGGTCGCCGCTGGTGGGTCAAGCCGCCGCATCAAGGAGACCCGGATCGAGGCCTGGTGACGGAGTTCGTCGTGGGCCGAGTAGGCGCTTTGATAGGTGCGCCGACGTGCGAAAACTCCGTGGTCGAGATTCCCGATGTCTTCACCGGCTGGGAATTTGCCCGCGGAAAGACGCTGAAGGCCGGTTTCGGTCACGGCACGGTCGAAGTCGAGGCCGCGATCGAAGAACGTCCCAACCTGAAGTACCGCAATGACGATGACAACAGGGTGCGTCACGCGGGAATCTTTGCGTTGCATGATCTCTGTTGGGGGTCTGACCAGCAGTGGCTGCATTCAACAACGAATCAGAACAGTATCTACAGCCATGATCATGGATTTTTTCTGCCACCCAGCGGCTGGGGGTGGGACGTCGACGCTCTTCGTGCGTACGTCGATCGGCCCCGGCCACTGATGCAATCAGCCGAAGGCTTGGCGCAGAGCGATCTCTGGTCCGTCGCTGACGAGATCGATAAGGTCGACAAGGCGGCGCTCCTGGGAATTCTTCGAAGAGTGCCGCAGGCCTGGCCGGTCTCAGACTCGCAGCTGGAGACCTTAGGCTGGTTCCTGGAGCGTCGTGCGGGGGCCGTTGCGTCACGGCTGCGGGAACTACTCTGACCATGGGAGGGGGTGTGTCATGAGGTTCGTGTACAGCGTGGTCAGGTATGTGCCCAACCCTGCGACAGGCGAGTTCGTCAACATCGGGGCGATTGCCGGCAGCGACGAGACGGGGGACTGGAGTCTCCGTCGAGCGGGCAACCCTCGGCGTGCCCGTCTGTTCGGCCCGCTGGAGAGCCTGAACGCGGTTGACGCGTTCATGAATGACATCGGCAGCAAGCTGGACACCTTCGCTTTGATGCAGAGTGACGACATCTCCGAGACCTGGCTCAGTGACCTTCAGAGCCGGCAGAGAAACGTCGTTCAGCTGAGTGTTCCGGCGCCTGTCATAGCCGACTCTGCGGAGGAAGCGCTGGAATTCGTGTTCTCGCAGGTGATCACTGATGACAGCAATGTCGTGGGTGGGCTCTCTCGCGGTTATGCCACGCGGCTCCGTCTCTTCTCGGAGTTGCGGACAAGTTACCGGCGGGCCAATATTCGCGCAGATCTGATCAGAGAAAAATCGGTGGTCTCGACCGACGGTTTGTATGCTCCGATGGATTTCGTCGTGGGCAACGGGGTGGCTGTCCAGTTGGCACATACCTGGTCTTTTCAGATCCAGTCTTTGACTGAGGTTGCCAAGGATGTCAAGTCCTGGGGTTTCACTGTGGAGCGACTCCAGAGGTATGGAGGTCGCACCTCGGACGAGAACCCGGCTGAGATCCCGGTAGGGGTGCCGGTAGATGTCGTGTTCGCCCCGCCGATGACGACGGTCCAGGAGGATGCCTTTACTGAGGCCGAGAGGGTCTTCGGCGATCTGGGGGTCACAACTGTCCGTCAAGAGGACGTGGCAAGGGTCGCGGCCGAGGCGAGGAAGCAACTGCAAGCCAACGGCATAGCGATCGACTTGCTGGACCCGACAACGTCGTAATCGCGCTGCTGCTACAGCAGCAACCCGACGCCGTCGCGGCGGGGGTCGCCGGCCGCACCGCCGACACCCACCGCTGTGACGCCGCCGAAGTAGTGGTTCAGCTCCGGCCATTCGTTGATCCGCCAGCCCGCGACGGCCAGCGCGGCCAGCTCGTCGCGCGGGTAGCCCGGCTCGGCGTGGACCGTGTCGTCCACGACGTGGAAACGCGGCCGGGCGATCGCGGTGGGCATGTCCACCCCGTCGACCAGCACCCCGAGCAGCGTGTCGACCAGCGCCGTACGGATCCGCGAGGCACCCGCCGAGCCCGCCGCGACAGCCAGCGCGCCCTCGTCGTCGATGACCACCAGCGGACACATGTTGGACGACATCCGTACGCCAGGCCCGAGGTCCTCGGTGATCAGCTCGCCCTCGCCGAGCATGGAGTTGAGGTTGACGCCCAGCCCGGGCAGCCACACCGCGGCGCCCAGCCCCATCGTCGTGGTGATCACGCAGGCGTTGCCGTCGCGGTCGACCACCGAGACGTTGGTGGTGTCACCGATCTTCTGCCGGCCCCGGTCACGCAGGGCCGCGGCCACCGCGGCCGCGCGGGCCGGCCGGGGCAGCACGGTCAGGTCCCGGGGCAGAGCCGCGATGGTGTCGACGGTCCGGTTGAGATCGTGGCGGGCCCGGACCTGGTGCCCGGCGAGCGTGGCCCGGTCGACCGGCGTCTCCAGCACCCGGTAGCCGGCCAGGTCGCGCGGGCCGAGCACCCCGCCGGCCGCGCGGACCGTCTCGACCAGCAGCGGCGCGTAGGAACCGGTGTGGAACAGTCCGGGCCCCTCGGCCGCGAGTGCCGCCATCGCCGTCGCCAGTCCCGGGTGGAAGAGCAGGTCGCCGCCCTGCAGCAGCTTGCCCTGCGGTGCGTAGATGGCCGCACCCTCGCCGTGGGCCAGCGCCGGGGCGCAGGATTCGAGGGTCCGGGAGTGGGCGGCCGGCAGCGGGACCCCGGCGCGGGCCAGCTCCAACGCCGGCGCGACCAGTTCCGCCCAGGGCAGCCGGCCCCAGCGCCGGTGCACCTCGCCGCAGCCGACCGGCACACCCGGCACGGCCACGCTGGCCCCGCCGATCGAGTACACCTGCGGGACCCCGCCGAAGAACACGTCGACCGCGAGCATCGGCCCGGCCACCCGGTCGCCGTCCGTGCCGGGCACCGAGACGAAGAAGTCCAGGCAGGTGACCGCGCCGGTGGCGGCGTCGAAGTAGGTGGCGAAACCGCCCCCGCCCAGCCCGGTGTAGACCGTCTCGGCGACACAGGTGGCGAGCACGGCGGCGACGGCGGCATCGGCGGCCGTACCTCCGGCGCTCAGCACCCGCAGGCCGGCCTGGGCCGTCGCGGGATGGCTCGCGGCGACCCCGGCGGCGACCCGGGACGGCGGTGCGGAAATCTCCATTCGGCGAAGCGTAGGCGCAGCGGCCCGCCGATGGTTACCATCCGCGTCCATGACGGTCGCCGGTCCCTCGCACGACGTACGGCTCTCCCGCCGCGTCGTCGCCGGATATTCGCTGGGCTCACTGGTGACCGGACCTTTCGGGACAGTGCCCGGCCTGCTCCTGCTGCCCTATCTGACCGACACGCTCGGCGTTGCGGCCGGCGTCGCGGGACTGCTGGTGCTGCTGCCGAAGGCCTGGGACGTACTGGTGAACCCGGTCGCGGGCCGGATCTCCGACCGCAGCGGTGATCGGCGCGGCTTCCTGCTCGGCGCCGGCCTGGCGCTGGGTGTGCTGTTCGCGGCCATCTTCGCCGGGCCGTTCGCCGCCGGCGCCGCGGCGGGCGCCTACGTCGCGGTCGCCTTCCTGGCCGCGGCCACCGCCTTCGCGTTCTTCCAGGTGCCCTACGTCGCCATGCCGGCCGAGCTGACCTCCGGCCGGGCCGAGCGCACCCGCCTGATGACCTGGCGGGTCGCGGTCCTGGCCCTGGCCATCCTGATCTCCGGCGCGCTGGCCCCGCTGGTCGTCGACCTGGCCGGCGGCGGCCTGAGCGGCCACCGATGGTCCGGCGCGTTCGTCGGCGCGCTCATCGTCGTGGGCACCCTGGGTGCCTTTTTCGGTACGCGCACAGCAGAGTCCCGCACCGCAGCCGACCAGGAGCCGAGCCTCCGCGCCCAGTTACGGATCGCGGCGGCCAACGCATCGTTCCGCTCCCTGCTGCTCTGCTACGTGATCCAGGCGGCCGGCATCGGCACGATGCTCGCCGGCGTGCAGTACTTCGCCGACCACGTCATCGGCCAGAAGTCCGGCGCGACCTTCCTGTTCGCCGCCTTCGTCGGCCCGGCGCTGCTGGTCATGCCGCTGTGGAGCTGCGTCGGCGCCCGCCACGGCAAACTCCGCGGCCTGATCGCCGCCTCCCTGCTCTTCGCGATCGGTGCCCTGGTCCTGCTGGCCGCACCCACGCTGCCCGCGACGGTGATCTACCTGGTCGTGGCCCTGATCGGCTGCGGGTACGCCGGCCAGCAGGTCTTCGCCCTGGCGATGCTCCCCGACCTGATCGAACGCGACACCGTACGCACCGGGCGCCGCCAGGCCGGGGTGTTCACCGGGTTGTGGACCGCGGGGGAGACGCTGGGCCTGGCCCTGGGTCCGGGGATCTACGCGCTGGTCCTCCAGCTGTTCGGCTACGCGTCGTCGTCGACCGGCGAGGCGGCGGCCCAGGATCCGACGGCCCGCCTCGGCGTCCTGCTGGGCTTCACCGTGGTCCCCGCCCTGCTGGTCGGGGCGGCGGTCGCCCTGCTGCGCCGCTACCAGGACTAACTTGGGGACCATGATCGAGGCGTTGCCGGGCACCGGCGTTCCGGGTGAGCAGGTGCTTGCCGAGTTGCGTGAGTTGCGGGCCGCGGACCTGCCCACGCACGGTGGGCGGCTGTTCGCCTATGTCTTCGACCCGGCCGTCGACGGGCTCGACGAGCTGGCCCGGGCCGCGTACGCGATCTCCGCGCACGTCAACGGCCTGGACCCGACCGCCTTCCCGTCGTTGCTGGCGATGGAGAACGCACTGGTCGCGGCGGCCGGCCGGCTGCTCGGCGGCGGCCCCGGCACGGATGCCCCGGAGGTGGTCGGCAGCGTCACGAGCGGCGGCACCGAGTCGCTGATCCTGGCCGTGAAGGCGGCCCGGGACGCGCACCCGGAGATCGAGCGACCGCGGCTGGTGGTCCCGTCCACCGCGCACGCCGCGTTCGCCAAGGCGGCGCACTACCTGCGGATCGCTCTCGACGTCGTGCCGGTCGGCCCGGACCTGCGTGCCGACCCCGCCGCCATGGCGGCGGCGATCGGTCCCGAGACGGTGCTGGTGGCGGCCTCGGCGCCGAGCTACGCGCACGGTGTCGTCGACCCGATCGCCCAGCTCGCCGCCCTGGCCGCCGAGCGAGGTGTGCGGTTCCACGTCGACGCCTGCTTCGGCGGCTGGGTGCTGCCCTACCTGCGGCGGCTCGGCGCCGGCCTGCCGGCCTTCGACTTCACCGTGCCCGGCGTCACCAGCATCTCGGTCGATCTGCACAAATACGCGTACGCCCCCAAGGGTGTCTCCGTGCTGCTGCACCGGGACGCGGCGCTGCGGCTGCCGCAGTTCTTCGCGTACGCGGACTGGCCCGGCTACACGATGATCAACCCGGTGATCTCCTCCACCCGGTCCGGCGGCCCGATCGCGGCGGCCCTGGCCACGCTGCGGCACCTCGGCGACGACGGTTACCTGCGGCTGGCCGGGCACACCCGGGACGCGGTCGCCGTGCTCGCGGCCGCGGTCGAGGCCACTGCCGGCGTACGCCTGTTCGCCCCGCCCGAGACCAGCGTCGTGTGCCTGGCCGCCGAGCCCGACGTCGATCTGTTCGTGCTCGCCGACGAGCTGGCCGCGCGGGGCTGGCACACCCAGCCTCAGCTCGCGTACGCGGAGCTGCCCGCGACCATCCACCTCACGGTGACCGCCGCGGTCGCCGGGACCGTCGCCGAGTTCGCGCCCGACCTCGCCGCGGCGGTGGCCGCGACCCGCGCCCGCGGCCCGGTCGAGCTGCCGCCCGCGTTGCTCGAGGCCGCCGGCGCGCTGACCCCGCAGATGGTGACGCCGGAGCTGATCGAGGGGCTGGCGGCCGGCCTCGGGCTGGGCGGGGACATCGGCCGGAGCATGGCCGCCGTCAACTCGCTGCTGAACGTGGCCCCGCCCGCCCTGCGTGAGGCTCTGCTGGCCGGCTTCCTGAGCCAGCTCCAGCGTCCCGCGTGGTGAGGGGTAGGTTGACGACTGTGTCCGCCTTGCCAGGAGTCCTCGGGGATCCCATCAAGTTCGTGCTGAACTGGGGTCGCCGCTACTCGCTGTGGGTCTTCAACTTCGGTCTGGCCTGCTGCGCGATCGAGTTCATCGCGGCCAGCATGGGCCGGCACGACTTCATGCGGCTCGGCGTGATCCCGTTCGCGCACGGCCCGCGCCAGGCCGACCTGATGGTGGTCTCCGGCACGGTCACCGACAAGATGGCCCCCGCGATCCGCCGGCTGTACGACCAGATGCCCGAGCCCAAGTACGTGATCTCGTTCGGCTCCTGCTCCAACTGCGGCGGGCCGTACTGGGACTCGTACTCGGTGACCAAGGGCGTCGACCAGCTCATCCCGGTCGACGTCTACGTGCCCGGCTGCCCGCCGCGGCCGGAGGCGCTGCTGCACGGCATCCTGCGCCTGCAGGAGCAGATCGCCGCCGAGCAGTCCGGTCCCGGCGGGGTGTCACGGCCCGACCCGCTGATCCCGGGGCCGCCCCCGGCCCGCCCCCGCGACGCCGGCTCACTGACGGCACCGTCGGTCAAGCGCCCCGTTTGATGGTGGGATACAGCTAGTCTGCCCATCATGAGCGAGCAGTCCCGGGCGGACTTCATCATCGACGTATTGACCAGGGAGTTCGGCGACCTGATGGCGCTGGACCCGGCTGCCTTCCGGCGCAAGTTCCGCAAGATGGCCGCATCGCCGTTCGCGTTCTACCGGGGCAGCGCCTCGCTGTTCTACGCCGACCAGACCGGTGCCTACCGCGACGACGCGTTCCTCGACGAGCGGACCAGCCGGGTGTGGATCCACGGCGACCTGCACGCGGAGAACTTCGGCACCTACATGAACTCGTCCGGCCAGCTCGTCTTCAACGTCAACGACTTCGACGAGGCGTACGTCGGCCCGTTCATCTGGGACCTCAAGCGGTTCTGTGCCAGCGTGGCCCTGATCGGCTACAGCAAGGCCCTGTCCGACCAGGTGATCGGCGAGCTGGTCGGCACGTTCGCCCGGGGCTACCTGACCGAACTGCGGGCGATCGCTGCCGGTGGTGACGACGCGATCGGCTCGATCACCCTGGACAACGCCGACGGGGTGCTGCGCCGGGTGCTCCAGGAGGCCCGGCTCAACACCCGGGTCGACCTGCTCGCCGGCCAGACCACGATCGACGACTACGAGCGGCGCTTCTCCCTCGGCGACGGCGTCTACGAGGTGGACGAGCCGACCGCCGCCACCGTCCGGGCCGCCTTCTCCGACTACCTGGACACGCTGCCCTCGCACGGTCACGGCATCTCCACCGGGATCAAGGACATCAAGCTGCGCAAGGGCGTGGGCATCGGCTCGGCCGGCCTGCCGTCGTACAACCTGCTGCTGGAGGGGCACACCCAGGCGCTGGAGAACGACGTCATCATCTACATGAAGCAGGCCCAGGTGCCGGCCGTCGCCCGGTGGATCGACGACGAACGGGTCCGGTCCTACTTCCGGCACCAGGGACACCGTACGGCCGAGTCGCAGCGGGCCCTGCAGGCGCACGCCGACCCGTGGCTGGGCTACACCGAGCTCAACGGCGTCGGCCAGCTCGTCGCCGAGGTGTCGCCGTACGCGGCCGACCTGGACTGGGCCGACGTGAACGAGTCCGAGGAGCTCAGCGGTGTCGTCGCCGACCTGGGCCGCGCGGTGGCCCGGATGCACTCGGTGGCCGACGACGAGTCCAGCCACGACCTGGTCGACTTCTCCACCGAGGAGGCCATCGTGGCCGCGGTCGACAAGGACGAGGCGGGCTTCCTCACGCTGCTGGTCAACTTCGCCCACCAGTACGGCGACCAGGCCCGCGAGGACCACCAGGACTTCGTCGACCTGTTCCGCAACGGGCGCCTCCCCGGTCTCTGATCAGCGCGGCAGGAACTGGTACGCGGCGTCCCCGGGCGCCGGTGACGTGCTCTCGTAGCTCAGCGACAGATCGACCTGCCGGTTGCGGATGACACCGACAACGAGGTCCTGCCGCCGGGGCGGATACTGGCACGGCGCCGTCCAGGTCTTCGTCGCGAACACCGTGCCCTCCGGATCGGCGGCGCTGCGGGCCTGCCGGAGCCGGATCCGCAACGTGCCGGTGCCGGCGCAGGCCACGGCCAGCCGGAAGTCGCCGTCCAGCGGCTCCCAGCCGACGTGGAGGCGCCGGTCACCCACCTCGCCGCCGCCGCCCCCACCCGAGCCCGGCGGCAGGGGGTCCCGGGGCAGTACGCCGCTCGGATCGTTCGCCTCGCTCCGGGCCGCGGGCCGGCCGGTGTCGCTGGTGGCCCGGTAGGCGAAGCCCGCCCGCCCGCGCGCGCTCTCGGCGTCCACCAGCTCGACCGTGATGTCGATGAACTGGCCCAGCACGAAGGTGGTGCCCGCGGGCACCGGAGCGGCCGAGCACCGGGCGGTGATCCGAGCCACCTCCACCGGTGCGGTCGAACCGCTCTCGCTGCCGGGCCGGCCCCGGACCAGCAAAGTCACCGAACCGGTGCCCGCGCAGGCGATCCGCAGATCGATCTCGCCCAGATAGATCTGCTGGGTCGCGGACATGATGCCGGCGACCGGTCCCCGGCGGGAGAACACGGCAGGCCCGGGATTGCCGGCCGTCACCGCCCGGTCCGCCACGCCGGTGAGGCGGTCCAGCTCGGCCTGCGTCAGCGAGTCACGGTTGGCGGGGGTGGTGGGCCGGGACGGGAAACCGAGCAGGGCCACGGTGCCGCTCAGCGCCAGCAGCAGGACACCGGCGAAGGCCGCGGTGGCGGTGCGGCGGCGTCGCACGGTACGGCGTACGCGATCAGCCCCGGGCGGCCGCACCTGCCAGACAGTGTCGGCGCGGAACTCCGCGAAGAGGTCCTCGAACTTCTCAGCCACCGTGCACCTCCGCGGAGTCGGCGCCGAGCTGGACGGCGAGTGCGGCCCGGCCCCGGTGCAGCCAGGACTTGACCGTGCCCTCGGCGACGCCCTCCCGGTCGGCGATCTCGGCGACGCTCAGGTCGGCCAGGTGCCGCAGCACCACGGCCCGCCGATGGGTGGCCGGCAGCGTGGCCAGGGCGGCGACCAGCGCCACCCGGTCCGGGCCGGGCCCCTCGAGCTGGGCCTCGTCGCGCCGCTGCTTACGCAGGAAGTTCAGTGCCGTACGGGAACGCCGCCAGCGGCTGACGGCCAGATTCCAGGCGACCCGCCGGATCCAGGCCACCGGGTCGTCGTACCGGCTCACCGTCTTCCACCGGCTGTAGGCCCGGCAGAAGGCCTCCTGGACGACGTCCTGCGCCTCCTGGCGGTCCCCGAAATAGGCGTAGAGCTGGACAGTGAGATCCCCGAAGTGCACGGCGTACACCTCGTCGAAGGTCGGCGGGTCGTCGGGCACGGCTGCTGGCGTCTCCGGTCGGGATCTGGCGCCCAGGGTGATTGCCTGCGCTGTCACGGGCACTACACGTGCCACCGGGGCGAGGGGTTGCGGCGCACCCTGCCACAGATCGGCGAGGGTCGTTGCCCCGGGCGACCGGCGACTCCCAAGATCACTCAAGAGGATTAGACCGTCCGGGGCGCGGTGCCCGCCCGCCGGTGATGCGCATTGTTCCGTTCGTCGGCACGGGCGCGCACAACGGCTGTCGCTCTTTCAGGAGCTGCCCCAAACCGCAAATCGCAATTAAGGTTCTGCGGTGTACGGGAATTTTGCGCGCCTTTGAGGAGTTTGTTTTGCCGACCATTTCCCGACGACCCGCCACCGTGGCCCGGGCCGCTGCGACCGTCGCCGCTCTCGCCACGTCGATGCTGGTCGCAGTGGCCTCTCCGGCCCTGGCCGACAATGCGCACATGAACTGGCCGACCTCCGGTCCGATTACCGGAATTGTCGGTGACAAGCGCGCCGGCC
Source organism: Actinoplanes sp. NPDC048967 (assembly GCF_040649415.1). NCBI lineage: Bacteria > Bacillati > Actinomycetota > Actinomycetes > Micromonosporales > Micromonosporaceae > Actinoplanes > Actinoplanes sp. NPDC048967. Next base: position 645,045 of record NZ_JBEZFL010000005.1, read on the forward strand.
ATAGCCATCAGGGCGTCGACATCGGCGCGCCGACGGGCTCGCCGGTTTATGCCACCTACGACGGAAAGGTCACCAACGCCTTCAAGGACTCCTGCGGCGGGCAGACCATTTATATCGCGCACGCCTACGGTTACCAGTCCCGTTACCTGCACCTGAGCAGCTTCTCGGTCGGCGTCGGCCAGCAGGTCAGCCAGGGGCAGAAGATCGCGGTCTCCGGCAACACGGGCACTTGCACCACGGGTGCCCACCTGCACTTCGAGATCCGGCAGAACGGCTCGTCGGTCTCCTTCGCCCCGGCGACGGCCCGCAACTCCCGGGTGTCGGCCGGCGCGGCGATCAGCTATGCGTTCGCCGGACTGGGCAACGGCGGCCCGGCGGCGGCACCACCGGACGTCGCGATCGCCCGGACGGCCGCCGGGCAGGGCTACTGGCTGGCGGCTGCGGACGGTGGCGTCTTCTCGTACGGTGACGCCCAGTTCTACGGCAGCATGGGCGGCAAACCACTCGCCGCGCCGGTGGTCGGTATCGCGGCGACCCCGTCCGGCAAGGGCTACTGGCTCGTCGCGAAGGACGGTGGCATCTTCGCCTTCGGTGATGCGCAGTTCTACGGCAGCATGGGCGGCAAGCCGCTGAACGCCGCGATGGTCGGCATCACGCCGACGGCGACCGGGCGCGGGTACTGGACGGTGGCCCGCGACGGCGGGATCTTCGCGTTCGGTGATGCGCAGTTCTACGGCAGCATGGGCGGCAAGCCGCTGAACGCCCCGGTGGTCGGCCTGGCGGCGACCCCGTCCGGCAAGGGTTACTGGCTGGTGGCGGCTGACGGTGGCATCTTCGCCTTCGGTGACGCGCCGTTCTACGGCAGCATGGGTGGCAAGCCGCTGAACGCGCCGATGGTCGGCATCGCGCCTACCGCGAACGGCAAGGGCTACCGGCTGGTGGCGGCTGACGGTGGCATCTTCGCCTTCGGTGACGCGCCGTTCTACGGCAGCATGGGCGGCAAGCCGCTGAACGCGCCGATGGTCGGCATCGCCTCGACCACCACCGGCGCCGGCTACTGGATGGTCGCCCGGGACGGCGGAGTGTTCACCTTCGGGGACGCGACGTTCTTCGGCGGCGGACAGGACTGACCGAGCTCATTGAGCTCAGCCGGGTGAGACGCCGTCGATCCGCCGGTGTCTCACCCGGCGTCTGTCTGCCGGCCGCGGCTTTCCGGGCGCGGGCCGGGGACGGAACCGGGCCGGATCATAGGATGTGCGGCATGACCCCCGAAGAGGTCGGCGAGCGGATGGTCGCCCTGCTGACGGCAGACGCGGACGACGCCCCCGCCGAGGGCACGATCGTCGCCGGAGTCTCCGGTGGCGGCCCCGGCCACGAGCGGGCCGTGATCGACGTGCCGGCCGCGCTGTGGTGGACCGCGGTCGGCGCCGCCCGCGACCCGGGTGCGCTGGGCTGCGACTTCTTCGACTGGCTGTCAGCGGTCGACGAACTGGACGAGGGCTTCACCGTCGTCGCGCACCTGTGGTCCACCCGCCGCAAGCACGGGCTGCTGCTGCGCGCCCGGGTGACCCGGGACAACCCGGTGGTCGAATCGGTGATCGACCTGTTCCCGGGCGCGGCGTGGCACGAGCGGGAGACCCACGAGATGTTCGGGATCAGCTTCACCCGCCACCCGGACCTGCGGCCGCTGCTGCTGCCGCCGGGCTTCGAGGGCAACCCGCTGCGCAAGGAGTTCGTGCTGGCGTCCCGGGTGGCCAAGGCCTGGCCGGGCGCGAAGGAGCCGGGGGAGTCGGAGGCGGGCACGGCCAAGCGGGCCCCGATGCGGCCGCCGGGCGTACCTGATCCGAACGAGTGGGGTCCGATGAAGGGCAAGGTCCCACCGCCGGAGACCCCGGCCCGGCGCGGCCCGGGCGACCGGCCCGCGCGCGCGGGCGGAGCCGTCCCCGGCGGAGATCGTCCGGCCCGCCCGGCGGGAGATCGTCCGGCCCGCCCGGCGGGAGATCGTCCGGCCCGCCCGGCGGGAGATCGTCCGGCCCGCCCGGAACGTGGGGCAGCTCCGGGAACCGGCCCGCGAACGGCCGAGTCGGGAACCGGTCCGCGAACGGCCGAGTCGGGAACCGGTCCGCGAACGGCCGCGCCGGGAACCGGTCCGCGAACGGCCGAGCCGGGAACGGCTTCGCACGCGACCCGGCCCGGACCGGACCCGCAAGCGGTCCCGGCCGGGGCGGGGGAGCAGGCGCCGCCCGGACCCGGCGGACAGGCAGCGCCCGGACATGCGGCACCGCCCACGGTGGATCCGGCAGCAGCCGGACCGGCTGAGACGATCGGTGCCGGCCAGGCCGAGGCAGCCGAGGCCGCCGACCAGGCCGGCGCGGCGAAGGCCGCCGCGGATGCCACGCCGGCACCGGAGACCCCCGGCACGCCGCCGGAGACCGGGACCGCACCGGAGACCCCCGGCACGCCGCCGGAGACCGGGGCCGCGCCGGAGTCCAGCGACGGGAAGGACACCTGATGCCGCTCTGGCTCGATCTGGGAGTCCGGGTCGTCGCCGTGGTCGCCGCGTTCCTGGTGGTGCCGCTGATCGTCGGCCAGATGGAACACAAGGTCATGGCCCACATGCAGAGCCGGCTGGGCCCGATGTACGCGGGCGGCTTCCACGGCTGGGCGCAACTCGTCGCCGACGGCGTCAAGTTCGTGCAGAAGGAGGACGTCACCCCGCGCGACGCCGACCGCCGGGTGTTCCAGCTGGCCCCGATCGTGGCGCTGTTCCCGTACCTCATCGTCCTGCTGGCCATCCCGCTGGGACCCGGCGGCCTGGTCGCCCAGCCGATGGACATCGGGTTGTTCTTCGTTCTCGCCGTCCTCGGCGTCGGTGTGGTCGCCGTGCTGATGTCGGCGTGGGCGTCGGCGAACAAGTACAGCCTGCTCGGCGGTCTGCGTGGCGCGGCCCAGCTGCTCGGTTACGAGCTGCCGCTGGTGCTGTCGGCCGCGAGTGTCGCGATGGCCGCGGGCACGCTGAGCCTGCCCGGCATCGTCGAGGCCTGGTCGCCGTGGTGGTTGATCTGGCAGGCGCCGGCCGCGCTGGTCTTCTTCGTCTCCGGGCTGGCCGAGATCCGGCGGCCGCCGTTCGACATGCCGATCGCCGACTCCGAGCTGGTCTTCGGCTACATGACCGAGTATTCCGGGCTGCGTTTCGCGTTCTTCCTGCTCGCCGAGTACGTGGGCATCGTCGTCATCGCCGCCCTGACCACCGTGCTGTTCCTGGGCGGCTGGCACGGCCCGGACCCGGCCCACTTCGGCTGGCTGTGGACGCTGGTGAAGGTGTTCGCGGTGTCCTTCGTGGTCATCTGGCTGCGGGTCAGCTATCCGCGGCTGCGCGAGGACCAGTTGCAGCGGCTGTGCTGGCTGGTGCTGGTCCCGGTGGCCCTGGCCCAGCTCGTGCTGACCGCCGTGGTGAAACTCGCACTGTAGGGGTGGGGCTGGCCCCACCCTCGGTTGGGTGGCTGGCCGGCTCGTCCCGGCGGGCCGTCTCCGAAAGGCTTGAGGGGTCCCAGCAACCCCTGCCGAGGAGCTCTCACCGATGTCCCTGCGTCATCTCGCAGCAGCCGTCCTGACCACCGGCGCCCTGGTCGCCGGCGTCGCCCAGCCGGTCAGTGCCGCCCCACGTGATCCGGTCCGTGACCAGTTGCAGCAGCTCGTCGGGCACGGCGGTGCCCCGGGTGCGCTGGCCGCGGTGCAGGGCCGCGACGGCCGCACCCGTGATCTCACCGCCGGAGTCGGTGACCTGCGCACCGGCGCTCGCGTCCCGGCCGACGGCCAGGTCCGGATCGGCAGCAACACCAAGACGTTCGTGGCCGTGGCGGTCCTGCAGCTCGTGGCCGAGAAAAAGGTCGCCCTGGACTCGCCGATCGACACCTACCTGCCGGGCCTGGTGCGGGGCGAGGGGATCGACGGCCGGCACATCACCGTGCGGCAGCTGCTGCAGCACACCAGCGGTCTGCCCAACTACACGGACCACCTCGACACGGACGGCTCGTTCGCCCTGCAGCACACCTACATGGAGCCGCGTGAGCTGCTCGATCTCGCGCTGGCGCATCCGGCCGACTTCGCGCCCGGGGCCAAGTGGGCATACAGCAACACCAACTACGTGGTGGCAGGTCTGCTGATCCAGAAGGTGACCGGGCGCCCGCTGGCCGAGGTGCTCACCGAGCGGGTGATCCGCCGGGCCGGCCTGCGGCACACCTACTTCCCGGCCGTCGGCGAGCAGGGCATCCGGGAACGGCACCCGCACGGTTACCACCCGGACGCCGCGGGCAAGCCGCGTGACGTCACGACGCTGGACCCGTCCTGGGGCTGGGCCGCCGGGCAGATGATCGCCACCCCGACCGACCTGAACAAGTTCTTCGGCGCGCTGCTGGCCGGCCGCCTGCTGCCGGCCGCGCAGCTGAAGGAGATGCGCAGGACCGTCCCGGCGGACATGTGGCCCGGCGCCCGGTACGGCCTGGGCCTGCTGAGCTACCCGCTCAGCTGCGGCGGTCTGGCCTGGGGTCACGGCGGTGACATCCCGGGTTACGAGACCCGCGGCGGCGTCACCGAGGACGGTCGCGCCGCGACGGTGGCCGTGACCTCGATGCCGGTCGACGAGGCATCGGCCGACAAGGTGCTGAAGGCGGTGGATACCGCGCTCTGCGCATAGCGGGGGAGGTGCGGCCGGGCGTCTTGGGGGCCCCGGCCGTAACTGTCGAACGACAGAAGCGGGGGTGTGCTCGCCTCCGCCGGTGCGACCGGGCAGGATATGCCCTTATGAGCGAGCAGGGAGATCGGCACACGCCGGGCCAGGGCCTGATCAACGGCCTGGCCGTCACGCTCAAGACGATGACCAAGCGCAGCAGCACCCAGCAGTATCCGGACGTCGAGCCGGACCTGCCGCCGCGCTCCCGCGGGGTCATCGCCCTGCTCGAGGAGAACTGCACGGTCTGCATGCTGTGCGCCCGCGAGTGCCCGGACTGGTGCATCTACATCGACTCGCACAAGGAAGAGGTCGTCGTTCCCGGTGCCGCCCGGGCTCGGCAGCGCAACGTCCTCGACAAGTTCGACATCGACTTCTCCCTGTGCATGTACTGCGGCATCTGCATCGAGGTCTGCCCGTTCGACGCGCTGCACTGGACCCCCGAGTTCGAGTACGCGGAGACCGACGTGCTGAACCTGCTGCACGACAAGGACCGCCTCGGCGACTGGATGCGGACCGTCCCGCCGCCGCCGGCCCACGACGTGCTCGGCGAGCCGTCGAAGGAGGAGGCCACCGCCGCGCGCAAGGCCGCCGGCCCCGGTGCGGCCACCCCGGCCAAGACCGCGCGTCCGGCCGTACGCCCGGAGCCGGAGAAGTGACGGTCGCCGACGTGCTGCTGCTGGCGCTCGGAGCCGTGGCGGTGGGTTCCGGCGCGGCGGTCGTCACCAGCACCCACCTGGTCCGTTCCGGGCTCTACCTGGTGATCAGCCTGGGCGCGGTCGCCGGGCTCTACCTGGTCCTCGGGGCCGAGCTCGTCGCGTGGGTGCAGATCCTGGTCTACGTCGGCGCGGTGGTCGTGCTGCTGCTGTTCGCGGTCATGCTGACCCGCGCGCCGATCGGCCCCTCCCGTGACCTGGACCGCCCGGCCTGGCCGGCGCTGATCGTCGGGGGCGGGGTCGGGCTGGGCCTGGCGGTGCTGCTGGCCGACGCGTTCCGCTGGACGCTCTACGACCGGCCCGCCCCGGGCACGACCGAGCGGATGGGCACGCAGATCTTCGGCCAGTGGGTGCTGCCGTTCGAGGTGCTGTCGATCCTGCTGCTCGCCGCCCTGGTGGGTGCGATCGTGCTGTCGCGTCCGGACATCGGCGCCCGCAAGGGGGATGAGGCCTGATGCATGCCGTGATCCCGTACGTGACGGGTGCATTGCTGTTCGGGCTCGGCGTCTACGGCGTGCTGCGCCGGCGCAACGCGATCCTGGTGCTGATGGCCGTCGAGCTGATGCTCAACGCGGTCAACCTGATCTTCGTGACCGCCGACGCCGCGGTCCGGGCCACCCTGGTCGGCGTGCAGATCGAGTCCTGGGCGTATCCCAACGGCCGGCCCGCGCACTCCGGCGGGGTGTTCGCCCTGTTCGTCATCGTGCTGGCCGCCGCCGAGGTGGGCGTGGGCCTGGCCATCGTGCTGCAGTACTACCGGATGCGCCGGGCGGTGCACGTCGACGAGGTCGCCCTGCACCATGACGATGAGCAGGTCAGCCGGTGATCGCGGAGGTCTTCGGGACGGCGCTGTTCGGCGTACCGGTGCTGGCCGGGCTGCTGGGTCTGTTGCTGCCGGCCGGCGACGGTGGCCGCGCGCGACGCCGCCGGGCCGCCACGCTCGGCATCGCGGGTGCCGCGCTGGCCCTGGCCGACGTGGTCTTCCTGCTGGTGGTCGCGGACGACCCGGTCGAGTTCGGGGTGCAGGCGGTGCGCTTCGGCGACCTGCCGGTCACCTTCGGCGTCTCGCTCGGCCCGGCCGCGCTCTACGTCGCGCTCGCCGTCACCGTGGTCGCGCTCTTCGTGCAGGTCTACTCGGTCGGCTACCTGCACGACGACCCGCGTTACGCGCCCTACGCCGCGCAGATCAGCATCTTCACCGGGGCGATGCTGCTGGTCGTGTCGGCCAATGACCTGATCATGCTGCTGGTCGGCTGGGAGGTGATGGGCGTCTGCTCGTATCTGCTCATCGGCCACGACCGGCGGCTGCCCGAGGCGCCCCGGGCCGCGGTCAAGGCGTTCCTGGTGACCCGGGTCGGCGACGTCGGCTTCCTGCTCGGCATCGCGCTGCTGGGCGTCTCGGCCGGCAGCTTCGAGATCTCCGCCGTGCTGGCGAGCTCACCGGCCCACCTGACCGTGGCGCTGCTGCTCATCCTGGCCGGGGTGGCGGGCAAGAGCGCCCAGTTCCCGCTGCACACCTGGCTGCCGGACGCGATGGCCGGCCCGACGCCGATCTCCGCCCTGATCCACGCGGCCACGATGGTCGCCGCGGGCGTGTACGTGGTCTTCCGCCTCTTCCCGCTCTTCGCCCGCTCGCCCGGCGCGCTGGCGACGCTCGGTGTCATGGCGGCGATCACGCTGCTGCTCGGCGCGCTCGCCGCCACCGCCCAGGACGACCTCAAGCGGGTGCTGGCCTGGTCCACGGTCTCGCAGATCGGCTACATGACCGGCGCCCTGGCCGTCGGCTCGCCCGCCGCGGCCCTGTTCCACCTGCTCACCCACGCCGCGTTCAAGGCGCTGCTGTTCCTCGCGGCCGGCGCGGTGATCCACGCGGTCGGCACCAACCTGATGTCGCGGATGGGCGGTCTGCGCACGCATCTGCCCCGCACCTTCTGGGCGTTCGTGATCGGGCTCGGCGCGCTGGCCGGGCTGCCGCCGCTGGCCGGCTTCTGGTCCAAGGAGAACGTCCTGGTCGCCGCCGCGCACGCGGCCGACGGCCAGGGCCCGGCCCCGGCCTGGGTCGGCTGGGTGGTCTGGGTGGCCGGGCTGCTCGGCGTCGCGATCACCGCCTGGTACGCGACCCGCCTGCTGCTGCGCACCTTCTTCGGCCACGCCCGGTCCCGCACCGACGAGTGGCACGTCGGCTTCGACGACGCCCGCTACGAGCGTGGTCCCGGCGCCGCGCACGATCCGCCCGGCCTGATGCTGTGGCCGGTGCAGCTCCTCGCGATCCCCGCGGCGCTGCTCGGGCTGGCCGCCTTCCTGCCCGGGTTCCGCAGCGCGCTCGAGCTGGAGGCCCCGCACCTGGAGATCAGCATCGTGCTGCCGCTGGTCCTGCTCGCGCTCGGCGCCGGCAGCTCGTGGTGGCTGTGGCACACCGCGCCCGGCGTGGACCCGGCGCAGGCCCTGGGCCGGTGGCGGCCGTTGTTCGCCGCCGGCTTCCGGCTCGACGACGTGCAGGACCGCCTGGTGGTACGCCCGGTACGCGCCCTCGCCACCGCCCTGCGCCTGCTCGACGAGCGGGTGGTCGACGCGGCCGTCGAGGGCACCGGCTCCTCCACCACCCGGCTCGGCGTCGTGCTGGCGAACGCCCACCGCGCGGCGCTGCCCCGGGCGGCGGTCGCGGTCTTCGCCGGTGCGCTCGTGCTCGGTGTCGTCGCGGCGATCTACGGAGCAGCCTCATGACCCCCTACCGCGATTACGTCACCAGCGGCGGCTCACTCGCGCAGGTGCTGCTCATCGCCGTCCTGGCGGTGCCGGCGCTGGGCGCGTTGGTGGTAGCGCTGCTGCCGGCGCGGATCGATCGGGGCGCCCGCATCGTCGCCATGGTCTTCGCCGCGGTGACGTTCGTGCTCACCGCGCTGCTGGCGATGCCGAACGCCGACTACGGCTGGTTCGCCTACGGTGACCAGCCGCCGGCTCTGCTGCCGTGGATCGACGTGTCCGCGTCGTGGGTGCCGTCGCTCGGGGTCGACTTCCACCTCGGCGTCGACGGGATCTCGTACCCGCTGGTGGTGCTGACCGGGCTGCTGACGTTGCTCTGCTGCGCGTACACGGTGGGCAAGGTGCCCGACGGCGGTCGCGGCCGGACGCTGGCGGCGCTGCTGCTGGTGCTCGAGGTCGGCATCCTCGGCACGTTCCTGGCCCTGGACCTGGTGCTGTTCTTCATCTTCTTCGAGGTCGTCCTCCTGCCGATGTACGCGGTCATCGCCGGCTGGGGTGGCCCGGACCGCCGCCGTGCGGCCCGCAAGTTCGTGCTCTACACCCTGTTCGGTTCGCTGCTGCTCCTGCTGGGCGTCTTCACCGTCGTCATCGCGGCCGGCACCGGCGACCTGATGGCGCTGACCGGCGGCACCGGCCTGTCCCGCACAGTGCAGTGCACGGCGTTCGCCCTGTTCGCCGTCGCGTTCGCGGTGAAGGCGCCGCTCTGGCCGCTGCACACCTGGCTCCCCGACGCGCACACCGAGGCGCCCACGGTCGGCAGCGTGATCCTCGCCGGCGTGCTGCTGAAGATGGGCACGTACGGCCTGATCCGGGTCGGGGTCGGCGTGGCCCCGCTCGGCGCGGCCTGGGCCGCCCCGGTGCTCGGGGTCCTCGCCGTCGCCGCGATCCTCGTCGGGTCGCTGGTGTGCCTGCGGCAGACCGAGCTGAAGCGGCTGATCGCCTACTCCAGCGTCGGGCACATGGGTTTCGTCCTGCTGGGCATCGCGACGCTGACCGCGACCGGCCTGCAGGCCGCGCTGGTCGGCAACGTGGCCCACGGCGTCATCACCGGCCTGCTGTTCTTCCTGGCCGGGGCGATCAAGGACCGGGCCCACACCGGCGCCCTGGCCGACCTCGGCGGGCTGCGGGAGACCGCACCGCGGCTGGCCGGCCTGCTCGCCTTCGCGTCGATCGCCTCCCTCGGGCTGCCCGGCCTGGCCGGCTTCTGGGGCGAGGCGTTCGCCGTGGTGGCCGCCACCGAGCGCGGCGGCCCCCTGTGGATCACGCTGGCCGTGCTGGCGGCGATCGGCGGTGCCCTGACCGCGGCGTACTTCCTGCGGCTGTTGCGCCGGGTCACCCACGGCCCGGCGAGCCCGGCGGTGGCCGGCTTCGCGGGCATCACCCGCCCCGAATGGCTGGCGTGGTCGCCGCTGGTGCTGCTCGCGCTGGCCATCGGACTGGTGCCGGCGCTGGTGCTCGCCGCGACCGCCGACCCGGTGGCCGCCCTGACCGGAGCCCTGCCATGACCCAGACCGTGAACCACTTCGCCCTGTTCCCGCTGTACGCGGCGGGCGGCACCGCGCTGCTCGTCCTGGTGCTGGAGCTGGCCTTCGGCCGGTTCGTGCTGCCGGCGGGCATCGCCGGCGGGCTCGTCACGATCGGCGGGGCGGTCGCGCTCGGGCTGCGCCCGGCCTCGACCTTCTGCGGCGCCGAGCACTGCTCCTGGGTGAGCGGCCCGCAGGCGGCGGTGGTGGCGGTGCTCTTCGCGGCGCTGACGATCGGCGTGCTCGCGCTGTCGGCCCCGGCGCTGCGCGCGGGCATCGCCCCGGCCGGCGAGTTCTGCTTCCTGCTGGTGAGTTCGATGGCCGGGGGAGTGGTCATCGCGTACGCGGGCGACCTGATCACCCTGATCGTCGGGCTGGAGACGCTGACCCTGCCGCTGTACGTGCTCGTGGGCCTGCGCCGCTTCGCGCCCCGCGAGCGGGTGACCACCACCGGCGCCTCCGCCGCGGTCACGTTCTTCCTGGTCAGCGTGATCTCCACGGCCATCGCCCTGCTCGGCGCGGCGCTGCTCTTCGCGTCCACCGGCATGCTGCACCTGGCCGTGCTCACCGGGGGCTCGGGCCCGCTCGCGCCCCTGGGGGCAGTCGGCGCGGCGCTGCTGGTGATCGGCTTCGCGTTCAAGGTAGCGGCGGTCCCGCTGCACGCCTGGGCGCCGGCCACCTACGACGGCTCACCGGTGCCGGTGGCGGCGTACCTGTCGACGGCCTCCAAGCTCGGCGGCGTGGTGGCCCTGGCCGCGATTGTGCAGCGGCTGGACACCGGGCCGCTGGTGGCGGTCCTCGCCGTGCTGACCATGACGGTGGGCAACCTGGTCGCCCTGCGCCAGACCCGGACGGTACGGCTGCTGGCCTGGTCGTCGGTGGCCCAGGCGGGTTACATCCTGGCGGCGCTGGCGGTGGGCTCGGCGGGGGTGCCGGCGGCGATCGCGTACGCGGTCTTCTTCGTCGTGCTCGAGTTCGTGGCGTTCGCCGTGGTGGTGGCCCTGCGCGGCCCGGACGCCGACGGTGGCGAGCTGGCGGATCTTCGCGGCCTGGGCCGTCGTCAGCCGTGGCTGGGCGCGGCGCTCGTGCTGGCCTTGGCGGGTCTGGCCGGTCTACCCCCGGGCCTGGCCGGTCTGTTCGCCAAGGTGACCGTGGTCGCCGCCCTGATCAACGCGGGCTGGGGCTGGCTGGCCGCGGTGGTGGCCCTGAACGCCCTCATCGCCCTGGCCTACTACGTCCGGGTGGCTGCCCTGCTCTACACCCGCCCCGAGCCGGTGGGCGTGCACTTCGCCGACCTCCCCGCCCCCGAACCGGCGACGACCGGATCCACCGTGACCGCGGTCGCCGACCCGGAGCTGCTCCAGGCGGCCACCCACCCCCGGGTGCCGGTGCCCCGCCCGGTGGCCGCGGCGGTCGCGGTGGCTGTCACGGTCACCGTCGTCCTGGGCTTCGCCCCACAGTGGATCTTCGACGCGCTGCTCGGATGACCCGGGGTGTATCGATGATCACCTACAGCGAACTCACAGCTACAGCTGGATGAATCCACATCCTGTCGATGTTCCATGAGACGTGGGCCCACCGGCCCCAACGTCGAAGGAGCACCATCGTGCACAGCCATCACAACGGCCTCAAGACGGCCGCTCTGCTGGGCTTGCTCACCGCCATGATCCTGGCCGTCGGTTACTGGCTCGGAGGAAGCGGCGGGCTGGTCTTCGCCGTCGTCCTGTCGCTGGCGCTCAACGCCGGCAGCTACTTCTTCTCCGACAAGATCGCCCTGCGGTCCATGCGGGCCCGCCCGGTCTCCGAGGCCGAGTTCCCCGCGCTGCACCAGATCGTGCGCGAGCTCGCCACGGAGGCGGGCCAGCCGATGCCACGCCTGTACGTGAGCCCGGCGATGCAGCCGAACGCGTTCGCGACCGGCCGCAACCCGCAGCACGCCGCCGTGGCGGTCACCGTCGGCATCACCCAGCTGCTGGACCGGCGTGAGCTGCGCGGCGTCATCGGCCACGAACTGTCCCACGTCTACAACCGCGACATCCTGATCTCCAGCGTCGCCGCGGCGCTGGCCGGCATCATCACGATGTTCGCCCAGTTGGCGATCTTCCTGCCGTTCGGTGGCTCGGACGACGAGGACGGCCCGAACCCCGCGTCGTTGCTGCTCATGCTGATCCTCGGCCCGCTGGCCGCATCGGTGATCCAGCTCGCGATCAGCCGCAACCGGGAGTACCAGGCCGACGCGTCCGGCGCGACCCTGACCCGTGACCCGCTGGCTCTGGCCAGCGCCCTGGAGAAGATCCAGTACGGCGCGCAGCGGCTGCCGCTGCCGGCCGACGGTCAGCTCGCCACCTCGGCGCACCTGATGATCGCCAACCCGCTGCGCGGCGGCGGCATCGCGTCGCTGTTCTCGACGCACCCGCCGATGGCCGAGCGGATCAAGCGGCTGCACCAGCTGGCCGCGATCACCGGCACCGGGCCGGTGCAGTTCCAGCGCTGACCCCGCCCCGACCGTCACCCCCGTCTCGCATGCCGAGGCGGGGGTGACGTCTGTGACACCCAGCCTTGTTTCACGTGTGTTACCTGCCCGCCGACAGTTACGTTCGACGCTCACCACGAGGAGGTAGGACCTGATGACCGCACTGCGTCAGTACCTTGGCGTGTGGCAGATGCCGGGCGGCCGGGTCCTGTTGATCGTCGGCATCCTCGCCCGCCTGGGCATCGGCATGACCCCGCTCGCCCTGCTCCTGCTCGTCCAGGAGACCACCGGCCGGTACGCCGCCGCAGGCCTGGCCGGCGGCATGTACGCGCTGGCCGGAGCCGCGATCAGCCCGGTCGCCGGGCGCCTGGCCGACCGGATCGGCCCGTCACCGGTGCTGTGGACGACCGCGGTGCTGCATCCGCTCGCCCTGGTCGGCCTGTTGCTGGTCAGTCGGGGTGGCGAGGCGGCGCTGCCGGGCATCTTCGTGGCGTCGGCGCTGGCCGGTGCGACGTACCCGCCGCTGACCGCGGCCATCCGCCGGGCCTGGACCGACGCCACCGCGGTGGGCAGCGGGCGGCACGGCCTGCGGGAGGCCGCGATGGCCGCCGAGACGTCCCTTTTCGAGCTGGTCTTCGTGCTGGGCCCGATGCTGGTCGCGGCCCTGCTCGTGCTCACCCACGATCCCGCGACCGCGCTGGCCACCTCGGCTGTGGCGACCTTCGCGGGCACTCTGTGGATCGCGTCGCTGCCGATCATGCGGCACTGGGTCCGCCACGTCGACGCCGACACGACCCGCGGCCTGGGCCCGCTCAAGGTGGGCGGCTTCGGCGCCCTGCTGGTCTGTGTCGCCGCGCTCGGTACGGCCTTCGGCGCCGCCGGCGTGATCGTGCCCGCGTACGCCGGCCAGCACGGCGGCGGTGACAGCCTCGGCGGTGTCCTGCTCGGTGTCTGGGGTGTGGGCAGCGCGATCGGCGGCATCTGGTTCGGCACCCGGCGGCCCGCGATGGCCCTGCCCCGCCAGTTCGCCTGGCTGCTCGGCGGGGTCGCCCTGAGCTTCCTGGTGCTGGCCGCCATGCCGAATCCGCTGTCGCTGGGCATCGCCCTGGTCGTGGGGGGCGCGACGATCGCTCCGGCCCTGACCGTGGAGAACAATCTGGTCGGCCGGATCGCCCCGGCCGGCATGCTGAACGAGGCGTACACCTGGGTGGTCACCGTGTCCGTGGCGGGCAGCGCGGCCGGTGGCGCGGTGGCGGGAACCATCGTGGACCAGCCGGGCGGGCTGCCGTGGGCCTTCGTCTTCGCGGCCGCGGTGCTCGTCCTGGCCTCGCTGGTGGCCGCAGTACCGAGCGGACCCATGGCCCGGGCGGACCGGCGTGCGGCCGAGCGGCTGGAGCAGGCGATGGCGGCGGCGCACTGACGCCTGTCGGATTGTCGTCATCACCCCTTTAGCCTGATAGAAGGGGGAATTGCGGCTCCGCGCCGCTACGTTCCGGTGATGGCAGCAGGTCGTTATCGGACGGTATGGCGGATTCCGTACGCCCCCACGCTCCTGATGGCCGGGATGGTGTCGCGGCTCGGCATCGCCATGACCCCGCTGGCCCTGCTGCTGCTCGTCGAGGAGGCCACCGGCCGGTACGCCGCCGGTGGCCTCGCCGCGGGTTGCTACGCGCTCGCCGGCGCAGTGGTCAACCCGCTGACCGCCCGCGTCGCCGACCGGATCGGCCCCGCGCCGGTGCTGCGCCTCTGCGCCCTGGCCCACGCCCTCGTCCTGACCGCGCTGGCCCTGCTGACCGACGCGGCGTTACCGCTGCTGCTGGTCGTCTCGGCGATCGCGGGAGCCACCTATCCGCCGCTGACCGGGGCGATCCGCGGAGCCTGGACGACCATGACCGGAGGCGCCGTCGGGCCACGGGTGCGGCAGGCCGCCCTGGCCGCCGAGACGTCGCTGTTCGAGCTGATCTACGTCATCGGCCCGCTGCTGGTGGCCGCGCTGACCGTGCTCCGGCTCGGCTACGGCCCGGCGCTGCTGGTCGCGGCGGCGGTCACGCTGCTCGGCGGCCTGGCGGTCGCCCGGGTGCCGGTGCTGCGGTTCCCCCGGCGGACGGCCCGTCGCCCGATGCGCCGCACCCCCGGGTTCGGCTCGCTGCTGCTCTGCACCGGGCTGCTGGGGGCCGGCTTCGGCGCGGTCACCGTCGGCGTGCCCGCCTTCGCCGCTGCCCACGGAGGAGGCGCCGGCCTCGGCGGGGTGCTGCTGGGTGTCTGGGCGCTGGGCAGCACCGGCGGCGGTGTGTACTTCGGGACCCGCCGCCCGGCCACGGAACCCAGCCGCCGGTACGCCGTCCTGCTCGCGGCGATCGGGATCGGCTTCCTGGCACTGGTCGCCGCGCCGGGACCCTGGTGGCTGGCGGTGGTGCTGATCGTCGGCGGCGTCGCGATGGCGCCCGCGCTGACCGTGGAGAACAATCTGGTCAGCCGGATCGCCCCGGGCGAGATGCTGAACGAGGCGTACACCTGGGTGATCACCATGGCCGTCACCGCGAGCGCGGTCGGCAGCGCTGCCGCGGGGACGGTGGTCGACCGGTCGGGTGCCGCGCGGTGGGCGTTCGCGCTGGCCGGTGGCCTGGCGCTCGCCGCGGCCGCGGTCGCGGGCCGGTCGGGCGGCGCGCTGGGGCGGGCGGACGAGGTGGTCGCCGCGCGGTCTCGCGCCGCGCAGGACGTGGCCCGGCTGCTGCCGGCCATGCGGGAGCAGCCGCCCGGCCGTGGGGTGGCCGACCCCTTGGACGGCTCGACCGCGTACCTGGAGCGGCTGCCCTGAGTCGTCAGTGCTCCGCGCCGGGTTGAGGGAACGCCCGCAGGGCCAGGTCGGTCGACTGCTCCAGCTGCTCCCGGCTGATGCCGGCGGCGGCGTGCACCGCCTGGCCCTCCGCCACGATCATCACGAAGCGGGCCAGCCCGGCCGGGTCCGTGCCGGCAGGCAGGTCACGCTCGTCCCTCGCGCGGGCGAAGCGGGCGGCCAGTGCGGCCTCCCCGGCGAGCCGGCTGTGCGCCAGGAACGCGGAGATGCCGGCGTTGTCGGCCCCGCAGGCCGTGCCGCCCTGGATCGACAGGCAGCCGGGTGGGGTGTCCTCCCGGGTGAGGGCGCGGACGTTGTCACCCAGCAGTGCCGCCGCCACCTCGTACGCGGTCGGCTGATCAAGGGCGTTGCGGGCGTACGCCATGTCCTGCTCCGCGTAGAGCTGGACGGCCTGCTTGAACAGCTCTTCCTTGCTGCCGAAGGCCGCGTACAGGCTGGGCTTGTTGATGCCCATCGCCGCGGTCAGCTCGGTCAGTGAGGCGCCCTCGTAGCCGTACTTCCAGAAGACCTCCTTGGCGCGCTCCAAGGCGACCGCGGTGTCGAACCCGCGGGGCCGCCCGCGCTCCGGTGCAGTGCTCATCACATTACTGTACCGCTCGGTACGGAACGGTGTAGCGTGCTTTCTGTACCGAGCGGTACGTTAATCGGAGGGAACATCATGGGACAGCTCGACGGCAAGACGGCCCTGGTCACCGGCGGCACCAGCGGCATCGGCCTGGCCACCGCGAAGCGCTTCGTCGCGGAGGGGGCGCGGGTCGTGATCACCGGCCGCCGCAAGCGGGAGCTCGACGACGCCGTGGCCCAGCTCGGGCCGAACGCGACCGGCGTGCAGGGCGACGCGAGCCACCCCGACGACCTGGACCGCCTCTTCGCCGGGATCACCGCGCTGGACGTGGTCTTCGCCAACGCCGGTGGCGGCGAGTTCGCCACCCTGGAGCAGACGACGCCGGAGCACCTGGCCGGCTCGTTCGACCGCAACGTCCGGGGCACGATCTTCACCGTGCAGAAGGCGCTGCCCCTGCTCAAGGATGGCTCGTCGATCATCCTGACCGGGTCCACCTCGGCTGCCGGGGGCTCGCCGGCCTTCGGTGCGTACGCCGCGGGCAAGGCCGCCATCCGTTCCTTCGGCCGCACCTGGGCCGCGGAGCTGGCCGGCCGCGGCATCCGGGTCAACACGCTGACGCCGGGCCCGACCGACACCCCTGGGCTCAGCGGGCTCGCGGCCGACGCCACCCAGGTCGCTGCCCTGCACGAGCAGCTCACGGAGGACGTGCCGATGGGCCGGATGGGTCACCCGGACGAGATCGCGAACGCCGCGCTCTTCCTCGCCTCGTCGCAGAGCAGCTTCATGACCGGCAGTGAGGTCTTTGTGGACGGCGGCCAGGTTCAGGTCTAGAGCAGGGCGTGCCGCTCCACTAACCTGCTGTCATGGCCAAGGACGTCGTGCCGCACCGTGATGCCGAGACGTTGCGGGCGGCCGACGCCGACCGTCACAAGATCGCTGACCAGCTGAAGACGGCTCTCGACGAGGGCCGTCTCTCGCTGAACGAGTACGACGACCGGGTGCGCCAGGCCTACGCCGCCCGTACCTACGCCGAGCTGCTGATCATCGTCGCCGATCTGCCCCGGCCGGGGGTGAGCGCGGCCGAGGTGAGCGCCCGCAAGGCCGCCGAGGTGCGCCG
Organism: Actinoplanes sp. NPDC048967; assembly: GCF_040649415.1. Lineage (NCBI taxonomy): Bacteria > Bacillati > Actinomycetota > Actinomycetes > Micromonosporales > Micromonosporaceae > Actinoplanes > Actinoplanes sp. NPDC048967. Next base: position 661,788 of record NZ_JBEZFL010000005.1, read on the forward strand.
CGCGGAACGCAAGCTGCCGATGGCGCTGCTCGTGCTGTGGACGATCTGGGGCGCGGTCACCGCCGTCAACCTGATGGTCTGGTTCCTGGTCGCGGTCACCGTCGACGGGTACGTCTACCCGTGGCCGATCTGGCTGCTGGTGCCCGGAGCGGCCCTGGGCGCCTCCACGGTCGGCGTGCAGGCGATCCGGCGGCAGCAGCGCCGACGCTGACCCCGGCGGGTGTGGCGCAGTTCATGCACCGAGTGCAAGTTGCACCCAGTGCACCCGGCGTACGGTCGGGGTTGTGGTGGTTTCCAGTCCCGTCCGCGAGCGTAAGAAACGCGAGACCTGGCGTCTCGTGCACGCGGCCGCGCTGCGGCTGATGACCGAGCGCGGCTTCGACGCCGTGTCGGTCGACGACATCGTGGCCGCCGCCGGCATCTCCCGGCGCACGTTCTTCAACTACTTCGCGGGCAAGGAGTCGGTCGTCTTCGACCCCGACCCCGACGACCCCGCCCTCTGGGCCACGCTGCTGGCCGAGCGCCCGGCCGGCGAGCCGCTCTGGTCGTCGTTGCGCGAGGTCCTGATCGGCTACACCACGGCCGCGGCCGACCGGATGCTGCTGCAGCGCCGGGTCCGGCTCGCCTCGCCCGAGCTGGCCGGCTGCTCCCGGGAGCTGGCCGACCAGTTCTGGGTCGCGGTCCGGGAGTGGGCCGCCGGCCACGCCGACCTGGACGGCCTGCGGCTCGACCTGACCATCAATGCCGCCCGTACGGTGCTGAACACCTCCTGCCCGCACTGGGACGCCGACACCGGCATCACCGGGCTGCACGAGCTGCTCCGCGCCGGTTTCGCCTTCGTCACGCCATCTCTTCCGGAACGGATCACCTCATGAGTCGCGTACCCCTGTCCGTGCTCGATCTCGCCACCGTCCGCGAGGGTCACGACAGCACCGACGCCCTGCGCGGGACCACCGAGATCGCCCAGGCCGCCGACGACCTCGGCTACTCGCGGTTCTGGGTCGCCGAGCACCACAACATGCCGGCCGTCGCGTCCACCTCACCGCCGGTGCTGATCGCCCACCTCGCGGCGAACACCCGGCGCATCAAGGTCGGCTCCGGCGGCGTCATGCTGCCCAACCACATGCCCTTCGTGGTGGCCGAGCAGTTCGCGCTGCTGGAGGCCCTGCACCCGAACCGCATCGACCTCGGCATCGGCCGCGCGCCCGGCACCGACCAGGCCACGGCGGCCGCGCTGCGCGGGGTGTCGCCGCACCTGACCGTCGAGCAGTTCCCCGACCACCTGGGCATGGTGCTCGCGCTGCTCGGCGACGACCGGGTCGCCCCCGAGCGGATCGAACGGCTGCGGGCGACACCGGCCCCGGCGACCTACCCGGAGGTCTGGATGCTCGGCTCGTCGACGTACGGCGCCCAGGTGGCGGCGGCGCTCGGACTGCCGTTCTGTTACGCGTACCACTTCGCCATGAGCTCCGACGTGGACACCGCCGCCCGGCTCTACATCGACGGTTTCCAGCCGTCGCCGCGTTTCCCCGAGCCGCACCTGATGGTCAGCGCCTCGGTGATCGCCGCCGAGACGCACGAGGAGGCGCAGTTCCTGGCCGGCCCCAGCCGGATCATGGCGCTGAGCCTGCGCACCGGCCGGCTCGGCCCGATCGTCTCGCCCGAGCAGGCCGCCACCCGCGAGCTGTCCGACCTCGATCGCCAGCTGCTCGACCAGCTCCCCGGCACCCAGTACGCGGGCACCGCCGAGGAAGTGGTGCAGGCGCTGGACGAGCTGGTCGAACGGACCGCGGCCAAGGAACTCATCCTGGCCGGCACGGTCTACGACCCGGCCACGCGGCGGGACTCGCTGGCCCGGATCGCGAAGGCGTGGGGCCTGCCGAATTAGGGATGCGCCGGGCTCCGGCGGGGCCGAGGATGACGGCATGGCCTGGCACATCACCAACAACGTGGACGAGTTCCTGAGCGGGGCGGGGGAGTTCCTGCGCGCTCGCCCGGTGGAGAACACCGTGCTGCTGACGATCACCGGAACGCTGCGGGAACGCGGGCCGCACGCCTTCGGCGACGGCGCGGCGGTGTTCGGCTGGTGTGGCGACGGGGCGTTCTTGCGTACGCCGCCGCGCGGTGCTCTGCTCTCCGAGATGCCTCCGGCGGCCGCCGCCGAGCTGGCCGTCAGCCTTGCCGGGACGGACCTGCCGGGCATCGCCGGACCGGAGAAGGTGGTGGAGGCGTTCGCCGCCGAATGGCAGCGCCTCACCGGTGTCACCCCGCGGGTCACCGGCCGGCAGCGGTTGTACCGGCTCGCCGACCTGACTCCGCCCGACCCGCCGGCTCCCGGCGCCGGCCGGGTCGCCGAGGCCCGCGACCGCGACCTCCTGATCGACTGGATGATCGCGTTCCAGGAGGACCTCGGCGAGGATGCGGACCCCTCGGCCGAGCTCGTCGACGACAAGCTCTCGCACGGTGGTCTGCTGCTCTGGGAGGTCGACGGCCGCCCGGTCTCGATGGCCGGAATCACCAGGCCGGCCGCCGGCATGGTGCGGGTGCAGGCGGTCTACACGCCCCCCGAGCACCGCGCCCAGGGCTACGCGGGTGCCGCTACGGTGGCAGTCACCCGGGCTGCGCTGGCCGCCGGGGCCACCGACGTGGTCCTCTTCACGGACCTGGGCAACCCGACCAGCAACGCCCTCTACCAACGCCTCGGCTACACCCCGATCGAGGACCGCCGCACCGTGGAGTTCCCCGCATGAGCAGAGCCACCGTCCTGCAGGTCAACCTGGCTGTCCCGGAGCAGAGCGATGCCAAGAACGTCGGCATGACGGGCATCAACAAGCAGCCGGTCGACCACCCGGTCCCGGTGCGTGCCCCTGGTCCGAAACGGACCGGCCTGCACAGCGGCCTGGTCGGCGACCAGATCTTCGACACCCACAACCACGGCGGCGACGACCAGGCGGTCTACGCGTACGCCCGGGAGGACTACGACTGGTGGGAGCAGCAGCTCGGCCGCAGCCTGCCGGGCGGCATCTTCGGCGAGAATCTGACCACCGAAGGACTCGACGTCAACGGCGCGGTCCTCGGCGAGACCTGGGCCATCGGCGCGGAACTGGTGCTACAGACGACGTTCGGGCGCATCCCGTGCGCGACGTTCCAGTGGAAGATGGGCGAGCCTCGCTGGGTGAAGCGGTTCGCGGCGGAACGCCGGCCGGGCGCGTACCTGCGGGTGGTGCGGCCGGGCGACGTCCGGGCCGGTGACGAGGTACGGATCGTGGACCGTCCCGCGCACGGCGTGACGATCGGCGACAGCTATCACGCGTGGATGCACGACTCGGGCCGGCTCCGGGATTATCTGGAGCTCGACGACCTGCCCGCGGAACTGCGGGCGGACATCCGCCGCAAGCTCAAGCTCTGATGTCGCCGGCCCAGGTGGTCGGCGTGGTCGTGGCCCACGTGGCGGTGATCGCGCTGGTGGCTGTGCTGGTGGCGCTCGTCCGCCGCCGGCCGCGGCGCGACGATGACGCCCCGCCGGGCGAAGGTCGACGGCTCGGCAACCGACCGGACTGAAGCTCGGCCGGCGGACCAGGTCCAGCTCGGCGGGCCGGGTCGCTCGGCAGACTGGCCAGGACTCGGCAGACTGGCCGGGTGGGTGACGCGCGGACTGTGCTGGACGAGGTCTGGCGGGCGGACGCGGCCGGGATGCTCGGCGTGCTGGCCCGCCGGCTCGGCGACCTCGACCGGGCCGAGGAGGCCCTGCAGGACGCGGTCGCCGAGGCCCTGAACCGCTGGCCCGGCGACGGCGTACCGGAAAATCCGGCCGGCTGGCTGGTGACCACCGCCTGGCGCAAGGCCGTCGACCGGCTCCGCCGCGAGGCCACCGGCCGCGACAAGCTCGCCGCGCTGGCGAGCACCCCGCCGCCGGAACCGACGGGCGACGACCGGCTCGCCCTGATCTTCGCCTGCTGCCACCCGGCGCTCGCCGAGCCGGCCCAGCTCGCGCTGACCCTGAACGCGGTGGCCGGCCTGCCGGCGGAGACGGTCGCCGCGGCGTTCCTGCTGCCGGCCACGACCATGGCGCAACGCCTGACCCGGGCGAAACGCCGGCTGCGGGACAGCGGCGTCCGGTTCGAGCCACCCCCGCCCCAGGAGTACGCCGCCCGGCTGCCGGCCGTGCTCGCCGTCGTCTATCTGATCTACAACGAGGGCTACCTGGCCTCGTCCCGCGACGCTCACGAACGCCGCGACCTGGCCCGCGAAGGCCTGGACCTGGCCCGGCAGCTGAGCGTTCTGATGCCCGCCGAGCCGGAGGTGGCCGGCCTCGCCGCGCTGCTCGAACTCCACGAGGCCCGTTCCGGCACCCGCTTCGACGCCGAGGAGCGGTTGGTGCTGCTCGAGCACCAGGACCGGTCCCGCTGGGACCAAACCTTGATCCACACCGCGGTACGGCGGCTGGCCCGTGCGGCCGGTCACGATCGCCCCGGCCCGTACCAGTTGGAAGCGGCCATCGCCGCCCAGCATGCGGCGGCCCCGTCCTACGCGCGCACCGACTGGGTCGCGCTCCGCCGGCTCTACGACCACCTGCGGATCATGCGTCCGTCGCCGGTGGTCCTGCTGGGCCGGGCGGTCGCCACGAGCTATGTCGACGGTCCGGCGGCCGCGCTGGCCGAGGTGGACGACCTGGCGGACCGGCTCGCGGGCTACCGCCTCTGGCACGCGACCCGGGCCGACCTGCTGAGCCGGCTGGGCCGCGAACCGGAGGCGATCGAGGCGACCCGCCGAGCCCTGGCCCTGGCCACGAACCCGGCCGAACGGGAACTGCTGGCGCGCCGCCTCGACGCCCTGGTGACTACTCCACGATCGGGCGGACCTCGATCCGATCACCCGCCGCGGTGATCCCGGGCCAGGTGGCGGCCACGGCCACCGCGTCGTCGATGTCGTCGGCGACCAGGTGGATGAACCCGCCGACGACCTCCTTCAGCTCCAGGAACGGTCCGTCGGTGACGGTCGGCTGCCCGTCAGCACCGGGACCGACAGTCTTGGCGGTGCTGGAGGGCTGCAGCTCAGCGCCGCCCCGAACAACCTTGCCGGCGTCGTGCCACTTCTGCCACCAGGCGTTGACCTCATCGAGCAGCCCGGAAGCGGCGGCCGCCCCGAACCAGTGCGACTCGTCCCCGGTGATGATCATGACGTACCGCATGACAGTGCTCCTCTCGGTAGGCGTACACCGTGATGACGAACGTCGTGACCGGCACCTCGACAGCAGCGGCGAACTCAGTCGTCGCGTTCCCGCCGTTCCAGGTCCATCTCACGCTGATCGGCGAGGTCTTCCCGGATGTCCTCCCACTGCTGATGGTCGGCGACCCGCTGCTGCCGTTCGTCCAGCATCTTCTCGCGTTCGTCCGCGAGGCGGTCCCGATCGTCGGCGCGGCCGCTGCGTTCCCGCATACGACGTGCGTACGCGTCGGGCTCGGTGTGCCGACTGACCCAGGTCAGTGCCGACCCGGCCGGACCCCGGGAAGAAGGATGGTTCTCCAGCAGCAACTCTGCGGCGCCGGTGGTCTCCAGGAGCCAGCGGACGTAGTGCCGCGGGTTCCGGATGACCACCAGGATGCCGTCACCGGCGGCGCGCTGGTGCACGCGCAGCAGCGTGCGGAGTCCGCCCAGGTCGAGGAACTCGACCTGGGCCAGGTCGATGTCGATGCGACGGACCGGGTGCTGCATGACGAGGTCCACGAGATCCAGCACGGTGGGGCCGGTCAGCCGGTCGAGATCGCCGGACAGCACGACGGTGACCCGATCGTCGCCGTGGCTCACCCGGAAGCGCAGGGGATCAGCACCCGCGGCGGGGCCGGCCCGGTCATTCATCGATCGCCCAGCCGTCGATGGCGAGGGTGGCCCACACCAGTTTGCCGCTGTGCCAGGGCAGCGCACCCCAGGCCGTGGCGGCGGCGTCGACCAGCCACAGACCGGCGCCATGCTTGTCACGCAGCTGGTCGGGATGCCACGGTTCGGCCTCGGCGACCACGGGGAGCCCGGAATGCCGGTCGTACACGCCCAGGTGGAGCACGTCCCCGCGGACCGAGAGGGCGACATCCAGATCGGTCCGGGCGTGGTCGACGGCGTTGCTGATCAGCTCGGACGCGATCAGCCGGGCGGTCGGGGCGAGCGCCGGCAGGCCGAAACTGATGCAGAGATCGTGGACTGTCCGGCCACCCAGGAAGACGGCGACCCGATCCGGTGGTAGCGGCAACCGATGCTGATGCGGCCACTGCAGATAGCCGGCGCCGGCAGCTCGTGCCGCGGCCACCGTCTCGGCCGTCGTCACGGCGGCTCCGGTGGAACTGGCCTGCAGTCGCTCGGCCACCCGAGGCGGGCTGGAACACACGATGAGCCCGATGGGAGCGCGCCGCTGGGCGGCGAACCGGGTGAGCGTCTGCCAGGTCATGGCGGACTCGCCCTGGTCGTCGGACAGCTCCGACAGATCCACGACGATCACCCGAGGCGTCTCAGCCACACACGCGCGGAGCACGCGCGACATCAAGGTCCGCAGCTGGTTGCCCCAGGGTCCGCGGACCACCACGGTGGTCACGCATTCGTCCCGGTCATTGAGGCAGCTGACCTGGTCCGTGTTGCGTACGAGATTTGACGTGTCCATGGTCTGTCTTCTGGGCCGATGCGTCTCACACCAGACTATTCCCGGCGCGCGGCCTGGCCATCCCCGGATAGGTGCGGATTCCTCTCGACCGCGTGCCATCCTGCGCACACCGAGCTGACGAACGGCATGGCCCGAACCTCGACACCCCCTAGGCTGCCGCCATGCAGATCATCAAGGGCGCAGGGGTGTGGACGTCGCCTTCTGGGGCCGTCAACGACTGGGTGGAACACCTGGCTGTGCCGGACCTGTCGGTGGGGACGTACTGCATCCCGGCCGGGGGAGTCGACGACCAGAGCCCGCACACCGAGGACGAGATCTACGTGGTCACCGCCGGCCGGGCCACCATCGTCACCCCCCGACGGCCGGGCCGAGGTGAGCCCGGGCGCGGTTATCTTCGTACCGGCGGGCGAGGAGCACCGCTTCGTGGACGTGACCGAAGACCTGGCCCTGCTGGTGATCTTCGGCCCGGCGTACGGTTCGCGCGCCGCCTGAACGGCTCCCCGTGGCGGTAGCGGGATGACCGCCATGATCGGCAGGGCGGCTCTAGACGATGTTCCCGACGGTCTGAAGCACGACTCCAATGATCAGCATGAGCCAGCCCAGCACCTGCGCGCGGAGACCGCCCACTGCGATCTGTCGCACGCGACTCTCCGCCTCCGCTCGCAACTTCTCGACGACGGCCGTCAGCTCTCTCTGCCGCGCATCAGCAGCCGCAGTGGCACGAGCAAGACCCGCCGCAAGTTCATCTGTGCGCTGCAGTAGTCCGTCCACGCGGGTCTGAACCATCTGGGCGAAACCGGCCGGGTCGTCGGCGATCGAGGGAAGCCGGGCGTACGTCATGGTGGCGGTCGCCGTATCGCTGAAGTGGACGCTGCCAGAGAGGTCAATCGCTGTGGCGCGATCCGGTAGACCCGTTCGGAACAGCCGAGTGAGCCAGGTGGTCAGCCGGTCCAAAGTCGGAGTGACCGAGGGCAGAAAGCGCTGTTGCTCGCCGCTGAAATCCCGCCACGTACGCCGAAAGCCGAGAGCGGCCACCCACAGCCCGCCGACCTCGGCCAGCCCGCCGCCCAGGTTGAGAAAAACAGCCGGTGTGAAATCCACGTCGCCCCCCGAGGATGCAACGACCGGGCAGCCTCGCCGGCACGCCGAGCGGACCGGTGGGCTTGGCATTGGGGTGTCTCAGAAGGCGCGTCCGGGGCCTTGGTGCGGGCTGCTGGTGCTTCGGCGGGTCTGCTCGGCTTGAACGAGAACGGCCCCGGAGCGCGTTTCCGCAGCTTCCGGGGCCGTTCACCTTGCCTGTGGCGGGTAGAGGATTCGAACCTCTGTAGCTTTCGCGACGGATTTACAGTCCGTGTTGCGCACCCCCCGTTGAACTGCCGAAACGCGGTAGCGACACGCATCTGGGGGAGGTATGGGGGAAATTCGAACTCAGGGGAGCTGAAACAGAAGGGATCGCTGCCCTCTGTTTCAGCTCCGGTGTCGGTCAGGCGGCGGTCAGGATCTCGTCCAGCTCCTTGCGCATCCGGCGCTTGCCGGTCTTGACTATCCGGTCAGCCGCGGCCTTGTTCGCCCTGCGGGTGGCGCCCGCCTTGGCGGCGGAGCGCTTCGCGGCTTGCTCGCGGGCGTCCTCGACCTCGCGGCTCCCGATCCGGCAAGGGAGGACCGGGCCGGGCACGTTCGACTGACAAGGCGGAGAGCTAGCCTCGGCGGTCGTGGATCCCGAGCGCGGGACAGTGTGTCGTGCGGATGTCCCCGGCGTTTTTCCTGCTCAACCCACCTCGGGGACAGCGGGGACAGGAGGGACAGTGGATACGCGGTAGATCGCTATCGGGAGTCGCCGGCAGCGACTTGTCGCAGTCGGGTGTTACTGTCGGAAGCGACTGACCTAGTCGAGTCCGCCGAACGAGCGGGGTCGTCGGGGTCTGGGGTAGGCGCGAGGTCTCCGGACCGTCTCGCCGCACGCCAGGTCTTGATCCCGTCCACCGCCGGTGGTCTTCGAGTTAGCTCGGTCGCCAGATCGGACCCACGCCACGCGTTGGAAGGGCCACTGGGACACGAGTCCGCGGGACTACGCCCCTACGTCTGGGCGTCCGTTGTTCCCACTCTTCTAAGGACTCGTATGTCTACGTCAACGACCCCGTTCGTGCTCAACAAGCAGCCGATCGACTTCCCTAACCTCGCCAACGGCACAGCGGTGAAGAACGCCGCCAAGCGCTTCGAATCCGCCTGGAGCCTGCCGCCCGAGGCTGCCTTCGCCCTGGCCGCAGCGCTGGTCGACCCCGCCAGTGAGCGGACAGCCATCGACCCCAAGGACGTCGTCGGCCACCTGCGGGCGATCCAGACGCCCGATGGCAACTTCCTGCTGGCGCTCAGCACTCGGGTGTGGCCGGCGCTCGTGTCCGGCGACGGCGGCAACGGCCGGAGCCGGTACGTGATCCAGACCAGCGCTGGCAACGGTGTGCGCCCGCGTCCGTGGCCGATCGGTCGGCACCACAAGCCGGCCATCATCGACTACCACCCGACGAGCTTCGACGACATGACCGCGGCCGTGAAGCTCAGCGCCGAGGAGATCCGCTCGCAGGACCTCATGACGCAGATCGCTCGTAACCCCCGTGGCGTCTGGAACCCGCCCGTCGTCGTACTGGCGCGCGCCTACATCAAGCTGCCCGGTGGGGGCGTCAAGGAGTTCTGGTTCCTGCACACCATCGACGGCAGCACCCGCGTCGAGGCGTGCCACGAGTTGATCGACGTCTCGCCCACAGCGCCGATCCAGCACAGCGAAGCGCCGCTGGACTTCCTGCGTACCACCCATGCGCGTCTGATCGACAAGTTCAACACCATCCCCACCTCGCCGCGGAGCCTGGCTGCGGCCCGCGCCGCGACGATGCCCGCCCTGATCGTCGTCGGCGTGGTCGAGGCCGACGGCGTCACGCCCATCTCCAGCGGCTTCCCGGTCGTGGTCAACGACTATGTCGAGAGCGTGCACGTCCAGCCGCGGCCCTTCAGCGAGGCCGCACAGAGCAACGTGATCGGTGAGCGGTTCGTCCTCACCCTGGAGAAGGAGGGATGGCTGAACGAGGACGAGTCGCGGGCCATCCTCGGCCGCGAGCCCGACGTGGGCGGGAAGCCCTCGATGCGGGCAGCGACGCTCGTGGAAGCCGTCACCGCGGGGGCGAACGATGCCCTGGTCCGCGACTTCGTCATCACCGAGGATGGGGCCAGGCTCACGAAAGTGAAGCGCGCCAGGCTGATCGGCCCGCTGGTCGTCCGGCAGTTCGAGGACCCGGCCGCCACCGCCGAACGCGCCCTCATGCGGGCCTTCACCCCGGACCGGCTGCTCTGGGAATGGGAGCTGACCGGTGTCGACAGCGATACCCTGCGCGAACAGTGCCTCAACGATCTGGACAACGGTCAGGCGGAAGTGTCCAACAGGATCGCCGAACTCATGGCTCGGGGCGGGCCGGCCCTGTGCGCCGCCGGACTGCTGCTGAGCGACCAGGAGTCCACCGTGCGGGGCATCAAGGAGCTTCGCGGCGGCGTCGACAAGGTCGTCGAAGCCCTCGCCAAGACGGCCGGCGGTATCAACGTCCTCGCCGACGCCGTAGCGTGGGCCGACGGCGAGATGCTGGAGCGGCCGCGTCAGTTCGACATCGAGGGCACCCCTAAGAAGGACGGCAACGGCGACCAGTTGCACTACTCCACGCCCTGGTGGGAAGGCAACATGCGCGTGCGTGCCCTCGCGTTCATCGCCGACGGCGAGCTTCCCAAGCCGACCGACAAGAACGACACCCCGGACGACGACACGCCGAAGTCGCCGGAGGAGGACTACCGCTACAAGGAACAGCGGCTGATCGAGAACCTGATCGCGGCGAGGCAGCGGCTCCTGGACATGGCCGCCGCCGTGGACGACCAGCAGCGCAAGCTGATGCCCCGGCTCCGCCTGAGCAAGAAGGACATCTACACCAAACTCCCCCCACTGCTCACCCAGCTCTACGCCAAGTACGGCCCCGAAGACGTGCTCGACGCCCTCGGCGAGGAGGACGACCTGCCCGACGTCGGCGCACCCACCGTGCAGGACGACACCGAGGACGACGAGTGACGATGCGCCTCACGGCGAGCCTCTATCGGGATCTGTGCTCCCTCGCTGAGGACGCGCTGGACCACCCGAATCCTTTGGTCCAGCCGGTCGGCTCGCACTGTGCCTGGCCGGTCGCGGTGTACTTGCTCGGTCACCGTCATCCGGTCTCGTCCAAGCTGCTCATCGACTACGTCGGCAGCGCCGTCCGTCTCAGCACTGACGTGGCGGCTCGCACTCGGGAGCACCTGCGCAACGAGGCGAAGCGACTGCGCCTCACCTGCCAGGTGATCATCCCGCTGCGGGTAGATACCGCGCTGCCGGAGGTCCGCCGGCTCGAAGGCTCCGTCGCGCGAGCGCTCGACGTGCCGCATTGGTGCAAGCGTGTACCTGGCGGAAAGCGCTAAGGGGACCAAGGCGACGAAAGTGAATCGCTGATCGCGGCTGGTCGTACGCCCTAACGCCGGGGACCGTCTTCCTTGCAGATGTCCCCGGCGTTTCCCGGTTCAATCGGGTCTGCGAGAACACTGGGGACACGGGGGCAGGCGCATCTGCTAGGTCTCTCATAGAGGTCACCACGATGTCCGACGAGCTGAAGGCGTTGACCTGGCCTTGCATTATTTGGGAGGGTCGAAGATCAAATACAATAGATACGCTGGGTCTGTGGTATCTACCATTCCGTGAATCTCGTAGGAGTGGACGTTAGGGCGCCCCGGCTCTTCCCCGATGTCTTTGAACGTGCAAATGGGTAGATCTGCATCGGATCCCTTGTGGCCGGGCGGCTTCGCTCGGAGCCATATCCTCGGCGGAAATTCGTCTCGTCCAAAACCTTGGCCGATCCGTCTGGGTTGGTTAGCAGCACGTATTTCCAGGCTTCAAGATGATCTTCTGCCCTGGCAAATAGGTGCACGTTGTCCGGCCAGTCCTGTGGGTTCCTAGACGGCTCGGGCGGCGTCGTGGTCATGCTTCCTACTGATACAGGCCCGAGGTTGCAGCCTCGGCCAAACACCCACGGCTACGCCCGCTCGCGTCAATGATTCGGGGGAGACTTGGGGACAGGAGGGTGGTAACGGAAATAAATGGGACATTCTGGTGCCAGCCTTGAGCGCAAGGCATCAGTCAGGTACTTGACGCTTTGCGGCATGCGCCGCGTTCAGTTCTTGATCATCGTGACAGTGCAGGTTCGATATGCCAATGTGGATGCGTGAGTACACCGGCCAGGTCGACGAGACCGACAGCAGATCGAAAGATCTACTTTTACCGTGTCGATGCGGGTGCAGACGAGTCGCTGAAGCCGCGCTCAATTGATTTTCGTCCCGTCCTGCAGTACGTAGACGGATTGCCTTTTGAGCAAGGCGGTGGCCGGTATTTCATGCAATCTGACGGAAGCCTCCTGTGTGCCTGGATTGGCGCTCTCGGGTCGGTCTTCCGGGTTCAGTTCGGAACAATCAGGCGCAACGCCCTTCCTCAGTCCGAGGCTTACGGGAAGCTCAAGGACTTGGCTCTTGCGGAAGAGGAGGGCCTATGCGAGGTGTGTCACATTTGCATATTTCCCGAAGGCGTGGTGGGAATGGAGTACAACTTCTACGGCCCACGTGCCTCTCGATTCCCGGCATATCTAGAGCGAATTGCACCGGGACGTGTTCCGGAATTTACGCTCGAATCCATTCTGCGTCATGATATGCTAGAAAAGCTCAGGAGCAAAACTGGTGTTCGAGCGATGGAACTCAAGGTGAGGCGTTCCTACATCGAGACCGTAAAAGAGTTGGATCAGCGCACCGGGAATGCTTTGGAGGCTTTGGCTGAAGGCAATGATGCCGAAACAATTGGTGTCATGTTAGGGCCGGAGCCGTACCAGCGCGTGAACCTCGCTGATCGTACTTTGCAGTTCATTCGCGACATGGTGCGTCGTGATGATCTTCGTGACAACGTCTCCCAGTTTAAAGCGTCTGTTGTCGAAGAGGGCAGCACTAAAGTGGACGAGATCAACCTGCTTCAAGACCAGTTGATCAGCTCGCGGAAGATCCTGCGTCTCGGCGAGCGAACTCGCGTACTTGACTCAGAAGACGCATTTCGGAACATTGAGGACGCGTACGTAGAGCTGCGCCAAGATCTTTTGTCAGCCCCCACTGCTAGCGTCGAGAGGGCTCCACCCGAGCGGACGTGAAGGCAGGGGCGACAATGAGGGCGGCGACCACGACCTGGAAGCGCGACATATCTCTATGGGTTGAATTCATCATGATGACCATGGTGGCTATACCGCTTGCTCAGTGGGCGCCTGTCAATAAGGCTATACATGAGTACCTCGCTGGACGCCGAGGCGACGTCTACCCGGCGATCGTTGGTCTCGAGGGTACGATCTTGGGATTCGTGATGGCTTCGCTAACTATTGTGATTGGCTATGCCAGCGCGCCGCGGTTTGAGATTCTGCGAGGTACTCGCCACTGGGCTGCGATCTTTCGATCGTATACCATCGCCTCAAAATGGACAGCCGTAGCTCTCATCTATGGGCTGGTGGCGTTGTTTGCAGATACCGACGATGCCCCGAACTCGCCACTTGCCCTGATGCTGATGTTAAGTGCTTTACTGGCAGCCGTTCGCCTGGCGCGCGTTCTCTATATAACTGAAAAAGTGGTCAAGGTGGTTGTAAATGCCCACCCGCGCCGACCGGGAGAGTGAGCGACGCCCGTTGCTAATTTGCTGCTGATGCGGCCGGCTTGAAGCCTAGGGCAGTGAAAGCGTCGTCACCGAATTCCTGAGACTGAACGGACCATCCTGGCTGGTCCGTTTCCTCTCGTGGGCGTTCCTGACCTTGGTGCCTTAAGGCGAAGGCTTACTACCGCGCAAGCCACGATCGCGCAGCGGCCAGGCGTCCGCGGCGGCAACAGCACCAAACGGATCCGGCTACGAGTGAGGGTTCCTGGCTACAGCCCTACCGACGCCCACCAGCTAGCAGTAGACCTGGCGGCGCCGAGCGAGGCGGACACAACGCCAGACATGCAGGACCGGGATCAAGCGGCAGAAGAGAAGCTGTTGGCTGCATTGCGTTCGGCGGCCGAGATCGTGGCCGCCGAGAAAGCCAACGTCACTGAGACCGAGTACGAACGTAGGGCGGGCACAGTGAAGGTCCGCCGTGCGGAGACCATTCTCGTCGGGCTCTACAGGCAGACACTCGCAGACAAGGGCGAGCATCGGTTGCGATCGGCGGTCGGCCACACTGACCTCTACCTTGGCGAGGACGGCACCAACATCGAAGCGAAGCGCGGGGCCGACCACCGCTACGTACGGGAAGCGCTCGGCCAGTTGCTCGACTACGCGGTGAACGTGACGGTTCCCGTCACCAACCTTGCCGCCCTGCTGCCAGCCCGTCCGAGTGATCCCGACATCGCGCTTCTGCACAACCACGGAGTCGACTGCATCTACTGGGACGGTGGCCTCGTCTTCCATACCGAACATGCACCCGCCCATGCACGCGCGGCCATGCAGCCGCTGTGGGCCGTCGTGCTACAGCGGTGAGCCTGCGCTGCTGGCCTCAAGGGACCGAACGGGGTCAGTAGCAGCGCATGATCAAGTCCGGGATTTTCGGGGGACGTATGGGGGACAGATCGCGAGATTCAACGGGACTGACTGAGACCCAGTGAGACACACGAAAGAGGCCCCCGACCGGCATCTCTGCTGGTCAGGGGCCTCTTTTGCTTGCCTGTGGCGGGTAGAGGATTCGAACCTCTGTAGCTTTCGCGACGGATTTACAGTCCGCTCCCATTGGCCGCTCGGGCAACCCGCCTGGGCATGCCGCCGCGGTCCCCCGCAGCGACGAAGAACAGGATAGCCATACCGACGGCGGGATTCACAACCGGGTACGGTCGGCATGTCGGGGGCCCGTCGCGGCCTTCCGCGGACATCGATACGTGGCCCACCAGCAGGAGTCTGATCATGGCAGCCAGCCCGTCGTTCGACATCGTCAGCAAGGTCGACGGCCAGGAGGTCGACAACGCCTTCCACCAGGCGGAGAAGGAGCTCGGGACCCGGTTCGACTTCCGGGGGACCGGCACCGTCATCGCCAAGTCGGGGGAGAACGGCGTCACCATCACCTCCGAGACCGAGGAGCGGGCCGTTGCCGCGCTCGACGTCTACAAGGAGAAGCTGGTCAAGCGGAACATCTCCTTGAAGTCTCTCGAGGCCGGCGACCCGCGGCAGTCCGGGAAGACGTACAAGATCGATTGCCAGGTCATCGAGGGGATCGAGGCCGACAAGGCCAAGGCGATCAGCAAGAAGATCCGGGACGAGGGTCCCAAGGGCGTGCAGGCGCAGATCCAGGGCGACCAGCTCCGGGTCACCGGCAAGAAGCGGGACGACCTGCAGGCCGTCATCGCCCTGCTCAAGGCCGAGGACTTCGGCGTCGCGCTGCAGTTCACGAACTACCGGTAAGCGCGCCGGCGGCGGCGCAGACTGAGGGCCATGAACCTTGGTACGGCGACGCTGCTGGTCGGTGGTGTGATCGGGCTCGTCCTGGCCCTGTTCGGGGTCAGGATGCTGGTCACCGGCCACGCCCCGGCCAGCACGGCGCGAAACTTCCCCGGCGTGCGCGCCGCCGCCCTGTACCACTTGCTCTTCGGCCTGGCCCTGCTCTTGATGGTGCTGGGGCAGGCCCTGTTCACTGGCTCCGCGAGACTCGCCGCGACTGTGCTGGCCGTCGCCCTGGTCGCCGTCGCGCTGGTGCGTTTCCGGCCACGCAGGCGCAGGTCCGCGGAAGACGTAAGTAAGTAGGAGTCAACGTGATCGATCCGGTCGTCGACCAGGCGTGGGTGCGGGAGCAGGGCGGCCGGGTGGTCCTCGCCGACGTCCGCTGGTATCTGGACGGCCGGTCGGGGCGCGCCGCGTACGACTCCGGGCATCTGCCGGGTGCGGTCTTCGTTGATCTGGATCGCTGGCTGGCCCGGCCCGGCTCGCCGGCCGACGGCCGGCATCCGCTGCCGGATCCCGAGGTCTTCGCGGCGGGCATGGCCGCGGCGGGCATCGGCGACGACGACACGGTGATCGGGTACGACGACGCGGGCGGTGTCATCGCGGCTCGACTGGTCTGGATGCTGCGCGCCACCGGGCACGAGGCTGCGCTGCTCGACGGCGGGCTCGCCGCGTACCGGGGGGAACTGGTCCGTGATGAGCCGGACCGGCCGCCGGCGGTCTTCACGCCGCGGCCCTGGCCCACCGACCGCCTGGCCGGCATCGACGACGCGACCGGCAGTTCCTCCGTGGTCCTCGACGCGCGCGACGCGGCGCGGTTCCGGGGTGACACCGAGCCGGTCGATCCGCGGCCGGGTCACATCCCGGGCGCGCGGAATCTGCCGTGCCGGGAGAATCTCGGCGGCGACGGCCGCTTCCTGCCCGTCGCCGAGCTCCGCGAGCGGTTCGCCGCCGTGGGGGTGGGGGAGGGCGCGGACGTTGTCTCCTACTGCGGTTCAGGCGTGACCGCTTGCCACAACCTGCTCGCCCTGGAGCACGCCGGCCTCGGAGTGGGGCGGCTCTATCCGGGTTCCTGGTCGCAGTACAGCGCCACCGACCGCCCAGCCGCGACCGGCGACCGCGCCTGACCCGCCGCCGGCAGGCGGCGACCGTGCTCAGCCGGCCGGCTGGACCCGGGCGTTCTCAGTCGGGGGGACCGGCCAGCCCGCGGGCGTTGGAGGCCTCGTCCGGGTCGAGTCCCTCGAACCCGGTCAGCTCATGCTGCCGCGCCTGCTCCTCGATCCACCGGTTGTGCGCCTCCCACGCGGCCTGCTTGCTCGTGCCGAGCGCCGCCCCGATCTGATTCCACGACGCCCCGCTGCCCCGCGCGGATCGCACCATCGCCTGCCGTCCATAGCCGGCTTTGCGGATGACCACCTCACTGAGGGCCAGCAACTCCAGCGCTTCCTCGCGGGACAGCGGCGGGTTGTCGGCGTCCGCCGTCATCGCCGCGAGGGCATCCCGCATCCTCAGCTCGTCGTAACGCGTTGTGGCGGTGGAGAGCGTGTGCTGTTGCTCCAGTTCGTCGGGAGTAGTCATGAATCGGAGTCTTCCGTCAGGTTTCCCTGACGTCAAGCTGGCCTGACAAACCGAAGCGAATTGCGCTCACTTCTCGCGATAAATCGGGCCCAAAGGCCTCAATTTTGTGTGCCCTAACTTCATGAACACCTCAGCCGTTCAGTCAAGATTTCGGGATGTGCGGTTCCGACCCGCCGTTCGGCGGTGTCTGACGTACTCAGCGTGTGGCACCATCATGGAACCCCCACCCCGACTGACACCTTCAGCACAGGAGCCATAGATGTTCACAAAGAAGCTCGGCCGCTTCACCGCCGGCTTGTTCGTGGCGCTCGGTCTGTCATTCGGTGGGTTGCTCGCAACGAATGCCGTGGGCAGCAACGCCACCGTCGCCGCGCCCATCTCCGTGATCGAGGCCCAGTTCGACTTCGAGTGGCACTGATCGAGGCCGGACCACGGCCGCTTCACTCGACACCACGTCTGGAGCACACCGACCGGTAGGGGCGTTGGATGGCAGGGCGTCAGTCCCCACCGCGGCGATCAGCTGAGTACGTCTGGTTGATCACCGGGACTCTGTCCATCATCACGATCGTCTTCAGCGTCGTGCTCGCTCTGCGCCACGACGACTGGTCCGACTACTGGCTGCTGGCCGTGCTCGGCCTGCCGTTCTTCGTGCTGCTGGGCATGGGCTCGCGGTACATCCAGATCCGCCGGCACGGCGTCGCGCTGGGCCTGATCGAGATTCCGATCGTCATCGGGTTCTTCTTCGCGCCCGCCGTGCTGGTGGTGGCGGTCACCGTGACCGCCATGCTCATCAAGGAGCTACGCCTGCGGGCGGGCGTCGACAAGCTGGCCTTCAACGTCGCCCGCGCCGGCGCGGGTGTCGCGACCGGCGGCATCGTGCTCGAGGTCCTGCCGGACATCCACGGCACCGGCCCGGGCACCTGGCTGGTGCTCGGCGTCGCGGCCACGGTCACCACGCTGGTGACGCTGCTGGCCATGGTCGCTCTGATGGCAACCCTGCAAGGTGTCCAGGCCGGCCTGGAGATGCTGCGCGTCGCGTGGCCGGGCCTGCTCGCCGCCGAGGTCTGCATCGTCATCGGGCTCGTCTTCATCGTCGCGCTCGACGCCACCTGGTGGTCCGCGTTCCTGCTCTTCGTGCTGGCCGGAGTGCTCAGCCTGGCCTACCGGTCCTACTCGGACTTCCTGCGCCAGCACCACACCCTCGCCGAGCTCTACGAGCTGGCCAACGCGGTGGTCGAGTCCAGCCAGGGGGTCAGCCTCATCGACTCGCTGCTGGTGCGGGCCCGGGCGTTGATGCAGGCCGAGTACGCGACCTTCCGTCTTCCTGAGTCCGGGCGCCATCCCGAGGTCCTGCTGACCTCCAAGGTGGAGGCGCAGGGACTGCTCGACCTCAGCCGCACGCCGCCGGAGCTGACCCGGCGGGCCACCACCGAGCGGCGCAGTGTCGCGGTGGGGTCTCGGCTGGACACCGACCAGGACCTGCTGCCGGCGCTGCAGGAGGCCGGCCTGAAGGACTGCATCGTCGTGCCGCTGCGGTCCGGGCAGGCGGTGATCGGCACCCTCGAGGTGATCAACCGGCTCGGCGATCTCAAACACTTCACCACCACGGACGTACGCGTCGTCGAGACGATCGCCGCGCACGCCGCCGCCGCGGTCGAGAATTCGCGCCTCGTCGAACGGCTGCGCTACGACGCGTACCACGACCGGTTGACGTCGCTGCCCAACCGCCGGCGGATCACCGACGCGCTCACCGAGTCCGTCAAGATCCGTACCCCCGGTGAGGTGGTGGCGGTCATCCTCTTCGACGTCGACGGGCTGCGTGACGTCAACGAGTCGATGGGGCACGACGCCGGCGACAAGCTGCTCACCGAGGTCGCCGTACGGCTGCGCAAGATCGCCGGCGCGGGTGCGCTCGTCGGGCGGATCGGCGGTGACGAGTTCGTGGTCACCCTGCGGGCGGAGAGCACCGAGGAGACCGTACGGCTGGCCACCGAGATGCGGGAGCAGCTCCGCGGCCCGATGGCCGTCGGCACGCTCACGCTCGACGTGGACACCGCTGCGGGCGTGGCCGTGCAGCCGGACCACGGCGACGACCCCGACGCCCTGCTGCGCCGCGCCGAGCTGGCCGCCAACGCGGCCAAGGCGCTGCCGTACGGCGTTCAGCTCTTCCACCCCGCGCTGGAGTCCCGGGCCGTGCGCCGCCTGGGCCTGGCCGCCGATCTGCGCCGGGCCCTGGACTCCGGCGAGCTCGAGGTGCATTTCCAGCCGAAGGTCACCATCCAGGACCGGCACCTGATCGGGGTCGAGTGCCTGGCGCGCTGGCAGCACCCGGCCCACGGGGAGGTGTCCCCGGAGGACTTCGTCGCGGTCGCCGAGCACACCGGTCAGCTGCACCGCCTGACCGAGGTGGTGCTCACCGCGGGCCTGCGGCACTGCCGGGAGTGGGCCGACGCCGGCCGGCCGCTCTCCATCGCGGTGAACCTGTCCGCGCGCACCCTGCTGGACCCACGCTTCCCCGACCAGGTGCACGAGCTGCTCAAGCAATACAGAGTGCCGCCGCAGCAGGTGACCTTCGAGATCTCCGAGCCCAGCATGCTCGGCGAGATCGAACGGGCCCTGCCGACCCTGTACCGGCTGCGCGACCTCGGTGTCCGGCTCTCGGTCGACGACTTCGGCACGGGCGCCTCCTCGCTGTCGTACCTGCGGCAGCTGCCGGTGCACGAGGTGAAGATCGACGACAGCTTCGTGCAGGGGATGGCGACCGACTCCGGGGATCTGGCGATCGTCCGGGCGGTGGTCGGGCTGTCCCGCGAGTTCGGGCTCACCGTGGTCGCCGAGGGCGTGGAGAGCGAGCTCACCTTCGACCTGCTGGCCGAGATGGGCTGTGAGATCGGGCAGGGCTACTTCTTCAGCCGGCCGCTGCCGGTGGAGCGGCTGAACACCTGGCTCAGCGCCCAGACCGAGCCGGAGGAGACACCGACCGGCGAGGTGCGCCGCTTGCGGGCCGTCGGATGACAGGCCGCTGACCAGCGATTTCGCCACACCGGGGAGGCGATTTCACCTGGGCTGGCCAGCCGTGTAAGCTTCTGTCTGCGCATCACGCGAGAGATCGCGCGCGCCCCCTTAGCTCAGTCGGCAGAGCGTCTCCATGGTAAGGAGAAGGTCTACGGTTCGATTCCGTAAGGGGGCTCCAACCGGGTTCGTCCTTCGCCCTCGCCAAGATCGGTGAGGGCGTTCGATCGTGAGCCTGGCGCGGCGGTGTAGCTCAGATGGCAGAGCAAGCGGCTCATAATCGCTGTGTCGCCGGTTCAAGTCCGGCCACCGCTACTCATCCGGGACCCGTCCCGGATGCCGTACGAACCCGGGCATCCGTCCGCCGGTTTTGCATGTCCGCGTGACTAGCGTCTACGCTGGTATGTCGTATGTGAATCCCGTTAGCAGGAAGGCACCCCGCCGTGGCCAAGGCGACCGACGTCCGTCCCAAGATCACCTTGGCGTGTACGGAGTGCAAGGAGCGCAACTACATCACCCGTAAGAACCGCCGCAACGACCCGGACCGCATCGAGCTGAAGAAGTTCTGCCCCCGGGACGGCCGGCACACCCTGCACCGCGAGACCCGCTGATCTTCCGTACGACGGCGTGGCGGTGACCCTCCGGGGTCGCCGCCACTTCTGTTTACCCGGGCGGTGACGGGCAGGTAGTTTCGCCTCATGCCCCTCGACCAGTCCTTCGTCGGCCGCAGCTGGCCGGCCACCGCGCCCTATCTCGTGGGCCGCGAGAAGATCCGCGAGTTCGCCGCCGCGATCGGTGCCACCGACGCCGAGTATCACGACCCGGAGGCTGCTCGCGCGGCCGGCTATCCCGACGTGGTGGCCCCGCCCACCTTCCCGGTCGTGATCACCATGGCGGCCAGCCGGCAGATCGTCGCGGACCCGGCCCTCGGCCTGGACTACAGCCGGGTGGTGCACGGCGACCAGAAGTTCGCCTACACCCGCCCGGTGGTGGCCGGCGACTCCCTCGTCTGTGTGAACACGGTGGACGAGATCACCTCGCGGGGCGGTCACGACTTCCTGACCACCCGCACCGAGGTCACCACCGAGGCCGGCGAGCCGGTGGTCACGGTCTGGTCCAAGCTCGTCCAGCGCGGGGAGAACTGATCATGACGGACACGCTGCCCACCCAGACGTTCACGGTCACCCGGGCCGACCTGGTCCGCTACTGCGGTGCCTCCGGCGACTTCAACACGATCCACTGGAGCGACCGGATCGCCAAGAGTGTCGGCCTTCCCGGCGTCATCGCCCACGGGATGTACACGATGGCTCTCGCCGGCCGTGCGGTCACCGCCTGGGCCGGTGCGCCCGACGCAGTCGTCGAGTTCGGCGTGCGGTTCAGCCGGCCGGTGCCGGTGCCGGACACCGACGAGGGCACCGAAGTGGTGGTCAGCGGGGTGATCAAGGAGGTCACCGACGACGGGCTGACCAAGCTGGAACTGACCGCGACCTGCGGCGGCGAGAAGGTGCTGTCGCTCGCGAGGGCCACCATCCGCAAGAGGTAGGCCCGGGTTGGGAATCACGCGGACCTACCCGTACACTGGTCCGCCGTGGGGTAATGAACCCTGCCTTTCGCGCTGCGACGGGCAGGATGCCTCACAAAGGGGTGTAGCTCAATTGGCAGAGCAGCGGTCTCCAAAACCGCAGGCTGCAGGTTCAAGTCCTGTCACCCCTGCGCACCGATCGGCCCAGTAACCGGACCGGCCCCATGGCCGGTTCGCCCGGCGGCGGGCGGCCGGCTTGACCGACCGCCGCATACGGCGCCGATGCGACATCCCATCGACGACGGAAGAGGGCGGAAGTGGCCGAGAGGAAGCGACCCGGTGACGACGCTGCAGGCGACCGCCCCGAGGATGAGGCCTACACCGACAGCGACGTCCAGGACGACGCCATCGAGGCGGCCGACGAGTCCGAGAGCCGTGGCGGCGACAAGGCCGAGTCCGGCAGCGTGTCGACCAAGCGTGAGGGCCGGCGCGGTGGCAACCGCATCGGCGGTTTCTTCCGCGAGGTCGTCAGCGAGCTGCGTAAGGTCATCTGGCCGACCCGCAAGGAACTGCTGACCTACACGGGCGTCGTGATCGCCTTCGTCACCGTGATGACCACCATCGTGGCGCTCCTGGATTACGGGTTCGGCAAGGCCATCCTGGCGACGTTCGGCAACTGAAGCTGAGAGTTACGGAAGTGAGCAAGCGTGCCTGAGTACGACGACGAGACCGCCCTGGCCGCCGACGAGCAGTCCGCGGTCGCGACGGCGGACGATGCCGAGTCGGTCGAGGCCGCCAGCGAAGAGCCAGCCGCCGAGGTGGAAGCCCCGGAGGTGGACGAGAACTACGACCCGGTCGCCGAGCTGCGCCAGAAGCTGCGCTACGCCCCCGGCGACTGGTACGTGGTGCACTCGTACGCCGGTTACGAGAACAAGGTCAAGACCAACCTCGAGACCCGGATCACGAGCCTCGACATGGAGGAGTTCATCTTCCAGGTCGAGGTGCCGACCCGCGAAGAGGTCGAGGTCAAGAACGGCAAGCGCCTCCAGGTGCAGAACAAGGTCTTCCCCGGTTACATCCTGGTCCGGATGGATCTCACCCCCGAGTCGTACTCGTGCGTGCGCAACACGCCCGGGGTGACCGGCTTCGTGGGTGCGACCGACCGGGTGGACCGCCCGGCCCCGCTCTCGCTCGACGAGGTGCTCAAGTGGCTCGCCCCGGCCGTCGAGGCCGAGGAGAAGAAGGCCAAGCCTGAGGTCCGCGTGCTGGACTTCGAGGTCGGCGACTCGGTCACCGTCACGGACGGCGCCTTCGCGTCGCTGCCGGCCTCGATCAGTGAAATCAATGCCGACCAGCAGAAGTTGAAGGTACTGGTCTCCATCTTCGGTCGCGAGACGCCGGTGGAGCTCAACTTCAACCAGGTCGCCAAGATCTAGTTCACAGACGGAAGTCGTGGGAGGGGCGCGAACGGCGCGTCCCGCCATCTACCACAGGAGTAAGAGAGACATGCAGCGCAGCAAGGCGTACCGCAAGGCAGCTGAGCAGATCGACCTCAACGCGCTCTACGCGCCGGCCGAGGCTGTCAAGATCGCCAAGAACGCCAGCCCCACCAAGTTCGACGCCACGGTCGAGGTCGCGATGCGCCTCGGTGTGGACCCGCGCAAGGCCGACCAGATGGTCCGCGGCGTGGTCAACCTGCCGCACGGCACCGGCAAGACGGCCCGCGTGATCGTCTTCGCCCAGGGCGCCAAGGCCGAGGAGGCCGTCGCGGCCGGCGCCGACGAGGTCGGCACGGACGAGCTCGTCGCCCGCATCCAGGGCGGCTGGCTCGACTTCGACGCCGCGATCGCGACGCCGGACCAGATGGCCAAGATCGGCCGGATCGCCCGCATCCTCGGCCCCCGTGGCCTGATGCCGAACCCGAAGACCGGCACGGTCACCATGGACGTGACCAAGGCGGTCTCGGACATCAAGGGCGGCAAGATCACGTTCCGGGTGGACAAGCACTCGAACCTGCACCTGATCATCGGCAAGGCCTCGTTCTCCGAGGAGCAGCTGGTGGAGAACTACGGCGCGGTCCTCGACGAGGTCCTGCGGGCCAAACCGTCCGCGGCCAAGGGCAAGTACCTCAAGAAGGTCACCGTCAGCACCACCATGGGCCCCGGCGTGCCGGTCGACCCGAACGTCGTCAAGAACCTGCGCGGCGACAACGCCGACGCCTGACCTGTCCACAGGAAGCCCCCGGGGATCATCCCGGGGGCTTTCTTTGTGCCAAGCTGTCCGGCGTGCGATTCGACCAGGTCTGGTTCCGGTACGCACGCCGGGCCGAGTGGACCCTGCGGACGGTGGACGCCACTGTCGAGCCCGGCTCCACCGTGGTCGTGCTCGGCCGCAACGGCGCCGGCAAGTCGACGCTGCTCCAGCTCGCCGCCGGAGTGCTGCGCCCGGGCCGAGGCGCTGTGCGGGAGAGACCGCCGATCGTCGGCTGGGTGCCCGAGCGCTTCCCGGCCGACCAGCCCTTCACCGCCGGGCAATACCTGACGCGGATGGCGGCCCTGCGCGGGCTGCGCGGCACTGCCCGGGTCGAGCACTGGGTCGAGCGCCTCGGCCTCGCCGAGCACCGGCACACCCGGCTGGCCGACCTCTCCAAGGGCACGGCGCAGAAGGTCGGCCTGGCCCAGGCCCTGCTCGTCACCCCTGGCCTGCTGGTGCTGGACGAGCCGTGGGAGGGCCTCGACTCCGTCGCCCGCACGCTGATCCCGCTCATCGTCGGTGAGGTCACCGCGGCCGGGGGAGCGGTGCTGGTCAGCGACCACCGCGGCGAGATAGCCGGCCTGCCGGACGCAGTCCGCTGGACGGTGGCCGACGGCGCCGTCCACGTCGACGCGGCGCCTGACCCGGTCGGTGACCGCGAGGAGGTCGTGGTCGACGACGCCGTCCATCTCGACGTGGCGCCTGACCTGGCCGGTGACCGCGAGGAGGTCGTGGTCGACGGCGCCGTCCATCTCGACGTGGCGCCTGACCTGGCCGGTGACCGCGACGAGGTCGTGGCCGACCGTGCCGTCTACGTCGACGTGGCGGCCGACCGGGTCGGTGACCGCGACGAGGTCGTGGTCGAGGTCGCCGTCCGCCGGGCGAACGCCGACGACACGGTGGCCCGGCTGCGTGCCGACGGTCACCGTGTCCTGGGGATACGCCGAACCGGCCGCGCACCGGCAGACGGGGAGGCGCCCCGGTGACCGCCCTCGTCCGCATGCGCCTCACCGCCTTTGTGCGCGGTGGTCGTGCTCTCGCCCCGTTGATCGCCGCCCTGGCCCTGCTCGGCGTCATCCACGGGGGCGGCCCGTCACCGGCCGCCCCGGCCTACGGCTACTCCGCCGTGATGCTCTTCCCGATGCTGGCCTGGCAGGCCAAACTCGTGCTGGACACCGAGCCGGACGGCCAGCGGCGGTTGGCCCGCCTCGCCGTCGGCGCCCGCCGCGAGGCAGCAGCCGGGCTGCTGGCCGCAACCATCCTGGGCCTGGGGTTCTGCGTCGTGGCTCTGCTCGTGCCGTGGTGGCCGTTCCACGCCATCAGCTCCCCGGAGCCCGGTTCCGCCGAGCCGTCCCTGGCGGCCGGCATCGCGCTCGGCGTCCTGGCTCATCTGCTGGCAGTGCCCGCCGCCGTGGCGCTCGGTGCCCTGGCCAGCCGAGCCGTGACCCGGACGGTCCGTAACGGCCTCATCGTCCTGGTGACCGGTTCCGTGCTGGTGGTCGTGCTCGGCCTGAGCGGCTCGGTCGCCCCGTGGCTGGTGCCGCCGGTGATGGCGACGGCCCGTGCGCTGAGCGCCGACCACCTGCCCCCGGCGAGGACGTTCTGGCTGCTCGCCGGCTGGACGACGCTGTGGTGCGCGGTTGCCCTCGGCGGTTACGGGCGCCTGCGCCGCAGCCGCTCATGACGGTGATTTGGAGGTAGCGCTCGCGCTCGCGTACAGTTTGCCGAGAAGTTCCACCCATAGACCGCTGGTCGTCGCCCTTCCTGTCCTGGACGGAAGTGGCGGTCGAAGGTCCCGCAGCATTCGGGCGGCCCGCGCAGGGGAGAACGGTTCGTGATCATGTCGACGCGGCAACGTGTCCATGTCCCGCCCCGTGCGCCCTGCGCCGGGGCGTTTCTCGTGCTCGGGCCCGCTGAGAAGTTCCGGCCAGCGGCTGAGCACTGAGAGAGGAGGGACATGGCGGACAAGCCGGTCCGGGCCGACAAGGCCTCTGCCGTCGCCGAGCTCACGGAGAACTTCCGTAACTCCGCGGCCACCCTGCTGACCGAGTACCGCGGCCTCACGGTTTCCGAGATCACCGAGCTGCGGCGCTCGCTGGGCAACGACACCAAGTACTCCGTGTCGAAGAACACGCTCGCCAAGCGGGCGGCGACCGACGCGGGTATCGAGGGCCTCGACACGCTGTTCACCGGTCCTACCGCGCTCGCCTTCGTGGGCGGGGACCCGGTCGAGGCGGCCAAGGGCCTTCGTGCCTTCGCCAAGGCCCACCCCGTTCTGATCATCAAGGGCGGCGTCTTCGAGGGCAAGGCCGTCTCGGCCGAAGAGGTCAGCAAGATCGCCGACCTCGAGTCCCGTGAGGTGCTGCTGGCGAAGCTCGCCGGCGCCATGAAGGGCAACCTGACCAAGGCGGCGGCCACGTTCCAGGCCCCGCTCGCCCAGGTCGCCCGGCTGGCCGCGGCTCTGCAGGACAAGCGCGCACAGGACGGTTCCGCCGAGGCCTGATCAGGCCGCGCGGAAGTTCGACTTTCCATTCACAGAAACAACGAAAGGTTGCCAGACATGGCGAAGCTCAGCACCGACGAGCTGCTTGACGCGTTCAAGGAAATGACGCTGATCGAGCTGTCCGAGTTCGTGAAGCAGTTCGAAGAGGTCTTCGAGGTCACCGCGGCCGCGCCGGTCGCCGTCGCCGCCGCCGGTGGCGCTGCTGCCCCGGCCGAGGCCGAGGCTGAGAAGGACTCGTTCGACGTCGTCCTCGAGGGTGACGGCGGCAAGAAGATCCAGGTCATCAAGGTCGTGCGTGAGCTGACCGGCCTTGGCCTCAAGGAGGCCAAGGACGCCGTCGAGGCCGCCCCCAAGGCGATCCTCGAGGGTGTCAACAAGGAGAAGGCCGAGGCCGCCAAGGCCAAGCTCGAGGGCGAGGGCGCCAAGGTCACCCTCAAGTGACCTGAGCTCCACCGCTTCACCTCGGCGCAGGCGAGGACCCGCTAGGGTCCTCGCCTGCCCTGTTTCCGGACAATGAAATACCTGGTCAGAGGCGGTTTCGCCGGCCGTCGGATGGCTGACGGACAAATGTGGCCAGCCCCCGCTTTTCGTACGCTAAAGTCGCTATGCCACGTCCGGTGGACGATGGCGCGGGACCGACCCGTGGCGGAACCCTTGACTGTGTGTCCGCTGACAGGCACGCTGACATCAGCAAGTTTCCGCGCTTGCGACAGCCGTCCTGTGGGTACACCCGATCCAACCGGGTTCTCACAGACCGGCACCCGAGGGAGAGACGCCGCGTTCCGAGCGGCCCCGCACGAGGCACTGACCATGAAGGCGCAGGTCAGAGGCCGCGGGGACACCGTTCCGCAGGCCCCCTCCGGTGTGGGCTGGACAGCGGTTAGCCGAGCGGCTACACTGCTAGTTTGCGCTGCCTTCTGTCATGAGCCCTGCAGGAACATCGATCCGGATGATTTCCTGGGGGTTCATTGGAGTGCACGCACACAAGTGACGCAGACAGTTGCATCAGCAGCTCAGCCGCATCAGCAGCACCGGTCCTCGGAAGGACGCATCTTGGCAGCTTCCCGCCCTGCGAAGACCAGTCGTACGTCGAGCGCTTACGCTCCCCGCCGTATCTCGTTCGGCAGGATCGACGAGCAACTCGAAGTCCCCAACCTCCTCGCCCTCCAGACGGAGTCCTTCGACTGGTTGGTCGGGAACGAGGCTTGGCAGACGCGCTCTACGGACGATCCACATGCCCACTCGGGCCTCGCAGAGATCCTCGAAGAGATCAGTCCCATTGAGGACTTCTCCGGCACCATGTCGCTGTCCTTCTCAGCGCCGCGCTTCGACGAGGTCAAGGCCTCCATCGAAGAGTGCAAGGAGAAGGACCTGACCTACTGCGCACCGCTGTTCGTGACCGCGGAGTTCACCAACAACACCACTGGCGAGATCAAGAGCCAGACGGTGTTCATGGGTGACTTCCCGATGATGACCCCCAAGGGGACGTTCGTCATCAACGGCACCGAGCGCGTCGTGGTGAGTCAGCTCGTCCGCTCGCCGGGCGTGTACTTCACCAAGGAGCCGGACAAGACCTCCGACCGTGACCTCTCCAGCGTCAAGGTCATTCCGAGCCGGGGTGCCTGGCTCGAGTTCGACATCGACAAGCGCGACACCGTCGGTGTCCGCATCGACCGCAAGCGCCGGCAGGCCGTCACCGTCCTGCTGAAGGCGATCGGTTGGTCGGCGGACCAGATCCGGGAGCGGTTCGGCTGGTCCGAGCTGCTCATGACGACGCTCGAGAAGGACCACATCGGCGGGCAGGACGAGGCCCTGCTCGACATCTACCGCAAGCTCCGTCCCGGCGAGCCCCCGACGCGTGAGAACGCGCAGACCCTGCTCGATAACCTCTTCTTCAACCCGAAGAGGTACGACGTCGCCAAGGTCGGCCGGTACAAGTTCAACAAGAAGCTCGACATCGACGTCCCGATCGTCCGGGGCACGCTGACCGAGGAAGACATCGTCAAGACCGTGGACTACCTCTGCCGGCTGCACGCCGGTGAGGAGGGCTACGAGGCCGACGACATCGACCACTTCGGCAACCGGCGCCTGCGCACCGTGGGCGAGCTCATCCAGAACCAGGTCCGCGTGGGCCTGTCCCGGATGGAGCGCGTCGTCCGCGAGCGCATGACGACCCAGGACGTCGAGGCGATCACGCCGCAGACCCTGATCAACATCCGCCCCGTGGTGGCCGCGATCAAGGAGTTCTTCGGCACGTCGCAGCTGTCGCAGTTCATGGACCAGACCAACCCGCTGGCGGGCCTGACCCACCGGCGCCGGCTGAGCGCGCTCGGCCCCGGTGGTCTGTCCCGTGAGCGGGCGGGCTTCGAGGTCCGTGACGTGCACCCGTCCCACTATGGCCGGATGTGCCCGATCGAGACGCCGGAGGGCCCGAACATCGGCCTGATCGGTGCTCTCTCGACGTTCGCGCGGGTCAACCCGTTCGGATTCATCGAGACCCCGTACCGCAAGGTGGAGAACGGCCGGGTCACCGACCAGGTCGACTACCTCACCGCGGACGAGGAGGACCGCTTCGTCAAGGCGCAGGCCAACGCGACGCTGGCGTCCGACGGCACCTTCGCGCAGGATCGCGTTCTGGTCCGCCGTAAGGGCGGTGAGGTCGACTACGTGCCCGGCACCGAGGTCGACTACATGGACGTCTCGCCGCGGCAGATGACCTCGGTCGCGACGGCGATGATCCCGTTCCTCGAGCACGACGACGCCAACCGCGCCCTGATGGGTGCGAACATGCAGCGTCAGGCCGTTCCGCTGGTCAAGGCCGAGGCGCCGCTGGTCGGCACGGGCATGGAATACCGTGCCGCGGTCGACGCCGGCGACGTGGTCGTGGCCGAGGTCGGCGGTCTGGTCGAGGACCTGTGCGCCGACTACGTGACGGTGCACCAGGACGACGGCCACCGCCGGACCTACCTGCTGCACAAGTTCCGTCGCAGCAACGCCGGCTCCTGCGTCAACCAGAAGCCCGTCGTCTTCGAAGGCGACCGGGTCGAGGCCGGCCAGGTCATCGCCGACGGTCCGTGCACCGACGAAGGGGAGATGGCCCTCGGCCGGAACCTGCTCGTCGCGTTCATGTGCTGGGAAGGCCACAACTACGAGGACGCGATCATCCTGTCGCAGCGCCTCGTGCAGCAGGACGTCCTCACCTCGATCCACATCGAGGAGCACGAGGTCGACGCCCGCGACACCAAGCTCGGCCCGGAAGAGATCACCCGCGACATCCCCAACGTCAGCGAGGAAATGCTCGCCGACCTGGACGAGCGCGGCATCATCCGGATCGGTGCCGAGGTCGTGCCCGGCGACATCCTGGTCGGCAAGGTCACGCCCAAGGGCGAGACCGAGCTGACCCCGGAGGAGCGGCTGCTCCGCGCGATCTTCGGTGAGAAGGCCCGGGAGGTCCGGGACACCTCGCTGAAGGTGCCGCACGGCGAGACCGGCACGGTCATCGGTGTCCGCACGTTCTCGCGGGAGGACGGCGACGAGCTGCCCCCCGGCGTGAACGAGCTGGTCCGGGTCTACGTCGCCCAGAAGCGCAAGATCCAGGACGGTGACAAGCTCGCCGGCCGGCACGGCAACAAGGGCGTCATCTCCAAGATCCTGCCGATCGAGGACATGCCGTTCCTGGAGGACGGCACCCCGGTCGACATCGTGCTCAACCCGCTGGGTGTGCCCTCGCGCATGAACATCGGCCAGGTCCTGGAGACCCACCTCGGGTGGATCGCCAAGACGGGCTGGGAGGTCGAGGGCGAGGACGCCGACTGGAAGCGCCAGCTGCGCGCCATCGAGGCCCACGAGTCGCCGAAGGACAGCAACGTGGCGACCCCGGTCTTCGACGGTGCCCAGGAGGACGAGATCAAGGGCCTGCTGGAGTCGACCCTGCTCAACCGCGACGGTAAGCGGCTGGTCAACGGCGACGGCAAGGCGCAGCTCTTCGACGGTCGTTCCGGTGAACCGCTGCCGGACCCGATCTCGGTGGGCTACGTCTACATCCTGAAGCTCAACCACCTGGTCGACGACAAGATCCACGCGCGGTCCACCGGCCCGTACTCGATGATCACGCAGCAGCCGCTGGGTGGTAAGGCGCAGTTCGGTGGCCAGCGCTTCGGTGAGATGGAGTGCTGGGCGATGCAGGCCTACGGTGCGGCCTACGCACTGCAGGAACTGCTCACCATCAAGTCCGACGACGTACTCGGCCGCGTGAAGGTCTACGAGGCGATCGTCAAGGGCGAGAACATCCCGGAGCCGGGAATCCCCGAGTCCTTCAAGGTGCTTCTCAAGGAGCTCCAGTCGCTGTGCCTGAACGTCGAGGTGCTCTCCAGCGACGGTGTTGCCCTGGAGATGCGCGAGACGGACGACGAGGTCTTCCGGGCCGCGGAAGAACTCGGCATCGACCTGTCCCGGCGCCCGAACGAGGGCGTCAGCAGCGTCGAAGAGATCTGACGGAGAGCGTCCCCGGCGGTCCGGCCCACTGCAAGGTGAGCCGAGCGCCGGGGACGCCCCCGCCGGCCTGGAATTTATCCGAGCAACGAAACACGAGGGATAGTCCAAGTGCTCGACGTCAACTTCTTCGACGAGTTGCGTATCGGCCTTGCTACCGCTGACGACATCCGGCAGTGGTCTCACGGCGAGGTCAAGAAGCCCGAGACGATCAACTACCGCACGCTCAAGCCCGAGAAGGACGGACTCTTCTGCGAGAAGATCTTCGGTCCTCAGCGGGACTGGGAGTGCTACTGCGGCAAGTACAAGCGGGTCCGGTTCAAGGGCATCATCTGTGAGCGCTGCGGCGTCGAGGTGACCCGGTCCAAGGTCCGTCGTGAGCGCATGGGTCACATCGAGCTGGCCGCGTCGGTCACGCACATCTGGTACTTCAAGGGTGTGCCGAGCCGGCTGGGCTACCTGCTCGACCTGGCGCCCAAGGATCTCGAGAAGATCATCTACTTCGCCTCGTACGTGATCACGAGCGTGGACGCCGAAGCGCGTCACCGCGACATGTCCACGGTCGAGAACGAGATCTTCGCCGAGAAGCGGCAGTCCGAGAACAGCCGTGACTCCGAGATCGAGAAGCGCGCCGGCAAGCTCGAGCAGGACCTGGCCGAGCTGGAGGCCGAGGGGGCCAAGGCGGACGTGCGCCGCAAGGTCAAGGAGGCCGGCGAACGCGAGATGCGCCAGATCCGTGACAAGGCGCAGCGCGAGATCGACCGCCTGGACGAGGTGCTCGACACCTTCCGCAAGCTCGACAGCAAGCAGCTGGTCACCGACGAGCTGCTCTACCGCGAGCTGCGCGACCGCTTCGGTGAGTACTTCACCGGTGGCATGGGTGCCGAGGCGATCAAGGCGCTGCTGCAGAACATGGACCTCGACGCCGAGGCCGAGTCGCTGCGCGAGACCATTCGCAGCGGCAAGGGCCAGCGGAAGATCCGTGCGCTCAAGCGCCTCAAGGTCGTCGCGGCGTTCCTGAACACCCGCAACTCGCCGCTCGGCATGGTCCTGGACTGCGTCCCGGTCATCCCGCCGGACCTGCGCCCGATGGTGCAGCTCGACGGTGGCCGCTTCGCCACGTCCGACCTGAACGACCTCTACCGCCGTGTGATCAACCGGAACAACCGGCTCAAGCGGCTGATCGACCTCGGCGCCCCCGAGATCATCGTCAACAACGAGAAGCGGATGCTGCAGGAGGCCGTCGACGCACTGTTCGACAACGGCCGCCGCGGCCGGCCGGTCACCGGCCCGGGTAACCGTCCGCTGAAGTCGCTGTCCGACATGCTCAAGGGCAAGCAGGGCCGGTTCCGTCAGAACCTGCTCGGCAAGCGCGTCGACTACTCCGGCCGTTCCGTCATCGTCGTCGGCCCCCGGCTCAAGCTGCACCAGTGCGGCCTGCCGAAGCAGATGGCGCTGGAGCTGTTCAAGCCGTTCGTGATGAAGCGCCTGGTGGACCTCAACCACGCGCAGAACATCAAGTCGGCCAAGCGCATGGTCGAGCGGCAGCGCGCGGTCGTGTGGGACGTCCTGGAAGAGGTCATCAGCGAGCACCCGGTGCTGCTGAACCGCGCACCGACGCTGCACCGCCTGGGCATCCAGGCCTTCGAGCCGCAGCTGGTCGAGGGCAAGGCGATCCAGATCCACCCGCTCGTCTGTACGGCGTTCAACGCCGACTTCGACGGTGACCAGATGGCGGTGCACGTGCCGCTGTCGGCCGAGGCGCAGGCCGAGGCCCGGATCCTCATGCTGTCGTCGAACAACATCCTCAAGCCGGCCGACGGCAAGCCCGTCACCATGCCCACCCAGGACATGGTCATCGGGCTGTACTACCTGACGCACCTCACCAAGGGTGCGAAGGGTGAGGGCCGGACGTTCAGCTCGGACGCCGAGGCCCGGATGGCGTTCGACAACGGCGAGCTGCACCTGCAGGCGCTCGTGAAGATCCGCCTGCCCGAGGTGCTCGAGGTCGACAACGGCGCCGGCGCCCCCGCCTGGGAGCGTCCGGAGGGCTGGGAGTCGGGCGACAAGCTGACCGTGGAGACCACCCTGGGACGGGTGCTCTTCAACGAGACGCTGCCGCCGGGCTACCGCTACGTCAACTACGAGATCCGCAAGGGTCAGCTCTCCGCGATCGTCAACGACCTCGCCGAGCGCTTCCCCAAGGTCGCCCTGGCGGCGACCCTGGACGCGCTCAAGGAGGCCGGTTTCCACTGGGCCACCTGGTCCGGTGTGACGATCGGTATGGGCGACGTCGTCGCCCCGCCGCGCAAGCCGGAGATCATCGCCCGCTACCAGGGTGAGGCCGACCGCATCGACAAGCAGTACCAGCGTGGTCTGATGACCGCCGAGGAACGTCGCGGCGAGCTCATCGACATCTGGACCAACGCGACCAAGGACATCTCGAAGGAGATGGAGACGGCGCTGCCGCAGGAGAACCCGCTCTGGGTCATGATCAACTCCGGCGCTCGCGGTAACCTCCTCCAGCTCCGGCAGATCGCCGCGATCCGTGGTCTGGTGGCCAACCCCAAGGGCGAGATCATCCCGCGCCCGATCACCTCGTCGTACCGCGAGGGTCTGACCGTGCTGGAGTACTTCATCTCCACGCACGGTGCCCGTAAGGGTCTGGCCGACACCGCGCTGCGTACCGCCGACTCGGGTTACCTGACCCGGCGTCTGGTGGACGTCTCGCAGGACGTCATCATCCGCGAGGAGGACTGCGGCACCGACCGCGCGATCCCGATGCAGGTGGCGGACCGCGAGCCGGACGGCACCCTCGTGGTGCACACGCACGCCGAGACCGGCGTGCACGCCCGGACGCTGGCCGACGACATCGACGACGCCCAGGGCAACCGGGTGGTGTCGCGTGGCGACGACCTCAACTCGATCATGGTCGACAAGCTGGTCGCGGCCGGCGTGGAGACGGTCCGGGTGCGCAGCGTCCTGACCTGTGAGTCGAAGCTGGGTGTGTGTGCGGCCTGCTACGGCCGTTCGCTGCCGACCGGCAAGGCGGTCGACATCGGCGAGGCCGTCGGCATCATCGCGGCCCAGTCCATCGGTGAGCCCGGTACGCAGCTGACGATGCGTACCTTCCACACCGGTGGTGTCGCGGGTGAGGACATCACCCAGGGTCTGCCGCGTGTGCAGGAGATCTTCGAGGCCCGCGTGCCGAAGGGCAAGGCGCCCATCGCCGACACCCCCGGCCGCATCCGCATCGAGGACGGCGAGCGCTCGCGGAAGATCATCGTGATCCCGGACGACGGCAGCGAGGAGATCGTGTACGACAAGATCTCCAAGCGCGTCAAGCTGCGGGCCCACGACGGCGACCACGTGGCGGTCGGCGAGAAGCTCACCGAGGGCACCATCGATCCGCACGAGCTGCTGCGCATCATGGGTCCGCGGGCGGTCCAGGTCCACCTGACCAGTGAGGTCCAGGAGGTCTACCGCTCGCAGGGTGTGCTCATCCACGACAAGCACATCGAGATCATCATCCGCCAGATGCTCAAGCGGGTCACGGTCATCGATTCCGGCGCGACCGAGTTCCTGCCGGGCGTGCTGGTCGACCGGGCGCTCTTCGAGTCGGAGAACCGCCGGCTCGTGGGCGAGGGTGGCGAGCCCGCCGCCGGTCGCCCGGTGCTGATGGGTATCACCAAGGCCTCGCTGGCGACCGACTCCTGGCTCTCGGCGGCCTCCTTCCAGGAGACCACCCGGGTGCTCACCGACGCTGCGATCAACTCGCGCAGCGACTCGCTGGTGGGCCTCAAGGAGAACGTCATCATCGGCAAGCTCATCCCGGCCGGTACGGGCATCAGCAAGTACCGCAACATCCGGGTCGAGCCGACCGAGGAGGCCAAGGCGAAGGTGTACTCGATGACCGGGTACCCCGAGACCGACTACGGCTTCGGGCCGGCCAGCGGGCAGGCTGTGCCGCTGGACGACTTCGACTTCGGGTCTTACCGCTAAGGGTTTCCCACGGCAGCACGGGCGGTCGCGCATCATGCGCGGCCGCCCGTTCGTGTTCCTAAGATGGACGGGTGAGCTACCCCGCGACGACCGCACCCACCCGGCACCCGATGGATCCCGAACCGGCGCCGTCGACCAAGGCCCGGGCGGTCTTCGCGCTGGGGGTCGTGGCATTGCTGACCGGGGCACTGGTCGGCGGCGTGATTCCCGCCACGGTCGCCCTGGTCCTGGCCCGGCAGGTCCGGCGCCAGGCCTACGCCGCCGGCGGCTATCTCCTCGGGGGCGCCTGGGTCCGCCGCGGGGAGCGGCTGGCCTGGGCCGGAATCGTGCTGGCGCTGACCGCGCTGGTCGTCGCGTCGATCGCCGGCCTGCTGCACCTGGCCGGCCCGACCGGCGGCCAGGACTTCGACTCCAACACCGACTGAGCGCCCGGTAGCGGCCCCAGGGCTGCGCCGGACCACGTTCGGGTGACATGCTCGAAGATCCAGGGGTACGCGGCGAGAGGGACGGTCCGGTGACGCAGCAACCAGGTTCGTGGCCACCGGCCGGACAGCCGGTGTCGATGGCCGGCCCGCCTCCGCCGGTGCTGCTGCCCAAGCCGAGCGAGGCGTGGACCCCGGAACGCGTCGAGCCGGTCGCCGGCACCGAGTTCGCCCTGGTCCAGCTGCGGGTGGCGCCGATCACGTCCGGCCTGGCCACCGGCTCGCTCATCGCCGGCATCGGCGCCATCATGATCTCCACGCTGGTGCTCTGCTTCGGCCTGCTCGGTCAGTCCGAGGGCTGGGGTGCCGTGGTGGCGGGTGCGTTTGCGCTGCTGGGGGTGCTGGTCGGCGGGGGTGCGGTGGGTGTCGGGCTGGCCGCCCGGCGCCAGATCAAGCGTTCCGGGCAGGACGGCAAGGTCCGTTTCGTGGGCCGGGGCGTGGCCACCGCGGGGATCTCCTGCGGCGCCGCGGGACTGGGAATTGCGGCGCTGACTCTGCTGTTGGTAGTGGTGTTGCAGTTCTCGTGAGGCCTTGTGCAGCCGGATCCGATACCGAGGCGTCGTCACGCCGAGGCACCCGGTACACTTGTTAGCTGGAGATGTCCATCAGGGGAAACAGTTCTCGTTTTGACCTGTGTCCCTGTGGTGGGTACTCTTTCCCCTCGTGCCCGGGCTAGCCCGGGCAACTCGTGCGTGCGCCCGAGTCTGTAGTAACCGACGGGGCAGTGGCACGACAGGGTTACAGCCCTGACAAAGACAGAACATCCGCGGCGTGCGTCAAGCGCGCGGCGGGACCGTGAGCCGGACGACACGCCCGACCGCGGGTGCCGGGGATCCAAA
This sequence comes from Actinoplanes sp. NPDC048967, assembly GCF_040649415.1. NCBI lineage: Bacteria > Bacillati > Actinomycetota > Actinomycetes > Micromonosporales > Micromonosporaceae > Actinoplanes > Actinoplanes sp. NPDC048967. The sequence goes on from NZ_JBEZFL010000005.1 coordinate 697,658, forward strand.
CGGGATCTCTCGGTGCACAAGGCAGAACGAAGACGGTGCGGCCGCTGAAGGGCGGCCGAAGGGAGCGGAGAAACCCGGTGCCCACGATCCAGCAGCTGGTCCGAAAGGGCCGCCAGGCGAAGACGAGCAAGACCAAGACGCCGGCGCTGAAGGGAAGCCCTCAGCGGCGCGGCGTGTGCACGCGCGTGTACACCACTACCCCCAAGAAGCCGAACTCTGCGCTGCGCAAGGTCGCTCGTGTGAAGCTCAGCAGCCAGATCGAGGTGACGGCGTACATCCCGGGCGTCGGCCACAACCTGCAGGAGCACTCGATCGTGCTCGTGCGTGGCGGTCGTGTGAAGGACCTCCCGGGCGTCCGCTACAAGATCGTCCGCGGTTCGCTGGACACCCAGGGTGTCCGCAACCGCAAGCAGGCCCGCAGCCGTTACGGCGCGAAGAAGGAGAAGAGCTGACATGCCCCGTAAAGGCCCAGCGCCGAAACACCCGCTGGTTGCGGACCCGGTCTACAACTCGCCGCTGGTCACCCAGCTGGTGAACAAGATCCTGGTCGGCGGCAAGCGTCAGCTCGCCGAGCGCATCGTCTACGGCGCCCTCGAGGGCTGCCGTGAGAAGAGCGGCACCGACCCCGTGGTCACCCTCAAGCGGGCCATGGACAACGTCAAGCCGACCCTCGAGGTCCGCAGCCGCCGCGTCGGTGGCGCGACCTACCAGGTGCCGGTCGAGGTGCGCACCCCGCGCCAGACCACCCTCGGTCTGCGCTGGCTGGTCCAGTACTCCAAGGCCCGCCGTGAGAAGACCATGATCGAGCGGCTGCAGAACGAGCTGCTCGACGCCAGCAACGGCCTCGGCGCAGCTGTGAAGCGGCGCGAGGACACCCACAAGATGGCGGAGTCCAACAAGGCCTTCGCGCACTACCGCTGGTAAGACCCGCTGCCGGCCCGGTTCCCGCCGGGCCGTCGCAGTTCAGTCGTACCGGTCCTGCAGAGACGACGACGAAGAAAAGTAGGGATTGAAGTGGCTGCCGCAGACGCGCTCGCCAAGGTACGCAACATCGGCATCATGGCGCACATCGACGCTGGTAAGACCACGACGACCGAGCGGATCCTGTTCTACACCGGTATCACGTACAAGATCGGTGAAGTCCACGAGGGCGCGGCCGTCATGGACTGGATGGAACAGGAACAGGAACGCGGCATCACCATCACCTCCGCCGCCACGAAGTGCGAGTGGAAGGGCTACACGATCCAGATCATCGACACGCCCGGCCACGTCGACTTCACGGTCGAGGTCGAGCGGTCGCTGCGGGTGCTCGACGGTGCCGTCGCGGTCTACGACGGTGTCGCCGGCGTGGAGCCGCAGACGGAGAACGTCTGGCGGCAGGCGGACAAGTACCACGTCCCGCGGATGTGCTTCGTCAACAAGCTCGACCGGACCGGCGCCGACTTCTTCCGCTGCGTGCAGATGATGATCGACCGGCTCAACGCCACCCCGCTCGTTCTGCAGATCCCGATCGGGCTCGAGAGCGAGCACATCGGCGTCGTCGACCTGATCACGATGAAGGCCTTCACCTGGCGCGGGGAGACCCAGAAGGGTGAGGACTACGCGATCGAGGAGATCCCGGCCGACCTGGTCGACTCCGCCAACGAGTGGCGCGAAAAGCTGATCGAGACGCTCGCCGACGTGGACGACTCCGTCATGGAGAAGTACCTCGAGGGCGAAGAGGTCTCCCAGGACGAGATCAAGGCCGCCATCCGGCGCGCCACGATCGCCAGCAAGGCGAACCCGGTGCTCTGCGGTTCGGCGTTCAAGAACAAGGGCGTTCAGCCCATGCTCGACGCCGTCGTGGACTTCCTGCCGTCGCCGCTGGACGTCCCGGCCATCGACGGCACCGCGACCGACGGCGAGACGCCGATCGTCCGCAAGCCGTCGAACGACGAGCCGTTCTCCGGTCTGGCGTTCAAGATCCAGACGGACAAGCACCTCGGCAAGCTGACGTACGTCCGGGTCTACTCCGGCACGCTCGAGTCCGGTTCCCAGGTGGTCAACTCCACCAAGGACCGCAAGGAGCGGATCGGCAAGATCTACCAGATGCACGCCAACAAGCGCGAAGAGCGTCCGACGGCGTGGGCCGGCGACATCATCGCCGTGCAGGGGCTCAAGCAGACCACCACGGGCGACACGCTCAGCGACCCGGCGCACCCGGTCATCCTGGAGTCGATGACGTTCCCGGAGCCGGTCATCCAGGTCGCCATCGAGCCGAAGACCAAGTCCGACCAGGAGAAGCTGGGTGTCGCCATCCAGCGCCTGGCCGAGGAGGACCCGACCTTCCGCGTCTTCAACGACGAGGAGACCGGGCAGACCGTCATCGCCGGCATGGGCGAGCTGCACCTCGACATCCTCGTGGACCGCATGCGTCGCGAGTTCAACGTCGAGGCGAACATCGGTAAGCCGCAGGTGGCGTACCGCGAGACGATCCGCGGCACCGTGGAGAAGCTCACGTACGTGCACAAGAAGCAGACCGGTGGCTCGGGCCAGTACGCGAAGGTCGTCGTCACCGTCGAGCCCCTGCCGCTCGCGGCGGACGGCCCGACGTACGAGTTCGTCAACGCGGTGTCCGGTGGCCGTATCCCCAAGGAGTACATCCCTTCGGTGGACGCGGGCGCGCAGGACTCGCTGCAGTACGGCGTCCTCGCCGGCTACCCGATGGTCGGCGTCAAGCTGACCCTGGTGGACGGTCAGTTCCACGAGGTCGACTCGTCGGAAATGGCATTCAAGATCGCCGGCTCGATCGTGATGAAGGAGGCGGCCCGCAAGGCCGACCCCGCGCTCCTCGAGCCGATGATGTCCGTTGAGGTCACCACCCCTGAGGACAACATGGGTGACGTCATCGGTGACCTCAACTCCCGCCGCGGCATCATCCAGTCGATGGAGGAGCGCTCCGGCGCTCGCGTCATCAAGGCTCTGGTGCCGCTCTCGGAGATGTTCGGCTACGTCGGCGACCTCCGGTCGAAGACCCAGGGCCGGGCGAGCTACAGCATGCAGTTCGACTCCTACGCCGAGGTTCCTCAGAGCGTGGCGAAGGAGATCATCGCCAAGGCCACGGGCGCGTAAGCTCCCAGCCTGATGAGGCACGTGCGGTCCGTCGAGGACCGCACGTGCACGAGCAGTCGACAGAGTCCTGATCGCCTTATCGGCGTGCCGGACGAGAAGAAAAGACACAGTCCACAGGAGGACACCAGTGGCGAAGGCGAAGTTCGAGCGGACTAAGCCGCACGTCAACATCGGCACCATTGGTCACATCGACCACGGTAAGACGACGCTGACTGCGGCCATCACGAAGGTCCTGCACGACGAGTACCCGGACCTCAACCCCTACACGCCGTTCGACGAGATCGACAAGGCGCCGGAGGAGAAGGCCCGCGGCATCACGATCTCGATCGCGCACGTCGAGTACCAGACCGCGTCGCGGCACTACGCGCACGTGGACTGCCCCGGCCACGCCGACTACATCAAGAACATGATCACCGGTGCCGCCCAGATGGACGGCGCGATCCTGGTGGTCGCCGCGACCGACGGCCCGATGCCGCAGACCAAGGAGCACGTGCTCCTGGCCCGCCAGGTCGGCGTGCCGTACATCGTCGTCGCCCTGAACAAGAGCGACATGGTGGACGACGAGGAGCTCCTGGAGCTCGTCGAGCTCGAGGTCCGCGAGCTGCTGAGCACCTACGAGTTCCCGGGCGACGACCTTCCGGTCGTGCGCGTCTCGGCGCTCAAGGCGCTCGAGGGCGACGCGGAGTGGACCGGCAAGCTGCTCGAGCTGATGAACGCGGTCGACACCGCGATCCCGCAGCCCGAGCGCGACACCGACAAGCCGTTCCTCATGCCGATCGAGGACGTCTTCACGATCACCGGTCGCGGTACGGTCGTCACCGGCCGGGCCGAGCGCGGCATCCTCAAGCCGAACGAGGAGGTCGAGATCGTGGGTATCCGCGAGAAGTCGACCAAGACCGTCTGCACCGGCATCGAGATGTTCCGCAAGCTGCTCGACGAGGCCCGCGCGGGTGAGAACGTCGGCCTCCTGCTGCGCGGTATCAAGCGCGAGGACGTCGAGCGCGGCATGGTCGTGGTGAAGCCGGGCTCCAGCACTCCGCACACGGAGTTCGAGGGCCAGGTCTACATCCTCTCGAAGGAGGAGGGCGGCCGGCACACGCCGTTCTTCCAGAACTACCGCCCGCAGTTCTACTTCCGCACCACGGACGTCACCGGCGTCGTCACGCTGCCCGAGGGCACCGAGATGGTCATGCCGGGCGACTCCACCTCGATGTCGGTCAAGCTGATCCAGCCGATCGCCATGGAGCAGGGCCTGAAGTTCGCGATCCGTGAGGGTGGCCGCACCGTCGGCGCCGGTACGGTCACGAAGATCAACGTCTGATTGAGGCCTCCGCCTCAATGGTGACCCCGATTAGCATTGCCGGGATCGATACGGCATACTAGTCAGGTTGCGTCCGCGCAGGGTGGTTGGCTGCTCTCGCTCTTGAGAGAGGGCGGTCAGCCACCCTCGCCGGGTGTCCGGCGTGTTTTGACTGGCCGCCGGCATCCCCGATCCCGACGGATCAAGGGCTTCCCTCCGGGGGAATCCTTGCGGGCAAGATCGCTCCAGAGACCTGGGGCGGAGCTTGATTCCAGAGCGCGACACGCCCGACCGCGGGGGTCGGACATCGCAGGACCAACGGTCCTGCGGGCATGCGAGGGCCACAGCTTTCGCACGTAGCGGCATCGAGAGAAGGAAACAGAAGCCACCATGGCGGGACAGAAGATCCGCATCCGGCTCAAGGCCTATGACCACGAGGTCGTTGACTCGTCGGCACGCAAGATCGTCGAGACGGTCACGCGCACCGGAGCTTCGGTCGCGGGCCCGGTGCCGCTGCCCACGGAGATCAACCGTTTCTGCGTCATCCGTTCGCCGCACAAGTACAAGGACTCGCGCGAGCACTTCGAGATGCGCACGCACAAGCGTCTGATCGACATCATCGACCCGACTCCGAAGACGGTCGACTCGCTGATGCGCCTCGACCTGCCGGCTGGCGTCGACATCGAGATCAAGCTGTAGGGATCCGGACAATGGACAGGCAAGTGAAGGGCATCCTGGGCGCCAAGCTCGGCATGACCCAGGTCTGGGACAACAACAAGGTCGTCCCGGTAACCGTGGTGCAGGCCGGCCCGTGCGTCGTGACCCAGGTCCGCACCTCCGAGACTGACGGCTACACCGCGGTTCAGCTGGCGTACGGCGCCATCGACCCGCGCAAGGTCAACAAGCCGGAGGGCGGCCACTACGCGAAGGCGGGTGTGTCGCCGCGGCGCCACATCGTGGAGCTGCGCACCACCGACGCCACCGAGTACGAGCTCGGCCAGGAGGTCACCGTCGAGACGTTCCCGGTCGGCACGCCGATCGACGTCACCGGTAAGACCAAGGGCAAGGGCTACGCCGGCGTCATGAAGCGGCACGGCTTCCACGGCCTCAAGGCCAGCCACGGTGTCGAGCGCAAGCACCGCTCGCCCGGTTCGATCGGCGCCTGCGCGACCCCCGGCCGTGTCTTCCGGGGCACCCGGATGGCGGGTCGCATGGGTAACAAGCGCTTCACCGTGCAGAACCTGACGGTGCAGGCAGTCGACCTCGAGAACAACCTGCTGCTGGTCAAGGGCGCGGTGCCCGGTCCCAAGGGCGCGCTGATCCTGGTCCGCACGGCGGCGAAGAAGAAGGGTGGTGCCAAGTGAGCTCGGTTGACGTGATCAACGCCGAGGGCACGAAGGCCGGCTCGGTCGAGCTGCCCGACGACATCTTCGACGTGCAGGCGAACATCCCGCTGATGCACCAGGTCGTCGTGGCCCAGCTCGCCGCCGCCCGTCAGGGCACGGCCAAGGCCAAGACGCGCGGTGAGGTCGCCGGTGGCGGCAAGAAGCCGTACAAGCAGAAGGGCACCGGTCGCGCCCGTCAGGGCTCGATCCGCGCGCCGCAGTTCACCGGTGGTGGCGTGGTGCACGGCCCCGTGCCGCGCGACTACAGCCAGCGGACCCCGAAGAAGATGAAGGCCGCCGCTCTGCGGGGCGCCCTCTCGGACCGGGCCCGCGACGGCCGCGTCCACGTGATCGAGGCGTTCATCGTCGGCGACAAGCCGTCGACCAAGGCCGCGGTCGCGACGCTGCGCAAGGCGACCCAGTCCACCAAGGTCCTGGTCGTGCTCAGCAGCTACGACGAGCTGAACTGGATCTCGCTGCGCAACGAGCCGACCGTGCACCTCATCGAGGCCGGCCAGCTGAACACCTACGACGTGCTGGTCGCCGACGAGGTCGTCTTCACCAAGGAAGCTCTCGACGAGTTCCTGGGCGTGCCGGCCGAGGCTGCCGAGGAGGGGGACAAGTGAGCACGATCGCCGACCCGCGCGACATCATCGTCGCGCCCGTGGTCTCCGAGAAGAGCTACAGCGTTCTCGACCAGAACTGGTACACGTTCCTGGTCCACCCGGACGCGAACAAGACCGAGATCAAGATCGCGATCCAGCAGATCTTCGATGTCCGTGTGCTGACGGTGAACACCATCAACCGCCAGGGCAAGCGCAAGCGCACCAGGACGGGCTTCGGTCAGCGCAAGGCGACCAAGCGTGCTCTCGTGAAGCTGGCTGACGGTGACCGTATCGAGGCCTTCGGCGGCCCGGTCAGCTAAGGGGTTTGTAAATCATGGCTATCCGTAAGTACAAGCCGACCACGCCGGGCCGTCGCGGCTCCAGCGTCGCCGACTTCGCCGAGATCACCCGGTCGACGCCGGAGAAGTCTCTGCTGGTTCCGCTGCCCAAGAAGGGTGGTCGCAACGTCCACGGCCGCATCACCACGCGGCACCAGGGCGGCGGCCACAAGCGGCAGTACCGGCTGATCGACTTCCGGCGCAACGACAAGGACGGCGTGCCGGCCAAGGTCGCTCACATCGAGTACGACCCGAACCGCACGTCCCGCATCGCCCTGCTGCACTACGCCGACGGCGAGAAGCGCTACATCCTCGCGCCGAAGGACCTCAAGCAGGGTGACCGCGTCGAGTCCGGCGTGGGCGCGGACATCAAGCCGGGCAACAACCTGCCCCTGCGCAACATCCCGGTCGGTACGACGATCCACGGTGTGGAGCTTCGTCCCGGCGGTGGCGCCAAGCTGGCCCGTTCGGCCGGCGTGGGCATCCAGCTGCTCGGTCGTGAGGGCGTGTACGCCACGCTGCGTATGCCCTCCGGTGAGATCCGTCGCGTCGACATCCGCTGCCGCGCGACGGTCGGCGAGATCGGCAACGCCGAGCAGTCGAACATCAACTGGGGCAAGGCCGGCCGCATGCGATGGAAGGGCAAGCGCCCGACCGTCCGTGGTGTCGCCATGAACCCGGTGGACCACCCGCACGGTGGTGGTGAGGGTAAGACCTCAGGTGGTCGCCACCCGGTCAACCCCGCCGGTAAGCCGGAGGGCCGTACCCGCCGCAAGGGCCAGGAGAGCGACCGCATGATCGTTCGCCGCCGCTACGCCACCCGCAAGCGCGGGTAACGGGAGTTAAAAGATGCCTCGCAGCCTGAAGAAGGGCCCGTTCGTCGACGACCACCTGCTCAAGAAGGTGGAAGTCCAGAACGAGAAGAACTCGAAGAACGTCATCAAGACCTGGTCGCGACGCTCGACGATCATTCCCGACATGCTCGGGCACACGATCGCCGTGCACGACGGGCGCAAGCACGTCCCGGTGTTCATCACCGAGGCCATGGTCGGTCACAAGCTCGGCGAGTTCGCTCTGACCCGCACGTTCAAGGGTCACGAGAAGGACGACCGCAAGAGCCGTCGCCGCTAATCAGTCCACGGATCAGAAAGGGGTTACAGCGATGCCAGTCAAGAGCGATGCTCCGGTCCTGCCGGGCGCTCGGGCAGTTGCGCGCCACGTGCGCATCTCGCCGAACAAGGCGCGCCGTGTGATCAACCTCGTCCGCGGTCTGCCCGCGAAGGAGGCTCTCACGGTCCTGCAGTTCGCGCCGCAGGCTGCGAGTGAGCAGGTTTACAAGGTGCTCGCGAGCGCGATTGCGAACGCAGAGAACAACGAACGGCTCGACCCGGACGCGCTCCTGGTCAGCGCAGCTTTCGTGGACGAGGGCCCGACGCTCAAGCGGTTCCGGCCGCGGGCGCAGGGCCGGGCGTACCGGATCCGCAAGCGGACCTGCCACATCACCGTGGCGGTCGAGGCGGTCCAGGTGACCACGCCGGCCCGCAAGGCCACGGCCAAGAAGGCCGCGCCGGCCAAGAAGGCTGCTCCGGCGGCCCAGCCGGCCGAGTCCCAGAGCAGCAGCACGGAAGGCGCCGAGTAATGGGTCAGAAAGTTCACCCCACCGGGTTCCGCCTCGGCATCTCCACCGACTGGAAGAGCCGCTGGTTCGCGGACAAGCTCTACAAGGACTACATCGGCGAGGACGTCAAGATCCGCCGCATGATGTCCAAGGGCCTCGAGCGCGCCGGCATCTCCAAGGTGGACATCGAGCGCACCCGGGACCGGGTCCGCGTGGACATCCACACCGCCCGGCCGGGCATCGTCATCGGCCGTAAGGGTGCGGAGGCCGACCGGATCCGCGGCGAGCTCGAGAAGCTCACCGGCAAGCAGGTCCAGCTGAACATCCTCGAGGTGAAGAGCCCCGAGTCGGACGCGCAGCTCGTGGCGCAGGGCGTCGCCGAGCAGCTGTCCAGCCGGGTCAGCTTCCGCCGGGCCATGCGCAAGGCGATGCAGTCGGCGATGAAGAACCCGATCTGCAAGGGCATCCGGGTGCAGGTCTCCGGCCGCCTCGGTGGCGCGGAGATGAGCCGCACGGAGTTCTACCGTGAGGGTCGCGTTCCGCTGCACACGCTGCGCGCCAACATCGAGTACGGCTTCTTCGAGGCCCGTACGACCTTCGGCCGCATCGGCGTGAAGGTCTGGATCTACAAGGGCGACTACGTGCCCGGACGTGAGGTGGCCCCCGAGGCGCCCGCGCGTCCGCGCCGTGACCGCGCCGAGCGTCCCGACCGTCCGCGTCGTGGCCGTTCCGGCTCGTCCGGTACGACCGCGGGTGGCACCGAGGCCGGTCGCGCCGCTCAGGCCGCGGCTGCTACCCCCGCTCCGGCGGAGGCTGCGCCCACGACCGACACCGCCGTTGCTCCGGCTGCGGCCGAAACGCAGCAGGAGGGCTGACACATGCTGATGCCGCGTAAGCCCCCGAAGGGCTTCCGCAAGCCGCACCACCCGGACCGCCACGGCGCGTCCAAGGGCGGCAACCGGGTGGTCTTCGGTGAGTTCGGTATCCAGGCCCTGGAGCCGGCGTACGTGACCAACCGGCAGATCGAGTCGGCTCGTATCGCCATGACCCGCCACATCAAGCGTGGCGGCAAGGTGTGGATCTCGATCTTCCCGGACCAGGCACTGACCAAGAAGCCCGCCGAGACCCGCATGGGTTCCGGCAAGGGCTCGCCGGAGTGGTGGGTGGCGAACGTCAAGCCGGGACGCATTCTCTTCGAGATGTCGTTCCCGAACGAGACGATCGCGCGCGAGGCTATGCGTCGCGCCATCCACAAGCTCCCGATGAAGTGCCGCATCGTGACGCGCGAAGGTGGTGAAGGCTGATGGCAGCCGGCGTCAAGGCTTCCGAGCTGCGGGAGCTCTCCGAGGAGGAGCTGATCTCGCGGCTGCGTGAGTCCAAGGCGGAGCTGTTCAACCTCCGCGTACAGGGTGCGACCGGTCAGCTCGACAACCACCGTCGTCTGCAGGTCGTCCGTAAGGACATCGCGAAGATCTACACGATCATGCGTGAGCGTGAGCTGGGGCTCTCGGCCGCGCCGACTGAGGTGACTACAGCATGAGCGAGAACGCAGCAGCTGCGCCCCGGACCCAGCGCAAGGTGCGTGAGGGTCTGGTGATCAGCGACAAGATGGACAAGACCGTCATCGTCGAGGTCGAGGACCGCGTCAAGCACGCCCTTTACGGCAAGGTCCTGCGGCGCACCCGCAAGCTCCAGGCGCACGACGAGCAGAACGCGTGCGGCGTCGGTGACCGGGTCACCCTGATGGAGACCCGTCCGCTGTCGCGTACCAAGCGGTGGCGTGTCGTGGAGATCCTCGAAAAGGCCAAGTGAGTTTGCTGGGCCGGCCGGGACATCCCGGCCGGCCCAGCGGACCATCGTTCCGCCAAGCTCTGGTACGTCCCCGTGCCGGAGAACTGGCAGACATAGGAGACAGACGTGATCCAGCAGGAGTCGCGACTGCGCGTCGCCGACAACACGGGTGCCAAGGAAGTGCTGTGCATCCGCGTTCTGGGCGGCTCCGGTCGCCGTTACGCGAGCATCGGTGACGTCATCGTGTGCACGGTCAAGGACGCCATTCCGGGTGCCGGTGTGAAGAAGGGTGACGTCGTCAAGGCCGTCATCGTCCGCACCGCCAAGGAGCGGCGCCGTCCCGACGGCTCGTACATCCGCTTCGACGAGAATGCCGCCGTCATCATCAAGGACGGTGGCGACCCCCGCGGTACCCGCATCTTCGGCCCGGTCGGCCGCGAGCTGCGCGACAAGCGGTTCATGAAGATCATCAGCCTGGCGCCGGAGGTGCTCTGACCGTGAAGATCAAGAAGGGCGACACGGTCGTCGTCATCGCCGGCAAGGACAAGGGCGCCAAGGGTAAGGTCATCGCCGCCTTCCCGCGGCAGGACAAGGTCCTGGTCGAGGGCGTCAACCGTATGAAGAAGCACGAGAAGATCCGCACGACGCAGCGCGGTTCCAAGACCGGCGGCATCGTCACGCAGGAAGCCCCGATCCACATCTCGAACGTGCAGATCGTGGACTCCGAGGGCAAGCCGACTCGCATCGGCTTCCGGCGGGACGAGAACGGCCAGAAGGTTCGTATCGCGCGTAGCACCGGTAAGGACCTGTGATGACTGCCGCTACCGAAACCAAGACGCTGCCCCGGCTGAAGCAGAAGTACCGCAGTGAGGTCATCTCTGCGCTTCAGGAGCAGTACAAGTACGGCAACCCCATGCAGATCCCCAGCCTGGTGAAGGTCGTCGTGAACATGGGTGTCGGCGAGGCTGCCCGCGACGCCAAGCTGATCGACGGCGCCGTGCGTGACCTGACCACCATCACCGGTCAGAAGCCGCTGGTGCGGCGGGCGACCAAGTCCATCGCGCAGTTCAAGCTGCGTGAGGGCATGCCGATCGGCGCGAAGGTCACCCTTCGCAACGACCGGATGTGGGAGTTCCTGGACCGGCTGCTGTCGATCGCGCTGCCGCGTATCCGTGACTTCCGCGGCCTGGACGGGCGCAAGCTCGACGGCCACGGCAACTACACGTTCGGTCTGACCGAGCAGTCGGTGTTCCACGAGATCGACCAGGACCGGATCGATCGGACCCGGGGCATGGACATCACGGTGGTCACCACCGCCACGACCGACGAGGAGGGCCGGCAGCTGCTCAAGCTTCTGGGCTTCCCGTTCAAGGAGAACTGAGCATGGCTAAGAAGGCGCTGATCATCAAGGCGGCCGCGAAGCCCAAGTTCGCCGTACGGGCGTACACCCGCTGCCAGAAGTGCGGACGTCCGCACTCGGTCTACCGCAAGTTCGGCCTGTGCCGGGTGTGTGTCCGGGACATGGCCCACCGCGGTGAGCTGCCCGGCGTGTCGAAGGCTTCCTGGTAATCCTTGTAATACCGCTTCGCCGTAGGCCCGGGACTTCCCTGGGAACCCCGGCGAGAAAGGTTGACGAATACCCATGACGATGACGGACCCGATCGCAGACATGCTCACGCGTCTGCGTAACGCCAACCAGGCGTACCACGACAAGGTGACCATGCCCTTCTCGAAGATCAAGGCGAGTATCGCCGAGGTCCTCAAGGCAGAGGGCTACATCGCTTCCTGGTCGGCCGAGGAGCCCGCGGAAGGCGAAGTCGGCAAGCGCCTGGTGGTTGAGCTGAAGTACGGCCAGAACCGTGAGCGCAGCCTCGCCGGTATCAAGCGCGTGTCCAAGCCCGGCCTGCGGGTGTACGCCAAGTCCGACGAGCTCCCGCGTGTGCTCGGCGGCCTGGGCGTCGCGATCGTTTCGACGTCCCAGGGGCTGCTGACCGACCGGCAGGCCCGCAAGCGGAGCGTTGGCGGGGAAATCCTCGCCTTCGTTTGGTAACGGAGACTTAGACATGTCGCGAATCGGACGTAAGTCGATCCCGGTCCCGGCCGGCGTCGACGTCACCATCACGGGCCAGACCGTCAAGGTCAAGGGCCCCAAGGGCGAGCTGTCGCACACCGTCGCCGAGCCGATCACCGTCGAGAAGGCGGAGAACGGCGAGCTGGCGGTCAACCGGCCCAACGACGAACGTCGGGCCAAGGAGCTGCACGGACTCTCGCGTACCCTGGTCGCCAACATGATCGTCGGCGTCACCGAGGGCTACAAGAAGACGCTGGAGATCAACGGCACCGGTTACCGCGTGACCGCCAAGGGCAAGGACCTCGAGTTCGCCCTGGGCTTCTCGCACCCGGTCAACGTGGTCCCGCCGGCTGGCATCACCTTCACGGTGGAGCGGCCGACGCAGTTCACGGTCACCGGTATCGACAAGCAGCTCGTCGGCGAGGTCGCTGCGAACATCCGGAAGATCCGCCCGCCGGAGCCGTACAAGGGCAAGGGCGTCAAGTACCAGGGCGAGGTCATCCGCCGCAAGGCTGGAAAGGCAGGTAAGAAGTGACCGCCACGCTGCTCAAGCGCCGCAATGGCGGCGGTGCGTCGTACAAGCGCGCCGTCGGCAAGGCACGTCGGCACTTCCGGGTCCGCAAGAACGTCCGCGGCTCCGCCGAGCGCCCCCGTCTGGTCGTCACCCGGTCCACGCGGAACATCACCGCGCAGATCGTCGACGACCTCAAGGGCCACACGCTCGCGTCGGCCTCCACCCTCGACCCGTCCCTGCGGGGCGGAGAGGGTGACAAGAGCTCGCAGGCCGCCAAGGTCGGAGCTCTCCTCGCCGAGCGGGCCCAGGCCGCGGGCATTTCCAAGGTCGTCTTCGACCGCGGCGGTAACCGGTACGCGGGGCGGATCGCCGCGCTTGCCGCAGCCGCCCGCGAAGCCGGACTCGAGTTCTAGGAGGGAAGACCTATGCCTGGTCAGCAGCGCCGAGGCGGCGGGTCCGGCGGTAACAACGAAGGTGGCCGCCGCGACAACCGCCGTGAGGGCGGTCGCGGTAACGCGCCCGTCGAGAAGACCCCGCATCTCGAGCGGGTCGTAGCGATCAACCGTGTCGCCAAGGTCGTCAAGGGTGGTCGTCGCTTCAGCTTCACCGCCCTGGTGATCGTGGGCGACGGCGACGGCACCGTCGGTATCGGCTACGGAAAGGCCAAGGAGGTGCCCGCGGCGATCGCCAAGGGTGTCGAGGAGGCCAAGAAGCACTTCTTCAAGGTGCCGCGCATCGCCGCGACGATCCCCCACCCGATCCTGGGTGAGGCCGCCGCCGGCGTCGTGCTCCTCAAGCCGGCGTCCGCCGGTACCGGCGTCATCGCCGGTGGCCCGGTGCGTGCCGTCCTGGAGTGCGCCGGCATCCACGACGTGCTCTCGAAGAGCCTCGGCTCGTCGAACCCGATCAACATCGTGCACGCGACGGTGGCGGCCCTGAAGGGCCTGGAGTCCCCGGAGGCCGTTGCGGCCCGCCGTGGCCTCCCGGTCGAGGACGTCGCCCCTGCGGCCATGCTGGCGTCGCGCGCGGAAGCGGCGGTGCGGTGATGGCACGCTTGAAGGTCACGCAGCTCCGGTCCGGTATCGGCCGTAAGCAGAACCAGCGGGACTCCCTGCGGTCGCTCGGGCTGAAGCGGATCAACGATGTGGTGGTCAAGGAAGACCGTCCCGAGATTCGGGGCATGATCTTCGCCGTCAGCCACCTCGTCAGTGTCGAGGAGGTCGAATAATGGCGATCAAGGTCCACCACCTGCGCCCGGCGCCCGGCGCCAAGAAGGCCAAGACCCGCGTGGGTCGTGGTGAAGGCTCCAAGGGCAAGACCGCGGGCCGCGGTACCAAGGGCACCAGCGCCCGTTACCAGGTCTCGGCGGCGTTCGAGGGCGGGCAGATGCCCCTCCACATGCGCCTGCCGAAGATCAAGGGCCTGGGCAACCGCCCGCGCAACAAGGTCGTCTTCCAGGTTGTCAACCTGGACCGGCTCGCCGAGCTGTTCCCGAACGGTGGCGAGATCGGTCCGCTGGAGCTGGCCGACGCCGGCGCGGTCCGTCGGGGCCAGCCGGTGAAGGTTCTCGGCTCGGGCGAACTGGGTGGCGTGGCGCTGCAGGTCTCGGCGCACGCCTTCAGCGAGTCCGCCAAAGAGAAGATCGCAGCCGCCGGCGGTTCCGTCACCGAGCTGTGAGGTTTTCCGGGGATGCTGGCCCGGGCATCGCGAGATGCTCGGGCGGCATCCCCGTTGTGGCGTCTGACCTGGCATTTCGCCGGGCCGGGGGCCGCTGCTCCCCAGGTCGTCCGGTTGCCCTTCGTCCCAGGGTGTTGCACATAGGGCGACCGTGCCTCACAACAGGCACGTCAGACTGTTAAAGTCCGTTCCCAGCTAGGGATATCGGTCGTCCGGACCGATGCCTCCCCCCATCCGCCGGATACTTGGCGGTCACCTCGCGCAGGAGGAAGAAGTTGCTCTCCGCCTTTTCCAGTGCGTTCCGGACGCCTGACCTGCGCAAGAAGTTGCTGTTCACAGTAGCGATCATCGCGGTCTATCGGCTCGGCGCCACTCTGCCCAGCCCAGGCGTGTCCTACACCAACGTCCGTAACTGTCTGGACGTGGTGAACAGCACCAACGCCGGCGGCGGGGTGTTGAACCTGCTGAACCTCTTCTCCGGTGGCGCGCTGCTCCAGCTGTCCGTCTTCGCGCTGGGCATCATGCCGTACATCACGGCATCGATCATCCTGCAGCTGCTGACCGTGGTGATTCCCCGCCTCGAGCAGCTCCGCAAGGAAGGCCAGTCCGGCCAGGCCAAGATCACCCAGTACACCCGTTACCTCACCCTGGGCCTCGCGGTCCTGCAGTCCTCGGCGTTCGTCGCGCTGGCCCGCTCCGGCCAGCTCTTCGCCAACGCGTGCCCGCAGGACCAGTCGAACTTCCAGATCGTGCCGGAGAACACCGGCATCCCGGTCTGGCTGACCCTCGTCATGCTCGTCGTCACGATGACGGCCGGCACGGGCGTGGTCATGTGGCTCGGCGAGCTCATCACCGACCGCGGCGTCGGCAACGGCATGTCCGTCCTGATCTTCACCTCGATCGCCGCCCGCCTTCCCGGCGAGGGCTGGACGATCAAGGAGAGCAGCGGCGTCGCCAAGTTCCTCCTGGTGATCGCGCTCGTGCTGATCGTCATCTGTGCGGTCGTCTTCATCGAGCAGGCCCAGCGCCGCATCCCCGTGCAGTACGCCAAGCGCATGATCGGCCGGCGCATGTACGGCGGCACCTCGACGTACATCCCGCTGAAGGTCAACCAGGCCGGTGTCGTCCCGGTGATCTTCGCGTCCTCGCTGCTCTACCTGCCGCAGCTGTACCTGCAGTTCTTCGACCAGAACAACCTCAAGGGTTATCAGCAGTGGATCCAGAACAACCTGGCCAACCCGAGCCACTGGATCTACATCACCACGTACTTCCTGCTGATCATCTTCTTCACGTACTTCTACGTCTCGATCACGTTCAACCCGACCGAGGTCGCGGAGAACATGAAGAAGTACGGTGGTTTCGTCCCGGGCATCCGGCCCGGTAAGCCGACCGCCGACTACCTGGACTTCATCCTCAGCCGGATCACCCTGCCGGGTGCGCTCTACCTCGGCTTGATCTCGGTCCTGCCGAACTTCTTCTTCATCTGGCTGAACAGCGCGCAATACCAGAACTTCCCGTTCGGTGGTACGGCGGTGCTGATCATGGTGGGTGTGGGCCTGGAGACGGTCAAGCAGATCGAGAGCCAGCTGATGCAGCGCAACTACGAAGGGTTCCTCCGGTAGTGGGGGCGCGGAGCCGGGGGGCTCTTGCGTCTGTGGTTTGCGAGGCTCGTTCTCACCGAAGCGAGGCGATGTAGGTGCGGCTGGTACTGGTGGGCCCCCCGGGGGCCGGCAAGGGGACCCAGGCTGAGTTCATCGCTGCCCATCTCGCCGTACCGAAGATCTCGACCGGTGACATCTTCCGGGCCAACGTCTCGCAGGGGACACCGCTCGGCGTCGAGGCGAAGCGTTACATGGACGCGGGCAATCTCGTCCCTGACGAGGTGACCATCAACATGGTCCGCGACCGGCTCGCCGAGCCCGACGCCGGCGACGGCTTCCTGCTGGACGGTTTCCCGAGGACCGTCCCGCAGGCGTCGGCGCTCGACAAGCTGCTGGCCGACCTCGGCATCGCGCTCGATCTGGTGATGGAACTGGTCGTCGACGACGACGAGGTGATCCGGCGGCTCTCGGGCCGCCGGACCTGCCGTGGTTGCGGCAAGATCTGGCACGTCGAGTTCGACCCGACCAGCAAGGAGAACATCTGCGACCGGTGTGGCTCCGAGCTGTTCCAGCGTGACGACGACAAGGCGGAGACGATCGCCAACCGCCTCGTCGAGTACGCGGACAAGACCGCGCCGCTGGTCGACTTCTACGGCGCCCAGGGCAAGCTGGTGGGCATCGACGCCACCGGGCCGGTCGAGGACGTGACGGTGCGCGCCATCGACGCCCTGCGGTCTTACGGGGGATAACGATGCGCCGTCCGCAGCTGGACATTCAGCTGAAGACCCCGGAGCAGATCGAGCTGATGCGCGGTGCCGGCCTCGTCGTCGCCGCCGCTCTGGCGGCGATGCGCGAAGCGGTCGCCCCGGGCGTCTCCACCGCTGACCTGGACGCGATCGCCGAGAAGGTCATCCGGGACGCCGGCGCGGTCCCGTCGTTCAAGGGCTACCACGGTTTCCCGGCCTCGATCTGCGCCTCGGTCAACGAGCAGGTCGTGCACGGCATCCCCGCCGCCGAGCAGGTGCTCAAGGAGGGCGACCTGCTCTCCCTCGACTGCGGCGCCATCCTGCACGGCTGGCACGGCGACTCCGCGATCACCGTCGGCGTCGGTGAGACCGACCCGGCCCTGCTGACCATGGCCCAGGTGGCCGAGGACGCGATGTGGGCCGGCATCGCCGCCGCCGCCCGCGGTGCCGCCAACGGCCGGGGCCGGCTGACCGACATCTCGTTCAACGTCGAGAAGGCCGTCCGCAAGGCGGGCCGCTACGGCATCGTGGACGGCTACGGCGGGCACGGCATCGGCACCGAGATGCACCAGGACCCGCACGTGCTCAACCACGGCAAGCCCGGCAAGGGCCCGCGCCTGGTGCCCGGCCTGTGCCTGGCGATCGAGCCGATGATCACCATGGGCTCGCCCCGCACGGTGGAGCTCGACGACGGCTGGACCGTGGTCACCCGGGACGGCTCGATGGCCGCGCACGTGGAGCACACCATGTGCCTGCTCGACGACGGCGTCTGGGTCACCACGGCGGCCGACGGTGGCCGGGCCCGGCTGGGCGAGCTGGTCACCGCCCGTCAGCCGGCCGTTGACTCCCTGGCGGAGTAAAAGACCGATGAGCCGTGACGAGATGCGGGCCGGCGACAGCGACCGCCAGGCCATCGCCGACAAGCTCAAGACCGCGCTCGACGAGGGCCGGCTGGATCTGCACGAGTACGACGAGCGGTTGCAGCGGACGTACGGCGCCAAGACCTTCGGCGAGCTCGACTCCCTGGTGACCGATCTGCCCGGCACCGTCCCGGCCCAGCAGTCACGCGTCCAGCCCTATCAGCCGCCCGCTGCGCCCTCACCGGCGCCGGGGGCGGGCGATGTGCCCCAGCCGGGCGGCCCGCCGTTCCTGGCCTCGTACGGCGGCGTGGTGCTGGTCTGCTTCATCATCTGGGGCATTTCCTGCATCGCCTCGCGCGACTTCATCTACCCCTGGCCGCTCTGGATGCTGATCCCGCTGGTCTTGGGAGTGCTCGGCCGGTGGGGCAAGCGCGATCGCTGATGCGGGTCGTGGCCCGCTGCTGGCATGCTGGAAGGTATGGGCCGGGACGAGATGAGAGCGGCCGACGCCGATCGGCAGGCCGTGGCGGATCAGCTGAAGGCCGCGCTCGACGAGGGCCGGCTGGATCTGCACGAGTACGACGAGCGGTTGCAGCAGGCGTACGCGGCCAAGACGTACGGCGAACTGCATCCCTTGCTCAGCGATCTGCCGGCGGCCGCGCTGCCGGTGCCGGCGCAGCGCCGCCCGTCCGGTTCCGTCGCCACCCCCGGCCTCGACGCCTCGAACGCCGAGCTGGCCCGCCGCTGGGTCCTCGAGGTCTGGGCCAGCTGGATACCGGTGGTCGGGATCACCACCGCGATCTGGCTGATCTCCAGCATCGCCTCCGGGGAGCTGCTCGACTTCTGGCCCATCTGGGTGGCCGGTCCGTGGGGTGTGGTCCTGGTCTTCGTCACCCTGACCGGCCTCGCCTCCGGTGAGCCGCGCAAGCAGGCGGAGAAGAAGGCCCGTAAGCGCCAGGCGAAGCAGGCCAAACGGGAACGCCGGGCGCTCGAATCCGACCCGAACCCACCGGACGAAACGCTCCTCGAGCGTCCGAAGAAGGACAAAACGGCGGGCTGACCGGCCGTCCGACACACCCGACCCCGGGTTACGGGGACCTCGGTTTGGTGTCAATGCTCCTCGCGCGTACACTGGCTAGCTGGCGCGCAGCGTCCACTCTTCCATGTCCACCAGCGCTTCGGTGGCGGAGGAGCCGCGGCTGGTCCCGGTGCGAACCCTCAACCCGGGATGAACGTTGTGAGCCCGCCCCAGAACCCGATGTCAGGTAGCGGAGGACATGCCAAAGAAAGACGGAGCCATCGAGATCGAAGGCCGAGTGATCGAGCCTCTGCCGAACGCCATGTTCCGTGTGGAGCTTGCGAATGGTCACAAGGTACTGGCTCATATCAGCGGCAAGATGCGGCAGCACTACATCCGCATCCTCCCGGAGGACAGGGTCGTCGTCGAGCTTTCGCCGTACGACCTGACCCGCGGGCGAATCGTCTACCGCTACAAGTAAGGGTCGCGGGGGCTTTGCCTAGTCCCGTCTGACAGAGAGTCAAGGCACAACCGTGAAGGTCAAGCCGAGCGTCAAGCGGATCTGCAACAACTGCCGGGTCATCCGGCGGCACGGCCGCGTCATGGTCATCTGCAAGACCGACGCGCGTCACAAGCAGCGCCAGGGCTGAGTCCAGCTCGCTGCCAGATCCGTACCACTGAACAAGCTCGTCCCAGCCGCGGCGTCATCTCGCGATGAAGCGCGGTTTCACCCCCGGTCGGAGGCCGGGGCCCCGCCCGGGCAGGCGGGGATGGGCCGGGCACAGACCTCCGTGAGACACCTGAGGAGTACGCCCACTTATGGCTCGACTCGTCGGCGTCGATCTTCCCCGCGAGAAGCGGATGGAGATCGCGCTCACCTACATCTTCGGGGTCGGTCGGACCCGCGCCGTGGAGGCGCTCACCTCGACCGGCATTGACCTGAACAAGCGCGCCAAGGACCTCACGGACGAGGAGCTGGTCCAGCTCCGCGACTACATCGAGGCCAATTTCAAGGTTGAAGGCGACCTGCGCCGCGAGGTCGCCGCCGACATCCGCCGCAAGGTCGAGATCGGCTGCTACGCCGGCATCCGCCACCGCCGGGGTCTCCCCGTCCGCGGACAGCGGACGCGGACCAACGCTCGTACCCGCAAGGGTCCGAAGCGCACGGTCGCTGGCAAGAAGAAGCCCGGTCGGAAGTAATAGGAGCGCACTGACTTATGCCACCGAAGGCACGCGCCGGAGCACCCGTCAAGAAGGTCCGGCGCAAGGAACGCAAGAACGTCGCCCACGGGCAGGCGCACATCAAGAGCACCTTCAACAACACCATCGTGTCGATCACCGACCCGACCGGTGCTGTGATCTCCTGGGCCTCGTCCGGCCAGGTGGGCTTCAAGGGCTCCCGCAAGTCGACTCCGTTCGCCGCGCAGCTGGCCGCCGAGGCCGCCGCCCGCCGGGCCATGGAGCACGGCATGCGCAAGGTCGACGTGTTCGTCAAGGGCCCCGGTTCCGGCCGGGAGACCGCCATCCGTTCGCTGCAGGCCGCGGGCCTCGAGGTCGGGCAGATCTCCGACGTCACGCCGCAGCCGCACAACGGTTGCCGTCCGCCTAAGCGTCGCCGGGTCTAAGGGAGAGATCGAAGCATGGCTCGTTACACAGGGGCGGACTGCAAGCGCTGCCGCCGCGAGAAGATGAAGCTGTTCCTCAAGGGCAGCAAGTGCGACGGGCCGAAGTGCCCGTTCGAGTCGCGTCCCTTCCCGCCCGGCCAGCACGGCCGCGGTCGGACCAAGGAGACCGAGTACCTGCTCCAGCACCGCGAGAAGCAGAAGGCCCGCCGCACCTACGGCGTGCTCGAGAAGCAGTTCCGCGGTTACTACGAGGAGGCTGTCACCAAGCCCGGCAAGACCGGTGAGGTGCTGCTGCAGATCCTCGAGTCGCGTCTCGACAACGTCGTCTACCGGGCCGGCTACGCCGCGTCCCGCGACATGGCCCGTCAGCTGGTCAAGCACGGCCACCTGCTGGTCAACGGAGTCAAGGTCGACATCCCGTCGTACCGGGTGAAGGACCACGACATCGTGCAGGTCCGGGAGAAGTCCCGCGAGATGACGCCGTTCGTGGTCGCGCAGGCCCAGGCGGGTTCCCGCCCGGTGCCGGCGTGGCTGGAGCCGATCCCGAGCGAGATGAAGATCCTGATCCACTCGCTCCCGGCCCGCCAGGTGATCGACACCCAGGTCCAGGAGCAGCTGATCGTCGAGCTCTACTCCAAGTAGCGCTCTGGTCCCGGCACCCTCCGCGGAGGGTGCCGGGACTGCACCACCACAGGACGGGCTTCATATAGCGGAAGCCCCGAACGAAAGAAGAAACGCGTGCTCATCAGCCAGCGCCCGAGCCTCTCGGAAGAGTCGCTCAGCGAGACCCGCTCCCGGTTCACCATCGAGCCCCTGGAGCCGGGCTTCGGCTACACCCTCGGCAACTCGCTGCGCCGGACCCTGCTGTCGTCCATCCCGGGCGCGGCGGTCACCAGCATCAAGATCGACGGCGTGCTGCACGAGTTCACCACGATCCCCGGTGTCAAGGAGGACGTGGTCGAGCTCGTCATGAACGTCAAGGAGCTCACCGTCAGCTCCGAGCACGACGAGCCCGTCAGCATGTACCTGCGCAAGCAGGGCCCGGGCGACGTCACCGCGGGCGACATCCAGCCCCCGGCCGGCGTCTCCGTGCACAACCCCGACCTGAAGCTGGCCACGCTCAACAGCAAGGGCCGGCTCGACATGGAGCTCACCGTCGAGCGGGGTCGTGGCTACGTCACGGCCGCGCAGAACAAGAGCGCCGGCGCCGAGATCGGCCGCATCCCGGTCGACTCCATCTACTCGCCGGTCATGAAGGTGACCTACCGCGTCGAGGCGACCCGGGTCGAGCAGCGTACCGACTTCGACCGCCTGATCATCGACGTCGAGTCGAAGGCGTCGATCTCGCCCCGTACCGCGCTGGCTTCCGCCGGTTCGACCCTGGTCGAGCTGTTCGGTCTCTGCCGTGAGCTGGACGAGACCGCCGAGGGCATCGACATCGGCCCGTCCCCGCAGGACGCGCAGCTGGCCGCCGATCTGGCGCTGCCGATCGAGGAGCTGGACCTCACCGTCCGGTCGTACAACTGCCTCAAGCGCGAGGGCATCAACACCGTCGGTGAACTCATCGGGCGGACGGAGGCCGACCTTCTGGATATAAGGAATTTCGGTCAGAAGTCGATCGACGAGGTCAAGATGAAGCTCGCCGGCATGGGCCTGGGCCTCAAGGACAGCGCGCCGTCCTTCGACCCCGCGCACGTGGTCGACTCGTTCGGCGACGTGGACTACGACACCGACGACTACCGCGAGACCGAGCAGCTCTAATCCCGGCTGCCGCGTGAGCTGGGCGGCTGAGCCGCCCGGCAGGAATTTCAACGAGGAGCAAGAAGATGCCCACGCCCACCAAGGGTCCCCGCCTCGGCGGCAGCCCGGCGCACGAGAAGCTGCTGCTGGCCAACCTGGCCACGGAGCTCTTCCGGCACGGGAAGATCAAGACCACCGAGACCAAGGCGAAGCGCCTGCGCCCCTTGGCGGAGCAGCTCATCACCAAGGCCAAGCGCGGCGACCTGCACGCCCGCCGCCGGGTCCTGGGTGTCGTCAAGGACAAGGACGTCGTCTACTCGCTGTTCGAGCAGATCGCGCCCCGGTACACCAACCGCCCGGGTGGCTACACCCGGATCACCAAGGTCGGTATCCGCAAGGGCGACGCCGCTCCCATGGCCGTCATCGAGCTGGTCGAGGAGCTGCAGGTCGCGGCCACCACGGCGCCGGCCAAGAAGGCGGCCCGCAAGGCCGCCGCGCAGCAGGACAAGGTGGAGGCGCTCGCCCGCGAGGACGAGGCTCCGGCCAAGACCGACACCGCTGCCGACCAGGACTCCGAGCCGCCGGTGAACGCTTCCGGCGACAAGGGTGCCGAGGGCCCGGGCGACCAGGCCGAGGGCGAAGACCCCGCCGACGCCAAGGCCTGATCTTCAGCAAGGCAGGAAAGGCCCGGCACCCTTCGTGGGTGCCGGGCTTTCTTTTTCCCGTACGGCTTCCTTGTCCACGAATCAGCGGAGGACTGCCCCCACATGACCGACGCGACCCGCCTGCGCCTGGACGTCTCCTACGACGGCCGCGAGTTTTCGGGCTGGGCCGTGCAGCCGTCCCGGCGTACGGTCGCCGGCGTGCTCGTCGAGGCGCTGGAGCGGCTGGTCGGCGCTGATCACGACCTGGGTCTGACCGTGGCGGGCCGCACCGACGCGGGCGTGCACGCGACCGGTCAGGTGTGCCACATAGACCTGCCGACGGCGGCGTGGGAGTCGTTGTCGGATTCGCTGGTGCGGCGGCTCGCCGGGCTGATGCCGCCGGACGCGCGGGTGCGGGCCGTCACGCCCGTACCGTCGACTTTCGACGCCCGGTTCTCCGCCACCTTCCGGCGGTACGAATACCGGGTGGCCGACACCGTTTTCGGGCCGGAGCCGCTGCGGCGCTACGACACCATCGGGTGGCTGCGGCCCCTGGACCTGGACCGGTTGCAGGAGGCGGCGGCCGGGCTGGTCGGACTGCACGACTTCGCGGCGTTCTGCAAGCGCAAGGAGCACGCCACCACCGTGCGGGCCATCACCCGGCTGGAGTGGCGCCGTGAGCCCGACGGGGTCGCCGTGGCCACCGTGCAGGCCGACGCGTTCTGCCAGGCGATGGTGCGCAGCCTGGTCGGGGCGATGCTCAGCGTGGGCGACGGCCGCCGCGACCCGGGCTGGCCGGCCAAGCTGCTGACCTTGCGCGAGCGGTCCAGCGAGGTCACCGTCGCGCCGGCCCACGGGCTCACTCTGATCGCGGTCGGCTATCCCGACGAGACCGAATACGCGGACCGCGCCGACGCCACCCGCCGGCTACGGGTTGAGGGATAGCGTCCGCTTCCCGATGACCTGCTCGCCCAGGTACCGCTCGACGAGCTCGGCGGTGATCCGGGCCGCGTACGGGTCGTCGTCGGTGACGAGCTGACCGTCGGGCCGGGCGATGACGCAGTACAGCAGATAGTGACCGCGGCTGTGCCAGCCCACCTGGGCCAGGGGCTCGCCGAGCGGGTCGCCGGTCGCGCCGCCCAGCATGGCGAAGGTGCCCCGGCCGTTCTCGACCAGAGTCCCGGTCAGCTCGCTGACCTGCGCGGCGCCCTGCTCGTCGGCGAGGTTGAAGACGCCTGCGGTGACCTGGTAGCCGCCGTAGGGAGCCAGCATCCGGGCCCGGACGACGTGCTCGCAGCCGTAGTCGTCGAGGAGCGCGCCGAGGTCACCCGTGGTGGCGGTCCGGCACACGCTGTCGCTGTGGGTGAGGTCCACCCGGTAACCCGTGTCACCGGTGGCGAGCCGGACCGCGGGCTCCGGGAACACCTCGTGCTGGGTCAGCGGCTCGGCGTCGACGGCCCGGGAGGCGATGCCCGGCTCGGAGCCGGGGGTGGCGGCGGATTCCCGCCCGTCACCGCGGCGCTGCTCGGCGATGATGAAGAACGCGCTCAGTCCGACGATCGCCAGGACGATCAGCGCGGCGAGCCCGCGCAACAGTGTCTGCAGAGCCTGCTGTGGTTCCCGGGGTGCCCGGCGCTGCGGCGTGTGCCGCTGATGGGCGGCGGGGGCCGGCCACTGGCCGCTGCGATGCTGCCCGTGCTGCGCTGTCGCGGGCCGGTCGGTGACCACGGGGTCCGATCCCAGCCACTCCACGGCCGGAGACTCGGCCGGTGGCAGGTCGTCCGCCGGGGGCCGGGTGCCCAGCGATCGGCCTCCGGAAAGCCAGCGCCCTGAGGTCCGGCGCCCAGGCATCTGGCGTCCCGCGATCCGGGGCCCCGGGATGCGGGCTGCCGGTAGCCGGGCCGCTCGGACCTGGGCGGCCTGGAACTCGGCGGCCAACCGCACAACGGTCTGCAACCCGACCGGTCGCAACCGGACCGTCCGAAGTCCTGCGGTCTCACGTCCGGAGTGCCGCGGCTCCGAGTGCCGCGGGTCCGGGCGATGCCGGGCGGAGGGCTGCCGGCCCGGGTGGTGCAGGTCCGGGTGGTGGAGGTCCGGGTGGTGCGGGTCCGGGCAATGCCGGGCTGAGGACGGCAGGTCCGGGTGGTGCAGGTCCGGGTGGTGCAAGTCCGGGCAATGCCGGGCTGAGGACGGCAGGTCCGGGTGGTGGAGGTCCCGGTGGTGCGGGTCCGGATGGTGCAGGTCGGCGTGCTCGCCAGGGGCGGTGACGGTGGCTGTCCTGGCCGGGGTGTGGGCGTGCCGGTCGGCGGCTCGGCGGCCGCGGGTCTGGCGGGCCATGGCCTGGCGGATGATCGCCTGCCGGGCCCGGGCGTGTCCCGCCTGCGCCTGGCGCACCAGGCCCTGCGGGGTCAGCGACGCGAGTCCGCCCGCCGGGCCGGCGCGGTGGGCGGAGCGGGGGTGCGGATCGCCAGGCATGCAGGCCACGGTAGGAGGGCACCCTGATCGATGGACGCACAGCGTGTGCGGCACCCTCCGGTGGCCTCCCGTCGTTGCGGTCGTGGGTATTGGGGGAGGATGGGTGGTGTGACCGCCGACCATTACTTCAGCGCGGAGCCCGCCGCGCCCGCCAAGCGGAGCCGCATCGAGTTCACCGCCGCCGGCCGGGCCTACGACCTGGTTGTCGCGGGCGGGGTGTTCTCCGCCGGGCGGCTCGACCCGGGGACCGCCGTACTGCTGCGCAAGGGCGACCTGCCCACGGCCGCGACCACTGGCACCCTGCTTGACCTCGGCTGCGGCTACGGTCCGATTGCCTGTGTGCTCGCCAGCGAGGCGCCGGAAACCACGGTCTACGCGATCGACGTCAACGCCCGGGCCCGGGAGCTGACCGCGGAGAACGCCGCCGCCCTCGGGCTGGCCGGCCGGGTGCGGGTCGCCGCCCCCGACGAGGTGCCGGACGACGTCACCTTCGCGCAGATCTGGAGCAACCCGCCCACCCACGTCGGCAAGGCCGAGCTGCGCGCGCTGATGGAACGCTGGCTGCCCCGGCTCACGCCCGGCGGAGTCGCCTGGCTGGTGATCAACCGCAACCTCGGTGGTGATTCGCTGCACACCTGGCTCGTGTCGCTGGGCTGGGAAGTGACGCGTACGGCCAGCCAGCGCGGCTTCCGGGTGCTGCGGGTGACCGGAAAAACCGGCTGACCACCGGCGGGTCGTCGGGGAGGATGCCCACGTGGGTTACGTAGACGTGTCAGGGGTCGGATTCGTGCTGCCGGATGGCCGGGAGCTCTTCTCCGACGTGTCGTTCCGGGTCGGCGAGGGTGCGAAGGTGGCGCTCGTCGGGCCGAACGGGGCCGGCAAGACGACGCTGTTGCGGATGGTCGCCGGGGACACGTCCACCCCGATCGGCACCATCGCGCGGGCCGGCGGGCTCGGGGTGATGCGCCAGTTCATCGGGATGATCGGCGACGACCGTACCCTTGACGACCTGGCTCTGTCGCTGGTCGCGCCGCCGCTGCGGGCCGCCGGCGCGGTCCTGGCCGCGGCCCAGTCCGCGCTGGAGACCAACCCCGACGCCGAGAAGGCGCAGCTGGCCTACGCCAACGCGATCGCCGGTTGGGGCGAGGCCGGTGGCTACGACGCCGAGGTGCTCTTCGACGTCGTGGCCGTGGCCATCCTGGGCAAGCCGTGGGAGGAGGTCCGGCACCGGCCGGTGCGCACCCTCTCCGGCGGCCAGCAGAAACGCTTCGCGCTCGACCTGCTGCTGCGCGGCAGCGACGAGGTGCTGCTGCTCGACGAGCCGGACAACTTCCTCGACGTGCCCGGCAAGCGCTGGCTCGAGGCGCGGCTCAAGGAGTCGTCGAAGTCGGTGCTCTACGTCTCGCACGACCGGGAGCTGCTGGCCCAGACGGCGAGCCGGGTGGTGGCCGTCGAGGGTGGCAGCGCGTGGACGCATCCGGGTGGCTTCGCTTCCTGGCACGAGGCCCGTTCCGACCGCCACGAACGGTTGCTGGAACTGCGCCGGCGCTGGGACGAGGAGCACGAGAAGCTGCGCGAGCTGGTCTTCACGCTGAAGAACAAAGCGGCGTACAACGACGGGCTGGCGTCGCGGTATCAGGCGGCGCAGACGCGGTTGCGCAAATTCGAGGAGGCCGGTCCGCCGCCGTTGCCGCCCAAGGAGCAGTCGCTGCGGATGAACCTGCGCGGCGGGCGTACGGGTAAGCGCGCGGTGATGTGCACCGGACTCGAGCTGGAGAATCTGACCTTCCCGTTCGACCTGGAGATCTGGTACGGCGACCGGGTCGCGGTGCTGGGCGCCAACGGTACGGGCAAGTCGCACTTCCTGCGGCTGCTCGCGGCCGGCGGCACCACCCCCGACGTGGACAACAAGCCGGTCGACGGGGCGCCGCTGGCCCACGTGGCGCACAACGGTGTCGCAAGGCTCGGCGCCCGGGTCCGCCCCGGTCACTTCTCGCAGACGCATGACCGGCCGGAGCTGCTGAAACGTACTCTCGTCGAGATCCTTTGGCGGGGTGACGACCACCGCTCCGGAATGGACCGGGCGGGGGCCATGAAAGCCCTGAACCGCTACGAGCTGGCGGCCCAGGGTGATCAGCTCTTCGGCACGCTCTCCGGCGGGCAGCAGGCGCGGTTCCTGGTGCTGCTGCTGGAGCTGTCCGGCGCGACCGTGCTGCTGCTCGACGAGCCCACGGACAACCTGGACCTGGCTTCGGCCGAGGCGCTGGAGGAGGGGCTGCAGGCGTTCGAGGGCACGGTGATCGCGGTGACCCACGACCGCTGGTTCACTCGCGGCTTCGACCGTTTCATCCTTTTCCAGGGCGACGGCGAGGTCGTGGAGACCCCGGAGCCGGTCTGGGACGTCCGCTAGCGGATGGAATTTCCGGCGCCCGTTCCCGCAGCGTGCGGGCGCTGAGCCAGGACGCGACCACCCACAGTGGAGCACTCCGGGGGTTTACGGGCGGCGGGACGCGGGTTACCGTCTGCTCGGAACCAACCCCACGGGAGCCCGGTGCACCGGGCTGAGAGGGGGGCTGTCGCTGCCCCCGACCGTCGAACCTGATCCGGGTAATGCCGGCGCAGGGAGGAGTGTGTTGTGGGCCCTGCCTTTCCGCATCTGCACATCATCACGGACGCCCGCCGCGGGCGGCAGCCGCTGACTGTGGTGGCCGCCGCCATTGCTGCCGCCCGGCGGCTGGACGCGTGCCGGCGCCTGGCGATCCAGGTCCGGGTCGAGGACGACGTCAGCGACCGGGACGCTTACGACCTGGCCGACGCCGTCCTGGAGCTGTGCCGCCCGCACGGCGTGCTGTGCCTGGTCAATGACCGGTTGCACGTGGCCCTGGCGGTCGGCGCGGACGGTGGGCACGTGGGCGCCGCCGATCTGCCGGTCGCCGTGGCCCGCAAGGTGCTCGGGCCGGTGGGCGTGCTCGGCGCGACCTGCCGGGACGTTGACGCGGCCCGGGCAGCACGGCGGGCCGGCGCGTCGTATCTCGGTGTCGGTCCGGCCTTCGCCACCACCACCAAGACCGGACTGCCGGCTCCGCTCGGGCCGGCCGCGGTGGGCAGGGTTGCCGCGGCCGTACCGGACACACCGATCGTCGCCATCGGGGGAGTGACCGCCGGCAATGCGCGGTCGCTGGTCGGCGCCGGAGCAGCCGCGGTCGCGGTGGTCGGCGCCGTTGCCGCCGCGGCGGATCCGGGCCGGGCGACCGAGGATCTGCTGCGGGCGCTGGCATGAGCAGCACCGACGTCGTGGTGATCGGCGGCGGCATCATCGGGCTTTCGATCGCATGGCGCTGCGCGCAGCGCGGGCTGTCGGTGACCGTCCACGACAGCGGCGGCGACGACGGCGCCTGGTACGCGGCCGCGGGCATGCTGGCGCCGGCCGGCGAGGCGGGATTCGGTCAGGAAGCGCTGACCGAGCTCATGGTCGACTCCGCCGCCCGGTGGCCAGACTTCGCCGCTGAGCTGCGGCGCGAGACCGGCATCGACGTCGGCTACGACACGGTCGGCACCCTGAGCGTCGCCCTCACCGCGGACGACCTCGCCGAGGCGCGCCGGCTGTGGGAGTACCGCCGAGAGCACGGCCTCGGGGTGAGCCCGCTGCTGCCCAGCGCTGTCCGTGAGCTGGAGCCGGCGCTGTCACCACGGCTGCGCGGCGGTGCCCACGCTCCCGACGACCGGCAGGTCGATCCGCGGCGGGTTGTCGCAGCGTTGCGGGCCGCCCTCGGCCCGGCGATCGTGGGCGAACGAGTGGCGGATCTCCCGGCCGCGAGGCCGGTGGTGGTCGCGGCGGGATCCGGTACGGCGGCACTGACCGGCCTGCCTGTGCGACCGGTGAAGGGCCTGGTGCTGCGGCTGCGCGGCGAGCCGGGACTGCTGCGCCACGTGGTCAGCGGCTGGGCCGACGGGCGGCACGTCTACCTCGTCCCGCGCGCCGACGGTGAGGTGGTCGTCGGCGCCACCCAGGAGGAACGGGTGGATGCCACGGTGACCGCCGGGCAGGTGCTCGACCTGCTGCGCGCCGCCACCGATCTCGTGCCCGACCTGGGGGAGTGCGAGCTGGTCGAGACGCTCGTCCGGCACCGGCCGGCCACCCCCGACAACGCGCCGCTGCTCGGTGCGTACCAGCCCGGTGTGGTCGTCGCCGCCGGGCACCACCGCAACGGGGTGCTGCTCGCCCCGGTCACCGCCGATCTGATCGCCGAGCTGGTGGCGACCGGGAAGTCGGCGCCACTGCTGGACGCGTTCGCACCGGGGAGGTTCGGATGAAGGTCATCGTCAACGGCGCCGCCCGCGACGTCGATGTGGTCAGCGTCGAAGGGCTGGTCGAGCAGCTGACCACGGCTCGTCGCGGTGTCGCGGTCGCCGTGAACGGCGAGGTCGTGCCGCGGTCGTCGTGGCCGGTCGCGCGGCTGCGGGACGGCGACCGGGTCGAGGTCCTCACCGCGGCGCAGGGAGGCTGAGATGTTCGGCGAATCCCGGCTGATCCTGGGCACCGGCGGCGCGGAGAGCCTCGCCGCGCTCGAGGCGGCGATCGTCGCCTCGGGCACCGAGCTGGTCACCGTCGCGCTGCGCCGGGTCGACGCCGCGGGCCCGGGCCTGCTGCCGATGCTCGACCGGCTGGGCCTGCGCATTCTGCCGAACACGGCCGGCTGCTACACCGCGGCCGATGCCGTGAAGGCCGCCCATCTGGCCCGCGACGCGTTCGAGACGGATCTGGTGAAGCTGGAGGTCATCGGGGACGAGCGGACCCTGCTGCCGGACGGCGTCGAGCTGTTGCGGGCGGCCGAGACGCTGGTCGCGGACGGGTTCCGGGTGTTGCCGTACACGAGTGACGACCCCATCCTCGCGCGCCGGCTCGCCGACGCCGGTTGTGCGGCGGTGATGCCCGCCGGGGCGCCGATCGGGTCGGGGCTGGGCATCTCCAACCCCCATCACATCCGGCTCATCCGCGACAGCGTGGACGTGCCGGTGGTGCTGGACGCGGGCATCGGCACCGCCTCGGATGCGGCGCTGGCGATGGAGCTGGGCTGTGATGCCGTACTGATCGCCAGTGCGGTCACCCGGGCCGTCGATCCGGCGCGGATGGCCGCGGCGATGCGGCACGCCGTCGAGGCCGGGCGGCTCGCCTTCGGCGCCGGCCGGATCCCCAAGCGCTACCACGCGCTGGCGTCCACATCGGATGAGGGGCGGCCGGCATGGTGATCCCGTCCGGCGTCGTCGTGCTCACCGACCGCCGGCTCGCGGCGCGGCCGCTCGTCGAGGTGGTCGCGGCCGCGGTCCGCGGCGGCGCCGAGTGGGTCATCCTGCGCGACAAAGACCTGGAGTACGGCGAGAGGTACGCCCTCGCGGAGACTCTGCGCGCGGTGGTTCCGGTGGGACGACTCGTGATCGCGGGCCCTGATCCGCTCGGTGGCGACGCCGTGCACCTGTCGGCCACCGACCCCGTGCCGCCGGATGTCAGCCTGGTCGGGCGTTCCTGCCACGGTGTACCGCGACTGTCCAGTGAGGACTATGTGACGTTGTCGCCGGTGTATCCCACGCCCACCAAGCCCGGCTATGGGCCCGCGCTGGGGCCGGACCGGGCGGCGGCACTGGCCGGTGGGGTGCCGTGGCTGGCGCTCGGCGGGGTGCACTCGGCGCAGCGGGCTGCGGCTTGCGCGGCCGCCGGGGCCAGCGGGATCGCAGTGCTGGGTGCGGTGATGGGCTCGGACGATCCCGAGTCGGTGACCCGGATCCTGACCCGGGCCTTCGCGGGGGCATCGGCGGGGGTACGGGCGTGACGCCGCGGGTGGTGCTGACCATTGCCGGCTCCGACAGCGGGGGTGGGGCCGGGATCCAGGCCGACCTCAAGACCTTCGCCGCGCTCGGCGTCTACGGCGTCTCGGTGCTGACCGCCGTCACCGCGCAGAACACCCTCGGCGTCACGGCGATCCACCCGGTCCCGGTGCACGTGGTGGCGGCCCAGCTGGACGCGGTGCTCGGGGATCTGGCGCCCGATGCGGTCAAGGTGGGCATGATCGGGGACCCCGCGGTGGCTGAGCTCATCGCATCCCGGGCCGGTCAGCTGCCCAATCTTGTCGTCGATCCGGTGCTGGTGGCCACCAGCGGGAGTCGCCTGTCCGGAGTGGACGCGGTTGCGCCGCTGTTGCCGTACCGGTGCGTCCTGACGCCGAACCGGCAGGAAGCCGGCGCTCTGGTCGGTCGCCGGGTCACGACCGTGGCCGAGGCGGCCGGCGCGGCCGCCGAGCTGGCGGCCCGCGGTCCGGGGGCCGTCGTGGTCACCGGCAGCGAATCCGCCGTGGACGTGCTGTACGCGGACGGGGTGACCACTGTGCTCGACGGTGACCCGGTGCCCAGCGGCAACAACCACGGCTCGGGGTGCACTTTCTCGTCGGCGATCGCGGTGCGGCTGGCTCAGGGCGACCCGCTGCCGGTCGCCGTGCGCGCCGCCAAGGACTACGTGGGGCGGGCGCTGGCCGGTTCCCGCGACTGGAAGCTCGGCGCGGGACCGGGCCCCCTGGACCATTTCGGCTTCTCCCACTGAGCAACGACTGACCGGCTGTACCGGCGATCGGCGGTTCCGTGCTGCCGAGTGCCGCCCTGTTTGCCCCTATATAGGAGGAACCATGAGGTGCAAGGTGTACGTCGAGGGCTCCCGTCCGGACCTGCGGGTGCCGTTCGCCGAGATCGACCTGACCGGGGACAATCCGCCGGTCCGGCTCTACGACACGTCCGGCCCCGGCAGTGACCCGGAGGTCGGCCTGCCGCCGCTGCGCGGGCCGTGGATCGCCGAGCGCGGTGACGTGGCCCCGGTGGCCGGTCCCGGAACGCCGCTGGCCGGCACCCGGCCCACCCAGCTCGCGTACGCCCGGGCCGGGATCATCACGCCGGAGATGGAGTTCGTCGCGATCCGGGAGAACGTGGAGCCCGAGGTCGTCCGGGCGGAGATCGCGGCCGGGCGCGCGGTGTTGCCGGCCAACGTCAACCACCCGGAGATCGAGCCGATGATCATCGGGTCGCGGTTTCTGGTGAAGATCAACGCCAACATCGGTACGTCCGCGGTGACCTCGTCCGTGGCCGAGGAGGTCGAGAAGCTCACCTGGGCCACCCGCTGGGGTGCCGACACCGTCATGGACCTGTCCACCGGCAAGCGCATCCACGAGACCCGCGAGGCGATCGTGCGCAACTCCGCGGTGCCGATCGGCACGGTCCCGATCTACCAGGCACTGGAGAAAGTGGACGGCGATCCGGTGAAGCTCTCCTGGGAGGTGTTCCGGGAGACCGTGATCGAGCAGGCCGAGCAGGGCGTCGACTACATGACCGTGCACGCCGGGGTGCTGCTGCCGTACGTGCCGCTGGCGGTGGACCGGGTCACCGGCATCGTGTCGCGTGGCGGCTCGATCATGGCGGCCTGGTGCCTGGCCCATCATCGGGAGAACTTCCTCTACGAGAACTTCGCGGAGCTGTGCTCGCTGCTGGCCCGCTACGACGTGACGTTCTCGCTGGGGGACGGGCTGCGGCCGGGGTCCATCGCGGACGCCAACGATGCTGCGCAGTTCGCCGAGCTGCGCACGCTCGGGGAGCTGACGCACGTCGCCTGGGAGCACGGGGTGCAGGTGATGATCGAGGGGCCGGGTCACGTGCCCATGCACAAGATCAAGGAGAACGTCGACCTGCAGCAGGAGCTGTGCGGCGGGGCGCCGTTCTACACGCTCGGCCCGCTGACGACCGACATCGCGCCCGCGTACGACCACATCACCTCGGCCATCGGCGCGGCGATGATCGGCATGTTCGGCACCGCGATGCTCTGTTACGTCACGCCCAAGGAACACCTCGGCCTGCCCGACCGGGACGACGTGAAGGCCGGGGTGATCGCGTACAAGATCGCCGCGCACGCCGCCGACCTGGCCAAGGGGCACCCGGGCGCGCAGGAGTGGGACGACGCGCTGAGCAAGGCCCGGTTCGAGTTCCGCTGGGAGGACCAGTTCAACCTGGCCCTCGACCCGGAGACCGCGCGGGCGTACCACGACGCGACCCTGCCGGCGGCGCCGGCGAAGACGGCCCACTTCTGCTCGATGTGCGGACCCAAGTTCTGCTCCATGAAGATCACCCAGGAGCTCAAGGAGTACGCGGCCCGCGGCATGCAGGACAAGAGTGAGGAGTTCGTCTCCGCCGGCGGCAAGGTGTACTTGCCGATCGTTCAATGAATTTGCATGGGTTTTCCGCCGCGGGTCAGTTCAGAGCTTGTAGAAGTTGGCGTAGTGGTCGGGGGTGAACCAGGTCTCTCGGGTGGACCGGTTCACCACGATCCGGTACGCGTCCCGCGCGGCACCCCGCGCCCGCGGGTACACGTCGTACTCGCTGTAGGTGGCGTTGACCGGCAGCTGGCGCTCGCGGTTCTGGAACGTGCCACCGGTGTAGTTGTACTGCCCGTACGGCCAGCTGTACCAGCCCGCGCCGGTCGGCCAGCCGAGTGAGCTCCAGCCGGTGCGCGCGGTCCGGGCCGCCGAGCACCGGGACAACGTGCAGGTCGAGTAGACGGCGGCGTCGGCGGCGGCGGTGTGCGTCGGCGCGACCACGGCGGGGGCGACGAGGCTGCCGCCGGTGAGCGCGAAGGCGATGGCGACCGCCGCCAGCAGGCGGCGCAGACGGGACGGGCGGGGTGCGGCAACGGACATGGCGGACTCCGTAGCGTCAGGGGCCCGTCCAGGCCGGGCCGTGCCCCCATCCTGGAGCCGCCGGGCCGCGCCGCGGTACATCCCCGACGCATCATTCCATCGGCGTTCGGCTATGCGTCGGCTCCCGCTGGCCGGCTATTTGCCGAGGCCGCTGACCCAGTCCACGTAGTCCTCGTCCTTGCCGCCGCCCTTGGACCGGCGCTTGCCGTCCGGGGTCCCGTCGACCGGGCTCGGTGCCGCCTCGGCCCGCGGGGCCGGGGTGACCGACAGCGGCGGGGTGACCGGATCGGGCTGCGGCAGCGGCGCGCTGATCGGCGTCGGTTCCGGCGTCAGCGGCTCGGCGGACTTGCCCCGGCCGAACGGGCGCAGGCCACGACCCAGCCGGCCGCCGGCGCCGCGCGGCTGCTCCGGGACCGACGTGCCGACACCGGGCGGCAGTGGGCGGGTGGCGGGCTCGGGGACGTACGGCTGCGGCTCGGGGCGGGGCGCCTGGGCAGCCGGGGACCACGGGGCGCCGCCGGATCGGGGAGCCGTCGCCGGGTCGGGCCGGCTGAAGGCGTCGAACGGGGCCGGCTCGTGGTCGTCGGGCCTGGACCGGCCGGTGGTGTCCGCGGGCCGGGGTGTGGGAGCGCCGCTCGGCGCGGCGGCCGGGAACTCGCCGGTGCGGCCGATGAAGGCATCGGCGAAGCTCGAACGGCGTCCGCGGCGGCGGGGCTTCTCGGGCTTGGTCGCGACCGGCGGCGGTCCGCCGAGACCGGCGCCGAGATCCGCCGGCCCGGCAGCGGTCGACCCGTAACCGGCCTCTGCACCCCGGCCAGGCCCAGACCCGTCTCCGGATCCCGAGTCACGACCGGATCCCGGACCGTGACCAGATCCCGGACCGTGACCGGGCCCCGGGCCGTGGCCGGATCCCGAGTCGCGACCGGATCCCGGGCCGTGGCCGGGCCCCGGTCCATCGGCATCAGGCCCCGGACCGTGATCAGCCCGGGCCCCGAGGGAGGGACCGGTACCCGCGGAGGGACCGGCGCTGTGAGAAGGAGTGGCAGTGGGATCGGCCGTGGGGAAGGCGGGCGTGGGCGTGTCGCCGGGGCGACCGCGTGGAGGCAGGTCGAAGACGCCGGTGTCGACCGGGCGCAGCGGCTGATCAACCGCCGGCCCGCCGCCCGCCGCGGCGATCGCCGACTCCGGCTGGTTGGTGCGTTTGGGCAGCGGCGGCTTCTCCGGCTCCTGGCCGTCCGGCTCGCCGTCGTCGTCCGGCTCGGGGCCACGGCGCAGCACCGCGGCCAGCACCGACCCGAGCACCCCGGCACCCGTGGCGGTCATCGCCGCCCAGTACGGCACCACCTGGTAGCGGTCGTTGCCGCCGCCGGGTCCCGCGATCAGGTAGGCGATGGTCAGCAGCGCCGGCCCGGGCAGCCCGGCCAGCGCGATCGTCAGTGTCGGCAGCTCGCGCCGCCGGGCCGTCCAGCCCAGCAGCGCGCCGATCACCAGGGCCAGCGCCGGCATCGTGGCCAGGGCCGTCCGCTGGGTCACGGCCGGGGACAGGAAGCCGGCGTCGAAGACACCCAGCCGGATCGCGGGCAGCGGGTCGCTCGGCGCCAGCGACGGCGCCACCGAGACCAGCGCGATCGTCCACACCGCCGCGCCCATCGTCACGAGACTCCACCGGGCGACCGCCTGGGCCAGCGCGGCCCACGCGGCGAACACGCCGACCAGCGTGCCCAGGCCGGCGCAGATGGCGATCACGACCACCGGGTTCACGCCCGCGACCTGCGCGGTCCGGGCCGGCTGCATGGTCAGCGGCACCACCACGCCGGCACCGATCGCGGCCGAGAGGGCCAGCGCCAGCTCGGTGCCCGGACCGGCGGCCGGTGGGCCCGGCGACCAGCGCCGCAGCAGTACGGCTCCGGTCAGAGCGCCCACCACGGCGGCCACCATCGGCACCCAGGCGACCCAGGCCAGCTGCGCCGTCCACTGATCACGCGTGGTCACGTCCAGCACGCGGGTGAGCCGTACGATGCCGAGGCCGTACGCCAGTCCCAGCTGGCTCGCGCCGGCCAGCGCGCCCACGCCCAGGGTGGCGGCCAGCAGCTTGGCCCACGTCCGAAATGCCATGCCGGGCAGGGTACGGAATGGTCCGTGCCGCGGCCAGTCCAGAGCCTGCTTCTTAAGGCGGGCCAAAATTCCGCTCAGGCCGCCTCGGCGCCGGTCTTCAACTCAACGATGCGACCGACATACACAGTGTCACCGGCGTTGGTCAGCATGTGCGTCTGGCCGGGCTCGCGGTAGACGACGCTGCCGGTCTCCTCCTCGACGTCGATGCGCTCGCCCGCCGCCGTGTGGATCACGTTCTTGGCGCCCTGCACGGCGATCACCACGTACGCGAGGCCGTGGTGGTGCAGCGGCTGGGTCTCGCCCGGCGCCAGCGTGATGTGCCAGACGCGCACCCGGTCGTTCTCCAGCAGAATCTCCTGGCCGACCTGGCCCAGCACCTGCTCTGTCATAGCTCTCCCACCTGAGGCAGGACCCGGGACGCGATCAGTTCCACGTGCTCCAGGTCGGACATGTCGATGACCCGCAGGTGCACCCGGGTGGCGCCGATCGCGGCGAACTCCCCGATGCGCTGGACCAGGGCGTCCGGCGAGCCGACCACCGGGTCCTCCGGCGGTAGTGCGCTGGGCACGTGCAGCGGAGCGGCCCGGCGCTGGGCTTCCTCGTCGGTGCGGCCGAGGGCCACGACGATCCCTGCTGACAGCTTGACGCTGCGGCCGTACCGCTCGCTCGCGGCCCGGACCCGGTCGAAGGCCGCCGCCGTCTCCGCCACCGTCTTGAACGGCATGTTGAATTCGTCCGCGTAGCGGCCGGCCAGCTCGGGGGTGCGTTTCGCACCGCGGCCGCCGACGATGATCGGCGGGCCCGGCCGTTGCACCGGCTTGGGCAGCGCCGGCGAGTCGAGCAGCTGGTAGTGCTTGCCCTCGTAGGAGAACCGGGCTCCGTCCGGGGTGGACCACAGGCCGGTGATGATCGCGAGCTGCTCCTCCAGCCGGTCGAAGCGCTCGCCCAGCGGCGGGAACGGGATGCCGTAGGAGGTGTGCTCGCGTTCCAGCCAGCCGGCGCCCAGTCCGAGCTCGACCCGGCCGCCGCTCATCGCGTCCACCTGGGCCACCATGATCGCCAGCGGTCCGGGCAGCCGGAACGTCGCCGAGCTGACCAGCGTGCCCAGCCGCAGCCGGGAGGTCTCGCGGGCCAGCCCGGCCAGGGTCAGCCAGGCGTCGGTCGGGCCGGGCAGGCCCGGGTCGGCACCCATCGACTGGTAGTGGTCGGCGCGCAGGAAGCCCTCGAAGCCGCCGTCCTCGGCGTGCCGGGCCAGCCGCAGCTGGTCGTCGTAGGTCGCGCCGCGGTGCGGCTCGGTGAACAGGCTGACGCGCATCGGCGGATCCTTCAGGCCATCAGGAGTTCGTGCAGCTCGGCGCTGCATCGGGCGACCTCTTCGAGGTGCGCGCCCCGGCCCAGGGTGCGGGGCCGCGGGATGTCGATGTCGATGATCTCGCGGATCCGGCCCGGGCGCGGGCTCAGCACGACCACCCGGTCGGCCAGCAGCACCGCCTCGTCGATCGAGTGGGTGACGAAGACGATCGTGGTGCCGAGCTCCATGTGCACCCGCTGCAGCTCACCGGAGAGCTCCTCGCGGGTCAGCGCGTCCAGCGCGGAGAACGGCTCGTCCATGAGCATGACCCGCGGCTGAGCGATCATCGACCGGCACAGGGCGACCCGCTGCTGCATGCCGCCGGAGAGCTCGTGCGGCAGCCGCTTCTCGAAGCCGGACAGCCCGGTCATGCTCAGCAGCTGCTGAGCCCGGTCGCGGTGATCGGCCTTCTTGGCGCCGAAGATCTGCATCGGGAGCAGCACGTTGTCCAGTACCGAGCGCCACGGCAGCAGGGCCGGCCTCTGGAACATCATCGCGATGTCCCGGCGCGGCTTGGTCACCCGTTCGCCTGACACCTGGACCTCGCCCGCGCTCACCGGCAGCAGGCCCGAGATCAATCGCAGCAGTGTGGACTTTCCGCAGCCAGAGCGGCCGAGCACGGCGACGAACTCGCCGTCGCCGACCGCCAGGTCGATGCCGCGCAGGGCTTCCACCGTGCCGGATCGGCCCGCGAAAGTACGGGAGACGCCGGTGAGACGGATCATCGTCGGGTGCTCCCGATAGTTTCGGATCGATGCGCTGACACTGTAGCCAGCCGTTGCCTCATTGCCGCGACCACCCCGTCCACAAGGGCTTCTGAGACATACCTGTCATCGATCATCCGCCCGGGGTCCCCTACGCTAACGCCCGAGTTCGCGCACACCCACCATGCGGCGCCGGTGCACCCTCCGCCCGACGCCGAATGCCTCGACACCCCCCTCGGTTGGGAAGGAACACGGTGCACAGAAGAACGTTCACCCGCACGCTCGTGGCCGCCGCGCTGGCCACGACCCTCGCCGCCGCAGCCGGTTGCAGCGACGACGGGGATGACAGCAGCGCGTCCGGCGGCACGCAGACGCTGGAGAAGATCACCTACCTGACGTCGTTCGGCACCTTCGGCCGCGACTCGTACGCATACGTGGCCAAGGAGAAGGGCTACTTCCGCGACGCCGGCTTCGACGTCGAGATCAAGCCCGGCGGCGGCAGCGGTGAGGGCATCAAGCAGATCGTCGCCGGCACCGCCCAGTTCACGCCGATCGACCTGACCGGCGGCCTGCTCGCCGCGGGCGGCCCGGCCAAGGCCACCGGCTTCACCGCCGTGGGCGCCGTGCAGCAGCGCACGATGGCCGCGATCATGTCGCTCGACGGCTACGGCATCACCGCGCCGAAGGACCTCGAGGGCAAGACGCTCGCCGACACCCCCGGCTCCGTCGTGCGCAACCTGTTCCCGACGTACGCCAAGCTGGCCAACGTGGACGCGTCCAAGGTCAACTTCGTCAACGGCAACCCGCAGACGCTGTTCGGCACGCTGGCCTCGCACAAGGTGGACGGCATCGGCCAGTTCGTGGTCGGCAAGCCCACCATCGAGGGCATCGCCAAGAAGCCGGCCGTGCTGCTGCCGTACAGCGACTACCTGCAGGACCTCTACGGCAACGTGCTGATCACCAGCACCAAGTACGCCAAGGACAACCCCGAGAAGGTCAAGAAGTTCACCGCTGCCCTGCTCAAGGGCCTCGAGGACGCCATCACCAACCCGGACGAGGCCGGTACTCTGCTGAAGAAGAACGTGCCGACCGCCGACCCCAAGTCGGCCGCGGCGGAACTGACGCTGATGGCGCCGTTCGTGCGGTCCCAGGCCTCCGGTGTGCCGGTGGGCGCCCTGGACAGCCAGCGGGTCGCGCGCAGCATCGCCATCCTGCAGGGCTCCGGCCAGATCCAGGCCGGACTCACGCCCGAGCAGGTCATCAGCTTCGACCTGGTGCCGAACGCCTGATCCGGCCGGGCACGGGGCCTGTCATAGCCGGCCGGCCCCGTGCCTGGACCAGGGGAGCGAGAAAGACTGATGACTGACGTGGCGACGGCGCCCGCCCCGGCGCCGGCGGACCGGGTGCCATCCACCCGCCGCCGTACCCTCTCGGCCGTGGCCTGGCCGCTGCTCGGCCTGGCCGTCGCGATCGGCCTCTGGTGGGCCGGCACGGCCCTCTTCGCGATCAACACGGTTGTGCTGCCCTCACCGCCCGCGGTGATCGACGGCTTCAACCGCTACCGCCAGTTCCTGGTCGACGAGGCCGGGCACACCACCGCCGCGACGGTGGAGGGCTTCCTGCTCTCGGTCGCCGTCGGCGTGCTCCTCGGGGTGGCCATCGCCGCCTGGGGGCCGTTCGAGCGGATGTTCTCCCCGCTGCTGGTGGCCTTCAACGCGGTGCCCAAGGTGGCGCTCGCGCCGCTGGTGCTGATCTGGTTCGGCTACGGGCGCACGCCGATCCTGGCGATGGCGTTCATGGTCTGTTTCTTCCCGATCGTGCTGTCCACCGCGACCGGCCTGACCAGCACCCCGGCCGACCTGGTGGAGCTGGCCCGCTCGATGGACGCGTCCCGGGTGCAGACCTTCGCCCGGATCCGGCTGCCCGCCGCACTGCCGCAGATCTTCGTCGGGCTCAAGGTGGCGATGCCGCTGGCGGTCATCGGCGTGGTGGTCGGCGAGATGCAGTACGGCGAGAGCGGCCTCGGCACCATCATCGTGCAGACCAGTGGCCAGGGGGACACCTCGACGGCGTTCGCCGCCATCACCCTGCTGGCGTTGATCAGCATCGTCCTCTACTACGCGCTGGTCCTCGTGGAGCGGCTCGCGCTGCCCTGGGTGCGCGCCACGACGTCGCAGCGCTGATCCCGGGTACGAAGAAGCCGGCCGACTCGTCGTGAGTCGGCCGGCTGCTCCGTGTCCGGGGTGGAGATCAGCTCAACAGCCGCCAGCGGCCGCTGCGGGCGACCAGCAGGGTCAGGGCCTGCGGCATCAGTCCGGAGTGGTTGTCCGGGGTCAGCCGGATCGGGCCGGCCAGGCCGTCGGTCTGCGAGGTCTCCAGCACGTCGCGGATCCGCTGACGGTCGCCGCCGACCTTGGCCACCGCGTCGGCGATCAGCTCCACCGCGTCGGCCGCGAACGCCGCGACCCCCGAATAGCTGCCGTAGCGGGCGGTGTAGTCGCGGAACCACTGCTTGCGGGCCGCCTTCGCCGGCGTCGTGGCGATCACGTCGTCGATGGCCAGGATCTGGGTGAAGACCATGGTGGTCCGGTCGGTGGCGCTCGCGGCCGCCTGCGGCAGGAAGAGGTCACCGGCCGCGGCGGCGTCGAAGTAGACGCTGCCGGTGTATCCGGCCGCCTTGGCGCTGGTGGCCGCCAGCGTGGCCAGATCCGAGCCGGCCAGCACCACGAGGGCCTCGGGGCCGGCGTCGGTCAGCGTGCCGACCGTCTGGCTGATCTCGGTGGCCGTCGGCTTGACACTGCGGTTGCCGGACAGCGTGATCTTGGCTGCCTTGAGCTGTTCGACCATCTTCTTCTGCGCGGCCCGGCCGTAGAGATCGTCGGCGTAGAGCAGTGCGGCGGTCTTGGTCTTCTTGCGGGTCAGCTCGGCCACCATGGCGGCCACGCTGTCGGTCGAGTTCGGACCGAGCTTGAAGACGTACCGGCGGCTCTCCACCGGGGTGGTCACCTCGTCGGCGGCGGCGAGCGCGATGGTCGGGATCCGCTGATCGTTGATCGTCTTGGCCGAGTCGACCACACACTGACCGCAGGAGCCGGCGATCACCGCGGCGACCGCCGGGTCGGCGGCGAAGGTGCTGATGTTGCGCAGGGAGGCGGTCGGGTCCGACCGGTTGTCCTGGGTGCGCAGCACCAGCTCCCGGGAGCCGAGCACGCCCGAGGCGTTCACCTGGTCGATCTTCAGCTGCAGCGCACGGGTGTACGCGTAGTCGACCGCGGAGCCCGAGGCGTCGAGATCGGCGCCGATCACGATCTGCGTCTTGTCGCCGGTCTCGGGGTCCGAGTCGCAGCCCGTCAGCGCGGCGACGGCGAGCGTCGATGCAGCCACGGACGCCGTCAGACGGCGGGGGAGCCTCACTGCGGGTGCCTCCTAGGGGGCGGAGCCCGGGATTGAACCATCCCGGTGAACGCAACGTTGTCCGGTGTGGACCGCGCGAACACGGACAGTCCGTCCGTTCGATCGCGCCAAACCTTGCCAACGTGAAGGTCCCTGGTCAAGCTGCGCCGCAGACGGCCGACGGGATGACTTTCCCACATAGTGGTTGGAATCTTGATGGATCAGCGTCACTGCACCAACACGGAAAGTTGCCATGGTTACATTCGTGCACGTCAACGCCTACGCAGTGTCGATTGTCGAGCCGAACGGTTGATTGTCAGTGCGCCGTGAACAGTGTTTCCGGAACGTCGCAGACTTCCCAAACCGTTGCCGTCTCTGATGAAATCGCGGCCGTGCCGCGTGTGGCACGAGCCCTGTCGCGTGGATCGGCTATTCCCGGGCGGCAGTATCGGGGTGGGCGAAGAGATGCGGGGATGACCAGCGAGGAGATGTCGTGAGCACCGGTTCTTCGACCCAGGCTTCGACCTACCCCGCTCGTGCCGCCGGAAATCCGGTGGGACCCAGCGCGGACGCCGGCCGGCCGAGCGGCTCGGGGACGCGGGAGCGGCGCGGGCGCATCCCGCGCCTGCGTGACGCCCGGATCCGGTCCAAGCTCGCCCTGATCCTCTTCGTGCCGCTGGTGGCCGTGCTCGCGCTGGCCACCGTCCGGCTCGTCGACGTCGGCGGCTCGGCGCTCGACGCCCGGCAGGTCGAGGACCTGACCGAGCTCTCCACCGATGTCTCGGACCTGACGCAGTACCTCCACAAGGAGCGGATGGCCGCCGCGCAGTATCTCGCGGCGCCGGCCGCCAAGGCGGACGGTTACAACGCCGCGATCGCCCTGAGTGACCAGCGCATCCAGCGGTACACGGCCGACCGCCGCGAGCTCGACGAGCCGCCCCCGGCCGTGCAGGACCGGCTCAACCGCATCGACCAGCACCTGCAGACGATGGACGCCACCCGTAAGAAGGTGACCGACCGCGACGAGATCGCCGTCTCCGAGGTCGTCCTGCGCTACGGCGTCGTGCTCACCGACCTCGTCGGCTACGGCGAGGTGCTCAGCCAGTACGCCGGTGAGGGTACGGTCGCCGACAGCCTGCGCGCGGTCTCCGCGTTCGCCCGGGCCAAGGCCGGCACCGCCGAGCAGGAAGCAGTCGCGTACGCCTCCCGCGCCTCCGGTGACGTCAGCGCCGAGCAGCTCTCGGTCCTGACCGCCACGGAGACCAGCCAGCAGGAGGCGCTCGAGAGCTTCGCGCTGGTGGCGACCCCGCAGCAGCGCGCCCTGGTGGACAACACGGTGACCGGCGACGCGATCAACCTCGCCGACCAGTACGCCACCCTGCTCAACCGCTCCGACCCGATCGAGCCGATCGAGCTCACCCAGTCCTTCGGCGCGGTCGTCGACCTGATGCGCTGGGCCGAGCAGCGGCTCGAGACCCAGGCACTGCAGCAGGCGTCCGACGAGAGCTCCGCGGTGGGCCGCCAGGCCGCCATGGAGGCCGGCCTGGTGCTGCTGACCCTGATCATCGCCATCGCGCTGGCCGTCGTGCTGGCCCGCTCGCTCAACCTCTCGCTGCGCCGGCTGCGGGAAGGCGCCCTGGCCGTGGCCAACCGCGACCTGCCCGAGGCGGTCGCCCGGCTGCGCGACGTGCGCAACCTCGGCGACGGCGGCGCCGACGACATCGTGCGGCAGGTCCGCGACCCGATCCGGCTCAGCAACCGCGACGAGGTCGGCCAGGTGGCGCAGGCGTTCAACGTCGTGCACCGCGAGGCGGTCCGGATCGCCGCCGAGCAGGCCGCGCTGCGGACCAGCGTCTCGGCGATGTTCCTCAACCTGGCCCGCCGGTCACAGAGCCTGGTCGACCGGATGATCGGCGAGCTCGACCAGATCGAGCGCGGCGAGGAGGACCCGAAGCGGCTCGCACAGCTCTTCGAGCTCGACCACCTCGCCACCCGGATGCGCCGCAACGACGAGAACCTGCTGGTCCTGGCCGGTGCCGACTCCAGCCCGCCGCGCCGCGAGGACGCCCTCGTGGTGGACGCGCTGCGCGCCGCGCAGTCCGAGGTCGAGCTCTACAACCGCATCGAGTTCGGCACCGTCGACACCGACATCTCGATCGCGGCCGTGGCCGTCAACGACGTGGTGCGCCTGGTCGCCGAGCTGCTCGACAACGCGACCCGCTTCTCGCCGCCGAACACGGTGGTGGTCGCCGACGGCCGGCGCATCCGCGACTACGTGGTGATCCAGGTCGAGGACCGCGGGCTGGGGATGTCCGAGGAACAGATGGACT
Source organism: Actinoplanes sp. NPDC048967 (assembly GCF_040649415.1). NCBI lineage: Bacteria > Bacillati > Actinomycetota > Actinomycetes > Micromonosporales > Micromonosporaceae > Actinoplanes > Actinoplanes sp. NPDC048967. Next base: position 741,396 of record NZ_JBEZFL010000005.1, read on the forward strand.
CCCTCAACCGGCGGCTGGCCGAGACCCCGGACGTCGACGTGGCCGCGTTCCGGCTGATGGGCCTGGCCGTGGTCAGCCGGCTGGCCAACCGCTACGGCATCCGGGTGGAGCTGCGGGCCAACATCGAGGGCGGCACGGTCGCCCAGGTGATCCTGCCGAACCACATCGTGGTGCTGCCCAGCAACCGCCCGCTGGACCCGCCGAGCCGCGGCAACCGCCAGCTCGACGCGGCCCCGGCCAACTGGAACGACCCGATGCCGCTCGGCCGGGGCAGTGCGGCGACGGCGACTCTGCCGGCCATCGCGCCCGAGCCCTGGGGGCAGCAGCGCTCCGACGACGGCCTGATCCGGGCCGGCGCCGGCGGCTTCTCGACCATCAGCAACCCGCAGCAGCCGCAACAGCCGGCCCACCCACAGCTCCCGCGGCAGCCCTCACAGCTGCCGGGTCGCGACGAAGGCACCCCCACCCCGGACCGCCCGGCGCTGCCCAAGCGCGGCGACGGGCTGCCCAGCACCGACCGGCCCTCGCTGCCCACCCGGGTCACACCGCCGGCCGAGTCCGCGCCGGTCGCCGGTTCGGGCTTCGGCTCCACGGCCACCAGCTCGCCGACCATGGCGTACCCGACCATGAAGGCCGCGGCGCCCGACCGGCAGCAGAGCTACGCACCGGCTTCGGGCTTCGCGATGCCGGACGGTGGCACGGTGCCGGCCCCGCGGCAGCCGGCCAGCCCGAACCCGAACGGCTGGGGTGCCGCGCTGGCCGCGATGCCGCCGCCGCCCCCGCCGCCGGCCGTCCAGCCCGAGGACCGCGGCGAGAGCTCGCCGATCTTCCTCGAGATGCAGCAGAGCTGGTTCAAGGGACACGCCGGGCCGATCTCCGAGGAGTGGAGCATGCCGACCGCGGGCTACGCGCCTCCGCCGAACCAGCCGCACGCCGCGGTGCCCGCCGCGACCGCGACGGCCGCCCCGGCCGCCCCGGCCGCCCCGGCGAGTCCGGCACCCGCCGCGGTGCCGGTCACCCCACCGGCACCACCGGCCCCGGTGTCCCCGCCGGCCCCGGTGTCCCCGCCGGCGCCGGTGTCCCCGCCGGCCCGAGCCGAAACGACGACCTCCCGCGCCCCGAACGCGGGGCAGAATGGTTCGCGACCGGCGGACGCCGGTCCGGACAGCGGTGCCCAGGTGCCCCGGCCACGCAGGTCGGCCGAGGATGCCTGGCGTACCGCCGCCGACGAAGGATGGCAGCGGGCGATGGCCGCGGCGGAACCCTCCGTCACCGACACCACCCGTTCCGGACTACCCAAGCGGGTGCCCCAGGCCCAGCTCGTCCCCGGTGGCGTGCAGAGCAGCCCGCGCAACCAGAACCGTCGCAGCCCGGATGAGGTACGTGGCCTCCTCTCCGCGTACCACCGCGGTGTGCAACGTGGGCGTACGGCCGGCAGTGAAGAAGCTGCCGCGGGCGCCCCTGCTCCGAAGGAGAACTAACAGTGACCAGGCCCCCCACCATGCAGGACATGGGCTGGCTGCTCAGCAACTTCGCCGACAGCGTGGCCGGTATCGCACACGTCGTCGCGGTCTCCGCCGACGGCCTGCTCCTGGCCTCGTCGCGGGACCTGCCGGCGGACCGTGCCGACCAGCTCGCCGCGATCACCTCCGGTGTCGTCAGCCTCACCGACGGGGCGTCGCGGATGTTCAACGCCGGCGCGGTGCAGCAGACGATCATCGAGATGGACAGCGGGTACCTCTTCCTGATGTCCATCAGCGACGGCTCGTCGATGGCCGTGCTGGCCGCGCGCAGCTGCGACGTCGGCCAGGTCGGCTACGAGATGGCTCTGCTGGTCGAGCGGGTGGGTGCCGCCCTGGTGCCCGCACCCCGCGAGGCCGTCGCGCACCAGGTCTGACCCGTACGACCCGCAACGCCGCTGATGTGTGCCGGAAGGAGGTGACCGCACGATGGGACAACCGAGTGACCCCCGGGGCAACCTGGTCCGCCCGTACGCGGTCACCCGGGGCCGGACGGAGCCGCGTCGCGACATCCCCATCGAGGCGGTCCTGGTCGCCAGCCAGGCCGCCGTGCAGGAATCCCGGTTCGCCGGGCATGACAAATACCGCATCGCCGTGCTGTGCGAGCCGCGGGCGCAGTCGTTGGCCGAGATCGCGGCCTACAGCCGGCTCCCGCTGGGAGTCGCCCGGGTGCTCGTCGCCGACATGGTCGCCGACGGGCTGTTGACGCTGCACAGTGCCGCTCCCAAGGAAGGCTTCACGGAGCGGATGGATCTGCTGGAAAGGGTGTTGAGTGGACTTCGCAAGCTCTGAGCGGGCGGGGGCGCAACCCAAGGAGATCACCTCCGCGAAGATCGTCATAGCCGGCGGCTTCGGCGTGGGCAAGACGACCCTGGTCGGTGCGGTCTCCGAGATCGAGCCGTTGACCACCGAGGCAGTGATGACCTCGGCGGGACAAGGCATCGACGACGCGTCCAAGGTGCCCGGCAAGGAGACCACCACGGTCGCCATGGACTTCGGCCGGATCACCATGGCCGACGACCTGATCCTGTACCTCTTCGGCACGCCCGGGCAGACCAGGTTCTGGTTCATGTGGGACGAGCTGATCCGGGGCGCGGTGGGTGCGGCGGTTCTGGTGGACACCAGGCGGATCTCCGACGCCTTCGCGCCGCTCGACTATTTCGAGAACCGTCACCTGCCGTACCTGGTGGCCCTGAACTGCTTCGACGGCGCTCCCCGGTACGAACCGGAGGAGGTCCGCGAGGCCCTGGCGATCGCACCGCACGTACCGCTGCTGATGTGCGACGCCCGGCACCGCGATTCGGTGAAGTCCGTGCTGGTCGGGGTCGTCGAGCACGCGATGGCGACCCTGGTCGCCGAGCAGGGCAGAGGGTTCCCCGCGACCGTGGGGTGACCCGGCACGTCTTCTGCGTGGCGGTCCGTCTGGGTGCGGGCCGCCGCGTTCTGCTCCGCCGGGGCGCCGATTTGCTCTGCCGGCCGGCCCTGTCTTTTGCTCCGCCGGGGAGCGAACCGCTCAGGCGGGCAGGCGGTAGCCGCGCTTGACGACCGTCTGGATGACGCCTGGCGTGCCCAGGCCGGCGCGCAGGCGGGCCACCGCCATCTCCACCGCGTGCTCGTCCGCGCCCCGGGGCAGGGTGCGGAGCAGGGCCGCCCGGGACAGGACCCGGCCCGGGGTGGCAGCGAGCGCTCTCAGGACCGCCATCGGCGCCGGGGCCAGCGGCTTCAGGTCGCCGTCGACGATCGCCGCGTGGCCGCGCAGGGTGAGCTTGTGCCCGGCCACCTCCAGTGACAGGGCCCGGCGGGGTAGCTCGTCCACGATCGTGCGGACCAGGGCGCTCAGCCGGGCGCGGGCCGGCGTGATCACCGGGATGTCGTGCCGGCGCAGCGGCGCCGCGGTCACCGGGCCCACGCAGGCGGACAGGACGTCGACCCGCAGGCTCTCCAGCAGCGGCTCGGTGCTCGGGCCGGCCGCCCGCAGCAGCGCCCCGACCGCCGGGGCCGAGGTGAACGTCACGGCGTCCACCAGGCGTCCGGTGATGAGGTCGACCAGGCGGTGCAGGGGTGCCGGGTCCACCGGCGGGGCCCAGCGGTAGACCGGGACCTCGATCACCCGGCCGCCGGCCGCCTGCAACGCCTCGGTGTATTCCGGCTGACTCTCGCCGTGCAGCTGCATCGCCACCGTCAGACCCGTGATGCCGCGAGCGGTCAGGTGCTCCACGACCTCTTCGTAGCTCTCACCCTCGGGCGACCATTGGTCCTGCAGGCCGGCGGACCGGATCGCGGCCCGGGCCTTCGGGCCGCGAGCGACCAGGTACGCCCGGGAGAGCGCCGCCCGCAGCGGCTCGGCCAGCCCCCAGCCCTCCGCCGCCTCCAGCCAGCCACGCATGCCTATCCCCGTGTTGACCAGCACGATGTCCGGGGGCTGGGCCAGGCAGGCCCGGGTGGCCGCGCGCAGCTCCGCGTCGTCGGCGATCGGGACGATGCGTAGCGCGGGGGCGATCACCACGCGGGCGCCCCTGTTCTCCAGCAGACCGGCCAACTCGTCCCGGCGGCGGTCGGAAGTCACGCCTATCGTGTAGCCGGACAGCGACGCCGCGGGCTCCGCGAGCGCTGCTGCGGTGATCACGGTCCTTCGCGCGCTGCCGGCCCGTTCGGTCATCCGGCGGCCCGCCCTCCCCACACTGAGGTGCGGGGAGGGTTGCCAGAAAGCCGCGGCGTGGCCGGCCGGTCCACCGAAGGGCACGCTCGGAGACCGCCGTCCTCAGCGTCGACCCGCTCCCATGTCACGCCTGCGTTCTCCGCCGTACCTCCGACCGGCACACGCCGCGGCTTCCCGGTGCCGAGCCGGTCAACCGGCTCGGCGGGCACCGCCAGGTCCGTCCTCAACCCTGGCGGTGGTTCGTGGGTGGTGCGCCCGGGCGCGCCGCCGGGCCGGAGCCCTGGCCGCATCGTCGGGGTGCCCGCACCACTTGCCATGTCCGAAGCGTGCCGGGGGGTAATTTCGGCTCCGCGTCCCGAATGTTTCGAGCCTGCTAAGAGGCATTCACGTCCGCGGGTCATCACCGTGGGTGGAATCACCCGGCCCCATGTCGGCGTGCCGCGGGGGACCGCCTAAACTAGGAGCGCTACGTTATCCGGTCCCGTCTGCACGGCGGGCCCACCGCCCGTTTTGACCGCGCGCCGCACAGGCGGGTATTGTTGCCTGCTGTTGTGCGACAGCTGCGAGCACGCCCGTTCGGGTAGGCTCGATGTTCGTGCTTGACGCGGCCAGCGCGCGCCCCCAGACCGACGACGAGACAAGGTAATTCTGTGCGTACGTACAGCCCGAAGCCGGGTGAGATCGAGCGTCAGTGGCACATCATCGACGCTTCCGACGTCGTTCTGGGCCGGCTCGCCACCCACACCGCCACCCTCCTGCGTGGCAAGCACAAGCCCACGTTCGCCCCGCACGTCGACACCGGCGACTTCGTGGTGATCATCAACGCGGGCAAGGTCGCGCTGACCGGCAACAAGCGGCAGACCAAGGTCGCCTACCGGCACTCCGGCTACCCGGGTGGTCTCAAGCAGGTCGGCTACGAGGAGCTGCTGAGCAAGCGCCCCGAGCACGCGGTCGAGCTGGCCGTCAAGGGCATGCTCCCGCACAACAAGCTGGCCCGCCAGATCATCAAGAAGCTGAAGGTCTACCCGGGCGCCGAGCACCCGCACGCCGCGCAGCAGCCGGTGCCGTTCGAAATCAAGCAGATCGCGCAGTGAGCGCGGGCGAAGGAAACAGCATGACCGACATCGTCGAGCCCGAGGTCGCCGAGACCGTCGCGGAGCCCGCTGCCGAGGAGCCCACCGCTGAGGTTCCCGCCGAGGAGCCCACCGCCGAGGCCCCGGCCGCTGAGGTTCCGGCCGCCGAGGTTCCCGCCGAGACCGTCGTGGTCGTCGAGGCCGCCCCCGCCGCGGTGCGTGCCCCGCGCCCGGGTGACCGTCCGATCCAGACCGTCGGCCGCCGCAAGGAGGCCATCGTCCGGGTGCGTCTCATCCCCGGCACCGGCAAGATCACCTGCAACGGGCGCGACCTCGAGGCGTACTTCCCGAGCAAGGTGCACCAGCAGCTCATCCGCGAGCCGCTGGCCACCGCCGAGAAGCCCGAGCAGTTCGACGTGATCGCCAACCTGCGTGGCGGCGGCATCACCGGCCAGGCCGGCGCGCTGCGCCTCGGCATCGCCCGGGCGCTCATCACGAACGACCCGGACGACCGCCCGGCCCTGAAGAAGGCCGGCTTCCTCACCCGTGACTCGCGGGTCAAGGAAAGCAAGAAGTACGGCCTCAAGAAGGCCCGCAAGGCTCCGCAGTACTCGAAGCGCTGATCGCAGCGCTCGTCTTGCACCACGTCTGACCGGACGGCCGGGTGCGCCCCTCGTAGGGCGTGCCCGGCCGTTCGCGTTTCCCTCCCTCACAACACGGCACCGGCCCACCGCACCCGAGCAGGGGCGGGACCGGCGAAAGGAACGACCGCCATGGGGCGACTCTTCGGCACTGACGGCGTACGCGGGCTGGCGAACGGTGACCTGCTCACCCCGGAACTGGCCCTGTCGGTCGCGGTCGCGGCTGCCCGGGTGCTCATCGAGAGCGACGCCAGCCACCAGCCGCTGGCGATCGTCGGGCGCGATCCGCGGGCCAGCGGCGAGATGCTGGAGGCGGCGGTCGTGGCCGGCCTGACCAGCGCCGGCGCCAACGTCGTCCGGGTCGGCGTGCTCCCCACGCCCGCGGTCGCGTACCTGGTCGGCCAGGCCGGTGCGGACCTCGGCGTGATGCTGTCGGCGTCGCACAACCCGATGCCGGACAACGGCATCAAGCTCTTCGCCCCGGGCGGCCAGAAGCTCCCGGACGAGCTGGAGGAGAAGATCGAGGCGGCCATCGCGGACGGGCACGGCCTGGTCGGACGCCCGACCGGAGCCGGCGTGGGCCGGGTGCACGACCTGCTGGACGGCGCCGAGCACTACGTCAAGCACCTGCTCGAGTCGACCCCGCACCCGCTGGCCGGGGTGAAGGTCGTGGTCGACTGCGCGAACGGCGCGGCCAGCGAGGTCGGCCCGACGGCGTACGAGGAGGCCGGCGCGGAGGTCATCGCGATCCACGCCGACCCCGACGGCCTCAACATCAACGACAACTGCGGCTCCACCCACCTGGAGGCGGTCCGCGAGGCGGTCCTGGAGCACGGCGCCGACCTGGGCCTGGCCCACGACGGCGACGCCGACCGCTGCCTCGCGGTGACCGCGGCCGGCGACGTGGTCGACGGCGACCAGATCATGGCGATCCTGGCCCTGGCGATGCGCGAGGCGGGCACCCTCACCGAGGACACCCTGGTCGCGACGGTGATGAGCAACCTGGGCCTGCGCCTGGCCATGAAGGACGCGGGCATCAAGCTGCTGGAGACCAAGGTCGGTGACCGGTACGTGCTGGAGGAACTGGCGGCGGGCGGCTACGCGCTGGGCGGCGAGCAGAGCGGGCACATCGTGATGCCGGCGTACGCGACGACCGGCGACGGCGTGCTGACCGGCCTGCACCTGATGGCGACGATCGCCAAGACCGGCAAGTCCCTGGCCGACCTGGCGTCGGTGCTGCACAAGCTGCCGCAGGTGCTGATCAACGTCCCGGTCAAGGACCGGCAGGCGGGCGCGGCAGCCCCGACCGTGCAGGCGGCGGTGGCGCTGGCCGAGGACGAGCTGGGGGAGACCGGGCGGGTGCTGCTGCGCCCGTCGGGCACCGAGCACCTGGTGCGGGTGATGGTCGAGGCCGTCACCGAGGAGCAGGCGCGGACGATCGCGGAGCGGGTGGCGGACGAGGTCCGGTCGGCCAGCCCGGCGTAGCTGGTGGTGAGCGGCGGGCCGGGCGGATCGCTCGGGCCGCCGCTTCGCATCGTCGGCCGCTTGGCTTTCCGGGGCGCTCGGCCCCGGGCCGCTTCGGTTTGGGCCGCTCGGCCCCGGGCCGCTTCCGCGTGGGCCGCTCGGCCCCGGGCCGCTTCCGCGTGGGCCGCTTCCGCGTGGGCCGCTCGGCCCCGGGCCGCTTCGGTTTGGGGGCGTTCGGCCTTTGTCGGGTCAGGCGAGGGTGCGGAGGCGCTCGGCGGCTTCGTCGATGACGTCCTCGCGCTTGCAGAAAGCGAAGCGGATGAGCCGCCGGCCCTGCTCCTGGTGGTCGTAGAAGACCTGCGTGGGCACGGCCACGACGCCGCAGCGTTCCGGCAGTGACCGGCAGAAGTCGGCGCCGTCCGTGCCGCCCAGCGGGGTGATGTCGGCGGTCACGAAGTAGGTGCCCTCCGACGGCAGCACGCCGAAGCCCGCGTCCGTGAGGCCGGCGACGAGCCGGTCCCGCCGGGCCTGCAGGCCGTCGCGGAACCCGGTGAAGTAGGAGTCCGGCAGGGCGAGGGCGACGGCCACCGCCGGCTGGAGGGGTCCCGCGTTCACGAACGTCAGGAACTGCTTCACCCGCATCGCGGTCGACACCAGCGGGGCCGGGCCGGTCGCCCAGCCGACCTTCCAGCCCGTGCAGGAGAAGCTCTTGCCCGCCGAGGAGATCCGCAGCGTGCGCTCCAGCATGCCCGGCAACGTGGCCAACGGGATGTGCGGTGCGGCGGCGTCGGTGAAGACCAGGTGCTCGTAGACCTCGTCCGTGACGGCGTACACGTCGTGCTCCTGGCAGAGCCGCGCGATCAGCGCGAGCTCATCGCCGGTGAAGACCTTGCCGGTCGGGTTGTGCGGCGTGTTCAGCAGGACCATCCGGGTGCGCGGCCCGAACGCGGCGCGCAGCTCGCCCTCGTCGAAGCCGTACCGCCCGTCCGGGCCGGGACGCAGCGTGACCGGCCGCCGGACCGCGCCGGCCAGGGCGATCGAGGCCGCGTACGAGTCGTAGTACGGCTCGAAGCACACAACCTCGTCCCCGGGCTCGCACAGCCCCAGGATGCTCGCGGCGATCGCCTCGGTGGCGCCGGCGGTGACCACCACCTCGGTGTCCGGGTCGCGGGCGAGGCCCCAGAACCGCTGCTCGTGGGCAACGATCGCGGCCCGTAGCGCGGGAATGCCCGGCAGCGGCGGGTACTGGTTCGCGCCCGAGCCGAGCGCGGCGGCCGCCGCGGCCAGCATCTCCGGTGGCCCGTCGGTGTCCGGGAAGCCCTGCCCGAGGTTGACCGAGCCGGTGCGCAGGGCCAGCGCGGACATCTCGGAGAAGATGGTGGTGCCGAACGGGCGCATGCGCCCGACGAGCGGATCGGCCGGGGTCGACGTCGTCACGAAGCCAGCCTACGACCGTCCGCTCGGCTGCCGCTGCCCACCGGAGGTCAGAACATCAGCTTGGTGCAGGCGGCGGTGATGAAGCTGCCCTGGCTCGTCTTCTGGGCCACTTCCTGGCCGTCGACCTTGGCGCTGCAGCTCAGCTTGCCCTCCGAGGTCGCGCCCCGGACGGCGATGACCGAGACCAGTGACGAGCCCTTCATCGTCACCGTCTTGCGCCACGGCAGCGAGGCGTTGCGGACCCGCTGCGGGTCGCCGCCGAGCTTCTCCACGTACACGATCTCGGCCGGTCCGTCGCCCGTGACCTCGTACTCGACCTTGAGCTCCTGGTCCGGATCCACGTTCGGCAGGTTCGGCAGCCCGGTGGGCAGCTCGGTCGGGAGATCGGTGGGCAGCTCCGTGGGCAGGCCGGGCACGTCGGTCGGCAGGTCCGGCACCTCGGTCGGGAAGTCCGGCAGGGAGTCGATCTTCTCCTGGGCCTTGTCGGTGGCCCTGTTGACCAGCAGCACGGCCGAGGTCACGCCGCCGGCGCACAGCAGCAGCACCACCGCCACGAGCACCGCGACCAGTGGGACGTTGCTGCGCTTCGGGGGCGGTGGGGTGGCGCCGTAGCCCGGCTGGCCGTAACCGGGCCCGCCGGGACCGGGTGGACCGTATCCGGGTCCGCCCGGTCCGCCCGGTCCGTATCCAGGCTGGCCGTAGCCGGCCTGGCCGTACTCGGGCTGGCCCTGGCCGGGCTGGCCGTAGCCGGGCGGCTGGCCGTAGCCGCCCGGAGGGGCATAGCCGCCGGGAGGGGCGTAGCCGGGCGGCTGGTAGGCCGGCGGCGGGAACTGGCCCTGCTGGTCCGGCGGCGGGTAGCCGGCCTGCGCGTCGTAGTGCGGCTGCGGCTGGCCGGGCTGTGACTGGCCGGGCTGAGGTTGCCCCGGCTGGGCGGGGAACTGCGAGGTCGGCGGGTAGCCGTCCGGCGGCCCGCTGCTCTGCGCGTTGGGCTGCGGCAGCGAGGCATAACCCGGCTGGAACGACGGCGCCGGCGGGCGCGGTGGCTCGGCCGACAGGGAATCGCCCGACGGGGACGACCACGGCTGACCGGATACGGGTTCTTCCGCGGGGTACGGCCGCGTCGGGTCAGAAGGCGGTGGGTAGCTCAATCGTCTCTCCAGAGCAGGCGTCCGCCCGACGGTACGCCCTCGACGCCAGGATCGGATCACCCGGTCGTGTCAGCCGTGCGCCTGACCTGGCCGCGGGTCCGGGCGCGACCGGCCGAACGGCTCTTTCGATCACGTCCGATGCGCGAAAGTATGGTTCTTGCGCAGCGGCCGTGAGCGGAAGTCCGCTACGCTGCCCCCCATGTGTGGGATCGTGGGTTACGTCGGCAGTCGGCCGGCTCTGCAAATCGTCCTCGACGGGCTCCGCCGGCTGGAGTACCGCGGTTATGACTCCGCCGGCATCGCCGTCATCGACGATTCGGTCATCCTGACCGAGAAGAAGGCCGGCAAGCTGGCGAATCTGGAAAAGGCGCTGGTCGAGCGCGCCGGTGACGGCATCTCGGTCGGCTCGACCGCGATCGGGCACACCCGTTGGGCCACCCACGGTGGCCCGACCGACCGCAACGCCCACCCGCACCTGTCGGCCGACGGCCGGGTGGCGGTGATCCACAACGGCATCATCGAGAACTTCGCCCGCCTGCGCGCCGAGCTGGAGGCGACCGGCGTCGAGTTCGTCAGCGACACCGACACCGAGTGCGCCGCGCACATGCTCGCCGCCGAGATGCGGGCTCTGCGCGCCGCCGGCGCCGAGGAGGGCCCGCAGCTGCTGGCCGAGGGCATGCGCCGCGTCGTACGCCGGCTCGAGGGCGCCTTCACCCTGCTCGCGATGGACGTCGACGTGCCCGACGCGGTCGTCGCCGCCCGGCGCAACTCGCCGCTGGTCGTCGGCCGCGGCGACGGGGAGAACTTTCTCGCCAGCGACGTGTCCGCGTTCATCGAGCACACCCGTGAGGCCGTGGAGCTGGGCCAGGACCAGGTCGTGCTGATCACGCCGGCCGGCATCGAGATCACCGACTTCGCCGGTGCCCCCGCGACCGGCAAGGAGTTCCACATCGACTGGGACGCCTCCGCCGCGGAGAAGGGCGGCTACGACTACTTCATGCTCAAGGAGATTGCCGAGCAGCCCCAGGCGATCGCCGACACCCTGCTCGGCCGGCTCTCCGAACGCGGCGAGATCGTGCTGGACGAGGTCCGCCTCACCGACCAGGACCTGCGGGACGTGGACAAGGTCTTCGTCATCGCGTGCGGCACGTCGTACCACGCGGGCATGGTCGCCAAGTACGCCATCGAGCACTGGACCCGGCTGCCCTGCGAGGTCGAGCTGGCCAGCGAGTTCCGCTACCGCGACCCGATCCTGGACCGCTCCACGCTGGTGATCGTGATCAGCCAGTCGGGCGAGACGATGGACACGCTGATGGCCCTGCGCCACGCGAAGGAGCAGAAGGCCCGCGTGCTGGCCATCTGCAACACCAACGGCTCGACGATCCCCCGCGAGTCCGACGCGGTCCTCTACACCCACGGCGGCCCCGAGATCGCCGTCGCCTCCACCAAGGCGTTCCTGACCCAGCTGGTCGCCTGTTACCTGATCGGGCTGCACCTGGCCCAGGTCCGCGGCGTGATGTACGCCGACGAGGTAGCGGCCGTCGTCTCCCGGCTGCGTCGTACCCCGGACAATCTGCGGGAGCTGCTCGCCGACATGGAGGACGTGCGGGCGCTGGCCCGTGAGCTGAAGGCGGCTCCGACGATCCTGTTCATCGGCCGGCACGTGGGCTTCCCGGTCGCCCTGGAGGGCGCGCTGAAGCTCAAGGAGCTGGCGTACATGCACGCCGAGGGCTTCGCCGCCGGTGAGCTCAAGCACGGCCCGATCTCGCTGATCGACGACGGCACCCCGGTGGTGTGCGTGGTGCCGTCGCCGGCCGGCCGCGGCGTGCTGCGGGACAAGGTCGTCTCCAACATCCAGGAGGTACGCGCCCGCGGGGCCCGCACCATCGTCATCGCCGAAGAGGGCGACGACGCGGTGGGTGCCTACGCCGACCACCTCATCACCGTGCCGCGTACGCCGACACTGCTGGCCCCGCTCATGACCACCGTGCCGTTGCAGATCCTCGCCTGCGAGATCGCCGCGGCCCGGGGTCACGACGTCGACCAGCCCCGCAACCTGGCCAAGTCCGTCACCGTGGAATGACATCGCCCCGCCCCACCGCGATGCCCGCGAGCGCGTCGAGCGCCGCGCTGCCGGGCTCCCAGTAGCCGAGGTGCCCGGCGTCCGGCTCGCTCGCGAACACGCGGGCGCCGAACGCCGGGTCGCTCGGGTTGGTGCCGAAGAACAGGTCGTTCTCCGGCCGGGTGAAGGCCAGCAACGCGCCACCCGGCACGGCCTGGCTCAGGGCCAGGTCCTCGACCAGGCTCCGCGGGGCGACGGCCGCCCACTGGATGACGTCGGAGTGCGAGGTCGAGGACCACACCCGGTCGGCCGGCACTCCCAGCTCCGCCGCGGAGTCCACGCCCACGCCAGGTGAGCCGACGAACACGACATCGTCGGTGGCCAGGCCGGGCTGCGCGGCCGCGGTGCCCACGACCAGCGATCCGTAGCTGTGCCCGAGCACGGTCTGGTGCGCCGGTGCGCCCAGGTGGGTGGCCCGCAACCCGTCCTGGAACCGCCGTAGCCCGATGGCCCCGGCGGTGGCCTGGGAGCGGCTTGCGGCCTCGTGCACGAAGTCCGGAGCGTCGTAGCCCAGCCACATGACGGTGCTGGTGGCGTGCTGCGGGGCCAGTTCGGTCGCGCGGGTGGCGATCCGCTCGGCGCGGGCCAGCTCGCCGCCGTACGAGGCGAGGTCGGCGGTCATGCCGGGCACCTGGGTCAGCACGTGCGCGGCCCGGTCCGGATCGCCCAGCGCGACGACAGCCCGGCCCTCGCCCGCCGGATCGAGCTGCAGGAGGTACGCCCGCGGTCCGTCACCGTCGGCCAGCCGGTTCCGTAGTGCGTCGAGTCCGGGGAGCCGGGTCGGCAGCTCGTCGAGGGTCAGCCTGTTCGCGAGGTCCCGGACGCCGGCCGGAACGCCGTCCAGCGGACCCAACCGGCCCGGCTCGGCGCCGAGCAGCCAACGGCGCTGCGCCGGAGTCAGCGCGTCCCACCACTGCCGCACCTGGGCGGGCGTGGCAGTGCAGGACGGCGGATCACCCGTCGGCGGACTTGCTGTCCCGCCTGTGTCCATCTCACTGAGCCTGCTCGTGGCGGCGCCGTCCGCCTCCGCGGCGATGGTCAACGCCGCTGTGATGGTCGCCGCAGTGTCGCGTACGGCTGCGGCTGGATGTCCGCTCACCGTGCCGTCGCCGGCGACCGTGACGCCCGCCGGGGTGCCTCCCAGCATCGACCTGCTCCTGGCCAGAGCCGTGGCGAACTCGCTCAGCGCCTGGTCGGCGATCCAGCAACCCAGCCGGAAGAGGTTGAGCCGGCGGATCAACGTGGCGAGGTGCGCCGTGGCGGCGTCGGCGGCCGAGCCGGTCCAGATCGTGCGGAGCCGGATGGCGTGAGCGCGCAGCTCGGCGGCCCAGCGTCCGGCCGTCGCGGCCCACGCCCGCCACGCGGTGGCTGTGTCACGCCAGCGGCCGGGATCGGTGGCCCGCAGCAGGGGATAGGTCGCGGTCATCGGACGGCTCGGAGTCGGGCCGCGCCGCGGTCGTCCGCGTCCTCGTAGTCGTCCGCTGCCGCAGCTGCCTGGCGGGCCGCCGCCGAGATGTCGTCCGCGAGCGCCCGGAGCTGAACCTGGGCGGCGTCGGCGGCGGCCGACGCGGCCTCGGTGGCGGACCAGGGCGGCCCGCTCGGCGGTGGGGGCGGATCAGTGCTGATCCGCGCGGCTGTCGCGGACAGCGCCCGGGCCCAGGCGCGGACCGCGGCGGCGTCAACTTCGAGCTCGGACGTCATCGGCAACCTCCAGATCGCAACGGGTACGGCCGACGACGTTAGGGGAGTTCAGCCCCTCGGATTTCGCCCCTGTGGACAAGCCGCGGTGGGCGTACCCCGGTTGTCCACAGGCCTGGCGCACGACCGGCCACGACCGATCGCGGGCCGCTAGGGTTGCTCGTGTGATCGTGTCTGTGGGGATCGACGTCGTGCTGGTGGACCGGTTCGCCAAGGCGCTGGAGCGCACGCCGCTGCTCGCCGACCGGCTCTTCACCGAATCCGAGCGCATGACGTCCTCCGGCAACCCGCGGTCGCCCGAGTCGCTGGCCGCGCGGTTCGCGGCCAAGGAGGCCGTCGCCAAAGCGCTCGGCGCACCGGCCGGGCTGCGCTGGCACGACTGTGAAGTGGTCACCGATCCGGACGGACGGCCCTGGCTGACCGTCTCCGGTACGGTCGCGGCGGTGGCGGCCGAACGGGGCGTCAGCCGCTGGCATCTGTCGCTGTCGCACGACGGCGGCATCGCTTCCGCGATGGTTGTCGCGGAGGCCTGACTTACCTGGGGGTTGGAGCATGCGGCAGGCGTGGCGCGTGGCGGACGTCCGCGCGGCGGAGAAAGCCCTGATGGCGACCCTGCCGTCGGGCACGCTCATGCAGCGCGCGGCGGCCGGTCTGGCCCGCCGGTGTGCCCTGCTGCTGCAGGAGTCCGGCGGTGTCTACGGCGCCACGGTGCTGCTGCTGGTCGGCAGCGGTGACAACGGCGGCGACACGCTATACGCGGGTGCCACGCTCGCGGCGCGCGGTGCGGGTGTCCGAGCCGTGCTGCTACGGCCCGACCGGGTGCACCTCGCCGGCCTCGCCGCCCTGCGCCGCGCGGGTGGCGTCACGGTCACCGACCTGCCCGGCAAGGTGGATCTGGTGGTCGACGGCATCGTCGGCATCGGGGCCAGCGGCGGTCTGCGGCCGGAGGCGACCGCGCTGGTCGAGCGCCTGCCCGAGCTCCGCGGCCGCGACGGGGTACGGCCGCCGGTCGTCGCCGTGGACGTGCCCAGCGGGGTCGCCGTCGACACCGGTGATGTGCCCGGTGATGCCGTGCACGCCGACGTCACCGTCACTTTCGGCTGCCTGAAGCCCGCGCACGTCGTCGGCCCGGCCGCGGCCCTGGCGGGCCAGGTCGAGCTGGTCGACATCGGCCTGGGTGCGACGCTGCACGCCGATCCGGCGGTACGCGTGCCCGACGCCGCCGACATCGCCGCCTGGTGGCCCAGGCCGAACGAGACCTCCGACAAATACAGCCGGGGCGTCGTGGGGGTGGCCACCGGCTCCGCGACGTACCCGGGTGCTGCTGTGCTGTCCGTCACCGGTGCCCTCGCCGGCCCGACCGGCATGGTGCGTTACGCGGGCAGCGCCGACCGGGAGGTGTTGCGCCAGCACCCGTCTGTGGTGGCCGCCAAGCGCGTGGCCGAGGCGGGCCGGGTGCAGGCCTGGGTCTGCGGTTCCGGCCTCGGCACCGACGATGCGGCCCGCACAGAGCTGCGCAGTGTGCTCGCCACCTCCCTGCCGGTCCTGCTGGATGCCGACGCGCTGACCCTGCTCGTCGACGGCCAGCACGCGGCCGACCTGCGCCGGGACGCGCCGCTCGTGCTCACTCCGCACGACGGCGAGTTCGCCAGGCTGGCCGGTGAGCGCCCGGGCGCCGACCGGATCGCCGCGGCCTGCCGACTGGCGTCCTGGACGAACGCCGTGGTGCTGCTCAAGGGCGACCGGACGATCGTGGCGACGCCCGCCGGTGAGGCCTGGGCCAATCCGACGGGCACGGCGGCGCTGGCCACCGCCGGCAGCGGAGACGTGCTGGCCGGCCTGCTCGGCTCGCTGCTCGCCGCCGGTCTGCCGGCGGAACGAGCGGCGATCATGGCGGCGTACGTGCACGGGCTGGCCGGGCGCCGGGCCGAGCGGGCGGGCCCGGTGACGTCGGAGGATGTGGCCGCGGCGCTGCGGCCGGTCCTGGCGGACCTCCTGTGACCCGGGTCTGTCATACCGCTCAGTAGGCTGGTGAACATGTGGCAGGCCGAGGTCCGGGTTGATCTGGACGCTATCCGGGACAACGTCGCGACGCTGCGCGCCGGCACCACCGCCGAGGTGATGGCTGTGGTCAAAGCCGACGGCTACGGGCACGGGATGCTGCCGGTGGCCCGGGCCGCGCTGGCCGGCGGGGCGACCTGGCTGGGCGTCGCCACGCTGGACGAGGCGTTGACGCTGCGCCGGGCCGGGCTGACCGTGCCGGTGCTGGCCTGGCTGCTCGCTCCCGGGTTGCCGCTGCACGACGGTGTTTCAGCTGATGTCGACCTCAATGCGGGCAGTCCGGCGCAGCTCGACGAGCTGGTCACGGCGGCCCGGCGGGCGCAGCGACCGGCCCGGGTGCACCTCAAGCTCGACACCGGGCTCGCGCGCGGCGGTGCCACCCCGGCGGAGTGGCCCGCTCTGCTGGAGGCGGCGGCGAAAGCACAGGCCGACGGCGAGGTGGAGATCGTCGGCGTCTGGAGCCACTTCGTGTACGCGGACGCGCCCGGCCACGAGACCGTTGATCATCAGCTGGCTGTGTTCGCCGAGGGCCTCGCGACGGCGGAGCAGTACGGCATCGAGCCCCGATACCGGCACATCGCCAACTCGGCGGCCACGCTGACCCGGCCCGACGCCCACTACGACCTGGTCCGGCCGGGGGTGGCGATCTATGGGCTGTCGCCGTTGCCGCCCGAGCACGAGACGGGACTGCGCCCGGCGATGACTGCCCGGGCCCGGGTCACGCTGACCAAACGGGTGCCGGCGGGGCAGGGTGTCTCGTACGGGCACGCGTACCACACGTCGAAGGAGACGACGCTGGCTCTGGTGCCGCTCGGTTACGGCGACGGGGTGCCTCGGCATGCGTCCAATGTGGGGCCGGTCGCTTTGGGTGGGCGCGTTCGTACGATCGCCGGCCGGGTGTGCATGGACCAGATCATCTTGGACTGCGGCGACGATCCGGTGGCGGCGGGTGACGTGGCAGTCCTGTTCGGGCCGGGTGACGAGGGCACGCCTACGGCCACCGACTGGGCCGAGGCCATCGGCACGATCAACTATGAGATCGTGACCCGCTTCGGTGGCCCGCGCGTCCCCCGGGTCTACGACGGCACCGCCGGCCTTACGACCGGCGATCCAGGGGAGGGTGCGTGAGTCCCGCAAAGCCGTCCGCGAAGCCGGCGGGGAAGGTCGATCCGCGACGACGCGCCAAGCAGGTCGGGATCGTCGGCGCCGCCATCGGTCTCGCCGCGGCCGGTCTCGCCACCGCCTTCGCCGTCGAGCGCGCCCTCGTGCGCAAGTCGCTGAACGCCCCCGGTGACCCCCACTCCGAGGAGGAGTTCGGCGACCAGCCGTTCGACCGCGCGCTCACCGTCACCGCCGCCGACGGCACCGATCTGCACGTCGAGATCGTCGAGCCCAAGGCCGCCGGGGCCAAGCCCACCGTCGTCTTCGTGCACGGCTTCGCGCTCGACATGGGCACCTTCTACTTCCAGCGGCAGGCGCTGACCGAGCTCGGTGAGAACAGGCTCGTCTTCTACGACCAGCCCGGGCACGGCAGGTCCAGCCGGTTGCAGTCCGGTGACTACGACATCGCCGCGCTGGGCAAGTCGCTCGCCGCCGTGCTCGACGAGACCGTGCCGGACGGGCACATCATCCTGGTCGGGCACTCGATGGGCGGCATGACGATCATGGCGTTCGCCGAGCAGTATCCGGAGTGGTTCGGTCAGCGGGTCACCGGTGTCGTGCTGATGTCCACCTCGGCCGGCCTGATCGACAAGAGCAAGCTCGGCATTCCGTCGTTGGTCGCGCGGGCCAGTGCCCCGTTCTTCCCGATCTGGGGCGGGGCCGCCCGCATCGGGGGCGGCGCCATCGACAAGGCCCGGATCGCGGTCGGTGAC
The DNA here is from genome assembly GCF_040649415.1 of Actinoplanes sp. NPDC048967. Lineage (NCBI taxonomy): Bacteria > Bacillati > Actinomycetota > Actinomycetes > Micromonosporales > Micromonosporaceae > Actinoplanes > Actinoplanes sp. NPDC048967. Next base: position 759,093 of record NZ_JBEZFL010000005.1, read on the forward strand.
CTGGCTTGGCTGCTCACCCGCCGGTACGGCTTCGGCGACGCCCGGCCCAGCCCGTCGCTGGTGACCTTCGTGGAGCAGATGAACTCGAAGACCTCCGTCGAGACCCTCACCAAGTACCTGCACACGCTCTACGCGCACAACCGCTTCCCGGCGCTGTCCGCGTTGCGGGGCGTGCCGGTGCTGGTGCTGGTGGGCACCAAGGACTATCTGACCCCGGTGGCGCACTCGGAGGAGATCCTGCGGCGCCTGCCCGAGGCGACGCTCGTCAAGATCGACAACAGTGGACACGTCGTCATGCTGGAGAAGGCCGCCGAGGTCAACGCCGCGCTGATCCCCTTCCTGGAGAAGATCTCGTGACGGGGATTCGGCTGGCCACAGTGGACGACACTCAGGCCTTCGGCCGCCGGCTCGCCGCTGTGCTGCGCCCCGGGGATCTGCTGTTGCTCACCGGCCCACTCGGCGCGGGCAAGACCGCGTTGGTGCAGGGCATCGGCGCGGGGCTCGGCGTCCACGGAGCCATCACCTCGCCGACGTTTGTCATCGCCCGGGTGCACCGTCCCGATCGCGCGCGGGGCGGTGCTGTTCCGCTGGTGCACGCGGACGCGTACAGGCTGGGTGACGCGGCCGATCCGCGCGCCGAGATCGACGACCTCGACCTGGACGCGTCGGCGGACGACGCCGTCACCGTGGTCGAGTGGGGTGCCGGCCTGGTGGAGCAGCTCAACGACGAATACCTGGCCGTCCGGATCGACCGGCTCGACGACGACACCCGGGTCATCGACCTCGTCCCCCACGGCGGCGACTGGGCCGCCCGACTGGAGAAGATGTGAACCTGCCCGACATGCTCCCGGCCGCCTGGCGTACGGAGCTCCGGCCGTTCCTCGACGAAACGGCCACGGCAGCCCTCAGTGCCTACGTCGGCGAGCAGTACGCGACGAACACTGTGTACCCGCCCGTCGAGGACCTGTTCGCGGCCTACCGGCTGTGCCCGCCCGAGCAGGCCAAGGTGCTGATCCTCGGTCAGGACCCCTATCACGGGCCGGGGCAGGCGCACGGTCTCAGCTTCAGCGTCCGGGAAGGGGTGCGGATCCCGCCGTCGCTGCGCAACGTGTTCAAGGAGCTGGCCGAGGACGTCGCCGTCCCGCCGGCGACCAGCGGCGACCTCACCGGTTGGGCGCGGCAGGGGGTGCTGTTGCTCAACGCGGTCCTGACCGTACGCGCGGGAGCGGCGGCGTCCCACGCGAACAAAGGCTGGGAGGCGTTCACCGACGCGACGATCCAGGCGCTGAACGCCCGCGACGAGCGGGTGGTGTTCCTGCTCTGGGGCAGCTACGCCCGCAAGAAGGCGGCGCTGGTCAGCAACCCCGCGCACGTGGTGCTGGAGGCGGGCCACCCGAGCCCGCTGAACCCGAAGGGCTTCCGCGGCTCCCGCCCCTTCAGCGCGGCGAACAAAGCCCTGGCCGACGCGGGCCGCCCCCTCGTCGACTGGGACCCCCGAGCCTGACCCGGCCGCGCCGCCGCGCAGCAGCCGACGCGCCCGCCGCGCAGCAGCCGACGCGCCCGCCGGGCGGCAGCCGTCGTGTGGGCCGGGTGGCAGCCGGCCCGCGAGCCGGGCGTGAGCCCGGCGCCCGGCTCCGCCGAGGCCGCCGTCGTGTGGGCTGGGTGGCAGCCGGCCCGCGAGCCGGGCGTGCGCCCCGCGCCCGGCTCCGCCGAGGCCGCCCGAGCCGGTTAGGGTTCTCAGGTGCTCGTTCTCGCTCTGGACACCTCCACTCCCGCGGTCACCGCCGCTCTCGGGGAGGTCTCCGACAGCGGCATGAAGGGGATCGCCGAGCGCCGCACAGTCGATCCCCGGGCCCACGGTGAGCGCCTCGCCCCCCAGATCCAGCTGGTCCTCGACGACGCCGGCGTGCGGCCCCGCGACCTCGTCGCCATCGTCGCCGGGGTCGGCCCCGGCCCGTTCACCGGCCTGCGGGTGGGGCTGGCGACCGCCGCCGCCATGGGGCAGGCGCTGGGCGTCCCCACGTACGGGATCTGCTCGCTTGATGCTCTCGGCCGGGCCGCCGGTCCGGGCCGGGTCCTGGTCGCCACCGATGCCCGCCGCCGCGAGGTGTATTTCGCCACCTATGCCGACGGCCTCCGGGTCACCGACCCTGATGTTGCCAAGCCCGCCGATGTCCTGGTCTCGGCCGACCGGGCCGTCGGTGAGGGTGCTCTCAAGTACAGCGAGATTTTCGGCATCCCGATCGACGACCGGCTTCTTTTCCCCTCCGGGGAGGCGCTTGTCGCGCTGGCCGCGGAGCAGGTCCGGCAGCGGGCGCCGGGGGATCCGCTCACCCCTCTCTACCTTCGCCGGCCGGATGCCGTCGAGCCGACCGCGCGCAAGGCTGTGCTGCCCTGATGCGTCTCACCCGGTTCCGGTGGTGGCACATCGCCGAGGTGCTGCCCATCGAGGAGGACCTGTTCGGCGCCGAGAAGTGGTCGGCTGCCATGTTCTGGAACGAGCTCGCGCAGCGGCATTTCTACCTGGTCGCCGAGGAGGACGAGAAGGTGGCCGGTTATGCCGGCCTCGCCATCGTCGATCAGCAGGAGTCCTGGGTGCAGAACATCGCCGTCGACCGGCGGGCCCAGCGCGGCGGTATCGGGCGGCAGTTGCTGGAGGCGCTGCTCGCCGAGGCCGGCCGGCGCAAGGTGCTGCTGGAGGTCGCCGTCGACAATGCTCCGGCTCAGCGGCTTTATGCCGGCTATGACTTCGAGCCCGTCGGCCTGCGGCGCGGCTACTACCAGCCCAGCAACACGGACGCCCTGGTGATGATGCGTAATGCCTGACGAGCCCCTTGTTCTCGGGATCGAGACCTCCTGCGACGAGACCGGGGTCGGCATCGTCCGCGGGCACACCCTGCTCGCCGACGCGCTCGCGTCCAGCGTCGACCAGCATGCCCGCTTCGGCGGGGTGGTGCCCGAGGTCGCCAGCCGGGCCCATCTCGAGGCGATGGTGCCGACCATGCAGCGGGCGCTCGACGACGCCGGGGTCACCCTGGCCGACATCGACGCGATCGCCGTGACCGCCGGGCCCGGTCTCGCGGGCGCCCTGCTCGTCGGGGTCGCCGCGGCCAAGGGGTACGCGCTGGCCGCCGACAAGCCCATCTACGGCGTCAACCACCTCGCGGCCCACGTCGCCGTCGACACCCTCGAGCACGGACCGCTGCCCGAGCCGGCCATCGCCATGCTCGTCTCCGGCGGCCACTCGTCGCTGCTGCTGGTCGACGATCTCACCGCCGGGGTCACGCCGCTCGGTGCGACCATCGACGACGCCGCGGGGGAGGCCTTCGACAAGGTTGCCCGGCTGCTCGGGATGGGCTTCCCCGGTGGCCCGGTGATCGACCGGACGGCCCGCGACGGCGACCCCGCGGCGATCGCCTTCCCGCGCGGCCTCACCTCGCCGAAGGACCAGCTCAAGCACCGGTTCGACTTCTCCTTCTCCGGGCTGAAGACCGCCGTGGCGCGCTGGGTCGAGGCCCGCGAGCGCAGCGGCGAGCCGGTGCCGGTCGCCGACGTCGCGGCCAGCTTCCAGGACGCCGTCTGTGACGTGCTGACCAGCAAGGCCCTGGACGCGTGCCGGGAGCACGGCGTCGAGACGCTGATCATCGGCGGCGGCGTGGCCGCCAATTCGCGGCTGCGGGTGCTCGCCGAGGAACGCGCCGCGAAGCTCGGCATCCGGGTGCGGGTGCCGCGGCCCGGCCTGTGCACCGACAACGGCGCCATGGTCGCCGCCCTCGGTTCGCATCTCGTGGCGGCCGGCGTCGCGCCCAGCCGGCTCGACCTGCCGGCCGATTCGGCCATGTCATTGACCTCGGTCACTGTGGCGGGGTAGGAATCAGCATGATTGCTCGCATGTGGGAGGTACGGGCCCTGGGCAGCGGCTTCGACGAGCTGCTCAGCTGGGTCTGCGACGTGGCCCTGCCGCAGGTCGAGGTCCTGCCGTCGCACGTGTCGAGCGAGGTCTACTCGTCGACCGACCACCGCATCGTGGTCATCTCCCGCTGGCGGCACACCCCGGCCGACCTGCCCGCGCCGCCGGCGCACCTGACCGCCCGCGCACCGCACGTCTGGGATTTCACGCCCGTCGATAGATAACGTGCTTCCCCGTGACGGCGCAGTTTCGTACCGTCAGGGGAGAATGCGCGAGCTGCCGCCTGCCGACCCCGGCATTCCCGACGACCGGTCCGCCACCCGCTACCTGGGCTGGCTCGCCCGGCGCACCTGGCCATCCACCACCGGTGGCGCGGTCTTCGGCATCATCTGGATGACCTGCCAGGCCCTGGTCCCGGCGGTCATCGGCCGGGCCATCGACGCCGGGCTGACCCACCGGGACGGCGGCGCCCTGCTCACCTGGAGCCTGGTGCTGCTCGGCATCGGTGTGGTGCAGGCCGCCACCGGGGTGACCCGGCACCGGCTGGCCGTCTTCAGCTGGCTGTCCGGCGCGTACCGCACCGTCCAGGTGGCCGTCCGGCAGTCGAACCGGCTCGGCTCGGCCCTGCCGCGCCGGCTGGAGGCGGGCGAGGTCGTCGCCATCGGCACGGCCGACATCAGCCACATCGGCGGGGCCCTGGACATCACCGCCCGCGGGGCCGGCTCACTGGCCGCGGTCGTCATGGTGACGGTGATCCTGCTGTCCACCTCGTTGCCGCTGGGGCTGGTCGTGGTGCTCGGCGTGCCACTGCTGATGGCGGTCGTCGGCCTGCTCATCCGGCCGCTGCACCACCGCCAGCAGGCGTACCGGGAGCAGCAGGGCCGGCTGACCGGCCGGGCCAGTGACCTGGTCGGCGGGCTGCGGGTGCTGCGCGGGGTGGGCGGCGAGCCGGTCATGTCCGGCCGCTACCGCGCCGAGTCGCAGCGGCTGCGGGCGGCGGGCCTGCGGGTGGCGACCGTGGAGGCGTTGCTGGAGGCGGCCCAGGTGCTGCTGCCCGGCATCTTCCTGGTGCTGGTGACCTGGCTGGGAGCCCGCTTCGCCCTCTCCGGGCGGATCACCATCGGGCAGCTGGTCTCCTTCTACGGGTACGCGGCCTTCCTCGTCGCGCCGCTGCGGCAGCTCACCGAGACGCTGGACAAGCTCACCCGCGGACACGTCTCCAGCCGCCGGGTCGTGCGGATGTTGCGGGCCCGCACGGACCTGCCCGACCCCGTACGCCCGGCACCCGCGCCGGGCCCCGGCGAGCTGGTCGACAGCGTGTCCGGGGTGGTCGTGCGGCCGGGACTGGTCACCGCGATCGCCGCGGCCGTCCCCGCCGACGCCGTGGCCATCACCGATCGGCTCGGCCGCTACGTCGACAGTGCACCGGGTACGGCGGCGACGCTGGCCGGCGTACCGCTGAATGATCTTGATCTGGCGACCGTGCGCGAACGGATCCTGGTCGCCGACAACGAAGCCCGGCTGTTCTCCGGTCCGCTCCGCGAGGATCTGGATCCGAGCGGCACCGCGCCGCTGGCCGACGCGCTGGCCGCGGCCGGCGCGGACGAGATCGTCGCCGCGCTGCCCGCCGGGCTGCGCACCGAGGTCGCCGAGCGGGGCCGCACCTTCTCCGGAGGCCAGCAGCAGCGGCTGCGGCTGGCCCGCGCGCTGATCGCCGACCCCGAGGTGCTCGTGCTGGTCGAGCCGACCAGCGCGGTCGACGCGCACACCGAGGCCCGGATCGCCGACCGGCTCGGACCCGCCCGGCGCGGGCGCACCACGGTCGTCTGCTCCACCAGCCCGCTGGTGCTGGACCGCGCCGATGTCGTCCTGCACGTCGAGGACGGGGTGGTGGTCGCCGAGGGCACCCACCGGGAGTTGCTGGCCGGCCACCCCGGCTACGCGAGGACGGTGTTGCGGGAGTGAGCAACGCGCTGCCCGTGGCGGACACCCGCCAGGTCCGCCGGTACGCCCGCACCCTGTTCCGCCGGCACCCACGTCCCCTGCTGCTCGCCGTGACACTGCACGCCGTCGCCGCGATCGCCGGGCTGGCCGGACCGCGGCTGCTCGGTGAGCTGGTCGAATCGCTGCAGCACGGTGCCGGGGTCGGCACCGTCGACCGGATCGCGCTGACCATCGCCGGGTTCATCGTGGTGCAGGCGGTGCTGGTCCGGTTCGCGTACCTGGCTTCGGCCCGGCTCGGCGAGCGGGTGCTGGCCGAGCTGCGGGAGGAGTTCGTGGACCGGGTGCTGGCCGTGCCGCTGTCCACGGTGGAGCGGGCGGGGACCGGTGACCTGCTCACCCGTACGTCTCGGGACGTCGACGCGTTGTCGCGGTGTGTACGGCTGGCGGTGCCGGAGACGATGATCGCGTCGCTCACCGCGGTGCTGGCCGTGGGCGCGCTGATCCTGGTGAGCCCGTTACTGGCGTTGCCGCTGCTCATCGCCGTACCGGTGATCGGGTTGTCCGCCCGGTGGTACCTGCGCCGGGCCGGTCCCGGCTATCTGCGCCAGAACGCCGCGTATTCGCAGGTCACCGACGGCCTTGCGGAGACCGTCGAGGGGGCCCGGACGGTGGACGCACTGCGCCGGCAGACCGACCGGACCCGGCGTACGGATGCCGACCTGAGCCGTTCCTTCCGCACTGAGAGGTACACGCTGTTCCTGCGCACTGTCTGGTCGCCCATCGTGGAGATCGGCTACGTGCTGCCGGTGGTCGGCACGCTGCTCATCGGCGGCTGGTTCTACCTGCGGGGCTGGGTCAGCCTGGGCCAGGTCACCGCGTCCGTGCTCTACGCCCAGCTGCTGATCGACCCGCTCGACCGGTTCCTCGGCTGGCTGGACGAGCTGCAGGTCGGCGCCGCCTCGCTGGCCCGGCTGCTCGGGGTGTCCGAGACTCCCGACGCGGCACCGCAGGAGGACGCGGTGCCGCGGGGCGCCCGGATCGTCGCCGACGACGTGCGGTTCTCCTACGTCGCCGGGCGGGAGGTGCTGCACGGCATCTCGCTGACCATCGAGCCGGGGGAGCGGCTGGCGATCGTCGGGCCGTCCGGTGCCGGCAAGTCGACCCTGGGCCGGCTGCTGGCCGGTGTCTACGCGCCCGGCACCGGCTCGATCACGGTCGGCGACGTGCCGCTCGCCGGCCTGCCGCTGCACCGGCTGCGCACCGAGGTCGCGCTGGTCAGCCAGGAGCACCACGTCTTCATGGGTACGCTGCGCGACAACGTCGCCATGGTCCGGCCCGGTTGCCGGCCGCCCGAGGTTCGCGACGCGCTCGCCGCCGTGCACGCGCTGAGCTGGGCCGACGCCTTGCCGGCGGGGCTGGACACGGAGGTCGGCACCGGCGGGGTGACCCTGTCGGCGGCGCAGGAGCAGCAGGTGGCGCTGGCCCGCCTGGTCCTGGCCGATCCGCACACGCTGGTACTGGACGAGGCGACGTCGCTGCTGGACCCGCGGGCCGCCCGCGACCTGGAGCGGTCACTGGCCGCGGTGCTGCGCGGCCGTACGGTGGTGGCGATCGCCCACCGGCTCTTCTCGGCCCACGACGCGGACCGGGTGGCCGTGGTGGAGGACGGCCGGATCACCGAGCTGGGCTCGCACGACGACCTGGTGGCGGCGGGTGGTTCCTACGCGGCGCTGTGGGCCTCGTGGCACGGCGCGCCGCCGGTCACCGCGGCGCCGGCGCCACCCCGAGCAGCACCAGGATGATCGGGCGCCTGGCTCACAACAGAGGATCGGCCAGCAGACGCTCGAAGGCGAGCTCGGCCGCGCCGATCAGGGCCGCGTCCGTGCCCAGCTCAGGGGTGCGCAGCCGGACGTGTTCGCGGCAGGCGGGCAGCGCGACCTCGTTGAGGCGGCTGCGGATCTGGGCCGCCGCGACCAGGTAGACGTCGCGCAGGGTGCCGCCGAAGATCACCGCCTCCGGGTTGAAGATGTTGATCAGGTTGCCCACGCCGAGTCCGATCCAGTCGCCGACGTGCCGGACCGCCTGCTGGGCCTCCCAGTCACCGCGCATGGCCGCGTCAACCACGTCCAGCACCGCCTCGCGGCCGCTCAGGTGACCCCGGCCGGCCAGCTCCAGCAGCGCGAACTCGCCGATCTCGGTCTCCCAGCAGCCCCGCGACCCGCAACTGCACGGCCGGCCCTTCGGGTTGACGACCATGTGGCCGACCTCGCCGCCGTAGCCGCCGTGGCCGGTGACGCGCCGGCCGCCCGCGATGATGCCGCCGCCGACGCCCACGTCGCCGTACAGGTAGATGACGTTGTCGCGGCCGGCCGCCGCGCCCCGGCTGTGCTCGACCAGCGCCGAGACGTCGGCGATGTTGCCGACGATCAGGGGGCCGACGTCCCCGATCTCCTCGCTGAGGGCCTCACCGACCGGTTCCTCGACCCAGCCGATGGTCGGGGCCAGCCGGACCATGCCGTCGTCGCGGCGGACCATGCCGGCCACGGCCAGGCCGCCGCCCACGTAGCGGGCGCCCTCGGGGACGTCCATCCGCATCTCGTGGATGAAGCCGGCCAGCGGCTGGATCGCGTCGATGACCTGCATGCCGCGCGGGCGGTCGGTCTCGCGCCGGTCCAGGATCCGGCCGCCCAGCCCGACCCGGGCCGCGCGCAGCCGGTCCACCTCGATGGCCAGCGCGTACGCGTACACCTGGGACGACTCGGGCCGGACGACCAGCGAAGGTCGTCCGGCCCGGCGGGTCTGCTGCGGCGGCCGCTCGGTGACCAGCCCGGCGGCGGCCAGCTCGGTGGTCAGCGCGCCGATGGTGCTGCGGTTCAGGCCGAGCTTGGTGGTCAGCTCCGCCCGGGACGTCGCCCCGTGAATGTGGACGTACCGCAGCAACGTCCCGAGGTTGTGCCGGCGTACCTCTTCCTGGCTGGGGCCCGCTCGCATCAGGTGGCTGCCCCCTTACCCGTGACCGTGAGGCTCGCTCATCGGTTTCCGGTGGCTGCCGCTCTCCGCCGCGACAACGCGTCCACGCTGGCGGCCAGAAGCAGGATAAGACCTGTGACGACGAACTTGGTACCGGCGCTGTATCCCATCAGGCCCATGCCGTTGTCGATCACCGCGATGACGGCCCCGCCGATGACCGCGTCCAGCACCCGGCCCTTGCCGCCGAAGAGGCTGGTGCCGCCGATGACGGCCGCGCCGACCGCGTACAGCAGCACGTTGCTGCCACCGGAGTTCGGGTCGACCGAGTTGGCCCGGCTGGCCGCGATGATGCCGCCGATCGCGGCCATGAACGAGCCGATCACGAAGACCGAGATGCGGATCCGGTCGACCGGGATGCCGGCGCGCCGGGCCGCCTCGGTGTTGCCGCCCACGGCGTACACGTGCCGGCCGTAGGCGGTCCGGCCCAGCACGAAGGTCCAGAGGATCAGGAATACCGCGATGATCGGGGCCACGATCGGTACGCCCTTGACCGACCCGCTGATCAGCGGGTTGATGCTGCGCTCGGCGGTGAGCACCGCGACGGCGGCGAACAGGATGACCGCCAGCGCGACGATCCGGCCGAGCACGATGCCCACCGGGTCGGTGACCAGGCCCCGGACGGCGCGGCCGCGGAGCCGGGTGAACTGCAGGGCGGCGTACCCGGCCACGGCCAGGACGGCGAGCGCCCAGCTCACCACGACCGACATGTTCTTGTTGGCCAGCGAGAGCACGAACGTCTCCCGGATGGAGATGTTCTTGCCGCCGCTGAGCAGCACCAGCAGGATGCCCTGGAAGGCCAGGAACGCGGCCAGCGTGACGACGAAGGACGGGATGCCGACCTTCGACACCAGGAAGCCCAGCACGAAGCCGATGGCCAGCCCGGTCACCAGGGCGACGAGGATCGCGGAGGCCCAGTGCCAGCCGTGATTGGTCAGCAGGATGGCCATGACCGCGCCGCAGACGCCGCTGGCGAAGCCCGCGGACAGGTCGATCTCGCCCAGCAGCAGCACGAAGACCAGGCCCATGGCGATGAAGATGACCGCCGCGCCCTGCGAGAACAGGTTGGCGAAGTTGACCGCGCTGAAGAACGTGGGCCGGGCGATCCCGAAGATCAGGCAGAGCACGATCAGGCCGAGGATGGCCGGCAGGCTGCCGATGTCGCCGCCGCGTACGCGACCCCAGTAGTCGTGGAGGTGGCTGGCGACCGTGGGCTTGACCACCTGGACGCCGGCACTCGTGGTGGTGGTTGTTGTCATCGGTCCGCTTCTCCCGCAGGCGTGATGTCGGCGAAGCCGGAGGCGGCCGGCTTCTCGGGCGGCAGCCCCAGGTTGCCGCTGCGTCCGGAGGTGATGAGTTCGACGATCTGGGAGTGGGTGACGTCGGTGGTTTTGACCTGGGCGGCGGTGCGGCCGAGGTAGAG
>NZ_JBEZFL010000006.1:0-588100 GCF_040649415.1 Actinoplanes sp. NPDC048967
CGGCCCGGCCACCCGACCCGGCCCGGCCACCCGACCCGGCCCGGCCACCCGACCCGGCCCGGCCACCCGACCCGGCCCGGCCACCCGACCCGGCCCGGCCACCCGACCCGGCCTGGGTCAGCCCGCGAGGGCGTCGACCAGACGCCGTGCCGAACCCGCGAGGTTCCAGCGCTCGGCCAGCGCGAGCAGCGCCTCCGTGTCCTTCGGTGCGGTCGGCAGCGCCGGGTCGAAGGCCGGCAGCTCGACGTCCAGCGCGACCTTGCAGACCGGCAGCGCGGCCGCCAGGTAGTCCCGGGCGGAGTCGAGCTTGGTGCGCAGGCCCGGGGCGAAGCCGGCGTCCTTGTCGTCCAGCGCGGCCAGGATCTGCTCGATGCCGCCGTAGCGGGCGATCAGCCGGGCGGCCGTCTTCTCACCCACGCCGGGCACGCCGGGCAGGCCGTCGCTCGGGTCGCCCCGCATCGCCGCGAAGTCCGCGTACCAGCGGGCCGGGACGCCGTACTTGGCCTCGACCGCGGCGTTGTCGCTGTCCTCCAGCTTGGCGACGCCGCGGCCGCAGTAGAGCAGGCGGGTGCCGCGGGTGTCGTCGACCAGCTGGTACAGGTCGCGGTCGCCGGAGACGACCTCGACCGGGGCGGGCTGGGTGGCGGCGAGGGTGCCCAGGACGTCGTCCGCTTCGTACCCGGCGACGCCGAAGGCCGGGATGCCGACCGCGGCCAGGACCTCGAGCAGGACCGGGACCTGCTTCTCCAGGGCCGCGGGGACCTCCTCGACGGCGCCGTGGGCGACGCGGTGCTTCTTGTACGACGGGACGAGCGAGACCCGCCAGGCCGGGCGCCAGTCGGCGTCCAGCGCGCAGACCAGGCGGTCCGGGTGCCGGGTGCGGATCAGCTGGGCCATCATGTCGAGGAAGCCGCGGATGGCGTTGACCGGCTCACCCGCCTGCGTGCGGGCCGCGGACTCGGGGATGCCGTGGAACGCGCGGAAATACAGGCTGGGGGCGTCGACCGCCAGCAGAGGTCGCTGAGTCACGGGTCCCAACCTAGTGCCAACCACCGACCCTTCCGCGGGCGCGCCGGGGGCTGAGGCTGACGGGAAACCAAACGACCGTTAAGCTGGTTGATGTGACGGTCGAGCGGATGCTGCCAACGGACGAGGCGTACGAGTTGCTGGGCCTGACCCGGGAGATCGCCGACGGCGAGCTGGCTCCCCGGGTCGCCAAGCACGAGCAGGAGGGCCTGTTTCCGCGCGACGTGCTGCGGACGGTCGGCCGTGCCGGGCTGCTGGGCCTGCCCTATCCCGAGGCGGACGGCGGCGCCGGTCAGCCGTACGAGGTCTATCTGCAGGTCCTGGAGATCCTGGCCGGCTCCTGGCTGGCCATCGCCGAAGCCGTCAGCGTGCACACGCTGTCGTGCTACCCGATCGCCGCGTACGGCACCGAGCGCCAGCGCAAGAGTCTGCCGGACCTGCTCGGCGGTGACCTGCTGGGCGCGTACTGTCTCTCCGAGCCGCAGGGCGGCTCCGATGCCGCCGCCTTGACCACCCGGGCGGTGCGCGACGGTGACGACTGGGTCGTCACCGGCACCAAGGCCTGGATCACCCACGGCGGCCAGGCCGACTTCTACAACATCTTCTGCCGCACCGGCGGCCCCGGCCCGGCCGGGATCTCCTGCATCGTCGCCGAGGCCGACACGCCCGGGATCCTGCCGCAGATGCCGGAGAGGACTATGGGCCTGCGCTCGTCACCGCCGGCCCAGATCGTCTTCGACGGCGCCCGGGTGCCGGTCGAGCGCCTGGTCGGCGAGGAGGGCCAGGGCTTCCGGATCGCCATGCAGGCCCTGGACGCGGGCCGGCTGGGCATCGCGGCCTGCGCGGTCGGTCTGGCCCAGGCCGCGGTCGACTACGCCGCCGGGTACGCCCGCGAGCGCATGCAGTTCGGCCGGGCGATCGCCGAGTTCCAGGGCGTCGGCTTCATGCTGGCCGACATGGCCACGCAGGTCTCGGCGGCCCGGGCGCTGCTGCTGAACGCGGCCCGGCTCAAGGACGCCGGCCGCCCGTTCTCGGTGGAGGCGGCCAAGGCCAAGCTCTTCGCCACCGATGTGGCGATGAAGGTGACCACCGACGCGATCCAGGTGCTGGGCGGGGCCGGCTACGTCAGCGACCACCCGGTGGAACGCTGGTTCCGCGAGGCCAAGGTGCTGCAGATCGTCGAGGGCACCAACCAGATCCAGCGCCTGGTCATCAGCCGATCGCTGACCCGCGGCTGAAACGGGTTCGTTACCGGGCGGCCACGACCGGTATCTTGTCGCGGTGGAAGAGATCGACCGGGCGATCGTGGGCGCCCTCACCGTGGACGGCCGGCTGTCCTACACCGATCTCGCGGAGCGGGTCGGCCTGAGCGTGTCGGCGGTGCACCAGCGGGTACGCCGGCTGGAACAGCGCGGCGTGATCAGCGGCTACACGGCGAAGGTGTCGTACGAGGCGCTGGAGCTGCCGCTGACGGCGTTCGTGGCGATCCGCCCGTTCGACCCGTCGCAGCCCGACGACGCGCCGGAACGGCTGGCCCACCTGTCGGAGATCGACTCCTGCTACTCGGTGGCGGGGGAGGACTTCTACCTGCTTCTGGTACGGGTGGCCAGCCCGGCCGACCTGGAACGGCTGCTGCAGGAGATCCGTACGGCGGCGAACGTCACGACGCGCACGACGGTGGTGCTGAGCACGCCGTACGAGAACCGGCCGCCGCGGATCGCTCCCGCCGCCAAGCCGGAGGCATAGTGTCCTAGGACGCCGTAGCCGGAGTGTGCTACGGCATGTCCCACGGCGCCTGCGGCAGCGCGCGTCCGGTCTCCAGCAGCGATTTGAGGTTCGCCATGACCGCGGGCCAGCCGGTGGAGACCTCCGCGAGGTCCTCGTCGCTCAGGTTCCCGTGGGTGACGGTCAGCCGGACGATGTCGTGGTGGGCCTCGATGCGGAAGGTGACGGCGGAGGCGTCGGGTCCCGCCGGGGAGCCGGCTTCGCCGAAGGTCATGGTCAGCCGATGCGGCGGGTCGGCTTCGAGGACGACACCACCGCCGTCGGCGATGCCGGAGCCGTCGGTGCGCCGGTGCTCCCAGGGGGAGCCGGGCTGCCAGTCGGAGATGTTGTGGTGTCCCCAGTAGACGCCGGTCAGATCGGCATCGGTCAACGCTTCCCACACCCGTTGCGGGGTGGCGTGGATGTAGGTCACGTACACGAAGGCGGGCTTGGCGACGGTCATGGGTTGTCCTCGTTCGGGAACAGGGCCAGGAGTTGCCGGGTGTGGCCGGGCAGTTCCACCGCGGCCAGGCCGGTGATGATGTCCCGCAGCGGCACCGGTCCGTTGACCAGGGCGGTGTCGTGGGACAGCAGCAGGGCCGGCACCGACGTGTCCAGCTCGGCCTCGCTCAATGTCGGGCCGACGAGAGTGCACAGAGCCTCTCCCTGGCTGCGGATGCGCTCCCGCAGCCCGGCGGGACCGCCGGCGAGGGAGATGACGTGGTTGATGGTCCAGGTGTCCTGGGCCAGGCGGTTGTCGTAGGTCGTGTGTGCTCCCGCGGCGACAGCGGCGGCGGTCGCGATGGTGGCAGCGGTGACGAGGGCGACGTGCGCCAGGATCTCGTCGGCGTTCCATTCGCCGGGCGGTGGAGATCCGCCGGCGTCGGCGACGGTGGTGGCAGCGACGGTGGTGGCGGCGTCCAGCAGGGCATCGTAGGCAGCGGTGAGCGCGGTGGTGTCCATGGGCTCAGCTGTGCGCGGGGGACATGTCCCAGGGCGCCTGGGGGAGGACGTCGCCGGTTTCGAGCAGGGACTTCAGGTTGGCGAGTACGGCCGGCCAGCCGCGGGAGATGCCGCCGTGCATCTCGAGGTTGGCCAGCTTCTCGTGGGTCACGGTGAGGCGGACGATCTCCTGGTACGGCTCGACCAGGAACGTCACCACCGACGGCTCCCGGGTCAGCTGCTCCTCGGGGACGTCGTCGAAGGTGATGACCAGGGTCGTCGGTGGTTCGGCCTTGAGCACCCGGCCGACGACGTCGACGACGCCCGAACCGTCGGTGCGGCGGTGCTCCCAGGTGGAGCCGGGCTGCCAGTCCGACACGTTGGCGTGCCCCCAGTAGCGGGCGGTCAGGTCCGCGTCGGTCAGGGCCTGCCACACCTGCTCGGCGGTCGCGTGGATGTAGGTGGTGTAGACGTAGGTCGGCACCGGGGCGGGTTCTTCACTCATGGCGTACTCCTCTGCCTTGCTCTTGATCGCGTCGAGGGCCCGCAGCCGGGGCTTGTCGAAGCCGGAGATCCAGCGCTGCTCGATCTCGTGGATGGGCCCCGGGTTGAGGTAGTGCAGCCGCTCCCGCCCGCGTCGCACGACGGTCACGAGATTGGCCGCCTGCAGGAGGTCGAGATGCTGGGTCGCGGACTGGCGGGTCATCGCCAGGTGGTCGCACAGCTCGCGCAGGGTCTGGCCGTTCTGCTCGCGCAGGCGGTCGAGCAGAAGTCGTCGGGTCGGGTCGGCCAGGGCTTTGAAGACCGGGTCGAGGCTCACGCGGACCATTATGCAGGCAATCGCCTGCATGTTGTCAACGGCCCGGCCCGACCTGCGGAAGTAACATCCTAGGACGCTCTACGCGACGTGCGCCGCGCCACACCTGGAACGACGCCTACGGCGACCCACCTCGACAAACAGCGATTGTGGGGAGTGCTCCAGGCGCCTAGCCTTGTCTCGTGGAGAACAAGGAGCGCGCTGTGCACAGCCGCGAGGATTTCCGGCGGCTGCCACCGAGGATCACGCCGGAGCAGATGATTCCGCTGCAGGCCGTGCTGCACCTGGTGCAGGACCCCCGCGAAGGCACTACCGACGAGTGGCGCATCCGGCTGGGCTGGACGGCCTGACCAGCCGCGAGGAGCCCCTGGCCGGTGGCAACGTAGCCGAGGCCGTGGTCCGCTCCGGCTCCACCGTGCGCAAGCCCTGGACGCCCGCCACTCCTTCCGTCCACGCCTTCCTGCGCCACCTGCACGCCAAGGGTGTCGCCGGCGTGCCAGGTGTGCTGGGCCGCGACGACCAGGGCCGCCAGGTGCTCGAGTTCGTGCCCGGCCGGCAGGGCGAGTCGGCGCCACCCATGACCCTGGCCGAGCTGCGCCGGCTGGGCGCCATGGTCCGCGCCATCCATGACGCGTCCGCCGACTTCGTGCCTGCGCCCGACGCCCGGTGGGACGTGGCGATCCCGCCCGACGGCGCCGATCTCGTCTGTCACCAGGATCTGGCCCCGTGGAACCTGATCCGTGACGGCGACACCTGGACCTTCATCGACTGGGACGCCTCGGCCCCGGGCACCCGCCTCTGGGACCTGGCCTACCTCGCGCAGACCTTCGCGCCGTTGGTCGCCGGTGGTGATCCGGAGGCGGATGCGCCGCGACTGCGGGCGGTCGTCGACGGCTACGACCTCGATGACGCGGGACGGGCCGTACTGCCCGGCAAGCTCGTCGTGCGTACCCGGGCGATGTACGACCTGCTGGCCGATGGTTCCCGCACCGGTGCCCTGCCGTGGGCCCGGTTGTGGGCCGAGGGCCACGGCGTGCACTGGGGTGGCGCGGCCGACTACCTCGCGGCGCATCTGCCGGTGTGGCGCTCAGCGCTGCGGTAGGTCCGCCCGGGCGCACTCGGTGACGTAGGGCAGCGCGAACGTGTCGCGCCCGGCGAGGTCGGGGTGGGTGGCGGTGAGCTCGCGGACGGCGTCCAGGACGGCGGCGCGTTCGTGCTCGCTGAGCAGGATGATGTAGCTGCGCGACGCGACCAGGTCGAGGAGCCGGTCGAGGGTGATCTCGTGGGTCCAGGTGAAGTCGCGGGTCTCCACGGGCCCGAACGGCGGTCCGAATTCGGCGCGGCGGTGCTGTTCGGGGGAGTGGATGAGCTCGCCGAGGCGGCGGACCCAGTCCTCGCGTTCGTCGCGCAGGTTCCAGATCAGGCCCAGCCGTCCTCCGGGTCTGAGGACGCGGGCGGCTTCGGGGACGGCCCGTTCGGGGTCGACCCAGTGCCAGGCCTGGGCGCAGAGCACGGCGTCGACGCTGTGGTCGTTCAGGGGGATGGCTTCGGCGGTGCCGGCCAGGGCCGGCACGCCGGGCAGGACGCGGCCGAGTTCGGCGCGCATGCCGTCGGAGGGTTCCACCGCGGTGACGGGCCGGCCGCGGTCGCGGATCTGGCGGGTGAGTTTGCCGGTTCCGGCGCCGAGGTCCACGACCTGGCCGGCTCCGGCCGGCAGGAGCCAGTCAAGAGCTTCGGCGGGGTACGGCGGGCGCCCGCGTTCGTAGACGGCGGCAGCTTGTCCGAAGGAGGCGGCAGCGGCTTGATCACTCATAGCCAAGGATCCTAGGACGCTCTACACGTGGTGCGCCGCCCCACTCGGCATGAGTCGTGTTTTAGAAACGCGCCCTTCGGGCACCTTTTCTCCGACAAGAACCATCAAGTTCGGGTCTCTGGAGAGGTTGACGATGAGCTTCACTGACAAGGTCAAGAACAAGGCCGAAGAGCTGACCGGTAAGGCGAAGCAGGGCATCGGCGACGCCACGGACAACGAGCGGCTCGCCGCCGAGGGGCAGGCGCAGGAGACCTCCGCACACGCCAAGCAGGCCGGCGAGCACGTCAAGGACGCGGGCAAGGACGTCCGCGACGCCTTCAGCTGAGCCGGCCCACAGCGAGGCCCCCGGGACGACGGTCCCGGGGGCCTTTTTCTGTGCGCTGTCGCTACTCGGCGACCTGCTGCTTGAGCCACCATTGCTGGCCGGACTCGGGCAGGGTGTCGATCGGGTCGTAGTAGGCGTGGAGCTTGTTGAGGGCTTCGTCGTCGGTGGCCTCGATGGACGTGCGGTAGTTCTTCGTCCAGTAGGAGATGCCGTGCTCGCGGTCGTACTCGGCGAGCATGTGGACCCAGCGCTTGCCGACGAAGGGGACGTCGCAGACGATCCGCGGGGTGGCGTAGCCGGGCAGGTAGCCCATCATGTCGTGCTGGAGCTGCTGGGCGTACCAGACCGGGACGCGCCAGTGCTCGGCGTTGGGGATCATGTCGCACATGTAGAAGTAGTACGGCAGGATGCCGGCTTCGCCCTGCAACCCGAAGCAGAGGTCGAGCAGGTCGGCGGTGGTGGCGTTGACGCCGCGCATGAGCACGCCCTGGTTGCGGACGTCGCGGACGCCGACTTCGAGCAGCATGCGGGCGGCTCGGGCGACCAGCGGGGTCAGTGAGTTCACGTGGTTGACGTGGGTGTGCACGGCGAGGTTGACGCCGCGGCGTTCGGCGGTGATGGCGACGCGGTTGAGGCCTTCGACGACGTCGCCCTGCAGCCAGTGCTGGGGCAGGCCCATGAGGGCTTTGGTGGCGAGCCGGATGTCGCGGACGGTGGGGACCGAGAGCAGGCCCATCAGGTAGGTCTCGAGTTGTTTCCAGGGCACGTTGGCGACGTCACCGCCGCTGACGACGACGTCGCGGACGCCGGGGTGGGCCTTGAGGTAGGCCAGGTGGGCGTCGTAGCGGTCGACGGGCTTGAGGGTGAGCTTGAGTTTGTCGACGGTGGGGGTGTTGTTGCCGACGAGGTCCATGCGGGTGCAGTGGCCGCAGTACTGGGGGCAGGTGCTGAGCAGTTCGGCGAGGACCTTGGTGGGGTAGCGGTGGGTGAGGCCTTCGGCGACCCACATGTCGTGCTCGTGCAGGGAGTCGCGGGTGGCGTGGGGGTGTGAGGGCCAGTCGAGGTGGCGGTCGGTGGCGACGGGGATCATGTAGCGCCGGATCGGGTCGGCGTAGAACGACTCCGTGTCGGGGGTGCGGTCGGGCACCATGGTGTTGAGCATCTGTGGTGGCACCAGCATGGACATGGTGGCCAGGCGCTGCATGTCGGTTTCGAGGTCGGCGTAGAAGCGTTCGTCGAGCAGGTCGCCCATGACTTTGCGGAGTTGTTTGACGTTCTTGACGCAGTTGACGCGTTGCCACTGGGCGGATTCCCACTGGGCGGTGGTGACGTCGTGCCAGCCGGGGAAGCGGGTCCAGTCGGGTTCGACGAGGGGGCGGCGCTGGTAGTTGTAGGGCTGCCCGGCCGCGGTGGCCGCGTCGTTCTTCAGCTCGGTCACGGGGCCTCCTGGGGTCGGGGAGCGAACTCGATCGACGATACTGGAGAATCTGCGGTCTAGTAACCGCCGCCCCGGAGGATTTACGGTAGGGCGGCCGCGCGGCAGGTTGTTTCTTGTGAGGATGGTGGGCATGTCGTTTCCTGTGGGTCTGTCTCGGGTGGTCGAGCCGGTCGGGGTGCTGCCGCAGGCGGCGTGGCGGCTGGACGCGCGTGCGGAGCTGGGCGCGGACGAGGTGCGGATCCGTCTGGAGCGGCTGAATCTGGACGCGGCGAGCTTCCGGCAGTTGTCGGGCAAGCACGGCGGGGACGGCGCGGCGGTGCGGGCCGAGGTGCTGGAGATCATCGGTACGCGCGGCAAGATGCACAATCCGGTGACGGGTTCGGGCGGCATGCTGATCGGGGTGGTCGACGAGGTCGGGCCGGAGTCGCCGTTGCCGGTGAAGGTGGGTGACCGGGTCGCCACGCTGGTGTCGCTGACCCTGACCCCGCTTGCGGTGACCGACGGGCTGGCCGGCTGGGACGGGCGCAGCGAACAGGTGCCGGCGGCGGGTCATGCGATTCTGTTCGGCCGTTCGGTGGTGGCGGTGCTGCCGGAGGATCTGGCTCCGGAGCTGGCCCTGGCGGTGTTCGACGTGTGCGGGGCGCCGGCGTTGACCGACCGGGTGGTGCGCGGGCATGCGGTGGCCGGTGCGGTGTCGGTGGCGGTGTTCGGTGGGGCCGGTAAGAGCGGGTCGCTGGCGTTGACGGCGGCTCGGCTGGCCGGTGCCCGTACGGTCGGGGTGGTCGTGTCGGACGCCGAGCGCGACGCGCTGCGGGCGGCCGGGCTGGCTGATCACGTCGCGGTCGCCGATGCCCGGGATCCCCTCGCGGTGTCGTCGGCGGTGGTGGCGGCGCTGGGTGAGCCGGCGACGGTGACGGTTGTGTGTGTGGATGTGCCGGGGTGCGAGCACGGGGCGATCCTGGCGACGGCGGCGGGTGGCACGGTGGTGTTCTTCTCGATGGCGACGAGTTTCCCGGCGGCGGCGCTGGGGGCCGAGGGTCTGGCGGCGGACGTGACGATGCTGATCGGCAACGGGTACGTGCCGGGGCATGCGGCGTTCGCGTTGGATGTGGTGCGGCGCACTCCGGCCGTGCGGGCTCTGTTCGAGGCGCGGATCGCGGCACACTGACGGTCATGACTTCCCCCTCAACGGTGTACAGGAACGGTCGGTTCTACTCGGCGGCGGATCCGCGGGCGTCGGCGATGCTGGTGCGCGACGGGCGGATCGCGTGGCTGGGCGCGGCGGCGGATGCCCCGTCGGCGGACGTGACGGTGGACCTGGACGGCGCGCTGGTGACGCCGGCGTTTGTGGACGCGCATCTGCATGCGACGGACACCGGCCTGGCGGCCGACGGGCTGGATCTGTCGGGGGTGCGCTCGGCGGTGGAGCTGCTGGAGGCGGTGTCGGCGTTCGCGCGGACGCGGCCGGTGGACGGGGTGGTGCACGGGCACGGCTGGGACGAGTCGACGTGGGCGGTGCAGGAGCCGCCGTCGGCTGACGTGCTGGAGCGGGCGGCGGAGGGGCGGCGGGTGTATCTGTCGCAGGCGTCGGTGCATTCGGCGCTGGCGTCGCGGTCGTTGCTGGCGGCGTGCCCCGGCATCGAGGGGGTGCCGGGGTACGCCGGGTCGGGCTGGGTGCGGGAGCAGGCGCATCACGCGGTGCGGGCGGTGGCGCTGGGTTCGTTGTCGGCGGCGCAGCGTACGGCGGCGCAGACCTCGGCGTTGCGGCTGGCGGCGTCGCGGGGGGTGGCGGCGGTGCACGAGTGTGCGGGTCCGGGCACGTCGAGTGAGGCGGATTTCGCGTCGGTACTGGCGTTGTCGGGGGTGGGGCTGCCGCAGGTGTTCGGTTACTGGGGTGAGCTCGGTGGTGCGGCGCGGGCCAAGGAGCTGGGTGCGGTCGGTGCGGCCGGTGATCTGTACGCGGACGGGGCGCTGGGGTCGCGGACGGCGTCGGTGCGCGAGCCGTACGCCGACGGTGACGGTGGTTGTGGTGAGGCGTTCGTGTCGGCGGAGCAGGCCGGGGCGCATCTGCTGGAGTGCATCGAGCTGGGTGTGCAGGGTGGTTTCCACGCGATCGGGGACGCGGCGATCGAGGCGGTGCTGGACGGGTTCGCGATCGCGGCCGAGCGGGTCGGGGTGGACCGGTTACGGGAGGGCCGGCACCGCATCGAGCACGTGGAGCTGATCGACAAGGCGATGATCGCCCGGATGGTGGAGTTCGGGGTGGTGGCCAGCGTGCAGCCGGTGTTCGACGCGTTGTGGGGTGGCCCGGACCGGATGTACGCCCAGCGTCTGGGGGTGCAGCGGGCGTTGGCGACCAATCCGGTCGGGGCGATGTACGCGGTCGGGGTGTCGCTGGCGTTCGGGTCGGATTCGCCGGTGACGGCGCTGGATCCGTGGGCGGCGGTGGTGGCCGCGGCGGCGCCGCGGAACCCGGCGTACCGGATGAGTGTGCGGTCGGCGTTCGGGGCGAGCACGCGGGGTGGCTGGCGGGCGGCCGGGGTGGACGACGCCGGCGTGCTGACGCCGGGCCGGTCGGCGACGTTCGCGGTGTGGGAGACGCCGGCGGGGACGGACGGGGGGCTGCCGGTGCTGTTGCCGGGGGTGGACGGGGTGGTGCCGGCGCGGCCGGTGTGCCGGCGCACGGTGCTGCACGGCGAGACGATCTTCGAGGAGTGATGTGAACAAGCTGGGGCTGGATCCGCACGTGGTGCGGCGGGCCAGGGCGCTGGCCGCGCGGGCGGGGCAGCCGGTCGTGGACCTGGCGCGCTCGCACACGACGGTGTCGGTGGAGCGGGCGGTGCTGCGCCTGGCCGGGGTGTCGGGGGCCGATTCCGACGGCATTCCGTGGGTGAACAGGCTGGTCGACGCGGTGCGCGCCGACGTGGGCCTGGGCCGGGGCGTGGCGTTGCCGGTGTTCCATGCCCTGGCCACCCAGGGCGTGGAGGATGTCACGGTGCTGGCGCAGAAGGCCGCGGCGGGGGCGGTGACTTTCGCCGTACCGGAGAAGAAGGCCGAGGTCACCGCGGCCCGGCGGGCCGCGCGGCGGGCGACCGACGCGGGCCTGAAGGTGGTGGACCGGCGCCGGGCCGAGCGGGATCGGCTGATCAAGCGGTACGGCGATCCGAAGCAGCGGCCGTGGATCTATCTGATCGTGGCGACCGGGGACATCTACGAGGACATCCCGCAGGCGCAGGCGGCGGCGCGGGCCGGCGCGGACGTGATCGCGGTGATCCGCTCGACGGGGCAGTCGCTGCTGGACTATGTGCCCGAGGGGGCGACCCGGGAGGGTTTCGCGGGCACGTATGCGACGCAGGAGAACTTCCGGCTGATGCGGGCGGCGCTGGACGAGACGTCGAAGGAGCTGGGCCGGTACGTGCGGCTGACGAATTACGCGTCGGGGTTGTGCATGCCGGAGATCGCGGCGCTGGCCGGGATGGAACGCCTCGACATGATGCTCAACGACAGCATGTACGGGATCCTGTTCCGGGACATCAACCCGATCCGGACGTTCGTGGATCAGCGGTTCTCGCGGCAGGTGCACGCCCGGGCCGGGATCATCATCAACACCGGTGAGGACAACTACCTGACCACGGCGGACGCGGTCGAGGCGGCGCACACGGTGACGGTGTCGCAGCTGCTCAACGAGTTCTTCGCGCACGAGGCGGGGCTGGCGGACTGGCAGCTGGGGCTGGGGCACGCGTTCGAGATCAACCCGGAGCTGCCGGAGTCGTTCCGGCTGGAGCTGGCGCACGCGCTGCTGGCGCGGGAGTTGTTCCCGGACGCGCCGCTGAAGTGGATGCCGCCGACCAAGCACATGACCGGCGACGTGTTCCGGGGGAACCTGCTGGACGGGTTCTTCAACCTGGTGGGTGCGCTGACCGGGCAGGGGATCCTGCTGGTGGGGATGATGACCGAGGCGGTGGTGACGCCGTGGCTGTCGGACCGTGACATCGCGTTGCAGAACGTGCGGTACGTGCTGAACGGGGCCGGCAATCTGCACGAGGATTTCGTGCCGGCGCCGGGCGGGTTCATCCAGTCGCGGGCGCAGGCGGTGCTCGGTGAGGCGATCGAGCTGCTGGAGCGGATCGTCGACGACACGATGCTGACGGCGATCGCCGACGGCACGTTCGGGATCATGAAGCGGCCGGCGGACCGCGGCAAGGGCCTGGACGGGGTCGCGAAGCACGAGGACGGCTACTACAACCCGGTGACTCTTGCTTTGGAGGGTGCCGCGTGAGCATCGTGCGGCCCTACGGGGACACCACCGGCGACGGGATGGTGCAGCTGTCGTTCACGCTGCCGGTCCCGCACGACAAGCGGGCCGAGGGCGCCGCGGTGCAGCTGGCCAACAAGATGGGCATGGACCCGGCGCTGCTGGTGCACGCCAAGCCGATGGGTGACGGGTTCACGTTCTTCGTGGTCTACGGGCGGGTGAGTCATCTCGTCGACACCGACAAGGTGCAGGTCGTCGAGCGGGACTTCCCGTTGCTGAGCGCGAAGGAGGTGAACGCGGTCATCAAGCGCAAGCTGCGGCGGCGGCTGAACGTGGTCGGCGCGTGCATCGGCACCGACGCGCACACGGTGGGCATCGACGCGATCCTCAACGTCAAGGGCATCGCGGGGGAGAAGGGCCTGGAGTACTACCGGGAGCTGGCGGTGACGAACATGGGCGCGCAGGTGTCGGTGCCGGAGCTGGTCGAGGAGGCCCGGGCCCGCAGGGCCGACGCGGTACTGGTGTCGCAGGTGGTGACCCAGCGCGACGCGCACCTGCAGAACACGCGGGCGATGACGGCGGCGTTCCGGGAGGCGATGCCGGCGGGCAAGCGGCCGTTGCTGATCGTGGGCGGGCCGCGGTTCGACGAGCTGATGGCGGGCGAGCTGGGCGTGGACCGGATCTTCGGCCGGGGTACGACACCACGCGAGGTCGCCTCGTACCTGGTCCACGCACTCGTAGGGAGCAACTCGTGATCACGGTGACGCATCGCCGGTACGTGCCGTACGCGCACGCCCATTACGCGGGGAATCTGGTCGACGGGGCGTACTCGCTGGGGTTGTTCGGTGATGTCGCCACCGAGGTGTGCATCCGGCTCGACGGCGACGAGGGGTTGTTCGCGTCGTACTCCGACGTGCAGTTCACCGCACCCGTGCAGGCCGGTGACGTGTTGGAGGTGACCGCGACGGTGACCCGGATGGGCACCCGGTCGCGGACCATCGAGTTCCGGTCGGTGGTGGTGTGCCGGGGCACGGGCGGGTCGGCGGCGGCGGTGCTGGCCGAACCGATCGTCGCGGTGACCGCCACGGGCACCGTGGTCGTGCCGGCCAAGGGATGACTTTCGCGGTCTGTGTCGACGTCGGGTCCACGTACACGAAGGCCTGTCTGGTCGATCTGCGCGACGGCCGGTTGGTGAGGCGCGCCGAGGTGCCGACGACGGCCGCCTCGGATGTGCTGACCGGTCTCGACTCCGCTGTCGCCGATGTGGGCGGCGACGGCGAGCTGTTCGTGTGCTCGTCGGCCGGCGGCGGCCTGCGGCTGGCCGTGATCGGGTACGAGTCGCTGGTCACCGCCGAGGCCGGGCACCGGGTCGGCCTGTCGGCGGGCGCGCAGGTCGTGCACGTGGCGGCGGGCCGGCTCGACGGGCGGGCGGTGGCGGCGCTGCGCGCGGCCCGTCCGGATGTGATCCTGCTGGTCGGTGGCACCGACGGCGGCGACGGTGAGGTGCTGCTGCACAACGCGGGCCGGCTGGGCACCTCGCGGCTGCGGGTGCCGGTGGTGCTGGCCGGCAACGCCGACGTGCGTGAGCAGGCCGCCGCGGTGCTGACCGGACGCGGGATCCCGGTGACCGTGACGGGCAACGTGCTGCCGCGTATCGGGGTGCTGGATCCGGGTCCGGCGCGGCTGGCGATCCGGGAGGTGTTCCTGCGGCATGTGATCGGCGGCAAGCGGCTGTCGCGGGGGTCGCGGTTCGCGTCGCTGGTGCGTGCGGCGACCCCGGACGCGGTGCTGGCCGGCGTGGAGCTGCTGGCGGACCGCAGTGGCGCCGGGGTGCTGGTCGTCGATGTCGGTGGCGCCACCACGGACGTGTACTCGGCGCTGGTGCCCGACGCGGAGGCCGAGACGGGTCCGCGGCGGGACGTGGCCGGGACGTTGTGGCGGTCCCGCACGGTCGAGGGGGATCTGGGTGTCGGGGTCGGGGCGAGCGGGGTGGTCGCGGCCGCGGCGGCGGAGAAGCTGCCGGTGCCGGACATCGCCGGTGGGCCGCCGTACGACGCGGTGACGGACCGGCAGCTGGCGGCGACCGCGGCGATGATCGCTCTGCGGCGTCACGCGCGGGGCTCGTCGGCGGGGCCCGGGCAGCCGCGGACCGGGGGCCGGGATCTGCGTGACGTGCGGCTGGTCGTGGGTTCCGGCGGGGTGCTGCGCCACGGCGGCGGCGACGCGGTCCTGGACGCCGTGCTGGGCGACACGGCCGGCGGCTGGGCGGCCCCGGCGGGTGCCCGGCGGGTCGTCGACAGCCAGTACGTGCTGGCCGCGGCGGGCCTGCTCGTCGCTGAGCACCCGGCGGCCGCCGCGGGTCTTGTTGACGCGCTGTAGTCCTGCGGGTGAACGGCCGGGACACGCCCGGGAAATGCGACACGCCCGGACACGGGGACACCGGTTGACAGACGGCCGGGGGTGCGACGTACCGTCTTCAAGTCCTCCTCCGGGAAGCGGCTGTTGTTCGCTTCGTTCCTTCGCCCACTGGCCACGCCCGCACCCGTTCCCCGGATGCCCGCGTACGCCAGGTCCAGGGGGTGGGGGTCGGCGGGGCGGCGCGGACCGGCCGCGCTGTTCCGGTGTCGGTCAGGGCGACACGTGGCCAGTAGACAACGGCACGTCGGGGGCAGCCAGCCCGCGCCGCGCCGGTCCGAAGGTCACGCGCCGTCGTGCCGCACCGGGCCCGGACGGATCTCTGAGGTGCAGTCGGGGCGCGGCCTGCGGGCCGCGCCCCGACGTATGTCCGGGCCGGCCTTGCCCGGGGCCAGGCCCTGTCTGCCTTGCCCGGGCTTTCGCGCCCGGGCTTTCGCGCCCCGGCTTTGCCGTCCCGGCTTTGCCGCCCCGGCCATCCGTGCGGCGCGGCCGCGGAGGTCTGCGCAGGGCCCGCCGCATCGCGGCAAGCCCATCGCGGTCCGCGCCGAGCAGGTAGCGTGTGCGACGGTTTCGTGACCACCGACAGGTAGCCTTCCGCGGGTGGATTTATTGACGCTTCAGCCAACGCCCGCGCCGGCGCCGGACCCGGTCGTGCCGGTCGCGCCCCGGCCGCTGCGCCTGTGGGTGTCCGTGCTGCTCGCGCCGGCCGCCGGGGCCGCCCTGCTGGTGTCGTTCCCCCCGTACGGGCTGTGGTGGCTGGCGCCGGTGGCGGTGGCGGTGCTGGCCGCGGCGACGCACCGGCGGCGGCTGCGGGGCGGCGCCGGGATCGGCATGATCGCCGGGCTGGTGTTCTTCGTGCCGCTGCTGGACTGGACGCACCTGGCCGCGGGCTGGCTGCCCTGGATGCTGCTGTCGTGCGCCCAGGCCGGCTACCTGGCGCTGCTGGGCCTGGCCGGGGCGTGGCTGTCGCCGCTGCACGACCGGCTGCGCGTGCTGTGGCCGCTGACCGCCGGGCTGCTCTGGGTCGCGCAGGAGGCGTTGCGTGACCGGGCCCCGTTCGGTGGGTTCCCGTGGGGCCGGCTGGCGTTCAGCCAGGCCGACGCCCCGTCGGTGCGCCTGGCTGTGCTCGGCGGCGCGCCGCTGGTGACCTTCGCGGTTGGGGTCGCCGGTGGCGCTCTGGTCGCGCTGGCCTGGCGCCGCTGGGGCCGGCCGCGGACCTGGCTGCCGGCGGCCGGGTTCGCCGCTGTCGCCGCCGTGATGATCGCCGGTCCGGCGCTGGTGCCGGTGGCCGAGCCCGCCGCGACCACCCGCACGGTCGCGATCGTGCAGGGCAACGTGCCCCGGCTGGGGCTGGACTTCAACGCCCAGCGCGCGGCGGTGCTGCTCAACCACGTCCGGGCGACCGAGAAGCTCGCCGAGGACGTCCGCGCCGGCCGGCAGCGGCAGCCCGAGCTGGTGATCTGGCCGGAGAACGCCAGCGACATCGACCCGTTGCGCAACCCCGACGCGGCCCAGCAGATCGCCGGGGCGGCCACCGCCATCGGCGTGCCGATCCTGCTCGGGGCGGTGCTGCGCGGCGACATCGAGGGCGAGATCCGCAACGCCGGCATCCTGTGGCAGCCGGTCACCGGCCCCGACCTGGACCAGGTGTACATCAAGCGGCACCCGGTGCCGTTCGCCGAGTACATGCCGCTGCGCCCGATCGCCCGGGTGGTCAGCGACAAGGTCGATCTGGTGAAGAACATGGTCGCCGGCAGCACCCCGGGCGTCGTGCGGACCCCGGCGGCGACCATCGGCGACGTGATCTGCTTCGAGGTCGCCTACGACTCGGTCGTGCGGGACACCGTCACCGGCGGGGCGCAGATCCTGGCCGTGCAGACCAACAACGCCACCTTCAACGAGGCCGAGGCCCGCCAGCAGCTGGCCATGGTGCAGCTGCGCGCCGTCGAGCACGGCCGGGAGGCGCTGATGGTGTCGACGGTGGGAGTGTCCGCTTTTGTCGGCACGGCCGGTCAGGTGTACTCGTCCACCGGGTTCAACGTGCCGGGTGTGGTCCTGCGTGACATGCGGGTGGACGGACCGCGTACGCTGGCGACTCGTTTGGGGCATTGGCCGGAGCTGGCGGCCGTCGCCCTGGCCGTGCTCGTCCTCGTGGCGGCAGCGCCCTTGCGGCGGCGCCGCCGCGACGACCGGGCGGCGGCCGCAGAGTCGACGACGGAGGAACGGTGAGCGACGCGAACCCGACGGTCTCGGGCGCGGAAGGATACCCGGGGGTCGGACGTGTCCTCGTGGTCATCCCGACCTACAACGAGGCGGACAACGTCCGGCTGATCACGCGGCGCGTCCGCGAGGCCGTGCCGAGCGTCGACATCCTCATCGCCGACGACAACTCACCCGACGGCACCGGTGACATCGCCGACGAGATCTCCGCCGCCGACGACCACATCTTCGTGCTGCACCGCGCGGGCAAGGAAGGCCTCGGCGCCGCCTACGTCGCCGGGTTCGCCTGGGCGAAGAACAAAGGCTACGACGCGGTCGTCGAGATGGACGCCGACGGCTCGCACGCCCCCGAGGAGCTGCACAAGCTGCTCGACGTGCTGCGTGACACCGACGCGGTGCTCGGCACCCGCTACATCCCCGGCGGCAGCGTGCACAACTGGCCGCTGCACCGGCTGCTGCTCTCCCGTGGCGGCAACATCTACATCCGGATGGCGCTGGGCATGCCGTTCAAGGACGCCACCGGTGGCTACCGGGCGTACCGGATGGCCGTGCTCGACGCGATCGACGTGGCGGCGGTCGCCTCGACCGGCTACTCGTTCCAGGTGGAGCTGGCCTGGCGCACCTACCGGCACGGTTTCCGGATGGCCGAGGTGCCGATCACGTTCACCGAACGCGAACACGGCGTCAGCAAGATGAGCGGCAACATCTTCAAGGAACAGCTGCTCAGGGTCACCGTGTGGGGGGTGACGGCCCGTAAGGACGCCGTCCTGGCCAAGCTCGGGCGCAAGCCGCGGCAGGGTTCGACCTGGCCGTGACCGGGCAGGGGCGTGTCATGCTTGCCGTGGGCGTCGAGGCGACGCCGGAAGGTTGGAGATGATGCGCCGAAGTCTGGCTCTGCTCCCGCTGGGGCTGCTCCTGCTCGCGGTGGCCGAGATATCCGTGTTCGTGGCCGTGGTGCACGCCATCGGCGCGCTCTGGGCCCTGCTGATCATCGCCGCGTCGAGTGTGGCCGGGCTGGTGCTGCTGCGCCGCGAGGGCATCCGCGGCTGGCGCGGGTTCCGGGCCGCCGCTGAGGCCGGCCGCCCGCCGGGCCCGCAGGTGAGCAATTCGCTGGTCGGTCTGCTCGGCGCGCTGCTGCTCGCCGTCCCCGGCTTCGTCTCCGCGGTCGCCGGCCTGCTGCTGGTGCTGCCGCCCGGGCGGATCCTGGCCCGCCGCGGCGTGGAACGCGCCACCGAGCGGCGGGTGCCGGCGTCGGTCGCCGGTGACCTGTTCGGCCCCCGCCACGTGCGGGTCCGCCAGTCCGCCCCGGTCGACGAACCGGCCCCGGATTCCCCTTCCGGCCCGGCGACGTTCGGCCCGCCCGGCCAGATCGTGCAGGGCGAGGTCGTCGAGGGCGAGATCGTCCGCTGAGAGCGGGCTCACGACAAAATCGCCGTCCCGCTGGAGTGCGGGACGGCGATGACGTTGCTACCTGCGGTCAGCGCCCCCGACGGGTGCGGACCTCCTGAAGCCGTTCGTTGAGGATGTCCTCCAGCTCCGAGATCGACCGGCGCTCGAGCAGCATGTCCCAGTGCGTACGCGGCGGCTTCGCCTTCTTCTGCTCCGGCTCGTTGCCGTCGACCAGTCGTGCGACGCTGCCGTCGAACTTGCACTCCCAGGTGATCGGCACCTCGGCGTCGACGGCGAACGGCACCTCGAACTGGTGACCCTTCACGCACAGGTATTCGCGGGTCTGCCGGGGCGCCAGCTCCGTGTTGCGGTCGGACTCGTAGCTGACTGCGCCTAGACGGCTGCCGCGCAGCATGCGTTCGCCCATGATCGGCTTTCCCCTCGCTCGTGGTGCTGCTTCCGTTGGTGTAACGAAAGGGGCGGTCGCGAGATTCCTGCCGCGACCGCCGTATGTCGACGGTGTTAACGCTTCGAGCGTAACCGCCCGGGTCCCCTATCGGCCGACTCAGCCCCGTCCTGAAGTGGACCTTGGTCCACTTTACGCGACTTTGCGAGATCTACGGATAGCGCGATGTCGGTCACCGTGCCTGCGGGACGGCCGGTTCGGCCGGTTCACTTCCCGGTCCGCCCGCCTGTCCGGTGCCTGGTCCGCCGGCCGGCGTCTGGGCCGGGACGGCCCGGGCCGGGCCGAGCGACGCCAGCGCCGAGGCCAGGTCACTGACCTGGGCCGAGAGCTGAGCCACCCGGGTGTGCGCGGCATCCGCGTCGCCGCGGGCCGCGGCGAGCGCCGCCCGCTCCTCAGCCACGGTACGCCGCAGCGCCTCCACTTCGCGCGCGGCACGCTCGGCGTTCTCCCGCTCCCGGCCGGCCTCGTGCCGCGCGGCGGTGACATCGCGCACTGCCTGCTGCCCCTCGGACCGGGCGGCGTCCCGCTCACGACCCAGAGCCTCGGCCCGCTCGCCGGCGACCGCACTCTGCTCCCGGGCGGCGGCAAGATCACGGGTCAGCGCCTGCACGTCGACCCGCGCGGCCTCCAGCTCCCGCGTCTTCGCTTCGGTCTCCCGGCGGGCGGCCTCCAGCTCACGAGCCTTCGCTTCGGCCTCCCGGCGGGCGTCATCGAGCTCGCGGGACTTGGCATCGGCCTCGCGGCGGGCGTCATCGAGCTCACGGGATTTGGCTTCGCTCTCCCGGCGGGCGTCATCGAGCTCACGCCGGACAGCCGTGGCCTCCGCGCGGGCCCGGTCCCGTTCGGTCTCGGCCTGCTCCCGCAGCGCGACAGCAGCACTGGCAGCAGCCTGAGCCTCGTCGCGCCCCGCAACGGCCAGCCGAGCGTCCTGCGCAGCGGCCTCAGCCAGACGCCGGGCATGCTGCGCGGCCTGCTGGGCGTCATCGCGTTCGGCCCGCGCCACAGCAGCTTCCTGCGCGGCCGTCCCGGCGGCCTCGGCAGCCCGATCAGCATCACGGCGGGCATCGTCGCGTTCGGTGTGCGCGGCCGCGACCTGCCGGGACGTCTCCGCCCGGACCTCGGCCACCTGCCGCTCCACCCCGGCCGGTGACATCTCGGCGTGCAGGGCTTCGCTGAGCGTGCCGACGAGCTGATCGAGACGGTCGACGGCCTCCCAGGTGCGGGCCACCTGACCGGCGAGCCCGGGCGACGAACGGTGCCGCATCCGCACGTTGCGCGAGGCCCGCTGACACTCACCGTCGTTGTCCCGGCAATAGCGGAACGGGCGACCGGCGGCAGCCCGCTGCGGAACCGGCCGCCCACAGTGGGCACACGGGCGCGTCTCGGGCACCGGATCGCCGGAGTAAACGGCATCGGCAGTGGCCAGATCAGCGGACCCAGACGCGGAACGGGCACCGGTGCCTCCGGCGGATCGGTGCCCGGCGGTCACCGCCCAAGCGGACCCGGACCCGGTGCCGTCTCCGGTAGACCCGTGCCGGGCCGCCACAGCCTCGGCGGTCCCTGCTCGATCTGCCGGGGCGCCGGCTCCTGAAGACCCGACCGTCGCGGCACCGGTCGCCGGACCCGCCAAAGCCGGACTAGTTGAGGCCGGACTAGTCGAAGCCAGATCCGCCAAAGCCGGACTGGTCGAAGCCAGACCCACCGAAGCCGGACTGGTCGAGGTCGGAGCAGTCGAAGTCGGGTCGTTCGTCACGGAAGCGTCGTCATCCACCATCGCGGACCGACCCTAACGCCACCCACCGACACTTTCCCGCCACCGCGCCGCACCACCTCGACGATCCCGCCGCCGGCATCGGTCGTTCAGCGGCACCGGCGCACCGATCGGCCATTTCCATGGGCGCCACCACCCCGGCGACGGCTAGGAAGAGCGCATGAGCAATGAGGTCACCGTTCCCCTGCTGCCCTGTGCCTCCCTCGACGACACCGTCGCCTTCTACGAGGTGCTCGGGTTCCACTCGACCTACCGCCAGCGCAGACCCCACCCGTACGCGGCCATCCGGCGCGAGGACCTCAACCTGCACTTCTTCGAGATGGCGGGCTTCGACCCGGCCCAGTCCTACAGCTCCTGCCTCGTGCTGACCCCCGACCTCGGCGAGCTGCACCGGGCGTTCGCGGCGGGCATGCGGGCCGCGTACGGCAAAGTGCTGGTCGCCGGCACCCCGCGGATGACCCGGCCCCGGCCGCGCAAGATTACGACGGGGTGAGCGGCTTCAGCGTCGTCGACCCCGGCGGCAACTGGATCCGCATCGTGCAGCACACCCCGGCCGTCCCGACCTCGGCCCGGGCGCCGGCGGGGCGACTGGAGAAGGCTCTGGCGAACGCGGTCGTGCTGGCCGACTCCAAAGGAGACCCGCGGCAGGCCGCCCGCATCCTCGACAGTGCTCTGGCCCACCCCGACGACGGCGACCCCGTCACGTACGTCGAAGTGCTGGTCTACCGGGCCGAGGTGGCGCTGGTCCTGGACGACCCGGCCACCGCCGCCGAGCTGCTGACCCGGGCCCGGCAGGTACCGCTGACCGCGGACGAGACCATCCGAGCGGCGGCCGCGTTCGACAACGCCGCGGATCTGCTCTAGGCGAAGAACTCCTTGACCACCGGGGCGAGCGCGGCCGGCTTCACCAGGTGGGTCTGACCCGGCAGAGTGCGGTATTCCGCTTTCGGGAGTGCCTCGCTCAGCGCCCGGGCCGCGTTGCGCATGTACTGCGGGCTCTTGCCGCCGTCTAGCACGAGCGCCGGGGCCGTCACACCGGACCAGCGGGCCGGGTCCAGCGGTTCGCCGCGTCCGGTGTCGCCGAGGATGCGCAGGTCGTAGGGCAGGGTGTGGGCCGCCGCCTTGATCTTGCGGAACGGTGGCAGCAGCGCCAGGATCCGCACCGCGAAGCCGGGCATGTCGACCGAGCGCAGGAACTTCTTGACCGCGCCGCCGGTGTCGCCGGCCGCGATCAGCGCTTCGGTCTCGGCCAGGAACGCCTCCGGGCGCGGCGCGTGGGTGTCGTCGACGATGAACGGCGGCTCGTAGAGGGCGAGCCGGCTGAAGCCGGGCAGGCGGTCGGCGGCGTCGGCGGCCAGGACCGCTCCGGAGGAGGTGCCGAGCAGGTACGCCGTCCCGCCGGCCGCCGCGAGCAGCGCGGCCAAATCCTCGATCTCGCGCTGCGGTGACCAGGGCAGCGTGTTGCCGCTGTCGCCGCGGCCGCGACGGTCGTAGAGGTACACAGTGTGGGTGTCGGCGAGCGCCGCGGCCAGTCCACGCGCGGGGCCCTGGTCGCGGTAACACATGGCGCCGTCGACGAGGATCAGCGCCGGGCCGGTGCCGGTGGTCTCGTACGCGATCGTGGTGCCGTCGGCGGAGGTGACGGTAGGCATGGTGATCGTCCTTCAGTCGAGGTCGGGGCTTTCGAGGGAGGCGAGGAAGGCGGGCCAGATCCCCGGATCCGCCGGGGTGAACAGCGCGTGGGCCACGACCAGCGAGCCGTGGAAGCCGCGCAGAAAGCGGTAGATGGCGTCGGGTGCGCGTACGGCCAGGGTGTGCGGGTTGGTGAAGGACACGACGCCGTCCGGGATCACCGTGCTGTGCACCGGGTCGCCGGCGCGGGGTGCGGCGTCGAGTCCCAGCGCGTGGTGCAGGCGTCGCCAGGTGCGGGGCCAGTCGGTGACCGGCGGGCCGAAGGTGTCGACCGGGATGGCGAAACGGCCGGGGAACCAGTACAGGCATTGCGTCAGCGTGTGGAAGAACAGCTCGGTGCCGTACCGCATCGCCTCGTACTCGTCGGCCCAGTCGTCGCCCGGCAGGAACCCGCTGGTCACCGTCCGCAGGACGGTCGACGCGCCGGCGCGGCCCTCGATCAGATACTCGTACGCCACGAAGCGCCCGTCCTCGCCGGTGTCACTGCGGTAGGCGAACCGGTGCGGCGGCTGCGCGGCGGTGACGTGCCCCTCCGGCATCCAGCCCTCACCGAACGAGGTGCGGACGGTCGCGCCGTCGATCTCGGTGCGCCCGACGAACCAGGAGCTGATCCCGGGCCCGGTGGCGACCGTGTCCCACACCTGCTCGGCGGTGGCCGGCACCTGCGCCTCCAGGTGGGCCTCGAAGTCCTGGCCCATCAGGGCTCCCGGGTCACGGTGGGGTGCACGGCGACGACCAGGCGGTGGCTGCGCCCGCCCGGCGCGTCCTCGTCGTGGAAGCGGCTCACCAGGGCGGTGACGGCCACGGTCAGCTCCTCGGCGAACGCGGCCCGGTCGGCGGCGCTGGCGAAGCGGACCTCGCCGTCGATGGCGAACGTGGCGACCTTCTGCCGGGCCTGGCCCGCGCCGGTGATCAGCTCGCCGACGTCGCGGACCAGCCGCGCCGCGACGGCGAGCAGCCAGCGCGCCGACAGCCGGTCCGGCGCCCGGGACGTGTCGGGGGCGACGGCGGCCATCGCGGTGGGGGAGATGACGTACGAGGCGGCGGTGGCCTGCAGCACCCGTTCGGTGACGTTGCCCTTGCGGCGTTCCTCGACCAGCTCCAGCAGCCCGTGCTGCTCCAGGGTGCGCAGGTGGTAGTTGACCTTCTGCCGGGGCAGGCCGACCTGGGCGGCGAGCATCGTGGCCGAGCCGGGCACGGCCAGCGCGGCCAGCAGCCGGCTGCGGATCGGGTCCAGGCTGACCTCGGCGGCGGCCGGGTCCTCGATCACTGCGACGTCTTCCATGGCGCCCACTCTCCCACCGACAAAAAAGTTTGTCCAGCGGTACGATCGTCGTCGTGCGCAGTCCACCCGAGGACCTGATGACCGAGTCCGGTACCGCTCAGGAGCTGACCCACAACGTCGGCAACGGCGCCACCGGTGGCATCTGGCGGGTGCGCCGCGACGGCGTTCCCGCGGTGCTGAAGCTCTCCACGCCCGGCCGTCCCGACGCGGCGGCGCACCTGCAGGCCTCTGACGAGCCCGGGCACTGGAACTACTGGCGGCGCGAGCTGCTCGTGTACCGCAGCGGCCTCGCCCGCACCGCCTTCGCCGACGCCGGGATCAGCGCGCCCGCCCTGCTCGGCACCGAGGAACGCGCCGACGGCTCCGTCGCCCTGTGGCTCGAGCACGTCGAGGGTGTCCCCGGCCCCGCCTGTGGCAGCGCGGAGTTCGGCGACGTCGCGTACCGGATGGGGATCGCCCAGGCCCGCTGGCTCGGCCGCCCGCCCACCGACGCCTGGCTCTCCCGCGACTTCCTGCGCGACTACACCAGCACCCACCCGGTGGGCGAGCCCGACTGGGAGCACCCGGCCGCGGTCGCCGGCTGGTCCCCGAGGTTGCGGCAGGACCTGCGCACGCTGTGGCACCGGCGCACCCAGCTGCTCGCCGCGGCCGACACCCTGCCGCGCACGCTGTGCCACCACGACCTCTGGCCGATGAACCTGATCATCGGCGCGACCGGGCCGGTCCTGCTGGACTGGGCGTTCACCGGGCCGGGCGCGATCGGCGAGGACGTCGCCAACCTGACCCTGGACGCGTTCTTCGACGGGCTGATCGACATCACCCTGATCGACGACGTGACGGCCGCGGTCGCCGACGGCTACCGGCGCGGGCTGGGCGGGGTGCTGGACGACGCGACGATCAGCCGGGCGATCAAACTGACCGGCGCGGCCAAGTACTACTGGCTGGCGCCGCGGATGCTGCTCGCCGTCGCGCGGGGCAGCGGCCGGGGCGCCTACGACGCCCGCGACACCGCGGAGGTCTTCGCCGGCCGTGCCCCGGTGCTGGCGCAGGTGACCCGCTGGGCCCGCGAAGCCCTCGACTGAGCTCCAGCGGTCGCCCGCTCAAAAGACACCCGGGGTAACCGCTCGGGGGTCGCCCGCTCAAAGGACACCCGAGGCAACCGCCCGGCGGTCGCCCCCGCATAGGGCGCCCGGCGCGGGCCGGGAGACCGGGAAGGCGCCCGCCGCAGCGAGGCCCGCTATCCGGCCGGCGGGAAAGACACGTGCCAACGGCTCGTGCGATGGGTCAGCCGGATCAGCGACAACGGCGCCACGTCCAGCTGCCACACCGCCGCGTCCGGCAGCCCCAGCGCGTGCGTGAGCGCCGCCCGGACCACCACCGGATGCGCGACAGCCACCGTGCGCTGCTCGCTCCGGCTGTCCAGCCACGTGCCGGCCCGCTGCCGTACCGCCGCCAGCGACTCACCGCCGTGCGGGGCCGCACCCGGGTCGGTCAGCCACGCCTGCAGACCCTCGGGGTCACGGCCGGCCACGTCGCCCAGGCCCAGCCCGCTCCACGTGCCGAACGCCGGGTCGGCCAGCGCCTTGTCCACCACCGGGTCGTCGTGGCCCAGCGCCCGCGCCGTCTGCAGCGCCGCCTGCGACGGCGCGCACACCCACACGTCGCCGCGGCCGCCGAGGTCGGCCGGGCCGTCCGGATCACACAGGGCGAGGGCGGCCCGCAGGCCGCCCTCGTCGAGATCGTCGTCGTCGCCGGCGAAGACCGCCCGGCGCAGTGCCGGGGTGGTCGCGGCGGCGAGCAGCCGCACACCGCTCACACGGTCACGGCCCCGGACTGCTCGGCCGGCACCCGCCCGGCCAGCCTGTCCAGCAGCGCGGCGAAAGCCAGCCCGAGCGCTGTCCACAACGTCACCTGGGTGCCGAGCGAGGCCAGCCGGAACGTCCACAGCAGGCTCGCCGGGAACGTGTCGGGCACCTCGTCGAACGTGGGCAACAGCACATACCCGATCGCCACCACCACCAGGAAACCACCCAGCGCCGCCGCCGCCCGCAGCCACTCCGGCGCTCCCGCGCGCAGTGAGCGGGACGCCAGCACCCCGGCCCAGACCGCGACCACCCCGATCACCACGACCGACAGCCAGCCGATGGTGCGCTGGTTGATCGTCGCGGGATCACCGACCGCGGGCGGATTGGCCGGATACTTCACGAACGGCACCAGCACGATGCCGAGCAGGGCCGCCCCGGCCAGCCCGAACGCCGCCCGGGTGTCGCTGGAGGTGCGCAACCGCCGGCGCAGCAATGTGTACGCCGTCGCGAGCAACCCGCCCATCGCCACGCCGTACAGGGCCGTGGCCAGGAACAGGCCGCCCTTCTGGCCGGTGCGTGAGACGAGCTCCTCGTCGTGGTGGCCGTCGTCGGCCGCGCCCGGGGTCTCCGCGTGGGCCGCGGCTTCTTCGATGGCGATGGCCGCGTCGATCCGGCTCTCCCCGGTCGCGTACGCGAACACGCCCGCCAGCAGACCCGCGATGAGGCCGGCCAGCAGACCCCGCAGCAGGATCGCGCCGTAGGTGGGGGTGGTGCGGGCCGAGCTCAGTGACACGGCACGCCGAGCAGGTGACGGCCGTCGTGCATGAGCTCGTGCAGGTACATACCGCCCTGCGAGACCGCGCCCTGGTCGAAGGCCACCAGGTAGGCCAGCAGCAGAAGCATGGTGACCGCACCGACGGCGGTCCAGAGCACCCGCGGTGAGACAGCGGGCGGGTTCAGCGGGCGTACCGACTGAGTGTTGTTCGACATGACTGGGTCAGACCTCCTACCGGGATGACGCGTCCCGTTCAACAGGCCTGCGTACGTGTGAGCGTCCTGACTCACGGATCCCCGCAGGGCTCCGTTCACAGTGGCGCGACCGCACCGGATTCCCACCGGTTTCCCTCACGACGCCGCAGATGGTCCCCACAACCTAGCGGCGAGCGCCGGAACCGGTCAATCGAGCCGGTGCTCACAGCCTCCGGGTCACCGCCGCGGGGCCCGGCTCGGTAACATCCAAGCCGGTCGTGGTGCGGGGGAGTGGCGATGAGGTTGCACAGGGTGACGGCGGCGCTGGGTGCGCTGACCGGGGTGGCCGCCGTGCTGCTGCCGGCCGCGCCCGCCCAGGCCCGGGCCTTCGTCTGCCCCACCCTGCCGGGCCCGGCCAAGGTCAGCGCGGCCAAGCCGTACGAGACGCAGCTGTTCGCCCCGGAACGGCTCGCCCCGTTCGCCACCGGCGCCGGGGTGCGGGTCGCGGTCATCGACTCCGGCGTGGACGCCGACCATCCGCAGCTGCGTGACCGGGTCGCCGCCGGCCGGGACTTCCTGCACGGCGACGCGACCGGGCGCCAGGACTGCGTCGGGCACGGCACGGCCGTGGCCGGCCTCATCGCCGCCGAGCCCGTCGCCGGCGCCGGCCTGCGCGGGCTGGCCCCGGACGCGACCATCGTGCCGGTGCGGGTCAGCGAGCAGACCGACACCGACCAGAGCACCGGCGGGCCGGTCAGCCCGGCCAAGTTCGCCACCGCGATCGACTGGGCCGTCGACGAGGGCGGCGCCGACGTGATCAACATGTCGCTGGTGATGACCACCGACGACGGCCGGGTCCGCGCCGCCGTCGCCCGGGCCGTCGCCGCCGGCGTTGTCGTGGTCGCCGCGGCCGGCAACGACGGGCGCCCCGACGACGGCAACCCACGGCCCTACCCGGCGTCCTATCCCGACGTCATCGGCGTCGGGGCGATCGGCGCCAACGGCGTGGCCGGCGACTTCTCCCAGCACGGCGACTACGTGGACGTGATGGCCCCGGGCGTCGCGGTGACCATCGCCGCGCGCCGCTCCGGGCACACCCAGGGCGACGGCACCAGCTACGCGACGCCGTTCGTGGCGGCCACCGCCGCACTGCTCAAGCAGCGGTTCCCGTCACTGACCCCGGCCCAGGTGGCCCGGCGCATCCTGGCCACCGCCGACCCGGCCCCCGGCGGGCGGCGCAGCGACCTGTACGGCTTCGGCGTGCTGAACCCGTACCGGGCGCTGACCGAGACCCTCGGCCCGGAGTCCCCGCCGCCGCCGGCACCGGCGGTCATGCACACCGAGGACCCCGCGGCGCTGGCCCTGGCCGCCCGCCGCGCCGACGCGCAGGACATGTCACTGCTGGTCGCGGCGATCGGCGCCGGCGTGGTGCTGCTGGTCGTGGTCGTCGCCGCCGCCCTGCGCCGGGGCCGGCGCCGCGGCTGGCGCCCGCCCGACCCGGAAGTGCCCTGAGACAGCGGAGGGGAACGGCATGGACATCCGGGAGATCACGGTCGCCGACCAGGACGCCGGCCCGTACGGCATCACCACCGGCCCCGACGGCGCCCTGTGGCTGACGCTCGTGCACGCCGGGCGGATCGCGCGCCTCACCACCGCCGGTGACCTGCGCACCTTCGACCTGGATGCCCCCGACTGCCAGCCCAGCCTGATCACCGCCGGACCGGACGGGGCGCTGTGGTTCACCCGCACCCAGGACGACCGGATCGGCCGCATCACCACCGACGGGCAGCTCAGCGAGTTCCCGCTGCCCACGCGCGGCTGCGGCCCGTACGGGATCACCGCCGGCCCGGACGGCGCGCTCTGGTTCACCGAGATAAACGCCGACCGGATCGGGCGTCTCACCCCCGACGGTGACCTGCGCGAGTTTCCCCTGCCGGTCTCGCAGGCGTTCGTCTCGACCATCACCGCCGGCCCCGACGACGCCCTGTGGTTCACCCTCAACCAGGCCGATGCCGTCGGCCGGATCACCACCGACGGCACGGTGACCCTGCTGGACCTGCCCACCCCGGCCGCCGCTCCGGTCGGGATCACCGCCGGCGGCGACGCGCTGTGGTGCGTCGAGATCGGTGCCGGCCAGGTCGCCCGGATCACCCCGGACGGCACGGTCACCGAGTTCGCGCTGCCTGACCGCGCGGCCCGGCCGCACGCGATCGTCGCCGGCGGCGACGGCTGCTGGTTCACCGAGTGGGGCGCCAACCGCGTCGCGCACATCAGCGCCGACGGCACCGTCACCGGGCACGACCTGCCGAGCCCGAAGTCCGAACCGCACGGCCTGACCGTCGGTCCGGACGGCAACGTCTGGGTGGCGCTGGAGACCGGCAAGGTCGCCGTGCTGACCGGCGCGGGCCCGGCGCGATGAGCACCGAGCAGACCGTGCGGGCCTGGCTGCGCGAGCGCGGCGCCGAGAGCATCGAGCACCCCGGCGGCACCCTCTACGCCCACCTCGGCCGGGTCCACGACCGGCTCGGCGCGCTGGGCCACGACCCGCAGGTGCAGCTGGCCGGGCTGGCCCACGCCGCCTACGGCACCGACGGCTTCGACCGGACCCTGCTGGCGGTCGCCGACCGGGCGGTCCTGCGCGAGCTGGTCGGTGAGCGCGCCGAGGCACTGATCCACCTGTACGGCGCCTGCGACCGTTCCCGCACCTGGCGGGCACTGCCCGGCACCCGGCAGGTGTGGGACCGCTTCACCGGCGGCGTCCACGAGCTGGCCCCGGAGCAGACCGGCCCGTTCACCGACCTGAGCATCGTCAACGAGCTCGACGTCGCCGAGCAGGACCCGACGTTCGTGGCCCGCCACGGCGCTTACTTCCGCGAGCTGTTCGCGTCCTGGGCGCCGCTGGCCTCGCCCGCCGTGCTCGCGGAGGCCCGCCGCGTCCTGGGCTGAGCCCGCCGATGGCCGAAATCGTCATGGTCGTGGCGTGGACGCCACCGCGCGTACCCCGCGATCATCGACGCCATGGGGGACCGCCGCATCGCCGTCGTCGTCTACGACGGATTCCAACTGCTCGACCTGGCCGGCCCGGCCGACGTGTTCGCCACCGCGGCCCTGATCGCTCGCGGCGGCTACCGCCTCGACGTGGCGGCCGCCGAGGCCGGCCCGGTCCGGGCCCACAACGGCATCACCACCACCGCGGTGGCCTTCGACGACCTCACCGACATCGACACGCTGCTGGTGGCCGGCGGGTTGTCCGCGCCGCGGCACCTGCACCTGGCCGCACCGATCGCCCGGCTCGCCAGCCGCGCCCGGCGGGTCGCGTCGGTGTGCAACGGCGCCCTGCTGCTGGCCGAGGCCGGGCTGCTCGACGGGCGCCGCGCGACCACGCACTGGCTGGTCGCCGAGGACCTCGCCGCCGCCTACCCACGGGTCGAGGTCGACGCCGATCCGATCTACGTGCGCGACGGCACCGTCTGGACCTCCGCCGGGGTCACCGCGGGCATCGACCTGGCGCTGGCGCTGGTCGCCGAGGACCACGGCACCGCCCTGGCCGCCGACGTCGCCCGCGGCCTGGTCGTCTACCTGCACCGGCCCGGCGGGCAGAGCCAGTTCAGCACGCCGATGCGCACCGGCGTCCCGCGCAGCGAACCCCTGCGGGAGCTGCGCGCCTACATCGACGCGAACCCGGCCGCGGACCTGAGCGTGCCGGCCCTGGCCCGGCGCGCGGCGATGAGCGAACGGCACTTCTCCCGCGTCTTCACCCGCCAGGTCGGCATGCCGCCCGGCCGCTACGTCGAGCACAGCCGGGCCGAGGCGGCCCGCCGCCTGCTCGAATCCACCGACGCGCCGCTGGCCCGGGTCGCCCGCGACTGCGGCCTGGGCCTGCCCGAGACCCTGTACCGCACGTTCCGGCGCCGCTGGCGGATCTCACCGGCCGACTACCGCCGCCGCTTCCAGCACAGAGAGGCCTGAGGCATGCACGTCGCCATCCCGCTCTATCCCCGGTTCACCGCCCTGGACGCCGTCGGCCCGTACACCGTGCTCGGCTTCGCCCCGCAGGTCACCGTGACATTCGTGGCCGCGGCGCCCGGCCCGGTGACCGACGACCTCGGCAGCCTGACCCTGTCCGCGACCGCCGGCTACGCCGACCTGCCGCACCCGGAGGTCATCGTCGTGCCCGGCGGCCCCGGCACCGCCGAGGCGATGCACGATCCCGACCTGCGCGCCTGGCTGCTGGCGGCCCGCCCACA
Source organism: Actinoplanes sp. NPDC048967 (assembly GCF_040649415.1). NCBI lineage: Bacteria > Bacillati > Actinomycetota > Actinomycetes > Micromonosporales > Micromonosporaceae > Actinoplanes > Actinoplanes sp. NPDC048967. Next base: position 30,640 of record NZ_JBEZFL010000006.1, read on the forward strand.
GTGGATGACCTCGGTCTGCAGCGGCTCGTTCGTGCTGGCCACGGCCGGGCTGCTGGACGGGCGCCGGGCCACCAGCCACTGGGGCTGGCGCGACGGGCTCGCCGCGTTCGGCGCGCAGCCGGTCGAGCAGCGCGTCGTGACCGACGGCCCGGTGATCACCGCGGCGGGCGTCTCCGCCGGGATCGACATGGCACTGACCCTGCTGGCCCGGCTGCGCGACGACGAGACCGCGCAGGCCGTCCAGCTGGCCGTCGAGTACGACCCGGACCCGCCGTTCAGCGCCGGGTCACCCCGGTCCGCGCCGCCCGGCCTGGCCGCACGGGCCCTGGCCCTGATCCGCTGAGGTCACCACAAATCGGTGGAGCCGGCGCCGCGGGCCGCCTATGGTGTCCCGCTGTGGACATCAGCGGAGAGGCCGACGAGCGTTTCGGCGCGGTGGCCGACGTCTTCACCCGCAACTTCGGCGACTTCCCGGAGCTCGGCGCGGCCGTCACCGTCTACGCCGGCGGCCGCAAGGTGGTCGAGCTGTGCGGGGGCGTCGCCGACGAGCGCACCGGCCGGGCGTGGACCGTCGACACCGCGGTGCCGGTGTTCTCGTGCGCGAAGGCCGTGGTGAGCGTCTGCACGCACCTGCTGGCCCAGCGCGGCGAGCTCGACCTCGACGCGCCGGTGAGCCGGTACTGGCCGGAGTTCGCCGCGCACGGCAAGGAGGGCATCACCCCGCGGATGGTGCTCGGGCACCGGGCCGGGCTGCCGGTGCTCGACCGGAGTCTGTCGTTCGAGGAGGTCACCGCGTGGACGCCGGTCGTGCGGGCCATCGAGGAGCAGGCGCCGCTGTGGGAGCCCGGCACGGCGTACGAGTATCACGGCCATGTCTTCGGTTTTCTGCTCGGTGAGCTGATCCGGCGGATCACCGGGCTGGGCCCGGGCGCCTGGTTCCGCGCGGCCATCGCCGACCGGCTCGGCCTGCGCACCTGGATCGGCGTGCCCCGCGAGGAGCTCGGTGGCCTCGCCCGGCTCACCGAGGCTCCGGGCCGCCCGCCGCTGCCCGGCCCGGAGACGCTGATCATGCGGATGGTCACGATGAACGGCGCGTTCGTCTTTCCCGGCCTGGACCAGCCGCGCGGCTGGAACGATCCCGAGCTGCTCACCGCCGAGATCCCCGGGGCGGGCGCCGTGTCGTCGGCGAGCGGCCTGGCCGGACTGTTCGCCGCCGCCGTGACCGGCGTCGACGGCACCGAGCGCCTGCTCAGCGCGCACACGGTGACGGACCTGGTCCGTGCGCAGTCCGCGGGCGCCAGCTGGTCCGGGATGGACGCGGGACAGCGGTGGGGCTCGGGCTTCCTGCTCGATTCGGCCTTCCGGCCGCTGCCGGGCGCGCGCAGTTTCGGCAACGACGGCGCGGGCGGGCAGTTCGCCTTCGGCGACGACGAGTACGGCGTCGGCTTCGCCTATGTCGCCAACCGCATGGTCGGCTACGGCGATGCCCGGGCCACCCGCCTCATCGCCGCCGTCCGCGACGCCCTCGGCTAGAGCTGCTTCAGCGCCGCCTCGACGCTGTGGGAGGAGGCCGGCAGCAGCGGCAGCCGTACGGCGGCAGTCGGGATCCGGCCCTGCGCGTGCAGCACTCCCTTGAGCACCGTCGGGTTCGGCTCGGCGAACAACGCCAGCGCGAGCCCGGCCAGCGCATGACCGACCGCCCGCGCCCGTACGGCGTCCCCGGCCGCCCACGCCCGCACCAGCTCGGCGAAGCGGTCGGTGGCCACGTGCGCCGACGCCAGGATCCCGCCGTGCGCCCCCAGGGCCAGCAACGGCGACACGAACGCGTCGTCCCCGCCGAGCACCGCGAACCCGGCCGGCGGATCGGCCAGCAGCTCCACGGTCGCCGCGTCGATGCCACCCGCCGCCAGCTTCACCCCCGCCACCTGCGGGATCGCCGCCAGGCGCCGCAGAGCCGCCGCCGACAACGACTGCCCCGTCCGGTACGGCACGTGGTAGACCAGCACCGGCACCGGGCTCACCGCGGCCAGCGCCTCGAAGTACGCGACGACACCGTCCTCCCCGGGCCGCAGGAACGGCGGCACGAGGCACAACGCGGCGTCGACTCCGGGCCGTTCCCGCAGCTCCCGTAACGCTTCGACCGAGTTCGCCCCGACCACCAGCGCGGCGTCGCCGTCCCGGCACACCCGGGTGACCACGTCCAGCACGGCCTGCTGCTCGTCCGGGCTCAGCGACGCCGGCTCCCCGGTCGTGCCCAGCGCCACCAGCCCGGCCGCACCCCCGGCCAGCACCTCCCGGGCCAGCGCTTCCAGCGCGTCCAGGGCCACCGACCCGTCGGCGTCGAACGGGGTGATCAGCGGGACGTACACACCGGAGAAAGTCATGGGCCCAGCCTCTGGCACCAACTGCCATAAGGTCCAGTTCACATTTCTGCGCAGAACCGTAAGCTCAGCTGATGCTGGATGTCCGGCGCCTGCGCCTGCTCTGCGACCTCGCCCGCCTCGACACGATCAACGCTGTCGCGCAGGCGCACATGTACACGCCGTCCGCGGTCTCCCAGCAGCTGTCGGCCCTGGAACGCGAGGTCGGCCTGCCGCTGCTGGAACGCACCGGCCGGCGCGTCGCCCTGACCCCGGCCGGCCGGGTCCTGGTCCAGCACGGCGAGGGCGTGCTGGCCGCGCTCGAGCAGACCACCACCGCGATCGCCGCGCTGGCCACCGGCCTGTCCGGGCCGCTGCGCATCGGCGCGTTCCCCACCGCGGTCCGCACCCTGTTGCCGGCCACCCTGGTCGCCCTGGCCGAACGCCACCCCGGGCTGGAACTCATGGTCACCGAGCTGGACCCGGCGGCCGTCCCGGACGCGCTGCGCGAGCACCGCCTCGACGTCGGCCTGCTGCACGACTACGACGTCGTCCCGGTCAAGCCGGACCCGATGCTCGACGCCGTGCCGCTGCTGGACGAGACCGTGTACCTGGCGCTGCCGTCGACCGGTTCGGGGTCGCTGCGCGACCAGCGTGACGCGGACTGGATCGTGGCCAGCCCCGGGACGCTGTGCCACGACGTGACCCTGCACGTGTGCCGGGCGGCGGGCTTCACGCCCCGGGCCCGGCACCAGGCCGACGACTTCACCACGGTGCTCGCGCTGGTCGCCGCCGGCCAGGGTGTGTCGCTGGTGCCCGAACTGGCCACGGCGAAGCCACCCACCGGCGTCTGGCTGGTGCCGTTGCAGACGCGCCGGCGTACCCGGATCGCGTACCGTCGCGGCGCCGCGACCCACCCGGCGGTGGCCGCCTTCATCACCGAGATCCGCGCCGCCAGCAGCGGATTCGGCGACCCGCGCTGAAAAACCTCCGGTCCGCTGCAACCGGCGGGCCGTCCGGCGGCGTGCCAGGGACAGAAGCACGCACCGAGGGAAGCGGGTTCGGCGTGACGGACGAGGAGTACAGGGCGTTCTACGCATCGGCGTTCGCCCGGCTGGTCGGGCAGGTCTACCTGCTCACCGGTGATGTCGGCGAGGCCCAGGACGCCGTGCAGGAGGCGTTCATCCGGGCCTGGAGCAGACGGCGGCGTTTCGCCGGCGGCGACGAGCCGGAGGCGTGGATCAGGACGGTCGCGCGCCGGATCGCGGTCAGCCGCTGGCGGTCCGCCCGGTCACGGCTGGCGGCGTGGCGGCGGCACGGACCGCTCGCGGACGTGCCCGCGCCCGGGGTGGAGACGCCGCTGATCGTGGCGGCCCTGCAGCGGCTCCCCGAGGAGCAGCGCCGCGCGATCGTGCTGCACCACCTGTGTGACCGTTCCGTCGATCAGGTCGCCGCCGAGACCGGGGCGCCGCCGGGCACCGTCAAGGCCCGGCTCTCGCGCGGCCGCGAAGCCCTGCGCCAGCTCCTCGACGAGGCCGACCGATCCGACACCATCGTGACCCTGGAGAGCCGACATGTCTGACCACGAGAACCCTGTCCTGGACAACCCGCTGCCCGAGCTGGAGACCCTGCTGCGGGACGCCGCCGCCGACGCGCGGAGCCGGACGTTCGTGCCCACGTACGAGACGGTCGAGGGTGCCGCCCGCGGCCGCCGCACGACGCGAGTGGCGGCGAGCAGCTTGTTCGCGGTCATGCTCGGCGTGTCGATCGGCGGGGCGGTCCTCGCCGGGGGCGGGCGCGGCGACAACGACCGACCGGCGGACCGCCCGGCGCCGGCGGCCTCGGCCGTCACGCTGGACCCGTCGCTGCAGCAGTACCGGACCACGATCCCGGTGCTGACCTGGACGCCGGACCCGGGCCGGGAGGCGGATACGATCAGCCGCCAGCGGACCTTCTACAGTGCGGTATTCGCCGGCCTGGGCGAGGGCGACCACGACTACTCCCACATCGAGGACCTCAGGAAAGTCTTCGCCGATGCCCCGGCCGGCGGGCCGGCGATCGCCATCGACCAGTCGACCACCAAGGCGCAGCTGGAACGCGCCGCGACGAACCTGCGCACGATCGACGGGGTGCGCGACGCGAAGGTCGTCGAAGTCACCGGCCTGTGGTTCACAGTGTCGGCCGCCCGGCCCGCCGTCACCACCGACGGCCGGATCGAGGAAGCACCGGTCCTGGACCCGGCCGGGCTGCAGATGCGGGGCACCGCCAGCGGCAGCGGCAAGGACGGCGCCACCGGCAAGCAGACGGTCTGGGTCCGCGGCACGTACGTCGGACCGCCCATCACCCGGGCCCTGTTCGACCAGATGCGCCGCCGGGCCGCCGACGCGGTCCACATCGACATCAGCAAGGTGGTCGTCACCGCGGAGTCCGCCTCCCGCCCTACCCCGACGAAGAGCTGAGGCGGCGCAGCAGGGCGTTGAGCCGGGCCGCCTGCCGGGTGAGGTGCTCACGTTCGGTGAGGCTGGCCGCGGCCTCGGCCGCCACGGTGTAGAGCCGCGCCGCGGTCACCCGGTCACCGTCACGCTCGTGCAGGTACGCCGCGACGGCCGGGTGACGCGGCAGCCCGGGATCCAGCTCCGCGAGGGCGGCGAACCCGGCGCGCGGACCGTCGGCCTCACCGACTGCGACAGCCCGGTTGAGGCGGGCCACCGGACTGCCGGTGAGACGCACGAGTTCGTCGTACCACTCGACGATCTGCACCCAGTCGGTCTCCCCGGCCGTACGGGCGTCGGCATGCAGCGCGGCGATCGCCGCCTGGGCCTGGAACTCACCCAGCCGGTCACGGGCCAGCGCGGCCTGCAGCACGTCGACACCCTCGGCGATCAGCCGGGTGTTCCACCGGCTGCGGTCCTGCTCGGCGAGCGGCACGAGCCGCCCACCGGGCCCGGTACGCGCCTCGCGCCGGGCGTGGTGCAGCAGCATGAGCGCGAGCAGCCCGGCGACCTCCTCGTCCAGGGTCCGGGCGGCCAGCTCGCGGGTGAGCCGGATCGCCTCGCCGGCCAGGTCCACGTTCCCGGAGTAGCCCTCGTTGAAGACCAGGTAGAGCACCCGCAGCACGGTGGCGAGATCGCCGGGCTGGTTGAACCGCACCCCGGCGACGGTCCGCTTGGCCCGGCTGATCCGCTGGGCCATGGTCGCCTCCGGCACGAGGTACGCCTGTGCGATCTGGCGGGTGGTCAGCCCGCCGACCGCCCGCAACGTCAGCGCGACCGCCGACGCCGGGGTCAGCGACGGGTGCGCGCACAGGAAGTACAGCTGGAGCGTGTCGTCGACCACCTCACCCGGGCCGGGCGGCGGTTCGGCCTCGACGCGTACCTCCCGGTGCCGGCGGGACGCTTCCGCGCGGGTGGCGTCGAGGAACTTGCGCCAGGCCACGGTGACCAGCCAGCCCTTGGGGTCGCGGGGCGGGTCACCGGGCCACCCGCGTACGGCTTCCAGCAGGGCGTCCTGCACGGCGTCCTCGGCCGCCGCGAAGTCGGCGCCGCGCCGCACGAGAACGCCGATCACCGTCGGGGTCAGGCTGCGCAGCAGGGCCTCGTCCATTTCTCACTCCGTGATGGTCTCGGGCTCGGTGTAGGCCGGGCGCAGCTCGAGCCACTCGTGGATCGGCTCGCCCCCGGCTCCCGGCGCGGCGGACAGCTCAGCGGCCAGTTCCAGCGCCCGCTCGTAGCTGTCGACGTCGATCATCATCCAGCCGGCGATCAGGTCCTTGGTCTCGGCGAACGGTCCGTCGGTGATCGGCGGGCGCCCCTCGCCGTCGGAACGCACGAACGTGCCCTGCGGGGACAGTGCCTGTTCGCTGACGAACTCTCCGGTGCTCTCGAGCCGGGCGGCGAAGTCGCGCATGTACTGCAGGTGGGCGGACACCTCCTCCGGGGTCCACTGGTCCATGGGGACGTCGTTGGGCGGTGCCGGCGCGCCCCGGTAGTGCTTGAGCAGCAGATACTTGGCCATCACGGTCTCCTGTCGGTACGGGTACGGCTCATTGTGCTCAGGCCCGCTGCCGTTGCTCGCGTTGCCGCACCAGTTCCTCGACGGCGCTGGGCAACGTCGTCTCGAAGTCGATGAGCTTGGCCCAGGTCGGCGTCACCACGATGCGGACCATGCCGTCGTACAGCGAGCGCACCTCCGCCTCCCACTGCACCCGCTGCTCGGCGGTCATCGTGTAGGAGCCGTTCATCTGCAGGTACTCCTGCGGGATGCCGTCGACGACGTCGAGCTCGGCCCGGCCGCGGATGAGCAGGATCTTGGGCGGGTGCACCTCGGTGTCGATGGTCAGCGCGACCATCGGGTTGACCCGCAGGGCCGGCAGCTTCGGGGCGTTCGTCGAGGTGCACATGACGATCTGCGAGCCGTTCCAGGTGAACGCGATCGGCACGTTGCGCGGAGTGCCGTCCTTGGCGACGTACGCCAGCCGGGTCAGGTCCCGGGCCAGCATCTGCTGGCTGAGCGGCCGGTGCAGAACCTCGGTGATCTCATCCTGGTGCACGGTCGTCCCTCATTCCTCGTCCCCGGCGACCGGTGGTGGCCGCTGGTGTCCCCTGGGACGCAGCCACCCTGAGGTTCTCGACACGCGACGCCGACCGAGTTCAGAATTTTCCGGTGACGGACACCCGACCCCACCCTCGCCCGCATCGCCCAAGGCGTGGAACTACACCATCACGAGCACCGGCCGGATGCCGCCCGTGAGGTGTTCGCCCGGATCTGGGACGAGATCGGCGGCGAGCGCGGCGACCCGCTGCACGTCTGCGTCCTCGCGCACGCCCTGGCCGACGTGCAGGACGACGTCCGGCAGGAGCTGCGCTGGGACCAGCGCGCGCTGGTCGCGGCCGATCAGCTCACCGATGCCCGGGTCGCCGAGGCCGGGGTGCCGCTGACCGCGGCCGGCCTGTATCCGTCGCTGCACCTCAACCTGGCCGAGTGCTACCGCAAGCTCGGCGAGTTCGGCCCGGCCCGGGACCACCTGCGGCAGGCGCAGGCGGGGATCGGGGCGCTCGGCGATGACGGGTACGGGCAGCTGATCAGGAGTGGCCTGGACCGGCTCACGCGCCTGCTGTCCGCGGATTAGGGGCGCCGAACCAGGTGGCCAGCGCGTCGAGGAGCCCGTCGGTGCCGTCCGGGCCGAGGGCCCACGCGACGTAGCCGTCCGGGCGGATCAGCAGAGCCTCGGCCGGTGCTGTCCGCGCCTGGACGCTGACCACGTCGACGCGATCACGCCACGCGGCGATCAGGTCGGCCAGTTGCCCGGAACCGGTGAGGTCGGCCAGCAGCGGCCGGCCCGCCCGCATGAGCTCGGCCAGGCGAGTGACCCGGCTGCCGACCCGCAGCTCCTGCTCCGGCGCGAACCGCCCGGTCACCGCATGGGCGCTGCCGGCGTGCATCCGGTACGCCACATCCGAGCCGGCCAGCAGCCCGGCGACATGGTCGGTGACACCGGGCAGGTCGAGCAGCTCGCCGACGACCTGGCGCAACGCGGTGACCGCGGGACCGGGCGACATCAGCGCCAGCTGAGCCTGGGTCTGCATGGTGACCCGCTCGGCGGCCGGCCGACGCTCGGCCTGGTAGCTGTCGAGCAGTCCGGGCGGCGCCCAGCCGTGCACCTGCGCGGCGAGTTTCCAGCCGAGGTTGGCCGCGTCCTGTAACCCGAGGTTGAGTCCGGGCGCACCGACCGAGGGGTGCACGTGGGCGGCGTCACCGGCGAGGAACACCCGGCCCTGACGGTACGAGGTCGCGATCCGGGTGTTGGCGACGTACCCGCGGCGCAGCAGGTGTGGCCCCGGCGTGGTCGGTGCGGACAGCGGCAGGTCCTGCCCGAGGACGCGGTGCAGGCTGTCGCGTACCTCGTCGAGGGTGGCCGGGACGTCGTCGTCCGGCGCGGGACCGTCCCACTCGATCACCGACACCATCAGGACACCGGGCCCGTGCGGCACCATCACGTAGGCGCCGCGTTCGGTGCGGTGCCAGGCGTACAGGCCGATCCGGTCGCCGCTGATCCAGGACGCCGGCACGCTCACGTGGGCGGCCCGCGAGACGACGCCCGGATCGGTGTGGCCGGCGAACGAGATCCCGATCTGCTTGCGGACGCCGCTGCGCGCGCCGTCGCATCCGACCAGATAACCGGTACGCATCTCGTAGGTGCCGTCCGGGCCCCGCACCTGTACGGAGACGCCGACGTCGTCCTGGCCCAGCTCGAGCAACTGGTGCCCGCGTCGCAGGTCCACGCCGAGTTCTCGGGCCCGCTGCTCCAGCATTGCCTCCAGCTGCGCCTGGCGGATCTGCAGGCCGTACAGGGGATTGTCGGCCAGGCCGGACAATTTCAACGGCAGCGCGCCGAACAGGAAAGCCGGAGCGGTCCGCGGCCGGTCTTCGAGAAACCCCCGGTGGTCCAGGAAACGCACCACCTGACCGACCAGAGCATTGGCCTTGTACGCCGTGCTGGGCTCGGGCAACTGCTCCAGCACGACCGGGCGCACACCGGCCAGCACCAGTTCGCCGGCCAGCAGCAGCCCGACCGGGCCGCCACCCACGATGATCACCTCAGCAGCAGACATGCCGGGCACCATAGCGGCGGCTGACCAGGGCAAATGCCACCACCCGGGGGCGCCGGAAACAGCGCTCGTGAGATAATTGGGTGGACGCGGACGGGTGCGACTTGTAGCTTGCAGACGATCGTGACACCGCCCGAGGAGGTGAGACCCATGAACGCTGTATCGCTGTGGGTGCTCCCCCTCCCGTCACGGCCGGGCGACTGACGTAGGTGTCGCCGGGAGCGCCTCACCACCAAGGCCCTCCCGGAAGGCACTCACCTATGCACACCTTCGACGTGATCATCGCCGGCTGTGGTCCGACCGGCGCGATGCTGGCCGCCGAGTTGCGGCTGCACGACGTACGGGTCCTCGTCCTGGAGCAGGAGACCGAGCCCGTGTCGTTCGTCCGCATCGTCGGCCTGCACATCCGCAGCATCGAGCTGATGGCGATGCGCGGACTGCTCGAACGCATCCGCGTACACGCACGACAGCGTCCGGCCGCCGGTTTCTTCGCCGCCATCGCCAAGCCCGTACCGCCGGGCCTGGATTCGGCTCACGCTTACCTGCTGGGCATTCCGCAGCCGGTCATCGTGGACCTCCTCTCGCAACACGCGGAGGCCCTGGGCGCCGAGATCCGCCGTGGCTGCGCCGTGGTCGATCTGGAGCAGGACGACGACGGCGTGACCGTCGAACTGGCCGGCGGTGAACGCCTGCGCTCGCGCTACCTGGTCGGCTGCGACGGCGCCCGCAGCACTGTGCGCAAGCTGCTCGGTGTCGCGTTCCCCGGCGAGCCGTCCCGGCACGACACCCTGATGGGCGAAATGGAAGCCGGGGTACCGCCGGAGGAGATCGCCGCCACGGTGACCTCGGTTCGCGACACCCACAAGTCGTTCACCGTGCAGCCCTTCGGCGACGGTGTCTACCGCGTGGTGGTCCCCGCGGCGAGAGTCAGCGAACGGACGGAACCGCCGACGATCGAGGACTTCCGGCAGGAGCTGCGCACAGTCGCCGGAACCGACTTCGGCGTGCACTCGCCGCGCTGGCTGTCCCGGTTCGGCGACGCGACCCGGCTGGCCGAGCGCTATCGGGTGGGGCGGGTGCTGCTGGCCGGCGACGCGGCGCACATCCATCCGCCGGCGGGTGGGCAGGGCCTCAACCTGGGCGTTCAGGATGCTGTCAATCTCGGCTGGAAGCTGGCCGGTCAGGTGCGCGGGTGGGCGCCGGACGAGTTGCTGGACACGTACGAGACCGAACGTCATCCGGTGGCGGCGGAGGTACTGGACAACACGCGCGCCCAGACGGCGCTGTTCTCGCCCGAGCCGGGGGCGCAGGCGCTGCGCCGGTTGCTCAGCGAGCTGATGGACTTCGACGAGGTGAACCGCCACCTGATCGAGAAGATCACGGCGATCGGCATCCGGTACGACTTCGGGGCGGGGCCTGATCTGCTCGGTCGCCGGCTGCGGGACGTCGAGGTGAAGCAGGGGCGGCTCTACGATCTGCTGCGCCGTGGCCGGGGGCTGCTGCTGGACCGTACCGAACGGCTGAGCGTCGGCGGTTGGGCCGACCGGGTCGACCACCTGGGGGATCCGACTGCGGCGGTGGCTGGTCCGGGGTTGCTGTTGCGGCCTGACGGTCACGTCGCCTGGATCGGGGACGACCAGCGGGAACTGGACGGCCAGCTGTCTCGCTGGTTCGGCAAGCCCGTCCTCTGATCAGGACCGCTTTTCTTTCCGCGATAGCGACGCTGTCTCGATCGGCCCGGCCAGCAAGCCTCGTCTCAAGCCGTCCTACGGAAGACGCCGACGATCCCCTGCGGATTGTCGGCGTCTTCTGTAGCGGTCACGTCGCGCCTGGATTACCGGATTGCCATTATCAATAATCCAGTAATCCAGGTTGCGCCCAGTAAACGGACAAAACGCCAGCACACCATAATGACAGTTATGGTGTAAGGAGGACGCACGGTGAGGCTGCTGGCTCGTCGCGTCGGCCCTACGATCGGCTGATGTTCCAGCCGACCTATCCGATGCGGACGCCGCGCCTCGCTCTGCGGCCCATCACCATGGGCGATCTCGACGACGTCCATGCCTGGCAGAGCCGACCCGACGTCGTCCGGTGGATGGCCGGGGCCGAGCCCCGCACCCGCGAGCAGTCACGGGCCTCGGTGCTGGCCATGGCGAGCGAGGACGCGCTGCGCGCCGAGGGCGACTGCCTGACCCTGGCCGCCACGACCGAGGCCGGCGTTGTCGGCACCGTGGAGCTGGTCTGGCGCAGTGAGCAGGACCGGACTGCCGAGCTCGGCTACGTCTTCCATCCCGACCACGGGGGTCGCGGTCTGGCCACGGAGGCCGCCGCGGTCCTGCTGGACTGGGGGTTCGGCCAGGTCGGTCTGCACCGCGTCTATGCCCGGTGTCACAGCCGCAACGAGGCGTCCGCCCGCCTGATGACGCGGCTCGGCATGCGCCAGGAGGCCCACCACGTGGAGAGTTACCTGTTCCGCGGCACGTGGGCGGGCCAGCTCGTCTTCGCCGTCCTGGCCCGGGAGTGGCGGACAGGGCAGCAGCGGGCGGGCACGACCGGTCCCTGACCCGCTGCCGGCCCGACACCGGCCTCAGCCCTCGGCGGGCAGCAGCTCGTGCGACCGTTCCGCCGCCACCGCCCGCACCAACCCCACCGCCTCGGCCCGGGACATCGCCGGCATCTGCCGCCCATCACGCAGCCGCAGCGCCACCGACCCCTCGGCCTGCTCCCGTGGACCGATCACCGCCACGTACGGGATCTTCCGCCGCGCGGCATCCCGGATCCGCGCCCCCACGGTGCCGTCCCGGTCGACCTGGGCCCGCAGCCCCGCCTCGATCGCCTCCCGGGCGAAGTCGTCGGCCGCCTTGTCCTGCTCCGCCCCGATCGGCACCACGCTGACCTGCACCGGCGAGTACCAGACCGGGAACGCTCCGGCGTGGAGCTCCAGCAGAGCCGCGAACAGCCGTTCCATCGACCCGACCAGGCTGCGGTGCACCATCACCGGCCGGGCCTTCGCGCCGGTCGGGTCGGTGTAGGTCAGGTCGAACCGGGCCGGCTGGTGGAAGTCGATCTGGATGGTCGACAGGGTCGATTCGCGGCCGGCCGGGTCGGCGATCTGGATGTCGATCTTCGGGCCGTAGAACGCGGCTTCGCCCTCGACCGCCTGGTACGGCACCTCGGCCGCGTCCAGCGCCTCGCGTAGCAGCCGTTCGGCCTGGTCCCAGTCGGCGTCGGCGTACTTGCCGCCGGGGCCGCGCAGGGACAGCTGGTACGACGACACGGTCAGGCCCAGCGCCGCGTGGGCCTGGCGGATCAGGTCCAGCACGGCCGAGACCTCCTGGCCGACCTGGGACACCGGGCAGAAGGTGTGCGCGTCGTTGAGCGAGATCGCCCGGACGCGGCTGAGGCCGCCGAGCACCCCGGAGCGTTCGGCGCGGTACATGCCGCCGATCTCGGCCAGACGCAGCGGCAGGTCACGGTACGAGCGGGCCCGCGCCTTGAAGATCAGGGCGTGGTGCGGGCACAGGCTGGGCCGCAGGACCAGTTCGTCGCCCAGGTTCATGGGCGGGAACATGTCGTCGGCGAAGTTGCGCCAGTGCCCGGACAGCTCGTACATCGCGCGTTTGCCCAGCGCCGGCGAGTAGACGTGCTGGTAGCCGGCGCGCCGTTCGAGGTCGTACAGGTAGCTCTCGACCTCGTGGCGGGCGGCGGCGCCGGCCGGTAGCCAGAACGGCAGGCCCGCGCCGATCAGCGGGTCGGAGTCGAAGATGTCGAGTTCACGGCCGAGTTTGCGGTGGTCCACGTGCATCGGTTTCTCCCTGGGTGCGGGCCCGGCGACCGGTCCAGGGACAGCGAACGTGGCCCCGGGCGGATCGCCCGGGGCCACGTCGTCGCAGATCAGATCAGCGCGGTGCTCCGCCGGGACATCCCGGCGTCGTCGTGGCGGACCTGAGGTTCATGCGATCACGGTACGGGCGCAGCCGCGCGTCCGGCAAAGCGTTTTCATCCCCGGCCAGCGCTGAGTGCTTGACAGCACACCGACGGTCGTTGTATCTCAGAAGAAGTTGAGTCTGTGGGACTCAAGAAGCCTGGTGAGGGAGCACCAAGGAGGAGATGACCATGCTCATGCGCACGGATCCGTTCCGCGACATCGACCGCATGTTCGAGCAGCTCGCCGGCACCGCGGCGCGCCCGGCGGTGATGCATGTCGACGCCGAACGCGACGGCGACTGGTTCCACGTCTACTTCGATCTGCCGGGCGTCGATCCCGAGTCCATCGACCTGACCGTCGAGCGCAACGTGCTCTCCGTCCGCGCGCAGCGCCAGCGCGCCCGCCGCGACGGCGTCGAGAGCGTCATCGCCGAACGCCCGATGGGGGTCTTCACTCGCCAGTTGTTCCTGGGCGACACGCTGGACACCGACAAGCTCGAGGCCGAGTACGACAGCGGGGTGCTGCACCTGCGGATCCCCGTCTCGGACAGCGCCAAGCCACGCCGGATCAGCGTCGCCGCCGGCTCGGGGACCCCGCGCCAGATCAAGGGCTGAGCACCATGCGCATCACCACCCACCTGGTCAACGACGGGGTGATCCGGCTGGCTGTGCACGGCGAGCTCGACCTGGGCACCGCCGACCGGCTGACCGACACCGTCGACGAGGTGCTCGCCGCGGCCCGCCCGGCCGAAGTGGTCCTCGACCTGGCCGGGCTCAGCCTGTGCGACTCGGTCGGCGTCGACGCGCTGCTGCGGGCCCGGGCCGCCGCGAACGCCCAGGCGGTGCACCTGACAGTGATCAACCCGCGCGGCATCGTCCGGCGCGTGCTGGACCTGACCGGCACGCTGGACCGGCTCACCGGGGTGCCCGCCCTGATCTGACGAGGACGGCTCTGACCGCGACCTGACACCGCCTGGCACCACGCGCGCCGGGCGGTGTCAGGATCGGTGAGTACAGTTCGCCTCTGACAGGGGGCTCCACCGCAGCTGGTTAAGGATCGTCGGGTTGTCGTTCTTCACGCGCTTGCGCCGGCGCCGCGTCACCGCCGCCGTGCTCACCGTCCTGGCCGCGGTTCTGGTCTTCCTCGCGCTCGTCGTGCCGGACCAGATCACCCGGCTGCCGCCCGGCGCGTCGGTCCCGGCGGCGTTCGTGCGCATCCCGATCGAGGCGCTGGCCGCGTTCGCGCTGCTGCTGGCCCTGCCGGCCCGCGCCCGCCGGGTCACCGCCGCGGTGCTCGGCGCCGCGCTGGGGGTGCTGACCGTCATCAAGGTCATCGACATGGGCTTCTTCACGGTGCTGGCCCGCCAGTTCGACCCGGTGCTGGACTGGCCGCTGCTCGCCGACGGTTACCGCTTCGTCAAGGGTTCGGTCGGCCGGCCCGGGGCCATCGCCGCGGTCGCCGGGGCGATCCTGCTGGCGGTGGCCGTGCTGGTCCTGATGACTTTGGCCGTGCGCCGGCTGGCGGCGGTCGCGGCGGCACACCGTACCGCCAGCACCCGCGGCATCGCCGCGGCCTGCCTCGCCTGGCTGGCCTGCGCCCTGCTCGGCACGTCGTTCGTCCCCGGGGTGTACGTCGCCTCCGACAGCGCTTTCGTGCTGGCCCACGACAACGTCCTCAAGGTGCCGGCCGCCGTGCAGGACCGGCGCGCGTTCACCGCGGAGGCCCGCGACGACGCGTTCCGCGACGTGCCCGCCGAGCAGTTGCTGACCGGGCTGCGCGGCAAGGACGTGGTGTTCACTTTCATCGAGAGCTACGGGCGGTCCGCGATCGAGGATCCGCGGCTCAACCAGCGCGTCGACGCCACTCTGGCCGAGGGCGGCCGGCAGCTCACCGCGGACGGGTTCGCCGCCCGCAGCGGCTTCCTGACCTCGCCGACCACCGGCGGCGGCAGCTGGCTGGCCCATTCGACGTTCCAGTCCGGGGTGTGGATCAACAACGAGCAGCGCTACCGCAGCCTGGTCTCCGGCGACCGGCTGACGCTGACCAGCGCTTTCCGTAAGACCGCGGCCTGGCAGACCGTCGGGGTCGAGCCGGGCGTGACCTACGCGTGGCCGGAGGGGCGGTTCTACGGCTTCGACCGCGTCTACGACTCGCACACCCTGGGCTACCGCGGCCCGGCGTTCAGCTGGGCCACCATGCCCGACCAGTTCACCCTGAAGTCGTTCACCGACCGCGAGTACACCCGGCCCGGCCGTGACCCGCTGATGGCCGAGATCACCTTCGTGTCCAGCCACACCCCGTGGGCGCCGCTGCCGGCCCTGCTGGACTGGGCCGACGTCGGCGACGGGTCGGTCTACGCCGCCCAGCAGCGTGGCGCCCCGTCGGCCGGCGAGGTGTGGAAGGACGCGGCCCGGGTCCGCGAGGCGTACGCGAAATCGATCAAGTACTCGATCGACAGCGTCGTGTCCTGGGTCCGCGAGTACGGCGACGACAACCTGGTCCTGGTCGTGCTCGGCGACCACCAGCCGGCCCCGATCGTCGTCGGCGCCACCGCCGGCCACGACGTGCCGATCACCGTCGTCGCCCGGGACCCGGCCGTGCTGGACCGCATCGCGGACTGGGGCTGGACCGACGGGCTCGAGCCGGCCCCGCAGGCGCCGGTGTGGCCGATGGACGCGTTCCGCGACAAGTTCCTGACCGCGTTCGGCCCGTCCAACGATCCGCCGCGGCCCCTCGCCCCGCCCAAGCGGTAATCCGCTGGAGTGTGGCCCGGGCGCCCTCTACGGTCGGCGCATGAGCACACGCACCATCCGGGTCACCGTCCGCGGCGCCTTCGCCGGCCTCACCGACACCCAACGCGCTGAGCTGCTGGCCGCCGCCGGCGAGCACGACGTGGCGTTCGCGGCGTACACGCCTGAGGGGTCGCTGACCTACGACATCGCGGCGCGGCCGTTCTTCACCTTCCGCTTCGCCGACACCGTCGAGCAGGAGCAGGACATCCCGGCCGCGGTGACCCGCGCCGAGGCCGCCGCCACGGCGTACCTGACCGGCCGTGGCTACGGCTTCAAGGACCTCAGCTCGCAGGCCGTGGACATGTCGCAGATTCCGCTGGGCAAGCGCGGCCGCAAACTCGCCGCCCGCGGCGACTAGAGCGTCGCCATTTGCTCGGCGGTGAGGCGCAGGGCGCCCGCGGCCACGTTCTCCCGCAGGTGGGTCACGCTGCTCGTGCCGGGGATCACCAGCACGTGCGGGCCCTGGTGCAGCGCCCACGCCAGGCGTACCTGTCCGGTGGTGGCCCCGTGCGCGGCCGCGACCGCCCGCACCGCCTCGTTGGTCTCCTCGCCGGCGCCTTTCTCGCGGGCGTCGCCGGCGAGGCTGAAGAACGGCACGAACGCGATGCCGCGTTCGCCGCAGATCCGCACGAGGTCGTCGTGGCCGCGGCGGTAGTCCAGGCCGTAGCTGTTCTGCACGCACGCGACCGGCGCGATCGCCTGCGCCTCGTCGACGTGGGCGAGGGTCGCGGCGGACAGCCCGAGGTGGCGGATCAGGCCCTGCTCGCGCAGGGTGGCCAACGCCGCGAACTCCTCGGCGCAGCTGCCGTGCCCGGGCCCGCGCAGCCGCAGGTTGACCAGGTCGAGGTGGTCGCGGCCGAGCCGGCGCAGGTTCTCCTCGACCTGGGCGCGCAGCTGCGCCGCGCTGCGGGCCCGGCCTTCCTCGCCCGGGCCGACCTTGGTCGCGATGAGCAGATCTTCCGGGTACGGCCACAGCGCCGCCCGGATCAGCTCGGTGGCGTAGCGCCTGTCCCCGGTGCCGACCTGCAGGGTGCCGCCGGGGGAGACGTAGAACGCGGCGGTGTCGAGGTGGTTGACGCCCAGTTCCACCGCGTGCCGCAGGACCCGCACGGCCGGGGCCGGGTCCGGGTCGACGGTCAGGCGCATCGACCCGAATCCCAGCCGGCGCACGGTGTGCCCGGCCAGGGTGAACGTCCCGGCGGCAGCGGCGTCGATCTTGTCGGTGGGCATCGCGCCAACCTAGCGCGTCACTGCTCGGTGGCGATCACATCCACCTGGGGCCAGGTCATCATGGCCGAGGCCCAGGTGAGGCCGCCGCCGAACGAGGTCGCCAGCAGGCGGTGGCCGGACAGCAGGGCCTCGTCGCGGCAGGCGTCGCCCAGGGCGAGCGGGATGGACGCCGCGCCGGTGTTGCCGACGCTGGCCACGTTGCCGATGCAGCGGTCGGCCGGCACGCCGATCTGCTCGGCGACCCGGTCCAGGATGCGCTGGTTGGCCTGGTGGGCGACGAAGCGGTCGACGTCGGCGACGGTGTCCCCGGCGGCGCGCAGCACCTTCAACGCCGAGGCGGTCATGTGCTCGACCGCGCGGCGGTAGACCTCCTGGCCGGAGACGGCCCAGTACGGGTCGCCGGGCTCGGTCGTGGTGCGGGACCGCTGGCGGCAGCCGCCGTTCTCGATGCGGATCAGGTCGGCGGCGGCGCCGTCGCTGCCCAGGTCGAACGGGCCGATCGCGCCGGGCTCGCCGGCCTCACCGGCGCGCAGCACGACCGCGCCGGCTCCGTCGCCGAACAGGATCGCCGGGCCGCGGGCCTCCGGGGTGTGCTCCAGGAAGTACGAGTTGGTCTCCGCGCCGATCAGCAGCACCCGCTCGGCGATGCCCGCCGCGATCAGCCCGGCGCAGGTGGCCAGGCCGTAGACGAAACCGCTGCACACCGCGGCGATGTCGAACGCGGCGGCCGGAGCGACCCCGACCCGCCAGGCGACCTCGGGGGCGGTGGCCGGGCTGAGCCGGTCCGGGGTCGTGGTGGCGACCACGACGGCGTCCACGGCGTCGGTCTGGGCCGACTTGAGTGCGTTGCGGGCGGCGGTGGTGGCCAGGTCAGCCGTGGTGGTGCCGGGGTCCACGACGCGCCGCTGGGCGATGCCCGTGCGCCGGCGGATCCACTCGTCGCTGACGCCGAGGGCCGGCGCCAGTTCGGCGTTGGACACCGTGCGGCCGGGCACCGCGGTGCCCAGCCCTTGCAGTACGGCGACTCTGCTCACATCTCTCCTTCGGCGGGGTGGTCCGGTGCCGGTGACGCGACCACCAGCATCGGCTCCGTCTCGCGATACCCGCACCTCGTCACCGCACACCGCCGGGGGAAATCCGCCGTTCGAGTTGCCAGCCGGGGTCGCGCAGCACCACGCCCACCGTATGTCGGGCGGTCCCGGCGGGCACAAGCTCTACCCGGCGGTAGTTTTTGCTGAGTAACCAGACAGACACTCAGCGTGCCAATTCTGGGTTCTGGAGTTGCCGGTGACACACGTGCAGGTGACCCTCCAGCGGGTACGGGGGACACGCCGGCAGGGTCTGCTCGTACGCGTAGCCGCTCTTGACCGCGACCCGGCAGGAGCCGGTGTTGTCCACCTGATGCAGCAGCCGCAGTCGCCGCACGCCCGGGAACACCGCGAACGCCCACCGGGTCAGCGACCCGAGCGCGCGCGGGGCGATCCCGCGGCCGCGGGCGTACGCGGCGGTCCAGTAGCCGACCTCGGCGTCGTCGGCGACCGGGTCGGGCCGCTTCAGCGCCACGTTGCCGACCAGCTTGCCGGCGTCGTCGAGCACCGCGAAGCTGAACCGGCTCCCGGCCCGCCGCCCGGCGTGCTGCTGCTCCAGCCACTGCCGCGCCTCGCCGGGGTCACCGGCCCGCACACTGGTCCAGCGCTCCAGCAGCGGGTCACCCACCACGGTGATCAACGCGGCTGCGTCGTCGTCGTGCCACGGCCGCAGCGTCAGGCCCGCCACCGGCTCCGGGTCGTTCACGACGGGCTCAGGCCACGCTCGGTGGCGCTGCGCTCGACACAGAACTCGTTGCCCTCCGGATCCCGCATGGTGACCCAGCCCATCCCGTCGGCGGTGCGGTGGTCCTCGTACACGGTCGCGCCCGCCGCCAGCAGCCGCTGCACGGCCTCGTCGCGGGTGCCGACCGGCGGCTGGATGTCCACATGCACCCGGTTCTTACCGGCCTTGTCGTCCGGCACCCGGATGAACAGCAGACCGGGCGCGTCCGGCACCGGCGCGGTGATCAGCACCTCGTCGTCATCGGGCTCCTCGTCCGGCAGGTAGCCGGTGGCCTCGATCCAGAACCGGGCCAGCGCGTGCGGGTCGTGGGCGTCGATCGTGATGTGACGCACCGGATTCAGCGACATCCCTCACGCCCCGCTCAGGTGGGTCTCGATCGCCTCGACCACCAGGGCGTGGTCGTCGGCCTGCGGCAACCCCGACACCGTCACCACGCCGACCACCCCCACGTCCGGCACCCGCACCGGGAACGCCCCGCCGTGCGCGGCATAGTCGGCCGGGTCGACGCCGTACTTGGCGTCCAGCGCGTCGCCCTTGGCCGCCAGCCGCCGTCCGACCAGGAACGACGACGCGGCGAAACGCTCCACCACGCGCACCTTGCGGGCGATCCACACGTCGTTGTCGGCCGTACTGCCCGGCAGCGCCGCGTGGAACAGCTGCTGTGTGCCCCGGCGGATGTCCACCGCCACCGGCAGCTCCCGGGTCGTGGCCAGGTCGACCAGCAGGCTGCCCAGATGCCACGCGTCGGCGTTGTCGAACCGGGCGAACGTCAGGCGCCGCTCCTGCTCCTCGAGCCGGGTGATGAGATCGTCGTCGGTCATGGCGCCCATTGTCCGGCAAAGATCACCACTCCGGCAAAGATCACCCCCGACCACGGCTGCGCCGCAGCCAGATCCCCATCGACCCCAGGATCACGAACACCGTCATGGCGCAGCACACCGCTTTGAACACCGTCCCCACCCCTCATCCCGGCTAAGGTCTTACCCCGTGCGCCTGGCCACCTTCAACCTGCTGCACGGCAGGTCCCTGTCCGACGGCAACGTACACGCCGACCGGGTCGCCGCCGCCGTCGCCGACCTGGACGCCGACGTGCTGGGCCTGCAGGAGGTCGACCGGGCCCAGCCCCGCAGCGGCCTGCTCGACCTGACCGCCATCGCCGCCGAGGCCATGGGCGCACCCGCGCACCGCTTCGCCGCGGCCGTCGTGGGCACGCCGGGGGAGAAGTGGCAGCCCTGGCGCTCCGACGACGACAACGCCCACCCCCTGTACGGCATCGCCCTGGTCAGCCGCTGGCCCGTGCTGCGCTGGCAGATCACCCAGCTGCCCGCCGCGCCGGTGCGTTCCCCGGTGTGGATCCCCGGCCCGGGCGGCGGACTCATGATGCTCAAGGACGAGCCGCGGGTGCTCATCGCCGCCGTCATCGACGCCCCCACCGGCCCGATGACCGTGGCCAACACCCACCTGTCGTTCGTCCCCGGCTGGAACGTGCGCCAGCTGCGCGCCGCCGTCCGCGCCCTGCGCGGCCTGCCGGCACCGCGAATCCTGCTCGGCGACCTCAACATGCCCTCCGGACCGGTACGCGCGTTCTCCGGCTGGCGCCCCCTGGCCCGCAAGGCCACCTACCCCAGCCCGGCCCCACGCGCGCAACTCGACCACATCCTGGCCGACCCGCGCGGCGCCGGCCTGCTCGGGCCCGTGCTGCAGGTCCGCACCCCCGCCGTGGGCGTCTCCGACCACCGGCCCCTGGTCGTGCACCTGGACCCGCCACCGGCCGACTGAGTCCTGTCACAACGAACGCGCCGCCGGTGTCTTGAGGGCTGAACCTGTCCAGACCCGGAGGAACCAGACGGCGGCGCCCTCGGCTACGACTACCTCGTCTACGCGGTGGGCAGCGGCAGCGCCGACCCGCGCGTACCCGGAGCCGCCGAACACGCCCACCCCATCGCCGCCCTCGAAGAAGCCCAGCAGCTGCGGCCACTGCTCGACACCGCACCCGCCGGCGCCCCGGTCACGGTGGTCGGCGCCGGACCCACCGGCATCGAGACCGCCGCCGAACTCGCCGAGACCGGCCACCGCGTCACCCTGGTCTGCGGCGACGTGCTCGGCCCGTACCTGCACCCCCGCGGCCGCCGATCCGTCACCCGTACGCTCGCCGCCCTCGGCGTCACCGTCCTCGCCGGCCCCGGCACGACGGTGACCGCCGTGACCAGCGACAGCGTCCAGCTGCGCGACGGCCGGCACCTGCCCAGCACGGTGACCGTCTGGACCGCCGGCTTCGGCGTGCCCGACCTCGCCACCCGCAGCGGCCTGAGCACCGACACCCTCGGCCGCCTGCGCACCGACGAGACCCTCACCAGCCTCGACGACGACCGCATCGTCGCTGCCGGGGACTCCGCGGCACCCTCGGGCCGGCCGTACCGGATGAGCTGCCAGGCCGCCATGCAGCTGGGCCCGCAGGCCGCGGACGTGCTCCAGGAGACCTGGCTGCGCTGGGTCGATGTCGATCTCGCCCAGGTCCACGACCAGCGTGCCTACTTGGTCCGCATCACCACCCGCCAGGCCCTCAACCGGCTGCGCACCCTGCAACGCCGCAAGGAGGCCTACGTCGGGCCCTGGCTGCCCGAACCGCTGCTCACCACCCCGGACGTGGCCGACGACGTCGAACTCGCCGAGAGCGTGTCGATGGCCCTGATGCTCATCCTGGAAACCCTGTCGCCGACCGAACGCGCCGTGTTCGTGCTGCGTGAGGCCTTCGACGTCAGCTACGACGAGATCGCCGCCGCCGTCGGCAAGAGCCCGGCCGCCGTACGCCAGATGGCCCACCGCGCCCGCCGCCCCCGCCACGCTCTCTCCGCCGAGCGCAGCCGGGCGGCCCTGGCCGCCTTCCAGCGCGCCCTGGAGACCCGCGACCTGCAGTGCCCGCTCGACGTGCTCGCGCCGGACGTCGTGCTGGTGAGCGACGGCGGGGGAGTCAAGCAGGCCGCCATGCGCCCGGTCACCGGCGCCGGCAAGGTGGTGCGGTTCGCCATGGGCGGCCTCGGCAAGGTCAAGGGCTCGCTCACCTGCGCACCGACCGTGGTCAACGGCAGCACCGCGCTGATCGTCCGCCTCGACGGCGAACTCGACGGCATCACGGCCATCCGCGTCGAGGACACCCGCATAGCCGGGCTCTACTACGTGCGCAACCCGCACAAGCTCACCCGGGTATGTGCTGAGACGACGCTCACCCACACCTGGGTTGTGCACAACTGAATCGCGCACTACCGTTCATCGCATGGAAGAGAGCACCGGACTCGAGCAGATGATCTGCTTCGAACTCCACGCCGCCTCCCGCGCCATGACCGGCCTCTACCGCCCCGCCCTCGACGCCCTCGGGCTCACCTACCCCCAATACATCGCCCTACGCGTCATCTGGCACCGCGGCCGCCTCACCGTGCGCGACCTCGGCACCGCCCTGCACCTCGACAGCGGCACCCTCTCGCCGCTGCTCAAACGCCTCGAACACCAAGGCCTCATCCAGCGCGAACGCGGCACCGACGACGAACGCACCGTCTGGATCAGCCCCACCGCAGCCGGCGCCGCCCTCGAACAACGAGCCGCGGACATCCCCGAACGCCTCGCCTGCGCCCTCGACCTCACCATCGAGGAATTCACCCACCTGCACCACCTGCTCAGCCGCATCCGCGACACAGCAGCCGCCACCAGCACCATCTAGGCAAGGAGAGCCCCACCATGAGCGCTGTCTACACCGCCTCAGCCACCGCCACCGGCGACGGACGCGGCGGACACACCCGCTCCAGCGACGGCGTCCTCGACCTCGACCTCGCCGTCCCCAAGGAGATGGGCGGACCCGGCGGCCACCTCACCAACCCCGAACAACTCTTCGCCGCCGGCTACGCCGCCTGCTTCCACAGCGCCCTCAAGATCGTCGCCAGCAAGCAGAAGATCACCCTCACCGACACCGCCATCACCGTCGACGTCGGCATCGGCCCCAACGGCCAGGGCAGCTTCGGCCTCACCATCGCCATCGAAGCCGAACTCCCCGGCATCGACGAAACCACCGCCCGCGGCCTGCTCGACGCCGCCCACCAGGTCTGCCCCTACAGCAACGCCACCCGCGGCAACGTCGACGTCACCCTGACGGTGGCCTGACATGACCCACTTCACCGCAGCCCAGGGCGTCGAACTGCACTACGAGGACTTCGGCACCGGCAACCCCGTCGTCCTCATCCACGGCTGGCCCCTGTCCAGCCGCAGCTGGGAAGCCCAGATCCCCGCCCTGATCGCCGACGGCCACCGCGTCATCACCTACGACCGCCGCGGCTTCGGCGCCAGCACCCAGACCTGGGACGGCTACGACTACGACACCTTCGCCGCCGACCTCGACGCCCTGCTACGCCACCTCGACCTGCACGACGTCACCCTCGTCGGCTTCTCCATGGGCGGCGGCGAAGTAGCCCGCTACCTCGGCACCTACGGCAGCGACCGGATCGCCAAAGCCGTCTTCGCCGGCGCCGTCCCGCCGTACCTCTACAAGAGCGACGACAACCCCGACGGCGCCCTCGACGACGCCACCCTCAAAAGCTTCCAACAAGGCGTCACCACCGACCGCATCGCCTTCGTCGACGGCTTCGCCACCGGCTTCTTCACCGCCGGCACCACCCTGAAAGTCAGCGACTCCCAGGTCCGCTACGCCCAGGAACTCGCCCACATCGCCTCACCCAAGGGCACCCTCGACTGCATCGCCGCCTTCGGCCTCACCGACTTCCGCGGCGACCTCGCCAAGATCGACGTACCGACCCTGGTCATCCACGGCGACAGCGACGCCATCGTCCCCTTCGAACACAGCGGCAAACGCACCCACGAAGCCATCGCGGGCAGCCGCCTGGTCGTCATCAAGGACGGCCCCCACGGCATCAACGCCTCCCACCCCGCCGAGTTCAACGAAGCCCTGCTCAGCTTCCTGAACAGCTAACCGGCCAGCTCACCCAGCGCGCGGTTGGTGCGGTTCGCCCGCACCGCCGCGCGCTGCTGCGCCGCCGTCACCTCGATGTAACCCTGCGACGTCGTCAACGACGCATGCCCCAGCAACCGCATGATCTCCGAAGCATTCGCCCCGTCCTCGGCCAGCCGCGTCGCGAACGTATGCCGCAACGCATGCAACTGCGCACCCCGCGGCACCCGATCCGCGATCCCCGCCCGCCGGTAACAGGACTCCACCAGATACTGCAACCCACCCCGCTTCAACGGCGCACCCCGACGATCCAGCAGCAGCGGATCACCGGGCCGCAACCGCCCGAACCGCACCCGCCGGCTGTCCAGATACCGCTCGACGACAGCATCCAGCTCCGGCTCGATCGGCACCGTCCGCGGCCGGCCACCCTTGCCGGCGACCTCCACCCGCCGCTCACCCGGACGCCCCAGCACCGAACCGGCCTTCAACGCCAGCAGCTCCGA
Organism: Actinoplanes sp. NPDC048967; assembly: GCF_040649415.1. Taxonomy (NCBI): domain Bacteria; kingdom Bacillati; phylum Actinomycetota; class Actinomycetes; order Micromonosporales; family Micromonosporaceae; genus Actinoplanes; species Actinoplanes sp. NPDC048967. Next base: position 54,848 of record NZ_JBEZFL010000006.1, read on the forward strand.
CAACCGCAGACCCGCACACAGCGCCAGGGCCAGAACCATGACGTCACGCTCCGGCCACGGATCACGCTGGCGCTCGTCAGGCTGGTGGACCGCCTGCAGGAGCTGCTCCGGGGTGTCCTCACCACGCAGCGGCTTGGGGGAGGGGACCGCCATTCTGGGCTTGCCGACGGCAGGCATCGGATTCCCGGCGACGACGCCGTCCACGACCAGGAAGCCGAAGAACGAGTTCCAGCTCGACCAGCACCGGTAAACCGAGGCGGGAGCCCGGCCAGCCGCGAAGGTTGCGAAAGCCGCCCTCAAGGACTTGGGGGAGAGGTCACCCAGAGTGACATCTTCACCGATGAGCCGCAGGACGGTGGTGAGATCCCGCCGGTAGGCCATCAGGGTGTGCTCGGACGGCTTCCGCACGGCTCTTGCGCCGAGGAAGTCTTCTATGAGAGTTTCTACCTTGATGTCTTGTTCGTCCTGCATAAGGAATATTATGCAGGAAATACCGGTTGAAGGGGAGCCGGATCTCAGCCGAGTCCGGCTTCGGGCGGGATCTTGTTGTAAGGATTCTGGGCGTCGCAGCGACTGCACTGCAGGAACGGCTGGCCGTCCTCGGTGGAGTGCCTGGTCCATTTGTGCCAGCCGAGCCGGCACGTCCACGGCTTGCTCATGGCGGTGACGCTACGCGCGGGGTGAGATCGTCTGCGTCCGCTGGGCGGTCCGCCGCCGGCAGCCTTTCCGGTACGCCGTGAGCGCCCACTCGACCTTTCCAGCCAGCGCTGGATGTTGCGTCTGCGGCGCCCGCTGGCGCCGCGTGCCAGCGGATCGCACCTTGGGAATCGCGCTTCCTGGGCGTCGTTCCACCAGACGGATCCTCCTGACGTTTTGCTTCACGACCAGCCGCCGCTTCGAGCTCTCCCATCCCTCTTTCGCGCTCAGGTTGACATAATGTCAATTATCGACCAGGCGACCGCAAGCGAATCTGGACAATGGACCGCTGGCATCCGGCTCCGCCTGCTAGACCGGTCCACGGCCGTCGGGCACTTCGATGACCCGGACGCTGCTCCCGCGAGACGGCATTCGGCCCGCGTCGATGACCGGACGCCGGCGTCCCGGTCATTGCCGGGCGGCTGCCGACGAGATCTGGAACGGTAAGGGGCCGTGACCGCTTCCGCGTTCGAGGTCTCTCACGACGTCGAGACCATCCCGGTGCGCGTGGTGGGCGGCCGCCCGCACGGAGGCCGAGACCCGCCGCATACTCGCCGGCTCGGATGTCGTAGTGAGCGTGACCGACCGGTTGTCGGGACGGTTGGTCGGTTTCGCCCGGGTGCTGACCGACCGCACGCAGCTGGCGCTGATCCTTGATGTCGTCGCGGCCCCCGACGTTCGAGGCGTCGGCATCGCCGCGATGATCATGGACGCGGTGCTGGCCCATCGGTGGGTCAGCCGCGTCCGGAGCGTCGAACTGGTCTGTCAGTCGGATCTGGTCGGTTTCACCGATGAGGTCGGGCAGTCCGCCTCATGCGCAGGTCTGCTCGACCCTGACCGCTCCCCTGGGCCGGCGCTCGGGTCAGCTTCCGACGTAGGCGGCGAGGTGTTCGCCGGTCAGTGTTGATTGCGCTGCTACCAGGTCGGCCGGGGTGCCTTCGTAGACGATCTGGCCGCCGTCGTGGCCTGCTCCGGGGCCGAGGTCGATGATCCAGTCGGCGTGGGCCATGACCGCTTGGTGGTGTTCGATGACGATGACCGATTTGCCGGAGTCGACGAGGCGGTCGAGGAGCGCGAGGAGCTGTTCGACGTCGGCGAGGTGCAGGCCGGTTGTCGGTTCGTCGAGGACGTAGGTGCCGCCGGTGCCGCCCATGTGGGTGGCGAGCTTGAGGCGTTGCCGTTCGCCGCCGGACAGGGTGGTCAGGGGCTGGCCGAGGCTGAGGTAGCCGAGGCCGACGTCGGTGAGGCGTTGCAGGATGGCGTGGGCGGCGGGGATGCGGGCCTCCCCTGTGCTGAAGAATTCTTCGGCTTCGGTCACTGACATGGTCAGGACCTGGCTGATGTCGCGGCCGCCGAGGTGGTATTCGAGGACGGCGGCCTGGAAGCGTTTGCCTTCGCATTCTTCGCAGGGGGTGGCGACGCCGGCCATCATGGCCAGGTCGGTGTAGATGACGCCGTTGCCGTTGCAGGTGGGGCAGGCGCCTTCGGAGTTGGCGCTGAACAGGGCGGGTTTGACGCCGTTGGCTTTGGCGAAGGCTTTGCGGATGGGTTCGAGCAGGCCGGTGTAGGTGGCGGGGTTGCTGCGGCGGGAGCCGCGGATGGCGCCCTGGTCGACGGAGATGACGCCGGCGCCGGGTGGGATCGAGCCGTGGATCAGGGAGCTCTTGCCGGAGCCGGCGACGCCGGTGACGACGCAGAGGACGCCCAGGGGGATGTCGACGTCGACGTCGCGCAGGTTGTTGGCGGTGGCGCCGCGGATGTCGAGGGTGCCGGTGGGTGTGCGGACGGTTTTCTTGAGGGTGGCGCGGTCTTCGAGGTGCTGGCCGGTGCTGGTGCCGCTGGTGCGCAGGCCGTCGACGGTGCCTTCGTAGCAGATGGTGCCGCCGGCGGTGCCGGCGCCGGGGCCGAGGTCGACGACGTGGTCGGCGATGACGATGGTCTCGGGTTTGTGTTCGACGACCAGGACGGTGTTGCCCTTGTCGCGCAGGCGCAGGAGCAGGTTGTTCATGCGTTGGATGTCGTGGGGGTGCAGGCCGATGGTGGGTTCGTCGAAGACGTAGGTGACGTCGGTGAGGGCGGAGCCGAGGTGGCGGATCATTTTGACGCGTTGGGCCTCGCCGCCGGAGAGGGTGCCGGAGGGGCGGTTGAGGGAGAGGTAGCCGAGGCCGATCTCGACGAAGGAGGTGAGGGTGTGGTGCAGGGAGGTGAGCAGGGGCGCGACGGAGGGTTCGGTGAGGTCGCCGACCCAGGTGGCGAGGTCGCTGATCTGCATGGCGCAGGCGTCGGCGATGCTGATGCCTTTGATCTTGGAGGATCGGGCGGCTTCGCTGAGCCGGGTGCCGTCGCATTCGGGGCAGGCGGTGAAGGTCACGACCCGTTCGACGAAGGCGCGGACGTGGGGTTGCATGGCTTCGACGTCTTTGCTCAGCATCGACTTCTGGATCGATGGGATGAGCCCGGTGAAGGTGAGGTTGATGCCCTCGATCTTGACCTTGGTCGGTTCCTTGTAGAGCAGGTCCTGCAGTTCCTTCTTGGTGTACCGGCGGATGGGTTTGTCGGGGTCGAAGAAGCCGCAGCCGCGGTAGATGCGGCCGGACCAGCCGTCCATGCTGTAGCCGGGTACGGAGATGGCGCCCTCGTTGAGGGATTTGGTGTCGTCGTAGAGGGCGGACAGGTCGAAGTCGGTGACTGAGCCGCGGCCTTCGCAGCGGGGGCACATGCCGCCGGTGATGCTGAAGGTGCGGCGTTCCTTGACGGTCTGTCCGGCGCGTTCCATGGTGACGGCGCCGGCGCCGCTGATGGAGGCGACGTTGAAGGAGAACGCCTGGGGTGAGCCGATGTGGGGCCGGCCGAGGCGGCTGAACAGGATGCGCAGCATGGCGTTGGCGTCGGTGGCGGTGCCGACGGTGGAGCGGGGGTCGGCGCCGATGCGTTCCTGGTTGACGATGATGGCGGTGGTGAGGCCTTCGAGGACGTCGACGTCGGGGCGGGCCAGGGTCGGCATGAAGCCTTGCAGGAAGGCGCTGTAGGTCTCGTTGATGAGGCGCTGGGACTCGGCGGCGATGGTGCCGAAGACCAGGGAGCTCTTGCCGGAGCCGGAGACGCCGGTGAAGACGGTGAGTTCGCGTTTGGGGATCTCGATGCTGACGTCTTTGAGGTTGTTCACCCGGGCGCCCCGCACGCGGATCAGGTCGTGCCGTGTGGTGTTCTGCGGGCTCATGCGGGACTCCATCTGTGCGGGGCGGCCAGGGTGGGGTGACCGGGTGTGGTCAGCGCAGTTGCTGGATGCGGATCATGTTGCCGGCGGGGTCGCGCAGGGCGCAGTCGCGGATCCCGTACGGCTGTTCGGTGGGTTCCTGGACGATGTCGGCGTCGCCGGCCTGGAGGCGTTCGAAGGTGGCGTCGAGGTCCTTGGTGGCGAGGTTGATGCCGCCGTAGGTGCCTTTGGCCATCAAGTCGGTGATGGTGCGGCGTTCGTCGTCGGTGGTGCCGGGGTCGATGGCCGGTGGGTGCAGGACGATGGAGGTGCCGGGTTGTTCCGGGGGGCCGACGGTGATCCAGCGCATCCCGTTGTAGCCGACGTCGTTGCGGACTTCGAAGCCGAGGGTGTCGCGGTAGAACGCCAGGGCGGCGTCGGGGTCGTTGTGGGGCAGGTAGCTGCTGTGGATGACGATGTCCATGCTGATCAGGCTAGGTGGGGTGCGGGGGCCGCGGCTTCTCGATTCCTGATCGGTCTGGTGACCTGTTTGCTCACGCAGGACGGCATTCCGGCGGTGGTGCCGGCCACTTCGCGGCGGTAGACGCTGGGTGGCACGCCGACGAGTTCGGTGAAGCGGGTGCTGAAGGTGCCCAGGGACGAGCAGCCGACGGCGAAGCAGACGTCGGTGACGCTGAGGTCGCCGCGGCGCAGCATGGCCATGGCGCGTTCGATGCGCCGGGTCATCAGGTAGGAGTACGGCGATTCGCCGTAGGCGAGTTTGAAGGCGCGGCTGAGGTGTCCGGCGGACATGGCGGCGCCGCGGGCGAGGGCTTCGACGTCGAGGGGCTGGGCGTAGTCGCGGTCGATGCGGTCGCGGACGCGGCGGAGCCGGGCGAGGTCGCTGAGGTGCTGCGCTGCGGCGGGTCGGCTGGTCACACGCGAAATCGTGCCATGCCGTGCCGTGGTTGCGTAGCCCGTCGGGGGTGAGGATGGGGTGATGGCGGAGGTGTCGTTGCCGGGTGGGTTTGTCGGTGGGGCGGTCCGGGTGGGGGCGACGGTGCGCAAGGCTCCCCCGGCGGATGCCGATTTTGTCCGGGGGTTGCTGGAGTTGTTCGCCGAGCGGGGCTGGGCGGGCGCGCCGCGGTTCCTCGGTGTTGATGATCGTGGGCGGCAGGTGTTGAGTTTTGTGGCCGGTGAGGTGCCGTGGGGTGACGCCGCTCCCCCGGTCGGTGAGGCGGCGCTGGCTGCGGTGGCGGTTCTGGTGCGTGAGTTCCATGATCTTACCGCGTGTTCGGCGGCGGCCGGTGGTCAGGAGGTTGTCTGTCATCACGATCTGTCGCCGAGGAACACGGTGTTCCGGGGTGGGCGGCCGGTGGCGTTCATCGACTGGGACATCGCGGGGCCGGGGTCACGGGTGCAGGACGTGGCTCATGTGTGCTGGCAGTTCGTGCCGTTGGGGCCGGCGGTGGCGGTCGGGGACGCGGTGCGGCGGGTACGGGTGGTCGCGGACGCGTACGGCTGGGGTGACCTGCCGTTGCTGGTGGAGACGGTGTTGTGGTGGCAGGACCGCTGCTGGCGCGGTATCGGGTCGGGGGCCGCGGCGGGGGTGCCGGCGATGGTGCGGTTGCGGGAGGCCGGGGTGGTCGAGGCGGTCCGGGCCGCGTACGCGTGGACCGCGGGGCACGCCGCCGAGCTGGGCGGGGTGGTTCCGGGGCGGCGTTAGGGTGTGGCGGTGACGGATCTCCGGCGGCTTTTCGACGATCTGGTGGGCTTGGAGATCGCGGTGTGGAACGCCGTGGACGCGCGGCTGGGCCGGGAGTGCGCGTTGCCGTTGGGGCAGTTCATGCCGATGCGGGTGGTGGCGGCGACGCCGGGGTGCCGGGTGCTGGACGTGTCGGCGCAGTTGCAGATCACGGTGGGGGCGGCGAGCAAGGTGGTGGACCGGGTCGAGGCGGCCGGTCATTGTGTGCGCCGGCCGAACCCGCAGGACCGGCGCTCGTCGTTGATCGCGTTGACGCCGTCGGGGGCGGCGGCGCTGGCGGCGGCCGATGTGGTGTTCGAGCGGGCGCTGGCGGAGCTGCTGGGCGGGGTGCTGTCGCCGGCGGCGCTGGCCCGGTTCGCGGACACGCTGGGCAAGGTGCGTGCCGCCCTCTGACCCAAAAGTGACGAGCATGTATGTTTCCGGGCATGATGCGGCATCGGGTCGTGCCGTTGCTGGTCGTGACGTCGGGGCTGTTCTCCGTGTTGCTGGCGGTGGCTGTGAACGTGGCCACGGGCGGGGTGCTGCCGGGGGCGCTGCGGCCGTACACGTGGATGGCCTGGCCTTTGGTGGGTCTGCTGGCTGTGGTGGGCGTCGGGCTGGGGTGGTGGCAGCAGCGGCTGGCCGAGCCGCAGCCGGGCCGGGCGGTGGCGGTGCTCCCCCACGTTCCGGCTGAGTTGCCGGCGGCTCCGGCGCTGGTCGGGCGGGGTGCGGAGCTGGCGGCGGTACGGGCGGCGGTCGAGGGCGGCTCGCAGCTGGTGGTGATCGCGGCCGCCCCGGGTACGGGTAAGTCGGCGCTGGCGTTGCGGGCCGCTCACGATGCCCGGGACAGTTATCCCGACGGTCAGCTGTTCGCCGCGTTGCGGGGTGCGTCGGCGGATCCGGTGCCGCCGGAGGCGGTGCTGGTGCGGTTCCTGCGGGCGCTGGGGCGTCCGGATGACGAGCTGCGCGGCGAGGTGGTGGAGCTGGCGGCCCGGTTCCGGTCGGTGGTCGCCGACCGGCGGGTGCTGGTGCTGCTCGACGACGCCCGCGACGCCGCCCAGGTGCGGTATCTGCTGCCCGGTGGGGCGCACAGCGTGGCCCTCGTGACGAGTCGTCGGCTGTTGTCGGATCTGCTGGGCGCTTCGGTGCTGACGATCGGGGCGTTGACGCCGGGGGCGGCGCTGGAGCTGCTGGCGACCGCGGCCGGCCCGGGGCGGGTGTCGGCCGATCCGGAGGGTGCGCGGCGGCTGGTGGAGGCGTGCGGCGGGTTGCCGCTGGCGTTGCGGATCGTCGGTGGCCGGCTGCGGATGCGCGCGCAGTGGTCGGCGTCGGCGCTGGCGGACCGGCTCGCCGACGAGGGCCGGCGCCTGGACGAGATGCGGCTGGCGGACCGGGCGGTGCGGTCGACGCTGCGGGCGGTCTACGACGAGCTGGGTCCGGGTGAGCGGCTGGTGTTCCGGCGGGTGGGCGGCTATCCGGGTACGTCAGTGGGGTTGGCCGCCGCGGCGGCCCGGTGCGCGCTGGACGAGCATGTGGTGGCCGAGGCGCTGGAACGGCTCGTGGACGCGTTCCTGGTGGAGTCGCCGGCGCCGGACCGTTACCGGATGCACGACCTGGTGCGGCTGTGCGCGCGGGAGCTGGCCGACGACGGTGCGGAGGGTGTGGACTGCCTGGACCGGCACCTGGGGTGGCTGACCGCGCGGGCCCGGGCCGGTCAGTGGCTGGCCGCTGAGCGGGAGAACGTGCTGGCGGCGGTGCACGCGGCGGTCGGGGCGGGGCTGGCCGCGCCGGCCCGGGCGTTGATCGAGGCGGTGCATCCGCTGGTGACCGGGGAGGCCGAGCACTCGTACCGGCTGCGGTTGTGGTTGTCGGCGGTGCCGGTGGCCCAGGCGCTGGGTGATGAGCCGTTCCGGATCCGGGCGTTGCGGTGGGTGTCGCACTCGTACGGGATGGCGGGTCTGGTCCGGCTCGAGCTGCCGGCGGCGCAGCAGGCGCTGGAGGCGGCCGAGCTGCTCGGCACCGACGTGCGGGAGATCGCGCTGGCGTTGTGGCGGGTCGGGGACGCGTGGCGGGCGCAGGACCGTTTCGCCGAGGCCCAGGCGGCGCTGCTGCGGGCGCTGGAGCTGCTGATCGGGCTGGGTGCGGTCGCCGACGAGATCGAGGTACGGCTGTCGCTGGGCACCCTGTACAACACGTTCCTGCATCCGGAGCTCAGTGTGCCGGTGCTGAGCCGGGCCGTGGAGCTGCTGCCGGAGCGGGAGTCGCCGGAGCGGGGTTGGGCGCTGCTGGGTCTGGGCCTGGCCGCGGAGCTCGGCGGGCGGATCGAGCGGGGCCGGGAGCTGGTGGCGGAGGCGATGGGTGTCGCCGAGCGCATCGGCGACGAGCTGCTGCGCGGCTACTGCCTTCAGGAACGGGGCTGGTTGTATGTGCGGCACGGGGCGTACGACCACGCCGAGCGCGACTTCCGGGCGATGCTGGCGATCTTCGAGCGGCTGCGCAGCGGGCACGGTATCGGCAGCGCCCACACGGCGCTGGGTGACATCGCCGACATGCGCGGTCAGCATCCGGCGGCGTTGCGGGAGTACGGCACGGCGATGGCGGAGTATGAGCGCCTCGGGCTGCGGGTGCGCCTCGGTCAGGTGCTGCTGCACCGCTCGGCGGTGCTGCGGGCGATGGGCCGTGAGCAGGAGGCGGACGCCGACCGGGTCCGCGGTGAGCAGTTGAGCGGGGACGCGCCGGTGCATCGGGGACCGGCGGTGCAGCGGCGGCCGGGCCGGCCGGGACGGGAGGCGTGATGCGGGTGCGGTGGGTGACGGGGTTCCTGGACACGCCCTCGCGGGTGGCGGAGCCGTTCTGGCAGGCGGTGACCGGCTCCGGGTTGTCGCCGCGGCGCGGGCCGGGCGGGGCGTTCGCGACGCTGGTGCCGCCCGGCGGGGACGCGTACCTGCGGGTGCAGGTCGTCGGGGACGGCCCGGCCCGGGCCCACCTGGATCTGCATGTCGAGGACGTGGCGGAGCAGGCCGCCCGGGCGGTCGCGCTGGGCGCGGCGGTGGTGCTCGACGACGGGGACCTGGTGGTGCTGCGCTCCCCCGCCGGGTTGCTGTTCTGCCTGGTGGCCTGGGCCGGCGAGGCGGTGCGGCCGGCCGGTGGGCGCAGCCTGGTGGATCAGCTGTGCCTGGACGTGCCGGTGGCCGGCTTCGACGCGGAGGCGGATTTCTGGGCCGCCCTGACGGGCTGGCCGCGGCGGGCGGGGTCGCTGCCGGAGTTCGATTTCCTGGTACGCCCGGACGGCATGCCGCTGCGGTTGCTGCTGCAGCGCGTCGGCGGGAGCACGGCCGGTATGCACGTGGACCTGGCCTGTACGGACCGGCCGGCGGAGGTGGCGTGGCATCGGGAGCTCGGCGCCGAGGTGGTGGCGGTGCACGAGCGGTGGACGACGTTGCGGGATCCGGCCGGCCGGGCGTACTGCGTCACCGACCGGCCGGTGTGACCGCGCTACTGCCGGGCGAAGTCCTCGCCGAGCAGCTCACGCAGCCGGCCCAGCGCGCGCATGCTCTGCATCTTCACCACCGACGGCGACACCCCGAGGATCTCGGCGACGGTGTCGACGCTGTGGTCCTCCCAGTGCCGCAGCACCACGATGGCCTGGTCCCGTACCGGCAGGGTGGCCAGCGCCTGCATCAGGGTGATGTGCAGGTCGGTGGCGCAACCGTCCGGCTGACCGGGGCAGTCCGGCAGGTCGGCCAGCACGACCTCGGTGCCGCTGCGGCGTTTGCGCAGGTCGAACACGGCGTTCATCAGCACCCGGCGGCTGTAGGCCGGCAGGTCGGCGGTGCGCCAGATCCTCGGCCAGGCGGCGTACATCTTGGCCAGGGTCAGCTGCGTCAGGTCCTGCGCCAGATGCCAGTCGCGGCACATCAGGTACGCGGTGCGCCGCAGCCGGGGCGTGGCGGCGGCGACGAACGCGGCGAACTCCTGGTCGCGGGCCGCGCGGTCGCGGCGCCACCCAGGGCTCACTTCGACGTTCCCGGGCAGGTCTGGCCGACCAGGTCCTGGACGCCGGGACGGCCGCGGAACCGCGCGGCGAAGTCCCGGTATCCCGACGGCTGGGCCAGATCCACCTGGAAGGACTGCGGCAGGTTGGCCGGTGAGACCGCGGCGACGAAGTCCGGGCTGTCGGCCCACAGCACCTTGAACCTCTGGTACGCCTGGTCGCGGCTCTCGAACTGCGCGTCGCGCACGACCGGGTCCTTCAGGAGCGCCTCCCGCAGCGTGTCGAGCTGCCCGACGGTGATGTCGTCGCGCAGGAACACCGAGACGGTGGCGGCGTTGTCCTGCACCGGCCACGTACAGGTGGCGCTCGCCGGCGGCATCAGCATCGCCGCCGGCGACACGAACGACGGCGGCGCGGCGGCGGGGGCCAGGGCGATGTTGAGGGCGATCAGGGTGCCGGCGACGACGGCGGTGGCGCTGCCCCCGATGAGCAGGCCGCGGCGCCGGCGGATCCGCCGGCCCTGGCTCATCGCCTGCTCTACCGGGTCACCCGGCGGGGGCAGGGGTTCGTCGTCGAGGGCTCGTTCGAACAGGCCTCGCAGGTTCTGCTGCACAGTGCGCGCTCCCGGCTGTGTGGTGGCTACTGCCCTGGATGACTGCCTGGGTGTGCGGATCGGTCACATGATGCCCGCTGCGGCCCCGATGCGGGTCCTGGTGACCGGCCGGCCGGGCGCGCCTGCGTGCTTTGTCGGTGGGGCCTGGTACAACTACGGCATTGAAACACGCGTTCGAATCCACGTTGACCGACGAAAGGACGACCATGGCGACGGCGGCACGCACCGGTGTGCGAGGGCTCAGCACGGAGGAGCTGCAGGTGATCCGCGACGGGCTCGCCGCGGGGCGGCGGCCGCGGGTGATGTTCACCGAGTCCGCGGGGCAGATCGCCGGGCAGGTGGGGCAGGTCGTGGCCCTGACCGACCCGGCCGAGTCCGACGAGTGGGTGGTCGTGCGCTTCGGCCGCGACGAGCTGCCGTTCTCCCCCGGTGACCTGCAGGTGGCCCCCAAGGGCCCGGTGAAGAAGGCCGCCCCCGTGCCGCCGCAGCCGGCCAAGCCGGCCCCTGAGTTCGTGATCGACAAGCCCATCCCCGCGCCCGCACCCCCGCCCGCGGCCACCCCCGCCCCCGCCGCGGCCCCTGAGCCTGCTCCGGCCGCGGCGGCTCCCGCCCCGCGCAAGGCGGCAGCCAAGACAGCCAAACCCAAGCCGCCGCCGAGCCTGACGGTCACCCTCGCCTACACCGACGGCGAGTGGACCATCGCCGCCAACCAGGGCTCCAAAGCCCTGGCCAAGCCGTACGTGGTCAAGCCGTCCGAGGCGATGAAGATCGTGCAGCTGGTCGACGTGCCCGGCGTACAGGAAGCGGTCGAGCACATCGTGTCCGCCGAACGCGCCGAGGTCGAGCAGCAGGCCGAACGGCTGCGCGCCGAGCTGGCCGAGATCGAGGCCCGCCTGGCGGAGCTGCGCGACGCGGGCTGACCGGCATGCGATCATGTCGCCTTGATGGAAGACACCTGGCGGGCGCCGTGGTTGTGGCGGGCATTGCTGCGCACCTCGCGGCTGGTCGTGCCGCTGCTGTGCCGGCTGCGCGTCTCCGGTGAGGTGCCCGCCGGGCTGCGGCACGGCCCGCTGATCCTCGCGGCCAACCACGTCAGCCCGATCGACCCGCTGATACTGATGGCGGCGTGCAGCCGCGCCGGGATCGCACCGCGGTTCATGGCCACCGCCGGGCTGTTCACCGCCCCGGTGGCCGGCGCGATCATGCGGGCGTGCGGGCACCTGCGCGTCGACCGGCACACCGCCCAGGTCGCGCAGGCACTGCCCGCCGCCGCCGAGGCGCTGCGGGCCGGGTCGGTGGTGCTGGTCTACCCGGAGGGCCGCATCGGGCTGGACCCGTGGATGTGGCCCGAGCGCGGCAAGACCGGCGTGGCCAGGATGGCGGCGCTGTCCGGGGCACCGGTCGTCCCGGTCGCGCAGTGGGACGCTCACCGGGTCCTGCCGTACGCGGCCCCGAAAGGACTGGCCGGGTCGCTGCTCCGGACGATCCGGCAGCGGCCGGTGGTGCACGTGCGCTTCGGCGCACCGATCGACCTGTCGGGGATGACCGGCACGGCGGGCGCTCAGGCGATGCGGGCCACCGACCGGATCGTGGAGGGGATCGCGCAGACGCTGGCGCCGCTGCGCGCGGACGAGCTGGAGACACCCCGGCACATCGACCGAACCCGCCCACCGGACCTGAGCCGCGTCCGCCGCAACCGCGCCGCCGGCATCCGCCCCCACTGACGCCGCCTGATCGGCCGGTGCGGGCCGGCAGCGTCGGTCAGTTCGGCTTGATCAGGGCCAGCTGCGTCAGCAACTGCACCAGCCGGTAGGCCTGCGCCACGTCCTCGGCCGTGAACGTGACCGTCCGGCCACCCGGAGCCCGGCTCACCCCGGGAATCAGCGTCGCCAGATCCACCGTGTAGGGCCCGTACAGGTCCACCTCGACCTTCAGCGGACCCGGCATGATCAGCAGCGGCACCTGGTCGTGCCGGCGGATCGCCTTCGCCGCGGTCCGGTGCAGCCGTTCGCGGGCCTCGTCCGGGTGCAGGGCGATCGCCGCCGCCTGGCCCAGCGCCTGCTTGACCGCCACCGTCGCCGCGCCCGGCACCAGCTCGAGCAGTTCCGCACAGGCCACGTCGTCCCCGCTGATCAGGACGACCGGGGCGCCGTGGAAGCCGGCCAGGGCCGCGTTCAGGCCGATCTCGCCGACCGGGCGCCCGTCGAGGCGCACATCGAGCACGGCGTCGCTGATCGTGTGGGCCAGCACGGCCGGCCCGGTACCGGAACGGGCGTGATAGCCGACGAACAGCACCGCGTCGGTGTCGTCGTCGAGCCCGGCCATCATGCCCAGCGGGCGGGGCTTGCCCCGGACCAGGCGGGCGCGCCGGTCGAGTTCCTCCGGCAGCAGGTTGCGGAACGGCCCGTGCGCGTCGGCGACCAGCACGTCGGCGCCGGGCACGGCCTCCAGGACCCCGGCGACGGCCGCGTTGACCTCGGCGGTCATCAGCGCCCGGGACCGCTCGTAGTCGTAGCCGCCGGGATTGGTCTCGCTGGGATGCACGATCCCCGAGACGCCTTCCAGGTCGGCCGAGATCAGAATTCTCATCGCCTGGCACCCTACGCGGCACCCCGATCAGCGGCGGGGTGCGCCGCCGGCGCAGGGACGCCGGCGCACTCAGCCCGGGGATGCGTCGCTGGCGATGGGACGCCGGCGCACTCAGCCCGGGGTTCGTCGCCGGCGCACGGACGCCACAGCGCGCCCAGCCCGCAGCGCGGCGCGGCCGCGGATACGCCGGCACGGCCTCACGGCCGCCAGCGAACTCAGCCCGGAGTGCCGTGCCGGCGCAGGTGCGCCAGCACGGCCTCACGGCCGCCGGCGAACTCAGCCCGGGGTACGGCGCTGCCGCAGGTACGCCAGCACGGCCTCGCGGGTCGTGCGCACCCCGAACAGGGCCCGCGCCTCCGCGATCCGCCGGTTCGCCGTGCGCAGCGACAGGAACTCCGCCGCCGCGGCCGCCGCGATCGTGTCGCCCGCCGCCAGCCGGTCCAGCAGCGCCCGCTGCTCCGGGACCAGGTCCGCGACCGTGTCACCCGTGTCCGCCGGCGCCGGCTGCCCGCCCGGGCCCAGGTGCACCGCGCCGAGCCGGCTCAGATCGTCGATCAGGGCCCGGCCCACCGGGGTGTCCGCGTCGCAGACCGCGACGATGCCCGCTCCCCGCGCCGCCGCCAGGACCGCCAGTTGCAGGTTCTCCCGGTCGGCGACCCGGCCGTGCAGCACCAGCCGCGCGCCGGTGACGTCCCACGCCGGGTCCGGCAGCGCGAAACCCTCGCGGGGGATCCAGCCCTCGCGGGCCAGGCGGCGGACCACGGACTCGGCGTCGGCGCCGGAGGCGACGACGTGGCGGGGAGCGTCGGGCTGTCGGGTCACCGGCCATCCTCACGGTCGGGCAGTACGGCGGAGCGACGGTCACGGTCCGGCGGTCCGGCCGCCTCGATCTGGGTCAGCGCCAGCGCGGCCGCCTCCGTCCGGGTCCGGGCGCCCAGCTTGCGCATACCCGCCCGGATGTGGGTGTCCACGGTCTCCGCCGAAATACCGAGCTGCCCCGCGATCCGCCGGGTCGGCTCACCCGCCGCGACCAGGCGCAACACGTCGGTCTCGCGCCGGGTCAGCTGCGAACCCGAGCGTGGGCTGCGGGTGTCACGGTGCACGTGGTGCCGGCGCAGCCCGCGGCGGGCCCGGCCGGCCAGCACCACCAGCCCGGCGGTGTCGGCCAGGTGCTCGGCCTCCAGCAGCGCGGCCACCGCCCGTTCCGGATCGGTGTCGAGCAGGCCCGCCGCGAGCAGGCAGCGGATCTGCTCCCGCAACGCGACCCCGGCCCAGCTCTGCGCGGCCGCGGCGAACCCGGTGCCGGTCGCCCAGGCGGTCAGCGTGCGCCGCGCCGCGGCCGGCAGCCCGGCGGGGATCGCCGGGGCCGGCGCGTCGATGTCGAACGCGGACGCGAAAGCAGCCCGGGCCGTGGCGCCGGAGTCGTACGCGGCCCACCGGGCGGTGATGTGCCGCAGCCCGGTCAGCAGCCCCGAGACGGCGGCGTCCGGTGGCTGCGCGGCCCGGTCGGGCTGCCCGTCGAGCCAGGCCGCCTCCCGCGCGACCCACGCGGTGGCCGGATGCCCGTCGGGTGTGGCGAGCCGGGCCCGGGCGGCGGCGAGCAGCCCGGTGTCCGCCTCGATCAGTGCGGTCGCGGCGATGGCGTAGCCGCGGGCGTCGGCGGGCAGCGCCCGGTCGGTGAGGTCAGCGGCGCGCCGCAACGCCCGGTCCGCCGCGAACCGGGCATCAGACGACGACCCGCGCTCACCCGAGCTGCCGGAGACGGCCGGGTTCGCGCCCCGCGCGCCGTGAGAGGCATCCGGTCCGGCCGGAGCAGCACCGACGCCGCCCGGCGCCGGCAACGAGCCGGAACCGGCGGCCCGCCCGTAGATGACACCCGCAGGACCATCGGCTGATGCCGGCAGAGGCCCGGCGCTCCTATCGGGCACGTCGGGCTCAGCACTCGAAGCGGCCGAGGCGGCCAGCAGCGTGCCCTGCAGCACGTCGGCCCAGTCCGCCACGGCCAGGAACCGGGTCTGCCAGCTGTAAGCCAGGTCCGCCGCGCACCCGGCCGCCGCGTCCCGGGCCGCGGCCGCCGCCTCACCCAGCCGCCCGTCCGCCGCCAGATGCTCCACCAGCAGCCACGCACTCCACCGTCCGGTCAGCGGATCAGTGCTCCGGGCGACCGCGGCGGCCAGCGCTGTGTCCCATCCCGGGCGGCGATGCGCGGCGCCGACCGCCGCCAGCGCCGCCGCCACCCCGGCCGGTGGCGCCGGATACCGGGCGGCGACCTTGCCGGCCATGTCCAGGGCGCCCGCCGGATCGGTGGCCAGCTCGGCCAGCACCAGGATCCGGTCCCGGGCGGCCACGACCGTGGCCGGCGCCGCGTCGGGCACCGGGCGCACCGCCGCCCGCGCCCCGACCGGGTCGCCGGCCTGCAGCAGCGCCTCCCCGCGCAGCACGTCCGCCTCCACCCCCAGCGGCCCGGTGCTGGTCAGCACCCGCGCCGCCGGATGGGGCCGGCCCGCGGCCAGCAACGCGTCAGCCGCCGCGATCCGCACCCGCGGGTCAACGGTCACCCCGGGCAGTTCACACGCGAACTGCAACAGGTCGGCGCGGTCACCGCCGGCAGCCCGGTCGGCCGCGGTCAGCGCCCGCCGGTACGCCCCCTGATGGTCACCGGCCGCCGCCAGGTGCCGCGCCGCCTCCGCGTCCGGGGTCAGCTCCGCCAGCGCCCGGTGCAGATCCGTCCGGGCGGCCGCGTCGAGCAGCCCGGCCGCGGTCTCCGCGAAGTACGCCGACACCGGCACGAGCCCGGCCGGATCCTCGGTGACCAGACCGGCGGCGCGCAGCTCGTCGGCGCCCGGGCCGAGCAGCGCGGCCGGGGCCGGCCGGCCGAGCAGGCCCAGCGCGGCCAGCGCGGTGCGGGCCGTACGGGGCAGGTCGGCCAGGGCGGTGGCGATCGCGTACGCCACCTGGTCGATGTCGGTCTCCGGGGTGCCCCGGCCCGCCCCGGCCTGCCGGGCCAGTGCCGTGATCGCGAGGGGGTTCCCGCCGGCCCGGTCGACCACCGCGGCCAGGGCGGCGTCGGCGAGCTGACCACCGGCGCGCCGGGCCAGCTCCAGCGCGGCCTCGCGGCTCAGCGGCAGCACCTCCAGCCAGGCCGTGGCTGTCTCGCGCAGCGCCGCGACGCTCTCCTCGCTCAGCCGGTGCGGGGTGCGCAACGCGACCACGACCCGGACGTGTGCGGCCAGGTGCGGCAGGGCTGCGAGCGTCGCCGGGTCGGCGTACTGCAGGTCGTCGAGCACGAGCAGGCCGCCGCGGACCCGGGAGCGGACCGCCTCGGCCAGCAGCGGCACGTCGTGGGCGGGCAAGCGGGCCTTCAGCGCCCGTGACAGTGCCAGCGCCGGCACCGCGGCCAGCATCGCCAGCCCGCCTCCGGCATGCACCGGCCCGGGCGCCGCAGCCGCCACCCGCCGCAACAGGGTGGAGCGGCCGGCTCCGGGGGCGCCGGTGAGCACGACGAGGCCGGGACGGTGCAGATGCGCGGCGGCGAGCCCGGCCAGGTCCTGCTGTGCCACCCGCATCCCCCGTTTCCCCTGCCCTGCCCGGCGTCCGTGCCCGGGTGGCACGAACACGGGATCTGCGTCGCCCCGAGCTTCCGTAGTCTGTGGTGCGGCAGGCGTCCCGCCCTGCCCGCGAACGGGAAGGGTGGCGACTGTGTCTTCGACACCGGCCGCGGTCAGTACATTCTCCCTGACCATGTGCTCGGCTGACGAGTCATGACCGTCGGACCGCTCTCCGCCCGCGTGGCGACGCTGTGTGACGAAATCGTCGCCCGGGTCGGCCCGGAAGCCGGTGGCCAGGCCATTCAGGTCCGCGACCGGCTGTCGGAGCCGTTACGCGTCGCGATCGCCGGGCGGTTGAAAGCCGGAAAGTCGACACTCGTCAACGCGTTGATAGGCCGCCGGGTGGCCCCCACGGCGGTCGGTGAGTGCACCCGGGTGGTCACCCGCTTCCGGTACGGGCCCGCCGACCGCGTCGATGTGGTGCTGCGCGACGGCACCCGCTCGAGCCTGCCGCTGGCCGACGACGGCATGATCCCGCAGCGTCTCGGGGTCGGCCCGGACCGCGTCGCCTATGTGGACGTCTCGCTGACCAGCGACAAACTGCGCGATCTGACCGTCGTCGACACCCCCGGGCTGGCCTCGACCGACACGAGGGTCAGTGCCCGCGCGCAGGCGGAGCTCGGCGCCGGCGCCGCGCCGTTCGACGCCGACATCGACGCTGATTCCGCTTCCGAGGTCGCCGCGGCCGAGGCGGTCGTCTACGTGTTCACCCAGGCGGTCCGCGCCGACGACGTGCGGGCGCTGGAGGCGTTCCGGACGGCGTCGGCGCGGCTGGCCAGCAGCCCGATCAACGCGCTGGGGGTGTTCGGCAAGGTCGACACGCTGGTCGGCGGGGCCGGAGACCCGTGGCCGGTCGCCGGTCCCCTCGCCGAGCAGCAGGCGCTGCTGCTGGCCCGTACGGTGTCCGAGGTGGTGCCCGTGGTCGGTCTGCTGGCCGAGACCGGTGAGGCCGGGCGGCTCACCGCGGCCGACTGCGCCGCGCTCAAGGAGCTGTCCGCGTTGCCGGCCGCCGAGCTGCGGGTGCTGCTGGCCTCCGTCGACCTGTTCCGCAGCCGGCCCGCGCCGGTCGACGTGCACCGCCGCGACCGGCTGCTCGCCCTGCTCGACCTGTACGGCATCGGTTTCGCCCTGGCCGAGCTGGCCGCGGACCCGCGGCTGGGCACCGGTGAGCTGGTGCGCCGGCTGGTCCGCGCGTCCGGCTTCCCGCGGCTGCGCGACACCCTGGAGCAGACGCTGCGCTGGCGGGCCGACGCGATCAAGGCCGGCTGGGCGCTGTCGCGGCTGGAACGCGTCGCCGGGCACACCAGCGACCCCCGCGACCGGGAGGCGCTGCGTGACGCGATCGAGCGGCTGCTGCGCGAGCCCGCCTACCACCGGCTGCGGCTGCTGGAGGTGGCTCAGCGGGTCACGTCCGGGGCGGTGCCACTGCCGGTGGCGTGGGAGCAGGAGCTGATCCGGCTGGCGACCTCCGACGACGCCCGCTGGATCCTGCGGCTGCCGCACGCCGACGGCCCGCAGCTGGCGGCCGCGGCCGTCGAGGCGGCGAACCGGTGGCGGGTGTACGCGGTCGCCGGCGCCGGACCGGCGCAGTCACGGGTGGCGCAGGTCGCGCACCGCGGCTTCCACCTGCTGGCCCAGGCCGTCCGCGAACAGGCCGAACGGGCGCAGGTGGGCGGCGATCAGACGGAGATCGTGCCGGCCCGGCCCGGATCGGAGGGGACGCGGTGAGCCTGGCCAAGGAGCTCGACGTCGCCGTACGCGACGCGCTGGCCGCCGTGCGCGCCGGCGACCCCGACGCCGGCGCCGAGCTGGCCGAGCTGCGCCGGGTGCAGCTGACCCGGCCGTCGGTGGTGCTCGTCGGTGAGACCAAACGCGGCAAGAGTTCGCTGCTCAACGCGCTGCTCGGCGTACCGGATCTGTCGCCGGTGGATGCCGCCGTCGCGACCGCGACCTACCTGCATTTCTCGCCCGGCCCGCTGTCGGCTGCCGCCTACGTGCCCGGCGCGGGCGAGCCGGTCGACCTGGACCCGGCGCAGCTGGCCGCCTGGGCCACCGGCCGGGACCTGCCCGACGGCGCCCGGACCCCGCGCCGCATCGAGATCACCCACCCGGCGCCGCTGCTGCAGTACGTCAGCCTGCTCGACACCCCGGGGGTCGGCGGCCTCGACCCGGCCCACACCACCGTCGCCCTGGACGCCGTCGAACGGGCCACCGCCCTGCTGTTCGTCGCCGACGCGTCCGCGCCGCTGTCGCAGCCGGAGCTGGACTTCCTCGTCGCCGCCAGCGCCCGCGTCGACGCTGTCGTGTTCGCCCTGACCAAGGTCGACGCCTATCCGGGGTGGCGGCGCATCGCCGACGACAACCGGGCGTCGCTGCGGGCCCGCGCACCGCGCTTCGCCGACGCGCCGTGGTTCCCGGTGTCGGCGCGGCTGGCCGAGCTGGCCCGCACGATGCCCGCCGGGGAGCAGGGCGCGTTGGTCGACGCCTCCCGCATCGCCGAGCTGCAGCACGCCCTGGTGGAGCTGGCCGGGCGCGGCCATCAGCTGCAGCTGGCCAACGTGCTGCGCGCCGCGCGCGGGGAGCTGGGCCGCCTGGAGGCGGCCGCGGCGGCCCGGGTGCAGGCCAGCGAGGCCGACCCGGCGCAGGTGGCCCGGGTACGGGCCCAGCGTTCCGCGCTGGCCGCCCGTAAACGCACCGAGTCGCGGCAGTGGTCGCTGCTGCTGAGCACCGAGACCCAGCGGGCCCGGGTCGAGGTCGTCGGCCTGCTGCGCACCCGCATCGCCGGCGTGCAGCACGACTTCAGTGCCCGCATCGACACCGCCCGCGGCGCGGCGCTGGACGCGCTGCCCGATCAGCTCGACACCGAGCTGCAGGCCGTGGCGGTGCAGCTGTCCGACGATTTGCAGGCCACGTTCCGGCAGGTCGGGGAGCGGATCCTGGCCCAGGTGTTCGACGCCGACGAGCTCGCCGGGGTCCTGGACCGGCTCAACGCGACCCTGCGGCACGCCCTGGCGGCCAGCCCACCGCGCGACGGCGCCGGTGACAACCTGCTGGTGGCGTTGTCGGCCGGCGGGATCGCCTTCATGGCCGGCCGCGGGGCGATCTTCGGCGCGTCGCTGTTCGGCGTCGGTTCCGCGGTCGCCGGTGGCCTGCTCGTCCCGGTCGCCGGGCTCGGCCTGGGCCTGGCCGCGGGCGGCTACGTGCTGTACCGGCGGCGGGTGCAGCACGACCGGCAACAGGCCCGGGCCTGGCTGCGCGAGATCCTCGGCGAGGCCCGCGCGGCGCTGTCCGACGAGATCTCCTACCGCTTCACCGACCTGCAGTACGCGCTCAGCGTCGCCGTCGACGACGCGGTCGAGCGGCGGCTGCGTGAGCTCGACGCGCACATCGCCGACATCGACGCCGCCGCGGCCGAGGACGCCGCCGGCCGCGCGAAACGGCGCACCCAGGCCACCGCGGACCTGGCCGCGGTCCGCACCCGGATCAGGCAGGTCGACGAGGTTCTCACGCGGGCGCGTTCCCTGACCCCCGCACCCGCCGATGAGGAGGCGACATGAGCGACGAGCACGGCTGGCCGGATTTCTCGCACGCCGACGGTCACGACGAGCCCGCCGAGGCCCACGACGCCGGCCTGCACGACCCGGGCGGGCACGACGACGCCGGGGCGGACAGCCCGTTCCACGACGACCTGTTCGGTCACGACGACGGCGACCAGGCCGGCTTCGACGCCCACGAACTGGACGCCGGGCACGACCTCGACGACCCGCACGACGCCACCGACGGCGGCTGGGACGACCAGCACGAGCCGGGCACCGGTCACGACGACGACGCCGGGGCCGGGGTCGTCGACGTGACCGACGGGCACGGCATGGGTCCCGTCGGTGCGGATCCCGACGCGGCGCCGGACCTGGATCAGGTCAGCATGTTCCCGCCGGTCGTCGACGTGGGACCGCTGCCGGAGCCGGTCGACGGGTTCCCGTGGATCGACACCGGCAGTCTCGGGCTGTACCACTCCGGGCTGGTCGAGGCGGTGGCCGAGGAGCCGGTGCCGGCGCAGGACCTGGCCGCGTACGCCGGCGAGGACCTGCCGCCCGGCGCCGACCCGTGGGCCGCGCTGGCCGACTCCGACGACCCGGCCACCAGCACCCTGGCCAAGTGGTGGCAGCCGGAGGCCTGACCCGCGAGGCGGCTGTACCCAGGACGGCGCCGAGATGGCATCATCAGCGCGCCGTCCCCCGCTTTTCCGCCTGGAGCCACCCTGATGACCACCACCGTCCCGGTGAGCAACCGGCGTGAACGTACCGGCTGGTACTTCTACGACTGGGCGATGTCCGCCTTCTCCACCACCGTCATCACGGTGTTCCTGGGGCCGTTCCTGACCAGCGTCACCGAGCAGGCCGCCGGGTGCGCGCTGGGCGCCGACGACTGCGACGCGCGGGTGCACCCGCTGGGCATCAGCATCGCCGCCGGCTCCTACTTCCCGTACCTGGTGTCGCTGTCGGTACTGCTCACCGTGTTCGTGCTGCCGGTGATGGGCGCGATCGCCGACCGGGCCGAACGCAAGAAGCCGCTGCTGGCCGGCACGGCGTTCCTGGGCTCCGGCGCGACCATCGCGATGGCGTTCGTGACCGGCGAGCGGTACCTGCTGGGCGGTCTGCTGTTCATCGTCGCCAACATCGCGTTCGGCGCGTCGGTGGTGGTCTACAACTCGTTCCTGCCGCGGCTGGCCGGACCCGACGAACGTGACAAGGTTTCCAGCCGCGGCTGGGCGCTGGGCTACCTCGGCGGCGGTGTCCTGCTGCTGCTCAACCTGGCCGTCGTCACGTGGCTCACCGTCGACGGCGACGACCGGCGCACGCTGGATCTGGCCCGCTGGTGCATCGTGTCGGCCGGGGTCTGGTGGGCGGTGTTCACCCTGGTGCCGCTGCGCCGGCTGCGCGAGCACCCCAGCGCCGAGGCCGGTACGGCGGGCGGCAACGTGCTCACCGACGGCTTCCGCCAGCTCGGCAGCACCATCCGCAGCCTGCGGGCGTACCCGTTGACGTTGTTCTTCCTGCTTGCGTTCCTGATCTACAACGACGGCATCCAGACGGTCATCGCCCTGGCCAGCCAGTTCGGCACCGAGGAGCTGAACCTGCCGCAGAGCGCGCTGATCGTGACGATCCTGATCGTGCAGTTCCTGGCGTTCGGCGGGGCGCTGCTGCTGGGCGCGGTCGCCGAGCGCATCGGTGCCCGCAAGACGGTGCTGATCGCCCTGGTCGGCTGGCTCGGGGTCATCCTGGCCGCGTTCTGGCTGCCCGAGGGTGAGCCGCTGCCGTTCATGCTGCTGGGTGTCGCGATCGGCCTGGTCATGGGCGGCAGTCAGGCGCTGAGCCGCTCCCTGTTCAGCCAGCTGATCCCCGACGGGCGCGAGGGCGAGTACTACGGCTTCTACGAGATCAGCGACAAGGGCACGAGCTGGTTGGGGCCGCTGGCCTTCGGGCTGGTGTTCCAGCTGACCAACAGCTACCGCATCGGGCTCGTGTCGCTGGTGGTGTTCTTCATCGTCGGTGGCATCCTGCTGGCGATGGTGCCGATGCGCCGGGCCATCGTCGCGGCCGGCAACACGCCCCCGCGGCTGCTCTGAGCCGAACCCGGGGGCTGTGGTGGACATCGTGATCGACGCGGACTCGGCGGTGCCGCCGTACGAGCAGGTGCGGTTGCGCATCGCCGAGCTGGCCGCCGCCGGTGCGCTGGCGGCCGGCGCGAAGCTGCCGCCGGTGCGGCAGCTCGCCACCGAGCTGGGCCTGGCCGCGAACACCGTCGCCCGCGCCTACCGCGAGCTGGAGCAGGCCGGGCTGGTCGAGACCCGCGGCCGGGCCGGCACGGTGATCACGGCCCGGGCGGCGCAGACCCCGGCGGCGGCGCAGCAGGCCGCGCAACGCTACGCCGAGCAGGTCACCGCCCTGGGCCTGACGCCGCAGGCGGCGCTGGAGCTGGTCCGGGCCGCGCTGTTGCGATAACCGCTGTCCGATCGTCGCTGCACAGTGGTAGAAAGCCGCGGTGAACACGACCCTCACGTTTCCTGATCATCTGCGGCTGATCAACGAACGGTCGGCCGCCTTCCGCGCCGCGGTCGCCGCGGCACCCAGCCTCGACCTGCCGGTCCCGACGCACCCCGAGCGGACACTGTTCGACCTGGTCCAACACGTGGGCCTGGGCCGCCGCAAATCAGCCGCCATCGTCGCCGCCGGGCCCGCGGACGCGCCCCCGGAGACGTCGGCCTGGGATGACGGCAGGGGTGCGCCCCGGGAACGCGCGGCGCTGCTGGCCTGGTGGACCGAGTCCGTCGAGCACCTGACGAGCGCGCTGCGGGTGGCCGGTCCGGACCGCGGTTGCTGGACGTGGTGGGACGACTCCCCGTCACCGCAGACCTCGGGCGCCTGGGCGCGGCGACAGGTTCCCGAGATCGCGGTCCACACCTACGACGCCCAGCTCACCGTGGGTGCCCCGCAGCCGCTGCCGGAGGAGGTCGCCCTCGACGGTTTCGACGACTGCCAGTTCACCCTCTGCGCGACGACGGTCGCCTGGCCACACGAACCCGCCGTCGTCGACTACCACGCCACCGAGGGCCGTTCCTGGCGTCTGCGGCTCTCCCCTGAAGGAGCACAGGCAGCCCATCTCACGCCCGCTGCCGCCGCGGACCCGGACGCGGCCGACGCCTCCGCGAGGGGCACGGCCAGTGACCTGGTCCTGATGTTCTACGGCCGCATCCCGCTGGAGGCCGTGGAGCTCGACGGCGACCGGCAGGTCTTCGACCAGCTCATCGCCTGGGACCCGTCGGTGTGAGAGCGGACGAGACGCCATCTCCTGCACCCCGAGGCCGAGGCCGCCGTTGTTCACGAACGCCGCCACCCTTTCAGCCGGCGTCCGCTGTCCTGACTCAGGGCGTAGCGGGTAACCGGGTGCGGCACAGTTCAAGAGCGTCTCGAGCACCGCGCAGAGCTGCGATCACGTTGGGCGAGGGTCGCACGTGCACTTCGGGGAAATCGCGACCGGCCGATCCGTCGGTGATGGGGTAGGCCAGTTGCTCACGCCCGAGCCGGAATTGGGCGTCGATGCCGGTGCGGTTGCCGCGCGGGTCCTGGCGATGCCACCGGCCCGCGAGGTATACGGCAACGAGGCCGTGCAGGAAGGGCTCTCCCCCGTCGGTCAACTGTTGGTAGCACAACCCGGCCGGCACGCCGGCGGCCCGGGCCACGGCCACCAGCAGGTGCGACTTGGCATAACAGAGGCCGACGCCGGCGCTGAGCACCTCGCCGGCGGTGACGGTGATCCGCGGATCCTGGGCGTCCACGGAATGCCTGATCCGGTCACGAACCCATCCGAAGGCGGCCCGTGTGAAGTCGACGTCGTCCGGATGCGCCGCGCGCAGTTCATCAGCCAACGCCCGCACTGCCGGATGATCCACCTCGACGACCATGTCACCGCCCAGGTACTCCATCGGCTCGCCCGCGACCAGTCGCACAGCCGTCCCCTTCCCCGCCGCTTGCCGGATCGAGGCTGCTCCATAGCGCCATGACCCGCCGCGTTACGGTAACGGCGCTATCTCACCGCAGCCCCGCTTCGCCTGTCACCCTGATTCCCGGACAGGGCTGCGGCAACGGCCCGATCGTTACCGGACGTATTTCGCTATCGCGTCGAGCTGTCCTTGGACCGCACGGCGGCACACGGGATCCGCCTCCTCGTCCGCCGCCTTTATCCGGCCCGACAGCCGTGACATCAGAATCGATTCGTAACAGGACGAGAGAACCTCCATCGCCCCATCCGGGTCGAAGCGTTTCTCGACGATGCCCTCGGCCAGCCGGACGGTGGCGGTCATGAACGGGCCCACGGCCGGCACGACTGCCGTCGGCGGCAGCTCGTCATAGCGCGCGAGGTATTGCTCGAAGAAGGAACCCCGGTCCGCCCAACCGGCCGGACCGGCATCCCGTGACTGGAGCAGCGAATTCACCAATTGCCGGTGGGCGCCTGGGAAGACCTGCTCGAACACCGGCTCGAAGAGTGTGGCCGTGTCCTTGATGACGTCCAGGGCCAGTCCGACCAGATTCTTGGCAGACAGGGTGGACACGTCGACCTCGTGCGGGTCGACCACACGATCCCAGAGATCCAATGTCCGCTCCGCTCCGCCGGGAGATTCAACAGCGGAGAAAACCTACCCCTCCCTGCCGGCGGCCGGCCGCGCTCGGCCGGTTCGAGCTGGCATACCGGAGCAGACCCGGCGGCCGGTTACTCCGGCTCCCACGCGATCAGCTGGTCGAAGACGCGCCGGTCGCCGTCTAGCTCCAGGCAGTCCATCGCGATCCGGCCGTAGCAGAACATGACCAGCTCATGGGCCGTGCCCCGGGCCGAAGCATAGGCAAACCCCGGGTCCACGTCGGCGGCCGGCGTGCCGAGGCGGGCGGCCCGGGCGCCGTCGGCGGAGAACCAGAGCCGCCAGGAACGGCCCTCGGTGGCGTGGTAGTCGATGACCGCCGGCTTGTGCGGCCACGCGGCCGTGGTCGCGACGCAGGTGGTCACGAACTCGTCGACGCCGTCGAGGGCCACCTCCTCCGGCAGCGGCTGCGGGGCGCCCACGGTGACCTGGGCGTCGTAGGTGTGCACGGCGACCTGCTGGAGCTGGTGCCGGGCGACGGCACCGCTGGTCTGCGGCGACTGCGACGGACCCCACCACGTCCAGCAGCCCCGGTCCGGGCCGGCCTCCCGCAGCGCGTCCAGCAGCTCCTGCGTCGAGGCAGTGAACCAGGCCAGCAGCGCCTCGCGGTCCCGGGGCGCCACCGGTGCCGACATCGTCGGCGGCGCGTCGGCGGGTCCCGCGGCCACGGTGGCGGCCCACCGGCGGCGACCGTCGCCCAGGTGCTGGACCAGGTCGAACAGTGTCCACTCGGGGCAGGTCGGCACCGGCGCGTCGAGGCTGGGTGCCGCGGCGACCGCCGCCTGGAAAGCGGCCGATCGTTCGTCCATCAGCCGTAACAGGTCGGCGAACGCAAGAGTGTTTTCCACCGCGGGTTTGTACCACCCCCGTGCGACATCCGACAGCGGATTTCCTCACCTCGTGGGCGCTGGTGGCCGGCCGAGCAGCACCAGGATGTGCCACAGGTACTTGCACAGCTGCAGCGTCCCGGCGTCTGCCGCCTGCCGGGCCGCGTGCCCGATGACGGCGGCGTCGATCAGCGGCGGGCCCAGGCTGCGGGCCAGCGCGGCCGCCTCCGGCCCCCGCACGTCGTCGGGGAAGTCCGCGGCCGGCAGGACAAAACCGGGGTGGTACCGCAGGGGGCCCAGCTGCGCCAGGTGCGCGGCGGTGGGCGTACCGGTGAAGCTGGGGTCGGCCACGACGGCCTCGACGTCGGCGTCCAGGTCGACGCCGCCGTGGATCTGCGCCTCGACGTAGTCGTCGAGGGCCCGGCCGGCCCTGGTGCGCGGCCGGGTCAGCGCGGCCACCCACGCCCGCGGACCGTCCGCGGCCACACCCAGAGCTGATCCGGTACGGGTGACCTGCTCGAGCAGCGCCGCCCAGATGCCGCCGAAGGTGTCCGCGGTGCCGACCACCGTGGGTTCGGTGACGCTGTCGCCGTGGCTGAACGTGGCCCGCGCGTTCACCTCGGGCCGCAGGACCAGGTGGCAGCTGCCGAACCGCGGTGACGCCCCGTCGAGGTGCCCGGCCAGGTTGAGCCCGCCGTAGACGGGCCGCCCGGCGACCTGCTCGGGCGGGTACGCGCCGGCGAACATCCGCCGTTCCCAGCGTTCCCGGTCCCCGCCGGCGTACGCGGTGAGCCCGCCGTTGGAGATGCCGGTCTCGAACTGGCTGCGGTACACCCGGTCGTGGGCCAGGTGCTCGGCGACCGTACGCCCGTCGGCGAGCAGCCGGTCCGGGTGGAAGCCGACCGTGATCCGCGCGCCGGGCACCGGCAGGTCCCCGGCGGCGCCGAGCCCGCGCACGTACGCGAGGGCCCGGACCGCCGAATCGTTCACTTGGGCTGGATGACGTCCGTGGCGAGCAGCACCATCAGCAGCGAGCCCAGCACCAGCCGGTAGCCGATGAAGATGCTGTACGAGTGCCGGGCGATGAACTTCAGCAGCCAGGACACGGCGAACCAGCCGACGATGAAGCTGACCAGCGTGGCGACGATCGTGGGCAGCCAGCCGACACCACCGTTGTCGGCGGAGATGTTGTCGTACTCGGTGACCGTCTGCAGCACGCTGGCGGCCAGCAGCGCCGGGATCGACAGGAAGAACGACAGTTTGGTGACCGTCACCCGGTCGAAGTCACGCAGCAGGCCGGCCGACATCGTCGCCCCGGACCGCGACACGCCGGGGATCAGCGACAGGCACTGCACCACCCCGATGATCAGGGTGTCCTTCCAGGTCACGTCCTGCTCGTGGCGGACCTGGGTGGCAGCGTGGTCGGCGAAGGCCATCACCCCGCTCCACAGGATCAGCGCCCCGGCGACGAACCACAGGCTGCGCAGGGTGCTCTCGATGGTGTCCTGGAACAGCAGCCCGACGATGCCGATCGGGATCGAGCCCAGGATGACGGCCCAGCCGAAACGGTAGTCGAGGTGCTCGCGATGCTCGCGGTTGAGCACGCCGCGGACCCAGCCGGCGATGATCCGGGCGATGTCCTTACGCAGGAAGATGACCGTGGCGATGACCGCGCCGGACTGGATGATCGCCGTGAACGCGGTGATGTCCGGCGCGTCGATCTGATAGCCGAGCAACTTCTCCACGATGGTCAGATGGCCGGTGCTGGAGATCGGGAGGAACTCGGTGAAGCCCTCCACCGCGCCCAGCAGCACCGCTTCGAAGATGTTCAACCCGACCTCGTCCCTTGATCGTTGCCTGACCGCGGTCGAGAATAGGGGGTCGCTCACCCACCGCTGCGCCTGACCCGCGCCGCGGCGATGGTGTAAGCGGGGTCACGGTCGAGGTTGTGCCGGTCGCGGTCGTAGCGGCGGGTCGTGCGGGGGTCGGCGTGACCCATCGCATCCTGCACGTCCTCCAGGGGCACCCCCTCGGCGCGGGCGGTGGTGGCGAAGGCGTGCCGCAGCGAGTGCGGCGACAGCCGCGCCCAGCCGGCGATGCCCGCGTCGCGGGCCAGGCGCCGCACCAGCCGGAAGACGGCGTGCCGGTCGATGCGGGCGCCGGTGGCGGTGACCAGCAGCGGCCCGTCCAGCCGGTCGGCGGTGGTGGCCTCGGCCGCGGCACGCTGATCGAGGTAGGCGTCCAGCGCGGCCGCCGCGTACGGGGTCAACGCCCGGCGCCTCGGCTTGCCGCCCTTGCCGACGAACCGCACACTGCGATGCCCCCGCTCGACACCGACGTCGGCGACATCCAGGCCGACCAGCTCACCGACGCGCAGACCCAGGTCGGCCAGCAGCGCGACAGCCGCCCGGTGCCGCAGCGCCGCCGGCCCGGTCTCGGCCTCGACCGCGCCCAGCAGCGCGTCGACCTCCTCCGGGGACAGCCCGACAGTGGCGGAGTGGTCCCGTGAGACCGGCGGGCGGTCCGCGCCACCGACCGGGTTCGCGTCGATCGCGCGCAGCTTGACCAGGAAGTCGTACCAGCTGGACAGCCCGGACAGTTTGCGCGCCACCGTGGCCGGGGCCAGCGACTGCGCCTCCAGGCCCCGGGCGTACGCGTTGACGTCCAGGAACGAGGCCCGCAGCGGGTCGACGTCGCGCTGCGCGCACCACGCCAGCCACGCCGCGACGTCACGCCGGTACGCGTCGCGGGTGTGCGCCGACAGCCGCCGGTTGGCCAGCCACGCCTCGGTGACCTGTTCGGCGCTGCCGCCGACGGTGACCGCGCCTGCGCTCTGCCTGGGGATCAGCGTCGACATGGCCACCATCGTGTCAGCTCTGCCGTACCTGACCGTCCGCGACATGCCAGGTGCGGGTGTGCCCGACGGCGCCGGCGAAGTACCGGTCGTGGGTCACGGTCAGAAGCGTCCCCCGGTACGCGCGCAACGCCTGCTCGATGACCTCCAGGGCGTCGAAGTCCAGGAAGTTGGTCGGCTCGTCGAGCAGCAGGATCCGCGCCGGGCTGTTGACCATGACGGCCAGCAGCAGCCGCCGCAGCTCCCCGGCGGACAGGCTGCGCAGGCTCGCCCCCCACTGGTCGGGCCCGAACTGGTGCCCGGCCAGCAGCCGCTCGGCGTCCTCGGCGTAGACCGGCACCCGGGAACGGAAGAAGTCCAGCACCGTCGTGGCGGTGCGCAACCCGTCGGAGGTCTGCGGCAGCACCGCCAGCTCCACCTCGGCGTGCTCGGCGATCGCCCGCAGCAGGGTCGTCTTGCCGGCGCCGTTGCGGCCGGTGATCAGGATCCGGTCGCCGCGCCGCACGTCCAGATCGACACCGTCGAGCAGGGTCCGGTCACCGAGCTTGACGGTCAGGTCGTGCACGGCCAGCACGGTGTCGCGGTCAGCGCGCTCGTCGGCCGGGAACGCCAGGGTCAGCGGCGGCCGGGTCCGCGGCTCGGCGATCCACCGGGCCGACTCCATCTGCCGGCGCAGCCGCCGCTCGCGGGCCTTGGCCTTCTGCGCCACCTTCTTGGCGATGCGGCGCAGGTGCGGCGCCTCGACCCCGGACCGGACGGTCGTCTCGACGAACCGGGCCTGCTGCTTGGTGCGTTCGATGTCCTGTTCCCAGCGGATCCGGTCCTTCTCCTGCGCCTCGTGGGCCAGCAGCAGCCGCTGCCAGCGGCGGGCCTTCTCCTGCCGGTAGGCGGTGTAGCCGCAGCCGGGATAGTCCTGGGGCTGGTCCTGGATGCCGTCGAGCTCGACGACGTGGGTGACCACGGCGTCCAGGAACGCCCGGTCGTGGCTGACCGCCAGGACCCCGCCGGGGAAGTCGCGCAGCCAGTCCGCGAGCCAGGCGGCGCCCTCGGCGTCCAGGTGGTTGGTGGGTTCGTCGAGCAGCAGCAGCCCGGGGGCGTCCAGCAGGGCCCGGGCCAGCAGCAGCCGGGCCTGCTCACCGCCGCTGACCTCGCTCAGGCGCAGGTCGGCCGGCAGGTGGTCGATGTCGAGACGCTGGCGGATCTCGGTCAGCCGGGTCTCGCCGGTCCAGCCTTCCAGGGCCGTCCAGCGTTCCTGGGCCTGGCCGTACTCGTCGAGGACGTCGGCGCCACCCTCGAGCGCGGTCTCCAGCTGCCGCAGCCGTTCGGTGACGGCGGCGAGCTCACCGAGCCCGGCGGTGAGGAACTCCCCGACGGTGCCCTGCGGGTCGGCGACCTGCTGCGGCACGTACCCGACCCGGGTGCCGGGGGCGCGGGTGACGCTGCCGGAGGCCGGGGCGAGCTCGCCGGCGAGCACGCGCAGCAGCGTCGTCTTGCCGGCCCCGTTGGGGCCGACGACACCGATGCGGTCGCCGGGACCGACGATCAGGTCGAGGTCGGAGAAGAGCAGATCACCGTCGTGGGCGCGGCTGATCGAAGCGGCTTTCAACAAGGAGTCCTCCACGGACCGATACCGACAGGGGTACGGCGACCCGCGCGCGACCAGCGAAGGGCGGCGCGTGCACGGGTCGGGTCGGTATCACACGGAGGTGACGACTCCTCGGGCTCGGCGGCAGGTGCTCAGGAACCACTCTGACGCGGTCCCGGCGGTGCCGCAACTCCAATACTCAGGCGGCGTAGGCCACCGACGTGTGCATGCCCTGCACGTCGGTCACGGCCAGCCGCGACGCCATCGTGCTGCGCGCCGCGATCTGCGCCGCGTACGCCGCCCGGCGCCGCGCCACGCAACCGTCGCCCTTGGCCGGGCCGGCGTCCTGCTGCTCCATGTGCGTGCTCAGCCCGTCCTTGAGCAGCGCCAGAGCCTCGGTCCGCAGCTGCGACACCCGCGACTCGGTGACGCCCAGCTCCGCGGCGACCTCGGCCAGCGGCCGCTCCTGCAGGTACGACGCCTCGACCACGAACCGCAGCCGCTCCGGCAGCACCGCCACCGCGTCGTGCAGGTAACCGATCCGCTCGCGGTGCAGCAGCGTCTCCTCCGGGTTCATCGAGTCCTCGGTGACCATGTCCTCGGCCGCCCCGGCGGTGAAACCCTGCAACGACAGCACCGCCGCGCGCTGCACGTCGTCGTCGACCGTGGCCAGCTCGCTGACCCCCACCCCGAGCAGCTCGGCCAGCTCCGCCGGGCTCGGCGTGCGGCCCAGCTGCGCCGTCAGCTCCTGCCGCGCCACGTCCGCGCGGCGGGCCCGGGCCCGCACCGACCGGCTCGCCCAGTCCATGCTGCGCAGCTCGTCCAGCAGCGCCCCGCGGACCCGCACGGCGGCGAAGCGCCCGAACGGGATGCCCCGGCCGGCGTCGAACGCCTGCGCGGCCGTGACCAGCGCCGCGTACCCGGCCGAGGCCAGGTCGTCGCGGTGCACGTGCGCGGGAACCTTGAACAACATCTCCCGGACCAGGTGACCCACCAGCGGCATGTTCTCGCGGATCAGCTGCTCCAGCTCGCGGCTGACGGTCTTCGTCGTGGCTGCCGACATCGTGTGTTCCCCCTCGTGTGTGTCGCCCGGTGACGGCTCACCGGCTGACAGGGGGAACTTTTCGTGGCGCTGGGTGCAGACTCCGGTCGCGTTCGGTTGCCGGACGGTTGCACTGCGAAAAAGCCTAAAGTCCGCCCGAGGGCGGCGACGAGCTGCGGCTACGCCAGCAGCCAGCCGTTGTCGACGGCCAGGCGGACCGCCTCGGCCCGGGTACGCGCCCCGGTCTTGCCGATCACCGACGACAGATGATTACGCACCGTGCCCTCCGACAGGCGCAGCTCCCGGGCGATGTCAGCCACCGTGCCGCCGTCACGGGCCGCCCGCAGCACATCACTCTCCCGCTCGGTCAGCGGCGAGTCCCCGTGCGCCAGCGACTGCGCCGCCAGGGCCGGATCGACCACCCGCAGCCCCTCGTGCACCCGGCGCACCATGTCGGCCAGCTGCCGCGCCGGAGTGTCCTTGACCACGAAACCGCTGGCGCCGGCAGCCATCGCCTGCCGCAGATACCCGGCCCGGCCGAACGTGGTCACCATCAGCACCCGGCAACCCGGCACCGCCGCCCGCAACGCCCGCGCCGCCGCGACCCCGTCCAGCCCCGGCATCTCCACATCCAGCAGCGCCACGTCCACGTCATGACCCCGGACCGCGTCGACGACCTCGTCACCCCGGCCCACCTCGGCCACCACCTGCAGATCCGGCTCCATGTCGAGCAGGGCCGCCATCGCCCCGCGGACCAGCGCCTGGTCGTCGGCCAGCAACAACCGGATCATGCCGGCACCTCCACCCGTACCCGGAAACCCGGCCCGTCGCCCCGGCGACCGACCGTCAGCGTCGCCCCCGCCGCGTCGGCGCGGCGCCGCAGCCCGACCAGACCCTGACCGTCGCCGGCCGGCGCACCGTCACCCGGCCCGTCGTCGACGATCTCCACACTCCGCGGCGCCAGCCGCACCGCGCAATGCCCCGCCCGGCTGTGCCGCACCACGTTGGTGACCGCCTCCCGGATCGTCCACGCGAACAACTCCCGGTTGCGCGTGGGCACCGCATCGGTGGCCCCCGGCAGCTCCGCGCACACATGCGCCGCCGCCAGCGCCTCCCGCGCCGCCGCGATCTCCCCCGGCAGCGAGATCCCCCGCACCCCCAGCGCCGTCGCCCGCACATCCGACAACGCGTCCCGGGCCAGCGCCTCCAGCTCCCGCAGCTCCGAACGCGCCCGGCCCAGATCCACGTCCAGCAGCCGCTGCGCCAGCTCCGCCTTCACCGTCACCACCGTCAGCGAATGCCCCAGAATGTCGTGCAGATCAGCGGCGATCCGGGCCCGCTCGTCGTCCACCGCCCGCTCGGCGGTCTCCCGCCGGGTGATCTCCGCCAGCTCCTGCTGCGCCACCTGCAACCGCCACTGACGCTCCGCCGCCAGCCGGAACCCGCCGCTGGCCGCCGACCCCAGCAGCACCGCCAGGCCGTAGCCCTGGTCGTCCCAGCCCGGCACCCGCCACGCCAGCACCTCGGCCACCGCCAGCAGCACCCCCGCGAACGGCAGCGCCTGCCACAACGGCAAGCCGACCATCCCCGACGCCGCGACGTACACCAGACAGGTCAGCGCATGCACCCCCGCACCGGGCACCTGCAACGCCGTCAGGATCAGCAACGCCAGCAGGACCAGCCAGAGCCGCACCACGACCCGCAGCGGCCGCCCGCCCCGGCGCACCGAACTCATCCAGGCCACCAGAATTAGATACGACGCCGCGAAGCCGGCCAGTGCGGCCAGCCCCACGTCGCGCTCCCACCCCGCCGGATGGTCCAGCAGCGCGGTCAGGTTCTCCTTCAGGTAGAACAACCACAACCCGGCGAAAACCCACCCGAAGCGCCGGCCCCGCCGCTCCGCCTCGCTCATGGTCGTGACGCTACCGCTCACTCAGACCCGCGCCGTGTCCCGGCGGAACCGCCACATCGCGCCCGCGGCGAACACCGCCGTCCACACCACCACACCCGCCGCGGCGACCCACAGGTTCCCGTCGTGGGTCAGCGGATACCGGGCGATCTCCCCCACCCCGTACACCGGGGTGAACTTCGCAATCGTCGCGAACGTGTGGCCCATCAGATCGAGGGGCACGAACAACCCACCGGCGAACGACAGCACCGCCAGCACCGGGCCCAGGATCTGCATCACGTTCTCACTCGGCAGCAGATAACCCATGAACAGCCCGAACGCGGCGAACACCAGCGCACACACCCAGGCCAGCAACCCGCAGGCCACCCACGCCGACGCCGGCAACTGCGCCCCCGCCAGCGCCCCGACCACGAACGTCACACCCACGGACACCGCGCCGATCACCATCGCCAGGACCAGCTTCACCGCCACGTACGCCTCCGGCCGCAACGGCGTCAGCCGCAACTGCCGGCTCCACCCCGCCGCCCGCTCGATCGACACCATCGCCCCGCCGCTGGTCGTGGCCAGCATCGCCCCGTACACCGCCATGCTCACCAGGATGTAACCGGTCACGTTCCCGCCACCGACCCGCTCCGAGCGCGACGAGGCATTCGTGCCGAACAACAGGAAGAACGCCGGCGGCATCACCACCGTGAAAATCACCGTGCGCTTGTTACGGACCATCCGCCGCAGCTCAAGCCCGATCATCGCGAAACTGAAACCGCCGAAGCGCGGCAGGCTACGGGCAACGGGCATGCTCATCGGGCACTCTCCGGAATCGTGTCGTCGGCGGTCAGCGCCAGGAACGCCTGCTCCAAATTCCGGGAAGTGATCTCCAGATCCCGGGCGGTGGTCTCCGCCAGCAGATAACGCGCCACCTGATCGGTGTCGCTCGCATGCACATAAACGGTGTCACCACGCAGCTCCACCGACTCGACCCCCGGCAACGCCCGCAGCTCGGCCTCACTGGCCCCCGGCAACGTCGCCCGCACCGTACGGCCCGACGCCAGCGCCTTCACCTCGGCCGCCGTACCGTCGGCCACCACCCGCCCCCGCCGCACGAAGACCACCCGGTCGGCGTACGCGTCGGCCTCCTCCAGGTAATGCGTGGCGAAAATGACCGTACGGCCACCCCGCGCGTCCTGGCGGATCGACGTCCAGAAGTCATGCCGGCCCCCGACATCCATCCCCGTGGTCGGCTCGTCCAGGATCAGCAGCTCCGGATCCGGCAGCAACGCCATCGCGAACCGCAGCCGCTGCTGCTGACCCCCCGAGCACTTACCGACCAGCCGCTGACCGATGTCCGCGATCCCGGCCCGCTCCAGCGCCCGCGTCACCTCCGCGCGGCCCCGCCCGAACAGGACCGCGGTCAGCCGTACGGTCTCCTCGACCGTGTAGTCCTTCAACAGGCCACCGGTCTGCATCACCGCCGACACCAGCCCCAGCGCCACCGCCTCACGCGGCGGGCGGCCGTACACCCTGGCCGTGCCCTCGGTCGGCGCCGACAGGCCCAACAACATGTCCACCGTGCTGGTCTTGCCCGCACCATTGGGCCCCAGCAGGGCCACCACCTCCCCCGGACGGATCCGCAAGCTGATCCCGTCGACGGCGGTGACCGCCCCGAAACGCTTCACCACCGCCTCCAGGTCGACGGCGAACTGGCCGGACCCGCGGATCCCGGCCTCAGGCAACGCGGTAACTGTCATACCCCGATCCTCAGCGCCGCCACCGACGACCGAGGGGGGCAACCGTCACGACCATCCCATGACATCTGTCAGGGCACTCCTGGATGATCGGCTCTCCCCCGGTCGGGCACTCGCGATCCACACTGGAACAACTCGCTGTCATCCCACGGGGGGAAAGCATGAGAACACTGCTCGCTGCCGTGCTCACCGCCACCATCGCCACCACCGCATCGGCCACCCCGGCCACCGCAGCACCCCGGCAATACACCGTCACCGACCTCGGCACCCTCGGCGGCCTCTCCACCGAGGTCTACGACCTCAACGACAAAGGCGTCGCCGTCGGCCGCAGCCTCACCGCCGACGGCGAGCTGCACGCCTTCTCCTGGCGCAACGGCAAACTCACCGACCTCCCCACCCTGCCCGGCGGCCACTACGCCGAAGCCCACGGCATCAACGAAAACGGCACCATCGCCGGCACCGCCCTGAACGCGGCCGGCGAATACCGCGCCGTCACCTGGCACCGCGGCCGCATCACCGACCTCGGCCAGGGCCGCAGCATCGGCTGGGACATCAACGACAAAGGCCAGGTCCTGGTCTCCCGGGTCGACGAAACCGGCGCCCAGACCAGCCGCCTGATCTGGCACAACGGCACCGTCACCGAACTCGGCCCGGAAAACAACACCGCCCGCACCACCGGAAAGATCAACAACCAGGCCAAGGTCCTCATGATGTTCGACAACACCTACCTCGGCTTCCAGCAGTACGGCTCCACCAGCGGCTTCGGCCCCATCGCCACCCCGGGCAGCAACTACCCCAACGACATCAACAACAGCGGCATCATCGCCGGATACTCGACCGACGAGCTCGGACGCACCCGGCCGGTGACCTACCCGCTCGGGCCGGTGGAGCTGGGGACGCTCGGCGGGCCGGACGGCAACGCCACCGCCGTCAACGACAAAGGTGTGTTCGCGGGGGTCGCCCAGACCGCGGACGGCACCAGCCGGCCGGTGCTGTGGCGCAACCGGCAGATCATCGACCTGACCACCCGGGGGCTCACCGGCAACGAGATGCCGGTCGGCATCAACAACCGCGGCCAGATGATCGCCACCATCGACTTCCGGGCAGCGTTCATCAGCTGAGCCGGGCGCGGAAGGGCCCGGCCGCAGCGAACACTCACGATCGCGGGAGGAGGCAAGCGAAGCCGGGCCGAGCCCGGAGCAACCTGGTGCGTGCGTCACTCCGCCAAGCCTCTCGTCCAAGCCTCTCGTCCAAGCCTCTCGTCCGACCGGTAGCCCGGTAGCGCGCGGTAGGTGGGGAGCGGGCAGCCCGCAGTGGCGTGACGGGTAGGCAGCGGGCCGCGCGAGCAGCGGAGGTTGGTCGTAAGCACCCCAGGCACCCCGGAGCAACCCCTGGAAACGGTCAGCGGGCTGACGCGCGCCCGCATCCACGTCCGCGTCCGCGCGGCCTGCCTCCGAACGGCAGGGTTGGCCGGCTTGCCGGGCCGGACGGTTCTGCGTCTCGCGCAACTTGTGCCGGGCTGGCCCGGTTCAGGCGGGCTGGCCGGTCTGAGCTGGCCGGTCGGTCCGGGCTGGCCGGTCGGTCCGGGCTGGCCGGTCGGTCCGGGCTGGCCGGCTCAGGCGGGCTGGCTGGCCGGCCCGCCTGGACCGACCGGCCCTGCCGGGCTGGCCCGGCCCTGACGGGCCCGTCGGTCCTGACGGGCCGGTCGGTCCAGGTGAGCCGGTCGGTCCGAGCGGTCCGGGCGGGCCGGTCGGTCCAGGCGGGCCGGCCATCCTGGGCGAGCCGGCCGGTATCCCACAGAGGCGCGGCTGGTGGAACCGGACCAGGTGCGCATGGTCGAGCCGGACCTTCTGCCGAGGGAAGAGTGTCGAGATACCGACCCGCCCGACCGGATCGGACAGCAGCCAAAACCGATAGCTCCCCCCGCGAGAATCAACCCATGGAAGCCACCCACACCGCCCTCATCATCGAGGTCCCCGCAGCCGAACCGGCCGTCAGCGCCCGCCGCATCGCCCTCGACCGTGCCGCCTCCTGGGGCGTCCCCGCCCACATCACCCTCGTCTTCCCGTTCCTGCCCCCCGACAAGATCAACGACAGGATCCTGGCCGCCATCCAGCAGATCGCCGCCGCGGAAACCCCCTTCGACGTGACCCTCGACCGCATCGGCTGGTTCGGCGACACCGTGGTCTGGCTCGCCCCCGACCCGGCCCAACCCTTCATCGCCCTCACCGCCGCCCTCACCGCGCGATTCCCCCAGGCCCAGCCCTACGGCGGCGCCTTCGACGAGACGATCCCCCACCTCACCATCGGCCACGACCACCCCCGGCCCACCCTCGAAGCAGCCGCCACCGCAGTCACCCACCACCTGCCGATCACCACCACCGTCACCTCGATCCGCCTGATCGCCGGTGCCCGCGAACCCGGTGACAACTGGCACGCCGTCGCCGACTTCCCCCTCGGCGCCTGACCCCCGTGCACAAAGGACCCCTGACCCCCGGACGAAACCGCGCCTCAGCCCGCCACGCAGAACTCGTTGCCCTCCGGATCAGCCAGCACCACGTGATGCGTGCCGTCCACCGCCAACACCGACGCACCTGCGGCCACCAGCTGCGCCACCTTCGCCTCGACCCGCTCCCAGACCTGCTCCGGCGAGCCGTACCGGCCCACCCGTACGTCGATGTGCAGCCTGTTCTTCGCCACCTTCGGCTCCGGCACCTCCAGGAACACCAGCCGCGGACCGATCCCCTCCGGATCGTGCAGCCACGCCCCGCCACCCTCGTCGTCCTCCGGCGGACCGAACGACGCCGCCCACTCCTCCCGGGTCCGGAACGGCGCCGGCGGCGGCTCGTCCACATAGCCCAGCGCCAGCTTCCAGAACCGGGCCAGCTCCACCGCCCGCCCACAGTCGAACGTCAGATCCACCCGCAACGCCATCTCGCACCCCCGGTTCCGCTGTCAGCGATCACATCTTCCGCTCGGGGTACGACAAAAGGCATCGTCGACGCCATGAAGCTGCTCGTGCTCGGCGGCACAGGGTTCGTCGGTCCCGCCCTCATCGACCAGGCCCAGAAGCGCGGGCACCACGTCACCGTCCTCAACCGCGGCCACCAGCCACCCCCACCCGGCACCACCGGCCTCACCGGCGACCGCCTCAGCCCCGCCGGCCTGACCGCACTGACCGGCGGCACCTGGGACCTGGTCATCGACACCTGGTCCGGACGCCCCAGCGCCGTCCGCGACGCCGCCCGCACCCTCGACGGCCGCGCCGGCCACTACACATACCTCTCGAGCCGCAGCGTGCACGCCGACACCGACACCCCCGCCCGCACCGAGGACGACCCGCTCGTCGACGCCTCCCCCGACTCCGACGACGACAGCGACTACTCGGCGGCCAAACGCGGCGCCGAACTCGCCGCCGAGCAGAACTTCACCGGCCCGGTCCTGCACGCCCGCGCCGGACTGATCCTGGGCCCCGGGGAGAACATCGGCCGCCTCCCCTGGTGGCTCAACCGCCTGGCCCGCGGCGGACCCACCCTCGCGCCCGGCCCGAAAGACCTCAAACTGCAGTACATCGACGCCCGCGACCTGGCCACCTGGATGCTCGACGCCGCGGAGCAGGGCGCCGCCGGCCCCTACAACGTGGTCAGTCCACCCGGCCACACCACGATGGCCGAATTGCTGGAGACAGCGAACGAGGTCACCGGCAACCACGCGAACCTGCACTGGGCCGACCCCCAGGCAATCCTCGACGCCGGCATCGAACCCTGGATGGACCTCCCCATCTGGCTCACCGGCCACGACTACGCGTTCATGCACGGCGCCGACGTCACCAAGGCCCAGGCCATCGGCCTGAAGATCCGCCCGGTGGGCGAGACGATCGTCGACACGTGGACCTGGCTGCAACAAATCGGCGGTACGGCGCCACAACGCCCCGACCGCACACCGGTAGGCCTGGACGAAGCGCGAGAAGCGGACTTCCTGCAGGCATTGACCAAGGAGTAGGGGCCGACCACGCACGGGCTTTCGAAGCAAGCGACGACGAGCCCACGAAGACCGCGCCGCCCTCAAGACAGTCCGCTCCCCCGGATGAACCCTGCGCCGAGATCCCCTGAGGCTGAATTCAAATCAGGCGTAGTCGTTGATTCCTTTTTGGTTGGGAACGACCGTGAGCGAGCGACTGGGCGCACACCCTGTAAGGCATCCTAGGATGTTAGCTGGGCAGGCCCGGCCCGACCCGCGCAAGCCGACTGCCGGAGAATATGACCCGTGCCCCTGCCACCGACCACCTCAGCACCATCCGACGGGCACACCGCCGACCCCGCCCGAACCCGCACCGAGCTGCACAAACATCGCCCGGACCTGGTAGCCGCCTACGACGCGGCCCTCCCGGCGGCCCGAGCCCAGATCATGGCCCGCCTCCTCAACGCCGTGCACCACGAACCACTCCCCGGCGTAACCCACCGTGCACACCACGTCGAACTCGCCGACGGCGGCACCCTGACCGCCCCCACCGCGGCCACCCTCCCCTTCGCCACCCCCGAACCCGGCCTCACCGCCTGGCTCACTCGGGACCGAAGCCGCCCCGGCGATTCCCGCCCGGACGAGGCCTACGACGACCCCGCCACCCTGCTGCGCTCGCTGGATCTCGGCCCCCACACCGAACGCCTCGCCCAGGAGCTCGACAACAGCGTCGCCAACCTGGCCCTCGCCTACGCCGATCCCCCACCCACCCCCGCCTCGCGAGACCTCACGAGAGCCCAAGGCGACCCCGGCGGCCTCGGCCGCCTCGAGCAGCGGGTCCTCGAAGGCCACCCGCTGCACCCCTGCACCCGTACGCGCGGCGGCATGACCGTCGCCGACGTCCTGGCCTACGCCCCCGAGCACCGCCCGGTCATCCGCCTGCGCCGTCTCGCCGTTCCGCCCGACCGCTGGTACGGCGACACGCCACCACTGCTCTACGCGCACCCCTGGCAGGCCGCACGCCTCACCGCCCGCTACCCGTGGCTGACCGACGCCGGCGAGACCGAGCCGGTCCGCCCCCTCATGTCCCTGCGCACCGTCGCTCCCCTGTCCGGCGCCGACCATCTCAAGACCGCCGTCGACATCCAGATGACCTCCGCCGTGCGTACGGTCTCACCGGCCGCGGTCCACAACGGCCCGCGACTGTCCGACCTGCTCGCCACCCTCACCGCCGATCTGCCCCTGACCGTCCTGCGGGAGACCGCGGCCGGCGCGGTCCTGATCGACGGCCGGCCCCAGCGTCACCTCGCCCACCTGCGCCGCCGGGCCCCGCGGATCGCCGCGACCGAGACCGTGCTGCCGCTGGGCGCCCTGCCGGAGCTGCTGCCCGGGCTGGCCACCGACCCGTACGCGTGGTGGCACGACCTCGTGCACCTGCTGCTGCCGCCGCTGCTGACCGTGCTGGACCGCGGCGTCGCGCTGGAGGCCCACGGGCAGAACACGCTGCTGGTGCTCGACGGCGGCCGGCCGGCCCGGATCGTCTACCGCGACCTCGGTGGTGTCCGGGTCAGCGCCCGCCGGCTGCGCGCCCACGGCGTCGAGGCCCCGCCAGTCGAGGGTGATCTGCCCAGCGACGACCCGGACGTGCTGCGCACCAAGCTGGCCGCCGCCGTTCTCGGCACGGTCGCCGGGCAGCTGATCGCCGTGCTGGCCCGGGCCGGCGCCGACCCGGGACGGCTGTGGGCGGCCACCGCCGCCGCGATCCGGGGCACCGCGACCAGCGACGCGGCCCGGCTGCTCAGTGATCCGCTGCCGGTCAAGGCGACCACGGCGA
Organism: Actinoplanes sp. NPDC048967; assembly: GCF_040649415.1. Classification (NCBI taxonomy): domain Bacteria; kingdom Bacillati; phylum Actinomycetota; class Actinomycetes; order Micromonosporales; family Micromonosporaceae; genus Actinoplanes; species Actinoplanes sp. NPDC048967. The sequence goes on from NZ_JBEZFL010000006.1 coordinate 95,235, forward strand.
TGCGGCTGGCCGCGGACCCGCTCGACGACCTCTGGACCACCCACGACAATCCGATGGCGGGGGCATGACACGCAGCCTGGCGACCCGGCGGCTCGCCATGACCGCCGCCCACACCGGCGCGGCCCTGGCCGTGCACGCACCCCAGCTCAGTGACGGTTTCACCGCCGCGCTGCCCGAGGCGGCCGACGTCGTCGGGCGGCGGCTGCGGGGCGCGCTGGTCCGGGAGGGGATCGTGCCGGCCGCGCCCGGCGACCGGCTGCACGCTTTCCACCGGGTGGAGTACGCCACCGCGGGCGCCGATGATCCCGCCGACCTGCTGCCGGAGCGGCTGCCGGGCAACGCCGCCGGCTTCGCCGCCGAGCTGCGCAACGCCGTGGTCAACCTGGCCGTCGCCCTGGCCCGGCGCGCGCATGTGCCGGCCACCGATCCGGACCACGCCGCGGTCGCCGGGGAACGGCTGGCCGTCGCCGGGCACAACCTGCACCCGTGCGGGCGGACCCGGCTGGGCTGGGACACCAGCGACGTGCTGGCCCACGACCTGGAGGCCGGGCACACCCGGCTCGGGTTCATCGCGGTCCGCGACGACCTGCACCTTGGTGATGACGTCGGCGCTGCCCTGCGGGAGGTGTATCCGCAGCTGCCGCCGGCGCCGGCGGGGTACCGGCTGCAGCCGGTGCACGCCTGGCAGCGCGACGCCGTGCTGCCGTCGCGCTACCGCGACCTGCTCGACAGCGGGGCGCTGCGGATCCTGGACGACGAGCTCGACGCGATCCCGACCGCCGCGCTGCGGACGCTGCTGCTGCCGGTCGCCGCGGACGGCACCCGCCGGTACGTGAAGGTGTCGCTGGACATCCAGGTCACCTCGACGCGGCGCAGCATCAGCGTGGCCAGCACGCGCAACGGCCCGGCCGTGTCCGTGCTGCTGCACCGCCTCGTCGCCGACGACCCGGCCGCGGACCGGCTGCTGCTCATGGCCGAGACCGCCGGGGCGGCCGTACCGGCCGGGTCGGGGCGCGACATGGCCGCGATCATGCGCGACGGTCTCACCGGGCGGCTGCGCCCCGGTGAGCGGGCGGTGCCGGGTGGGGCGCTGCCGTTCGTCGCCGCCGCGCTGGTGGCCGAGTTCGCCACGAGCACGGGACGACGCGACGACGCGGGCGCGGCGGCGGCGTTCCTGGACGCGTACACCCGGCTGGTCGTGCCGCCGCTACTGCGGCTGACGCTGCACGGGGTGGCGCTGGAGGCGCACCTGCAGAACTGCCTGCCCACGTTCACCGGTGGGGTGCCGCAGCGGCTCGCCGTCCGGGACTTCGCCGGGCTGCGGCTGCACCCGGGCCGGCTGGCCGCCGCCGGGCACGACGTGAGCCTGTGGCCCGGTTCCGTGGTCGGCACGGACGACGCCGCCGTGCTGCGCGCCAAGATCGGCTACACGGCGTTCCAGGCGCATCTGGGTGAGCTGGTGATCCGGCTCGGTGAATCGCACTCCCTCGACGAGGACGCCGCGTGGCGGATCGTGCGGGCCGTCGTCGACGAGACCTACGCCGGGGCGGGTGAGCTCGCGGCGCAGGACCACGCCGCGTTCACCGCGCCGACCGTGCCGCACAAGGCGCTGGTGCGGATGCGCCTGGCCGGGGCCGGCGACGAATACCTGCCGGTGGAGAATCCCCTGCATGCCGGCGCCTGAGCACGTCGCCGCCGCGCTGCGGGCCCTGCCGCGGCCGGTGTGCGCGTACGTCTACGACACGGCCGCGTTGCGGGAGCGGGCCGCCGAGGTGCGGGCCGCGCTGCCGCCGGGCACGACCCTGCTGTACGCGGTGAAGGCCAACGGGCACCCGGCGGTCGTGCGTACCCTCGGCGCGGCCTGCGACGGCCTGGAGGTCGCCTCCGGCGGTGAGCTCGAGCTGGCGCTGGCCGCCGGCGCTCGCCGGATCGTCTTCGGCGGGCCGGGCAAGACCGACGCCGAGCTGGCCGCGGCCGTGGCCGCGGGCGCGCAGGTCAACGTGGAGAGCGGCCACGAACTGCGGCGCCTGGACCGGGTCGCCCGGGCGGCCGGGACGGTCGTGGACGCGGCGGTACGGGTCAACCGGGCGCAGGCCGCGCTGCCCGGCAGCCACGCCATGACGGGTACGCCCACCCCGTTCGGTGTCGACGAGCAGGACCTGGCCCGGGTGCTGGCCCTGCCGCTGACCTCGGTCCGGATCACCGGCTTCCACCTGCACGCCGTGTCGAACAACCTGGACGCCGCAACCCACGCCCGGTTCGTCGCCGGGGCGCTGGACTGGTCGGTGACCACCGCCGCCCGGCACGGGCTGGACCTGCGGCTGGTCAACGTCGGCGGCGGGCTGGGCGTCGACTACCTCGGCGACGCCACCATCGACCTGGATGAGCTGCGGTCCGGGCTGGCCGGGCTGACGGTTCCGGCGGGCGTGGAGCTGATCGTCGAGCCGGGCCGGATCCTGGCCGCCGACGCCGGCTGGTACGCCGCCGAGGTCCTCGACCTCAAGCACACCCACGGCCGCTGGTTCGCGGTGCTGCGCGGCGGCACCCACCACTTCCGGCTGCCCGCCGCCTGGGGTTACAGCCACCCGTTCACCGTGCTGCCCGTCGCCGACTGGCCCTACGACTGGCCCCGCCCGCAGGTCACCGACGTCACCGTGGACGCTGTCGGCGAGCTGTGCACCCCGCGCGACGTCCTCGCCCGCGACCAGCCCGTGGACCGGCTGCGCATCGGAGACGTGCTGGTCTTCGCCCGCACCGGCGCGTACGGCTGGGACATCTCCCACCACGGCTTCCTGCGCCACCCACCGCCACGATTCGAGGTGCTCTGACATGGAACCGGTCCACCGCCGCGCCGCCCGGGTCGTCTGCGTCGACGCGGACGGCCGCATCCTGCTGCTGCACTGGCGGGACCCGGTGGACGGCCACGACGTGTGGGAGCCGCCCGGCGGTGGTGTCGAGCCCGGCGAGGACTTCCTGGCCGCGGCCCGCCGGGAGCTGGCCGAGGAGACCGGGCTCGACCCGGCCGCCGTGACCGGGCCGTCGGTGACCGTCCTGCGGGACTTCCGGTGGAAGGGACAGGACTTCGCCGGGCCCGAGGAGTTCTTCCTGGCCCGCTACGACACCGCCCGGCCGCCCCTGGCCCGCGACGGCCTCATGCCCGACGAGCAGCTCAGCCTGGCCGGGCACGCCTGGCTGAGCCCGGCCGAGCTCGGCGGCCTGGCCGGGCTGGACCCGCCGGACCTGGCCGAGGTCATCCGCCGGCTCGGAACTCCGCCCGCCACCGCCTGATCAACGGGTCGTCGGGGTCAGCGATCTCGTCGATCCGGACCGGCGTCAGACCGGGGACGGCGAACGCGTCGATCTCCGCGCGGGTCAGCGGCCACGGCGGGCCGTCGGTGTCCGTACCGGTCGCGGCGGCCGCCAGAACCAGCAGCGTGCCGCCGGGCGCGACCAGCGGGCCCACGTTGGCGATCGCCCGGTCCCGGACCGGCTCGGGCAGGGCCTGCACGTTGTTGCTCTCCAAGACCAGGTCGAAGCCGCCGCGCCACTGCGGCGGCGGGTCCAGCAGGTCGGCCACGCCGTACTCGACCGGGGAGCCCGGGTGCCGCTCGCGGGCCGTGCGCACCGCGGTGGCGGAGATGTCGAACGCCGTGGTGGTGAAGCCCAGCCCGGCCAGGAACTCGGCGTCACGGCCCAGCCCGCAGCCGACGACCAGGGCGCGACGGCCGGCGCCGGTGACCGAGCCGTCGCGGACCCACTCGGCGAGCAGCTTGCTGGGCCGGGGCACGTCCCACGGCACCTCGGCGGTGCCCGCGCCGGCTTCGGCGTACAGCTGCTCGAACCAGCCGGTGGGATCACCGGCCGCCAGCGACGCGGCGGCCAGGCGGGTCGTGTCGGGCACCGCCGGCTCGCTCATCGGCGGGCCGCCCGCGGGCCGCGGCGCAGCTCACGCAGAGCCTGTCGGCGGACGTCCCCGGTCAGCGTGTCGATGTAGAGCCGGCCGTCGAGGTGGTCGGTCTCGTGCTGCAACGCCCGGGCCAGCAGGCCGGTGCCCTTGATCGTCAGCGGCTCACCGAACTGGTCGACGCCGGTGGCGGTCACCGACCAGGCGCGCCCGGTCGGATACTCCATGCCCGGCAGCGACAGGCAGCCCTCCTCGTCGTCCTGCTCACCGTCGAGCTCCGACAGCACCGGGTTGATCAGGTGAGCGACCACGCCGTCGACGTTGTAGGAGAACGCGCGCAGGCCGACGCCGATCTGCGGGGCGGCGACCCCGGCCCGGCCGGGCTCGCGCACGGTGTCCTCCAGGTCGGTGATCAGCGCCCGCAGGTCGTCGTCGAACGTGACGACCTCGGCCGCGGGGGTCCGCAGCACCGGGTCGCCGTAGAAACGGATGGGTCGCACAGTCATGGCCCCAACCTAGGCGAAGAGGGCGCGCGGCTCAGGGACCGGCCAGCGCGGCGCGCATCGGGGCCGCCTTGGCCGCCGCCTCGCCGACCTCCGCCCACGGGTCACTGTCGATGGTGATGCCGCCGCCCGCCCACAGGTGCACCCGCTCACCGTCGACGGCCGCCGTACGGATGCTCAGGCCCAGATCGACGTGGTCGGTGCCGACCCAGCCCAGCGCGCCCATGGCGACGCCGCGGCCGACCGGCTCCAGCCGGGCGATCTCGTGCAGCGCCGCGTGCTTGGGCGCGCCGGTCACCGAGCCGCCCGGGCACAACGCCCGCAGCAGCCCGGGCAGGCCCACCGGCTGCTCGATCGGGGCGGACACCACCGACTCGGCCTGCCACAGCTCGCACCAGCGGCGCACCGCGAACAGCTCGTCCACCCGGACCGCGCCCACGCCCAGCCGGGCCAGGTCGTTGCGTTCCAGGTCGACGATCATCACGTGCTCGGCGCGTTCCTTGGCCGAGGCGAGCAGCTCGCGGCGGCCCTGCTCGGTGGCCGGCCGGGTGCCCTTGATCGGCCGGGTGATCACCCGGCCGCCGCGGACCTCGACCAGCGTCTCCGGCGTGGCCGTCGCCACGGCCCAGCCTTCACCGGTCAGAACGCCGCCGTAGCGCGCGCCGGGCAGGGCGGCCACCCGGGCCAGGGCCGGACCCGGATCACCCGTGTACGGCGCTGAGGCGTGCCCCACGACGTTGACCTGATAGACGTCGCCACGCCCGATCGCGGCCCGGACGGCGGTGACCGCGGCGGCGTGCTCGGCGCGGCTCCAACTGTCGTGCCACGGACCCAGCCGCCACTCGTCCGGGCTTGCACCGGCCGCGGAACCTCCCGAATCGCCGGAGCCGATCGCACACGCTCCCATCACCGACGGTGACGACTCGGTGGGGTCGCGGTGGGTGTGCACCACGGCCACCACATCCGGGATCCCGGGGACGGGAGAGGGCGCCCCGGGAGGCCCGCCGATGATCACCGAACCGGCCGACGCGGACACGTACAGTGCTGCGCCACAAGGGGTTCCGACGCCGGTCGGCTGGAATTGGTTGGCCGTTCGGCCGATGTCTCGCACCGGCAGTCCGTTGTCTTCGAGGAACCTCGCGACAAGCTCTGCGGGGTCACCGTCATCACCCACCGACCACTCGAAACGGCATGACTCACCGTGACGGCCCTGGCAGGACGCCGGAGAACCCGGTTGAGGACCCCGCCCGGGTGTCGGAAAGTGGTCGGCGGCGGCTCTGCCGTGGAACATCAGAACAGTGGATTCTCTCAATGGGGCGCCGTCACTCACGAGATCCGGATTCGTTCGGATGGGAGTAGTGTTCCGCCCCGTTGATGTGAAGCACGACACAACCCCCTACCGGAGACACCCGATGTGCCAGCACCAGAAGTCCTGCCCCTCTGCCGAAGCCGTCGACCGCGAAGCGGCCCGGATCGTGGCGACCTTCCCCGAGCAGGGATGGAGCCTGCTCTGCAACGGTGTCATCGTCTTCGAGGACACCGGTGAGCTGCTGCCCGACGGCAGGACGATCGCACCACACCGCGGCCCGGCCGTGCACGCCCTCGCGGCCTGACAACACCGGCGGGGCCTCGCCACGAAACCCCGCCGCGCTACGGCTCAGTCCTCGAACGCCTCCGGCGACGGGCACGAGCAGACCAGGTTCCGGTCCCCGTACGCCCCGTCGATGCGCCGCACCGGCGGCCAGTACTTCGAGGTCCGGTCCACCCCGGCCGGGAAACCGGCCAGCGACCGCGGGTACGCGTGCTGCCACTCGTCCGCCGTCACCGCCGCCGCCGTGTGCGGGGCGTGGTGCAGCGGATTGTCGTCCCGCGGCCACTCCCCCGCCGCCACCCGGTCGATCTCCGCCTTGATCGCGATCATCGCGTCGCAGAACCGGTCCAGCTCGGCCAGGTCCTCGCTCTCGGTCGGCTCCACCATCAGCGTCCCGGCCACCGGGAACGACATCGTCGGCGCGTGGAAGCCGTAGTCGATCAGCCGCTTGGCCACATCGTCGACCGACACGCCCGTCGCCTTGGTCAGCGGCCGCAGATCCAGGATGCACTCGTGCGCCACCAGGCCCTCGTTGCCGGCGTACAGCACCGGGTAGTGCTCCCGCAGCCGCGCCGCCACGTAGTTCGCCGCCAGCACCGCCACCCCGGTCGCCGCGGCCAGCCCCTCCGGACCCATCATCCGCAGGTACGCCCACGAGATCGGCAGGATCCCGGCCGAACCGTGCGCCGCCGCCGACACCGCGTGGTGCTCCCCCGGCTCCAGCGGGTCACCCGGCAGGAACTCCGCCAGATGCGCGCGCACCGCGACCGGACCCACCCCAGGGCCACCGCCGCCGTGCGGGATGCAGAACGTCTTGTGCAGGTTCAGGTGCGACACGTCCGCGCCGAACTTGCCGGGCTTGGCGAAACCGACCAGCGCGTTCAGGTTCGCCCCGTCGACGTACACCTGACCGCCCGCGTCGTGCACCGCACCGCACAGCTCCGCGATGCCCTTCTCGTAGACCCCGTGGGTCGACGGGTAGGTCACCATGATCGCCGCCAGCGCGTCCGCGTGCTTCTCGATCTTGGCGGCCAGGTCGCCCAGGTCGACGTTGCCGTTGTCGTCGCAGGCCACCACGACCACCCGCATGCCCGCCATCACCGCGCTGGCCGCGTTCGTGCCGTGCGCACTCGACGGGATCAGGCACACGTCCCGATGGGTCTCACCCCGCGACCGGTGATAACCCCGGATCGCCAGCAGACCCGCCAGCTCACCCTGCGAACCCGCGTTCGGCTGCACACTCACCGCGTCGTACCCGGTGACCTCGGCCAGCCAGCCCTCCAGCTGCGCCACCAGGGCCTCGTAACCCGCCGTCTGCGACGCCGGCGCGTACGGGTGGATGTTCGCGAACTCGGCCCAGCTGACCGGCTCCATCTCGGTGGTCGCGTTCAGCTTCATCGTGCACGAACCCAGCGGGATCATGCCCCGGTCCAGCGCGTAGTCCCGGTCCGACAGCTTGCGCAGATACCGCAGCATCGCCGTCTCCGAGTGGTGCGCCGAGAACACCGGGTGGGTCAGATAGTCGGTGGTGCGCTCCAGACCGGCCGGCACCGCCACCTCGGCCGCCCCCGCGGGAGCCGCCCCGAACGCCGCCAGCACCGCCTCGACGTGCGCCGGCGTCGTCGTCTCGTCACACGCGACCGACACCCGGTCGGCGTCCACCAGCCGCAGATTGATGCCCGCGCCCTCGGCCGCGGCGACCACCCCGGCCGCCCGGCCCGGCACCACCGCGGTCACCGTGTCGAAGAACGCGGCGTGCGCGACCTGCACCCCGGCCGCGGCCAGCCCGGCCGCGACCGCACCGGCCCGCTCATGGGTACGCCGGGCGATCTCCCGCAGCCCCGCCGGACCGTGATACACCGCGTACATGCTCGCCATGACCGCCAGCAGGACCTGGGCGGTGCAGATGTTGCTCGTCGCCCGCTCCCGGCGGATGTGCTGCTCACGCGTCTGCAACGCCAGCCGGTACGCCGGCGCGCCGTCCGCGTCCCGCGACACCCCGACCAGCCGGCCCGGCAACGAGCGCTCCAGCCCGGCCCGCACGGCCAGGTAACCGGCGTGCGGGCCACCGAAGCCCAGCGGTACGCCGAACCGCTGCGTCGTCCCCGCCGCGATGTCCGCCCCGATCTCACCCGGCGCCCGCAGCAGCGTCAACGCCAGCAGATCCGCCGCCACCGTCACCAGCGCACCCACCGCGTGCGCCGCCTCGACCAGCGCCGCGTGATCACGCACCGCACCCGAAGCACCCGGATACTGCAGGTGCAGCCCGAAGAACTCCGCCGGCAGCTCACCACCGGCGTCCAGGTCGGCCAGGACGATCTCGATACCCAGCGGCTCGGCCCGGGTCCGCAGGATCGCCAGCGTCTGCGGCAGCGTGTCCGCGTCGACCACGTACACCGGGCTCTTGCTCTTGCTCGACCGGCGGGCCAGCGTCATCGCCTCGGCCACCGCCGTGCCCTCGTCCAGCATCGACGCGTTCGCCGTGGTCAACCCGGTCAGATCGGTCACCATCGTCTGGAAGTTCAGCAACGCCTCCAGCCGGCCCTGACTGATCTCCGGCTGATACGGCGTGTACGCCGTGTACCACGCCGGATTCTCCAGCACGTTGCGCCGGATCACCGCCGGGGTGACCGTGCCGTAGTAACCGAGGCCGATCATCGAGGTCGCCACCGTGTTACGGCCCGCGATCTCCCGCAGCTCCGCGATCGCCTCCTCCTCGGAAGCGGCAGCCGGCAGCTCCAGCGACCCGTGCCAGCGGATCACCTCCGGAATCGCGGCATCCATCAGCGCCTCGAGAGAGGCATACCCGATCGCCTTGAGCATCTGGGTCTGCGCATCGGCATCCGGGCCGATGTGGCGGTCAGCGAACGTCATAGCGGCTCCTGCGGGGAGAAAGAGGTCGACGGCAGCAACCTCCCCCTCTGTCATACCCACCGGGCACTTCAGAGTCGCCTACCTGCGCGGTCCTTTTGCCTGAGAGGTTCCGGGGAGGATTTGCCCCTTCGGCGCCACCGAGATGGTCTCTCCCGCGCGGTGTACGGCTACCACGAACCTACCAGCGCGCACGTTTCGATCATGTGTCCCTAGGGTGTGGTGTGTGACCTACTCCGCGGCGCCAGACCGCTACGACACCATGACCTACCGCCGCGCCGGGCGCAGCGGGCTCCAACTGCCCGCCATCAGCCTCGGCCTGTGGCACAACTTCGGCGACGCCCGCCCCATCGAACGCCAGCGCGACATCACCCGCCGCGCCTTCGACCTCGGCGTCACCCACTTCGACCTGGCCAACAACTACGGCCCGCCGCCCGGCAGCGCCGAGGAGAACTTCGGCCGCATCCTGGCCACCGACTTCCGCCACCACCGCGACGAGCTCGTCGTCTCCACCAAGGCCGGCTACCACATGTGGAACGGCCCCTACGGTGAGTGGGGCTCCCGCAAATACCTGGTCTCGTCGCTCGACCAGTCCCTGCGCCGCCTCGGCCTCGACTACGTCGACATCTTCTACCACCACCGCCCCGACCCGGACACCCCGCTGGAAGAGACCATGGGCGCCCTCGACGCCGTCGTCCGGTCCGGCAAGGCCCTCTACGTCGGCATCAGCAACTACAACGCCGAACAGACCGCCCGCGCCGCCGCCATCCTGCAGGAACTCGGCACACCCCTGCTGATCCACCAGCCGTCCTACTCCATCCTCAACCGCTGGATCGAGAAGGACCACCTGCTCGACACGCTCGAAGCCGTCGGCGCCGGGTGCATCGCCTTCAGCCCCCTGCAGCAGGGCCTGCTCACCGACCGCTACCTCGGCGGCATCCCCGACGACTCCCGCGTCCGCACCAGCGTCTTCCTCAACGAGAGCGACCTGGACAAGCCCACCATGGGCCGCATCCACAACCTCAACGACATCGCGCGGCGGCGCGGGCAGTCCCTGGCCCAGATGGCCCTCGCCTGGGCCCTGCGCGACCAGCGGATGACCAGCCTGATCATCGGAGCCAGCAGCGTCGAGCAGCTCGAGACCAACGTCGCCGCCCTGGACCAGCTCGACCTCGGCGACGACGAGCTGCAGGCGATCGACGGCACCAGCCTGGACCTGTGACCACCCTCGTCACCGAACACACGATCCTCGCGGTCGTGGTCGGCTCCCGCGCGTACGGCCTGGCCGGCCCGGGCTCCGACCACGACCGCCGAGGCGTGTACGCCGCCCCCACCGCGATGTTCTGGCACCTCGACAAGCCACCGACCCACCTCGACGGCCCGGCCGAGGAACAGTTCTCCTGGGAGCTCGAACGCTTCTGCACCCTGGCCCTGCAGGGCAACCCGACCGTGCTCGAAGTCCTCTGGTCACCCCTGATCACCGCGGTCACCGCCGACGGCGAACACCTGCTGGCCACCCGGCAGGCGTTCCTGTCCCGGCGCGTCGCCGACACCTACGGCGCGTACGCCCGTGACCAGCTCAAACGCGTCGACTCCCGGCGCCGGCGGACCGGCGAGACCAACCACAAACAGGCCATGCACATGATCCGGCTGCTGCTGGCCGGCGCCCACGTCCTGCGGACCGGCGAGGTGCTCGTCGACGTGTCACCGCTGCGGGAACGCCTGCTGGCCGTCAAGAGCGGCGACGTGCCGTGGGAATCGGTGACCGCCTGGGCCGGCGAACTGCTGGCCGACCTGGACGAGGCGGCCGCGCGGACCGCCCTGCCCGAGACGCCGGACCGGGCCGCCGTCGACGCGCTGCTCCACGCCGTACGGGAAAGGGGTCTGCCATGACCATCGACGTGCCGAACTGGGCCGGCCAGGTCGCTGCCGACCTGCCCTACCCCCTGATCTTCGCGACCGTGAGCGGCGCCCACCTGTACGGCTTCGCGTCGGCCGACTCGGACCTGGATCTGCGAGCCGCCCACCTGCTGCCGGCGGCCGAGGTCGTCGGCCTGCGCACCGGCCCGGAGACCCTGCAGTCCGACGGCTGGCGCGACGGCGTCGAACTCGACGTGGTCAGCCACGACCTGCTCAAGTTCGCCCGCCTGCTCACCGGCCGCAACGGCTACGTGCTGGAACAACTGCTGTCCCCGCTGGTGGTCACCACCTCCCCGGTGCACGACGAGCTGAAGGCGCTGGCCCCGGCGCTGATCACCCGCCATCACGCCCACCACTACCTGGGCTTCGCGGCGACCCAGGAACGGCTCTTCGACCGCACCGGCGAGCTCAAGCCGGCGCTGTACACGCTGCGGGTGCTGCTCACCGGCGTGCACCTCATGCGGACCGGCGAGCTCGAGACGGATCTGGGCCTGCTGGGCACCGGCCTGGCGTACGTGCCGGAGCTGATCGGCCGCAAGCGCGAGGCGGAGCACGGCCCGTTCCCCTCGGCGGTCCGGGCCGATCTGGCGCGGGACATCCCCCGGCTGCGAGGCGAGCTCGAGGCGGCACGGGACGCGTCCGCGTTGCCGGAGCAGGCCGACCGGGATGCCGTTGAGGCGTTGCACCAGCTGGTCGTCCGTACCCGCCTTTCTTGATGGTGTTCTGCCCGCCGTAGGCGGTCGTTTCCGGGTTCGGGTGCGGCGTGCCGCACTGCGCCTAAGGCATCCTAGGACTCTAGGAGTTATCCTTCGGCCGGGTCGGCGGTCTACCCTGGTCCCATGCCCACCACCGCGCCCGACGCCCCGGCGGTCCATCTCGCCCGGCCCCACCGGCCGGTGCTCGTGGCAGGCACCCTCGGCGAGCTGACCGGCCCGGCCCACGGACCGGTCGAGCTACCGCTGCGGCTGTGGTGGAATCCGGTGCGCACGTTCGACCTGGACCAGCCGACCATGCTGCTCTGGATGTACGAGAACGTGCTGCGTGAGGCGGTGCGGGTGGACGAGCTGCGCAGCTATCTGCACGGGCCGACGCTGGTGCGGATCTGGGCGGAGCTCAACCTGCCGCGCGGCGTCCGGGCCGCGTGGGAGGCCCGCCACCCGATGCTGCGCCGGGTCACCGCCGCCTGATCCGGCTCCCCGCCCCGGTGGAAGCCGGCCGGCCCGGACCGATCGGGCCGGCATCCACTTCGGAGAAGGCCCGGGTACGGCCCCTGGCCGGTCGGAGGGTTACCCGCCCCCGCCCCCGGCGTTAGGGTCGGCCGGGGGGTCTTGATGCTGCCGATGACGGACCGGCACAACGAACGTCAACTGCTCAACCGGCTCGTCGACGCGGTCCGGGCCGGTGAGAGCCAGGCCCTGGTGGTACGCGGTGCCCCGGGCGTCGGCAAGACCGTCCTGCTGGACCACCTTGCCGGCCTGGCGTCGGCTTCCGGGTGCCGGCTGGTGCGGGTGTCCGGCATGCAGTCCGAGATGGAGCTGCCCTTCGCGGGGCTGCATCAGCTGTGCGCGCCGATGCTGAGTCGCACCGACCGGCTGCCGGCGCCGCAGCGGGACGCGTTGCGCACGGCGTTCGGCCTCGCCGCGGGCCCGCCGCCGGACCGTCTGATGGTCGGTCTGGCCGCGCTGAGCCTCCTGGCCGGTGTGGCCACCGAACGGCCGCTGATCTGCGTGATCGACGACGTGCAGTGGCTCGACCAGGCGTCCGCGCAGGCGCTGGGGTTCGCCGCCCGGCGGCTCGCGGCCGACCCGGTCGGCCTGGTGCTGGCGGTCCGCGACCCGAGCGTCCACCTGGCCGGGTTGCCCGAGCTGGAGGTCACCGGCCTGCGGCCCGAGGACGCTCGTGCGCTGCTGGACTCGGCCCTGAGCGGCCCGCTGGACACGCGGGTCCGTGACCTGATCGTGGCGGAGACCCGGGGCAACCCGCTGGCGCTGCTGGAGCTGCCGCGCGGGCTGACCCCCGCCGAGCTGGCCGGTGGCTTCGGGCTGCCCGGTGCCGCTGCCCTGACGAGCCGGATCGAGGACAGCTTCCGGCGCCAGCTGGACGCCCTGCCGGAGCCGACGCGGCGCCTGCTGCAACTCGCGGCGGCCGATCCGTCCGGTGACAGGGCTCTGGTGTGGCGGGCGGCCGGGCAGCACGCCGGATCGGACGTCCTGCTGGAGATCAGCCACGCCGTCCGGGCCCTGCCCGCGCCCGGAGGTGATCCGCGGCCGCAGGACCTGCTGCTCGACGGCCTCGCCCGGCTGGCCGTCGACGGGCACACCGCCGCGAACCCGATCCTGCGGCGAGCGGCGGCAGCAGTGGCCGAACTCCCCGTCGAGGACGTCCTGCGGTGGGGCTGGATGGCGGCGAGCGCCACCGCACTGCTGTGGGACTTCGACGGCATGCACGCCATGGCCGGGCGACAGGTCGAGCTGGTCCGCTCGGCCGGAGCGCTGGCCCGGCTGCCGCTGCACCTGGCTCAGCTGGGGATCACCCGGCCCTGGATGGGCGATCTCGCCGGCACCGCCTCGCTCATCGCCGAGATCGACAGCGTGGCCGCGGCGACCGGAAGCCCCACGCCGCCCTACACGCAGCTGAGGCTGCTGGCGTTCGAGGGCGATGAGGCGAAGGCCTCCGCGTCGATAGGGGAGGCCGTCGAGCAAGCCACGGAAGCCGGGCAGGGACTGGCCGCGGCCTGGGCCCACTGGTCGGCCGCGGTCCTGTACAACGGCCTGGCCCGGTACCCCGAGGCCGTGTCGGCCGCCCGGCAGGCCACCGCGTTCAGCCTGAACCCCTGGATGGCGATGTGGGCGATGCCCGAGCTGGTCGAGGCGGCAGCGCGCTGCGACGAACCCGAGCTCGCCCGCCGCGCGTTGGAACGGCTCACGGCGACGACGCAGCCCAGCGGGCTCGACACCGCGCTGGGCATCGAGGCCCGCTGTCGGGCGCTGGTCAGCGACGGGCCGGTCGCCGAGACTCTGTACTGCGAGGCGATCGACCGGCTGAGCCGGACCCGGCTGCGCCCCGACCTCGCCCGCGCGCACCTGCTCTTCGGTGAGTGGTTGCGGCGGCAGGCGCGGCGTCTCGAAGCCCGCGCGCAGTTACGCACGGCCCGGGAGATGTTCGCCGGGATCGGCATGCAGGCGTTCGCCGAGCGCGCCCGGCACGAACTGGTCGCCACCGGCGAAGCGGTACGCCGGAGCACCGTCAACAGCCATCTCGCGCTGACGCCGCAGGAGGCCCATATCGCCCGGCTGGCTCGCGACGGCCGTACCAATCCGGAGATCGGCAGCCAGCTGTTTCTCAGCGCCCGCACGGTGGAATGGCATCTGCGCAAGGTCTTCACCAAGCTCGGCATCAAGTCCCGCCGTGAACTGCACCCCGCGCTGGCCCGGCTGGGCCGTGACATTCAGCCGATCTGAGTGATCCGGCCGGCGCCGGCGTCGAGGAGCGCGCCGGTGATGCCGGGCGACGCCTCGAAGAACAGCACGCCGGCCACGACCTCGCTGATCGAACCGGCGGACACGACGTTCGCCCGGATGCCGTGGGCGGCATACTCGGCGGCCAGCGCCCCGGTGGCCGCCACCAGAGCCCCGCCCGTCATCGCGGCCAGCACCGCGGGCGCACTGTGCTGCCTGACCCGGGCCGGGACGGGCGACACGGTGACCACGTGGCCGCCGTACCGCCGGGCCATATCGGCGACGACGCACCGCGTCAGGCCGAAGAACCCGCCCAGACCGACCCCGGCGGCCGTCGCGTAGTCGGCCGCCGTGTACTCGGTGAACGGCTTGGCGGGAACCTCCCCGGCGTTGTTGACCAGCGTGTCGACCCGGCCGAACCGTTCCAGCGCGGCGCCGAGAACCCGCTCGGCGGTCGCCGGCTCGCAGACGTCCCCGGCCACCGTGAGCAGCTGGGAATCGCCGGAGGGTTCGGCCGGGCCGACGCTGACCACCACGGCCCAGCCCAGCCGGACGTACCCGGCGACCAGGGCCGCGCCGACGCCCCGCGAGCCGGCCGTGATGACGGCGACCCGGACCCGTCGCCCGTGGTACGGCATGACAGACGCTCCTCGCTCAGCGGAAAGGACGGCGTGCCGTCAGGGTCGCGCCGCGGGACGCCCGGCCGCGACGGTCGGTGACCCTGGCCGCCCACCCTGGTCCGGGATCCGGTGGGCGCTGTCCCGCGACCAGGGCGCCGGCCAGGGTCACCGGCCCGGGAGGTGACCGGCGCGCCGCGCGGTCCGGGCGGGACATCGTCAGAGCCATGCCGCTCGTGTTCCACGCCCATCCACCTCGGAAGACTCCGCTCTCTCGACGCGGGGTCCGGCGGCCACGGGAATCCGAACCAAGGAAGTCCTGATGACCTTCTCCACTCCACGGGGCCCCGGCTCCGCCGCACAGGCCCCCGACCTTCCGGCCGGGTTCACCGACACCTTCACGAGCCGGTACGTCGACACCGGTGACGTGCGCCTGCACGCGGTCGTCGGCGGCGACGGACCGCCGCTGCTGCTCGTGCACGGCTGGCCCCAGACGTGGTACGCCTGGCGCCTGCTGATGCCGGCCCTGGCCCGCGACTTCCAGGTGATCGCGGTCGACCAGCGCGGCATCGGCCTGTCCGACAAGCCGAAGAGCGGCTACGACACCGGTACGCTGGCCGGCGACCTGATCGGCCTGATGGACGCCCTCGGCCACCAGCGGTTCGCCGTCGCCGGCCACGACACCGGTTTCGCGATCAGCTACGCGCTGGCCGCCGACCACCCGGACCGGGTCGCCTGCGCGGCCCTGGCCGAGATCCCCGGGCCGCCCGGGGTCACTCCCTCCCCGGCGTTGTTCGTCCCGTCGGCGGTCAACGACCGGCTGTGGCACATCCCGTTCAACCGGGTCGAGCAGGTGCCCGAGCAGCTCGTGGCCGGGCGCGAGGACATCTTCTTCGGTTACGAGTTCGCCGTCCAGGGCGGGAAGCTGCCCGCCGAGGCGATCGAGTACTACGTCCGCCTGGTGTCCGACCCGGAGGCGCTGCGCGGCAGCCTCGGCTTCTACCGGGCGTTCGACGCCACGGTGCAGCAGAACGGGCAGCGCAAGGACCGGCATCTGAGCATGCCCGTGCTGGCGATCGGCGGCGAGCTGAGCTACGCCGGGCACGTGGCCGAGGTGATGCGGCTCGTCGCTGACGACGTCCGGGGCGTCGTCATCCCGGGCGCCGGGCACTGGGTCGCCGAGGAAGCGCCGGAACACATGCTGGCGGCGCTGACCGAGTTCCTGGCCCCGTACCGCGGCACTGCGGCCCGATAGAGCGACGGCCGTGAAGGAGACGACAGCAAGCACCGGAACCGGCGACGACGCCCGGATGTCCCGGCGTGGCGTGATCCGTGCGGCCGGAGCGGGTGCGATGGCCCTCGGGCTGGGCAGCGCCGCACTGACCACAACACCGGCGGCGGCGCACGCGCCGGCGCTCCGCGGTCCGGTTCCCACCGGACCCGGTTCGGTGTCCGGGGCGCCGCACCTGCCGCCCGGGTTCCGCCGAACGTTCACCAGCCGGTTCGTCACCACCGGAGGCCTGCGCCAGCACGTGGTCGTCGGCGGCGCCGGGCCGCCGCTGCTGCTGGTGCACGGCTGGCCGCAGACCTGGTACGCGTGGCGGCTGCTGATGCCGGCCCTGGCGCGCCACTTCCGGGTCGTCGCGGTCGACCAGCGCGGCATCGGACTGTCCGGCCGGCCCGCGACCGGGTACGACACCGGCACGCTCGCCCGCGACCTGGCGGACCTGATGGACGCCCTCGGCCACCAGCGGTTCGCCGTCGCCGGCCACGACACGGGCATGCCGATCGGGTACGCCCTCGCCGCCGATCATCCGGACCGGGTCCAGCGGCTCGCCGTGGCCGAGGCCGCCCTGCCCCGGGTGGGGGACTCACCCGCGATGTTCGGTGAGGCGGCGGCCAACAACCGGCTCTGGCACATCCCGTTCAACCGGCTCGACACGCTCAACGAGCAACTCGTCCGAGGACGCGAGCACATCTACTTCGGCTGGCAGTTCGCGACCAAGGCCGCGAAGCCGCTCCCCCGGTACGCCGTCCGGCACTACGTGGACACTCTCGCCCGCGACCCGCACGCACTGCACGGCAGCTTCCAGTGGTACCGGGCACTGGACGCCACCGTCACGCAGAACGAGCAGCGGGTGAAGCGGGGACGGCTGACCCTGCCGGTCCTGGCCGTCGCCGGCGCCACCAGTGCCGGCGGGGGTGTCGCGGAGATGATGAACCTCGTCGCGGACGACGTGCGGAGTGTGATCATCCCCGGCACCGGTCACTGGGTCGCCGAGGAGTCGCCGGAGCGGATGCTGGCCGCGTTGGCCGGCTTCCTGGCGCCGTACCGGGCACGCCCTCACGGCTGACCCCGGCTGCGGCCGGGTGGCCCGGCGCCGGGCCACCCGGCCGCACACCGGTCGATCCAGTAGGTTCCGGAAGGTGCAAGCGAACGACCCCACCGTGCGGCCCGCCACCGCGGCCGATGTCGATGCCCTGGTGCGACTGAGGGTGGCCAACGCCGAGGCTCACCTGGCTCTGGACCCGCAGGTCTACCGCATCCCCGAGCGGGCGGCGGTGCGGCGCCACTTCGCCGCACTCCTGGCCGAGGGGCCGGCCGGGCACGCCGTGCTGGTCGCTGAGGTGGCGGGCCGGATCGTCGGAATGGTCGAGCTGGTACGCAGCCCGGAGTCGCCGGACCATCAGATCCTGCGGCCGGAGCCCGCGGCACAGATCCACACCGTGGTCGCCGAGGACGCGCGCGGCCGGGGTGTCGGCTCGGCGTTGCTCAGCGCCGCGGAGCAGTGGGCGTCCACCGCGGGGATCACCTATCTGTCCGCGGGGATCCAGCACCGCAACGCCGCAGCCGTGCGGTTCTACGGCCGGTACGGATACACGACCTCCGGTCTTTCGCTGGGCCGGCGGGTGCAGGCGTGACGGACCGCCCCGGCCGGTCGCGGCAGCCCCGCCGGGCTGATCCGCTAGCGTCGCCGGGGTGAGCGGGAACATCGACGACTTCTACCGTGACGTCGCCACCATCGCCCTGACCGTCGGGGAGAAGCACGGCTTCGTGCTCGGCGGTGGTGTCGCCTGGCTGGTCAACGGCCTGGTGCAGCGCCCGACCGAGGACATCGACCTGTTCACCGACACCGCCGGCGCCGTCGAGGCCGCCGCCGGGCAGGTCACCGCCGCCCTCACCGCGGCCGGCTATCAGGTGTTCCGTGAGGTCGGCGACGAGCTCTTCGCGGGCATGGACGACGACCTGCGCGAGTATCACGTGGCCGACGGCACCCGCGCGCTGCGGCTGACCCTGACCCGGCTGGACCGCAGCCGGGCCCCGGTGGTGATGGACGTGGGCCCGGTGATGCACCTGGACGACCTGGTCGCGTCCAAGGTCGCTGCGCTGGTCAACCGGCGCGAGGTCCGCGACTACATCGACGTGGCGGCCGCGCTGGAGCGGTACTCGCTCGCGCGGGTGCTGGAGCTGGCCCGGGCGCTGGACCCCGGGCTGGACGACGACGAGGTGGCCGACGCCGGGCGGTATCTGGACCGGCTCGACGACGCGCGGTTCGCGGTCTACGGACTCAGCCCGGAGCAGGTCCGGGCGGTACGGGAGCGGCTGGCGGCCTGGCCCCGCTGAAGAGTGGACGTCGACGGATGTAGTGGACGAAACCTTCCCAATCCGGTTCCGCGCGGTCCAGGCGCATGCCAGCCGCCGCCGCGCACCGCGCACTGGCCACATTGTCCGGCTCGACGCCGGCCGCGAACAGCACCACATCGGCCACCTCCGGCGCGGCCATCACGGCCAGCAGCGCCGCCGTCCCGATGCCCTGCCCCCATCGCCGCGGATCGACCACGTACGCCAGCCCCATGCTCGGGCCCGGCTCCACCGCCTCGATCACCGGGCCGTCCGGGCCCTCCGCATACCGGCACCAGCGGTCGTACACCTCACCGCCGATGTTCGCGACCACCGCCCCCGACGAGTCGTACGCCACCCAGGAGTGGTCGCGCAGCACCCGGCGCCCGCGGAACGTCTCGCCCAGGCCGGTGCCGGCCAGGTCCAGGTTCCGGACCGGCCATTGCGGGCCGCCCAGCCGCCGGACCACCTCCGGGTGCGCGAACCAGGGCTGTACGGCGGGCAGCAACTCCCGGGTGAACGGAGCCAGCACGACGTCCATGGCCTCCAGTGTGCGCGCGAGGCGCCCGTCCGAATACCGCCAGACCAGCGGGCGGCCGGCGCAGCAGGATGAGGTCATGACGACGACCATCGCGTACCGGATCAGCGCCCTCTCCCCCGCCGTGCTCGACGAGGCCCGTGCCGGGGGTGCGGCCGAGCGGCACTGTGCGGGCGGGGGTGAGCCGCTGCGGTGCTGCCTGCGTGACGCGGCCGCCGGTGAGGGACTTCTGTTGTTCAACTACGAGCCGCCGCTGCCCGTGACGCCGTACCGGGAGAAGGGTGCGGTGTTCGCCCACGCCGCACCGTGCGGCGGGCCGGCGGACGACCTGCCCTATCCGGGTGACTGGTACGGCCGTCCGCAGGTGCTGCGGGCCTACGACAGCGCCGGGCGGATCCATCCGGCCAGCCGGCAGCACGACGGTGGTGATCCGGTGGCGGCGATAACCGCCGTGCTGTCCGAGCCGGGGGTGGTCCTGGTGCACAGCCGCAACGTGGTCTACGGCTGCTACATGTTCAGCGTCCTGCCTACGGGCGCAGCGTCGCGGTGACGTCGTCCACGTCGAAGGTGGTCACGCCGCCGCCCGCGGTTTCGCTGCTGAGGAAGGTGATGGTCGCCGTGCGCTCGGTGGCCGCGACGGAGGCCGCGGCGCTGTACTGCTGCCAGTCGGTCCGCATGTCGAAGGCGAACGAGAAGCGGGTCTTGGGCGGCTCGCCGGACACGGCGAGACCCATGTTGAGGTAGTCGCCGCGGCTGGTCTCCGTGGAGTCGGCCCGGCCGTAGAACCGCACGTCGAGGCCGCAGCCGGCCGGGATCGTCACCGTGGCACGCAGCAGGTCGGTGCGGGTGACGTCGAGACCGGCGAAGGTCGCGTACGCCCGGCCGGTGTGCGCCGGACGTTCCGGCGTGCCCAGCACCACCATGCGGGGGCCGGCGGTCCAGCCCGCCGTCCCGCGTTCGAAGCTGGGGTTGACCTGCACCTGGGCTGTGCAGGGGGCCGGTGCGGGCGGGGCCGGGGCCTGGGCGCCACCGGTGGTGACCACGAGGGCGGCGGCGAGGACGACGAGGACTTTCACGGGACCTCCGAAGATCAGTGGCATTGAGCGGTGTCGATACATTCTGCAACCGATCGGCAACCTGGTGTGTCCCGTTCCGCACCCGGCGGCGCGCAATCTCTGTCGTGCGAGGCCACCACACGCACCAGAGGAGCTCCCGAATGCGCCTTCGAATCGGTTCCACCATCGCCGTCGTCGCCGCCGTCATCGGCCTCGCGGGCAGCGTCGCCGGCCCGATCTACTCGGCGTTCGGCGTCTAGCGGATCGGCCGCAACTCCACAGCAGGGTCCCCTTCCGTGGCCGGGCGCGCGACGCGCCCGGCCACGGTGCTGGGAAAAGCGCGACGGATAGGGTGGGGACATCATGACGCTCACCGACCGCCTGCCCGGCACCGCCGAACCCGACGCCGTCTTCGATGCCTTCCAGAGCTGGGTGAGCGAGCAGGGACTGACGCTCTACCCGCACCAGGAGGAGGCGCTCATCGAGATCGCCACTGGGGCGAACGTCATCCTCAACACCCCCACCGGCTCGGGCAAGAGTCTGGTCGCCACCGGCGCGCACTTCGCCGCCCTGGCCGACAAGCGCACGACCTTCTACACCGCGCCGATCAAGGCGCTGGTCAGCGAGAAGTTCTTCGCCCTGTGCGCGGTCTTCGGCGCGCACAACGTCGGCATGCTCACCGGCGACGCCAGCGTCAACGCGGATGCCCCGATCATCTGCTGCACCGCGGAGATCCTGGCCAACCTGGCGCTGCGCGAGGGCGCCGACGCCGACGTCGGCCAGGTCGTCATGGACGAGTTCCACTTCTACGCCGAGCCCGACCGGGGCTGGGCCTGGCAGGTGCCGCTGATCGAGCTGCCGCAGGCCCAGTTCATCCTGATGTCGGCGACCCTGGGCGACACCACCCGCTTCGTCGACGACCTGAGCCGGCGCACCGGCCGGCCCACGGCCGTGGTCAGCAACACCGAGCGGCCGGTCCCGCTGGTCTTCCAGTACGCGATGACCCCGTTGCACGAGACCATCGAGGAGCTGCTGACCACCCGGCAGGCCCCGGTCTACATCGTGCACTTCACCCAGGCCGCCGCGTTGGAACGCGCCCAGTCGCTGATGAGCATCAACATGTGCACCCGCGCCGAGAAGGATGCGATCGCCGCGGCCATCGGCAGCTTCCGGTTCACCGCCGGTTTCGGGCGCACTCTGAGCCGGCTGGTGCGCCACGGCATCGGCGTGCACCACGCCGGCATGCTGCCCAAGTACCGCCGGCTGGTCGAGACCCTGGCGCAGGCGGGCCTGCTCAAGGTCATCTGCGGTACGGACACCCTCGGCGTCGGCATCAACGTGCCCATCCGGACCGTGCTGTTCACCGGCCTGAGCAAGTACGACGGGGTCCGTACCCGGCTGCTCAAGGCCCGCGAGTTCCACCAGATCGCCGGGCGGGCCGGGCGGGCCGGCTACGACACCCTGGGCACGGTCATCGTGCAGGCCCCCGAGCACGTCATCGACAACGAGCGGATGCTGGCCAAGGCCGGCGACGACCCGAAGAAGCGGCGCAAGGTGGTCCGCAAGAAGCCGCCGGAGGGCACCATCGGCTGGGGCCAGCCGACCTTCGACCGGCTGGTGGCGGCCGACCCGGAGCCGCTGACCTCGTCGTTCCAGGTGTCGCACGCGATGCTGCTCAACGTGCTGGTCCGCGGCGGCGACCCGTTCGCGGCGATGCGGCACCTGCTCACCGACAACCACGAGGAGCCGGCCGCCCAGCGCCGGCACATCCGCCGCGCGCTGGCCATCGCCCGGGCGCTGCTGGCCGGTGGGGTCATCGAACGGGTCGAGACCGACGACGGCATCCGCTACCGCCTCACCGAGGACCTGCAGATCGACTTCGCGCTCAACCAGGCGCTGTCGCCGTTCGCGCTGGCCTGCCTGGAGCTGCTCGACCGGGAGTCGCCGGAGTATCCGCTGGACGTGGTCTCGGTCATCGAGGCGACCCTGGAGGACCCGCGCCAGGTGCTGTCCGCGCAGCAGTTCAAGGCCAAGGGCGAGGCCGTGAACGCGATGAAGGCGGAGGGCATCGAGTACGACCAGCGGATGGAGCTGCTCGAGGAGGTCACCTACCCCAAGCCGCTGCTGCCGCTGCTGGAGGGCGCGTACGAGACGTACCGGGGCGGGCACCCGTGGGTCGCCGACTACGAGATCAAGCCCAAGGCCGTGGTCCGCGACATGTACGAACGCGCGATGACCTTCACCGAGTACGTCTCGTTCTACGGCCTGTCCCGTTCCGAGGGTCTGGTCCTGCGGTATCTCGCGGACGCGTTCCGGGCGCTGCGCCAGACCGTGCCCGAGGACGCCCGCACCGAGGAGCTCACCGACCTGATCGAGTGGCTGGGCGAGCTGGTCCGCCAGGTCGACTCCAGCCTGCTCGACGAGTGGGAGCGGCTGCGCAACCCGGGCGCCGAGATCGTCGAGGTCTCGCCGCTGGACGACAAGCCGCCGGCGGTCACCCGCAACGTGCGCGCGTTCCGGGTGCTGGTGCGCAACGCGATGTTCCGCCGGGTCGAGCTGTTCGCCCTGCGCCGGGCCGAGGACCTGGGTGAGCTGGACACCGAGTCGGGCTGGAACACCGATCGCTGGATCGAGGCCCTGGAGGACTACTACGCCGAGTATCCGGTGGTCGGCACCGGGCCCTCGGCGCGCGGGCCGGCGCTGCTGCACATCGAGACCACGCCCACGGTGTGGAAGGTGCGGCAGGTCTTCGAGGACCCCGAGGGCGACCACGACTGGGGCATCGAGGCCGAGGTCGACCTGGCGGCCAGCGACGAGCTCGGCGCCGCGGCGATCCGGATCACGGCGGTGGGCCCGCACTGAGCGACGGCGGGTCGGCGCCGGCCCCCGCGGTCGGGCGCAGCGGCAGGCACACGGTGAAGGTGGTGCCGGCCCCGGGTTCGCTGGTGACCTCGATGTAGCCGTCGTGGTCGCGGACGATCCGCTGGGCGATGGTCAGGCCCAGCCCGGTGCCGCCGGTGGCCCGCTGCCGGGCCGGGTCGGCCCGCCAGAAGCGGTCGAAGACGCGCAACAGGTCCTCCGGGGTCATGCCGACGCCGGTGTCGCGCACGGTCAGCACGGCCTGCGCGTCGCGCTGACGGACGCGGACCAGGACGTGGCCGCCGGTGTCGGTGTAGCGCACCGCGTTGGTCAGCAGGTTGCCCAGCACCTGGCGCAGCCGGTCCGGGTCCGCCTCGATCCACACCGGGGCCGGCACGTCCACGGTCAGCGCGATGCCCGCCTCGGCCGCGACCGCCCGGTGCACGGTCGCGCCGACCTGCACCAGGTCGGCCAGGTCGATCGGGCCCTTGGCGTAGCGCAGGTCGCCGACCTCGGCCAGGGCCAGCACCTGGAGGTCGTCCAGGATGCGCCGCTGGAGCATGGTCTCCTCGTGGAGCGAGACGAACAGCTCCCGGCTCGGCTCGACCACCCCGTCGGAGAGTCCCTCGAGGTAGCCGCGCAGGTTCGACAACGGCGTACGCATCTCGTGCGCGACGTCGGCCACCAGCCGCCGCTGGCGTTCCTCGCTGCTCTGCACCGCCTCGGCCATGGCGTTGAACGTCTGCGACAGCCGGGCCAGCTCACCGCGGCCGGAGGTGGGCACCCGGACGTCCAGCCGGCCGCCGGCGAGCAGCCGCGAGGCCTCGGTGAGCCGGCGTACCGGATGGCTGACCACGCGGGCGATCCAGGCCGTGCCGATCAGCGCCACCACGATCAGGCCGGCGGCGCCGAACGCGGCGGGCCGACCGAGCCGGCCGACGTCGGTGTCGGCGGGCGCGCCCAGATAGAGCTGCAGGGGCAGCGCGGCCGACACCCCGGCCCGATCGTTGAAGGTGGTGGCCGCGCAGGTGCGGTCCTCGTCCGGCGATGTCGGCGCGCTGCACTGCCGGTACGTGAGCATGTCGATGTCGATGCGCCTGCGGTCGTCCAGCACCAGCTTCGACGCCCGGCTGACGCAGTCCGGGTGCTCCTTGAGCTGCTGCCCGGTCAGGTAGGGGGCCCGGTCGGTGGCCAGGACCGCGTCGCTGCCGGGTTTCTTGTCGGCGATGCAGCGCACGGCGACCAGCGCGGCCCGGTACTGGGCGAGCTGGCGCAGCATGCCCGCCACCGGCGTCCGTTCCAGGTCGCCGCCCCGGGCCGGCTCGAACAGCGGGGTCGTCAGCAGCCGCCGGCCGGGGACGCCCTTGGCGAGCAGAGCGGACAGCGCCGGTGGGCTGCTGTCGCCGGCCCAGCCCTCCAGCTGCGGCCGGGGGTCGATCAGCATCGGGCCCGGACGCACCGGGCCGGCGGCCCGGCCGGCGAGGTTGTCCGTGTCGACCAGCACCGTCTGGTCCAGGGTGATCAGGCGGATGTGCAGGCCGGTCTGCCGGGACAGCCCGGCGGCGAGTTTGTCCACACCCGGCCACCGCCCGTGCAGCAGGCCGTAGCGGGCCACCTCGTCGGCGATCTCGTAGCGGTGCCGGTCGGCACTGGCCTGGGCCTCGTTGAAGGCCCGGGAGGTCAGGTTCAGGGTCAGCCAGGCCGTCGCCCCGATCGCCGTCACGGCCACCACCATGACCAGCAGGAAGATGCGCAGCCGGAAGCTCATTGCTCGGCCATCCGGTAGCCGCGGCCGTACACGGTCTGCACGTACCGGGGCTCGGCCGGGTCGGCCTCGATCTTGCGGCGCAGGTTGACCACGTGGGCGTCGACCGTGCGCTCGGAGACGTCCTGCTCGAAGCCGAAGGTCCGGTCGATGATCTGTCCCCGGGTGAAGACCCGGCCGGGCTCGCGGGCCAGCAGCTCGACGATGCCGAACTCCTTGGCGGTCAGGTGCACCGTGGCCCCGCCGACCCGGACCTCGAAACGGCCCGCGTCGACCTCGAGATCACCGACGCGCAGGGTCGCGGACCGCTCGTCGGCCGGGCCGATCCGGCGCAGCAGGGCCCGGACCCGGGCGGTCAGCTCCCGCGGGCTGACCGGCTTGGCCAGGTAGTCGTCGGCGCCGATGTCCAGGCCCAGCAGCATGTCGTTCTCCGACGAGCGGGCGGTCACCAGCAGGATGGCGATCGACGACGCCTCGGCCCGCAGGATCCGGCACACGTCGAGCCCGTCGACCAGCGGCATCATGACGTCCAGGATCAGCAGGTCGGGCCGGCGGGCCCGGGCCTGCTCCAGCGCGGCCCGCCCGTCGCCGACGGTGAGCACGTGGTGGCCCTCCCGCTCCAGATACAGGCGGATGAGCTGTGCGTGCTTCGGGTCGTCGTCGGCTACCAGGATCCGGGCGGTCACGGACGCGATTCTCACCCAGGCGGTCAACCTCCGCGGGGAATGTCAGATTCCGGTGAAGATCCGGTCCGGTTCTCGTCCGTCCACGATTCCCGGCCACTTCCTCACAGGTCCTTCATAACCGGCTTCCTACGGTGCAGACCCGCCGTCAACCGAAGGAGTGCCACGATGTGTGGTCTGAGCGTGTTCGTGAGCAGCCGGGCGCACGCCGGTGTCCCCGACCCCGCGTCGGCCGCCGCCTTCGCCGAGGCGCTGGCCACGATGCACCACCGGGGGCCCGACGACACCCAGGTCGAGTACGGCGACGGCCTGGCCTTCGGCTTCCAGCGGCTGGCGATCGTCGACGTGGCGGAGAGCCGGCAGCCGGCGCACTACCCGTTCGACGGTCCGCAGGCCGGGCGCTGGACCGTGGTGTTCAACGGCGAGATCTACAACTACCGGGAGCTGCGGGCCGACCTGGTCCGCGAGCACGGCGCCACGTTCGCCACCCACGGCGACACCGAGGTGCTGGCCGCGGCGGTCCACTACTGGGGTGCGGCGGCGTTGTCGCGGCTGCGGGGGATGTTCGCGTTCGTCGCGTACGACCACTGGACCGGCACCGTGCACGCCGCCCGCGACCCGTTCGGGATCAAGCCGCTGTACCTGCTGGAGACCTCGGACGGGCTGTTCCTGGCCAGTGAGCGCAAGGCGCTGCTGCCGTTCAGCGGCGACTCCGGCGCGGCCCTGGACACCGACGCTCTGGCCCACTACCTGACCTTGCAGTACGTGCCGGACCCCATGACGCTGCACCGGCACGTGCGGCGGCTGCCGCCGGGGCACCGGATGACCTGGACCCCCGGCGGCGGCCTGCGCCTGGACCGCTGGTTCCGGCCGTCGCTGCGGCCGCTGCACGTACGGCCGGACGTGGCGATCCACGCCATCCGGGACGCGCTGCGCGACAGCGTCCGCAAGCACCTGCACGCCGAGGTGCCGTTGGGGGCGTTCCTGTCCAGCGGGGTGGACTCGTCGGCCATCGTCGCGCTGGCCGCCGAGGTCGAGCCGGACCTGCACGCGTTCACCGCCGGTTTCGCCCATGAGGGCTACTCGGAGATCGAGATCGCCCAGCACACGGCGGACCAGCTCGGGGTACGGCTGACCCCGACGGTGGTCACCGAGGACGACGTGATCCGGGAGCTGCCGCGGATCGTGCAGCTGCTCGACGACCCGGTCGCGGACCCGTCGCTGGTGCCGCTCTACTTCCTGGCCCGTACGGCGTCCCGGCACGTCAAAGTGGTGCTGTCCGGGGAGGGCTCGGACGAGCTGTTCGGCGGCTACACGATCTACCGCGAGCCGATGTCGCTGGCCGGCATCGAGCGCCTGCCGGCCGGCATGAAGCGCGGGCTGCGCAGCCTGTCGAAGGTCATCCCGGAGGGCGTGAAGGGCCACAGCTTCCTGGAGCGCGGCACCACCCCGATCGAGGAGCGCTACTACGGCAACGCCCGGATCTTCTCCCCCGCGGAGAAGGCGGAGCTGATGCGCTTCACCGCCGACCCGCACACGGTCGTCACCGCCAAGCTGTACGCGGAGACCGCCGACGTCGACGACGTCGCCTCGATGCAGTACGTGGACCTGCACACCTGGCTGCCCGGCGACATCCTGACCAAGGCCGACCGGATGTCGATGGCGCACTCGCTGGAGCTGCGCGTGCCGTTCCTGGACCAGGCGGTGTACGCGGCCGCGGCGGGTCTGCCCACCGAGATGAAGCTCCCGGCCGGCAGCCGCACGACCAAGTACGCGCTGCGCGAGGCCATGCGCGGCATCGTGCCGGAGTCGGTGCGCGACCGCCGCAAGCTGGGCTTCCCCACCCCGACGCGGCTGTGGCTCAAGGGCGCCATCGGCGACTGGGTCGCCGAGCTGATGGCCGGCTCGCCGACCGGGCACCTGCTCGACCTCGGCTACGCCCAGCGGCTGCTGGCCGAGCACCGGGCCGGCGTGGCCGACAACTCCCGCAAGGTCTGGACGGTGGCGATGTTCTGCCTGTGGCACGCGATCACGGTGGAACGGTCGCTGGACCCGGCCCCGCCGATGATCCGGCCGGTCACTCAGCCGGCGGCGACCGCGGCCGCGTGAGCTCAGCAACGCGCCGGCCCGTCCGAAGGTCAGGTGTGGGACGGCTGGGGTGGATCCTCGCGGCGGCGCTCGCGCTCGGCCCGGCGGCCGGGTGCGCGCCGGCGCCGTCCGCGGTGCCCGCGACCGCCGAGCCGTCCGCGCCGGCTCGGCTGAAGGCACCGGCCGCGAAGCCCGTACGGGTCAGCTATCCGGCGCGGGGGCGCGGCGACTGGCGGATGGCCGGTGGATCGCCTCGGACCGCCGGCCGCAGCGGCCCGCTGCTGCGCTACCGGGTGCTGGTCGAGAAGGACATCACCGGGATCTCGACCGCCGGGTTCGCTGCCGCGGTCACCGGGACCCTCGCGGATCCGCGCGGCTGGACGGCCGGCGGGACGCTGCGGCTGCGGCGGGCCGGGCCGGGCCAGCGGTACGACTTCACGATCTATCTGGCCACGCCCCGCACCCGCGACCGGCTCTGCGGCAGCAGCACCGACGCCTACACGTCCTGCCGCAACGGTGACCGCGTCGTGCTCAACGTGGCCCGCTGGGTCAAGGGCGTGCCGCGGTACGGCTCCCCGCTCGCGGTCTACCGGCAGTACATGGTCAACCACGAGGTCGGGCACCGCCTCGGGCACGGTCACGAGCGCTGCCCGGGCAGGGGTGAGCCGGCGCCGGTCATGCAGCAGCAGACCCTGGGACTGCACGGGTGCCGGGCGAACGCGTGGCCGTACCGCGGCGGCAAGCGGTTCGCGGGACGCTCCGGCGCGTACGCCGATCCGGTGCCGCCGCCGGACCGCGGGGTCCGCCGTCCGGGTTAGGCCGAACGCAGCCCCCTGCCCGCCGTTGCGGCAGAACAGGGATAAAGCGTGGATCCTCCACTTTTGCCACCGTAGGGTGGGTCTTGACCACGAGCGATCCTCTGTCAGGAGAACCATGCACAGCCACCGCCTCAGCGCCGCTGCGACCCATCGCCGCTGGGCCTTCGTCCTCACTCTCGCCGTCGCGGCCATCGCCGGCGGCACCCACCTGATCGCCTGACGCTACGACGGCACCTCGTCGTCATAGCTGCCCGACGGGCCCGCGTACCGCCGGCCGTCCCGGTACGGCCACGCGTTGGCCGTGCACCCGTGCAGGCCCAGCGTCTGCTGCTGCATGACCGGGGCCGGTTCGCCCTTGCCGGGGCAGCGTTCGTGACCGTGCCCGAGGCGGTGCCCGACCTCGTGGTTGACCATGTACTGGCGATAGACCGCGAGCGGCGCTCCGTAGTGCGGCACGCCGTGCGCCCAGCGGGCCACGTTGAGCACCACCCGGGCGCCGTTGCGGCAGGACGTGTAGCCGTCCGGGACGTCCTGGCACAGCTCGTCCCGGGTGCCGGGCGTGACCAGGTAGATCGTGAAGTCGTACCGGTCGCCCGGGCCGACCCGGCGCAGCTGCCGGACCCCGCCGCCGGACCAGCCGCGCGGGTCCTGCAGGGTCCGCTGGACCGCGGCGGCGAACCCGGCGGTCGAGATCCCGGTGATGTCCTTCTCGACGAGCACCCGGTAGCGCAGCACCGTGCCGTGCGGCGGCTCGGGGCGCTGGGCGGCGGCCGTGCGGAACCGGCCACCGCCCCGCTCCGGATAGCGAATCCGGGGTGCCGTGCGCAGCGGCGCCCGGGACACGTCGGGCGACGCCGACGGGCTCGCCGGTGCGGCCGCCGGCGCCGCCACGGTGGGATCCCCCACCGGGCCGCAGCCGGCCAGCAGCAACGTCAGGACCAGCACCGCGGTACGGCCGCCGGCGCGCGACATGGGACTTCCCTTCGGCAGGCAACAGGTGTTGTGCGAAGGGAAGGACTGCTGGGGGCCGCGGAAGGTTGATCCACCGGGCCGTCAACCTTTTCGGGCCGTCACTCGTCTCAGGCGGGAGCGTGCCGGGCGGTGTGCACGGCGAACGGGTCCAGGCCGGCCTCGGCGCGGCGCTCGTCCATGCCGTCCGGGTCCTCGATCGGCCACGGCACCGGTACGCCGTCGGCCACCCCGGCGATCTGGGTGCCGTAGACCTGCGGACGGCCCTCGTTGACCAGCACCCGGTCCCGCAGCATGGCCAGCGCGGACGGGTCGGCCTCGCCGGCCGCGACGGCTGCGCTGAGCAGGGGCAGCACCCGGCGTTGCAGGTCGAGCTGCTGGTCCGCGTGCTGGGCGATGAGAAAGGCCCGGCGCGCGGCCTCCGCACCGACCAGGGTCACGGTGGGCCAGCCGTACGCGTCCAGCAGCTCGGCGAGGCGGTCGGCGTTGCGCACCGTGACCCGCCGGTGGGCGAGCCGCGCGGCCGGGTCCCCGCCCAGCGCGCCGGCCTGCCGGTCGCGGTCCTCATCGGTCAGGGTGATCAGTTCCCGGGCGAGGTCGTCGTTCGTCATGGACGTCAACGCTAGGGCGCGCGACACGCGGGACACGGGGGTGCCACCCGCAAGCCCACCGGCGGCGCTCTGCGATGATTCATACCGTGGCCGCGACAGGCTCGCGGGCCTCGTCGTCGCTGTGCTCCTCGGCCGCACGGGCGCCGGTACGCTCGGCGCCGATGCCGGCCGCGACCACGAAGGCGATGCCCGCCACCGGCGCCCAGCCGGGCACCTGACCCAGCACCAGCAGGCCGATCAGCAGGGCGAGGGCCGGTTCGAGGCTCATCAGCGTGCCGAAGGCGGCGGTCGTGAGCCGGCGCAGCGCCAGCATCTCCAGCGCGAACGGCACCACCGGCAGCATGATGGCCAGGCCGAAGCCGGCCAGCAGCAGTTGCCAGGTCATCTCCCCCAGCACGGCCGGGCCGGCCACCACGGTGGCCACCAGCGCGGCGACCGGCATCGACACAGCCAGACCCTGCAGCCCGGCCACGTCGTCCCCGACGCGCTGGGTGAGCAGGATGTACGCGGCCCAGCACAGCGCCGCGGCCAGCGCGAAGCCGACCCCGACCAGATCGATGCCGCCGTGCCAGGGCTCGGTCAGCAGCACCACGCCGACCGCCGCCAGCGCCGGCCACAGCTTGGTGCCGCGCCGGCCCCGCACCACGGCCACGCCGAGCGGGCCGAGGAACTCCAGGGCGCTGGCGGTGCCCAGCGGCAGCCGGGCGATGGCCGCCATGAACAGCATGGTCACGCCGGCGGTGACCACGCCCAGGGCGACGGTGTTCAGCAGGCTGGCCCGGGTGAACGAGCGCAGCCGGGGCCGGACCAGCACCAGCAGGATCACGCCGGCCCAGGCCAGCCGCAGCCAGGCCGCGCCCTCCGCGCCGATCCGGTCGAGCAGGCCGACCGAGACGGCCAGACCGAGCTGGACGAGGACCATCGAGGCGAGCGCCATCGACGCCCCGGTCCGTGCTTGTGAACGCATGCCGACCAGTACAACCTCGGAGCACCGTTCATGTCCACGTGCCGATGATGGACATACCGTTCGGCATTGGCTGACAATGGCGGCATGGACACCCGCCGCCTGCGGTTATTGGTGGAACTGTCGCGGCTGGGCTCGATGCGAGCGGTCGCCGACGAGTTGCACATCACCACCTCGACCGTGTCGCAGCAGCTCGCCGTGCTGGCCCGCGAGGCCGGTGCGGTGCTGATCGAGCCGGACGGCCGGCGGGTCCGGCTCACCCCGGCCGGACAGCGCCTGGCCGGGCACGCGGTCACCATCCTGGCCGCGGTCGAGGCGGCCCGGCTCGACCTGGACCCGCTGGCCGAGCCGGCCGGTGCGCTGCGGGTCGCGGGCTTCGCCACCGCCGTACGGCGGTCGCTGCTGCCCGTCGCGGCCACGCTCGCCGCGACCCACCCCCGGGTCCGTCTGCTGATCCATGAACACGAGCCGTTCGAGGCGTTCGAGCTGCTCGCCCTGGACGCCGTGGACCTGGCCCTGACCTACGACTACAACCTGGCCCCGGCCGCCTTCGACGCCGCGCTGGAGTCGGTCCCGCTGTGGGAGATGCCGTGGGGCCTCGCGGTGCCCCGGGACGACCCGGGCGCCGACTTCGCCGGGTTCGCCGGCCACGACTGGATCGTGAACTCCCGCAACACCGCCGACGAGGACGTGGTCCGCACGATGGCGTCACTGGTCGGCTTCACACCCCGGATCGTGCACCGCGCCGACAGCCTCGACCTGGTGCAGGACATGATCGTCGCCGGGCTGGGGTCGGGCTGCTGCCGATGGGGACCGCCACGCTGCCCGGCGTCCGGCTGATCGCCCTGACCGGGTTCGAGCCCCGGCTGCGCTGCTACGCCGTGACCCGGCGCGGCCGGGCCACCTGGCCGCCGCTGGCCCTGGTGCTGCGGATGCTGTCCGGCACCTGATCAGTCCCCGGCCCGGACGACGGCGAGCACCACGTCGTCGTCGGTGCCGCCCGCGAAGTGCCCCAGCAGGTGGTCGCAGATCTGCTCGGCGTCCATCGCGGCGCAGCCCCGCAACGCCCGGGTCAGCTCGGCCAGGCCGTCGTCGAGGGTGGCGCCGCGGCGCTCGATCAGGCCGTCGGTGTAGAAGATCACGCTGGTGCCGGGCAGCAGCTGCACCCGGTGGTCGGTCCGCACCGTGCGGGCCCGGGTCCCCAGCAGCGTCTCGGGGCGGGTCTCCAGCAGCCGTACGACGCCGTCCGGGGCGACCAGCACCGGCGGCGGATGACCCGCGTTGGACCAGCGCAGCGTGCGGGTGCCGTGCTCCTCGCGTTCGATCTGGGCCAGCACCACCGTGGCGAACGCCTCGACGGCGAAGCCCCGCATCGCGTCCTGCAATCCGGTCAGCACCAGCGCCGGCGGTTTGAGCAGCGCGTACGAGATGCCCCGGAGCAGGTTGCGGATCTCGCTCATCGCCGCCGCGGCCCGCCGGTCGTGCCCGGTGACGTCGCCGACCACCACCGTCACCCGGCCGTCGGGCAGGGTGAACGCGTCGTACCAGTCGCCGCCGATGTGCGCGCCCGCGCCGGCCGGCTGATACCGCACCGCCACCTCGGTGTGCTCGGGCTGCACCGGCGCGGCCAGCAGGCTGCGCTGCAACGCCTCGGCCAGCTCGCGTTCCATGGCCGTGGCCCGGCGCTCGGCCTGCCGGACCCGGGTCCGGTGCAGCCCCTGGGCCAGGGAGGCGCCGAGCAGCCGGAAGAACCGCAGGTACTCCTGGTCGACGGCGAGGTGCGGGCTGACCCGGCTGACCAGCACGGCATCCGAGCGGTCGCCGTCCGCCCCGGTGAGCCGGATCCGGGCGATCCGGCCCTGCTCGGTGATCTCGACCGCCACGTCCCGGTCCAGCGGCGCGGGCCAGGCCGCCGTCGGCACCTGCGCCTCCGGCAGCAGGATGTCCACCCCGGGCAGGTCCTCGGGTGCCGAGCGCAGCACGGGCAGGGCGTGGTCGAGCAGCTGCCCCACGTCCTCGGCGTCGGTGAGCTGATCGTTGAGCCGGCCCAGCAAAGCCAGCCGGCGGGCGCCGAGCACCTGCGCGGTGGTCTCGGCGGCGATGTCGACGGCCCCGGCGATCCGGCCGTCGCTGTCGTGCACGGCCGAGTACGAGAAGGTGAAGTAGGTCTCCTCGAGGAAACCGCGGCGGTCCATCAGCAGCCGCAGATCCTCGACCCACGTCGCGCCCCGCCCGGCCAGCACCGACTCGAGCATCGGACCGATGGTCGCCCAGATCTCGGCGAAGACCTCGGCCGCCGGCGCGCCCAGGGCGGCCGGATGCTTCTCGCCGATCATCGGCACGTAGGCCTCGTTGTAGATCAGGACGTGGTCCGGGCCCCAGAGCAGCGTCACCGGCGCGCGGGTGTTCAAGGTCAGATCCAGCGCGGCGAGCAGCACAGGACTCCACGACGGGACCGGTCCGAGGGAGGTGGCCGCCCAGTCGACGCGCCGGTACGCGTCGCGCAGCGTCCCGGCGGCGGCGAAGGGATCGGTCACCCGCAGAATGTAGCCGGGATGATCGTGCGGGGTGTGCGGGCGGTCAGCCCGCGCGGCGGCGGGCCCGGCGGGCCGCGAGCTCGTCCCCGGCGGCGGGCTCGGCGTCCAGGCCGGTGCCGACCGGCTGCGGGCCGGCGGCGGGCTCGGCGGGCAGGTGCGACAGCGAGCCCTGGATCTCCTTGAAGGCCCCGCCGATGGCGATGCCGAAGACACCCTGACCGCCCTGGAGCAGATCCACGACCTCTTCCGGCGACCGGCACTCGTACACCGTGGTGCCGTCGGAGATCAACGTGATGCCGGCCAGGTCGTCGACGCCGCGCGAACGCAGCGTCTCGATCGCCTTGCGGATGTTCTGCAGGGAGACGCCGGCGTCCAGCAGGCGCTTGACCACCTTGAGGACGACCAGGTCACGGAACGAGTAGAGCCGCTGCGTGCCGGAGCCGGAGGCGTCGCGGATGCTGGGCACCACGAGCGTCGTCCGCGCCCAGTAGTCGAGCTGGCGGTAGCTGATGCCGACCGCCTGACAAGCCGTCACTCCGCGATACCCGGTATCGCCGTCCTCGCCGACAAGCGGACCCTCTTCAGAGTCTGACTCGTGCACGCGACTACCTCCCCGCTGCGCGGTGCCGCTTCACCTGGACTTCACGAGCGTATAACCCAGCGAGCCACGAAACAGGGAGGTAATGCCGCGACACGCCGCGTACGGACGACCGGACCTGTGGTGATCGTCGATGCGCGGATCAGCCCGCGAAGTCCTCCGGGCGGACCTGGTCGAGGAACTCGCGGAACTTCTCGACCTCGTCCTCCTGCTCGTCCGGGATGACGATCCCGGCCTCGGTCAGCACCTGATCGGCGCACCGGATCGGCGCCCCCACCCGCAGGGCCAGGGCGATCGAGTCGCTCGGCCGCGCGGACACCCGCAGGTCGTCACCGATCAGCAGATCCGCGTAGAACACGTTCTCCTTGAGTTCCGTGATCTCGACGGCCTTCAGCGGCGCCTCGAGCGCCGCGAGGATGTCCCGTAGCAGATCATGGGTCAACGGCCGGGCGGGCTTGACGCCCTGCTGCTCGTACGCGATGGCAGTTGCCTCCACCGCGCCGATCCAGATCGGCAGGTACCGATCGCCGTCGACCTCCCTGAGCAGGACGATCGGCTGGTTACTGGGCAGCTCCACCCGAACCCCGACCACGCTCAGCTCGCGCACCGCCCGCCTCCGTGTCGCTTCGTCGTGCCGCCCCGTAAGGCCACCGCCGCCTTGTGAGGGCAACGCGACCATCAGGCTGTTTCCCGCCTATCCTGCACGGTACACGGACGCTCGGGACCGAGCGCCACACGATGCCCGTGTCTGTGGGGTTACCCCGGCCCTGCCGGACAAACCGGCAACCCCGCGCCTCACCGTCCGAGAGTGTCCCGCAGGCCCGCCCGCACCAGCGCCGCGTGCAGCCGCTGGGACAGCGCCTGCAGCTCGCGCGCCGTCTCGGCGGCCCGGGCCCGCGCCGCCGGGTCGTGCTGGCGCATCAACGGCGTCAGCAACTGGGCGAAGAGCCCGACCTCGCGGTCCGCCCCGGTCCGGAACGCGCGCAGGTGCCGCAGCTCCAGGCCGTGCCGGACCAGGCCCACCACGGCCTCGACGATCACCACGGCGTCGCCGTCGTACCAGCCCGGCGGCCGGGACAGCACCAGGCCCATCTGCTCCAGCTCGGTGAGCATCTGCTCGGCGATGCCGGTGCGCTCGACCAGGTCGGCCCGCGACACCCGGGTGTCGGCGGCGTCCGCCGGCACCTCGGCCTCCGAGCCGACCGCCACCAGCGACGGGCGCCGGTGCGACAACGTGTCGTCCCCGCGCTCCTGCGCCTCGAGCTGCTCGCGGATGACGCGCAGCGGGAGGTACTGGTCCCGCTGCGCGGTCAGGACGAAACGCAGCCGCGCCACGTCGTTCCACGAGTACTTGCGGTAGCCGGAGGCGGTGCGCTGCGGGTCCACCAGCCCCTCCGCCTCCAGGAACCGGAGCTTGGAGATCGTGGTGTCCGGGAACTCGGTACGCAGCTGGGCCAGCACCTCCCCGATGCTCATCAGCGCAGCGTCACGTTGACCCTGGGCCCGAGACCCGGGATCGTGCGCGGCCGCCCCCGACGGGTTCACGCCCCGCTTCCCTCGCCCTCCGGCCGGGGACCGGCGATGAAGACCAGCCGGAACTTGCCGATCTGGACCTCGTCCCCGTTGCTCAGGGTGGCCGACTCGACCCGCTCACGGTTGACGTAGGTGCCGTTGAGCGAACCCACGTCGCGCACCGTGAAGGTGCCCCCGTCGCGGTGGAACTCGGCGTGCCGGCGCGAGACCGTCACGTCGTCGAGGAAGATGTCGCTGTCGGGGTGGCGGCCACTCGTGGTCACGTCATGGTCCAGCAGGAACCGCGCACCCGCGTTGGGGCCGCGGCGCACGACCAGCAGCGCCATCCCCGGGGGCAGCGAACCGGACATCCGGCTCGGTACCACGTCGGTCTCGGGGCCCTCGAGCACCTCGTCGAGCGCACCGAGGTTCAGCGTGGACGTGACGTCGAGCGGGGGGAACTCGTCGTCTGGGCGCGTCATCGGACCACCTCACGGATCTGTTTCGGTCGCCGCCCGACGACACGGGGTGAGCGAGCCGGACCCGGGTCCGGAGCGCAGCGCCCCCCGCCGCTGCCCGGAGGTCCGGACGGCACGACTATCGGTATGAGAAAGGAATTGCAGATTTCTCCATGTGCCCCGCGAGCCTAGTCAGCGCCGAAATGGCGGGCAACCAGACGCGCGGGCGATCAGCTGTCGGTCAGCGCCTTGTAGGCGTCGGCGTCCAGCAGCCCGGCGAGCGCCGCCGGGTCGTCCGGGGCGATCTCCACGAGCCAGCCGGCCGCGTACGGCTCGGCGTTGATCAGCTCCGGCTCGTCGGCGAGACTGCCGTTGCGGGCCACCACGGTGCCGGCGATCGGCGCGTAGATCTCGGAGACGCTCTTCGTCGACTCGATCTCGCCGAGCTGGTCGCCGGCCTGCACAGCCGTACCCTCGTCGGGCAGCTGCACGAAAACGATGTCGCCGAGCGCGTCCTGCGCGAAGTGG
This sequence comes from Actinoplanes sp. NPDC048967, assembly GCF_040649415.1. Taxonomy (NCBI): domain Bacteria; kingdom Bacillati; phylum Actinomycetota; class Actinomycetes; order Micromonosporales; family Micromonosporaceae; genus Actinoplanes; species Actinoplanes sp. NPDC048967. Next base: position 131,704 of record NZ_JBEZFL010000006.1, read on the forward strand.
GTGATGCCCACCCGCACGGGCGCGGTGCCGTCACCGGACACCCACTCGTGCTCGGCCGTGTACCGCAGGTCCTCAGGAATCACGCATTCCTCCGTTGACAAGCGCGCCCGCTCACGAGACCGGACGCGCGTACTGCAGGCTGGTGGGCTGACGCACCGCGGACACCTCGACCGCCGTGCGTTGCTCCATGGTCACGTTACCGCCGGCCTGGCTCACCGAAGCGACCACCCCACCGGGGATCTGCAACGCCGTCTGCATCGTCGACGGCACACCGATCACCCACAGCGTGTACGGGCCGCTGAGCTGCTTGCCGTCGACGATCACCCGACCGCCGTCACCGTCGACAAAATAGGACGAGGCCACGATCCGTACGGCGACGCCGTTGTCGCCGATGATCTCCATCACCTCACCGCCGGCGCCGCGCAGCTCCTGCACGGCGTTCAGAATGGCGGAAGCCTTGATCGGCTGGCCCCTGGGGTCGATGGAAATCTTCAACCCGGGCCCGCGCGCGGGCAGCGTGCCGGAGAGCAGCCCGAGCTCGTCGGCCCGCTTCCCGGCCTCGGCGAGCGCGGCCTGCCGCCCGGCGACCCCGGAGGTCAGCTGCCGCTGGCTCTCCTCCAGGGCGTTGATCTCCTGCTGCAGGCGCTGGTCACGCGCCTCGAGGTCACTGAGGATGCCGACCAGGTCCTCCTGACGCGCGGTGGCCAGGCCGGCGTCCTGGTCGTTGCTGCGCAGCTGCACGGCCAGGGTGAAGCCGAGCAGGGCGAGCAACAACCAGATGAGCGCGCCGGCCGACGACAGCCGCCGCCCGGCAGGCGCCTTCTCCTTGTCCGGTACGGCGGGAGCTCCCGTCACCGGTTCGGGTGAGTCCTCCGGCGTGGCGCCGCGGGGGTCGTCCCGCGAATCCTGGTCGTCGGCGGCTGCCGCGCCGCGGGCCGCGCTTTCCTGCCACCGCCCGGGCGTGTCGCCCTCGGCACCCCTGGTGGCCGACCCGCTTCCGCCGGGCTGATCGGGTGCGTCGTGGTGCTCGGACGCGTCGCCGAGAGGCCAGGAAGGGCTGTCCGACCACCGGCGCGGGGTGTCGGCGGCCTCCGCACCCCCGGATTGCTCATCCCGGAGGGCCGGCGGCGCGTCGTCGGCGTCGAGCCGGCTCTCGTCGTGCCGGGTGGGCGATGGTTCGTCGGCGCGATCGGCCCAGGCCTGGTCATCAGCGTGCGCCGACGCGTCGGCCTCCCACGGCCGGTCGCCCTGCCCACCCGCGGCGTTGACCCACGACTCGTCATCGTGGCCGGCCGGCAGCTGATCGGGGTGGGAACGGGCGCCGTCCGGCGTGGACGGCCCGGCGGCGGAATCGGGCCAGGGCGGATCGTCCTGGGGTGTCCTGGCGTCATCGGCGGCCGAGGACGCGCGCGGCGTCCTGGTCGTTCCCGGCGCGAAGAACGGCGGCTGCAGCCGCATGGTGGACCCGCCGTCGAACGACCGCCGCCGCGCCGGCCCAGCATCAGGGGAACGGGGCTCGACCTGCACCGTCGGCTCGTCGTCGACCGCCGCGGGTGGCGGCGTCAGCAGGGTCGTGGCTTCGTCAGCGGGCCGGTCCGGGCGGGACACCACGGTGCTCTCGTCGCCGGCCGCAGCGGCGCTGTCAGCCGGCGCGCTCGCGGGCTGGTCCGGCGGCCCGTCCGGGTCCGTGGCGGGCGGCGGCAACATCGCCCCGGAGAGGCGAACCGTCGGACCGTCAGCGGACAAGGGCGCGTGCGGATCGGCCGTCGCATAGGGATGGGGAGCGTTCTCCACGTCCGGTGCCACCGCCTCGGCCGCCGGTTGCCTACCGGCGGCAGGCATCCCCGGATCCCCGAGAGCCGCCGGCCGGCCGGCGCTGTGCCGCTCACCGGCCTCCCGCTCAGCCGCCGCGCCACCGGACGACGAGCGGTCGCCCTGCGCGGCCGCGGATGGCGGCCGGTCGCCGCTCTCCTGGTCACCCGCGAGCTGGTCAGGCCGCTGGGCCACGGGCTCCGGCCGCTCGCCGGAGGCCGGCTCGGCCGCGGGCCAGTCGCCGGAAGCCGGCTCGGACGCGGGCCGCTCAGGCCGCTGGGCCACCGGCTCCGGCCACTCGCCGGAAGCCGGCTCGGACGCGAGCCAATCGCCGGACACCGACCCGGACGCTGGCCGCTCAGGCCGCTCATCACGCGGGGCGGGCTGCTGGTCGTCGGTCATCGCCGCCCCTACGCCCGGAACAGGTGCCGGCGGATCGCGGCCACGTTGCCGAAGATCCGGACGCCGAGCACCACCACGACGCCGATCGAGAGCTGGCCGCCTACGCCCAGCTGGTCGCCCAGGTAGACGATGATGCCCGCGACCAGCACGTTCGAGATGAAGGAGACCACGAACTGCTTGTCGTCGAAGATCCCGTCGAGTTTCGCGCGCACGCCGCCGAACACCGCGTCCAGCGCGGCCACGACCGCGATCGGCAGGTACGGCTGCAGCGCGATCGGCACCGTCGGATGGAACACGATGCCGAGCACGACGCCGGCGATCAGGGCGAGTACGGCGATCATCAGCCGCCTTTCGACTCTTTGCTGGACGGGGTCGGGACACTGGACGGCGGCACGGACGGCGAGGCCTGCCGCAGGTTCGGCTCGGTGGCCGCGTCCAGGGTGACGTCGCTGAGCTCGGCCACGTCGTACGAGATGCCGAACTTGGTGTTGAGCGCGCGGAAGAAGCGCCCCGCCGGGCCGTCGCGGAACTTGCCGGCCAGCTGGTCCGGTCCGATCGCGATCACCTGGTACGGCGTGGTCACCGGCCGGAAGTCGACCAGGATCGCCTCGCCCGCCTGCCGGATCGTGGAGGTGGCGGTGAGCCGCTGGCCGTTGACCGCGACGGCTTCCGCACCGGCGGCCCACAGCGCGTTCGTCGCCACCTGCAGGTCGGTGTCGCGGACCCGGGCCTCGCTCTTGCGTTCGCCGGTCAGCGGATCGACCGGCATCGGGCCGTCGCCGACGGTGACCCGGGCGCCGGGGCCGCGTACGGGGGCCAGCCCGGTCTCGGCCTCGAGGTCACGCAGCCGGGCCACGGCCGCCCCGCCGAGCTGTTTCTCGCGCAGCTCGGCGACCTCGGCGCGGAGCCGGTCGGCGCGGGCCTGCAGTTCGGCGGTCCCGGTACGGCGGCTCTGCACCTGGTCGACGAGGGTGTCGCGGGCCTGGCTGCGGGCCGGTTCGGCGGCGGTCGTCTCCTGGTAGGCCACGACCAGCAGGAAGCCGAGCCCGACCAGGGTCAGGGCGCTGATCGCGCTGACGATCCGTTTCGGGGCGCCGGTGCGGCCCTCGCCGCGGGCCTTGCGGGCGGCCGCGTCGGCGTAGCCGGGGTCGAGGGGGTTCTGGAACAGCTCGGTCAGGAAGTCCGGGGCGAACCGGCGCTGGCCGTCGCCGCCGTCGGGCGAGGTCATCCGGCGACTGCTCCGCTCCGGGCCTGCTCGGCCCGGTCGGCGCGCAGCAGCGCGCGGGTCTGGGCCAGGTAGAGCACCGCGGCGGCCCAGTACAGGCCGAGGGCCCACCAGGCCAGGCCCCAGCCGATCGGCGCGACGACCGCGTGGATCGACGGTACGGCCTCGGCGAGCAGCAACAGCGGGAGCGCACCGAGCAGCACGAACGTGCCGGTCTTGCCGACGTAGTGGACCGGCGGCGGCCCGTACCCGTGGCGGCGCAGCACCAGCAGCGCGACGGCCAGCACGGCCTCGCGCAGCAGCAGGGCCGCGGTCAGCCACCAGGGCACGACCTCGCGCACGGTGCAGCCGATCAGGGTGGCCAGGATGTAGAGCCGGTCGGCGAACGGGTCGAGCAGCTCGCCGAGGCGGCTGACCGAGTTCATCCGGCGGGCCACGTAGCCGTCGACCCAGTCGGTGGTGCCGCCCAGGGTCAGCACGATCACCGCGGCGACGTCGTGCTGCGGGCCGAGCAGCAGGTAGAGGAAGAGCGGCACGCCGAGCAGCCGGACGAAGCTGATGACGTTGGGAATCGTCCAGATCCGGTCGGAGGCGGTGATCGGCGGGGTGCTTCCGGGCGCCGGGGATCCGGGCGTCACCTGCGCAGGCTGCTGCGACATCGCGCCCCCTCTCCCCCTGCCGGCCGCGGGACCCCACCCGCGGACGTCGTGCGCCGCCTCGGTGGGATCGTCCGCTGCCGACCCCCCGGTCGGCACGCCGGACACGCCGGGCCGGTCACTCGCGAGCCACTATAACCAGCCCCGTCGTTGTCCCGGTTCACCCCGGGCCGGACCGTGCGCGGGCCGTTGTGCGGGACACACCCTGTAGAGCGTCCTAGGAAGGATGGGTACCGCACTTCTCAGCGTTTGCCGCGGCGGCTGCGTACGTAGTCGTCGACCACGTAGCGGCCCAGCTCCGAAACGTCCGGGCTGAAGACCCGGCCACCGCTGCGCTTGGCCACCGCGTCGACGAAGCGGCGCAGCCCGGGGTCCTCACCCAGCATGAAGAGGTTCAGCGTGGCGCCGTAGCGGGTGAGCAGGTCCACCTCGCGCACGGTCAGCTGCACCGTCTCCGGCAGGGTCGGCCAGTTGAAGTACGCCTGGCCGTCGTCCTCCAGGTGGGCCGTCGGCTCACCGTCGGTCACCACCAGCACCACCGGCTCGGCGCCCGGGTGCCGGCGCAGGTGCCGGCCGGCCAGTTTCAGCGCGTGCTGCAGGTTGGTGCCCTGCACCATGTCCGGCTCGATCGCCGCCAGCTCGCCCTGCGACAGGCTCATCGCGTACCGGCCGAAGCCGATGATCTGCAGCGAGTCCTGCGGGAACTGCGTCGCCACCAGGTGCGACAGGGCCAGCGCGGTCTGCTTCATCGGACCCCAGCGGCCGTCGGCGAACATCGAGTACGACAGGTCGACACACAGGGCGACCACCGCCGACGCCCGGCGCTCGGTCTCGGCGACCTCGAAGTCCTCCGGCTCCAGGCGCACCGGCAGCGTGCCCACTCCCCCGCCGGCGCGGCGGCGGACCGCGTTGCCGATGGTGCGGACCACGTCGAGCGGCTGCTCGTCACCGAACTGCCAGCGCCGCGACGACCCGATCAGATCCCCGGCCGCGCCCGCGTCCCGCACATCGTGCGAGCCGCGCTTCTTGCTGGACAGGTCGGAGAAGACCTGCGCCAGCGCGGTGCGGCCGAGCCGGCGCAACGCCTTGGGCGACAGGGTGAGGCCGTCCTCGTCACGGGTGACCCAGCCCTGGCGGCGCAGCTCGCGTTCGAGCTCGCGCAGCCGGCGCACGTCGTCGGCGGCACTGCGGCCGAGCTGGCGCTCGACCGCCTCGACGTCGACGTCGTCCAGGGTCGCCCCGGGATGCTCCTGGCCGAGCTGCTCCAGCAGGTCGTCGAGCTCACCCAGCTCGCCCAGCGCCGCGGTGGCGTCGCCGTAGCCGAGGTCTTCGTTGCCCCGCATCCGCTCGCCGCGATTCCAGTTCAGCTCCGGCCGCAGCGCACGCAGGTTGTCGGTCAGCTCGGCCAGCTGACCGCGCAGCGGCCCGTCGCCGAGCGCCTGGTCCATGAGCTGGGCCAGCTCCTCGCGCTGCTGCGGGCTCAGCGAGCGCATCAGCCGCTCGGCGGCCGCGGCCCGGCGGGCCAGGGAGTCGACGAGCTCGTCGATATTCTGTGGATTCTCCGGGAAGAACTCGCCGTGCTTGGCCATGAACTGCTGGAACGCGTCGTCGGTGTCCTCGCCGCGGGCGTGCTTGCCGAGCAGGTCGTTGAGATCGCCGACCATCTCGGCGACCCGGGCGTCGGTGGCCGGGTCGCGGCCCTGCAGCGCGTCCTTCATGCCGGCGAAGCGCTGCTCGACCACCTCGCGCCGCAGACCGTCGAGGATCTGCTGGTACGTCGCCCGGGCCTCGTCGCTGGCCCAGTTGTAGTCGGACAGCTCCTGCACAGCCTGGGCCGTGGAGCGCGGCAGGTTGTCGAGCACCGCCTCCTGGAAGCGGGCGTCGTCGCCCTCCCGCCCGCGCAGCTCGTCGCGTTCGGCGGCGACGGCCTGGTCGAGCAGCTGCTGGGCCCGCGTGACGGCACCGTCGAGGTTGCCCCGGCGCAACGCCTCCCGCCGCATCCGCCGGGCCCGGGCCTCCAGGTCGTCCAGGCCCCGGCCGTCGCGGGGACCCCGGCGCAGCAGGTCCCGCAGGGCGTCGCGCAGATTGTCGCCGCCGAGCACCCGCTCGCCGACCTCGTCCACGGCCGCCCGCACGTCGTACGGCGGCGCGAGCGGGTCGGGCCCGTCCCGCCAGACGCCGTACCGGAAACGGTTACCGGCCATGGCCGGGCCCGTTCTGGGGAAAGAGGCCCATGTCAGCTCCCGTAGAGGGTGCGGCCGTCGTCGGTCAGCTCCTTGGCCAGCCGGCGGGTGAGGTGCAACCCTTCCAGGACGAACTCGACGCCGGAGGCCGCCTGGCCGGAGCTGGGCGCGTCGCCCAGGCCGAGCCGGTCGAGGACCTTGGCCAGGCCCGGCACGGTGCCGATCTGGCCCAGCAGCTCCTCGGCCGGGACCAGGTCACCGGTCTCGATGATGGCGCCCTCGGCGACCAGGTCGGTGAAGCCGGACAGGTCGAGGCCGGCCAGCCGGGCCCGGAACGTCTCGGCGGTGGCCAGGCGCAGCAGGTGGGCCAGGATCTCGGTCTCGCGTCCCTCCTCGCCGCTCTCGAACTCGACCTTGCCCCGCAGGGTGCTGGTCACCGAGACGGTGTCGCAGATCCGGGCGACGGCCTCCCGCTCGTTCTTGAGCCCGGCCCGGCGCAACGCGGACGCGGCGACCGTCTCGGCCGCGGCGATCGCGAAACGGGCCGAGATGCCGGAGCGGGTGTCCACGGCCGGCGAGTCGCGGACCGCGCGGGTGTACCGCGCCAGCACGTCCACGAGGTGGTCCGGCACCGACGCCGCGAGAGCCGCCTCCTGCCGGATCAGCGCCGTCTCCAGCTCGATCTCGAGCGGGTAGTGGGTGCGGATCTCGGCGCCGAAGCGGTCCTTGAGCGGAGTGATGATCCGGCCCCGGTTGGTGTAGTCCTCCGGGTTGGCCGAGGCCACCAGCAGCAGGTCCAGCGGCAGGCGCAGCTGGTAGCCGCGGACCTGGATGTCGCGCTCCTCGAGCACGTTGAGCAACGACACCTGGATGCGCTCGGCCAGGTCGGGCAGCTCGTTGACGGCGAAGATGCCCCGGTTGGTCCGCGGCACCAGGCCGAAGTGAATCGTGTCCGGGTCGCCCAGGGCCCGGCCCTCGGCCACCTTGATCGGATCGACGTCGCCGATCAGGTCGCCGACACTGGTGTCCGGGGTGGCGAGCTTCTCGCCGTACCGCTCGGAGCGGTGCAGCCAGGAGATCGGCAGCAGGTCGCCGGTCTCGGCGGCCAGCCGCCGGGTGGCCGGGACGAGCGGCTGGTACGGGTGCTCGCGCAGCTCGGAGCCCGTGATGAAGGGCGTCCACTCGTCGAGCAGGTCGACGAGCCCGCGGATGAGCCGGGTCTTGCCCTGGCCCCGCTCGCCGAGCAGAACCATGTCGTGGCCGGCGAGCAGGGCCCGCTCGACCTCGGGCAGCACGGTGTCGTCGTAGCCGACGATGCCGGGGAAGCGGGGCGCGCCGCGGCGCAGCCGGTCCAGCAGATTGTCGCGCAGCTCCTCTTTGACCGTGCGGAACTCGTGGCCGGAGGCGCGGAGCTCGCCCAGTGTGCGGGGAAGATCGGTCGGAGGTGTGGGGACGAGCTGTGTGGAAGCTTCAGTCACTTCGGAAACGCTACTCCGGACCTGTGACAAGTGACCAAGACCGCGGCCAGACCCGCGGAATTGGCTCTGGCCGGGCGCTGCCGCGGGACGGGACGCTGAGGACATGAGCGACATCGACATTCTCAGGTACGCCGCGTTCAGCGCCGATCCGGCGGGCGGCAACCCGGCCGGCGTGGTCCTGGCCGCGGGCACCCTGACCGACGCCGAGATGCTGGCGATCGCGGCGGAGGTCGGCTACTCGGAGACCGCGTTCCTCACCGAGGACCGGGGCGCCGGGGTGTACCGGGTCCGCTACTTCAGCCCGCTGGCCGAGGTGCCGTTCTGCGGGCACGCGACCGTGGGCACGGCGGTCGCGCTGGCCGACCGGCACGGGCCGGGCACCTACCTGTTCGTCACCAACGCCGGGGAGGTGCCGGTGGTCGTCGACGACCAGCGCCGGGCCACCCTGACCAGCGTCGGCGCCCGGGTGGCCGAGCTGGCTCCCGAGGACCTGTCCGCCCTGCTGGCCGCGCTGCGCTGGGACGCGGGCGACCTCGACCCGGCCCTGCCGCCCCGGGTCGCGTACGCCGGCGCGTACCACCCGGTGATCGCGGCCGCGACCCGGCAGCGGCTCGCCGAGCTGGACTACGACGTGCCGGTCCTCAAGGCGCTGATGGAGGCCCGGGGCTGGACCACCGTCCAGCTCGTGTGGCGCGCGGCCGAGGACCGGTTCGACGTGCGGGACCCGTTCCCGGTCGGCGGGGTGTACGAGGATCCGGCCACCGGTGCCGCCGCGGCGGCGTTCGGCGGGTATCTGCGCGACGAGTGGCTGGTGCCCGGCGACGCGGTGGTGCAGCTGTCGCAGGGTGACGACCTCGGGCGCCCGGGACGGCTCACCGTGACGCTGACCCCCGGCGAGGACGGCGTACGCGTCAGCGGCACGGCGGTGCCCATCCCCGGCTAGCGCGGCGATAGAGTCGGGCCCCGATGAGCGCCACGATGATCGTCAAGGACCTCGCCGCGGGGCACGGCGACCGCACCCTGTTCAGCTCCCTCGACCTGGTGGTCGCCCCCGGGGACGTGATCGGGCTGGTCGGCGTCAACGGGGCCGGCAAGACCACGCTGCTGCGTACCCTGGCCGGGCTCCTGCCGGTCGAGGCCGGCACGGTGTCGCTGAGCCCGCCCACCGCGAACGTCGGCTATCTGCCGCAGGAGCGTGAGCGGCGCGCCGGCGAGACCGTGCGCGACTTCCTGGCCCGGCGCACCGGGGTCGGGCCGGCCCAGCTCGCCATGGACGCCGCCGCCGAGGCCCTGGCCGAGGGCGCGCCCGGCGCCGACGAGACCTACGCGACCGCGCTGGAGCGCTGGCTCGACCTGGGCGGCGCCGACCTGGACGAACGCGCCGCGGCCGTCGCCGCGGAGCTGGGGCTGGGCGTCGCGCTGGACCATCCGATGACGGCGCTCTCCGGCGGCCAGGCGGCCCGCGCCGGCATGGCGTCGCTGCTGCTCAGCCGGTACGACGTGTTCCTGCTCGACGAGCCCACCAACGATCTTGATTTGACAGGGCTGGCCCGGCTGGAGGAGTTCGTCACCTCGCTGCGCGCCGGCACGCTGCTGGTCAGCCACGACCGCGAGTTCCTCACCCGGACGGTCACCGCGGTGCTGGAGCTGGACCTGGCCCAGCAGCAGGTCCGCCGGTACGGCGGCGGGTACGGCGCCTACCTGGAGGAACGCGAGCGGGCCCGGCGGCACGCGCGCGAGGACTACGAGGAGTTCGCCGACAAGAAGGGTGCGCTGCAGGAGCGGGCGCAGATGCAGCGCGGCTGGATGGAGCACGGCGTGCGCAACGCGCGCCGCAAGGCCAAGGACAACGACAAGATCGGCCGCAACGTCCGCGCCGAGTCGACCGAGAAGCAGGCCGCCAAGGCCCGCCAGACCCAGCGGATGATCGAGCGGCTGGAGGTCGTGGAGGAGCCGCGCAAGGAGTGGGAGCTGCGGATGGAGTTCGCCGCCGCACCCCGCGCCGGTGCGGTCGTGGCGACCCTGCGTGACGCCGTCGTGCGCCGCGGCGACTTCGTCCTGGGCCCGGTGACCCTGCAGATCGACTGGGCCGACCGGGTGGCCATCACCGGGGCGAACGGGGCCGGGAAGTCGACGCTGCTCGCCGCCATGCTCGGCCGGCTGCCGCTGGAGGCGGGCTCGGCGGCGCTGGGGCCGGGCGTGGTCGTCGGCGAGGTGGACCAGGCCCGCGGGTTGTTCCTCGGCGACGAACCGCTGATGGCGGCGTTCGGCGCGGCCGTGCCCGAGCTGCCGGACGCCGAGGTCCGCACGCTGCTGGCCAAGTTCGGCCTGCGGGCGGCGCACGTGCTGCGCCCGGCGGACACCCTGTCGCCCGGGGAACGGACCCGGGCGGCGCTGGCGCTGTTGCAGGCCCGCGGGGTCAACCTGCTGGTGCTGGACGAGCCGACCAACCACCTGGACCTGGCCGCGATCGAGCAGCTGGAGGCCGCGCTGGCCGGCTACCCGGGCACGCTGCTGCTGGTCACCCACGACCGCCGGATGCTCGAAGCGGTGCACACCACCCGCACGTTCGAGGTCGCGGACGGCACTCTCACTGGTTGACGCCGCGGGGCTCGCTGATCGGGCTCTCGTTGCCGGAGCGGTCCAGGCCGCTGAGGCAGTACTGCGCGGCGGCCGGTGGCGGGGCCGGGTCCTGGACCTTGGTGCCGCCGCGGCCGGTGGCGACCAGCTTCGCGGCGGCGCCGTCGACCCGGTAGAGCGCCCAGCTCGCCGGCTCGGCACCGGTGCCCGGCTGCCAGTCGAGCTCCACCGGGCCGGCGGCGGTGCGGCGGGCGCCGACGAGCCGGGGCGCGCCGGGTGGCTGGGCGGGCAGCTGCGCCATCGTGGGCAGCAGCGCCGGGGCGGCGTAGTGGTTCTTGCGGTAGCGGGTGACCGAGCCCAGCCGGTCCTCGCGGATCTGCTTGGCGCTGAAGTGCACGCTGCCCAGCACGCCGTACTTGTCGTTCAGGGTGAGCTGGCGGTCGATCTGGTCCGGCTGCCGCCACGGGCCCTTCTCGCCGACGCGGTAGTCGCCCTGCCCGATGTAGAGCTGCACCCGGGTGCCCTTGACCAGCGCCGACCACCAGGGCAGGGCCTTGGTGTAGTCGGCCTTGTCGAAGCCGATCGCCCAGTACAGCTGCGGCACGATGTAGTCCAGCCAGCCCTCGCGCACCCACTTGCGGGTGTCGGCGTAGATGGCGTCGTAGCTCTGCAGCCCGTGGGTGTCCGAGCCGGCCCTGTCGGTCTCCTGGTTGCGCCAGATCCCGAACGGGCTGATGCCGAACTTGACCCACGGCTTGAGCTGCTTGATCCGCTGGTTCATCTCGCGGACCAGGGTGTCGACGTTGGCCCGGCGCCAGTCCCCGCGGCTCTGCGACTTGTCGGCCCGGCGGGCGAAGCTGGCATCGTCGGCGAACTCGTTGCCACCGCCCTCGGGGTACGGGTAGAAGAAGTCGTCGAAGTGGACGCCGTCCACGTCGTACTTCTCGACGGCCTCCAGCATCGCGTCCTCGACGAACTTGCGGGCCGCCGGGATGCCCGGGTCGAAGTACAGCCGGGCGTTCTTGCCGTCCGGGTAGGAGATCGCCCAGTCGCGGTGCTTGAGCAGAGGATGGTTCGGCGCCAGCTTCCGGAAGTCGGCGCCGGGCCCGGACGGGGCCGGCTGGGTCCCGCGGTACGGGTTGAACCAGGCGTGGAACTCCAGATTACGGGCGTGCGCCTCGGTGATCATGAACGCCATCGGGTCCCAGCCGGGCGACCGGCCGTCCCGTTTGCCGGTCAGCCACTCCGACCAGGGCGCGTACGCCGACTCCCAGAACGCGTCGCCGCTGGGCCGGACGTGCACGAAGATCGCGTTGTGCCGCATCGACACGGCCAGGTCCAGCCAGGCGCGGTACTCGGCCTGCACCTTCTCCTTGCTCAGGCCGGGCCGGCTGGGCCAGTCGATGTTCATCACCGTGGTGAGCCACATGCCGCGCAACTCCCGGGTGGCGCTGACCGGCACGCCCGCACAGCGGCCCGGGGTGCCGGCGGCCGGACCGACCCGGGCCGCGCCGGGCGACGCCTGCTTGCCGGCGCCGGGTGGGTCGTAGGTGGCCGCCCGGAGCAATCCGATGCCGAGGACCGACACTCCCAGGAGAATGGCAACCACAAGGACCACGGTGGGCCGGACGGGGGGACGGCGCATCGGACCAGTGTGCCTGGTCTTAACCTCAGGCCATGAATGTGGTCGTGGTGGGTGCGGGAATCGCGGGGCTGGCCTGTGCCCGGGAGCTGGCCGCCGGCGGTGCCGCCGTCCGGGTGCACGAGCGCGGCCGGGTCGTCGGCGGACGGCTGGCCAGCAAGCGCCTGAACGGCCGGTACGCCGATCTGGGCGCGGCGTACTTCGTGGCCGACGACCCGGATTTCGCCGCTCTGGCCGAGGCGTGGCGCGCGCGGGGACTGGCCCGGCCCTGGACCGACACCCTGGCGGTGTTCCCGGGCGAGCCGACCACCGGGCCGATGCGCTGGGCGGCGCCGGGCGGGCTGCGCTCGCTGGCCGCCGACCTGGCCGACGGGCTGGACGTCACGTTGAGCAGCGAACTGAGTGCGGTGCCGGAGGATGCCGACGCCGTGGTGCTGGCCATGCCGGGACCGCAGGCGCTGCGGCTGGATCCGCCGGCGGCCGTGGCGGACGCGGCCCGGGCGCAGGTGTGGGAGCCGGTGCTGGCGGCCGTCTGCACGTACGAGAAGCGGTCCTGGCCCGAGCTGCACGGCGCGTTCGTCAACGACCACCCGGTGCTGGCCACGATCTTCGACGACGGTGACCGGCGCGGCGACGCCGCGCCGGTGCTGGTGGCCCACTCGACGCCCGCCTTCGCCCGGCCCCGGCTGGCCGACCCGGGCGCCGCGGCCGGCGAGCTGGCCGCGGCGGTCAACGACGTGCTGGGGCTCACCGACCGGCCCGAGGTCCACGTGCACCGCTGGACCTACGCCCAGCCGAAGCCCGGCGACCGGTCGTTCGCCACCGACGGCCGGGTCTGGCTGGCCGGGGACGCGTTCGGCAAGCCGCGGGTGCAGACGGCCTGGCTCTCCGGATGGGCCGTGGCCCGGGCGATCCTGGCTCAGAGCACCGAGCGGTAGACCTCCAGGGTGTCCACGGCGATCCGGGACCAGCTGAAGTGCTCCACCGCGCGGCGGCGCCCGGCCAGGCCCATCTCGGCGGCCCGGGCCGGGTCCTTGATCAGCTTGGTCATGGCGGCGGCCAGGTCGGCGATGAAGCGCTCCGGGTCGACCGGGGTGCCGGTGCCGTCGGTGACCTGCTCGATCGGCACCAGCAGGCCGGTCTCGCCGTCGGCGACGACCTCGGGGATGCCGCCGGTGGCGGTGGCGACCACGGCCGTCTCGCAGGCCATCGCCTCCAGGTTGACGATGCCCATCGGCTCGTAGATCGACGGGCAGACGAAGACCGTGGCGTGGGTGAGCACCTGCACGACCTCGTGCTTGGGCAGCATCTCCTGCACCCAGATCACCCCGGCCGCGTCGCGGGCGTTGCGCAGCTGAATGGCCAGGCCCTCGACCTCGGCGGCGATCTCCGGGGTGTCCGGCGCGCCGGCCAGCAGCACGATCTGGGTCTCCGGCGGCAGGTCGTGGCAGGCCCGCATCAGGTACGGCAGGCCCTTCTGCCGGGTGATCCGGCCGACGAAGACCACGCTCGGGCGGTTCAGGTCGATGCCGAGCCGCTCGATGACGTCGGTGCCACGGTTCGGGGCGTACTGCTCGGTGTCGATGCCGTTGTAGACCACCCGGATCCGGTCCGGGTCGACACCCGGGTACGCGGTGAGCACGTCGCGCTTCATGCCCCCGGAGACGGCGATGATCGCGTCGGCGCCCTCGATCGCGGTCCGCTCGCAGAACGAGGAGAGCGCGTAACCCCCGCCGAGCTGCTCGGCCTTCCACGGGCGCAGCGGCTCCAGGCTGTGCGTGGTGACCACGTGCGGGACGCCGTACAGCAGCTTGGCGGTGTGGCCGGCGAAGTTGGCGTACCAGGTGTGGCTGTGCACGATGTCGGTGCCGTCGCAGCCCGCGGCCATCTCCAGATCGACCCCCATGGTGCGCAGGGCGGCGTTGGCCCCGGCCAGCTCGGCGGGCTCCGGGTACGCCGTCACGCCCGGCTCGTCGCGGGTGGCACCGAAGCAGTGCACCCGTACGTCGGTGAGCGGACGCAGGTCACGGGCCAGGTATTCCACGTGCACCCCGGCGCCGCCGTACACCTCCGGCGGATACTCCCGGGTGAGCAGGTCGACGCGCAGATCCCTACCGCTGGAGGTCGAACGTGAGTCGGTCACGTGTCGCAGAATAGTCTCATCCCGGCCGGTCGGCCCGGTTGTCACATCGGGGTGGCGTAGACGACGACATTGTGGTCGTAGGTGCCGTCGCGGAACGCTCCCCCGCAGGTGACCAGAGCCAGCTGCGGGCTGGTGTCCCGGCGGAACAAAGCCTCCGGCAGCTTGCTCTTGTCGTAGCTGCGCCGGGCCGTCACCCGGTACGCGACGGTACGGTCGCCGGCGCGGACCTCGATCCGCGACCCGACCGCCAGCTTCTCCAGGCGGTAGAGCGCACCCGGACCGTCCTCGGCCGTGTCGACGTGACCGGCGATCAGGACGGTACCGCGCCGCTCGCCGGGCAGCACCGAGCCGATCCACCAGCCGAGCCGGTCCGGGTCGTCCGGCACGTCGAGCGCCCCGTCCCGGGTGACGCCGACCGGATCGACCGGGGCTCCGACCTCCAGCCGATCGATGGTCACCTTCGTCGGCGTCCACAGGGCGGGCGCCGGGGTCCGCACGGCCGGCGCCGCGGAGGAGGGTGCGGGTGGAGCGGGCAGCACGCCCGCGTCGGCCGGGGCCGAGGGCGGGCGCAGCGCCAGGACGAGGCCGACGGCCAGCGCGCCCAGGCCGGCCACCAGGGTGGTCCAGCCCGCGGCGCGCCGGCCGTGGCGGCTCATCGCGTGGCGGCCGGGGAACGGCGGCGCAGCAGCACCAGGGCCGCCGCGACCAGCAGCAGACCCAGGGCGCCGAAGCCGATCGCCGCCGGGGCGTTCGACGTGGCGGCCTGACCGCCGGTGCCCGTGCCGATGCTGCTCGGCACGCCGAGGTCGCTCGCGGCGTCCTCCAGCAGGCCGTGGTGGGCGGCCACCACCGGCGCGGAGTTCTGCGCCACCTTCTTGGCCTGGGCGTCACTGCCGTCGGCGACCTCCTGCTCGCCGAGCCGCATGGCCTTCATGTGGGCGTCCATCTGGGTGGGGATCCACAGCGCGTCGAAGTCCTTGCCGGAGGCCGCCTGGTAGCGCCGGGCCAGCGCCCGCTGCTCCGCGTTGGGGGCGTCCGGCAGGTCGACCCCGAGCGCCTCGGCGGTGTCGGTCAGCGTCGCGTCGAGCTTGGTGTGGTCCGCGACCCAGCGGGCCCCGAGGTCCTTGACCTGCTCGCTGGCCGCCTTCTGCTGGGCCAGCTTGCCGGTGGCGATCTCGGCCAGGTTCGACTGGTGGGCCGCCTTCAGGAACGTGGTGTCCTGGTCGGACGGCGCCGCCGCCGCGGCGGTCGCCGGCAGGAGCAGGAGAGTGGCCACTCCGGCCACCGCTGCCGCACGTCGGATAAGCATGATCATCGATCCCTTCGTCGTCGTGACCGGGCGACTACCCGGCCGCCCGGCCACTATGCGAGGAATCGACGCGGAAATCGACGCAACTTGTCTCACTCGGGCACGGTGATGTCCTCCGCGAAACGAATCAGCTGGTCACGGGTGAGGGGGACGTCCGCCTGCTCGACCGCGATCGACAGCAGACGCTTCGCGTCGAGCCGCACGTTGAGCGTTCCCGGCCCCTGGTCCGAGGACTCGAGCGTGGCCGGCCGGCCACCGATGGTGAGCCGCTCGTCCTCCGGCGACGGCTCGTCCTGCCCGGAGACAGTGCCCAGGCCGAGGCAGATCCCCCGGCCGCTCTCGCCGTCGGTGAGGGTCGCCGGTGGCGCCAGGCAGAGATAGTCCGTGGTGAGCGTCTGCAGGACCAGCCCGGGCGGTGCCGTGGCGATGCCGAACGGCAGCGGCGTGGGCGGCATCGCCACCGGTCGCAGGCCGTCGGCGAAGCGGAGCACCTCGGCCTCGGTGTTGCGGCTGCCACTGCCGAGCTGGGCCCAGCGGCCGTCGGCGAGCTGCCAGCGCACGCCCACGTACCGGTCGCCGGGACGATTGCCCTGGTAGACATCCGCGTCCAGGGTCCGGATCAGGGCCGGGCGGCCGTGCACGGTGGTCGCCCGGTCCTCGCCCTCGACCCACCAGTCCGCCGGCTTCGGCCCCACCGACAGCTCCATGGACCGGTCGGCCGAGTCCCCGTAGATGAGCAGGACGTTCGGACCGACCCGGCCGACCCGGGCGGTGCCCGCACCGGGTGGCGTCCAGCCGGGCGTCAACGGAAAGACGGGCAGGTCCAGCCGAGGCCGCTGCCAGCCCGCCACCGGGTCGGCCGGTGCCGGTTCTTGCGGCACCGGCGCGGGCGGGCGGTCACCGGAGATCGCGACCGGTACGGCGACCGCCGTCGCCAGCACCGCCGCCGCCACCAGCACCGCCCTCCGGCGCCGGCCGGAACGGCGGATGCCCCCGCGCACCGCTTCGAGCAGATCCGGCGCCGGCACCGGCGCGTCGGCGCGCTCGCGCAACATCGCGCGCAGGTCGTCCTCGAGCATCATCGCGAACCTCCGGACAGGGTGGTGGACGGGGCCGGGCTCAGGTCGGTCCGCAGCCGGGCGAGCCCGCGGGCGGCGTGCACGCGGACGGTCGAGGCGGCACAGCGCAGCACCTCGGCGATCTGCCGGTCGTCGAGATCCTCGTAGTAGCGCAGCACCAGCACGGCCCGCTGAGCGCGGGTCAGCCGGTCCAGCCGGGCCCACAGGTCGTCGCGTGCGGCGTGCTGGTCGGCGAAGTCGGGCACCGAGCGGCCCGGCGCCGCGGTGGTCTCCGGGTCGCTCCCGCGCCGGCCAGGGCGTTCCGCGCTGGAGCGCCGCCGCAGCCAGGACACGTGCGAGCGCACCAGCGCCGTCCGCAGGTAGCCGTCCGGGTCGTCAGCCTCGATCCGCGACCACCGCCGGTACGCCTTGATCAGCACCTCCTGCACGAGGTCCTCGCCCAGGTGCCGGTCGCCGCAGAGCAGATGGGCGAACCGGCGTAACGCGTCTCCCCGCGCTCTGACGTACTCCTCGAAACCATGGCGCACTGCCTCGCTCCCCCGCTGCGGTCGTGGTGTCTGCCTCCAGGACGCCGTGGCGGCGCGATTCTGCTTACCGGAAACCGTAAAATCCGGGGAATCGGCTCTTCGACTGGCGCTGGGGCACCGGGAAAGTTAGCGTCACGGGCATGGCTGTCAAGGTGCTCGCGATCGTTCTGGCAGGTGGCGAAGGCAAGCGCCTGATGCCCCTCACCGCGGACCGGGCCAAGCCCGGTGTGCCCTTCGGCGGCATATACCGCATGATCGATTTTGTCCTGTCCAACCTCGCCAACGGCGGGTTCCTCAAGATCGTGGTGCTGACCCAGTACAAGTCGCACTCGCTCGACCGGCACATCACCAAGACCTGGCGGATGTCGACGCTGCTGGGCAACTACGTGACCCCGGTACCGGCGCAGCAGCGGCTGGGCCCGCGCTGGTTCGCCGGCTCGGCGGACGCGATCTACCAGAGCCTCAACCTGATCAACGACGAGAATCCCGACTACGTCATCGTCTTCGGCGCGGACCACATCTACCGCATGGACCCCAAGCAGATGGTCGACGACCACATCGCCTCGGGCGCGGCCGTGACCGTCGCCGGGATCCGCCAGCCCAGGTCGATGTCCGACCAGTTCGGCGTCATCGACGTGGGCGAGGACGGCAAGAAGATCCGCGCCTTCCGGGAGAAGCCGGTCGACGTCGAGGGCCTGCCGGACGCCCCGGACGAGATCTACGCGTCGATGGGCAACTACGTCTTCACCACCCGGGCGCTGTGCGAGGCGGTCACCGCCGACGCCCAGGACCCGGACAGCAAGCACGACATGGGCGGCAACATCATCCCCATGCTGGTGGAGCGGGGCGAGGCCAACGTCTACGACTTCCGCGACAACGACGTGCCGGGCAGCACCGAACGCGACCGCGGCTACTGGCGCGACGTGGGGACGCTCGACTCGTTCTACGACGCCCACATGGATCTGATCGCGACCCTGCCGGTCTTCAACCTCTACAACATGGACTGGCCGATCCTGACCGCGTACGGCGCGTGGCCGCCGTCGAAGTTCGTGCACGGCTACGACGACCGGCAGGGCCGCGCCGTCGACTCGATGATCTCTCCCGGCGTGGTCGTCTCCGGTTCCCTGGTCGAGCGGTCGGTGGTCTCCCCCAACGTGCGGGTGAACTCCTGGGCGCACGTGGAGGGCTCGGTGCTGATGGAGGGCGTGCAGGTGGGCCGGCGCGCGGTGGTCCGCAACGCGATCATCGACAAGAACGTGCTGATCCCGGAGGACGCGCAGATCGGCGTCGACCTGGAACGCGACCGCAAGCGCTACACGGTCTCCGACAGCGGCATCGTTGTCATCGGCAAGGGCCAGCGCATCGAGCCCTGACAGTCGCTCCCGCGACCGCCTCGCCTCAGAGGCGGTCGCGCAGCGTCTGGCTCGGCGAGACGCCGTAACGCTCACGGTAGGCGCCCGCGAAGCGGCCCAGGTGGGTGAAGCCCCAGCGGGTCGCCACCTCGCTCACGCTGACCTGACCCGGGCCGGCCCGGGTGAGTTCCGCGTGCACACCCTCCAGCCGCAGCCGGCGCAGGTAGGTCAGCGGGGGCACGCCGACGTGCTGGCGGAAGGACTCCTGCAGCACCCGGATGCCGACGCCCGCGATGCCGGCCAGCTCGGCCGCCGTGAAGGAGCGGCCCGGCTCGGCGTGCATCGCGTCCAGTGTCCGTTTGACCGTCCGGGGCCGCCGGGCGGTCGGCTGTCCCGCCGGACCTTCGGAGAACGGGTGCTCGACGGCCTGGGCCAGCCCGCTGATCGCCAGCTCACGCCAGCGGCGCAGCAGGTGCGGCAGCAGCGTGAGGCCGTCCTGCTGGCGGGTCTCGGCCAGCAGCAGCCGGACCAGCGCCAGCCAGCTGCGGCCCGGCCCGCCCGCGAGCCCGAAGGTCGCCCCCAGCGGCAGCGGCGAGCCGACCTTGCGGTCCAGGGTCGCGTCGAGCTCGCGTTCCAGGGCCAGGCGGTCCACCTTGAAGCTGATCAGCCGGCAGTCGGCCGACCAGCGCAGGGAGATGTCGCCGACCGGGCGGAACACCGCGGCCTGGCTGGGGTCGGCCGTGGTCGCCGCCCCCCGGTGCAGCACCTGCACCGCGCCGGTCAGCGGGGCCAGCACGTGGTACGCCGTCTCCAGGTTGCCGCTGTCCAGGCACATCTCGACGCCGTAGCTGATCTCGCCGATGGTGATCGGCCCGATCTGCGCCACCTCGCCGGAGAAGGTCACCTCCGCGCTCCCGGCCGGTTTGATCTCCAGCGGACCGTAGTACATCCGCCGGCAGAACGAGCTCGCCTGTTCCACATCGGCCGTCCTGAGGCTGGCGGAAACCGCCACGTCCCCGTCCGGAGTTCCCGTACCGGGCTCCGGACCGGCCGCCCCTGCCGTGTCCATCCGCTCACCCTAGACCGACAGAGGCGTCACCGCGCGTCACACTTTGGCGGGTACCGGCCACTCGTACTCGGTGACCGAGCCACTGCGCACGTCGACCTCGGCCAACGGGGTGACCGCGTCGCGCCAGACGACGTAGCGGCCCTCGGCCAGGTTGTCGATGACGACGCTGAACAGCACGCCGTCGCGCACGTACCGGGCGCGGACCGCGGCGTGGGTACGCGTCGCCGCGTCCCCCACCGGGCTCACCTCGATCTCGTGGCCGTGCAGGCTGCCGGGGGTGTGGATGACCAGCGCACCGATGCCCGCCCCGATGTTGAGGACCACGGTGCCCTGCCCGGACGGGTCGAGGGTGTGGTGATGGTGCACGCCCGCGCTCACTTGTCCGCCGGCTCGGGGTTGTTGAAGCCGTCGAACGGCACCCCGAGGTACGGGAACTTCTTGAGCAGCTTGGAGCTGGCGTCCTTGGCGGACAGACCCTGCTCGACCAGCGCGGCCGCGGCGTCCGGCTTGAACTTCTCGTCCACCAGCGGCACGGTGACGCCGGCGATGGCCCGCAGCGAGATCGACACGACGTCGTCGGCGACGCGGCGCCCGTTCGGGAAGCCGGCCAGGTCACCACCGAGGATGCCGAACGCGTTCGGGTCCTCCTTGGTCGGCGGGACGGCCGTGTTCAGGCGCAGCATGTCGGCCTGCACGTCACCGGTGTTGTTCTGGAAGTCGTCGATCAGCCCGTCCGGGATGCCGGTGAGCAGGATCGCCACCAGGTCGGCCCGGGCGGTCTTGGCCTTGTTGAGCGCGGCCAGGTTGTCGAACAGGCCCGGGTAGAGCACCGGCAGCAGCGCTCCGAGCTCCGGCTGCTCGACGAACTCGGCGAAGCGCTTGTCCTCGCTCGGCGGCAGGCTGTTCCACAGGTCCTTCTGCGCCATCGGCACGATGACCTCGTTGAACAGCGGGTTGCCGAGCCGCGACACCTGGACCTGTGGGCCCACGTACACGTCGTCGTTGTCCTTCTTGCCGTGCCGGACCTGCACCTGGCGGCGGCTCGCCGAGGTCCAGACGCCGATGACGGCGCCCGGGTCGCGGCCGCGGACCTTCTTCTTGCCGTCCTTGCGCACATAGTGCAGCGGCAGCTGGATGGCGATGCTGTGCACGTTCATCTTGTCGGTGGCGTTGACCGCCTTGCCGGCGTAGTTGAACAGCTTCTGCCCGACCAGGTGCTTGTCCTGGAACGGCCGCAGCGTGCCGAGGTCGAAGATCGCGCCCAGGTCGACGAAGAACGGGTCGGCGCGCTGGCCGGCGAAGACCTTCTCACCGGTCTTCAGCTTGTGCACCGCGTCCTCGGCGAGCTTGTCGTAGTCCGGGATGGACAGCGGGCCGACGTTGCACGGCGGGCAGGGCAGCTTCTCGGCCAGCACCGTGTGCTTGCCGTTGGCGTCCACCTTGGTGACCGAGTAGAACTGCCGGCGGTTCCAGTTCTCGCTGTCGAGCGACTCGATCGGCCCGGTGTTGTACAGGAACGTCCGGTCGTTGCGCAGTTCGGTCCGGAACCGGAACTGGTACGTCAGATCCGGCCGGCCGTCACCGTTGGAGTCGACGTGGATCTCGTACAGCACGTCGTCGCCGAACTCGAAGAAGTTCGGGCCACTGGCCGGCAGCTGCAACGGCACGTAGTTGGCGATCAGCGTGACGGTGTCCGGGTGGTCCGGGCTCACGAACGCGTACAGGTCGGCGCTGTCGGCGACCGGGTCCTTGCTGATCTCCGGCGCTTCACGGTGCGATGACATGGAGGACTTCCTTACTCAGGAATCGACGGGGCTGGGTGAGGAAGCGATTCAGGCGCGCTTGACGGCCTTGAGGAGCTTCTCGGCGAGGTCGGGATCGGTCAGCGTCACTCTGGACCCGCCGGAGAACACGTCGAACGTGCCCTTCTTCGCGTCGCGCAGGGAAATCACCAGCGGCTCGCTGTCGCTCGAACCGGCCTTCTCACCGGCTAGGCTGAGCCCGGCCACGCTGGCGCCGGCGGCGCCGACTCCCACCGTGGCGGCGATGGCAAGAACCCGACGGCGCGACAGGCGGTTAACCGCCCGCGTGCCGTAGTGGACACGACTCATGCTCGGCCTTTCGTCAAACGCTGCGGCGGTCTCCCGCCGTCGCGCGAATCGGGGTTATTGCCCGGGACTTACGTCGTCGACGTCCATCAGTACGAAGCCACCACCGCCGTGGTTCAAAGCAATTTCCCAGCAAAGGTTTCCTTCAGGTTGCCGTTGCCACGGAATCGATGAATGCGCAGCTCAACCCGGGAAAGGCCGATTACTGGGAGCGTTTCCGGCGCGATCGGAATCGGCCACTCACCGTCTCTCCGCGACTGCGTGGGGTGATCTTGGGAGGGTGACCCGAGCGGATCCGGGTCGTTGGAGTTGTGGCCGGCACGAACACGGACGAGCGGGGTGGATGATGGCGGGACGATGGCTGGTCGCGGCGGTGCTGCTGGTCACGCTGGGCGGGTGCGGAGACGAACCGGAGGCCGAGCCGGCGACCGTACCCGTGCCGGTGACGACGAGTACGGCGCCCGTACCGGCGTCGCCGAGCGGGATGGTCAGCCGGGTCGCCGTCGCGGTCTCCCCGGCCCGGACGACGCCGCGGACGACGCCGAAGGCTGTCGGGCGGGACCGGGCCGATCCGGCCGAGTTCGTCGCCGTGGTGCAGCGCACGATGCCCGGCCTGGCCCTGGACCGCCGGGACGAGGAGATCGCCGCGCTCGCCCAGCAGGCGTGCGCGGCGCTGGCCGCCGGCCGGTCCGCCGCCGCCGTGGTGACCGAGGTCCGGACCTTCGGCACCGATCGGGCCGGCGCCCGGCAGCTGATCAAGCTGGCGGTCGGCACGGTGTGCCCGGAGCAGGACCGCCGGGCCGGGGAGTTCTGACCGGGCGTCAGGGCTTGCGGGCCACTCCGCAGTACTGGTTGACGTCGATGTCGGGGTCACCGGGCCCGGGCCGCCAGCGCGAGCACGACACGACGCCGGGCTCCAGCAGCTCCAGGCCGTCGAAGAAGCGGGTGATCTCCGCCGAGCTGCGATAGACGATCTTGGGTGTGCCGTGCTCGTTCCAGAACGACACGATGCTGTCCGCGGCCTCCCGGTTGATGTCGTTGCAGCCGTGCGCGATGGCCAGGTAGCTGCCCGGGGGCAGGGCGTCGACGAGGCGCGCCACCACGGCGCGGGCCGCGTCGTCGTCGAGGACGAAGTGCAGGATGCCCAACAGGGTGACGGCCACCGGCCGGGAGAAGTCGAGGGTGCGCCCGGCCGCCGCGATGATGGCCTCCGGGTCGTTGAGGTCGGCCTCGATGTATTCGGTGGCGCCCTCGGCGGTGCTGGTCAGCAGGGCGCGGGCGTGCACGAGCACCAGCGGGTCGTTGTCGACGTAGACGATCCGGGCGTCCGGCGCGATCGACTGGGCCACCTGGTGGGTGTTGTCCGCGGTGGGCAGGCCGGTGCCGATGTCCAGGATCTGCCGGACCCCCCGCTCGGCGACGAGGTGGCGCACCATCCGGCCGAGGAAGGCCCGGTCGGCCACCGCCAGGTCGATGATCGAGGGCAGCTGCCGGGCGATCTCGTCCCCCGCGGCCCGGTCGGACGCGAAGTTGTCCTTCCCGCCGAGCCAGTAGTTCCACAGCCGGGCCGAGTGCGGCACGTTCGTGTTGATCCGGGCGTCCCCGGCCGGTTCCGGCATCGCGGTGGCTCCCTGTCCGGTGTGGGGGTGGGCGCATATCTTTGCACCATCTCTGCAATAACTACAGCCCGGCGCGGGTCAGCCGAAAGTCGCAGCCGACGCACAGCAGGTCGCGCCCCTGGTCCGATGCCACGCACAGGTCGGCCGCGGATGCTGGGAAGTGCCCGTCACCCACCCCAGGAGGTCATCATGTCGGCACGCGGAATGCTCGGTCTGGTCGGCACCGCCGTGGGTGGACTGATCGGCTGGGGCGAGGAGGTCCCGGCCGCGGACCCGGCTGCCCTGCGCGGCCTGTTCGCCGACCTGGGCCTGAGCGTCGGGCGCACCGAGCAGGAGCTGACCGCCGCCGTCCGGGGCTTCCAGGCCCGGGTCGGCCTGGAAGCGGACGGCGTCGCCGGTCCCCGCACGGTGCACCTGCTCGCCCGTTACGCCAAGGAAGCCCGCGAGCTGCACCGCTTCGAACGCGCCGCGGCCGCCTGACTCACTCCGGCTTGCCGAGCGCCCGCAACGCGTCCAGCCCCGGCAGCAGGAAGTACTCCCCGCCCCGGCACGTCACCAGCGGCCGCGGCACGTCGACGTACGCCGGCGGCGAGCCCTGCAGCAGGATCCGGGCGCCCGGCCCGCCGGCCGTGGTGAAGATGTCCTCCTCGCGGCCGCGGCCGAAGGCGTTGCCGTCGGCCATCCACTCCGTCTGCACGAACTCGAACTGCCGGCCCGGATCGGCCACCACGGCCAGGAAGAGCAGCCCGCGTTCGGCGCCGTCGTCCTGCGCGCCGGGCGGCAGGTACGGCCCGTACGGGATGCCGCGGCGCAGCATCAGGTGCCGGCGGGTGAGCTTGCTGCCCCCGGGCAACGCGCCGCGCGGATTGGCCCGCCGTACGTGGGCCGCGGCCGGGCACGGCGCCAGCAGCTCACCGTCGCGGCGGCGCCCGACGAGCCCGGCGGCGACGTCGTCGGCTCCCCCTTCGAACCCCGCGGCGGCGGCCCCGGTCATCTCCCGGAACGCCGGCACGTCCTGCTCCAGCTTGCGGTAGACCAGAAAGCTGCCGTTGCGGCTCAGCCCCGGCGGCAGGAGCCGCCCGGCCACGTCACCGTCCACATCGGGCAGGCCCAGCACGAACTCGCCGGGCGGCAGCACCTCGCCGGGGGCGTCGCGGCGGCCGTAGCCGGCCACCCGGGGCTGGGAGATGCCGTCGGCGAAACCGAAGTGCTCGACAAACGTACGGCTGTCGCCCTCGGCCTGCGGCAGGCGCCCGCCGCGCTGCTCGCCGACGACCCGCAGTCCCTCGCTGTCGGCGATGCCGGCCCGCAGCCGGTCGAGCCACGGGTCGAGCTCGGTGGAGTCGGTCGCGGTCAGCAGCAGCACGACATCGACGGCCCCCGGCTCGCTGAAGGGCGCCTGCCAGGGCCCGGTGCCCCGGCCGGGCGACAGCACGTCCTCGCGGGCGTGCATGCCCTCGCGGAACTCCTCGGGGAAGTCCTTCAGCTCGGCGGCGGGCACCCCGAGGCGGGCCAGTCCGGCGTGACTGAGGCCCAGGTGCAGGGCCCGGGCGGGCCGGTCACCCACCTCGGCGGCCGAGGTGACCTCCGGTGCGACGGTACGCAGCCAGCGCCGGGCCCGCGGCCCGGAGGTGATCCGGAGGAACAGGTGGGCGGCCACACCGTGGTCGGCGAAGCCGCGCAGCACGATGCCCTGGATGTCGGGCAGCTCCAGCTCCGCCACCGGACCCGGCTCGGGGACGCGGTCCTCGTCCAGGTCGACGGCGATCCGGAAGCGGCTGCGCAGCATGCCGTCGGCGTTGCCCGGCGCGGTCGCGGCGAACGCGGCCACCCGGCGGCGCAGGCGCAGCGCGTCGGTGAGCTGAGCGACCGAACCCTCCGGGCTGCCGGAGAACGTGTAGTCGGCCCGCACGCTGCGCTCGGTGAAGAACGCGACGAAGGGTGCCTCCCGGTCGTGCCCGGGATAGCCGGTGCAGTCGCGCCAGATGGCGTCGGCGTCCGGGCCGAGCAGTCGCAGCCGCCGGAAGAAGTCGGCCGGGTCGCCGTCGACGGTCGCGGTCATCAGCAGGTACGGGTGCGGCAGGTCGTCCGGGCGCGGCGGGCGGCCGCCGTGCGCGAGCAGATCGAGCAGCCGGGCCTTGCGGCTCATCCCCTCCGGCCGTTGCTGGCGCACCGCGTGCTCGAGCACGACCAGGCGGGCGAAGTGGACGCCGGCCACCGTGGCGAACGGGCTGCGCTCGAAGGACCGGATCCGCTCGCGCAGCCCGGCGGCGCGACCGTCGGCGATGCGCGCGAACACGGTCACTGACCGGGTGCCGGTCCTGGTGCGGCTCATGACTGCGCCTCCCAGCTGTAGAGGTCACCCTGGACCTCGTCGACGAAGCGCTGCCAGGCCTCGCCGAACCCGGCCGGGTCGGCGGTGCCCAGATGACGGTCGTAGGCCTCCCGGACGCGCAGCGCGGATGCGATCTCGGTCACTCCGGCGTCCGGGTAGGCGGCGTAGTAGTGGTCGACGTCGAGGTCGTTCGCCCGGATGTAGCGCCGGAACGGCCCCGGCGGCAGCGCCCCGGGGAAGCCGAAGGACCAGCCCCAGATGAGCGCCATCCGGGCCGGGATCTCCAGCGAGAAGGCGTCGATGTACTTGCCCCAGGCGCCGTTGAAGTCGCTGCGGAACAGCAGGTAGGCGTACCGGGAGCGGCGGCTCTGGCCGGGGAGGCGGGGCAGCACGGACCAGTGCGCGAAGTGGATGAACGACATCCGCTTGAGGTCCTCGGGCGCCCCGAGCAGGTGCCGCAGGAACAGGAAGCCCCGCAGCAGCGGCACCCAGCGCCGCGGCATCGGGGTGAGCACGGTCAGCGGGGTGCCGCGACCGGCCAACGAGGACAGATAGGAGCCGTCCCGCGACTCCCCGCCCGGTGGATTCGTTGTCTCGATCATGGTGATGATCCTTCACGAAAGATCAACCGCGTCGGCTCCCGCTGACACGGTACGGGTACCCTCGCCCGGTTGCGACGGGAATACACTCGGCCGATGATGCTCGGACGGACCGCCGAACGTGCATTGATCGACGGTCTTCTGACAGGCGCGCGGGCGGGCCGCAGTGACGCCCTGGTGCTCACCGGCGAGCCCGGCATCGGCAAGACGACCCTGATCCAGTACGCCGTCGGGCAGGCCGAGGGCATGCAGGTGCTGTCCGCGCGCGGCTACGAGGACGAGTCGGAGATCCCGTTCGCCGGCCTGGCCGACCTGCTGCGCCCCGTGCTCGGGGTGCTCGACGAGCTGCCCGCCCCGCAGGCCGCCGCGCTGCGCAGCGCCCTGGCCCTGGGCCCGCCGGTGGCCGGGGACCGCTTCACCGTGTGCGCCGCCACCGTCGGCATCCTGGTCGCGGCGGCCGAGAGCTCGCCCCTGTTGATCGTGGTGGACGACCTGCAGTGGCTGGACGCCTCCTCGCGCGAGGCCGTGCTGTTCGCCGGTCGCCGGCTGCACGCCGACGGCATCGCGCTGTTGCTGGCGACCCGCGATCCGGCCGACGCCGCCGGACTGCGTTACCCGCAGGTGGCGCTGTCCGGACTGTCGGTGGAAGACGTCGATGAGCTGTGCCGGGCGACGCTGACGGTCGCGCCGGCGGGCACCGGGGAGCGGCTGCACGCCGCGACGGCCGGCAACCCGCTCGGTGTCATCGAGCTGTGCCGGGAACGGCCGGAGATCGTCGAGGACGGGGTCACCGCGCCGTTCGTGGCGCCGGGCTCGCGCATCGAGCGGGCGTTGCGCGGCCGGCTGGAAGAGCTCGACGACGACACCCGCCGGGCCCTGGTGCTGGCCGCGGCGGCTGTCGGCGGCGACATCGCCACGCTGCTGGCCGCCGCCCGGGCCAGCGGGCTGCACCTGCGCCACTTCGCGCCGGCGGAGAAGCACGACCTGATCACCGTCGACGAGCAGCGCATCGAGTTCCGGCATCCGCTGCTGCGCTCGGTGGTCTACCACGGCGCCTCCACCGACGACCGCGTCGCCGCGCACACCGCGCTGGCCACCGCCCTGGCCGGCGCCCCCGGTGACGCCGCGGCCGACGCCCGGGCCTGGCACCTGGCCGCGGCCACCCTGGCCCCGGACGAGCAGATCGCCGCGGAGCTGGAGCAGGCCGCACTGCGGGCGAGCCGGCGCGCCGGCTACGTGGCCGCGGCGCGGGCGTTCGGGCAGGCCGCCCGGCTCAGCCGCGGTCCGGAACGGGCCCGGCGGCTGCTGCGGGCGGCGCGTTGCTGGCAGCTCGCCGGGCGCAACGACCAGGTGCTGACGCTGCTCGACGACGCGCTGCCGTTGACCACCGACCCCGGCCGGCGCGCCCTGATCCAGCACATGGACGCGTACGTGCGGATGTGGCGCGAACGTCCCGACGGCGTGCTGCCGTTCCTGGTCCGCAGCGCCGAGGCCGTGCAGGAGATCGACCCGGCCCGGGCCGCGCTGATGTATTCCGACGCCTGCATCCCGTACTTCATGGTCGGTGACATCGAGCAGTTGCAGGCCGCGGTCCGCCGTGGCTACGAGCTGGCCGAGCGGGTCGGCGGGGTGGCCCAGCTGGTCGCCGCGGTGGCGCTGGCCGGCGGGCTCACCCTGGCCGGGGAGCGCGAGCAGGCGAGCGCGCTGCTGCGCGACTGCCACGCCGAGCTGCTGGCCGCCGATCCCCTGGTCCGCGCCCAGGATCTGTGCCACGCCTCGCTGACCTGGATCTGGCTGGAGGGCTACGAGCAGGCCGGCGAGCTGCTCGGCCGGGTGGTCGCCGCGGCCCGGTCGGCCGGCGCCCTGGGCGTGCTGCCGCAGGCGCTGGGCATCGAGTCGGAGCTGCACTTCCGGGTCGGGCGCTGGCACGACGCGCGGGTCAGCGCGGCCGAGAGCCTGCGCCTGGCCAGCGAGACCCGCCAGGCCAACCTGTACGGGATGTTCTTCGCCGGCCGCCTCGACGCGGTCCAGGGCCGCGACGACGAGTGCCGGCGCCAGGTCAGCCGCACGATGGAGGTGGCCGAGCGGCTCGGCGTCGCCTGCATGGCCCTGTACACCGGTCACGAGCTGAGCCTGCTGGCGCTGAGCCACGGTGACGCGGGCGAGGCGATCACCCGGCTCGAGGCGGTCCGGGAGCTGCCCGTGGTGGCGCACATCCACGAGCCGGCCGTGGTGCCGTGGGTTTTCGACCTCGTGGAGGCGTACATCCGCGACGGCCGGGCGGACGCGGCCGGTGAGCTGCTCGCCCGGCAGGAGTCGCATCCCGGCGGGCAGTGGGCCGAGGCCGCCGCGGCCCGGTGCCGGGCGCTGCTGGCCGCGCCGGAGGAGATGGACGCGGCGTTCCGGGTCGCGTTGCAGGCCCCGGGGTGTGCCGTGATGCCGTTCGAGCGGGCCCGCACCCAGCTCTGCTACGGCGAGCGGCTGCGCCGGGCCCGCCGGCGGGCCGACGCGCGCCGGCACCTGCACGACGCGCTGGAGACGTTCACCCGGCTCGGCGCGCAGCCCTGGGCGGAACGGGTCCGCACCGAGCTGCGCGCCACCGGCTCCACGGTCGGCCGGTCCCCCGATGCGCTGCCCCGGCTCACCCCGCAGGAGCTGCAGGTGGCCCTGGTGGTCGCCCGGGGGGCCACCAACCACGAGGCGGCGGCCACCCTGTTCCTGTCGCAGAAGACGATCGAGTACCACCTGAGCAACATCTACCGCAAGACCCACATCCGCTCCCGCGCCGACCTCGCCGGCATCGCGAGCGCCGCCCAGGCCTAGTGCCATGCGTGCGCCCCGAGCCCGGCCCGCTCCAGGGAGGTGCGCAGCTTGCGCAGCGAGCGCATCCGGGTCGGCCCGATGCTGCCGATCGGGATGCCCTGACACCGGGCGAGATCGGCGTACGCCGGGGCGTCGTTGCTGCTCAGCGCCACGACCAGGGCGCGCGAGGAGTCCGGCAGCGAGTTGACGTGCTGCCACAGCAGGTCGTTCATCCGGGCGTCGACGGCGGCCTTCTCCGGGTGCGGGGACCGCTCGTCGCGCTGCTCGGCCTGCTGCTCCAGGCCGGGCACCTCACGCTTGCCGTTGCGCATGAGCTTGAGGCACTCCCGGCGGGCGATGGTCACCAGCCAGGAGCTGACCCGCTCCGGGTCACGGACCTCGCCGAGATGCTCGAACGCGCGCAGCCAGGTGTTCTGCACGACGTCCTCGGCATCGGACTCGGGTAGCCGGAACGAGCGCACGGTCCACCAGACCAGGCGCTCGAACTCGTGGACGAATCTGTCGGCCGCGCCGGTCGCACCGGACTGCGCCGCGTCGATGATTTCCCGGGTGCCGTCGTACTGGTCGATCGTCATGACCGCGCCTCTCCTGGTCCGAACGGGACCTGGATGACGCTAGGGAGCGGCGGGCCGGTTGAGATCCGGGCGCCACCCTGGGGTTGGCCGGCACCCACCCTGGGGTTGATACCGGCCGGCCAGTCGGGGATCCGACTGCATCAGGGACCGTGGCGGCGCGCACGGCGGCGCGACGTCAGGCCGAAGGCGGGACCAGCAGGCGGACGACCGGGAACTTGCGGTCGGTCTTCTTCTCGTACTCGCGGGCGTCGGGCCAGTAGTCGCGCCAGATCCCGTACACGCTTTCCCAGCGGGGGTCGCCGGGCCGGATGACCTCGTAGTCGACGCTGATCGTGGCCGCGCCGAGCTCGATCGTGGTGGGGCCGGTGGCCGCCTCGAGGTTGGCGACCCACTGCGGGTCCTCCGGGGCGCCGCCCAGGCTGGCGCAGATCACGTACGCGTCGGCGTCCGGCGCCGCGACCAGCGGGGTGACGTACTCCTGGCCGGACCGGCGGCCGACGTGGTGCAGCAGCACGAGGGTCTTGCCCTCCCAGTGCTCGCCGACCACACCGTCGTTGGCCCGGAACCTGTCGATGACGGTGTCGTTGAACGAAGCCATGAGCAGAGGCTAGCCGTCGATGGACGGTCCCGCCCGGTATGCTGCGTGCCCGCAGCCTGGGTCCCGCCGTACGGGGTGACGGACAACTGTGTCGACGTGCGAACACACGCAACATCACTTCTCGGGGTACCGGCGGAACAACTTCTTGATCATTCTCAACGGAAGCCCACCCAGGGGTGCCTGCGGCGCCGGGCCGAAATCCATGTCGACGCCGGGGCGAAACGCCAGCATCGCGGTGACGGTCTGGTTCTGACGTCGTTCCTCGGCGGCGCTGCCAGGGGCGGGAATGTTGAGACGTTCATAGAGCGCGAACCTGTTCAAGGCCACGACAGCGCCGATCGCCGCTCCATATTCGTGAGCTGTGACGACCGCGCCACAGTAGAACAGGTAGGAAAGGCCGTACGGGATCAGTGCCACCAGGAGCCAGATGCCGTCGTTCCAGAGCCATACGACAGTCACCATCGTGGCCATTAGGGATGTCGCGCTCAGCCGCACAGCCAGATCCATACCGGATCGCTGATCATTGAGGTAAGCGAGGTCCTTCTCGGCAGATACCAGCGCGAGCTGCGGCAGGACGCGGACCGCGTCCAGGCCGAAGGGCGCTCCCGCTGACCGCTCATAGCGGCGAAGAACATTGCCCAGGCGCGTGGGCATGAAGTCCGCGCTCCGCTCAGGGTACAAGTCCGACGCCCGTAGAGCTTCCATCAATGTCGCGTTCAGCCATTGTCCGACACGGTCCGGCATCTTGCGGCGCTCCAGCTGCGCGGTCAGGTGGAACTGCTGAGTGCGCAGCGGCCGGATGTACTCCCAGTGCCGCCCCGACAGATGCAGGGCAGCGCGCCTGGCGAGTTCGGTCCTCCCCCAGTACCCCTCGTACAACTGCACGATCGCAAATTGCAGGGGATGGAGGGTGAGTCCCAGCAGGAGTGCCACCAGCGACAGCGCGGCCGCAGTACTGATACTGATGTGGGTCAACGACCGGAAGCCCTGGGCCCAATTCGGCGGACCGGTGAGCCCGCCGCTCGATAACAAGAAATAGGTGTAGAAGACGAGAACCGCCGACGGCACTGCACTGACCAGCCCGAAGTAGCGACCGATGCGTGATTCCGCCCATCCCGCGACGTCCAGACCGCTCATCGGTCACTCTCGGTCGGCACGGCGAAAACGTGCCGCTTCGACCTGGTGCAGTGGAACTGGAAGTCCCGGTCCAGCACGGCCTCTCCGCGGCACGATCCGGCTGGGCAGGGTCGCCGGACGCTCCGCATGTCCCATCGATGGCCGGCCACGCACTGGAACCAGTAGTCCATACCGAGCTGAGCGACACTGTCGTCGTTGCAGTAGTCGCAGGTCATGAGCAGACCCCAACTGGTGTGGATCGGAACGCCGGGCGGGGTCGTTCCCGGATTTTGAAGGGATAGCACAGCCGATGAGCCGACAAGCCAGACCAGCCTCATCAACGCGAATTGGGTGAGTCTCCGCTCGCCTTCAGTCGACATCGCGGCCTCCGGATGACCCAGCCATGCCTACCGATGGCTAGCTGACATCTGCATGTCCGATCAGTATCTGCCAGACTCAACGGCGTGGTCCAGCCGCAGACGATCCCCCTGATCCGGCCGACCCCGCCGGGAGCCGAAACTCCCGCCCCACCAGTGCCCCTCCGACAGAGCCGATCATTGTGGATGTGGCCGGCGGCGGCGATCACGGCGATCGCGGTTGCGGGACAACTGTTCGGTCGATTCGGGGCCATGGTCGCGTTCGCGCTGTGCATCATCGTTGCCGTCACCGCCGTAGGGCGACTGCTCGATCGGCCGGCGCGACTCCGTGCGGCGGCGGGGTGCACCATCGCGACGGGGGCGCTGATCGCTGTCACGTTCACACCCGCCGGACTGCTGCCCGGGCAATCACGCCGATCCGAGGCTGTTGATCTCAGAGGACGCCAGATCTCCCCGGCCACGGCCGCGGCGCTGAGCCTGCGCGGCGCGCTGCTCGACGGTGCACAGCTCGACGACCGCGACCTGCGTTCCAACAGCCTCGCCGGTGCCTCTGCCACCGGCGCATCCCTGGTACGAGCGAGACTCGACAACGTCAACCTCCGGGGAGCCGATCTGCGAGGAGCCGACATGTCCCGGGCCTGCCTGCGCGGCGCCGACCTGACCGGCGCAATCTTGACCGGCGTGCGGATCGACGGTGCCGACGTGACCGACGCGACCCTGCCGGTCGACGCCTACTCGGCATGGGTCGGAACCACCAGTTCCACTACTACGACCACCGTCGGCCCCTGCGCGGGGTACGTCGCACGTCAAGGTGAGAAACGGTGACGCTGCTTCCGCGGTGCACCGATTGAGCACCATCCCCGCGGTCGCCTCGACCTCCGGACGTGAAGGAGAGTGCGAGGCACTCAGGTGCCGGCGAAGTCCCAGATCGCCTCCAGGGTCTGCCGCGGGGTCTCCAGCTGCGGCAGGTGACCGGCACCGGGCAGCGGCACGTGGACGGCGCCCGGGATGGCGGCCGCGTAGGCCTGGCCGTACGCGAAGTCGACGATCCCGTCGCTCTCGCCCCACAGCACGCAGGTCGGCACGGTCACCGCGCTCAGCCGGGCCGCCAGCGTCGGGTCGGCCATGGTGGTGCCGGCGAAGAGCGCGATGGCCTGCCGGTTGGCCGCCAGCACGGCGCGCTGCGCGTCCGGCAGGGAATCCGGGTCGAAGCGGAACCGGTCCGGGTCGGCGTAGGACAGCTGGGTCAGCTCGGCCGGGGTCAGCGCGAAGAAGTCCGCGACCGGATGGCCGGGCACCGCGATGCCGACGCCGTTGAGGATCACCACCCGGCTCACCCGGGGGCGACCCAGCAGGGCGAGCTCGGCGGCGATCCAGCCGCCGATGGAGTTGCCGACGACAGTGACGTCGGTGAGGTCCAGCTCGTCGAGCAGAGCGGCGTAGAGCTCGGCGAGCCCGCGCACGGTGGTGAGGTCGTCGGGGCGCGGCGTGCCGTTCCAACCCGGGTGGGTCGGGGTGAGGACCCGGGCGGGCCGCTCGCGGGCCAGCAGGTCGCCGAACGACAGGAACGACACCGGCCCGGCCCCGCCGTGCAGCAGCAGGAACGGGCGCCCGGAGCCGGACTCGGCCACGGTGACGGCGGCCGACGCCACCGGGTACGTGTTGATCGTCATGCCCCGACGCTAGGCCAGCATCCTTATATAAGCAACCTTAGTTAAGGATGTTGTTATGCTGCTCACCATGGAAAGATCCGTCCAGGAGGTCGGCCTGCTGGTCAAGCGCCTCCAGCACCGCCACCACCGCGCGATGACCGCCGCCCTCACCGATCTCGGCGTCTCCCTGGTGCAGTGGGACACGCTGCGCCACCTGCACGAGAATCCCGGCGCGTCGCTGCACGACCTGGCCCAGCTGACGTTCCAGACCGACCAGGCCTTCGGCACCCTGGCCACCCGGATGGCCGACCGCGGCCTCATCGCCCGCGAGCCGGGCCCCGGCCGGGCCATCCGCCACCGCATCACCGCCAAGGGCGAGCACATCCGGCTGGAGGGCGGGCGGCGGGCCGCCGAGGTGCTCACCCGGTCCCTGGGCCGGCTGACCGCCGGACAGCTCGATCAGCTCGGCGGCCTGCTGGAACTCGCCCTCACCGACGGACCGCCGGACGCCGGGTGACGCCGGGTCGAGCAACGACTTCCGCCCGGGAGCCGGAGCCGACCGCCCGGTCTCGCCGTGATGCCCGGCCGGATCAGGACCTGGCCGTCACACCCGGGGCGATCCGGAGGGTGCCGGCCGCGGTGTCGATCGTGGCCTTCGTGCCCAGCGGCACGGTCAGCTGCCCGTTGCCGTGCCCGATGCGCAGCCCGCCCAGCACCGGCACGCCCAGGTCGCCGACCCGGTCCTGGACCGCCTGGGCCGCCGTCCACTGGCCCTCGGTCACCGGGGCGTTGGTGAACTGGCCGATCGCGATGCCCCTGATCCCGCGCAGCGCGCCCGACCGGCGCAGCTGGGTCAGCATCCGGTCGTAGCTGTACGGCGCCTCGTCGACGTCCTCGAACATCAGGATCGCCCCGGTCAGGTCGGGGAAGTCCCGGGTGCCGTAACCGGTCTGCAGGATCGTCAGGTTGCCACCCAGCAGGGTGCCCGTCGCCGTCCCCGGCACCTGCACCGCGGCGCTCGGCTCAGCCGGGTCGCGGGTCAGCACCACCGAGTCGGTCGTCATGACCGCCCGGCGCAGCGCCTCGATCTCCACCGGGCCGGTGCGGGAGTCCGTCCAGTTGACCATCGGCCCGTAGAAGCTGACCAGCCGCGCGCCGCGCCACAGCCGGCCGATCAGCGCGGTCAGATCGCTGAAGCCGACCAAAACCCGGGGGTCGCGGCGCACCGCGCCCAGGTCCAGCCCGTCCACGATGCGCTGGGTGCCGTAGCCGCCGCGGGCGGCGAAGACGCCCCGGACGCCGGGGTCGCGGAAGGCCGCGTTCAGGTCGGCCAGGCGCGCCTCGTCGGTGCCGGCCAGGTAGCCGAACTTGTCGTTGACGTGGGCGCCCAGCTCGACCTCGAGGCCGAAGCCGCGCAGGATCTCGACGCCGCGGGCCAGGCGGGTGTCCGGCGCCGACCCGGTGGCGATGACCCGGACCCGGTCGCCGGGTCGCAGCATCGGGGGCCGGACGGCACGGCGGGGCGCGGCCTGGGCCGCTCCGGGGACGAGGGTGCCGCCGCTCGCGACGGCGGCGGCTCCCAGCAGGGTACGGCGCGTGATCGTCATCCTTCGCAGCGTGCCGCCCGGCCCGCCGGCGGTCAAGGACAGCCGGCGTACCGGGCGGTGTCGCCCAGCTCCTCCTCGATGCGGATGAGCTGGTTGTACTTCGCCGTACGGTCCGAACGCGACAGTGAACCGGTCTTGATCTGGCCGCAGCCGACCGCCACCGCCAGGTCCGCGATGGTGGTGTCCTCGGTCTCGCCCGAGCGGTGCGACATGACCACCCGGTAGCCGGCCTTGTGGGCCGCGTCCACCGTGGCCAGTGTCTCGGTCAGGGTGCCGATCTGGTTGAGCTTCACCAGGATGGCGTTGGCGTAGCCGCCCTCGATCCCGGCGCGCAGCCGCTCGGCGTCGGTGCAGAAGACGTCGTCGCCGACCAGTTGCACCCGGTCGCCGGTGCGGGCGGTCAGCAGCTGCCAGCCGGTGATGTCGTCCTCGGCCATCGGGTCCTCCAGCGAGCTGATCGGGTAGCGGGCCAGCAGCGCTTCGAGGTAGTCGACCTGCTCGGCGACCGTGCGGTCGAGGTCCTCGCCGGCGTAGCGGTAGCGGCCGCCGGAGAAGAACTCGGACGCGGCCGGGTCGAGGCAGATGGTGATGTCGGTGCCGGGCCGGTAGCCGGTGTCCTCGATGGCCCGCAGCACGAACTCCAGGGCCTGGTCCGCGGTGGCGAAGCCCGGCGCGAAGCCGCCCTCGTCGCCGACGTTGGTGTTGTGGCCGGCCGCGGCCAGGGACTTCTTGAGGGTGTGGAAGACCTCGGCGCCCATCCGGACCGCCTCGAAGAAGGTCGGCGCGCCCACCGGCGCGATCATGAACTCCTGGAAGTCGAGCGGGTTGTCGGCGTGCGCGCCACCGTTGACGATGTTCATCATCGGCACCGGCAGCAGGCGGGCCCCGACCCCGCCGACGTAGCGGTGAAGCGGCTGGTGGTGCGCCTGCGCGGCGGCCTTCACGGTGGCCAGGGAGACGCCCAGGATCGCGTTGGCGCCGAGGCGGGACCTGCCGGGCGTACCGTCGAGCTCGGTCATGGTCCGGTCCACCCGGGCCTGGTCCTCGGCGTCCAGGCCGGTCACCGCCGCGGCGATCTCGCCGTTGACGGCGGCGACCGCCCGGCGCACCCCGCGGCCGTGGAAGCGGGCCGGGTCGCCGTCGCGCAACTCGACCGCCTCGTGGGTGCCGGTCGACGCCCCGGACGGCACCGCCGCCCGGCCCCGGGAGCCGTCGGTGAGGACCACGTCGACCTCCACCGTCGGGTTGCCGCGGCTGTCCAGCACCTGCCGTCCGGTCACGTTCTCGATCTTCGTCATGGGGCCAGCCTGGCCAGCGGAGACGGGTTGCGGAAGGGCGATGATGAACACCTTGACCCGTACCCGGGGGTGCGGGTTTAGGGTCGGCGGATGCGGGTGGGTGAGCTGGCGCGGCGGACCGGGACGACGGTCCGGGCGCTGCGGTACTACGAGACGGCCGGGCTGGTCGTGCCGCGGCGGCTGGGCAACGGCTACCGCGAGTACGACCCCGTCGCCGTACGGCTGGTGACGCAGATCCGCGAGCTCATGGCGCTGGGGCTCAGCGTCGAGGAGACCCGCCCGTTCGTGGAGTCGATCGCCTCGGGGGCCGGGGAGGCGGACGTGTGCGCGGCGGCGCTGGCCACGTACCGGAGCACCATCACCGGCCTGCAGGAACGCATCGGCCGGCTGACCGCCCAGCGGGAGGCCCTCGACGCCCGGCTCGACGAGGCCGCCGGCCGGGTCGTGACCGGCCGCCCGGCGCCGGGCGCGGATCCGGGCGCGCTGGTGGGCCACCGGCTACCGGCGCTGGCGTTCTACGGCACCGACGGACGGCCGGTGGATCTCGGTGCGCTGGGGCCGGGCCGCAGCGTCATCTTCGTGTACCCGCTGACCGGGCGTCCCGGCGTCGACCTGCCGAACGGGCCGCTGGAGATCGCCGGGGCGCGCGGCGGCACCGAGCAGGCCGCGTGGTTCCGCGACCATCACGCGGAGCTGCGCACCGCGGGCGCGGCCCGGGTCTACGGGCTCTCTGCGCAGTCCAGCGGTTATCAGCGGGAGCTCGTGCACCGGCTGCGGCTGCCCTATCCGCTGCTCCCCGACCCCCAGCTGACCGGCGCGCGGGCGCTGGGCCTGCCGACGTTCGCCGCCGGTGACATGACCCTGTATGAGCGCCTCACCCTGATCGTGGCCGACGGCGTGGTCGAGCACGTCTTCCACCCCATCCCCCAGCCCGCCTCGCACGCCCGGCAGGTGCTGCGCTGGCTCACCAGGCGCCGGTCGGCGGGCCGCGACGAACAGCGGGTGTGACACTGGCAGCGATGCCAACCACCGACAGTGCCGCGACCCCGTGGCGAGCCGCCCGCCTGATCGCCGCCGAGGCCGCCACCGCCCTGCCGGCCGAGGACGTCCCGCTGGACCGGGCCGTGGGCCGGGTGCTGGCCGCTCCGGTCCTGGCCCGCGCCGACCTGCCCGGCTTCGACACCGCGGCGATGGACGGCTACGCCGTGGCCGGCGCCGGCCCGTGGCAGGTCAGCGGGCGGATCCTGGCCGGCGGGCCGGGGTGGGCGCGCGAGCTCGGGCCGGGGCAGGCGGTGGAGATCATGACGGGTGCGGTCGTGCCCGCCGGGACGGTGGCGGTGCTGCCGTACGAGACCGCCGACCTGAGCGGCACGACGCCGGCCGCGAAGGCGCACATCCGGCGGGCCGGTGAGGACGCCCGGGCCGGCAGCGAACTGGCCGGTGCCGGCCGGCTCGTCACGCCCGCACTGGCCGGGTTGCTGGCCCAGGGCGGCGCCGACAGCGTGCCGGTGCACCGGCGGCCCCGGATCCGGCTGCTGGTCACCGGCGACGAGGTGGTCAGCCGCGGGGTCCCGGCCACCGGGCAGGTCCGGGACGTCTTCGGGCCGATGGTCTCGGCCCTGGCCACGGCCGCGGGAGCGGTGGTGGCCGAGCGGCTGGTGCTGCGCGACGATCCCGGCCTGCTGGCCGAGCGCCTGACCGCGCCGGACGCCGACGTGGTCGTGGTGACCGGCTCGTCGTCGGCCGGTGCGGCCGATCATCTGCACCGCGTGCTGGAGCAGGTCGCCGCGCGGCGGCTCGTGGACCGGGTGGCCTGCCGGCCGGGCGGGCCGCAACTGCTGGCCGCCTTGCCGGACGGGCGGTGGGTCGCGGGCCTGCCGGGCAATCCGTTCGCCGGCCTGGTCGCGGCGGTGACGGTGCTGCAACCCCTGCTGTACGCCCTCACCGGCCGTTCCGTGCCGCTCGCCACCCGCCTGCCGGTGCGTGGTGACGTGGTCGTCACCGCGCCGGTGACCCGCCTGGTGCCGGTCCGCCTCGCCGGTGACCACGCCGTGGTGGTGCCCGGGAGCCGGCCCGCGAGCCTGGCCGGTGCCGCCGCGGCGGACGCCCTGGCCGTGCTCGGGGACGGCTGGACCGACGGCTCCCCCGCCGATCTGCTCCCGCTCGGCTGACCGGATCGCGTCCCGGCTCCGCGCGGCCCGGCACTCACTAGGCTGGACGGATGGATCGACGGCAGGTGCGGGTGGGCAGCGCCGTGACCGCCGTCGCCGCCGTCACTCTGGCCGCGGTGCTGGCCCTGCACCGGCTGGTGCCCGGAGCGCTCGGCACGGCCCTGGACAGCGGCCTGCCGTGGCTCGGCCTGCTGGTGCCGGCCCCGCTCGCGGTGGCGGCGCTGCGCCGCTCGTCGCGGACCTTCGTCGTCTGCCTGCTGCCCGCGGTGTTCTGGGCGGCGATGTTCGGGCCCGTGCTGGTGCCACGCTCGGCGGCCGACCACCACGACCTGCGGGTCGCGACCCTGAACCTGGGCGCCGGGAATCCGAGCCCCGGGCCGGCGGTACGCGCGGTGCTGGCCGCCGCGCCCGACGTCCTGGTGCTGCAGGAGCTGACCCCGGCCAACCTCGCCGCGGCCCGGCGCGAGCTCGCCGGCGGGTACGCGTACCACGCGGTGACCGGCACCGTGGGGTTGTGGAGCACGCTGCCCCTGACCGAGCCCGGCCCGGTCGACATCGGCATCGGCTGGACCCGGGCGCTGCGGGTCACCGTGCCCAGCGCCGACGGCCCGGTCCGCGTCTACGCCGCGCATCTGGCCTCGGCCCGCCCGGCCGCGACCGCCGAACGCGACCAGACGATCGCCGCGCTGGCCGCCGCGCTGGCCGCCGACGAGAGCCCGCGGGTGCTGGTGGCCGGTGACCTGAACACCGCCACCACCGACCGGCAGTTCGACGCGTTCGCGCCGCTGCGCGACACCCAGCAGGAGGCCGGCGCGGGTTTCGGCTTCACCTGGCCGGCCGAGCTGCCGGTGCTGCGCCCGGATCACATCCTGCAGCGCGGCATGTCGACCCAGCGGTCCTGGGTGCTGCGGGCGCCGGGCAGCGACCACCGGGCCGTGCTGGCCGAGCTCGACACCGCCTGACCGCCACGGCCGCCAGGTCCGGGCCGGTTCAGGCCGGGACGACGAGACGGAAGCCGACGCCGCGGCGGTTCTCGATCCACTTGGCGTCGCCGAGTTTGCTGCGCAGGCTGGCCACGTGGAAGTCCAGCGTCTTGCCGGGACCGAGGAAGTCGGGCTCCCACACGGTGTCGAGGATGTGCCGGCGGGCGACGACCGCGCCCGGTTCGGCGGCCAGCAGCACGAGCAGGTCGTACTCCTTGGGGGCGAGCGGGATCGGCACGCCGTGCAGGCGGATCTGCCGGGTGCGGGTGTCGATGGCCAGGGGCCCGTACCGGCGGACCGGCTCCTGGGCCGGCACCCCGCGGGCCCGGCGGGTCGCCGCGCGCATCCGGGCGACCAGCTCCGGCACCCGGTAGGGCTGCCCCACCAGGTCCTCGACGCCGAGCTCCCGGCCGAGGCTGCGGTCGTGCACGCCGCCGCGCCCGGTCAGCAGGATCATCGGGATGTCACCGTCGCCGCGCAGCTTGCGGCAGGCCTCGACGCGCCCGGTGTCGCGCCGGCCGAGGTCGAACAGGACCACGTCGGGTGGCGCCGCGGCGAGTGCGGCCGCACCGGTGGTGACGTGGTCCGCGGTGATGCCGTACCGGGCCAGGCCGTCGATCAGCGGTTCGGCGATCGACACGTCGTCTTCCACCAGCAGGACTCTCATGGCCGGTGATACGGCTGCCGAGCCCGCGCGGATGAATTCAGACGCGGTAGAGCGAGACCGTGCTGCTGAGCTCGGCGGCCATCCGGGCCAGCTCGGCCGCGGTCTGCTGGGTCTCGGTGGCGCCGCTGGTGACCTGCTGGGCCGCCTCGGCGACGCCCGAGATCGTCTCCGCGATGCTGGCCGAGCCGGCCGCCGCCGTGCCGACGCTGTGCGCGATCT
This sequence comes from Actinoplanes sp. NPDC048967, assembly GCF_040649415.1. Taxonomy (NCBI): domain Bacteria; kingdom Bacillati; phylum Actinomycetota; class Actinomycetes; order Micromonosporales; family Micromonosporaceae; genus Actinoplanes; species Actinoplanes sp. NPDC048967. The sequence goes on from NZ_JBEZFL010000006.1 coordinate 171,908, forward strand.
CGCCGGTGGTCGCGGTCTGCTCGGCCACCGCCGAGGCGATCGTGGTGGTGTAGCCGTTGATGGTCGTGATCACCTGGCCGATCTCACGGATCGCCTCGACCGCGCCGTCGCTCTCGGCCTGGATCGAGGCGACCTGGGTGGAGATGTCCTCGGTGGCCCGGGCGGTCTCCTGGGCCAGGTCCTTGACCTCGCTGGCCACCACGGCGAAGCCCTTGCCCATCTCCCCGGCGCGGGCCGCCTCGATCGTCGCGTTGAGGGCCAGCAGGTTGGTCTGCTGGGCGATCGCGGTGATCAGCCGGACCACGTCGCCGATCTGGGTCGAGGCCGCGCCGAGGCGGGCCACGCTGGTGTTGGTCGCCTCGGCGGTGCGCGCGGCCCCGGCGGCCACCTCGGCCGCCTCGCCGGCGTTGTCGGCGATCGCCCGGATCGACACGCCCATCTCGTCGGCGCCGGCCGCGACCGCCCGGACGCTGTCCGACACCTGGCCGGCGGCCGAGGAGACCGTGCTGACCTGTACGGAGGTCTCCTCGGCGGAGGCCGAGAGCTGCAGCGACACGGCGGAGAGCTGCTCGGCGGCCGAGGCCAGCGTCTGGGAACTGCCGGTGACCTTGCCGACCAGGCCGGCCATCGCCTCGGCGGTGGCGTTGAGCGTGTCCGCGAGCTGGGCGATCTCGTCGCGGCCGCCGACTTCGACCCGGGCGGTCAGGTCACCCTGGCCGATCTGCTGGAGGGTACGCACACAGCGGGCCAGCGGCCGGACGATCAACCGGGCGATGCCGGCCGCCAGCAGCAGGCCGGCCACCGCGCTGACCGCCAGCACGACGATGACCCAGAGCCGGGTGGAGTGGAACAGCTCCTCCGCGCCGGCCTCCTGAGCGGCGGCTTCCCGCACGGTGGCCTCGGACAGCGTGGCCAGGTCGGCCCGCAGGGCGTTGAGCTCGTTCTCTTGCGGGCCCGAGCGCAGCGCCTCCACCGCGGTGCGGTCGCCGCTGGTCACGGCCGGGACGAGCTGGTCGTCCACGAGGGTCTGATAACGCGCCCAGTCGGCCTCGAAGGTGGTGACCGCCGCACGTGACTCGGCGCCCAGCGGGAAGGCCTCGTACTCGGCGGAGGTGGTGGCGACGCCCTGCTCGGCGTCCTTCAGGGCGGTGGCGGCGGCCGAGCGTTGTGCGCCGTCACGGGCCAGGATGAAGTCGTCGGCCGCGAGCCAGGCCAGGTTCGCCGCACTGCGCAGTTCCCCTATGGTGTTCAGCTCCAGGCTGTGCCCGTACACCGTCTTGACCTGGTCGTTGGTGCGGCTCAGGCTGCTGAGGGCGAAGGCGCCGTCGGCCACGCTGAACGCCGCGATGATCCCCACCGCGATCATGATCTTGGTGCCGACCCGCCGGTCCGTCAGCAGCCGCCAGCGCAGATTGTCCGCCACCCGCTCAGCAAACCACCCATCGCGGCCCCGACGAGCCGGAATGCCGCACAAGCGGGTGTGTGACCCAGCCGCTTGTGAGGCGGCACGGCGGCCTGCACCCTGGGGACATGGAGCTGACAGAGCCGGACCGGCCGGCCGGGGCCGAACCGGTCCGCATCGGGCTGGCGCTCGGCGGCGGGGCCGTGCGCGGTGCGGCCCACATCGGCGTGCTGAACATCCTCGACAAGGCCGGCCTGGCCCCGTCGGTGATCACCGGCTGCAGCGCCGGCGCCCTGGTCGGCGCGCTCTACGCGGCCGGCATGAGCACGCCGGACATCTCCGCGCTGGCCCGCACCCTGCACTGGACACGCCTGGTGCGCCCCAGCATCACCGGCCGGTCCCTGTTCGAGACGTCCCGGCTGGGCACCTTCCTCGACAAGACCCTCGACGGCCGCACCTTCGCCGACCTGGACCTGCCGTTCGCCACGGTGGCCTGCGAGCTCACCACCGCCCGGCGGGTGGTGCTGGACGACGGCCCGGTGGCCAGCGCGGTCCTGGCCAGCTCGGCCATCCCGGGGGTCTTCCCACCGGTCACCCGCGACGACATGCTGCTGGTAGACGGCAGCCTGGTCGACATGGTCCCGGCCGCCCTGGCCCGCGGCATGGGCGCCGACATCGTGGTGGCGGTGGACGTGTCCGGCCCGCTGCCGCGCCGCCCGCCGAAGACGATGGTGCAGATCATGGTGGCGGTCAGCACCCTGCACCCCGGCGTCGAGGGACAGCTGGCCCGCGACGCGGACCTGGTGCTGACCCCGGACGTCGACGCGTACGCGTTCTGGGAGCTGTCCCGGATGAGCGAGTTCGAACTGGCCGGCGAGGCCGCCGCCGAGGAGTCCCTGCCCCTGGTGCAGGCGCTGGTGCGGGTGGCCGAGGCCCGCGCGGCCTGGCGCAACCGTCAGCGCCCCTGAGGACCGCGCCCCGCGAGCCTCCCTGCTCCGCGGCCCGCCCCGGGTGACAGACTTGCGGTCATGGGGTTGTTCACGCCGGCGCAGGCCCGCATCGAGCTGGCCGGGTTGCGGCCGGTGCTCGACGAGCTGGTCGTCGTCCGGGCCGACATGGTCGAGCTGTCCGCCGCGCTGGCCGTCGGGGGCACGCCGACGGCGCTGGGCGGGCTGCCCGAGCAGAAGGCCGCCGAGGCCCGGCTCAATGAGCTGATGACCGAGGTGCAGGAGACCGGGGCCGAGCTCAAGGGCGTCGCGCCGCTGCTGGTCGACTTCCCCGCCGACCTCGACGGGGTGCCGGTGCTGCTGTGCTGGCTCGAGGGTGAGGCCGAGCTGGGCTGGTACCACCGCCTGGACCTGGGCTTCGCGGGCCGGCGCCGGCTGCCCTGAGCCGAGCGGCCGGCGCCGGGACGCTCAGGTGTCGGAGGGCAGCTGCCGGCGGCCGAACTCGAGGGTGTCGAGGTCGCCGTGGAACTGGTCCGTGTCGATGTCACTCTGGCTGGCCCGGATGCGCTTGCCGCCGATGACGACGGCGCCGCTGGGCAGGATGTCCTCCAGCGGACCGGTCTGCTGCGCGGGCGGCAGCACCTGCCGGCCGGTCTCCCGGTCGTGGACGCGGATCTGGAACAGCACCGGGGACAGCCGTACGCAGGTCACCCGGTACCACCGGCCCACCGTCAGCCGGAAGTCCTCGGGCCCGGCCGGCAGCAGGACGAACCGGGTGCCGTCCGACCACCGGCACGAGGGCCGGCCGTAGTCGACCTGCATCTTCCACTGGCTGACGCCGGCCCCGGCCGCGCCGAACTGGAAGACGTTCATGCCGGCGGCCGGGGACGGCGGTTCGGTGAGGCGGAGGTCGGCGCCGAACACGAACCGTCCCTCGCCACCGTCGTCCGGGACCAGGGTGATGCTGCTGGCCGGTTGGATGATCGCTTGTGGACACGGCGCGACGGTGCAGCTGCCGCCGGGGAAACGCAGGAACGGGTCGCCGCCGGGTCCGGCCACCGAGGTCACGGCACCGCCGCCGCCGGTGAGGATGCTGCCGTGCAGGTCGTTGCCGCTGCTGTCGGCGACCTGGGTGGCGGTCACCAGGTCACCGGCATAGCGCAGTTCCAGGGTGCCTGTCGGTGGTGCCGCCGCCGCGGGACCGGCCAGGGCGAGGACGAGCACGGCCGCGGCCCCGCTCGTCGCTGATCGCAGAAGGTTCATGGTCCCGAGTGCAGCGGAGCCGGTGGCGGCGGACAAGGCGGATCGGTGCGACAAGCCGGGCCGTACCCGATCGGGGTCGTCCGGTCGTCGTATCGTGGGGTGACGTCGCAGGCCACGTCGGAGGTGATCACGGTGCACCGGTGCTCATGACAGCCCCATCCCGGGGTGTCACGGAGCCGAAAGGCGACCGTATGAGCAGGACCGACAAGACCAGGCCGTGGTGGGTGAAGCTGGCCGAGCGGCCGATGGTGACCTGCCGGCCGCAGCATGATCACCGCTTCGGGGCGTGCACGCTGCCGGACCGGATCGACGCCACGACTCCGCCGAGCAACCGCCCCTCGCCGGGCTGCCGCTGGGTGGTGACCGCCCGCTTCGCCGACACCATGCACAACGGCTGCCGCGAGTGCACGGGCTACTACTTCCGCCGCGACGAACGCCGCCGGAGCCGTCATGAGACGCGCCGCGAGCTGCGCGGCTATCACGGCCGGGACTGACGGGTCGACGGCCGGGCCGGGCCGGCCGTCTTCCGCGGTCAGCGCAGGTACGAGGCGAGCGCGATGCCCTGTTCCCGCAGCGCGGCGGTGATCAGGGCGGCAATCTGCCGGGCTCCCGCGGTCTCGAAGTGGGTGTGGTCGTTGCAGAAGAAGGCACCGACCGCGCCGGTGCTGTAGTCGCCGTTGTTCGGGCACAACTTCAGCGAGTTGTACAACGCGACGCTGCGCTGATGCAGGTCGATCAGCGGCACGCCGTTGGCGGTGGCGGCGTTGCGTGTCTCGGTGAGGAAGCCGCGGTTGCCCACGGCGGTGCTGCCGCTGCAGGTGATCGCGGCGACCGGGGTCACGAAGATCGGCGTGGCGCCGCGCGCCTTGGCGGCCTGGGCCATCACGCCGAGCAGTTGCTGGTAGCGGGCGGCGCCGACGTGCCGGGGGCAGGCGGAGTCGCCGTCGTTGATCCCGAACTGGATGACCAGGTAGTCGCCCGCCCGCATCCCGTCGGTGGCATCGAGCATGGTGGTCCACCGCGAGCTGGAGGTGGTCGGGCTGACGATGCACTCGCCGGCGGCGTTCTTGGTGCCGGTGACGTTGCCTTCGTAGAGCCAGGTCTGGATGCTGCGACCGCCGACGGCGCTGTTCTGCACGGTGACGTCGCTGGTGAAGTACGGCGCGAACTGGCTGCCCCAGCCGACCGGGCAAGCGCCGGCGTTCGCCATGGTCGAGTCGCCGGCCATCCAGATCTTGACCCGCGCGGCCGGTGCCGACGGCGAGGCCGGCGGGGTGCTCGGGCCGGTGCAGGGCGTCGGCGACGGCGTGCCGGGGGCCGGCGAAGCGGTGCCGCCGGTCGGTGACGGCGGGCCGGCCGGGCCGGCGCAGACGGTGCCGTTGAAGGTGAACGACGCCGGTACGGGGTTGCTGCCGGTGTGGGTGCCGTTGAAGCCGAAGGTGACCGACGCCCCGGACGCCACCGCGCTGTTGTAGCTCACGCCGGTGGCGGTGACCGCGGTCCCCGCGGTGGTGACGGTGGCGTTCCAGGCCTGGGTGATGCCCTGGCCGGGCGCCGTCGTCCAGCCGAGCGTCCATCCGGTCACCGCGTCGCCGAGGTTGGTGACGGTGACGTCGGCCCCGAATCCCGTACCCCACTGGCTGGTGATCTTGTAGTCGACGCGGCAGGCCGGGGCCGCGGCCGCCTGCGCCGTGGTGAGGCCGACGCTGCCGGCCAGCACGGCCAGGGTCGTGGTGGTCAACAGCGCGAGGCGCCGCCGGGAAAGCGTCATGGAGTGCTCCTGGGGGGACAAGGCCGTCAAGCGGCCGTACATGCCGCGCCGTTGAGGGCGAAGCCGGTCGCGCCGCTCTGCGCGCTGTCGGCGATGAAGCCGAAGCTGGTGGCGCCGCCCACGGGGATCTGTCCGTTCCAGGCGACGTTCAGCGCTCTGGCGCTCGTACCGGACTGGGTGGTGGTGGCGTTCCACGCCTGGGAGATGTTCTGGGCGGTCGGCAACGTCCAGGTCAGCGTCCACCCGTCGACCGGCGCGGTCGACGTGTTGCCGATGGTGACGTCGAACTGCGCGCCGCCGGCCCATTCGCTGGTTCTGACGTACGTGATCGCGCAGGAACCGGTCGGCGGGGGAACCGTCGCCGTCGGCGACGCCGGCGGGGACACCGTCGGGGACGGGGAGGTGCTGGTGCCGATCCTCTCGGCGATGATCGGGGCGAGCCGGGCCGCGATGGCCTGGTGACCGGCGTCGTTGGGGTGCACGTTGTCGCTGAGTCCGCCGGCGGGCACCCAGCCGTCGGTGGGCACGAAGAAGGTGTTGCGATCGCCGGCGGTGGTGACGGTCTGCACGGCCGCCTGGGTCTGCGCGGCGTACCGCTTGGTGAAGGTCTGCAGGGCCAGGATCGCGGCCTGCGGGTACCGGGCGCGGATGTCGCGCAGCAGCTGGGTGTAGACGGTCTGGAACGTGGTGCTGCTGACGCCGTGGCCGACATCGTTGGTGCCGAGGTTGATCACGACGGCGTCGGCCCGGTACCGGGTGAAGTCCCACAGCGGTGACCCGGCCGCGGTGTTGGTCCGCAGGAACCGGTCCGCCATACCGGTGCAGCCGTCGGCGGCGCTGACCAGGCAGGCCCCGCCCTCGGCGATCTGGGTGTGCGCCGCGCCGAGCCGCTCACCGGTCAGCCACCCGTACGCGGTGAGCGCGTTCTGCGACGAGGTGGTGCCGACGGTGATCGAGTCGCCGATGAACTCGACCAGCCGGGCGGGCCGGGGCGGGGCGACCGTGGTGGCGCCGCTGTCGAGCACGAGCCCCTGGAAGACGGCGTCGCCGTGGTACGACCCGGCGACCACGCGGTAGGAGACCCGCAGCGTGTGGTTACCGGCCCGCAGCGGCGTCGGGGTGAGGTTCACCGTGCCGCTGACGTTGCGCAGGTAGACATCGGCGGCGCCGTCGACGCTGTAGTAGAGGTCGATCGCGGCCCGCTGCTTCAGGGCGACCCTGGTGCCCGTGAAGCCGGTGACGAGATAGGCGCCGGCGAAGTGCGGCACGACGGCGGCGGGGTTCGCGGTGTCCCAGCGCCCGTAGAAGGCGATGTTGGGGTCACGCGGTGAGCCGTCGCCCGCGGCCGCCTGCGCCGCGGGGACGGGCAGCAACGCAGCGGCGGAGAGGACAAGAACAATCAGCCACCGTCGCATGGACCGTCTCCTCGCGATTGGGAGCGCTCCCAATCGGGAGGTGGCCTCATCGTCGGTCGTCGATCGATGCTTGTCAATGGAGGATCCGCCGGATCAGTCCTCCCGGGGCACCGTCAGCGGGTGGCGGTCCGCGTCGCGTTCGGCCAGCCGCTGCACCGCCCGCCGGTACTGCGGCCCGGTGATCTCGCCGTCCAGCAGCTGCCGGGCCAGGACGCCCTCCAGCGTCTCCGGCACCGCCGGCACCGGCACCACCTCGGCCTCGGCCGGCTCGGCGGCGCCGTCCTGGTCCGCGTTCCGGACGGCCGACCAGGCGGTCGCCACGACGATGGCCGCCAGCGTGATCGTCAGCAGCACCATGAAGATCATCCTCGTCATCACCTCCCGGCACCATCTTGGATCCGTTCGACCTGACAGACCAGAGCCGAACGTCCCATTGCCCGGAAGGCGGCACCAGCCTGAGCCGATGCCGCCTTCTCGATGACCGGGTCAGCCCTGCTGGGCCCAGTCGCCCAAGGACCAGTCGCGCACCTCCGGCATGTCCTCCAGGTGCTCCACCACGTACGCCTCGTGCCTGGCCAGCTGCTGCTCGCACCAGGTCTTGAGGTCACTGGCGCCGCGCGGCAGCCGCTTGGCGTTGTTGATCGCGTCCATCACCAGGTGGTAGCGCGACGCCTTGTTGCGCACCGTCATGTCGAACGGGGTGGTCGTCGTCCCCTGCTCGATGAAGCCGCGGACCCGGAACCGGTCGGCGTCGGGGCGGCCGTGCACCAGCTGGTGGATGGCGCCCGGGTAGCCGTGGAACGAGAAGACCACATCGACTGTGTCGGTGAACAGCTCGGTGAACATCGTCTCGCTCATGCCGTGCGGGTGGTCCTTCGGGCGTACCAGGGTCATCAGGTCGACCACGTTGACCACCCGGACCTTCAGTCCGGGCAGCTTCTCTTTCAGGATCTGGGCCGCCGCCACGGTCTCCATGGTCACCACGTCGCCGGCGCAGGCCAGCACGATGTCCGGGTCGCTGCGGCCGTCGTCGGTGCCGGCCCACTCCCAGATGCCCGCGCCGCGCGCGCAGTGCTCGATCGCCTCGTCCATGGTGAGGAACTGCAGCTGGGGCTGCTTGTCGATGACGATCAGGTTGATGTAGGAGCGGGACCGGAAGCAGTGGTCGGCCACCGACAGCAGCGTGTTGGCGTCCGGCGGCAGGTAGACCCGGGCCACGTCGCCGCGCTGGGTCAGCACCACCTGGATCAGGCCGGGGCCCTGGTGCGAGAAGCCGTTGTGGTCGTTGCGCCAGGCCGTCGAGGTCAGCAGCACGTTCAGGCTGGGCACCTTGGCCCGCCACGGCAGATTCTTGGCCTCCTGCAGCCACTTGCCGTGCTGGACCGTCTGCGAGGCGCTGACCATCGCGAACGCCTCGTAGGTGGCGAACATGCCGTGCCGGCCGGTCAGCGTGTAGCCCTCCAGCCAGCCGTGGCAGTTGTGCTCGGAGAGCACCTCCATCACCCGGCCGTCCCGGCTGATCTTGACGTCCTCGTCCGTGACGTGCTCCATGAAGCCGCGGTCGGAGACGTCGAAGACGGCCCCGAGGCGGTTGCTGTTCGTCTCGTCCGGGCAGAACAGCCGGAAGCTGTACGGGTTGCGCGCGTAGATGTCGCGCATCAGCTCACCGAGCTTGCGGGTCGACTCGGCGTGCTGCGCGGCCGGACGTGGCACCTCGACGGCGTAGTCCCGGAAGTCGGGCAGGTCCAGTTCCTCGGTGAGCCGGCCGCCGTTGGCGTGCGGGCTGGCGCTCATCCGCAGGTCACCCTCGGGGGCCAGGGCCCGGACGAGCTCGGTCGGGGCGCCGTCGGCGTCGAACAGCTCCTCCGGACGGTACGAGCGCAGCCAGGTGTCCAGGATGGCCAGGTGCTCCGGGTTGTCGCGGACTCCGGAGAGCGGCACCTGGTGCGAGCGCCAGGTGCCCGTCACCTTGACCCCGTCGACCTCGGCCGGGCCGGTCCAGCCCTTGGGCGAGCGCAGGATGATGAGCGGCCAGCGCGGCCGGGTGCCGTCCCACTCGCCGTCGCGGGCCGAACGCTGGATGGCCCGGATCTTGCCCCAGGCCTCGGCCAGGGCGGCGGCGAAGCGGTGGTGCATGCCCGGCAGGTCTTCGCCCTCGACCTCGATGATCTCGTACCCGTGGCCCTGCAGCAGCGCGCGCACCTCGGTCGGGTCCTTGCGGGCCAGCACGGTGGGCCCGGCGATCTTGGCCCCGTTGAGGTGCAGGATCGGCAGGACCGCGCCGTCGCGGGCCGGGTTGATGAAGGAGACGCCCTTCCAGGAGCCTTCGAGGGGGCCGGTCTCGGCCTCGCCGTCACCGACCACGGCGACAGCCAGCAGGTCGGGGTTGTCCATGACGGCGCCGAACGCGTGCACCAGCACGTAGCCCAGCTCACCGCCCTCGTGGATCGAGCCCGGCGTCGTCACCGACACGTGGCTCGGGATGCCGCCCGGGCTGGAGAACTGCCGGAACAGCCGCAGCATGCCGGCCTCGTCCTGGGCGACGTCCGGGTAGATCTCGCTGTAGGTGCCCTCCAGATACCCGGCGGCGACCAGCGCCGGGCCGCCGTGGCCGGGCCCGGCGAGATAGATCGACTGCTGACCGGTACGCCGGATCAGCCGCGACACGTGCGCGTAGATCAGCGACAGGCCCGGGCTGGTCCCCCAGTGCCCGAGCAGCCGCGGCTTGATGTGCTCAGGCGCCAGCGGCTCACGCAGCAGCGGATTGCCACCCAGGTAGATCTGGCCGATGGTCAGATAGTTGTTGGCCCGCCACCAGGCGTCCAGCTGAGCGATCTCCGTGTCGTCCGGAGCGGCGAGGGCGCGCACCAGCTCGTCGTCGCGGGTGCCGGCCTGGTGTTCCGATACGGCGGTCACGGTGTTCCTTCCGTTGACAGCTGACTGGGTCACTTCTCAATCTAGGGGCGCGGAGATCACCGCGCTCAGAGGACGACGGACGTCGTCGGCGGGCCGGCCGGCCCCCGCCGGCGGGACTTTCGGCCCACCACGGTCACGCCGGCACCAGCCCCGGCTCCGGCCGGTCCGCCTCCGCGCGGTCCCGGATGCCGTTCAGCATCTTGCGTTCCATGATCAGGCTGCCCGGCTCCAGCACCACCCGGCTCACCAGCCGGCGAACGGGCGACGCCGTCGGCACGGCGATCCGGTTACGGCTGACCAACCGGGTTCCGCCCCGGTGGGCGGACAGCCCGAAGATCCACACCCAGGTGCCGTCGGCGGAGCGGAAGGCCAGCGTGCGGGGCGCATCGCAGATCTCGACCCGCATGTCCGGGCCGTCCGCGCCCAGCGGCAGCACGTCGCCGACGGTGAGCTGCTGGAACTGCGGCAGGATGCGGTCGGCGCTGTGCATGTCGAGACCGAACAGGTTCTCGATCCAGTCGTAGGTGTAGGCGCCGCCGCGGTGACTGCCCATCTGCACGAGCCAGGGCCAGACGGCGTCCGGCGGCGCGTCGATCGTGACGGCGCGGGTGGAGACGAGATCGGTGCCGGCCAGCAGCTCGTCGCCGGGCATGGCCGCGGCGACCTCTTCCGGCGTGGCGCCGAAGGTCAGATACCACCGCCGGGCCGGTGGTCCGTAGGCGACGGCGGCCAGCAGTGCGGCTCCGGCCAGGCCTTTGACGACGAGGTTCATGGTCCTCCTCCTCCGCTTCTGCCCCGACCGTGCCCCCGCACCGGCCGCCGCCGGTAGGGCCGGCCGGCCCGCCCGTGATGACCCGTCAGTGCGGGTGGTCGCCGAGCAGCTTCGTCGCCAGGACCGCGGCCTGCGTACGCCGCTCCAGGCCCAGTTTCGCCAGCAGGCTCGACACGTAGTTCTTGACGGTCTTCTCGGCCAGGAACATCCGGCCCGCGATCTCCCGGTTGGTCAGCCCCTCCGCCACGAACTCGAGGATCCGCCGCTCCTGATCGGTCAGCGCGGCCAGCTCCCGGGGCTGTTCGACGCCGTGCCGGATGCGTTCGAGGACCCGCTGGGTCACCGCCGGATCGAGCAGCGACTGGCCGGTGGCGACCCGGCGGACCGCGTCGACCAGGTCGGTGCCGCGGATCTGCTTGAGCACGTATCCGGCGGCACCGGCCATGATCGCCGCGAACAGCGCTTCGTCGTCCTCGTACGAGGTCAGGATCAGCCCCTTGATCGACGAGTCCACCGCCCGCACGTCACGGCACACGTCGATGCCGTTGCCGTCGGGCAGCCGCGCGTCCAGCACCATCACGTCCGGCCGCAGCGCCGGGATCCGGCGGGTCGCCTCCTGCGCCAGCCCCGACTCCCCCACCACCTCGATGTCCCCGGCGGCGTGCAGCAGGTCGGCCAGGCCACGGCGGACGACCTCGTGGTCGTCGAGCAGGAAGACACGAATCATGCCTTCTTCCTACCCCGCGCCGGGCTCGGGCCCAAGGGTCGTAGGTCCTGTCGGCGTGGGACCGGTGGCCGCGGCGAGCCGTACGGTCAGGACAGGGCCTCCCGCATGGCGATCCGGGCCCGCCGGGCGCGGGACTTCACGGTGCCTTCCGGCACTCCGAGCAGCAGAGCCGTCTCCCGTACGGACAACCCGTCGAGGACCAGTGACCGCAGCACCACGCGCAGCTCGGCCGGCAGCACCAGCAGGGCCTGCTCCAGCTCCTGGCCGATCCGACCGGCCATGACCTCGTCCTCGGCAGCCGGCGCGGTCGACGCGGTCAGCGGGACCGCCGGCAGCTGGGCCTGCCGGGCCCGCCGGCGGAACGCGTCGACCAGCCGGTTCGCGGCGATCGTCCAGAGCCAGCCCACCGCGCTGCCCTCGGTGGCCGCGCCGGCGAAGCTGCCCGCCGCCCGCCAGACCGCCAGGTACGTCTCCTGGAGCACGTCGGCGACCACGTCCTCGTCGGCGCACCGGCGTCGCAGCCGCGCCGCGAGCCACGGCGAGGTGCGGCGGTACAGCTCGTCGAACGCGGGCCGGTCCCCGGTGGCCGTCCGGCGCACCAGGGTCTCCTCGTCGGCCGCGGCCGGGCTTCGTCTCACACCACGCAAGACGACTCCCAGCTGTCCACGGTTCTGCGCCTGAGGTGACCCCCGTCACTATGCGGCAGAACGAGGGGGATTGTCAGGCGGTCGGCCGGCCCATCCGGGCACTGGCCGCCACCGTCTCCTCGGTCTGCGCGCGGCGCCGCGCCGAGTAGGCGGCGAACGCCGTGGCGGGCTCCGGGTGCTCCCGCAGAGCGGCGGCCAACGCGACGGCGTCCTCGAGCGCCATCGAGGCGCCCTGGGCCGCCGCCGGGGACGCGGCGTGCGCGGCGTCGCCGACCAGCACCATCCGGTCGTTGTGCCAGCTCGGCGTCGTCGGGATGTCGTAGGAGTCGCCGCCCACGACGTCGCCTCCGGTCGCCTCGATGATCGCCGCCGCGGGGGTGGCGTCGTCGCGTACGGCGTCGAGGACGAGCTCGCGCCACTGCGCGGCCGTCGTCCCGGCGGGGCGGCTGTCGCCGGTGAGGCGGGCGAACCACCAGGTGCGCCCGTCGCCGGGAGCGGTGAAACCGAAGAAGGCGCGAGCGCCGAAGACCATGTGGTACGCGTCCGGCGCGCTGCCGGCCGGGTTGCCGTCCGCGTAGCCGTAGACGACGTGCTGGCCGGTGTAGCGCGGGGTCGGCGCCTGCGGGTCGATGAGGCGGCGGGTCGGTGAGTGGATGCCGTCGGCGCCGATCAGGACGTCGCCCCGGGCGTGGGTGCCGTCGGCGAAGCGGGCCTCGACGCCACCGTCGACGGTCGCGGCGTCGATCAGGCGCTTGCCGTGCACCACCGGGATGCCCCGGGAGATCGCCAGGTCCTGGAGCACCCTGTACAGGGCCGCGCGGCTCAGGGTGCGGGCCGTACCCTCGATCGCCCGGTGCTGCAGATGCGCGCCCCCGGCATCGAAGAGCTCCACCGCCGCGGCCGGGTAGGAGGCCGCCATGACGGCCGGGCCGGCGCCGATCGACTCCAGCGCGGCCATCCCGTTGGCCATCACGGTCAGGAACGCGCCGGCGTCGTCCCCGCCGGCCGGGTGTGCCTCGTGGACGCTCGCGGAGATCCCGGCCCGGTGCAGGGCGAGCGCGGTCGCGGCCCCGGCGACGCCGCCGCCGGCGATGAGTACTTTCGTCATGGTCGTTGGATATCCTTCGATGACTTCACCGGCGGCGAGGGGGCGGGCTTCAGGGTGAGCGATCGCAGGCTGCGCAAGCGGTGCCGGACGCTGCTGCGTGAGCTGGATGTGCGGCCGCCCCTGGACGTCCGGGAGCTGTGTGCGCGGCTGGCCCGGCAGCGGGGCCGCCCGATCCGGCTGGTGGACCATCCGATCAAGGTGCCGGGCCCGTTCGGGCTCTGGTTCATGACGGAATCCATGGACGTCATCTTCTACCAACGCGAGACCACGCGTCCGCACCAGGATCACATCATCCTGCATGAGATCGGACACCTCATCGCCGACCATCCCAGCGACGAGGGCGACGACCAGGCCTGGGCGGCGCTCAGCCCGGACGAGCGCCCCGGCGGCAGCACCCGGGCGCTGCGCCGCACCTGCTACGACTCGGCCTACGAGCGGGAGGCGGAGCTGATCGCCACCGTCATCCTGGAGTGGGCCAGCGTTCTCAACCCGCTCTATCCCGCCGGTGCGGAGCGGCTCGGCTCGGCACTGTCGCACCATCAGGGCTGGCTGTAGTGGCGCCCGTCCTGCTCGCTGTCATCGCCGCGGCGCTGTGGATCGGCGTGCTCAACAAGGTCGTCCAGCTCCGGCGCGCGCCGGAGGATCTGCCGCTGCGTGCGGTGGCGGCCTGCGTGGTGTGCGCGACCCTGAGCTTCACGGCCAATCTGCCGCCGCTCGAGCCGCTGCTCGACCGGGCGGGGGCCGGGGTACGCAGCCTCGTGGTCAACGTGGGCACGATGACCGCGGCGTACTTCCTGCTGGCGTTCCTCACGTACTCCATGCGCGGGAGGGCTGCCCGTCGCGCCGTACGCGGGCAGGCCGTGCCGCTGGCGGCCGGGATCTTGATCGCGGTCGTGGCCTGGTCCCTGGCCCCGCCCGCGGTGCGCGCCGACCCCGCCGAGACGGCCAACGGCGCCAACCCGCACGCCACCGTGTTCGTCGTGGCCGTGCTCGGCTACATGGCGTATGCGCACTCGCAGTCGCTGCGCTGGTCGATCGCGTACGTGCGCGCCGCCGGCACCGCCCGGCTGCGCCGCGGTCTGATCATCCTGAGCGTGGCGGTCTGCGCCTTCCTGGTGGCCGACGCCACCAAGTCGGTGCTGGCCCTGCTCCAGGCCTTTGTCGAGCCGGCCCCGGCCGCCGTCCGCGTCCTCACCCTCGGTTACCTGACCGGGGTCGCCACGGGTGCGCTCGCCTTCGTGGTCGGAGTCAGTTACGCGGCGGTTGTCGGCATGCTGGTCTCGGTGCCGCTGTGGCGCGCGCACCGGCGCTACTACCGCCAGCTGGAGCCGCTGTGGACCGCCGTGGATCAGGCGTTCCCGCAGCTCGTGCTGGGTCGGGTGCCCGCCGTCCCGTGGCGCGGCCGGCTCGGCTGGGACAGCAGCCACTACCGCTTCTACCGGCGGGTCGTCGAGATCCGCGACGGGCTGGTGCTGCTGGGGCCGTACTTCGAGATCCCCGCGGACGCCCCGCGCGACGAGCAGCAGTGGGCCGCAGTGATCCGTGCTGCGCTGCGGGCGAGGCAGGCGGAGAGCCCCATCGTGGACGCGGACCCGGTGCTGGTGCCCGGTGGGGACGATCTGGAGAGTGACGCGCGCCGGCTCGCCGGCATCTCGCGGGAGCTGATCATGCGGTGACGTCCCGGGCGCCGCGGCGTGGCGCGGGCCCGGTCTCGGCCGCCCCGTGATCGGTCGGAACGGGCCCGCGTTGTCCACTGTCGGCACGCAAATACTTTGCGACACTATATTTAACGGCTGACACCGGTCAAGGCGGATCCGCGGCCCCGACGGTCAACCGATGACGACAGGCGTGGGAGCCTCGACGACATGTCCGACAGTGCAGGCCGGCCGCCGGCCACAGTGGCAGCCCGGTTGAACGAGCTGTTCGCCACCGTCACCTGGGTCGACGACCGCGGGCGCACCCGCGGGTACTCGACCCCGCAGGTGGCCCGGGCGATCACCGACGACCCGGCCCACGACACCAGCGTCTCGCGTGTGTATCTCGCCACACTGCGCTCGGGGGCCAACACCAACCCGACCGTCGCCGTGCTCAAGGCGATCGCCAAGTTCTTCGACGAGCGGCGCTCGCCCGGCAGCCCGCCGGTCACCGCCTCGTTCCTGCTCGGCGAGCACGGCCCGGCCGACGACGACCCGGAGGCCCGGGAGCTGCGCCGCAAGCTCGCCGACCGGCAGGTCCGCATGATCGCCATGCGGGCGGGCGACATGACCCCGGCGGTACGCCGCCAGGTGCTGCAGATGCTCGACGTCCTGGGCGGTCCGACCGCCCCCGGCACCCCGCCCGCGCCGGAAAAGGTGCGCGCCGAGGACGACACGACCGAAAGTGGATAGTCCACCGGTTAGACAGCGCCGGGCGTTGTCGTTTAAGTTGGTCCCACGGCGCCGTTGCGAGTTCTTCCCCCGTGGAATTCGCAGCGGCGCCTCTTTGTCCTCACCCCCTGGCTAGTAGCCGATGTGGAACGTGGCGTCCTGCTTGTCGGTGCCCGACGAGCTGCCGGTGATCGGGTCGATCCGCAGCACGTAGCCGCTGTGCCGCACGTAGCGGTCCGGGAAGTTGTGCGAGCGCAGTGACGTCCAGCCGGCGTCGGCCCAGCCCGCGACCCGGTGGAAGGTGGCGTCGGCCCGGAAGCCGCTGGTGCCGTCGTTCGCGTCGAGCACCAGCGTGTAGTTCGCGTGCCGCAGGTAGCGGTCGGGATAGTTCACCGACCGCAGCGACACCCCGGCCGGGTCGGCCAGGCCCGGTACCAGCGTCCACAGCTGATCCTGATACGGGTCGAACGGGTACGCGTCGACGCGCCCCACCCCGTCGGCGTGCCGGACGTAGCGGTCCGGGAAGTTGTACGACTTGAGCCGGTTCCAGGACGGCGTGCCCCACGTGCCGGTGAGCCCGGACAGCTCGGCGGCAGTGATCGCGGTGATGCCCAGGTGCTTGGAGTTCAGCGGCTGGGTGTACGCGCGGTCGTTGAGCAGGCTCCACGAGCCACCCGCGACGTCGCCGCTCTGCCAGCAGTAGAACCGGCCGTTCGGGCTCCAGGTGTCGCCCCACATGTACCAGACGTTCGCGCTGTTGGACTTGACGATCTGCGGGGCCTCGACGCCGCGGCCGGGGCCGATCGCGCCGGTGTAGACACTGAAGCTGCCCGGGTTCAGCGAGGTGGACCGGGTGCCCAGCAGCGTGCTGTTGGTGTTGTTCTTGTAGTACATGTAGGTGACACCGCCGACCGTGACGAAGTTGCCGTCGATGGCGTCGTAGCCGGGGTCGAAGAAGACCTGCGGCGCCGAGGCGGTGACGAAGTCGGCGGTGTAGGAGACCATCAGCACGTTGTGCCCGTTGACCACGGCGGAGAAGACCACGGCGTAGCGGCCGCGGGCGGCGTCCCAGAAGGCCTCCGGGGCCCAGGCGTGGGTGGCCAGCGAGTGCACCTTGAGCAGCCGGTAGTTGCGGAAGCTGCGCAGGTCCGAGGAGTCCCAGACGTGCAGGTACTGGCTCTGGTAGGACCAGTTCGTGCCGTTGAGGTCGGTGGCCAGCACGGTGAACGTACCGTCCTGCTTGCGCAGGATGAACGGGTCGCGCAGCCCGCCGCTGCCCGCGGTCGGTGTCGCGACCGGCCGGTTCTGGTTGAGCGGGGTCCAGTCGAGGCCGTCGCTGCTCACCGCCAGGTGCAGGTTGTAGCTTGCGGCGCTCATCGACGGCGACTCGGTGAAGTAGGCCATCGCGTAGCCGGAGTAGGTGGCGGCCTGGGCGGCGGCCGGCCGGACCAAGGCGCCCGCGGCAGCGCTCGCCCCCAGCGCGGACAGCAGAGTACGACGTCTCACGAGCACCTCACAGGAGCGGATGTGACCGGTAACATTGACGTTAACGAATGATTCCGGTCTCGTGGCGCGATTGTCAAGAAGCCCTATCGACGTGCGGGCGCGCACGTGCCAGAGTGTGCGGCCATGGAGATCGTTTCTCGGTCGGCACCCGGATGACAGCTGCGGAACCCTCCGGTGGCACCCGGGCCCGGTGGATCGGCGCGGGCTACGCGGCGCAGGGCCTCGGGTACGCCGCGGTCGTCACCGCGCTGCCGATGTTCAAGGAGCGCCAGGGCCTCGACGACGCCCTGGTGTCGGCGATCCTGCTGCTCGTCGTGGTCGCGGCGGCCGGCGGCTCACTGGTCGCGGACGCGGTCGCCGCCCGGTGGGGCAGCCGCTTCGCCCTGGCCGGCGGGCTGGTGACGATCGGCGTCGCGCTCGGCCTCACCACCTTCCCCACCCCGACGGCTGTGTTCGTGGCCGTCCTCGTCGCGTACGGCGTAGGCCTGGGCACCGTCGACGCCTCGCTGAGCATGCAGGGTGTGCTCGTCCAGGCCCGGCTGGGCCGCAGCGTGATGAACCGGCTCTTCGCCGCGTACACCGCCGCCGCCTTCGTCGCCGCGCTGCTGATGTCGGCCTTCGTGGCGAGCGGGGCCGGCGCCGGCGTGGCCGTGGGCGTCGCGGGCGGGTTCGCCGTCCTGGTGGCGCTGACCGGCTGGCGGGGCTACGAACCCGCGCGCACTGTCATGCCCGACCTGACCGGGCACCGCCACCCGCGCGACGGCAGCCGGCGGGTCGTGCTCATCTGCGGGGCGCTCATCTTCACCGCTTTCCTCGCCGACTCGGCCGTCAGCACCTGGAGCTCGGTGTACCTGCACGACACGCTGCTGGCCGCGGACTCCGTCGCGCCGCTGGGCTACGCGGCGTACCAGATCGCGGTGCTCGTCTCCCGGCTGGTCGGCGACCATGTCGTGCCCCGCACCGGCGTGGTCGCCGCCGCGGGCGCGTCCCTGCTGGTCTGCGCGGTGGGCTGCGGCCTGGTCGTCGCGGTCCCGTCGGTCGCGGTGGCCGTCGCCGGTTTCGCCCTGACCGGCCTCGGGGTGGGCGTGCTGGTGCCGCTGGCGTTCAGCGCCGCCGGGCACGCCGTACCCGGCAACAGCGACGAGGTGATCGCCCGGGTCAACCTGTTCAACTACGGCGGCGCGCTGATCGGCGCGGTCCTGCTCGGCCTGCTGTCCGAGCCGGTCGGGCTGCGGATCGCCTTCCTCGTGCCGGTGCTGGGACTGCTGCTCACCCTGCCGGTGGTCCGGCAGCTGCGGCGGCTCACCGTCGCGGCGCCCTCGCAAGCAGTGCCGTGACAGCCCGGGGGCGCGGCATCAGGCCGGCACGAAGCGTACGGCGTCGGCAACGACGTAGCCGGTGGTCGACTCCGTCCGGATCAGCACACTCCCGGTGCTGCCGGCGGCGAAGGTGAACGTGCCCAGCGACACCCACTGACCACCGGACACCCGCTGGTCGACGGTCCTCGTCGTGGTGCCGCCGCCGTGCACGACGTCGACCGGCACGTTGCCCGCCCGGTTCTCGTGCGCGGTCCACCGCAGGTACACCGCATAGCTGCCGGCGGCGGGCAGGGCCGGCGTGAACCGCAGCCGGTTGACCCCCTTGGCCGTGTTGCCGTCGTGCTCGTAGTCCGGGCCGTGGAAGCCGCCGGTCGCGGTGCTGCGGACCCAGGTGCCGGCCCTGGTCACCCCGGTCGTGGCGGCGTTGTCGACGATGACCTCGCCGGTGCCGGTCAGGGGCCACCGCAGCAGCTGGCCGTCCTGGCGCAGCCGGGCCTCGAGAGCGGGATAGCTCACCTGCTGCACCGGTACCGCCGCGTCGATGGCGAGCACCGCCGCGGTCGCCGCCGACTGGGCCAGGATCATGAAGACCGGTTCCATCCGGATCGAGCCGTACGCGATGTGACTCGCCGCCAGGCACACCGGCACCAGCAGGTTCGCGCACTGCGCCGGGGCCGGCACGATCGAGCGGTAGCTGATCGGGAAGGGTCCCGGCACACCGGTCTGCACGTCGCCCTCGTTGCGGACCGCGCCGCCCACGACGACCCGCTGACAGTTGTGCGAGTCCATGGTGTAACTGGCCAGCCCGACCGGATCACCGGCGCGCGTCGATCCCCGGCAGTCACGTTCGGTCATCACGTAGGCCGACCGCATCCGCCGCGCCTCGCGGACGTAGAGCTGCGGCGGCCACCCACCGGAAGCGGTGAACTCGTCGACCGGCAGCCCCCAGGACGCCGTCGCCGTGCGGACCGGAGCGGGCAGGCCCGGGTCGTTGGCGAGGAACCACATCAGGCCCTGCTGGTACGTCCGGTGCTCAGCGACGATCGCCTCCCGCGCGGCGGGACCGGCGGTGGGGTACGCGTAGTTGCGAGCGATGAAGTCGGTCGAGACCGCGCCGTTGTTGTTGGAGTCCGTCTTGCCGCCGCCGACGCTCTGCGTGGTGAAGAACGGCCCGGCGTGCCCGGCCTCGATGTACCGCCGGAGCAGCTCGTACTCCGCGGGGTCGTAACCGGCCGGCTTGGGGAACGGGACGCGGCCGGCGTCGCGGGTCAGGCACATCCGGAAGTTGTACGCCTGGATCCGGTCGTCGGCGGTGCCGTTCGGCGCCACCGGGCTCGCCGAGATGCCCGGCAGCAGCCCGCTGCCCGGGT
This sequence comes from Actinoplanes sp. NPDC048967, assembly GCF_040649415.1. NCBI lineage: Bacteria > Bacillati > Actinomycetota > Actinomycetes > Micromonosporales > Micromonosporaceae > Actinoplanes > Actinoplanes sp. NPDC048967. The sequence continues at coordinate 191,437 of NZ_JBEZFL010000006.1, forward strand.
TGCCCGCGACCACGTACGGATCGACGGGCCGGTCGAACTGGTGCTGGTCCCGCAGCTGGACGCCGTTGATCGTCTCGCCGTACTCGGTGTTGGCCTCCCGGCCCAGCGTCCAGCTGACCCCGGCCCGGTCCATCAGGTCACCCTCGTAGCCGGCGTCGACGTACATCAGCCCGCGGAACACCTGGCCGTTGCCGGTCACCAGCTCGGTGATCCGGCCCCCCGAGCGGGTCACCGAGCTCAGCCGGGCCCCGAGGTAGACGGGCACCCCGGCCTCGGCCAGCAGGTCGTCCAGCACCGCGCGGGCCACGTGCGGCTCGAAGATGAACCGGGCCGGAGAGGCGGGGGTGACGACCGTGCCGTTGTACTTCGCGTACACCCGGCGGTAGAACTCCCCGGCGATGCCGCCGATGGACTCCTTGACGCCGCTGTCGGTGAAGCCCAGCCCACCGGTGGTCAGACCGCCCAGGTGCAGGCCCGGCTCGACGACCACGGCGGTACGGCCCATCCGCCGGGCCTGGACCGCGGCGACCAGACCCGCCGCCGTCCCGCCGTAGACGACCAAATCGGCCTGCACGGCGGCGGCCGCGAGCGCGGGCAGGGCCGGTGCGGCCGCGGTGACCGCCAGGGTCGCGCCGCCGATCCGCAGGACGTGACGCCGGCTGAGGTGAGCTGACACCCCGTCATCCTCATCAGCCGCCGAGTCCACTGTCAACGGTCGGTGGACGGGCCCGGAATCGCCTCGCGCCGCCCCGGGCGGTGTGTGATCGTGGCGGGATGCCACAACCGATCCTGTGGACCGAGCGGCTGGTGCTCGTCCCCCTGGCCGACCGGCACCTCGACCAGGAGGTCGAGCTCGACTCGGATCCGGAGGTACTGCGCTACATCTTCGGCCGGACGCGGCCGCGCGAGGAGGTCGTCGCCGCCCACGCCGAGCGGATGGCGCTGGGACGCAAGGTGGACGGGCTGGGCTACTGGATGGCGTACCGGTCCCCCGGCGACGAGGACGAGTTCGTCGGGCTCATGATGCTGCCGCCGGCGCACGGGCCGGACCAGCCCGACGACCCGGCCGTCGCCGAGCTCGGCTACCGCCTGCTGCGCCGCTGGTGGCGGCAGGGACTGGCCAGTGAGGCGTCCCGAGCTCTGCTGGCCCACGCGTTCGGGACCGTCGGGCAGACCCGGGTGATCGCCCAGACCATGGCGGTGAACGCCGGGTCGAGAGGCGTGATGGCCGCCGTCGGGATGCGCTACGTGCGCACGTACTTCCCGGTCTGGGACGACCCGCTGCCCGGCGCGGACCGGGGCGAGGTCGAGTACGAGATGACCCGGGAGATGTGGGCGGCCCGCAATACCGATTCCGGGTGACACCGGCCGGCGCCGGACGCCCCTATGCTCGGGGACAACCGGCCCGGTGGGCGGGCCGCCGGGACGAAGGCGGACCCCGTGTCGACACCGGTTCTCGACCTGTACGGCGATGAGTTCCGCTCGCGGCCGCACGAGGTGCTGGCCGCCCTGCGCGAGCAGAGCTGGTGGGCGCAGTCCCCGGTCGGCCCGGCCGTGCTGCGCCACGAGCCGGTGCAGACGTTGCTGGGGATGCGTCAGCTGCGGACCCCCGGGGTGGATTTCCTGGCGCTGCAGGGCATCACCGACGGGCCGCTGGTCGAGACGATGCGCAGCTTCCTGCTCAACGCCGACGGCGAGGACCATCAGCGGCTGCGCCGGCTGGTGAGCAAGGCCTTCACGGTACGGCGGGTGCAGGACTTCCGCCCGAGCGTGCGGGCCTGCGCGGACGAGCTGATCGCCGCCATGGCCGGCACCGACGGGGTGGACTTCGTGGCCGCGTTCGCCGAGCCGTACAGCCTGCGGGTGGTGTGCGAGTTCATCGGCATCCCGGAGGGTGACAGCGCGCGGGTCAACCGGTGGGCGCACGACGTCGGGCTCATCTTCGGCTTCAGCGTGGCCGAGCACGCCGAGCGCATCGAGACCGCCGTGCACAGCCTGAACCTGTTCATCGACGGGCTGATCGAGACGCGCCGCCGCGCACCGGGTGCGGACCTGTTGAGCGCGCTGATCCTCGCCGAGGAGGCCGGGGAACTGCTCGACGACGCCGAGCTGCGCGCCATGGTCATCACGATGCTGTCCGCGGGTCAGGGCACTGTGCAGTTCCAGCTGGCCCAGGCGGTCGACACCTTCATCGCGTACCCGGATCAGTGGAGCCTGCTGGCCGATCGGCCGGACCTGGCCGCGAACGCCGCCGAGGAGGTCGTCCGGTTCTGCCCGTCGGCGCTGCTGGGCGTGCCTCGGATCGCCAAGTCCGACGTGGAGCTGCACGGCACGGTGTTCCCGGCCGGGACGTGCCTGCTGCCGATCACCGGGTCGGCCAACCGCGACAGCGCCGTCTTCGCCCGCGCCGACACCTTCGACATCCGCCGCGAACCTTCCGGGCAGCTCACCTTCGGCGGCGGCATCCACTACTGCCTGGGTGCGGCCCTGGCCCGGGTGGAGCTGCAGGAGGCACTCCCCCGCCTCGCCGCCCACCTGCGCGGCCTGACCGCGGCCGGGGAGGCGGAACGGCTGGCGCCCACCGAGGCCGTCTACGGGCCGACGCGCCTGCCTGTGAGCTATGTGGCCGTCCAAACGTGACGGATGTCAGCAGTTCTCCCTCACGCATCACACCCTGACCTGATGACAGCGCTCACTACGCCGGCTCCCTCCGCCTGACCAGACTGAGAGGCAGGAAAGCACACGGAGCGGTACGAGGGGAGCCGGGCGATGGACAAGCACTACGAACGGTTCTGTGTCACCGATCCGTACTTCTACGACTCCCTGACCAGCGCCCGGCCCGAGGCGACCTGGTTCGCCGCGGCCCGGCGCCCGGTGCCGGAGGGCTGGCAGCGCGAGACCCTCGACGACTGGCTGATCTACGGACCGGCCGGCGGCGAGCTGCCCGAGCAGGGCTGGAAGATCCACATCTCCGCCTGCCTGGACAACGCCGAGCGCATCCTCGATCAGGTCTTCGGCTACTGCCACGACCGCGGCCTGCCGTTCAAGTTCATCCACGGCCGGGCGGCGCTGCTGATGCGCAACGCCAAGTACGCCCGGCGCGGCACCAGCGGCAAGTTCATCACCGTCTACCCGCGCGACGACGCCGAGCTGGAGGTCGTCTGCAAGGAGCTCAGCGAGCGGCTCGACGGCGAGCCGGGCCCGTACATCCTCAGTGACCTGCGGCTGGGCGACGGACCCGTGCACGTGCGCTACGGCGGTTTCGCCGCCCGGTACTGCGTCGCCGACGGCGTGGTCGAGCCGGCCATCGCCGATCCGTCCGGCACGTTGGTGCCCGACCGGCGCGACCCGGTCTTCCGGACCCCGGAGTGGGTGTCGCTGCCACCGTTCCTCGGCGCGCACCTGGCCGCCCGCAACGCCACGACCGTCGTCGACCTGCCGTACACCATCGAGGAGGTCATCCACTTCTCCAACGGCGGCGGCCTCTACCGCGGCACCGACACCCGCACCGGTGAGCCCGTGGTCCTCAAGGAGGCCCGGCCGCACGCCGGCCTCGACGCCGACGGCGTGGACGCGATCGCCCGGCTCGGCCGGGAGCAGGCAGCGCTGGAACGGCTGTCCGACCTCCCGAGCGTGCCCCGGGTGCACGACCGGTTCCGGCTGGGCGAGCACGAGTTCCTGGCCCTGGAACACATCGACGCCAAGCCGCTCAACAAGCTGCTGGTCGACCGCTACCCGTTGATCGACCCGGAGGCGAATGCCGAGGACTACCGCGCGTACACCCGGTGGGCGCTGCACATCTACCGCCAGATCGAGCGGACCGTCGACGCCATCCACGAGCGCGGCCTGGTCTACGGCGACCTACATCTGTTCAACGTGCTGGTGCGCACCGAGGGCCCGGACGCCGACACAGCGGTGCTGATCGACTTCGAGGTCGCCGGCCCGGCCGACGGCTATCGCCGGCCCGGCCTGCGCAACCAGGGCTTCGCGGCCCCCCGCGGGGTCACCGGACCCGACGTCGACCGGTACGCCCTGGCCTGCCTGCGGCTCGCGCTGTTCCTGCCCCTGACCGCGATGCTGCGGCTGGCGCCGGAGAAGGCCCGCGACTTCGCCGCCGTGATCGCCGAGCACTTCGACGTGCCGGAGGAGTTCCTGAGCGAGGCGGTCGCCACCATCACCGCCCGGCCGGCCGGCCCGCACGGCGGCACCCAGCAGCGCTCCGACCCGTCCGGGCCGGCCATGATGCGCCGGCTCACCGACGCCATCGTGGACAGCGCCACCCCACAACGCGACGACCGGCTGTTCCCGGGCGACATCGAGCAGTTCCACTCCGGTGGGCTGAACCTCGCGTACGGCGCCGCCGGGGTGCTGCACGCCCTCGCCGTCACCGGCGCCGGCCCGTTCCCCGGCTTCGAGGAGTGGCTGATCCGGCGGGCCCTGCACCCGCAGTCCGGCTCCCGGCTCGGCCTCTACGACGGGCTGCACGGCGTCGCGTACGTCCTGCACGAGCTGGACCGCCGCCAGGAAGCCCTCGACGTGGTCGAACGCTGTCTCGGCGAGCAGTGGGAGCAGCTCGGCCCCGATCTGATGAGCGGCCTGGCCGGGATCGGCCTCAACCTGCTGCACCTGGCCGAGGCCACCGGCGAGACAACCCTGCACGACGCCGCCCGGCGCGCCACCGACCTGGTCTCCGGACGGCTGGCGCAGATCGCCACCGACGAGCCCCCGGCCGCCGAGCTGGCCGTCAGCGGCGGACGGCAGCCCCGCGCCGGTCTCACCCACGGCTGGACCGGCCCCGCCCTGCTGTTCCTGCGCATGTACGAGCGCACCGGCGACCCCACGCTGCTCGACCGGGCCGTGACCGCGCTGCGCCAGGACCTGCACCGCTGCGTCGTGCGCCCCGACGGCGCGCTGGAGGTCAACGAGGGCTGGCGCACCATGCCGTACCTGGCCCAGGGCAGCGTGGGCATCGGCATCGTCCTCGACCAGGTGCTGGCCCACCGCGCCGACGACGGCCTGGCCCGGGCCGGCGCCGCGATCAGCCTCGCCGCCCGGTCCCCCTTCTACGCCCAGGCCGGCCTGTTCGCCGGACGCGCCGGGATCATCCGCTACCTCGCCGGGCACGACCGTGACGACGAGCGGCTGGCCCTTCAGCTGCGCAACCTCACCTGGCACGCCGTGCCGTTCCGCAGCGGGCTCGCCTTCCCCGGCGACCAGTTGCTGCGGCTGTCGATGGACTTGGCGACCGGATCGGCGGGCGTGCTGCTCGCCCTCGGCGCCGCGGCGCACGAACCCGCCGCGGACCTGCCCTTCCTCACGCCGGCCGCCGGGTCCCCGCGACCGGCCGGCACCCGATGACTTCCGCCCGACCGGGCGGGGAGAAGGCAACACCGAGCAAGGAGGAGAACGACCATGGCACTTCTCGACCTGCAGGGAATGGAACTGTCCACCGAGGCCAAGAACGCCGGCGGCGGCGGCGGGAGCCGGGCGAGCCTGCTGCTCTGTGGCGACAGCTCGCTGAGCGTCACGACCTGTAACTGACCGGCGGTCCTGAGCGCGGCCCCGGACCGGGACACCCTGTCCCGGCTCCGGGGCCACTCCTGTCGTACCGACCTCGAGGAGGCGTGATGTCCGCCGTGACCGGTGACCGGGTGCTCGTCCGGGCCGTACGGCACGGCGGCCCGTGGGTTGCCGTCCTGGTGCTGGCGGCCCTCGCGGTCGCCGCGGCGGACCTGCTGCTCCCGGCCGCGCTCGGCGCGGCCGTCGACGCGGCACTGACTCCCGGTGCCCGGCCCGGCCGGTGGATCGCCGCGGCCGTCGCCCTGATCGTCGTCATCGCCGTCGCCGAGATCCTCACCGGTCTCGCGGCCGGCCTGAGCACCGCCCGGGCCACCGCCCGGCTGCGGCACACCCTGGTCCGGCACGTGTTCGCGCTCGCCCCCGGCGCCGCCCGCCGGCACCCGGCCGGCGACCTGGTGAGCCGCCTGGTCGGCCAGGTTCCCAGCGCGGCCGGCGCCGGTGCCGCCGTGGCCCTGGCCGGCACGGCGCTGGTGCCCCCGCTGGGCAGCCTGGTCGCCCTCACCCTGATCGACCCGTGGCTGGGTGCCACCTTCGTCACCGGCCTGCTCGTGCTGACCCTGCTGCTGCGCACGTACGTCGTCGACACGGCCCACGCGACCACCCGCTACCAGCGCACCCAGAGCGACATCGCCGCCCGGCTGACCGAGGCACTGACCGGCGCGCGCACGATCGCCGCGGCCGGCACGGTCGAGCCGGAGATCCGGCGGGTGCTGCGGCCCCTGCCCGACCTCGGCCGGCACGGCGCCCGGACCTGGGACGCGATCGGCCGGGCCGCCGCGCAGGGAGTCCTGCTGGCACCGCTGATGCAACTGGCCGTCGTCGCTGTCGCCGGGCTCGCGCTGAGCGCCGGCCGTCTGACCCCCGGCGCGGTGCTGGCCGCCCTGCAATACGTGGCGCTGGGCGCCGGGCTCGGTGGGGTGGTCGGTGTGCTGGGCCGGATCGCCCGCAGCCGGGCCGGCTGCCGCCGCACCGCGGAGATCCTGGCCGAGCCCCTCCAGCAGTACGGCGGCCAGGACCTGCCACCCGGCCACGGCCGCCTGGAGCTGCGCGGAGTCACCGTGCGCCATCCGGCCGGCGCGGATCACCCGCCGGTGCTCGACCACATCGACCTGGTGATCCCGGCGGGCGCCACCGTGGCGGTCGTCGGCCGGTCCGGCGCGGGCAAGTCCACCCTGGCCGGGGCCTGCGGGCGGCTCCTCGACCCGGACGAGGGCGAGGTGCTCCTCGACGGCGTGCCGCTGCCCCGGGTGGACCACGACGCCCTGCGCCGCGCGATCGGGCACGCCTTCGCGCGGCCCGTCCTCGTCGGGGCGAGCGTCGGCTCCGCGTTGGCCCTGGGCCCCGGCTCCCCCACCGGGCAGCGGATACGCGCCGCCGCCCGGGCAGCCCGCGTGGACACGGTCGTCGAACGCCTCCCCGACGGCTACGACACCCGGCTCGCTGACACGCCGCTGTCCGGTGGCGAGGTGCAGCGGCTGGGCATCGCCCGCTCGCTGGGGGCGGAACGGCTGCTGGTGCTGGACGATGCCACCTCCAGCCTGGACACCGTGACCGAGTACGAGGTCGGGCGGGCGTTGCTGGATGCGGCTGATCGCCGTACCCGGGTGGTCGTCACCCACCGGGCCGCCACCGCCGCCCGGGCCGACCGGGTCGCCTGGCTCGACCGGGGCCGGCTCCGCGGCTGTGCGGAGCACCGGGTGCTGTGGCAGGACCGCGCCTACCGGGAGCTGTTCGCCGGAGCGGACCGATGAGATATCTGCTGCGGTTCCTCCGCCGCCACCCCGCCCCCCTGGCCCGGCTCGCCTGGTGGTCGGCCGTCGAGGCGGTGCCCGCCGTGCTGTCCGGGCAGGTCATCGCCCGCGCCGTCGACCGTGGTTTCCTGGCCGGGCACCCGCACACCGGCCTGGCCTGGCTGGGCCTGCTCGCGGCGGCGGTGATGCTCGGCGCGTACGGCACCCGCAACACCTACCGCTGCCTCGCCGGCCTCGCCGAGCCGCTGCGCGACGAGCTGGTGGCCCACGTCGTCGGCGGTGCGCTGCGCGGCGCCGCCGACCGCTCGGCCGTCGCCCGGCTCACCCATCAGGTGGAGATCGTCCGTGACACCTTCGCCGGCGCGGTCATGACGGTGCGTGGCTTCCTGTTCGCGGTGACCGGAGCCCTGCTGGGCCTGGCCGCTCTGGCCCCGCCGATCGCCCTGGCCGTGGCGGTGCCGATGCTGGCCGGCCTCACGCTGTTCGCCGTGACGCTGCCGGCGATGGTGGCCCGGCAGCGCGCGTACGTGGCCGCCGACGAGCAGCTGGCCGACGAGGCGGGCTCCGCGTTCGCGGGCCTGCGGGACGTGGTCGCGTGCGGGGCGGAGGACCGGATGACCACGGACCTCGCCGTCCCGGTCGACGCCCAGGCCTCAGCGGAACGCTCGGTCGTGCGCATGACCGCCGTACGCGGACTCAGCCTCGCCCTGGCCGGCTGGCTCCCGGTGGTCATCGTGCTGCTGGCGACACCGTCGCTGATCCGCGGTGGCCTCACCGCCGGGGCCGTGCTCGGCGCCCTGACCTACCTGCTGCACGGCGTCCAACCAGCCCTGAACACCCTGATCGGCGGCCTGGGCGGCGGAGGCGTACGGCTCACCGTGACCCTCGACCGCATCCTGCGAGCCGGCAGGCGGCCGGCACCCGCACCGCTCACCACCGTGCTGCAACCCGCCGATGCTGAGGTGAGCCTGCGCAACGTCACCTTCTCCTACAGCCGCCACGCCGAGCCGGTGGTCCGCGACCTCGACCTGACCATCACCGACGGCGACCACCTGGCCGTCGTCGGCCCCAGCGGCATCGGCAAGTCCACCCTGGTCGCGCTCCTGGCGGGCACCCTGCGACCCCGGCAGGGCGAGGCCCGGCTGGGCGAGGCCCCGATCGCCGACCTGGACCCCCGCACCCTGGCCCGGCACCGGGTGCTGATCCCGCAGGAGGCGTACGTGTTCAGCGGCACGCTGCTGGACAACCTCCGCTACCTGCACCCCGACGCCGATCGCCGCGACATCGACCACGCGGTGGCCGCCGTCGGCGCGGACGACCTGGTGGCCCGCCTCGGCGGCTACGAGGCGCCGATCACCCCCGACATGATGTCGGCGGGCGAACGGCAACTCGTCGCGCTGGCCCGGGCGTACCTCTCCCCGGCCCGGCTCGTCCTCCTCGACGAGGCCACGTGCCACCTCGACGCGGCCGGCGAGGCCCGCGCCGAACGGGCGTTCGCCGACCGCCCCGGTGCCCTGGTGGTGGTCGCCCACCGGGTCAGCTCCGCCGTACGGGCCCGCCGCATCCTGCTGCTGGACGGCAAGGAGGCGACCCTGGGAACGGACAGGTCGCTGCGGCTCAGCTCACCGCTGTACCGCGAGATCGCCGGCCACTGGGACGCCGAGTCAGTGGAACCACCCGGCCTCCTCGGCCAGCCGGACAGCCTCCAGCCGGTTGCGGGCGCCGGTCTTGCGGAGAATGGCGGAGATGTAGTTCCGGACGGTGCCCGCCGTCAGATGCAGCTTCTCGGCGACCTCCTCCGACGGCAGCCCTGAGGCGACGGCGTTGAGCACGTCCAGTTCCCGGGGCGACAGCGGACTGCGCTGAGCGGCCACCATGGCGACGGCCAGGCTCGCGTCGATCACCCGTTCGCCCCCGGCCACCTGCCGGATACTCCGGACCAGCTCACACGGCGCGGCCTGGGTGCCGACCACCCCGCGTACCTGAACCTCCAGGGCGCGGCTGAGCCGCCCCGGAGCCTCCGGCCCGGCCAGCACCAGCGTGGCGCAGCCCGGCAACTCGGCGGTGAGCCGGTCGATGGTACGGAGCCCGTCATCCGCCAGCAGATCAACGCTGACCACGGCAACGTCCGGAGGAACAGCGCGGGCCATGTCCAGCGCTTCGTCGAGGCAGCCGAGAGCGGCGACCACCTCGAAGTCCTCCTCCAGCGACAAGGTCGTAGCGAGCGCGCCGCGGAGCAGGTTGACGGGCTCGACGAGCAGAATGCGGATCACAATGGCCTCCCAGCCAGGGTCAAAGCTTCGCGGTGGGAATGCCGGCAGCTGAACGGGCTCGGCCACGGTGGCGGCGGAGCACGCAAGCCGGCGGACGGCCGATCGCGGGTCCGTCTGCGGACCGGCGTGGCCTGTTTCCTGTCCCCGGAGGGAGAGCGATCAGCTGGGAGGTCCGCTGTAGCGGACGGTCCGCCCGTGGGCGGAGGTGTCATCGGCTGAGGAGAGGGTGCCGGAGGAGATCTCGGGACGCCAGAACGACGGGACGGTACCCGCCGCGGGCGAGCCGGTGCCGGCGGCATCGCGGGCGTGGCCCGTGCCGGCGGAGTCAGAGGGCTGGTGCGGTGGGGCGGGCGGCGGGGTGGGGAAGTTCGAAGCCTGAGGCTTGGCGTGCCCGCCGTGGCCGACTGTGGCCGGGGTTGGTGTGTCACGCAGGTCGAGTGCGGGCATCGCGCCGGTCCGCAACAGGGCCGACGCCGGGTGGGCCGGGGTGCGGGTTGCTTCTCGTCGCGGCTCGGTGGTGGTGGTCTGCGCCTGGAGCTTCTCTTGGGCGGTGGGCGGCACGGGGTTGGCGGGCAGCGTGGGGAGGTGCGGGGTTGCCGGTGTCGCGGGCGTCGTTGGGAGCGCAGGGGCGACCGGTGTGGGTGGCGGGGTGGGCGCTTGAGGGAGGTTCGGCAGCTCGGACGGCGCAGGCAGGGCGGGCAGGGCGGGCAACGCAGGCATGCCCGGCAGCGCAGGCTCGCCCGGCAGCTCAGGTAGCGCGGGCAGGCCCGGCAGCGCAGGCAGGCCCGGCAGCCCGGGCAGCGCGGGCAGAGCGGGCAGGCCCGGTAGCGCGGGCAGCGCGGGCAGCGCAGGCAGGCCCGGTAGCGCGGGCAGCACGGGCAGCGCAGGCAGGCCCGGTAGCGCAGGCAGCGCAGGCAGCGCGGGCAGCGCAGGCAGGCCCGGTAGCGCAGGCAGCGCAGGCAGCGCAGGCAGCGCAGGCAGCGCAGGCAGGCCCGGTAGCGCAGGCAGCGCAGGCAGGCCCGGTAGCGCAGGCAGCGCAGGCAGGCCCGGTAGCGCAGGCAGCGCAGGCAAGGTTGAATGCCACGGCACGAGCGAGGATGCGGGCGCCGCGGGCACGGGCGGCAACGCGGGCAACGCTGGCAGGGCAGGCGCGGCGGGCACGGCCGGCAGGGCAGGCGCGGCGGGCACGGCTGGCAGGGCAGGCGCGGCGGGCACGGCCGGCAACGCAGGAATGGCGGGCGGCGCAGGCAAGGCGGGCAAGACTGGCAGCGCAGGCGCGGCGGGCACGGCCGGCAACGCAGGAATGGCAGGCAGAGCCGGCATCGCGGGCAGAGCCGGCCTAATGGGCAATGTGCTGACTGCCGGAGGTTCCGGCCCTGATGTCAGCGCCGGGTTGGCGGGCAACGTGGGCGACACGGGGTACGAAGGCCGCTCGGGCTGCGCCGGCACCGAGGGCTGCTCCGGCAGCGTGGGCGCAGAGGGAAGGGCTGGCACACGTTCCGGCTTCGCAGGCAACTGAGGCTGACCAGGATGCACCGGGGCGCTCGCGTCCGCGGGCGACCGGGGCGCTTCAGGCAGTTCGGGCGCCGCCGGCATGTCGCGGACAGCCGGCAGCAGCGTGCGGCTGATCGGCAACGCTGGCAGTCGCGACGGCCCGGATACGACGGGCGAGCCCGGATCGCGATCTGCCGGAGCAGGATCGGTCCGCGGCGATCCCGCGGGGCGGCCAGACCGCTCATCCGCGGCGGGCTTCGCCGGGCGGCCAGTCGGCGTCCGCTTCCCCGTGAGGTCGGTATCACCATCAGGAAGGCGCCGGACCGCCACCGGCGTCCTGCCTACAGGAACCACCTCGGATGCAGCATCCGAGCGGCTCTGGGCTCTCGAACCCGCGTCCGTCTTGGGAGCGGTGATCTCAAGACCCTTCCGCGCCGTCCCTTGAGGTGCATCGGCCTCGCGGCCTTCGGCCTTCAGGCCCGCATCCTCACGCTCACCCGAACCGGAAGAGGTGGCCTTGCGGCGGTCGGCCTTCGCAGTCGCAGAAGCCCTCGACCCCGAACGAGCGCTCGTCCGCCCGGCCGCCTCCGCTACCAGACCCTTCCGCACCTCCGCCGTCGAGACCTTCCCCGCCTCGACGTTCGCAGCGGTGACCTTCCGACCATCCGCCTTCGAACCCCGCCCCTCCGCCGCCTCCACCTTGGAGGCCGAGCCCTTGGAAACCGAGACCTTCGAAACCGAGACCTTCGAAGCCGAGACCTTGGAAACCGAGACCTTCGAATCCGAGCCCTTGGAGACGGAGCCCTTGGAAACCGAGACCTTGGAAACCGAGACCTTCGAAGCCAAGACCTTCGAGACCGAGACCTTCCGGCTGTCAGACCTGGACTGGTGAGCTTGGGCCGCGGCAACCCGCCGCCCACCCGCCTGGGAACCGCCGACGTCCCGGCCACCAGCCTTCGAGACCCGAGCCCGCCCCGGCACCGGAACCTTCCGATCCTCCAGGGAAAGCGCAGCCTTCCGCACCCGAGGAACCGTCCGCCCAGCAGAAACCGCTTTCCGATCCGAAGATTCTACAGATTTACCCCCATGGATCTTCGAAACAGAGATCAACGACGCCGCGCGGTCCTTTTTCGCATTGTCTGCGAGATCCGGGCCACCCTCCGTGACGCCGACTTTTCCGCCGCGATCAATAACACCCGCGTCAGCCCGCGCAGCGTGATCAATGACGCTCAGAGCGAAGTAGGCGGCAACGATCAGCCCGATCATCACCAGCAGCCGGTAAATGCGCTGAGCTGCTGCTCCAGCGACATTCCGGCGCACGGCGAACCCCCACTCGATCATTTACCCGGGCTGTCGATTCATTCCTACCCGCCAATCGGAAGCTAACACCGCACCGCCGCCGCCGCAGAACTCGGCCGGGCGCCGCTCACCCATTCGTGAACCCGGTAAAAGATGCATCATGCCGCCCGGGACAGACCGCGCAGTCTGCTGTGGAGCTCCGTGGTCTCCGGCGCCGGACGCGCCCCGAGCTGGGCTTCCAGCACCCTGACCAGTTCCTCGTACTGGCGCAGCGCCCGCCCCCGCTCCCCCAGCGCGGCATAGCAGCGCATCAGAGCCCGGTGCGCCCCCTCCAGCAGCGGATCGTGCGCCACCAGCCGCGCGAACACGTCCGCGGCTTCGACGAAGCGTTGTTCCCGCGCCAGCAGGCCGCCGAGGTTGCGGAGCACGTGCTCGTACTCTCTGCGCAGCTCTTCCCGGTGCGGTTCCGCCCACGCCCCGACCTGGGTGTCGGTCAGGAAATCACCCGGGTAGCACGCTGCGGCCCTGGTCAGGGCATCGATTCCGGCGCGCCGGGCCGCCGTTCGGAAGTCCGGGACGTCGTAGCGCAGGGTGCCGACCGCTTCCAGGTGGTACGCGCCGCCGGCGAACCGTACCCGCGCGGCCCCGTCGAGGGCCCGGCGCAGGAACTTCAGGCACGTGTGGAAGCTGTTGCGCAGCTCGGTCGCGGACGCCTCCGGCCACAGCGCCAGTCCGATCTCCGCCTTGATGCTGCCCGGGCTGGTGAGCAGGTAGAACATCAGCTCGCGGGGCTTGGCGTAGGTCCAGTCCTCGGGACCGAGCGCCCGGCCGTCCACTTCGACCCGGCTGCGCCCGAGCGCGTGGACCGACAGCCCGGCCCGCGGCACCAGGCGTGGGGCGGACGCCGGGACGGACGGCGAGGAGGTCGCCGCGGCCACGGCCTGCTCCACCGTCAGCGCCGCGCCCTCCCGCGCGGCCCGTTCGAGGTCCGCTTGACTCAGCTCAGCCCGTACCCCCTGCACTCGCCGGTCGTGGTCCGCCCGGTCGCACGGCGGCAGTGGCGTGCCCAGCTTTCGGCGCAGGCGGTCGGCTGCGGCCAGCAGCCGCGCCCCGGTACGGGCATCAGCCCCCACCCCCGCCAGCGCCTCCAGCACGCTGGCCGTCCGCCACCGATCGCCCAGCTCGTGATGCACCGTGAGGCTCCGGCGCAGCCGGGCCACCGCTTCCACCCGATCGCCCGACGCCTCCGCGATCAGCCCGAGTTGCTCGTTCGCCCAGGCCGTCGCCTCGCGCAGGCCCATCCGCTCGGCGTCGGCCAGGCTCTCGCGGAGCAGCCGCACGGCACCGTCCGGATCGCCCCCGCGGAAGGTCGACGCGGCCAGGTCGATCAGGGCACCGACGACGCCCTCGGTGTCGCCCAGCTCGCGGAACCGGCGCAGCGCCTCGCCGGACAGCTCGGCCGCCCGGGCATGGTCACCCTCCAGCCACGACGTGAAGCCCAGCAGCTGCAGCGCCCGGGCCTCGCCGACCGGTTCAGCCAGCCGGCGCCACAATTGCCGGCCTTCCTCGTGGTACGCGCGGGCCTCGGCGTACCGGCCGCGTTCCCGGGCGATGCTGCCGAGGCTCTGCACCGCCTCGGCGACGCCGCGCCCGTCGGCGGCCGCCGCGAACAGCTCCCGGGCCCGGGTCAGGCGGGCTGCGGCCGCCGCGTAGTCACATTGCAGGAATTCCAGGCGGCCCAGCGCGGTCAGGGCCTTGGCCAGCGCGGCCGGGGCGATGTCGCGGTCCACGCCCGACACGGCCGCGTGCAGCCACTGGCGGCCTTCCGCGTACTGCCCGGTGAGCTGCCAGTAGCGGCCCAGCGCTCCGGCCAGTTGCACTTCGAGCGGCCCGTCGTCGCCCCGCGCCCAGGTCAGCGCGGCTCGCAGGTTGCCCCGGTCGCGGTGCAGCCGGTCGCGCCAGAGTGGCTAGTCGGCGCCGCTGAGCCCGCGCTCCGCTTGCCGGGCCACGTCGAGCAGGTACGCGGCGTGCCGGGCCGCCACCGCCCGGCGCTGATCACCGAGTCGCTCCGCGGCGTACTGCCGGACTACTTCGAGCAGGCGGTAGCGCTCCTCCGCGGCGTCGGTGCGGGCCTGCACCAGCGACTTGTCGACCAGGCGGGCGAGCAGTTCCAGGGTGTCGGTCGCGTCCTGGCCGGCGACCGCGGCAGCGCCGTCGACGGTGAAGCCGCCGCGGAACACCGACAGCCGGGCGAACAGCTCGCGTTCGGGGCCGGGCAGCAGGTCGTAGCTCCAGTCCAGGGTGGCCCGCAGGGTCGCCTGCCGGGCCGGCACGTCGCGGTTGGTGGTGGCCAGCAGCGAAACAGCGTCGTCCAGCAACGCGACGATCCGCGGCAGGGGCAGCACCCGCAGGCGTGCGGCGGCCAGTTCCAGCACCAGGGGCATGCCGTCGAGGCGGCGGCAGAGCCGGGCCACGTCGGCGGCGTTGTCGTCGGTGACCGTGAAGTCGCGGCGGGCCAGGCGGGCCCGGTCGGCGAACAGCTGCACGGCCTGGCTGCCGGCGAGGTCCGCGGCGTTCGGTGCGGGCAGGTCGGCCGGTACGGACAGGCCCTCCACCCACCAGGTGGTCTCCCCGGTGACGGCCAGCGGTTCCCGGCTCGTGGTGAGCACCCGCAGGCCGGGGCAGGCCCGCAGCAGGTCGGCCGCGAGCCCGGCGCAGGCGGCCACCAGGTGCTCGCAGTTGTCGAGAACGAGCAGTCCCGGGTGTTCGCGCAGGTGGGCGACGACCATGTCGGGGCGCGAGCGGCCGGGCACCTCGGCGACGCCGAGGACGTCGGCCACGGCCGCGACCAGCAGCGCCGGCCGGTCCAGCGGGGCCAGCGACACCCACCACGTCGGGCGACGGGCCTCCTCGTTCAACCGGTCGTGGACCGCGTGCGCGAGCCGGGTCTTGCCGCTGCCGCCCGGGCCGACCAGGCTCAGCAGCCGGGTCCGGCGGACGGCGGTGACCAGGGCGGCGACCTCGGTGTCGCGGCCGACGAACCGGGTCAGCGGCGGGCCGGTGGCCGGTCCGGGGCCGGTGCGCCGCGGTGCGGCGACGAGCGAAGCAGGCATGGTGGGTGCTCCGGCGCCGGGGACAGGAGGGTTCGCCCCACGACGGGCGACGTGCTCTCCAGCGTCGGTTCCGGCGCCGGGACGGTCAACCCGTCTGTCGGCTACCCGCCGGGCCGCGACCTGTGTCCCCCCGCGGTTCCCCCCGCGCCACCCCGCGCTGCCCCCCGCACCCGCACCGCAGCCTTGGGTCGTTCCACGGGGCCCGGTCCGACGGGCTCCGCCACACACAGGGGAGATCATTGATGCGCACCAACCCGTTCCGCCGCCGGCTGCTCCAGCTCGCTGCCACCGCGGCCGTCGTACCGGTGGCCCTGCTGCCGTTAGGACCGGCGACGGCGGCGCCGTCGGCCGCGGCCGACTCGTTCGCGGCGCCGTCCTTCACCAAGATCGAGGGCGCCGCGAGCGACGCGGCGGGCCTGCAGCCCACCGTGGACGCCTACCGCGCGCTGCTCGGCGAGCCCAACAACGGCAGCGCGCCGGGAACCCAGCCGGCCGGGCGGCGTGAGATCAACTGGGACGGTGCGCCGGACGCCCAGTCCGCGCCGAACCTGCTGCCCCGCGACTTCTTCAACACCACCGTGCCCCGGGGCGCGGTGTTCTCCACCGGGGCCGGCAACAAGTTCCAGGTCAGCGCGGACAGCGACAACCCGACCCAGACCGCGGTCCGGTTCGGCAACATCAACGCCCAGTACCGGGAGAACTTCAACGTGTTCAGCGCGCAGCGGCTGTTCACGCCACTGGGCACGAACCGGATGAGCGTCCGGTTCTTCCAGCCGGGCACGACCAAGCCGGCCACGGTCAAGGGCTTCGGCGCCGTCTTCACCGACGTCGACAAGGCCGGCACAACGAAGATCGAACTGTACGACCAGTGGGGCACCCAGCTCTGGTGGCAGGCGGTGCCCAAGGGCACCACGGCCAACCGCAGCCTCTCGTTCCTCGGCGTCAAGACCACCGCCGACGTGTACGAGGTCCGCATCACCACCGGCAACGCCCCGCTGAGCAGCACCAACACCGACACGTCGACCCGCGACGTGGTCGTCATGGACGACCTGCTGTACGGGGAGCCGCAGCCGCTGTCCTGACCAGGACAGCCGACACAGCGTGGCCGGGGGTCCTTCCGCCCTCGGCCACGCCGCGCGTCACACCGCCACGCCGTCGATCTGCAGGGTCTGGACCGAGGCCGCCGGGAACGGGACGGTGACGCGCTGGCCGACCATCCGCATGTCCTGCCGGACGGTGTACCGGTCGGAGCCGCCCGGGACGGTGGACCAGCGTGGGACCACGGCGCCCGTGCCGCCGGTGGCCTGGCCGAAGCGGGACAGGTCGAACGTCAGGTTCTGCGCGGCTCCGGCGTTCAGCGCCACGATCACCAGACGGCGGGCGGCCGCGTCGTAGCCCGCGATCGCGTGGTCCACGCCGAGGTCGAGGATCCGCATGCCGGGACGGATGTGCCGGGTGAACTGGGCGAGCGTGTAGTACTTGGTCTCGATCGCCCCGGCGGTGGCCGTGGTGCCGTTGTAGCGGATCGTGCCCCAGCCGGCCGACGGGTCCATCACCTGCCAGTAGCACCACGCCGTCGGGTGCAGCCAGCGCCAGTCCATGCACAGATTGCGGGCCATGGCCAGGCCGGTGCCGTCGCTGTCGCCGTGCTCCGAGTTCCACAGCACCTTGTTGTCGGCGCGGACGGCGTTGTAGAGCAGGTCGCGGCGGGTGTCCGGGCCGTAGCCGTGCACGTTCACCTGCCGTACGAGTGCTTTGGTGGCACTGTCGAAGCTGTTCCAGGTCGCCCGGGCGGCGTCGAAGTCGGTCTCGTCCGAGGCCGAGATCGTCACGCCGGTCAGGCCCTGCCGGTTCAGCTCGGTGCGCAGGTGCCCGAGCACGCTGCGCTGGGTCTGCGCGTCGATGTGGCAGCCTTCCTGGGTGCCGTCGGCGCGCCACCAGCCGGCGGAGGGCTCGTTGAACGGGTCCACGGTCCGGAAACGCACGCCCCACCGCTCCTGCGCGTAGCGGGCGGTGACGGCGAGGTGATGGGCGTGCTGACGGTGGTTCCACGCCTGCAGGTTCAGCCCGCCGCCGGCCGCCCCGGAGGGGTTGTGGTTGCTGCACATCCACCACATCGGCGAGTTGGCGAACAGCTCACTGATCGCGCCCCGCTGGGTCGCCTTGACCAGGGCGGCGCGCTGCTTGGCGTCGAGGTTGAAGTTCCACGCCGACGAGGCCGGGTCCTCGTTGGTGTAGTCGAGCCAGAATCCCTCGATCTGCTTGAAACGCGGGATGTTGGGCGAGGCCACCATCCGCTCGCCGTTGATCGCGTTCCAGCTGCTGGCACCCAGGTTGTAGCGGGCGATGGTCAGGCCGAGGCCGGGCAGCGTGGTGCCGTTGTACGACACGTTCCGCATGGTGAAGAAGAGGTCGGCGAAGTCGTCACGGTCGCCGAAGACGGTGGCCCACCAGGCCAGTGAGGTGCCCCAGCCCTCCCACGCGCCGAAGTCGGCGCCGGGGTCGACGGCGATGGTGGCGTCCGCCCACGCCGGCCCCGCGCCGAGGGCGCCGGTGGCGACGGCGAGCCCGGTCGCTCCCGCGGCGCCGAGAACCGTCCTTCTTGTGGTCATGGAGTCCTCCCGAGATTGATCACAGGCCCCAGCCCGAGCGGATCACCTGCATCCCGTGCCCGAGTGCCGAGTCGATGGCGCCCTCGTAGTCGCCGGAGGATCGATCGACAGGGCATCGATGTTGCTGAATGATTGCGCTAACATTTGCGGTGTGTCAAGCAGCCGTCCGGCGGCTGCTACCCGGCGGTCCGGTCCAACTGTCCGGTTTCGTTCAGCGCGCGGGCGACCTCGACGAGCCTGATGTTGGACTCCTGGCTGGCCCGGGCGAGCACGGAGAACGCCTGGTCGGCGGTCAGTCTGTGGCGTTCCATGAGAATGCCCTTGGCCTGCCCGATGGCGTCCCGGGCGGCCAGGGCCTTGTTCAGGTGATCCTGCTGCTGAGCGCCGGACATCGCCACGGCGGCGTGCGTGGCGAACAGCAGACCGATGTGCTCGGAATCGCCGTCGAAGGCGTCGAGCTGCCGCGAGTAGAGGTTCAGCGCGCCGAGATTGTCGTGCTGCACGAACAGCTGGAACGACAACATGCTGCGCACCCCGAGCTCCTGGGCACGGCCGGTGAACTCCGGCCACCGCTGCTCGGTGCTCATGTCGCTCAGGCGCACTGTCCGCTGTTGGTACACCGCGTCGAGGCACGGGCCCTGGCCGGTTTCGTACTGCGCCTGGTCGACGAGGTAGACCAGTTCGTCCGTGCCCGCCTCGGTCCGCACTTCGCGGCGGCGCTGCACCACGGACAGAGCCGCGTAGTGCGCGCCGGGGATCGTATCGACCGCCGCGTACACGATGGCTCGCAGCGTGTCGTCAGCGTTGTCGTTGTCCTGCAAGCTGCGGGCCAGACGGCTCAGCGTCACCGCCAGGTCGGTCCGCGGCGACGTCCTGCCGCGCCCACCGTTGCTACCGCTGTCGTCGGCCATGGCCTGCTCCCCGCCCACTCCGGTCCGGGACGGCCCCGGCCGGCACCGACTCCGCCGCCCAGGCTATTACCGTCCCGCCGGGACGAGGTTACCGCCGGCCACCTCTGATCTGCGGTAGGGTCATCGGTGCGCCTGCCCTTGCCTTCAGCCCAGAGGGATCCTGGCCGTCGCATCGACGCCGGAGCTGTCCTCATGGACCTCGAGCGCCCGCACCATCCTCCTGACGCCCGGTCAGCGCCCTTGGGCATCCGCACGCTGCTGACCGACGATCACACCAGGGCCGAGCTGATCCTCACCGGAGAAGCCGACCGTTCCACGGCCCCGCGACTGCACGAGGCGATCCGTCGCCTGCTGCGCGAGCAGCACCTCACCACCATCGACCTCAACGCCTCGGCGCTGACCATCCTGGACTTGTCGGGCCTCCGGGGCCTGCTCAGATGCCGCGCCGAGGCCGTCGCTCGGGGCTGCCGGCTCGTGCTGATCAGTCCCGGGCCGGCCGTCCTGACCGTGCTGCGGATATCCGGCCTGCTCGAATGGTTCGGACTGCCGCCCTCGGCCGGGCCCCCGACCACTGCCGCGCCGGCACCGCGGCCCGCGCCAGGCCACGACGAGATTATCGCTCGCTCGGAAGCCCTGCGGCGGGCCGCCGTAGAGACCCGGGCACGCGCCAGAGACATGCGCGCTGACAACGAAGCTCGCCACCAGCGGATACAGGCGGCCCGGTACGCGCCCGGCGCGGCACCGCCGGCGTAGCGCCGAGTCCGGCCGGCCGGCGGCGACTACGACGGGCGGTGCACGGACGGCCGGGCCCACATACCTCGCGCAGGCCGACGGCGGCACCCGTGGTGGGTGCCGCCGTCGGTGGGTGATCGTGGGCTACTTGAGCCAGGGCAGGCGCTGGACCAGCGGCAGCCGGGCCCACATCTTGCCGAGGCCGAGGGTGTCACCGGCGGCGGTCAGAGCCAGCAGGGCCAGGACACCGGCGTAGATCAGGTGGTCGTCCATGAACGGGTTGTTCTCCGGAGGCAGCACCGCGGTCCACATCAGAACCAGCAGCAGACCGCCCGCGGCGGCGGCCAGGCGCATGCCGATCCCGGCGATCAGGGCGATGCCGATGCCGGCCAGGCCGAGCATGAACAGCCAGTCGGCCCAGGCCGCACCGGCGATGCTGTGGTAGACGCCCTCGAACGGACCCGCGACGGCGTTGCCCAGGAAGCCCTTGGTCGGGCTGCCGCCGTTGATCCACGCCCCCTTGTCGGGAGTGGCCAGGCCGAGGCCGAACAGCTTGTCGATGAACGCCCACAGGAACACCCAGCCCAGCGCCAGACGCAGACCGGCGAGAGTGAAACGGGTGGCCTTGCTGCGACGGGTCTCGGTGACGGTCGCTCCGGCGGCGCCGATGGAGATTACGGTGCCGTCGCGCTCTGCGGTGATGGTCTTGGGGTGCTGGACGGCGGTCATGGCGTCCACGTCCTTCCGTGTTGTTGTCTGCATCCCTATTCCATCCAGGAACGCCGGCGGTGATCAGTGCCGCACTGCCGTACCTTCCGGGACCTTCGGCCTATCCGAGCTTGGCCACGGTCAGCAGCACGGCGGCGTCCTCCAGCGCGGTGAGGCTGTGCCGGGCGTCCGGTATCACGAGCAGGTCACCGGTCGTGCCGTCGGTGGATGTGTCGCCGCTGGCGAGCCGGACGCGGCCGGTCAGGACGTGCAGGGTGGCCTCGCCGGGATTCTCGTGCTCGTCCAGGGCCGCACCGGCGCGCAGCGCGATCAGTGTCTGCCGCAAGGTGTGCGAGTGCCCGCCGACGAGGGTCTCGGCGCTGCGGCCGCTGGACGAGTCGCGGGCCGTGGCGAGGTGCTGGGTGACGAGGGTGGTCAACGAGGTGGGCATGGTGCTCCTTCAGGTGGTGACCGGACGGCGGACCAGGCCGCTCATCTTGACGGCGGTGTAGACGGCGGCCGCGATCGCGACGTCCGACAGCAGCATCAGGCCGATGGCGTACGAGCTCTCGGCGCCGTACACCCAGCCCATGATCAGGGGTGGGACGAAGCCGCCCAGGCCGCCCGCCGCCCCGACAACGCCGGTCACGCTGCCGACCTTGTCCGCCGGTGCGACCTTGCCGACCAGGGCGAACACGGCGCCGCTGGCCGCTCCGAGCAGTCCGGCCAGGGCCAGGAAGGCGATCGTGGCGACCGGGACGAGCGGCGGCTGGAACGCCTGCACGACGGCGAACAGCGCGGTGCCGGAGAAGCACCACACCAGCACGGGCACCGGGTGCAGCCGGTCGGACAACCAGCCGCCCACCGGCCGGGCGATCACGGCCAGGACCACGAAACCGGCGGTACGCAGGGCCGCGTCGTTGGCGGTGAGACCGTACGCCTCGCGCAGGTACGCCGGCAGGTAGACGCTGAACGCGACGAACCCGCCGAAGCCGACCGCGTACAGGAAGCACATCTGCCAGGTGACGGCCAGACGGCCGACGTCCTTGATCCGTCCCCAGGCCGAGCCGGCCGGCCGCTGCCGGTCCGGGGCGTCGCGGATCAGCAGGAACGCGGCCACCGCGTACGCCGCCAGCAGCGCCGCGACCAGCAGGAACGGTGTGTTGTCGCCGTAGGCGTCAGCCAGCTTGACGGTGGTGAAGTTGGCGATCGCCGTGCCGCCCATGCCGACGCCGAAGACGCCGATGGCGAAGCCCTTGCGGGCCGGCGGATACCAGCCGGAGACCAGCGGCACGCCGACGGCGAAGGTGGTGCCGCCCAGGCCGAGGAAGAAGCCGGTGACGATCAGCGCCGGGTACGACGACACGACGGTCAGGGTCAGCACCGGGACAATGGTGGCCAGGCTGACCAGCGGGAACATGATCCGGGCCCCGTACCGGTCGGTGAGCGCGCCGACCGGGATCCGGCCGAGCGAGCCGACCAGCACCGGCACCGCGACCAGCAGCGACTGGGCCGCGAAGCTGAGCCCCAGGCGTTCTTTGACGCCCGGCCCGAGCGGGCCCAGCAGGGCCCAGGCCCAGAAGTTCACCATGAAGCCGATGGTCGCGAGGATCAGGTTGCGGGTGGCGCCCGGTCGCACCGCGGCGGCGGATGTGGTCATCGTGGTTCCTCGGGTCGGGCCGGTCAGCCGCGGTCGCGGCCGGAGCGGGTGGGCAGCTTCGGCGGGCCTTCCCAGCCCGGCCGGGACGGACGCAACCCGGGGCGGGTGTCCCGGCTGCGGTAGGGCACGTAGGGACGGGTCAGGTAGCCCACGGGTGCGCTGAAGGCGTGCACGAGGCGGGTGAACGGCCAGAAGGCGAACAGCGAGAACGCGGCGATGATGTGGAGCTGGAAGCCGATCGGGACGGCGGCCATGATCTCCGGGTCCGGGCTGAGATAGAACAGCGACCGGAACCACGGCGAGATGGTCTCGCGGTAGTCGTAGCCGTCGCCGGCCACGTTGGCCCGCAGGGTCGACCACAGTCCCAGCACGATCACCCCGGCCAGCACCAGGTACATGGCCTTGTCGTTCTTCGTGGTGGCGGCGAAGACCGGCCCGGTGAGCCGGCGCCGGGCGATGAGGATCGCCATGCCGATCAGCGTGCAGAAGCCGGCGACGGTGCCGACGAACACGGCCGTCAGGTGGTAGGCGTGTTCGGTGATCCCGGCGGCCTCGGTCCAGGACTTGGGGATGATCAGCCCGCCGACGTGCCCGACGAGCACCATCAGCACGCCGAAGTGGAACATCGGGCTGCCCCAGCGCAGGATCGCACTCTCGTACAGCTGGGACGACCGGGTGGTCCAGCCGAACTTGTCGTAGCGGTAGCGCCAGAGCAGGCCGCCGACCAGCACGGCGATGCACAGGTACGGGAAGACGACCCAGAGCAGCACGTTCATCGCCGGCCTCCGGTGGTGTCGACGAGCCCGAACGGCTCGAGCCCGACCTGTTCGACCGGCGGTCCGGTCTGCGCGAGCCGGACGGCGGCGGCGATGTCACCGGGCTGGGGCGGTGGCAGCATGGCCCGTACCGCCTCGATGACGTGCCGGTAGACCGACTTCTCGGTGTGCAGCGCCCTGGCCAGCAGGTCCAGGCCGATGCGGTTCTCCCGCAGCAGCCGCCACCCGTCGTCGTCCAGCGCCGCCAGGTCGAGCACCGCGGGCAGATAGTCCGGCAGTTCGCCGCCGACGAGCCGCAGACCCGCTTTCTTGTACGCCTCGGCGAACAGCACCAGCGCCTCGCCACGCTTGCGGGTGTCACCGGCGGTGTAGTAGGTCAGGTGCAGGCAGCAACGGCGGCGGAAGTCGAACAACTCGACGTAGGCCGCCGCGAGCGTGACCGGGTCACCGGCACGGCGGTGCTCGGCGACCACCCGCAATGGCTGCGCGACCGGGGCCGGCAGGTCGTCGAGCGCCGCCACCAGAGTGGGCAGCGCCGACAGCACCTCATGGTCGGGGTACCGCAGCAGCAGCGAGGCGGCGCGGGCCGCGACAGGCCGCCAGGCCGGGGTGGTCACTGGTCGCCTCCGTCCTTCTTGGACGGGAAGAGTCCCTCGGGACGACCCTTGCCGTCCCAGTTGAGCAGGTTGACGCGCTGGGCCTTGTCCTCGGGCGCGGCGGCCGAGTCCGCGGTCTGCCGGTTCCGGAGCATGTGGAAGTTCTCGATCGAGATCGGCGCCGGCGTGCCGGATGCCTCGCCGAACGGCCCGGAGCCGCCCATGCCCGGCCCGCCGTCGGTGTCGAGGCTGCACTCGGTGGCCAGTTGTTCGAGGTGGTGAGCGTCCTCGGCGTGGGCGGCCGGGATGACGTAGCGCTCCTCGTACTTGGCGATGGCCAGCAGTCGGTACATGTCGTCCATCTCGGTGCCGGTCATGCCGACCGCGGCGGCCAGCGATTCGTCGCGCTGTTCACCGAGGTTGATCCGGCGCTGGTAGGCGCGCATGGCGGCGAGCCGCTGCAGGACGGCGGTCACCGGGGCCGGGTCGCCGGCGGTGAACAGCCCGGCCAGGTAGTCCACCGGGATGCGCAGCGCGTCGACGGCGCCGAAGAGGTTGTCCAGGTCCTCGCCGTCGTGGCCGGTGTCGCGCAGGATGTCCACGACCGGCGACAGCGGCGGGATGTACCAGACCATCGGCATGGTGCGGTACTCCGGGTGCAGCGGCAGCGCGACCTCGTACTTCATGATCAGGTCCCAGATCGGGGAGCGCTGCGCCGCGGTGATCCAGTCGTCCGGGATGTCGGCGGCGCGGGCCGCGGCGATCACCTGCGGGTCGTGCGGGTCGAGGAAGACCGACTTCTGGGCCTCGTACAGGGCGTGCTCGTCCTTGACCGCCGCCGCCTCACCCACCCGGTCCGCGTCGTACAGCATCAGGCCGAGGTAGCGCAGCCGCCCGACGCAGGTCTCCGAGCAGATGGTCGGCTGGCCGAGCTCGATGCGCGGGAAGCAGAAGGTGCACTTCTCGGCCTTGCCGGTGCGGTGGTTGAAGTAGATCTTCTTGTACGGGCAGCCGGTCACGCACATCCGCCAGCCCCGGCAGCGGTCCTGGTCGACCAGCACGATGCCGTCCTCGGCGCGCTTGTAGATCGCCCCGGAGGGACAGGAGGCCGCGCAGGACGGGTTGAGGCAGTGCTCGCAGATGCGCGGCAGGAAGAACAGGAAGGCTTTTTCGTACTCCTGGCGTACCTGTTCGGAGAGCTGTTGCAGCACCGGGTCGCCGGCCGCGATCTCATTGCCGCCCGCGAGCGAGTCGTCCCAGTTCGCCGACCAGGTCACCTTGGTGTCCTCGCCGGTCAGCAGGGACTTGGGCCGGGCCACCGGGGTGTCGTTGCCGGCCGGGGCCGTGAGCAGGTGCTCGTAGTCGTACGTCCAGGGCTCGTAATAGTCCTGCATGGTGGGCATCTTGGGGTTGGCGAAGATGCTGAACAGCTTCTTGATCCGGCCGCCGGCGCGGGGCTTGAGCCGCCCGGCCCGGGTACGCGTCCAGCCGCCCTGCCACCGGTCCTGGTCCTGATAGGTGCGGGGATAGCCCTGCCCGGGCCGCGACTCGACGTTGTTGAACCACACGTACTCCACACCGGAGCGGTTGGTCCACGCCTGTTTGCAGGTGACCGAGCAGGTGTGACAGCCGATGCACTTGTCGAGGTTCATCACCATCGACATCTGGGCCATGACGCGCATCAGTACTGCACCTCCTGGGAGCGACGGCGGATGACGGTGACCTCGTCGCGCTGGTTGCCGGTCGGGCCGAGGTAGTTGAACGCGAACGACAGCTGCGCGTAGCCGCCGATGATGTGGCTGGGCTTGATCAGCAGCCGGGTCAGCGAGTTGTGGATGCCGCCGCGCCGGCCGTTGGTCTCGGCCTTCGGCACGTCGATGACCCGCTCCTGGGCGTGGTACATGTAGACGGTGCCCTCGGGCATCTTGTGGGTGACCACGGCCCGGCAGACCACGACGCCGTTGCGGTTGACCGCCTCGATCCACTCGTTGTCCGTGACCCCGATCTTGGCGGCGTCCTGCTCGCTCATCCACATCGTCGGCCCGCCGCGCGAGAGCGTCAGCATGATCAGGTTGTCCTGGTATTCGGAGTGGATGGACCACTTCGAGTGCGGCGTCAGGTAGCGCACCGTCAGCTCCAGCTCCCCCTTGGGACCGAGCCTGGGCTCACCGAACAGTTTGTGCATGTCCAGCGGCGGGCGGAAGACGGGCATCTCCTCGCCGAGCTCCTTGATCCAGTCGTGGTCGAGGTAGAAGTGCTGCCGCCCGGTCAGCGTGTGCCAGGGCTTGAGCCGCTCGACGTTGATCGTGAACGGCGAGTACCGGCGCCCGCCGTGCTCACTGCCCGACCACTCCGAACTCGTGATCACCGGCACCGGCCGGGACTGGCAGTCGGCGAACCGGATCTGCTTGCCCTCGTGCTCGGCCGCCAGATCCGCCAGCCGTTGGCCGGTACGCCGCTCGAGGAACTGGAAACCCTCGGTCGCGACCCGGCCGTTGGTCGTGCCCGACAGCACCAGGATCGCCTCGCAGCAGCGGATGTCGGTGTCCAGGCGCGGGCGGCCGTCGGCGACCCCACCGCGAACCGTGCCGTTGACCTTCCGCAGGAGCTCGACCTCCGGATTGACATCGACGGTGACGGCCTTGGTGGTGGTGCCGAGCCGGTCCAGCAGCGGGCCCAGCGAACTCATCTTCGCGGAGATGGCACCGTAATCGCGTTCCACCACGACGAACTTCGGCATCGTCCGGCCCGGGATCGCGTCGGCCTCGCCGGTCTTCCAGTCCCGCACGACACCGCCGGGGGTCGCCATCGCGTCCGGGGTGTCGTGCAGCAACGGCGCCGCGACCAGATCCTTGCGCACGCCCAGGCGCGGACCGGCCAGCTCGGAGAAGACCTTCGCGATGCCGTGGAACGCGTCGAAGTCGGTGCGGGTCTGCCACGGCGGGTTGATCGCCGGGGTGAACGCGTGGATGAACGGGTGCATGTCCGTGGTGTTGAGGTCGTGCTTCTCGTACCACGTCGCCGCGGGCAGGACGACGTCGGAGAACAAGGTCGTGGAGGTCATCCGGAAGTCCAGCGACAGCAGCAGATCCAGCTTGCCCTCGGGCGCCTCGTCGTGCCAGACGACGTCCTGCGGGCGCTTGTCCGACGGTGCCTCCTCGGCACGCAGTGACGCGTCGGTGCCGAGCAGGTGCCGCAGGAAGTACTCGTTGCCCTTGGCCGAGGAGCCCAGCAGGTTCGCCCGCCACACCGTGAGCACCCGGGGCCAATTCTGGGGCGCGTCCGGGTCGGTGCAGGCGAAGCCGAGCCGGCCGTCGACGAGCTCCTTCGCCACGTGGGCGGCCGGGTTGTCGGCGTCGGCGGCCAGAGCGTCGTCGGCGACATCGAGGGGGTTGCGGTCGAAGGTCGGCATCGACGGCATCCAGCCCAGCCGGGCCGACTTGGCCAGCAGGTCGGCGGTGTGCTTGCCGGCGAACTCGCCCTTGGCCAGCGGGGAGCTCAGCACGTCGGCGCCGTACTGGTCGTAGCGCCACTGGTCGGTGTGCAGATACCAGAACGCGGTGCCGATCATCTGCCGCGGCGGCCGGGCCCAGTCCAGCCCGAAGGCCAGGTGCGACCAGCCGGTCACCGGCCGGCACTTCTCCTGCCCGACGTAGTGCGCCCAGCCGCCGCCGTTGACCCCCTGGCAGCCGGTCAGCGTGGTCAGGGTCAGCATCGCCCGGTAGGTGGTGTCGGAATGGAACCAGTGATTGGTCCCGGCACCCATGAGGATCATCGACCGGCCGCCGGAGCGTTCGGCGTTGTCGGCGAACTCGCGGCCGATCCGGGCCACGGCCGCGGCGGGTACGCCGGTGATCGGCTCCTGCCACGCCGGGGTGTAGGGCATCTCGCCGTCGTCGTAACCGCTCGGCCAGGTCCCGGGCAGACCCGGGCGGGCGACGCCGTACTGCGCCAGCATCAGGTCGAAGACGGTCGTCACCAGCTTGCCGCCGACCTCGGCGGTGGGCACGCCGCGGCGCATCAGCTCCGGGGTGTCGTTGTCGAAGCGCGGCAACGCGATCTCGACGCCCACACCACCGGCGCAGCTGAGCCGGGGCACGACGTCGCCGAGATCGAGGTTCCACCGGCCGACGCCGGCCTCGCTGAACCGGTCCCCCAGCGAGCCGCCGGGCACCGCGGGCGCGTCGGTGACCGAGTCCCACAACACCGGCCGGAACGCCGCCTCGGCCCCGGTCTCCCCCAGGTCGGCGGCCGTCACGAACTTGCCCGGCCGGTAGCCGCCGCCGTCGACCGGCTCCAGCGCGACCAGATACGGCAGATCGGTGTAGCGCGACACGTACTCGGCGAAGCGCGGCGTCACCTTGTCGACGAAGAACTCCTTGAGGATGACGTGGCCCATCGCCATCGCCAGAGCGCCGTCGGTGCCGGGCTGCGCGGGCAGCCATTCGTCGGCGAACTTCACGTTGTCGGCGTAGTCCGGCGACACCACGACGACCTTCTGGCCGCGGTAGCGGGCCTCGGCCATCCAGTGCGCGTCCGGGGTACGCGTCACCGGCACATTGGAGCCCCACATCACCAGGTAGGAGGCGTCCCACCAGTCCCCCGACTCGGGCACGTCGGTCTGGTCACCGAACATCTGCGGCGAGGCGACCGGCAGATCGGCGTACCAGTCGTAGAACGACAGCATGGAGCCGCCGATCAGGCTGAGGAAGCGGGCACCGACGGCGTGCGACACCATGGACATCGCCGGGATCGGCGAGAATCCGGCCACCCGGTCCGGGCCGTACGCGCCGATGGTGTGCACGTGTGCGGCGGCGACGATCTCCTGTGCCTCGTCCCACGACACCCGGACGAGTCCGCCCTTGCCCCGGGCCTGCTGATAGCGGCGGCGGCGGACCGGATCGGCCTGGATGTCGGCCCACGCCGCGACCGGGTCACCGCCGAGGCGGGCCTTGGCCTCCCGGTACATCTCGATCAGCACACCGCGGGCGTACGGATACCGCACCCGTGTCGGTGAGTACGTGTACCAGGAGAAGGCGGCACCACGGGGACAGCCGCGCGGCTCGTACTCCGGCCGGTCGGCGCCGACGCTGGGATAGTCGGTCTGCTGCTGCTCCCAGGTGATGATGCCGTCCTTGACGTACACCTTCCAGGAGCACGAGCCGGTGCAGTTCACCCCGTGGGTCGAGCGCACCACCTTGTCGTAGGACCAGCGGTCCCGGTAGAAGCTGTCCGCCTCCCGGCCGCCGATCTGGTGCAGCGTGCGGCCGTCCGCGGACACCTCCGCCCGCCGTACGAGTCCACCGGCCGCCAGTAGCGCCCGCGCCGCGGTTCCGGTCCCGCCCGCCATGTTTCCCCATTCCGTGGCTCGCGACCGCGCGTTCACGCGGCCGACACATCCGACCTGGCCACTCCACTACGATCTTGCCCGGCACACCCGGGCCGAAAGTCCCGAATCACCAGGCTCGTCGCCCGGTCAGGCGATGCCGTAGGCGATGCCGGTGCCGAGGACGGTGCTGTCGTCGTAGTCGTACTCGAGCTGGTCGACGACGTCGACCACGCCGGCGATCTGGCGGGTCAGCCGGCCGGCGATGTCGGTCGTCGACCACCGGTCCACCCGGCCGGTGAAGGTCACCACGCCGTCGTCGACAGCGACGTGCACTCTCTCGATGTCGTCGGCCAGGAAGGGGCGCAGGACGCCCGCCTGCACGTCCGCGAGGATCTCGTCGTCGGGACGCAGGTGCACCTTGAGCAGGTCGCCGCGGGAGACGATGCCGATCAGCCGGCCCAGGTCGTCGACGACCGGGAGCCGCTTGACCCCTTCGCCGTCCATCACCCGCGCCGCGGCCGGGACGGACGTGCTGGCCGGCACGGTCACCGGCGGCGTGCTCATCAGGTCGGCCGCGGTGCGCGCGGACGCCTTGACCCGCTCGCCCCGGCGACGCCGGCCGTCGAACATGCGTGGCTCCTCGGACCCGGCGTACTCGATCTTGCGGAGCAGGTCCGCCTCCGAGACCACACCGGTCACCCGCTGGAACTCGTCGACGACGGGTACCGCACTGAACCGGTTCCGCACCAGCAGGTCGACCACGTCCCGGTACGGCGTGTCCTGCGAAACGGTGACCACCGCGGTGGTCATGACGTCGTTCACTCTCCAGGTCTTCATCACGAAGCCTCCTCCTCGGTCACCTCGACGCTAGAAGCGGATCGCCGACCGGGGCAGGGCCGACCGGCCCCTACGGCAAGGACCACGGCCCGTCCGCGGCAGGTCTTCGCGCCGCCGGCCGGACAGCTACGCGACGCCGAAGGGCGTACCGCGCTCCGAACCGTTGATCATGCTGTCGTCGATGTCGAAGGTCAGCCCGTCCGCGACGTCGACGACGCCCGGCACGCGCCGGGTCGTACCGGCGATCCGTTCGGCGGCCGAGCG
The DNA here is from genome assembly GCF_040649415.1 of Actinoplanes sp. NPDC048967. NCBI lineage: Bacteria > Bacillati > Actinomycetota > Actinomycetes > Micromonosporales > Micromonosporaceae > Actinoplanes > Actinoplanes sp. NPDC048967. Next base: position 221,372 of record NZ_JBEZFL010000006.1, read on the forward strand.
GAAGTGCACTCGCCCGGAGAGCGAGACGACTCCGTCGACACAGGTCACCCGAACTGCGGAACCGTTGGTCACCGAGGCGCCGCGCAGGGCCTCGTCCACGACGTCCCGGCAGATCTCGGTGTCCGACCGGCGATGCACCTTGAGCAGGTCGCTCCGGGTGACGATGCCGATCAGATGACCCTGGTGATCCACGACCGGGAGCCGCTTGACGTGCTCACGTTGCATGCGGCGGGCCGCCGCGGCGAGCGAGAGCGACGCGTCGGCCGAGACGACCGGTGAGGTCATCACCTCGGCGGCGGTCCGGCCGCCGGCCTTGGCCCGGTCGCCGCGGCGGCGCCAGGCATCGAAGATCCGCGGGCTCGCCGTGCCTGCGGCCTCGACCTTGTGCAGCAGGTCGGCCTCCGACACGACACCGGTCACCCGGTCGTGCCGGTCGACGACCGGCACCGCACTGACCCGCCGGCTGATCAGTAGATCCACCAGTTCCCGGTACGGGGTGTCCTCCCCGACCGACACCACGTCGCGGGTCATGACGTCATCCACACGCCACAGTTTCATGACCGCACCTCCTCCAGGCTCATCCCCGACGCTAGGAACGCCGCGCCCGGGGGGCCAGGGCCGGTCGGCCTGCCCGCCGGGGGCGGACGGCACGGCTCGGCCGACGGCCGCAAACAGGTCCTTCGGCCCTGCTCGGGCCGGGCCGTGGACCGGCAGAGTGGGCAGACGAAGGAGGTGTCCGCCATGACCGCACAATCCGGCCTGCCGGAACGTTCCCGCACAGCAGCCGCTCTCGAGGCCGCGGCGCTTGTCGCCGTGCACGCGCCGTCTGTCTTCAACACGCAGCCGTGGCAGTGGCAGATCACCGGCGACACGCTGGAGCTGCGCGCCGACCGGGCCCGTGCCCTACGGGCCACCGATCCCGACGGCCGGCTGCTGCTGCTCAGCTGCGGTGCTGCCCTGCAGCACGCCCGGGTCGCTCTGCGGGCCGCCGGATGGGACGTGCACGTCGAGCGCCTGCCGCAGGGCGACTCCTCCGACGTCCTCGCGCGCCTCACCGTCACCGGAACCGCGGACGCCGACCGCCGGGCGGAACGGATGGCGGGAGCGATCACGGTACGGCGTACGGACCGGCGGGCGTTCAGCGATCGGACCGTGTCCCCGGAGCTGCTGAGCCGGCTACGGGAAGCCGTGGAGGCGGAAGGGGCCTACCTGCATGTCGTACGCCGTGATCAGATGCCGATGCTGGCCACCTCCACCGCTCGGGCGGCCGACGCCGAGAACAACGATCCGGCCTACCGGGCCGAACTCGAGCACTGGACGAACCGGCCGGCGGGCAGCGGCGACGGCGTTCCGGCCGCCACGGCGGTGCAGCGTTCACCGCGCCGGGTCCCGGTGCGCGACTACGCCCCCGGCACCGTCGCCGGACTGAGTGCCGGAAACGACTTCGACCTCGGGGCTTCGTACGTGGTGCTGTTCGGGCTCACCGACGAGCCCGAGGCACTGCTGCGCGGTGGTGAGGCGCTGTCCGCGCTGCTGCTGACCGCGACTGCGGACGGGCTGGCCACGGCACCGATGAGCGACACCATCGAGGTCCAGTGGCCCCGCCACCTCCTGAAGGGCCTCCTGAGTGGCGTGGGCGAGCCGTACCTGACCGTCCGGCTCGGCTACAACGATGCCGCGCCGGACCTGCCGCCCGCTCCGCGGCGCCATGCCGCCGACGTCGTCCAGATCAGCGACAGGTAGAACCACCGTGAGCGAGCCCTCCTACGACGACGCCGACCTGAGGGTCGCCGCCGCAGCCGCGGTACGCGCGCCGTCGATGCACAACAGCCAGCCGTGGCGGCTGCGATTGAGCGAGGGCGCCATCGAGGTGCTCGCGGACCGGTCGCGGCAACTCGCCGTGGCGGACGGCGCCGGCTGGGCGCTGCGTGTCGCCTGCGGCGCGGCGACGTTCAACGCACGTCTGGCGCTGGCGGCCCGCGGTACGCCCGCCGCCATCACGCTGCTGCCCCGCGACGCCGACGGTGACGTGATCGCCCGGCTCACGCCGGGAAGCCCACGGCCACCGACCTACCCGGAACAGGCACTGGCCGCGGCGATCCCGCGGCGGCACAGCCATCGCCGGCCGTTCTGGCCCGACGCCGTCCCGTCCCAGGCCCGCGTCGAGCTGATCGAGGCAGCCCGGGCCGAAGGGGCCTGGCTCGACCTGCTCGTCGGTATGGGCCCCCTGACAGTCTTCGCCGAGATCGCCCAGAGCGCTGACCGCGTCCTGCGGCGCGATCCCCTCTACCAGTCCGAGCTGACGGCGTGGTCGCACACCGACGGGGGCCCCGACGGCGTACCCGTGACGGCGGGGGCACCCGCCGCTGAGCCGCACGATCTGCTCCCGCAGCGCGACTTCGGCGAGCACCGCCGTGCGCCGGGGCGCGACTTCGAGCCGGAGCCGCTGGTCGGGGTCCTCGGCACCATGGGCGACCTGCCGGTGGACCAGGTCGTCGCGGGACAGGCCCTGCAGCGGGTCCTGCTGACGGTTGTCGACCAGGGGCTGGCGTGTTCGATGATCTCGCAACCCATCGAGGTGCCGGCGGCCCGCGACCAGCTGCGCCGTTCCCTGCGTCGCTCAGGCTCGCCGCAGATGACTCTGCGGATCGGCTACGGCCACCCGGGCCGCCCCAGCCCCCGCCGTGACCTCGCGGACATCCTGGCCACCGACGATCCGACCGGCCGGTGACGTCATGCGACTCGGACTCCGGGACCTCGTCGCCGCGCTGCTGGTCGCCGGAATCATCGCCCCGTACGCCGGGCTGCTGCTGCTCGGGCGGGCGCCCTACGTCGAGAACGTGCGGACGATGGCCGCGGTCGCCCTGGTGATGGCGGTCGCCGCGTTCACGATCGCCGACCGGGTCTCACTTGCCACGGCGCTCGGCCGGGTCGAGATCTGCCTCGCTGTGCTCAGCCTCGCGCTGGGGATCACGACCATGGCGCTGGGCGCGAGCGCCGTCGGGCAGCCGCTGCTCGGCGCCTTCGTGACCGGCATCGTGGTCACCTGGGGCGTGCAGCTGCTGGATCACGCCGGCTATGCCCCGCGGTCCTCCCGCACTTTCCCGCGCCGGAACAGCTGAGCCCGGCGATCGGCGCCGCGCCACCCGGCGGGCGAACTCGTCGGCTCCCCAGACCACGACCGGGAACGGGGCGATGAGCGCGAGCTGGGACCAGCCGAGCGCGGCCGTGCCGAACACGTCCTGCAGCCACGGGACGTAGACGACCGCGGCGGTGAACGCGAGCTCGAAGGCGATGCCCCACAACAGGAGCGGGTTGCTGCGCAGCCCGATCGTCCGGAGCGCGGCCCGGTCGGTTCGCGCGGCGACAGCGGTGCCGATCTGGCAGGCGACGATCCCGGCGAAGGTCACCGTGGTGGCCTGCCGGTAGATGTGGTGCAGGGCGGTGCCGGGCCCGGTGGGGTCACCGGGATGCCAGCCCGCGGCCCCCAGCGTGGCGAAGTAGGCACCCATCACCAGGACCGCGGAGACGCCGCCCAGCAGCAGCCAGGCGCGCAGCAGCAGGCGGCGGTCGATGACGCCGGCGGTCCTCGGCCGGGGCCGGCGACTCATCAGCCCGGGCTCGGCGGGCTCACGCCCGAGCGCCAGCGCCGGCAGAGTCTCCGTGCCGAGGTCGATGGCCAGGATCTGCAACACGGTCAGCGGCAGCGGTACCGCACCGCCGGAGAGCGCGAAGATCAGGAACGGCACGACCTCGGGCACGGCGTGCGCGAAGATGTACAGCACGAACTTGCGGACGTTGTCGAACACCCGCCGGCCGGCGTGGACGGCGGTGACGATGGTGGCGAAGTGGTCGTCGGTCAGCACCATCGTGGCGGCCTCGCGGGCCACGTCGGTGCCGGAGCGGCCCATGGCGACACCGATGTCGGCGTGGCGCAGCGCGGGCGCGTCGTTGACGCCGTCCCCGGTCATCGCCACCACGTGGCCGTCGGCCCGCAACGCCTCGCAGATCCGTAGTTTGGCCTCGGGCGAGGACCGGGCGAAGATGATCTCTTCCGGTCCGGCCAGCAGCTTGTCCAGGGCGGCGTCGTCGAGCCGGTCGAGCTCGTCGCCGCCGACGATCCGGCCACCGGCGGCACCGATGCCGACCCGACCGGCGATGGCCGCGGCGGTGGGCCCGTAGTCGCCGGTGATCACGTGGACGCGGATGCCGGCCCGGTGGGCGTCGCGGACCGCCTCCGCGACGCCCGGACGCGGCGGGTCGACCATGGCTGTCAGGCCGAGCAGGATCAGGTTCGACTCGGCGTCTTCGCGCGTGGCCGGCGGGACGGACCCGGCCACCAGGGGCCGGTGCGCGACGGCGAGGACGCGCAGACCGTCGGCGGCATAGCGGTCCAGGATCCGCCGGATCGCGGCTCGCCACGTCGCATCGAGGTCATCGATGCCGCCGTCGGCCCGGCGGATACGGTCGCAGCAGGCCAGGACCGTCTCCGGAGCGCCCTTGGTGTGCACCGTCAGCGCGCCCGCCGCCTCGTCGACGGTGGACATGCGCTTGAGGTGGCCGTCGAAATGGAATACGGCCCGCTGACCGGCGTCGCGGGCCTGCGGGGTGACAGCCGTCCCCAGCTCCGCCGCGAGGCCCAGCAGGGACAGTTCGGTGGGATCCCCGCCGCCCCCGGGATCCGCGGTCGTGCAGGCCGCCGCGGCCACCACGAGCGTCCGGCCACGCGGGTCGACCGCCAGGGTCTCGGCGGCCACATCATCGCCGCCGAGCCACAGCCGGGTCACGCGCATCCGGTTCCCGGTCAGTGTGCCGGTCTTGTCGGTACAGATGACAGTGGTCGATCCGAGGGTCTCCACCGCCGACAGACGTTTGACGACAGCACCCTTGCGGGCGAGCTCGCGGACGCCGACCGCCAGCGCCAGCGTGATGATGGGCAGCAGACCCTCAGGGACGTTGGCGACGATCAGGCCGATGGAGAAGCTGATCGCCGAGCTCCAGCTGAGCCCCGCCCCGATCCCGACGGGCAGGAACGCCACTCCTGCGGCGACCGCGACGGCCGCGATGAGCCAGGTGGCCCGGCGCACCTGGATCTCGAGCGGGCTGCGCCGGGGCCGGGTCCGCTGCGACAGGGCGGCGATACGGCCGAGCTCGGTGTGCATGCCGGTCCGGATCACCACGGCCTGGGCGGTGCCGCTGACGCAGGTGGTGCCGCTGAAGACGAGCTCGGCGGCGTCGAGCAGGGATCCGGTCCCCGGGTCCGGCTCGGCGCAACGAATCACGGCCACCGACTCGCCGGTCAGCGCCGACATGTCCACCGTGACGACACCGTCGATCAGCCGGGCGTCGGCGCAGATCCGGTCGCCCTCGGCGACGTTCACGACATCGCCGGGCACCAGCTCGCCGACGGGGATCTCGGTCCGGGTCCCGTCACGTACGGTCCTCGCGGTCTCGGGAAGGAACGCGGCCAGTGCCTCCACCGCCCGTTCTGCCTGCATCTCCTGCACGAAGGCGAAGCCGGCGTTCAGCAGGATCACCGCCATGACCGCCACCGCCAGCGCCGGGGTGCCGCCCACCCACGCCAGGACGGCGGCGACGGCCAGCAGCACGGCCAGCGGCTGGGTGAACTGGGACAGCAGTTCGCCGGGCCAGCGGCGTCCGGTGCGCCGCGACAACTGGTTCGGGCCGTACACGATCAGGCGATGTGCGGCCTCGCGGGAGCTCAGACCGGCCGGGGAGGTGCGGAGGTCCCGGAACAACGCGGCCAGCGGTTCCCGGGCGTCCGGCTCACTGCGGACGTCGTCAGGACGCTCCCGCAACGATGCCGGGCGACTCATGATTCCTCATCGTCCGCCGGCAGCAGGACCTCGGTGAGCGAACGCCGCGGGGTGGCCGCCGCCGGGCGGCCGTAGCCCACCCGCAGGACCATCTGGGCCCGCGAGCCGGTACGGGAGTCGGTCAGCATCCGGCGGATCGCCGGCATCTCGACCGGCTGGCTGATCGGCGTGGTGGCCAGGTTCAGCCAGGTCGCGGTGAGCAGCACCCGCTGCAGGGCCTGACCGGCGTTGACCCAGTGCGGACGCGTGTCGCCGTCGGTGGCCAGCACCATGATGGTCGGGTACGGCTCGAACTGGGCGACCGCCCGGCCCCGGTGCGGTTGCAGCAGCCCGAAGTCGCGGATCGGCACGATCTCCATGGCGTCCCACGGCCCGATGGCCGTCGACGGCACGCCGTCGCGGCGGCCCCGGTGCGGGCTGGTCCAACGGGCGAGCTCGGCACGGTAGCGGCCCTTGGCCCGCAGGGCGCGGTCGGCCTCCTGGGACAGACTCAGGATCGCGTTGCGGCTGACCGCGCCGGCCACGGTGAGCGTCGCACCCTCGCGCCGGGCGGCGTCCACCAGGCGTTCGACCACGTCGGCCGGCACGACGGACCGGGCGAACGGCCACCGGTTGGTGTGCCGGTGCGGGATGGCGGCGACCAGCGCCTCGGCGGCCGGCGTCGGTGCCATCGCCCGGCGCACGGTGACCCGGGCGACGAGATCCGGATCCGTCGGGTCCGGCAGGAGCGTCGTGTGGCTGAGGTATCCGGCCCCCCGGATGGCCAGACGCAGAGTGAACAGGGCGGCACCGACGCTGATCAGCAGCTCACGACCGGCCGGGTCGAGGACGTCGAGCTGACGCCGGGGATCGGCGTGGACATCGACGCCACGTGGCCCGATCCGGAAGCGCCACGGCTGGCTGTTGTGCAACGAGGGTGCCGCGGTCGCCGCACGTACACACGCGGTCAGGTCCGGGCCGGTCGAGTTCCGCCGTGCTCGCCGCGGCGTCGCGTGTGTGCCGATGTCGTTCATTGCCGGCCTCCTCAGGTGTCGTCTCCGCCCATCACAGCCCGGCCGGTGCCCGTACGGACAGGGCCGATGGTCCCGGGGCGGGCTGCCCCCATCCGCAGGCAGGCCAGGTCGAGGGACCAACGGCCCTGCCTTGCGCGCTGCTCCCGGGTGACGCTCGCCATGCGCCGACCGACGCCGAAGCCAACCGTCCCCGCGGCCAGGGCGCCGTCAGGCGGCTGCCCCGGTAGGGAGAGCCGCCTCGCCCACGACGACGACGGGGCAATGGGCCCGGCGGGACAGGGCGTCGACCACGGCGGCCGCGGCCGGGTCGGCGGGTCGCTGAACGACCAGCAGGCCACAGCCGTGCGAGGAGGCGGCGATGACCACCGCCGGATCCAGGCCGCGGCGGATCGTGGTGGTGACGGGGACCTCGGGGTACTTCTCGGCCCACAGCCGTACCAGCTCGGACTGGTCCACGCTGTCCGGCCACGGCGTCGCGCCGGTCAGCACCACGGTCAGCGGCACGCCACGACGGTCGGCCTCGGCGAAGGCGCAGCGCAGGGCCTCGTCGGCCGTCACTATGCCGTGGATACCGATCAGGACGGGGCCGGCCGGTCCGGCCGGCCCCGGCTCGTCTCGTGACACGGCTCCTCCTCTCCGCTCACGAACCCGCTGTCTCCGGGACCTGCGCCGTCTCCTCGACGGTCACGGCGCTCACCCCCGGCACGGTGCGGGCGAGGACGGTCACAACGGCACGCTGGGTGTCGTTGGCGAACTCACCGGCGACGGTGGCGATGCCGCCGTCGACCGTGGCCGTCCAGACGTGGGCGCCGTCGGCGTACTCGTCGAGGCGGTGCTGCACGTCCTGGGTGAGGACGTCGTCGCTGCGGATCATCGTCCGCAGGATGTCCCGGCGGCTGATGATGCCGACGATCTCGCGGCCCTTGACGACCGGCATGCTGCGCACGTCGCGGCGCAGCATCACCTCGGCCACCTCCGCCACGTCGAGGTCCGGCGTGGCCGTGAACGGATTCCTGGCCATCACCTCCACGACCGTGCCGGGCCGGCGCTGCGGCGCCATGTCCAGGTCGCGGCGAAGGTGCGCGTTCGGATCGACGGGTACCCGGTGCCACAGCAGATCGCCCTCGCTGACCATGCCGACGAGGAATCCCTGCGCGTCGACCACGGGCAGGGCGGTGACGGCCTTGGCGGTCATCAGCTCCGCGGCACTCTCGATCGGCGCGTTCTGCCAGACCACATGGACCGGGCTGGTCATGATGTCCTTCGCGCGCACGGTGCTCACCTCCGCTCGGCCAGCAGCTTGGTCAGGTCGACCAGCCGGTTGGTGTAGCCCCACTCGTTGTCGTACCAGCCGAAGACCTTGATCAGCCGGCCCGCCGCCTGGGTGAGCGAGGCGTCGAAGACGCAGGAGGCGGGGTCGCCGACGATGTCCGTGGAGACGATCGGCGCCTCGGTGTAGCGGATGATGCCGTGCATCGGCGCGCCGGCCGCCGCGGACCGTTCGACAGCCTCGTTGACCTGCTCGACCGTCACGTCGGTGCCGAGTTCGAGGGTCAGGTCGCTGATCGAGCCGTCGACCACCGGGACGCGCAGGGCGACGCCGTCGAGGCGGCCGGCCAGCTGCGGCAGAACCAGGCCCACCGCCTTCGCGGCCCCGGTGCTGGTCGGGATGATGTTCACGCCCGCGGCCCGGGCCCGGCGGGGATCCTTGTGCGGCGCGTCCAGGATGTTCTGGTCATTGGTGTACGCGTGCACGGTCGTCAGGAAACCCCGTTCGAGCCCGAACGCCTCGTGCAGGACCTTCACCAGCGGCGCGACACAGTTGGTCGTGCAGGAGGCCCCGGAGACGATCTGGTGCCGGACCGGGTCATAGGTGTCGGCGTTGACGCCCGGAACCAGGGTCGCGTCGACGCCCTTGCCCGGCGACGAGATCAGCACCCGCGATGCTCCGGCCTTGAGGTGCAGCGCGGCGTCGTCCCGGGTGCGCAGCTTGCCGGTCGACTCGATGACCAGGTCGACCCCGAGGTCGGCCCACGGCAGCTGATCGGGTGAACGCTGCGAGAAGACCGGAATGGTGTGCCAGCCGACGTTCAGGGCGTCGTCGGTGTAGCTCACGCCGTCACCGAGGCGGCCGAACGTCGAGTCGTACTCGAGCAGGTGGGCCAGGGTGCCGGTGTCGTACAGATCGTTGATCGCGACCACCTGGAAGCCCGCGTTCGACAGGTCCTTGTCCAGCAGGGCACGCAGATAGTTGCGGCCGATCCGGCCGAATCCGTTGATGGCGATGCGGTAGCTCATGGTTGCCTCCAGGCTTGTCGTCTGTTTCAGCCTCCCGGCGGGGGGACGCGCAGGGCAGGGTCCAAAGGCCCCAGAGGTGGGGTGTTGCGGCCCGGGCGCACGCGATGGTGGCAGAGCACCCTCGGAGGAGCAGAGAACTTCGAACGAGGAGGAACCATGACGACCCTGGGCCGCAGCAGTGCGGCACACCTGGAGCAGGTCGAGGCACCCGGCTCCATGCTCACCAGGACCGCGGCCCGCGCGCTGGCCGTGCTCCGTATCTCCACGGGCTTCGTGTTCCTGTGGGCGTTCCTGGACAAGACCTTCGGCTGGAACTACGCGACCCCGTCCGCGCGTGCGTGGATCAACGGCGGCTCCCCCACCAAGGGATTCCTGTCGTCCGTCGACGTCGGCCCGTTCCAGGGGACCTTCCACTCCATCGCCGGCGACCCGTGGGCGGACTGGCTGTTCATGCTCGGTCTGCTGGGCATCGGCGTCGCCCTGATCGCCGGAGTCGGCATGCGCATCGCCGCCGGCGCCGCCACGCTCATGCTCGCGATGATGTGGTTCGCCGAGTACCCGCTCGCCCAGCACACCAGCACCGGCGAGCCGAGCGGCTCCAACAACCCGATCACCGACTACCACTTCCTGTACGCAGTCGGCACGATCGTGCTCGCCCTCACCTACGCCGGCCACACCTGGGGCCTGGGACGCAGGTGGGCGAAGCTGCCCTTCGTCCAGCGGCACCGCTGGCTGATCTGACCCCGGGCCGGCCCGCAGGAATGCCGGGACCGGCCCGCACAGCAGCCGCCCGGCCGGGGCCTCCGGCGGTCAACCCGGCCGGGCGGCTTTCCACGCCGAGCCCGGCAACAGAACAGGGAGGCATCATGAACACCGAGGAACTTGTGGTCGTCGGCACGGACGGGTCGGAACACGCACAGGCCGCCGTGCGATGGGCGACCGGGGAAGCCCGACGACGCGGCGCCACCCTCGAAGTGGTGCACGCCTTCCAGCCGGTCTGGGGCACCGAACGGGAGTCGCCGGGCGGGAACCTGCTCGAGGTGTCCCACAGCCGGGCCGCCGAAATCCTGTCCGACGCGGAGCTGGCAGCCCACGACATGGTCGGCGAGCTCCCGGTACGGACCGTGGCCGGCGTGGGACATCCGCTGGACACCATGCTCAAGGCCGCGGCGCACGCCACCGTCGTGGTGGTCGGCAGCCGGGGACTCGGCGGCTTCACGAGCTTGCTGCTCGGTTCCGTCGGCCAGGGCGTCGCCATGCACGCGCCGTGTCCGGTGGTCGTGGTCCGCGGACGCGCGAAGGCTGATCGCGGCCCCGTCGTGGTCGGCGCCGCACAATCGCCGGAGGCTCCGGCCGCCATCGCGCTGGCTTTCGCGGAAGCCGCCACCCGCGGGTGTGCGCTGCTGGCCGTCAGGACGTACCGGACGCCCGTGCCGCCGTGGAGTCCTGACCTGCTGCCGTTGGTGCAGCCGTCCGAGCAGCAGGAGGCGGCCGAGCGTGCGGAGCTACGAGATCTCCTCGTCCCGTGGCGCGAGAAGTATCCCGAGGTGCCGGTCGAAACCCTGGTGGCCCGGGACGACGCGGCTCAGCTGCTGATCGACCTGTCACACACCGCCCAGCTGGTGGTTGTGGGCAACCGCGGCCGGGGAAGCCTCGCCGGCACCCTGCTCGGGTCGGTCGGTCTGCGACTGCTGCACCACGCCGGCTGCCCCGTCATGATCATGCGAAGCTGAGCCGACGAACGAGGGTGACGTCATGGACCCGTCGGAGCGGACGACGGTGCTGGAGACGCACACTGCTGTGCTCTTCTTCATCGCGGACCGGGTCTACAAGCTGAAGAAGCCGGTGAACCTCGGCTTCCTGGACTTCCGCAGCCGCGCCGACCGGGAGGCGGTCTGCCACCGCGAGGTGGAGCTGAACCGCCGCCTGGCCCCGGACGTCTACCTCGGCGTCGCCGACGTCCACGGCCCGGACGGCCATCCGTGCGACCACCTCGTGATCATGCGACGGCTGCCGGATCAGCGCCGGCTGTCCACGCTGATCCGGTCGGGGGCAGCGGTCTCCGACGACCTCCGCCACCTGGCCCGCATGCTGGCGGCGTTCCACGCCACCGCCGGGCGCGGCCCGCTGATCTCCGCGGAGGGCACTCGGGAGGCCCTGCTCGGGCGGTGGGACGCCACGTTCGCCCAGCTGCGGCCGTTCCAGGGCCTGGTGCTGGACCCCGACGGGGCGGCCGAGGTGGAAGACCGCACCCACGAGTTCCTCGCCGGACGTGATCCACTGTTCGCCGACCGCATCGCGCACGGCCACATCGTCGACGGCCACGCCGATCTCATCGCCGACGACATCTTCTGCCTCGACGACGGCCCCCGGGTGATCGACTGCCTGGAGTTCGACGACCGGCTGCGCTATGTGGACGTGCTCGACGACGCCGCATTCCTGGCCATGGACGTCGAACATCTCGGGGCCACCGCACTGTCGCGAGCCTTTCTCGACTGGTACGCCGAATTCAGCGGCGACAGCGCACCGGCCGCCCTACGGCACCACTACATCGCCTACCGTGCCTTCGTCCGGGCGAAGGTGGGCTGCCTGCGGCATGCCCAGGGCGACCCGAGCGCCGCCGATGACGTCCGCGCCTACACCGACCTCACCCTGCGGCACCTGCGCGCCGGCACGGTACGGCTCATCGTCGTCGGCGGCCCACCGGCCACGGGCAAGACCACCCTGGCCGGCCGGATCGCCGACCGGCTCGGCGCCGTGGTGCTCAACAGCGACCACGTCCGCAAGGAGCTCGCCGGACTGGATCCGGTCACGAGCGCGGCCACCACCTATCGGCAGGGCATCTACTCGCCGTCGTGGACGGAGCGCACCTACGCGGAACTGCACCGACGGGCGCGCCGGTTGCTCGAGCGCGGCGAGACGGTCGTGCTCGACGCGTCGTGGACCGACGCCGGCCACCGCCGGGCGGCGCGTGATCTGGCCGGCGAAACGCACAGTGCCGTGGTTGAGCTGCGGTGTGCCGCGGGAGCCGCCACGGTCGTCGACCGGCTCGCCCGGCGTACGGGCGACGCCTCCGACGCGGACGCGTCCATCGCCGCGGCGATGTCGGCCGACGCGGATCCGTGGCCGCAGGCCCGGCAGATCATCACCGACCAGGTTCCGGACCGTTCCGCGGAGCGGGCCCTGGCCGTCATCACCGAGGAACCGGTAGAGCAGATCGACGCAGGAGGAAGGCAATGAACAGGAAGTCGTGGAGCGAACTGTCACCGTGGCAGCAGGTGGCGACGGCGGTGCTGGCACCCGTCGAGGTGGCGCTGACCACCGCGGCGGCGATCGACCTGATCCGCCGTCCGGCCGGGCAGATCCACGGGCCGAAGGCCGCGTGGTGGCCGTTGCTCCTGGTCCAGCCGATAGGCCCGGTGGCCTACCTGAGCTGGGCGCGGCACCGCCGGCCGTGACGCGCGGGCGCTCGTCTCAGGCGTACCGCCGGGCGAGTGCGGCACCGATCGAGGCCAGATGGTCCCGCACGCCCGGCGGACCGGTCACCTCGATCCACTCGATCAGCCCGGCCAGCTCGCAGGCGAGCGCGTACTCGTTGTGGCCGCGGATGACGACCTCGACGCGGCCGTCGGTCGTGGACCCGCCCACCTCGAGCCGGCCGCCGAGCATCGCCCGGAGCAGGCCTGTTCCGTCGGGCGCGCATACCGCGTGCAGCTCGGCGGGCGTCAGCCGGCGGTCGACCTCGTCGGCGATCTCGCGCCAGCTCCCGGCCAGGTCGAAGTCCTCGGGCCGGTGCACGGGATCGCCGGTCGGCTCGGCGGACGACACCCGGTCGATCCGAAAGGTCCGCCGACCGGCCTCGGTGGTGGCGACGAGATACCACGACGGACCTTTGGCGACGATGCCCAGCGGGTGGACGGTCCGCACGGTCCGGGCACCCTGGCCGTCGACGTAGCCGAGCCGCACCTGGACCCCGCGGATCACCGCGTCCTGGAGGTCGTCGAGGAAGCGGGAGGGCCGGGGCTCGACCGGGCTCGACCCCCATCGTTGCGGGTCCATGACCAACGACGACGCGGCCGCCTCGGCCTGCTCCCGGAAGGGCTCCGGCAGAGCCCGGACGAGCTTGCGCAGGGCCGCTTTCGCGGCCGGCGTCGCCGCCGCGGCCGGGCCGGCCACCAGGAAAAGAGCCCGTGCCTCACCCGCGGTCAGCCCGGACAGGTCGGTGCGGGCACCGCCGACGAGACGCCAGCCGCCGCCTCGGCCCTGCACGGAGTACACGGGCACCCCGGCGATGGCCAGGGCATCGAGGTCGCGGCGGGCGGTGCGCTCGGAGACCTCCAGCTCTCGGGCGACCTCGGCTGCTGTCACCTGCTCGCGCTGTTGCAGCAGGAAGAGGATGGCCATCAGCCGGTCAGCTCGCATCCGGCAACACTGTCACCAAAACCGGTCAGGAGATGACCGGTTACGGTCGGCAGGATGGCGCCATGACCTCACCGACGAGTCCTCTTGACTTTCCCGAGCCCACCCTCATTCCGGTCAACGGCGTGGAGCTCGAAGTGTTCGAAGCCGGCCGGCAGAACGCGGGACGGCCCATCGTTCTCTGTCACGGCTGGCCGGAGCATGCCTTCTCCTGGCGCCACCAGATGCCCGCCCTGGCCGCGGCGGGTTACCACGTCATCGTCCCGAATCAGCGGGGGTACGGGAACTCGTCCCGTCCGGCCGAAGTGACCGACTACGACATCGCCCACCTGACCGGTGATCTCGTCGCCCTTCTGGATCACTACGGGTACGAGGACGCCACCTTCGTCGGTCACGACTGGGGGGCGATGGTCGTCTGGGGACTGGCCCTGTTGCATCCGCACCGGGTCAACTCGGTGATCAACCTGAGCCTGCCCTACCAGGAGCGCGGAGAACGGCCCTGGATCGAGGTCATGGAGGAATTCCTCGGCGGCGACTTCTACTTCGTGCACTTCAATCGCCGGCCGGGCGTCGCGGACGCCGTGCTGGAGAAGAACACGGTGCGGTTCCTGCGCAACCTGTACCGGAAGAACCTGCCGGTCACCCCGCCGGAGCCGGGAATGGTGATGATGGATCTCGCTCTGGCGGAAACGCCGCTGGGTGAGCCTGTCATGAGCGATCGCGACCTTGCCGTTTTCGTCTCCGCGTTCGAGACCTCCGGGTTCACGAGCAGCATCAACTGGTACCGGAACCTCGACCGCGACTGGCGCCTGCTGGCGGACGTGGACCCCGTCGTCCACCAGCCGGCGCTCATGATCTACGGCGACCGGGATGCCATCCGGAAGTCGGAGAGGCTGACGACGTTCGTCCCCGGCGTGGACGTGGTGAGTCTGGACTGCGGTCATTGGATCCAGCAGGAGAAGCCGCAGGAGACGAACGAGGCGATCGTGGGCTGGCTCACGAGGCCCTGACCCGGCGGGCCCTCCGGCCCTACTGCCCGGGACGTGGCGGGCGGTACCAACAGAAAGAGAGGACGAACGCACGAGCGGATGAGGGTGAGCCGGATGGCCAGGTACGTCTACGACTTCGCGGAGGGCAACAAGGACCTCAAGGATCTGCTCGGCGGCAAGGGTGCCAACCTCGCCGAGATGACCCGGATGGGGATGCCGGTGCCACCCGGTTTCACCATCACCACCGAGGCCTGCCGCGCCTATCTCCGGACCGGGGCGGTCCCGGACGGGCTCTTCGCCGAGGTGCAGGAGCATCTACGGCTGGTCGAGGCGCGGATGGGGAAGGACCTGGGTGACCCGCGGAATCCACTGCTGCTGTCGGTCCGCTCGGGCGGCAAGTTCTCGATGCCCGGCATGATGGAGACGATCCTGGACATCGGTCTGACCGATTCCAGTGTGGTCGGCCTGGCCGCGCAGAGCGGCGACGAGCGGTTCGCCTGGGACTCGTACCGGCGGCTCATCCAGATGTTCGGCCGGACCGTGTTCGGCGTGCCCGGTGAGGACTTCGAATCCGAGCTGGCCTCAGCCCGGGCCGGGGCGGGCGCCGTGTCCGACGCCGAGCTCCCGGTCGCGCAGTTGCAGGACCTCGTGCAGGCGTACAAGAAGGTCTTCCAGGCCCACACCGGCCGGGACTTCCCGCAGGCGCCGCACGAGCAGCTGTTCCTGGCCATCACGTCGGTCTTCCAGTCCTGGAACGCCGAACGCGCCGTGCTGTACCGCCGGCAGGAGCGCATCCCGCAGGATCTCGGCACCGCGGTCAACGTGATGGCCATGGTGTTCGGCAACCGGGGGCCGGACTCCGGCACCGGCGTCGCCTTCACCCGGGACCCGGCCACCGGCCGGCGCGGCGCCTACGGCGACTACCTGTCCAACGCCCAGGGTGAGGACGTGGTCGCCGGGATCCGCAACACCGTGGGACTGCACGAGCTCGCCGAGCTCGACCCGCCGAGCTACCGCAAGCTGTTGTCGGTCATGGAACGGCTGGAGCAGCGCTACCGCGACCTGTGCGACATCGAGTTCACCATCGAGCGCGGCCGGCTGTGGATGCTGCAGACCCGGGTGGGCAAGCGGACGGCGGCCGCCGCGTTCGTGATCGCGGCGCAGCTGGTCGACGAGGGCACCATCACGCTCGATGAGGCCCTGCAGCGGGTGTCCGGGGAGCAGCTGGCGCAGCTGATGTTCCCCAGCTTCGACACCTCCGCCGCCCCGGCCCCGCTGACCACCGGTGTTCCGGCCTCGCCCGGCGCGGCTGTCGGCGCGATCGTCTTCGACTCCGCGCACGCGGCCGCCGCGGATCACCCGGTGATCCTGGTGCGCCCGGAGACCAACCCCGACGACCTGCCCGGCATGATCGCCGCTCAGGGCATCCTGACCAGCCGGGGCGGCAAGACCTCGCACGCCGCCGTGGTGGCCCGCGGCATGGGCAAGACCTGCGTCTGCGGCGCCGACGAGCTGCGCATCGACCTGGCGGCGGAGACCGTCACCGTGAACGGCACGGTGCTGCACGCCGGCGATGTGCTGTCGCTGGACGGTACGTCCGGCCGGGTGTACCCGGGTGCCGTGCCGGTGCACCCCTCCCCCGTGGTCCGGTACTTCGAGGGTGAGCTGTCGCCGGCCGACGACCCGCTGCTGGCGGCGGTGCAACGGCTGATGACGCACGCCGACCACGTCCGGCGCCTCGGCGTGCACGCCAACGCCGACACCGGGACGGACGCCGCCCGGGCCCGCAGGTTCGGGGCCACCGGCGTCGGACTGTGCCGCACCGAGCACATGTTCCTCGGCGAGCGGCGTGAGCTGGTGGAACGGCTCATCCTGGCCGGCGACGACATCGAGCGGGACGCGGCCCTGTCCGCCCTGCTGCCGCTGCAACGGGCCGACTTCGTCGAGCTGTTCGAGGCGATGGACGGACTGCCGGTCACCGTACGGCTCATCGACCCGCCGCTGCACGAGTTCCTGCCGGCGCTGGAGGATCTGACCGCCCGTGTCGCCCGCGCCGAGGCGCTGGGCGAGGACCCGGGCCACGACGGTGTGCTGCTGGCCGCCGTGCGCCGGATGCACGAGTCCAACCCGATGCTCGGCCTGCGCGGCGTGCGGCTGGGCCTGGTCATCCCCGGCCTGTTCGCGATGCAGGTACGGGCGATCGCCGAGGCGGCGGCGCTGCGCGTGGCCGCCGGTGGCGACCCACGGCCCGAGATCATGGTGCCGCTGGTCGGCGCCGTGCAGGAGCTCGAGACGGTACGGGCGGAAGCCGAGTCCGTGCTGCACAGCATCGACGGCATCCCGAGGATCCGGATCGGCACGATGATCGAGGTGCCCCGGGCCGCCCTGACCGCCGGCGAGATCGCGCACGCCGCGGAGTTCTTCTCCTTCGGCACCAACGATCTCACCCAGATGACCTGGGGCTTCTCGCGCGACGACGTCGAAGGCGCGTTCTTCGGCCGCTACCTGGCGCTCGGCATCTTCGCCGCGTCCCCGTTCGAGACGATCGACAGCGGCGGAGTCGGCGAGCTGGTCCGCATCGCCGTCGAACGCGGCCGCGCGGCCCGGCCGGACCTGACGGTCGGCGTCTGTGGCGAACACGGCGGCGATCCCGCTTCCGTGCGGTTCTTCCACCGGGCCGGCCTCGACTACGTGTCCTGCTCGCCGTTCCGCGTTCCGGTGGCGCGGCTGGAAGCGGGTCGCGCGGCGTGCACGGCGACAACCTCGGACAGCAGATAAGGAGCATCTGTCATGACCACCACCCTCGACGGCCGGGCCGCTGCCGCACCACCGACCCCGGTGACCGTGCTGCCCGTGGCCGACGGCGAACGACCGGTCGGCGCCTGGATCGTCGGTCCCGACGGTGCCACCTTCCGGCCGGTCGTCGACGTGACGCGGCTGGCCGGCGCGGCCCTCGCGGCCGCCGGCGCCGCGACCATGGCCGTCGCCGTGGTCATCGCGGCCGGCCGCCGGCGGCCGGACATCGGCGCGGTCACCATGGGCCCGGGCGGCTGGGTCAGCATCAAGCGCACCGCGCTGCCGCCGCTGCGCTCCGGCACCCCTCGGCCCTGGTGGGCCCGCCTGCTCAGGGCACGTCGCCTCGTGCCGCAACGCTGACGCAAGCCCCGCCGGGGCAGGGTCCAACGGCCCTGCCACCGACCGGCCGCGCGCGGGCAGACTCAAACCAAGATCAAATGGAAGGGAAAGACGTCATGCGCGCAGCGGTTGTCACCGGCTTCGACCAGCCCCTCGAAGTCAAGGAAGTGCTCACGCCGGAGCCGGCGGCCGGGCAGGTGCTGGTCCGGATCGAGGCCAGCGGGCTCTGCCACACCGACATCCACGCCGCCCGCGGCGACTGGCCGGTCAAGCCCACCCCGCCGTTCATCCCGGGCCACGAGGGCGTCGGCATCGTCGAGCGGCTCGGGGCGGACGTCACCGCGCACGCCGTCGGTGACCGGGTCGCGATCCCGTGGCTGGGCCACGCGTGCGGCACCTGCGAGTACTGCGTCACCGGCTGGGAGACGCTGTGCGAGTCGCAGCTCAACACCGGCTACGCCGTCGACGGCGGGCACGCCGAGTTCGCCGTCGCCGACGCCCGCTACGTCGTGGCGGTGCCGGCTGGTATCGACCCGGCCGAGGCTGCGCCGCTGACCTGTGCCGGCGTGACCACGTACAAGGCGGTCAAGGTCGGAGGGGTGACCCCCGGCGACCGGGTGGCGATCTTCGGCATCGGCGGGCTCGGGCACCTGGCCCAGCAGTACGCGCAGATCTTCGGCGGCGAGACCATCGCCGTGGACGTGACCGAGGAGAAGCTCGCGCTGGCCAAGAGCCTGGGCGCGGCGCACGTGGTCAACGCTGCCAGCACCGACCCGGTCGCGGCCATCGAGGCGCTGGGCGGGGCGGACGTGGCCGTGGTACTAGCCGCCGACCCGCGGGTCATCGAGCAGGCCCACGCGTCGCTGCGCCGCGGCGGCCGGCTGGTGCTGGTGTCGCTGCCCAAGGACAACGCGATGTCGCTGCCGATCTTCCAGACCGTGCTGAAGGGGATCCGGGTGATCGGCTCGATCGTCGGCACCCGGGCCGACCTGGCCGAGGTGTTCCGGCTGCACGCCGCCGGGCGCACCCAGGTCCTGTACGAAGCCCGCCGGCTCGACGACATCAACGCCTCCATCGAGGACGTGCTGGCCAGCCGGGTCCCCGCCCGCCTGGTGCTGCTGCCGTAGCCGGCTCCCCCGCCGGAGGTCCCGGGCGGCCCCACCTCCCGGGACCTCCGGCCCTGCCCGGGCCCGCCGTCACCGGCGAGGCTGAGAGAAGAAGACGAGGAGGAGTCATGGTGCAGGAACGCAGAGATGCCTGGCGTGGATTCACGGGTACGGGCTGGCAGGAGACGATCGATGTCGGCGGTTTCATCCACGACAACGTCACGCCCTACACCGGCGACGCGGAATTCCTGACCGGGCCGACGCCCCGCACCGAACGGCTCTGGCGGGAACTGCAGCGGATGTTCGTCGAGGAACGCAAGCGCGGCATCTACGACGTCGACACGCACACTCCGTCGACCATCACCGCGCACGAGCCCGGCTACATCGACCGCTCCCACGAGCTGATCGTCGGGCTGCAGACCAGCGCGCCGCTGCGGCGGGCCATCATGCCGGCGGGCGGCCTGCGGATGGTCGAGGCCGGGCTCAAGGCCTACGGGTACGCGCTCGACCCGGCGGTGCACGCGATCTACTCCCGCTACCGCAAGACCCACAACGACGGGGTCTTCGACGCGTACCCGGCGGACGTGCTGGCCGCCCGGCGATCGCACATCATCACCGGGTTGCCCGACGCATACGGCCGGGGCCGGATCATCGGTGACTACCGCCGCGTCGCCCTGTACGGCGTCGACCGCCTCATCGCCGAACGCCAGGAGCGCAAAGCAACGCTGGACGGCCGGTTGTCGAGTGAGGACGTCATCCGCGACCGGGAGGAGCTGGCCGAGCAGATCCGCGCCCTGGGCGAGCTCAAGACCATGGCCGCCGCGTACGGCTCCGACATCTCCCGCCCCGCGACGACCGGCCGTGAGGCGATCCAGTGGCTGTACTTCGCCTACCTGGGCGCGACCAAGGAGCAGAACGGCGCGGCCATGTCCCTGGGCCGCACCTCGACGTTCCTGGACGTCTACCTGCAACGCGACCTCGACGAGGGCACGCTGACCGAGTCCGCCGCGCAGGAGCTGATCGACGACTTCGTGATCAAGCTGCGGATCATCCGCTTCCTGCGGACCCCGGACTACGACCAGCTGTTCTCCGGCGACCCGACCTGGGTCACCGAGGCGATCGGCGGAACCGGCGCCGACGGCCGGCCGCTGGTGACCCGCACCAGCTTCCGGTACCTGCAGACGCTGTACAACCTCGGGCCCGCGCCGGAGCCGAACCTGACCGTGCTGTGGTCGCCGGCCCTGCCCGAGGGCTTCAAGAGGTTCTGCGCCCAGGTCTCGATCGACACCAGCTCCATCCAGTACGAGAACGACGACCTGCTGCGCCCCGACTACAGTGACGACACCGCGATCGCGTGCTGCGTGTCGGCCATGCGGGTCGGCAAGGACATGCAGTTCTTCGGCGCCCGGGCCAACCTGGCCAAGACCCTGCTGTACGCGATCAACGGCGGCCGCGACGAGATCAGCGGCGACCAGGTGGCCCCGCCGAGTCCGCCCGTCACCGGCGACGTGCTCGACTACGACGAGGTGCTCGCCGCCTTCGACCGGACCCTCGACTGGCTGGCCGAGACGTACGTGGACGCCCTCGACGTCATCCACTACATGCACGACAAGTACGCATACGAGCGCCTCGAGATGGCCCTGCACGACTACCCGGTGCACCGTTTCCTGGCCACCGGCATCGCCGGGCTCTCGGTGGCCGCCGACAGCCTCTCCGCGATCAAGTACGCCCAGGTCAAGACCCTGCGGGACACGTCCGGCCTGGTCGTGGACTACGCCGTCGACGGCGATTTCCCGACGTTCGGCAACAACGACGACCGCGCCGATGCCATCGCCGTCGACCTGGTCGAGCGGTTCATGGCCAAGATCCGCCGCCAGCCGGCGTACCGCGGCGCCGAGCCCAGCCTGTCGGTCCTGACGATCACGTCGAACGTCGTCTACGGCAAGCACACCGGCAACACCCCGGACGGGCGGCGTACCGGCGAACCGTTCGCGCCGGGCGCCAACCCGATGAACGGCCGCGACCGGCACGGCCTGGTCGCCGCCGCGCTGTCGGTGGCCAAGCTGCCGTACCGGTGCGCCCGCGACGGCATCTCGCTGACCACCACCGTGACCCCCGACGGCCTGGGGCACAGCCGCGACGAGCGGATCGCCAACCTGGCCGGGGTGCTCGACGGTTACACCGACGCGGGTGGATTCCACCTCAACGTCAACGTGCTGGACCGGGCCACCCTGGAGGACGCCATGGCCCACCCGGAGAAGTACCCGCAGCTGACCATCCGGGTGTCCGGGTACGCGGTCAACTTCGTCCGGCTGACGCGCGAGCAACAGCACGACGTGATCTCCCGGACCTTCCACGGTTCGCTGTGACCACCATGGCCGCGCCGCTGACCGGCTCCGTCCACTCCTTCGACGTCTCGACGGGAGTGGACGGACCCGGCACGCGCTTCGTCGCGTTCCTGGCCGGCTGCCCGCTGCGCTGCCAGTACTGCCACAGCCCCGACACCTGGTTCCAGCGCAACGGCCGGCCGACCACCGTCGACGACCTCGTCACCGAGATCCGCCGCTACGAGCGCTTCATCAAGGTCGCCGGCGGCGGAGTCACGCTCAGCGGCGGCGAACCGTTGCAGCAGCCCGGTTTCGTCCGCTCGGTGCTGACCCGGTGCAAGGAGCTGGGCCTGCACACCGCCCTGGACACCAGCGGCTTCTACGGCGACCGGGCCGACGACGCCCTGCTGGACGCCGTCGACCTGGTGCTGCTCGACATCAAGTCGGGCGACGAGGACACCTACCACGCGGTGACCGGGACCGGCCGGCTCGAACCGACGGTCCGCTTCGCGCATCGACTCGCCGAGCGCGGCATCCCGATCTGGGTCCGCTTCGTGCTGGTGCCGGGGCTCACCGACGACCCGGCGAACGTGGAAGCGGTGGCCGACATCGTGGCCGGCCTGCCGACCGTCGAACGAGTCGAGGTGCTGCCGTTCCACCGCCTCGGCGCGGCCAAGTACGCGGCCCTGGGCATCAACTTCCCGCTGGCCGGCACCGAGCCGCCCGGCTCCGAGCTGATCGACCGGGTCCGCGGCCGGTTCCGGGCCCGCGGACTGGCGGCGTACTGAGGATCAGGCGTGCGGGTGGTCGCCGAGCAGCTTCGTCGCCAGGACCGCGGCCTGCGTACGCCGCTCCAGGCCCAGCTTGGCCAGCAGACTGGAGACGTAGTTCTTGATGGTCTTCTCCGCCAGGAACATCCGGCCCGCGATCTCCCGGTTGGTCAGCCCCTCCGCCACGAACTCGAGGATCCGCCGCTCCTGATCGGTCAGCGCAGCCAGCTCCCGGGGTTGCTCGACCCCGTGCCGGATCCGTTCGAGGACCCGCTGGGTCACCACCGGATCGAGCAGCGACTGGCCGGCCGCGACCCGGCGGATGCCGTCGACCAGGTCCGTGCCACGGATCTGCTTGAGCACATAACCGGCGGCACCGGCCATGATCGCCGCGAACAGCGCCTCGTCGTCCTCGTACGAGGTCAGGATCAGCCCCTTGATCGACGAATCCACCGCCCGCACGTCACGGCACACGTCGATGCCACTGCCGTCGGGCAGCCGGCCGTCGAGGATCGCCACGTCCGGCCGCAGCGCCGGGATCCGCCGGGTCGCCTCCTGCGCGGAGCCCGACTCGCCCACCACCTCGATGTCACCGGTGGCCTGGAGCAGGTCGACGAGGCCACGCCGGACCACCTCGTGGTCGTCGAGCAGGAAGACACGAATCATGCCTCACTTCATACCCACCCGCGCGCCGGGTGCCAAGGCCAGGGTCACCTCTGCCGGCAGACCCGGTCAACCGGGTCCAACGGCCCTGCTGCCGTGGGACTGATCCGCGCAGCCTGGAGGTGCGAGGCCCGACCGAGGCGAAGGAGCCGATCGTGGACAGCAGCACGGCCACCGCGACCCGCGGCCTGACCAGCGCGGAAGCCGCCGCCCGGCTGGCCGGCGACGGCCCCAACACCGTTAGCGCGCCCGCTCCCCGCCCCCTGGTGGCCCGGGTCGGGCGTCAGCTGGCCGATCCGCTCATCGCGCTGCTCCTGGTGGCCGCGGTCGTCACCGCCCTGCTGGACGATCTGCCCGACACCGCGGTGATCCTGCTGGTCGTCACCGTGAACACCCTGATCGGGGTCGTCCAGGAGGTCCGGGCGGACCGGGCCATCGCCGCGCTCGATCAGCTCGCCGCGCCGACGGCCCGGGTGGTCCGCGACGGCGCCGACCAGATCCTTCCCGCGGCGCGGCTGGTGCGCGGCGACCTGGTCCGGTTGGAGGCGGGTGACATCGTGCCCGCTGATCTGGACCTCGCCGACGGGCAACGC
The DNA here is from genome assembly GCF_040649415.1 of Actinoplanes sp. NPDC048967. Classification (NCBI taxonomy): domain Bacteria; kingdom Bacillati; phylum Actinomycetota; class Actinomycetes; order Micromonosporales; family Micromonosporaceae; genus Actinoplanes; species Actinoplanes sp. NPDC048967. The sequence goes on from NZ_JBEZFL010000006.1 coordinate 244,522, forward strand.
GCAAGTTTCGACGAGTCGGCGCTGACCGGCGAGTCGGTCCCGGTGCATCGGCGGGCGGGTGACGAGGCCGGCGCCGGGACAGTGCTGACCTCCGGCCGGGCGACCGGTCTGGTCGTGCGCACCGGGGCGGCGAGTTCGCTGGGCCGGATCTCGGCGCTCGTGGCCCGGACGAGACCCGGTCCGACCCCGCTTCAGCAACGGCTCGCCGCTCTCGGCCGGGTACTGGGTGGCACCGCCGTCGCCGTCTCCGCAGTCGTCTTCGCTCTCGGCGTGCTGGCCGGCGAACCCGTCGCCCGGATGGCCATCACGGCCGTGAGCCTGGTGGTCGCCGCCGTGCCCGAGTCGCTGCCGGCCGTCGTCACGCTGGCCCTGGCCCTGGGCGCCCGGCGGATGGCCCGTACCCGGGCCATCCCGCGCCGGCTGCACGCCGTCGAGACCCTCGGGTCGGTGACGGTGATCGCCTCGGACAAGACCGGCACCTTGACCCAGAACCGGATGTCGGTGCAGCAGGCCGTCACCGCGGACGGCACCCGGTACACCGTCTCGGGCACCGGTTACTCCCCCGACGGCGAGGTCCGGCGCGACGGCGAACCCGTGCCGGCCACCGACGATCTGCGCGACCTCGCGCGAGCGGGCCTGCTCTGCAACGACGCCGAGCTGATCGCGCCGGCCGGCGACCGGACGGACTGGACGGCCGCCGGTGACCCGATGGAAGCCGCTCTCGTCACGCTCGCCGCCCGGTGCCGACTCGACCCCGCATCGGAGCGGACACGCGTCCCGCGCCTCGCGGAGCACCCGTTCGACCAGGCCACCAGGCGGATGACGACCGTGCACGCCCTGAGCGACGGCGCCTTCCTGGTGGTGTCCAAGGGGGCGCCGGAGAGCCTGCTCGACGCCGGCCCGGATTCGATGCTGCTCGACGCGGCAGCGGAACTCGCGACGGACGGCCTGCGGGTGCTCGCGATCAGCGCCGCCACCGTGCCGACGCTGCCCGATCCGGCTGATCCCCCGGCCCTGCGCGTCATGGGACTGGTGGGTATCGGCGACCCTCTGCGGGACACCGCGCGCGACACCGCCGCGGCGTTCGAGGCGGCCGGCGTTCGCCTGGTCCTCATCACCGGTGATCATCCGGCGACCGCTGCCGCGATCGGCGCCCAGCTCGGGATCCTCGCCCCCGGCGATCCGGTCGCCCGCGGCGACCTGGGACCGCTCACCGCGGACGACATCGACCGGGCCCGGGTGTACGCCCGCATCCAGCCGGAACAGAAGCTGGACATCATCGCCGAGTTGCAGCGGCGCGGTGACGTGGTCGCGATGACCGGTGACGGGGTCAACGACGCGCCCGCGCTGCGACGGGCCGACATCGGCGTGGCGATGGGTGGCGGCACCGAGGTGGCCCGGCAGGCGGCCGAACTCGTGCTGGTCGACGACAACCTGGGCACCGTCGCGACCGCGATCGGCGAGGGCCGGCGGATCTACGACAACATCCGCCGGTTCCTGCGCTACGCGCTGTCGGGTGGCATCGCCGAGCTGCTCGTGATGCTGGCCGGGCCGTTCCTCGGCATGCCCCTGCCGCTGTTGCCCGGCCAGTTGCTCTGGGTCAATCTGCTGACGCACGGCATCCCGGGCGTCGCGATGGGGGCCGAGCCCGCCGAGGCCGGGGTACTGCGCCGCCGTCCGCGGTCACCACAGGAGTCCGTCCTCGGCGACGGATTGCTGCGCAGCGTCCTGCTCGGCGGACTGTGCGTCGCGGCGGTCGTGCTGGCCGCCGGCGTGACGGCCCACCAGCTCGACCGGCCGTGGCAGTCCGTCATGTTCGTCGTGCTCGGCCTGGCTCAGCTGGGCGTCGCGCTGGCCGTCCGGGCCACTCCGGGACCCGGCACCAAACGCAACTGGTCACTGCTGGGCGCTGTGGCGGCCTCGGCGGTCCTGCAGATCGCCGGCGTGCTCCTCGCGCCGTTGCAGAGTCTGCTGGGCACCGAGTCGCTGACCCTGGCGGAGCTGTCGGCCTGCGCGGCCGTCTCGCTGGTGCCGGGTGCGGCGTTGCGCCTCACCACCCTCTGGAGCGTCCGGCGGCCCGCCGACACGTGACTTACGGCCCTGACGGGCAGGCATCGACGGAGCCGACGATGAGGGCAGGAACTTTGCAGAGGAGTACCGCCATGACCGCCAACAGAATCATCGTCGGCTACGACCGGTCAGCCGATTCCCGGGCCGCCGCGAGCTGGGCGCTCGACGAGGCCGCCCGTACCGGTGCCCTGGTCGAATTCTTCTACGCCTACGAGTGGCCGGAATGGGCGCCGGCGGCATCGACCATTCCCGCCCCCGCGGTCTGGCCGGACGGCGAGACCGACCGGGCCATCAAGGGTCGTCTGCACGAGGCCGTCACCGCGGCGAAGCAGACCCATCCCGGCGTCCGCACCGAGATCTCCATCGTCCGGGCCAGCACCGCGCTGACGCTGATCGAGCGCTCCGCCGACGCCCGTCTGATCGTCGTGGGCAGCCGCGGAAACAGTGCCGTGGCCGGTCTGCTCGGCTCGGTCAGTGTCGCCGTCAGCGCGCACGCCCACTGCCCGGTGATCGTGGTCCGTGGCGACGCCGCGCCGACCCGGCCGGTGGTGGTCGGCGTGGACGACTCGCCCTCGGCACACCTCGCGCTCGACTTCGCGGTCGAGCAGGCCGCGGCGCGCGGCGTACCGCTGCGGGTGATCCGCACCTGGCGGCCGATCACCGGCATCTGGGAGGACAGCCCGTTGGTCGCCCGCACCGTCACGGCCGAGGAGCGACGTCCTCTGGATGAGCTCGTCGCCGGCTGGCACGACAAGTATCCCCAGCTGGAGATCAGTGCCGAGGCCGTGGTGGACCACCCGGCCAACGCCCTGGCCCTGGCCAGCACGACCGCCCAGCTGCTCGTCGTGGGCACCCGTGGACGCGGCGCCGTCCGCGGCATGCTGCTCGGTTCGGTGAGTCAGCACCTGCTGCACCACTCCGCCTGCACCGTCGCCGTCGTCCGCGAACTGCCCGGCGCCTGATCACGCCGATGGCCGTTAGCATCAGCTCATGGCCGCCGACCACCTCACGGACGGACGTCACGATCCACCGTCGCTCGGGCTGGGCCCGCTCTCGCGGGTCCGGCTCGACGAGCTGCTGCAGGAGTTGCTCGATCGCGTCGGCGACGTCGTGACCAGCCGGGAGCGGCTGCGGGCCCTGCTCGACGCCGTGGTCGGCATCAGCACCGACCTCGACCTGCGCAGCACGCTGCAACGGATCGTGGAGTCGGCGTGCGCCCTCGTCGGCGCGCGGTACGGCGCCCTCGGCGTGCTCGGCGACGACCAGCTGCTGTCCGACTTCATCACCTTCGGCATCGACCCGCGCACCCATGCCGAGATCGGCGACCTTCCCCGCGGCCGCGGTGTGCTCGGCCTGCTGATCACCGACCCACGACCGGTGCGGATGCCTGACATCACCCGGCATCCGCGCTCGTTCGGCTTCCCGCCGCACCACCCGCCCATGCACAGCTTCCTCGGCGTACCGGTGCGCACCCGCGACCAGATCTTCGGCAACCTGTATCTCGCCGAGAAGCAGGGCGCCGCCGAGTTCAGCGACGACGACGAGGAGATCGTCGGCGCGCTGGCCGCCGCGGCCGGGGTCGCCATCGACAACGCCCGGCTGTTCGCGCTCGCCCGGCGCCGGGAACGGTGGCTCGCCGCCACCGCGGAGATCACGTCCGTGCTGCTGGGCACGGTGCGGCGCACCGAAGCGCTGCGACTGATCGCCCGCCGGGCCCGGGAGGTGTCCGAGGCCGACCTGGTGCTCGTGCTGCTGTACGACGTGGACGCCCACCGGTACGCCATCGAGGTGGCCGAGAGCAGCGACGCGGCCGCGGCGGAGCTGGTCGGCCGGACGCTGCCGGTGGACGACGAAACGGTGCGGGTCTTCGGCCAGGAGACCTTCCGGTTGGTCGAGAATCTGCGGGCCGCCGCCGAGTGGCCCGGCGCGGTGCCGGACGGTCCGGCCCTGGCGGCGCCGTTGACGGCCGGCGACACCCTGCACGGCGTCCTCATCGTCGCGCACCGGGCCGGGCGCGCCACGCACCCGGCGGACGACGCCACCATGCTGTCCAGTTTCGCCGGTCAGGCCGCCCTCGCGCTGGAACGGGCCCGCGCCCAGGACGAACGGGAACTGCTCGTCGTGCTCGAGGACCGCGAGCGGATCGCCCGGGACCTGCACGACGTGGTCATCCAGCGACTGTTCGCCACCGGGATGCAACTGCAGGCGATCGCCGCGCCGACCGTCCGTCCCGACACCGCCAAGCGGATCAACGCCGCCGTCGACGACCTCGACGCCACGATCCGTGACATCCGACGCTCGATCTTCGAACTTCGCGCTCCGGCCGGCACCACCCTGCGCACCGAGCTGCGCGACGCCGTCGAGGCCGCGGCGGGCACACTCGGCTTCCGCCCGGTGCTCGACGTCTCCGGCCCGGTCGACAGCGCCGTGCCCGACGATGTCGCGCCGGAGATCCTGGCCGTGGTGCGCGAGGCCCTCGCCAACGTCGCCCGGCACGCGGACGCGACCACGGCCCGGGTGTCGGTACGCGCCACCGAGAGCTCCGTCGTGCTGATCGTCGAGGACGACGGCGTCGGCATCGACCCCGGTCGCGCCCGCGGCGGTGTCGTCAACATGGGGGAACGGGCCCACGACCTCGGCGGGACCTTCGAGGTCGGGCCGGGCGTCGCCGGCGGCACGACGGTGCGGTGGCAGGTTCCGATCACCGGCTGACCACGCGCCGGATCTGCGCACTGTCATCTGTGCGGCCCGGGGCGACAACAGGGCGTTCGGCCCCCACGACCGGGCCGGGCCGCCCTGCCAGGAGGCGTCCATCGGGTCGACGCTGAAAGAAAGTGGCAGAGAGGACCCACGATGGGCAACGACGAGATCCTGGTGGGCACCGACGGCTCGGCGGCCGGTCACGCCGCGGTTCGGTGGGCGGCCCAGGAGGCGCAGCGCCGCGAGCTGCCGCTGCGCATCGCTCACGTCTTCGGCTGGCAGTGGTACGCCGCCCGGTTCGGACCCGGCGACGTCCACCTGGCGGAGGCCGAGAACGCCGCCCGGGCCGTCGTCACCGAGGCCGAGAAACAGGCTCGCGCAGTCGCCCCCACCGTGCCGACGCGGCCGTACACCCTCATGGGCAAACCCGCCGCACGCCTGCTCGAGCTGGCCCAGGACGCCCAGCTCACCGTGGTGGGCAACCGAGGCCACGGCGGTTTCGCGGCCCTCCTGCTCGGATCGGTCGGCCAGCGGCTGGTCACCCATGCGCCCGGCCCGGTGGTGGTGGTGCGCGGGCGCAGCGACACCCGACAAGGCCCGGTGGTGGCCGGCGTGGACGACTCTCCGGCAGCAGGCCTCGTCCTGGCGACCGCCTTCGAGGCTGCCGTACTTCGCGACTCCGCCCTCGTCGTCATCCGGACTTTCCTGCCCGCCGTACCCCTGTGGATCGACGGCGTGCCGGCCACCGAGGTCCGCACCCCTGAGGAGGACGCCGCCGAGCATGACCGCCTGAATGGTCTGCTTCAGCCCTGGCGAGAGAAGTATCCGCAGATCACGGTGGAGGCGCTGGTGTCGCACGACAGTGCCGCGGCGGTGCTGACCGGCGTCTCCCACGGCGCTCAGCTGGTCGTGGTCGGCAGCCGCGGTCACGGCACCATCGCGGGTGTGCTGCTCGGCTCGACCGGGATGCAGCTGTCGCACCACGCGGACTGTCCGGTGCTGATCGCCCGGCCGGATCCCGACGGCGGCGACCTGCGATGACCACAGCCGGCACCAGCGACCGGCGGCCGGTCCCAGCCGGCGACGAGGCTGACGTTCTCACCGCCGACGGCGCGGTCGTCACGATCCGCCCGACCCGCGACAGCGACCGCGCCGGGATCACCGCCCTGTTCGGCGAGGCGTCGCCGGAAAGCCTGCGGATGCGGTTCTTCATCGTTCCCGGATCGTCCACCCTCCGCGCTGAGATCGACCGGTTGCTGCGGCCCGGCAGCGAGAGCAACGTCGCCGTCGTCGCGGTACTGGCCGGCACACCCGTCGGTGTCGCCTCGTACGAACGCGTCGACGGCCGGCGGGCGGAGTTCGCGGTCTTCGTCGCGGAGCGCCACCGCGGGCGCGGCATCGGCACCCTGCTGCTGGAGCACCTCGGCGCCCAGGCGCACCGCCACGGCATCACCGAACTGACGGGCGAGGTCCTGCCGGGCAACGTCCGGATGCTCGAGGTCGCCCGGGACCTGACCCCTCACGGGCGGACCCGGTTGGTCGGCGGCGTCGTCGACGTCGGCATCACCACGGACACCGACGAATCGGCGGAGCTCGCCATCGACGTCCGCGATCGTGTCGCGGAACGCGCATCTCTGCGGGCCATCTTCTCCCCCACCGCCGTGGCCGTCGTGGGAGCCGGGCACCGCAGCGGTGGTGTCGGCCGCGAGACACTGCTGGCCCTCCGGGCCTACGGCTTCACCGGCCGCCTGTACGCGGTCAACCGAGCGGGCACACCCGTGGACGACATCCCCGCCCACCGCAGTGTCCGCGAGTTGCCGGCACCGATTGATCTGCTCGTCGTCGCCGTGCCCGCGGACCAGGTCCCGGCCGTCCTGGCCGATGCCGGATCGATCGGTGTACGCGGAGTCGTGGTGCTGAGCGCGGGGTTCGGCGAGGACGGGCCGCAGGGCCGGCAACGTCAGCACGACCTCGTGGTGTCGGCACGCTCCCAGGGCATCCGCGTGGTCGGCCCGAACTGCCTCGGGCTGATCAACACCGATCCGGCGGTACGGCTCAACGCCAGCTTCGCGCCCGTCGCGCCGCGGCCCGGCGGCCTGGCGGTCGCCGCCCAGTCGGGTGCCGTCGCGATCGCGTTGCTCGACAGCGCCACCCGGTACGGGCACGGTGTCTCGACGCTGGTGTCGCTGGGGAACAAGGCCGATGTCAGCGGCAACGACCTCATCGCGTACTGGCACGACGACCCGGCCACCCAGGCGGTGGCGCTGTACCTGGAGTCCTTCGGCAACCCGCGCAAATTCGCCCGTACCGTCCGGGCCCTGGCCCGCCGCAAGCCGGTCCTGGCGCTCAAGAGCGGCCGTTCGCCGGCCGGCCGGCGCGCCGGCGCCTCCCACACGGCCGCGGCGGCGGCTCCCGCGGCCACAGTCGACGCACTGTTCGATCAAGCCGGCGTGGTGCGCACCGACAGCCTCGGTGAGATGCTCGACGCGGCCCGGATGCTGACCGGCCAGCCGTTGCCGGCCGGCGGTCGTCTCGCCGTCGTGGGGAACGCCGGAGGCCTCAATGTGCTGGCGGCGGACGCCGCGGAGGGCAACGGTCTGCGGGTCCCGCGCCTGAGTCCGCCCACCACGGACCTGCTGGCCCGGCTGGCCCCCGAGGCGGCCGCCACGGCCAACCCGGTGGACCTGGGTGCGGGTGCCTCGCCGGCTGCCTTCGCCGCCGCTGCCGCCGCCGTGGCGGACAGTGGCGAGGCCGACGCGCTGTTGCTCGTGGTGATCGGCACCCGCGCCAACGCCCCCGGCGAAATCCTCGCGGCGCTCGGCCCGGTGGCCGACCGGCATCCGCGCCTGCCCGTGGCCGCCGTCCTGGTCGGCGGCGACGGTGCCGCCGTCACGCTCGGGGAACGTCGAGCGCCGATCTTCGACCTGCCGGAACGGGCCGCTGCCGCCCTGGCGCGGGCCAGTTCGTACGCCGCGTGGCGGCGCCGGCCGCTGGGTCGCCGGCCACAACTGAGCGACGTGGACGCGCAACGGGCCTCCGCCCTGGTCCGCGAGGCACTGGCCGAGGGCGGCCACTGGCTGTCCTACGACCGTACGGAGGCGATCCTGGCCGCGTACGGCATCGTGATCCTGCCGGCGACCACCGCTCACACAGCACGCGAAGCGGTCGTGGCCGCCGACCGGGCGGGGTATCCGGTGGTGCTGAAGTCCGCGGATCCGGAGCTGGTCCACAAGAGCGACACGGGAGGAGTCCGGTTGAGCCTGGCCGACGCGGCCGCGGTGGCGCGGGAGTTCGGCGCCGTGGCGGCCGCCGGGCAGCCCGGTCGTGGTGTCCTGGTGCAGCGGCAGGTCTCCGCACCGGTCGAGCTGCTCGCCGGTCTGGTGCACGACCGGCTGTTCGGGTCGGTGGTCCTGCTGGGTCTGGGCGGCGTGCGCACCGAGCTGTTCGACGACCGTGTCCTGCGGCTCGTCCCCCTGACCGATCTCGACGCCGCCCGGATGTGGCGGAGTCTGCACTGCGCGCCGCTCCTGACCGGCTACCGGGGCACGCCATCGGTGGACACCACCGCCCTCGAGGACCTGTTGCTGCGGCTGGGCCGCCTGGCCGAAGATCTGCCCGAGGTCGCCGAACTGGACCTCAACCCGGTGCTCGCCGGCCCGGACGGAGTCGTCGCGGTGGACGCGAAGCTGCGGCTCGCACCGGTCGACGCCGAACCGGATCCCACCATGCGCCGGCTACGGCCCGCGGCCCCGCGGTAACCGCGCCTCCGGGTGCGTTGCGGGTGGTCGGACCAGCCGGTCGGGGGTCGAGACACATCCCGACCGTCACCGTCGTGACCGGGACGCAGCGTGCCGAAGCCGGTCCCGGGGCGGATGGCGTTGGTCGCCGGTTCCGTGGCCACCGGGAGCACTCTGCCCGGGCCACGCTCGGCCAGGCCCGGTGACGGTCCTCGGGTGCGCCTCCGCGGCGAAGGCCGGGGTGACCGGGTCGAAGCTGTCCCGGTCGTACTGGCAGATGGCGGTGAAGCGGCCATCGGCGCACAGACCGGCGGCCGCCGCCTCGATCGCGCGCAGCTCCCGCACCGGGGCGGGCGGGTCGCCCAGCACATGTCAGCGGTCATCCGCAGACCGGTGTAGCCCTGCGGCATGGTCGAGCCCGCCCGCGAGGGCCTCGAGCACGCGCTTTTCAGCCGACCAGGAACACCGGGCAGTCGCCCCGCTGGAGCAGGGCGCGGCTCACCGACCCCATCAGCGCGTCGGTGACGGGACGCTTGCCGTGCCTGCCCACGATGACGGCCGCGGCCCTGCCGGACGCGCCCAGCAGCGCGGTGATCGGATCACCCACGACCGTTCTGTGGTGGACGACGACACCGTCGCGCTCGTCCGCCCGGTCAGCCGGGGCGGGACCATCGGCTGTCGCGTGCATCTCGATCAGCTCACAGCCGCGCAGCTGGGCTTCACGCATCGCGAAAACGATCGTGCGCGACGATGTCGGTGAGGCGTCCACGCCCACCACGATCGGCCGGGTGGCGAAGTGCGGGCCGGGCGGCCAACCGGGCACTCGTACCACCAGGACCGGACCGGGGTGACGGGTCGCCACCCGGTCTCCGACCGTCATGCCGAGGGTGGCGCCGGCGATACCGTGCTGATGCCCGACCACGACCAGGTCCGCGGACCCGGCCTCCGCCAGCAGCATCGTGGCCGGCGCGCCGATCACGAGGTGGCTGGTCACGGCGACGCTCGGGGAGTATCCGTGCACCCGGTCGGTCATCCGCTCGAGCAGCCGCGCACCGAGATCGCGGGCCGGGTACCGGGCGGTGCCGCCGTGCTGCACGTGGACCAGCCGCAGCTCCCAGCCGCGCAGCTCGGCCTCGATCGCGGCGTGGTCCACGGCGGTGTAGCTGATCGGGCTGTCGTCCACCCCGACCAGCACGAGGCCTGCCTCGGTCCGGTCCGGCCGGGACGGTGCCGGCGTCGGCGTGGTGTCGCGGGTCTCGCGGTAGCCGTAGGCGCCGAGATAGCGGTTGACCGCCTCGCTGTAGGGAGTCGCACGACGAATGTCGCCGGCAGCCCGCCGGCCTTCTCGTTGCGTTCTCTGGGTGTCGATGTCACTCATCGCCAGCCTCCTGGTGCCGATCCTTCATATCCAGCACAGCTGATCGACTGTGCTCAGGACAGGGCCGGAGGTCCTGCCCCCGCTGGCCCGGCCGCGGCAGCAGACATCTGCTCTCGCGGTCCGCCGACAGCTCCACCAGTTGCCGGGTGGAGGCCCCCAACCGGCGGGTCAGAACGGCGACGAACCGCGTCGTCAGCTCGAGGCCCAGCGCAGGATCCGCACCGATCAGGTCGCGCACGCCGGCGGCCCGGAACTCCACCGCCCGGATCTTGTCGGCCACCACCGCTCCGACCGTGCACCGGTACGGCGGCACGAGCCAGGTGCAGCCGACCACGCCGTCGACACCGACGAGCTCGATCACGACATCGCCGCGGCCGGGCAGGTAGGTGTCGAGGGCGACGGCACCGGATCGCAGCAGCCAGAAGTTGTCGGCCGGCCCGTTCTGCGAGCACAACCGGTACCCGGCGGGCCGCACGACGCGGCGGCCGTGCACCGCGAGCCGCTGCAACCAGCCCATGGGCAGGTCCCCGAGAAGCGGATGCAGGACCAGCTCGTCGAATACCGTCAGTGGCGACATCTGTGTCTCCTGCCTGGGCGCTAGACCCGGATCGCGGACATGTGTCACTCGCGGTGACTGGACCCGGGGTCAGGAGGTGAGCTGGGTCGGCCGGTGGGTGAGGCGCTCGATGTCGCCGGCGGTCGCATCAAGCAGCTGGTGGGCCAGATCCGCCAGGGCGCGGGCGACCGCGAGCTCGTCACCGATCTCGGGGACCTCGGGATCGGCGGGGCGGCGCCGGGCGAGCCCCTCCGCTCGCAGTGGCTCCGTCGTACCGCTGTACAGCCGCGCGACGGCTCGGGTACGCCGCTCGTCGTCGTGTTCGTTGATGTCGATCTCGATCCGCCAGGTCCGCGTGTGGACCATGACAGCACCTTCTTCGCGGTCGTAGTGACAAGACCTTCTCAGTTCAGCCCCGCGCAGGCCGGTCCGGCAGAGGCTTAGGTCACGTTGTGGCCCGGCATCGCCGGGGAGCCGGCCGTCTCATCGACGGGCCGGGAACGCCAAGCGGGCGGGATCAACAGCACCGGACAAACCGCGGCGCGCATGGCGGCGATGCCGAGTGAGCCGTAGACGAGCTCGGCGAAACGGCCGGTCCGGCCCATCCCGGCGATCAGGAGGCGACTCCGCCCGGCGGCCCGCTGCAGGGTGTAGCCGATATCGGTGTCCTGCACGATCAGGCGCTCGACGACCACATCCGGGTACGTCCAGGCCCAGCCGGCCAGTGCCTCGGCGAGCTGCCGGTCGGCCTGGGCCCGGTCGGCGCCGCGACCGCCCTCGCCCGCGGAGACCTCCGGACCGGTCGAGGAGGCCACCACGTGCAGAGCCACCAGATGCGCCCCGTACCGGACCGCCTCATCGTAAGCGCAGGCCACGGTCGATGTGGACCGCTGCTGACCCGAGGCGGCCAGCACCACCGGCCCGCGCCGCGGTGCGGTCCCGCGGCGCACGAGCAGGGGGCAGGCACTCTGGTGGGCGAGATACGTCGCCGTCGACCCCCAGCTGGGCTGGGTCAGCGCTTCGTCGCGATGACCCAGCACCAGCAGCCGTGCCGAGGCTGATCGTTCGGTCAGCACGGTGGACGCCCTGCCGTTGAGCAGTTCGGTGCTGACTTCCAGCCGGGGCGCCTGATGGCGGGCCCGCCGCGCCGCGAGGTCGAGCAGGTGCCGGCCGTCCGCCTCGGTCGGCAGCGGGCTGCGGACCCGCGTTTCGGTGCTGTGCCGACTCGGCCAGACGTGCACGATGACCAGGGACGCATGCCGTCGCGCCGCCTCCTCGACCCCGAGATCGACGATGGCCAGGTGTTCCCGGGCCTGGTCGATCGCGACCACGACGGGAAGCTGCTGCGGGTCCGACACGACGGTGTGCATACCTTGAACGTAGGCGCGGGGGCGATCCGGCAGAACGGCCGACGGACCGGGATGCCCGGGACTTTGGTCCGTCACTTGCCGTAGTACGCGGCCCGCATGATGTCCTGCATGTCGTCGAGCATCGGCATCCGCGGGTTGGCCGGCGCACACTGATCCTGGTAGGCGTTCAGGGACTGCTGCGGCACCGCGTCCAGGAAAGCCTGCTCGTCGACGCCGATCTGCTGGAACGACTCCTGGATCCCGACGTCACGGCGCAGCTGCTCCACCGCCTGAGCCAACGACTCCACACCCTCCTGGGGCGTGGCGGCGGGCAGCCCGAGCACCCGGGCGATGTCCTGGAAGCGTTCGGGGGCCCGGTAGCTCTCGTACTTGGGCCAGCCGGTCAGTTTCGCCGGCACCGAGCCGTTGTAGCGGATGACGTGCGGCAGCAGCACGGCATTGGTCCGGCCGTGGGCGATGTGGAAAGTCGCGCCCAGGGTGTGTGACAGGGCGTGGACGATGCCCAGGAAGGCGCTGCCGAACGCCATGCCGGCGATGGTGCCGGCGTTGTGCATCTTCTCCCGGGCCTCCGGGTCGTTCGTGCCGTCGGCGACGGAGCGGCCGAGGTAACCGAAGATCATCTTGATCGCCTGCAGCGCGAGCCCGTCGGTGAAGTCGTTGGCGTAGACGGACACGTACGACTCGATCGCGTGGGTCAGCGCGTCGAAACCGCTGTCCGCCGTGATCGCCGGCGGCAGATCGGCGGCCAGCACCGGGTCGACGATCGCGACGCTGGGCGTCAGCGCGTAGTCGGCCAGGGGGTACTTCTTGCCGGTCGTGCTGTCGGTGATGACGGCGAACGGGGTGACCTCCGCCCCGGTGCCCGAGGTGGTCGGGATGCACACCAGCCGGGCCCGCTCGCCCAGGGTGGGGAAGGTGAAGGCCCGCTTGCGCACGTCGAAGAACTTCTCCCGCATGTCGGAGAAGACCACCTCCGGGTGCTCGTAGCGCAGCCACATCACCTTCGCCGCGTCCATGGCCGATCCGCCGCCGAGCGCGATGATGGTGTCCGGCCGGAAGGAACGCATCAGCTCCGCACCGCGGTCCACGGTGGCCAGACTGGGCTCGGGCTCGACGTCGTCGATGATCTGCAGGGCCACCCGCTCCGGCCGGTGCTGCAGCACGGTGATGATCCGGTCCACGTAGCCCAGCCGGGTCATGGTGTGGTCGGTGACGACCGTGACCCGTCGCACGCCGGGCATGTCGGCCAGGTACCGGATCGAGTTGGGCTCGAAGTAGATCTTCGGCGGTACCTTGAACCACTGCAGGTTGTTGCTGCGCCGGCCGATCCGCTTGATGTTGATCAGATCCACCGCCGTGACGTTGTGGGACACCGAGTTGCGCCCGTAACTGCCGCAGCCCAGCGTGAGCGAGGGTAGGAAGGCGTTGTACATGTCGCCGATACCGCCCTGGGAGGCCGGTGCGTTCCAGATGATGCGGACCGCTTTGACCTGCCGGCCGTACGCCTCGGCGACGGCCTCGTTCTCGGTGTGGATGACCGCGCTGTGTCCCAGGCCGTGGAACTCCACCATCTGCGCGGCCAGGTCGAAGCCCTGCTGCGTGGACCCGGCCCGCAGCACCGCCAGCACCGGACACAGCTTCTCGCGGGTCAGTGGCTCGTGCGGTCCCACGCCGTCCACCTCGACCAGGATGATCGAGGTGTCGGGCGGCACGGTGAAGCCGGCCCGCTCGGCGATCCAGTGGGCGCTGCGGCCCACGACCTCCGCGTTGAGCCGGCCCTCGGCGCAGTCGGCGCTGCCCGCCGCCGCCCCGAAGATGAACTGCTCGAGCTTGGCCTTGTCCTGCGCGGTGGCCCGGTAGGCGTGCAGCCTGCTGAACTCGGCCAGCGCGGCGGGATAGATCTCCGCGTCGATGATCGCGGCCTGTTCGGAGGCGCAGATCATCCCGTTGTCGAACGACTTGGAGAGCACGACATCGTGCACGGCGCGGGGGAGCTTCGCGTCACGGTGCACGTACGCGGGCACGTTGCCCGCACCGACGCCCAGAGCCGGCTTCCCGGCCGAATAGGCCGCCCGCACCATGGCATTGCCGCCGGTGGCGAGAATGACCGACACCCCGGGATGGCGCATGAGGGCACCCGTTGCCGCGACGGACGGACTCTCGATCCACTGGACGCAGTGTTCCGGTGCGCCGGCCTCGATCGCCGCGTCGCGGACGATGCGCGCCGCCTCGGCGCTGCACCGTTGAGCGGCCGGGTGGAAGGCGAAGATGACCGGATTGCGGGTCTTGAGGGAGAGCAACGCCTTGAAGATCGTCGTGGAGGTCGGGTTGGTCACGGGAGTGACCGCGCAGACCACGCCGACCGGCTCGGCGATCTCGACGATGCCGTTGATCTCGTCCCGGGAGACGACCCCGACCGTCTTGAGTCCGGCCATGTGATGAGGCACGTGCTCACAGGCGAAGATGTTCTTGACGGCCTTGTCCTCGAACACTCCCCGGCCCGTTTCCTCGACGGCCAGCCGGGCCAGCTCGGTGTGCCGGCTCAGCGCGGCCACCGACGCCTTGGCGACGATGGTGTCGATCTGCTCCTGGGTGAACGCGTCGTACGCGGCCAGCGCCGAGAGACCGTGCTCGACCAGCGCGGTGACCATGCTGTCGATCTCGTCCGGTGCCTCGACGGGCACTGCGGCGACGGTGGCTGTGTCGGCCATGGCGGCATCCTCCTGGTCGGGAGCCGGCGCGTACCGCCCGCTCACCGTCCACTGTTGCCAGCCGGACGTCATCGCACCCGACCGCAACGACCCGACCTGACGGGCCGTTGGTCCCGCACCGGACACATCCGGCGGCCGGGGGTCACCGCTAGGCTTCTGAGCCACCGCGAGCGGCGATCCGCCGCGATACCGACAGGAGCAGCTCCATGAGCCAGGTGCCGGACGGATCCCCGCTTCCGTTCCCCGTGACCGCCTCACCTCCCCAAGTGTGGCGGCACGACCACGCCACCGGGTCGGTCATCGCCGCCGCCCCGGCCCACACCGACCTCTACATCAATCCCGGCGGGGCGGACGCCGCGGACGCCGAGACGATGCTGAACGCCGCGACTCTGCTCGGCCTGCCACCCGCCGGCGACTTCCAGTTCAGTGCTCGGGTCAGCGTCGACTTCCGGGCCCAGTACGACGCCGGGGTCCTGCTGCTGTGGGCCGACGAGCGGCACTGGGGAAAGTTCTGCTTCGAATTCTCCCCGGCCTCGGCGCCCATGGTCGTCTCCGTGGTCACCCGGGGCGTCTCCGACGACGCCAACGCGTTCACCGTCGAAGACCACGTCGTCTGGCTGCGCGTCTCCCGTATCGACCGGAGCTACGCCTACCACGCCTCGGTCGACGGCGCGACCTGGCAACTGGTCCGCGTGTTTCATCTCGGGGACGACATCGCCGGCCACCGGATCGGCTTCGAGGCCCAGTCACCCACCGGCGACGGCTGCACCGTGACCTTCGACCGCGTCAGCTTCGAGCCCCGGCGCCTCGCGGATCTCCGCGACGGCTCATGACGACGGTGCCCGGCCGGTCGTGGCCGGGCCTCGCGCTCACGGCGGAAGGCTCGCCCCGCGGGCCTCGAGAAAGGGGGCAGGTCATCTCGGGCCGCTGCGGCGACGAGCCCTCCTCCCTCGATCATCCCCACGGTGCCCCGGCTCTGTCAGAGTCATCCGACCTGCTCCACGGGACGCCCGGTCCGTGGGGCGGACCCGGCCTTCCGGGTCCGGCCCCTGCGATCAGCGCGTCAGCACGACCTTCAGCGCGCCCGTCTGCGCCGGGCGGGAGAACGCGTCGTACGCCGGCACGATCTCGTCCAGGGCGAAGCGGTGGGTGACCATGTGGCCGGTGTCGAGCTGCCCGGCGACGAGCATGTCGAGCAGCTTGGGCGTCGAGTACGTGTCCACCAGGCCGGTCGTGATGGTGACATTGCGGATCCACAGGTCTTCCAGGTGCAACGTGGCCGGCTTGCCGTGCACGCCGATGTTCGCCACCCGCCCGCCCGGACGGACCAGCGTGGTGCAGAGTTCGAAGGTCTCCGGGGTGCCGACCGCCTCCATGACCACGTCGGCGCCGAGCCCGCCGGTCAGCGACCGGACGACGGCGAGCGGATCGTCGCCGGCCAGGATCGTGGTGTCAGCGCCGAACAGTTTTGCCGCCTGCAGGCGGCTCTCGGCCTTGTCCACCGCGATGACGTGGGCCGGGGAGAAGAGCCGGGCACCGAGGACGGCAGCCAGACCGATGGGTCCGGAGCCGACCACCACGACCGTGTCCCCGGGGCTGACCCGGCCGTTGAGCACGCCCACCTCGTAGGAGGTCGGCAGGATGTCGGCGAGCAGCACGGCGGCCTCGTCGGTCACCGAGGACGGCAGCTTGTAGGTCGACAGGTCGGCGAACGGGATGCGGGCGTACTCGGCCTGCACTCCGTCGACGGTGTGGCCGAGGATCCAGCCACCGCCGCCGAGGCACTGACCGTAGCTGCCTTCCCGGCAGAACCGGCACACGCCGCAGGCCGAGATGCAGGACGCCAGCACGCGGTCGCCGACGGCGAGCGCGCTCACCCCCGCACCGGCCTCGACGACGGTGCCGACCGCCTCGTGCCCCAGGATCCGGCCCGGGGTCACCTCGGGCACGTCGCCGCCGAGGATGTGCAGGTCCGTGCCGCAGATGGTGACCGCGTCGACGCGGATGACCACGTCCTTCGGATCCTGGATGTGTGGATCGGGAACCTCGGTCCAGGAACGCTGTCCCGGCCCGCCGTAGACGAGTGCCTTCATGACGCCTCCTTCGAGTGTTGCGGTGCCCCTGTCGACGGTGCCCCGGCCGACCCGGCCGGCGGCAGGGCCGTCCGGCCTGTCCCCGTGCTCAGATCGAGCCGGACATGCTGTGGGTGGGCCGGCGGCGGATGCGGCGCAGCCGCGAGCGCAGCCGCTCCTGCATGAGGTCCGTGGCCTCCTGCAGGGTCTCCCCCACCGCGTGCACGTGCACGTGGACGCCGCCGATGTTCACGTGGGCGTCGACCCGGTCGCCGGGCGCCGCCGCGTCCAGGGTGATCCAGGAGGCGACCACGGGATCCGGGGCGTGCTGCAGAGCCGCGTCGAGCTTGGCCACCGCGTAGTCCGTCGCCTCCGGCGGAACAGCGCCGTGAGTTCGGACGTGTACGGGAAGAGCGGAACCGATGTACGTCATGGCGTGACCTCCGAGACGGTGAGGATCTGCCTCCACGATCACCATTGCGGAGCCGCGGAACCAGGGACCTTGGACCCGAGTCGGCTGCGGGTCCGGCCGGTGGATCCGCGCCGCGGTCAGGCGTGCGGCGGATCGACGGGGTGCGCCTGCTGGTCCTGGACGGCAAGCGCGGCCATCTCCGCACGGTAGCGTTCGCGGCTGATGGTCCCCGCGGTCAATCGTCGGTACAGGTCGGACTCCACGCACGGCGCCGGCTCCGGTGGCAGCGCCAGCACTTCACCCAGACAGGCATCGACCCGGGCCTGGGGCGCGGCGTCGACCGGCGGACGCGTACGTGCCGGTCCGCGCCGAGGTGGCGGCAGCAGCAGGATCAGCCGGACGGCGATGAGGAACCACACGACGATGGTCAGCGTGTCCACGGCACCTCCCGGAACCGGCCGGAGCGCGAAGGCGAGCACATTCCTTCTTCAGCGTCGTCTCCGGGTGCGGATGACGACAGAGCCGAACGTCCCGCCGGACCCGGCACGGGCCGATCAGCGGCGGCAGCGGGCCGGGAGACCCTGTCGGCCCGCACCGAGCGGCGGTTCGCTGAAGACAGGACTGCCGGCGCGGTGCCGGCCGGCGAGTGGAGGCGAGCCATGTCGGTGGTACGGCTGGAACACTTGACCAAGGTCTTTCCCGGCGGCACCACAGCGGTCGAGGACTTCACCCTGACCGTGGCCGACGGAGAGTTCCTCGTGCTGGTCGGTCCGTCCGGCTGCGGCAAGTCGACGGTGCTGCGAATGATCGCCGGCCTCGAGGACGCCAGTGGCGGCGACATCCTGATCGATGGCGAACCCGTCACCGACTGGGCTCCCAAGGAACGCGACATCGCGATGGTGTTCCAGAACTACGCGCTCTACCCGCACATGACGGTGCGGCAGAACATGGGCTTCGCGTTGCGGCTGCGACGCGTACCCGCGGCCGAGGTGGACCGTCAGGTCCGCGAGATCGCCCGCCTGCTGGGTTTGTCCGAACTGCTGGACCGTAAGCCGGCCGCGCTCTCCGGCGGCCAGCGCCAGCGCGTGGCCATGGGCCGGGCGATGGTACGGCAGCCACGGGTGTTCCTCATGGACGAGCCGCTGTCCAACCTCGACGCGAAACTGCGGGTGTCGATGCGCGCCGAATTGTCCCGGCTGCACCAGCGCTACCGGATCACCACCGTCTACGTGACTCATGATCAGGTGGAGGCGATGACCCTCGGCGACCGGATCGCGGTCATCGACCGGGGGCGGCTGCAGCAGGTCGGCACGCCGGAGGAGCTGTACCAGGCGCCGGCCAACCGGTTTGTCGCCGGCTTCATGGGTTCGCCGAGCATGAACTTCGCGACCGTCACCCTCAGTGGCGAGGATCCGGTCAGCGTGACGCTGGGTGGCGTCACCTTCCCGCTGCCGGAGGTGCTGACCCGTCGGCCCGGGCTGGCGCCGTACCGCGGCCGGCAGATCGTCATCGGCCTCCGGCCCGCCGCCTTCGCCGTCGCCTCCGCGGCGTCCGAGGGACCGGCGCTGCACGTCGTGCCGCTGGGCGTCGAGGCTCTGGGCGACGAGAAGCACCTGCTGTTCGACGCGCCCCGCGTCGCTGACGCCGACGCCGCCGGCGCTGCCGACGAGGTGCCCATCACCGTGGACGAAGCGGCCGCGTCGCAGCTGTGGACCGCCAAGGTCGTCCAGCACGCCGACGTGGCCATCGGTCGCGCCGCGGTGCTGACCGTCGACCTCCGCGAGGCGTACTTCTTCGATCCGCAGACCGGCGAGGCGATCGCTTCGGTCGCTGCCGACCCGGCGCCGGCCACTGCGGGCGCGGCGGCACCATGAGTGTCACGACGACCGGCACACACCGGGATGCGTCGGCCATCGTCGTCGCCGGCCTCACCCGCCGGTACGGGTCCCTGCTGGCGCTGGACCGGATCAGCTTCACCGTGGAGGCGGGACAGACCGTCGCGTTGCTCGGGCCCAACGGAGCCGGCAAGACCACGGCGGTGGAGATCCTCGAGGGCTACCGGTCGCGGGACAGCGGGAAGGTGTCCGTCCTCGGGTTCGATCCGGCTGACGGCGGGCGCTCCTACCGGGAACGGATCGGCATCGTGCTGCAGACGGCCGGGTTCGAGGAGGAGTTCACGGTGGCCGAACTGCTGAAATTGCAGGTGTCGCTGTATCCGCGCCGGCGTGACCCGGACGAACTCGCCGAGCTGGTCGGTCTGGCCGACCGCCGCCGTACCCGGGTGAAGGCGTTGTCCGGTGGGCAACGGCGCCGCCTGGATCTCGCTCTGGGCCTCGCCGGGGCGCCCGACCTGCTGTTCCTCGACGAACCGACCACGGGATTCGACCCCGCGGCCCGCCACCACGCCTGGGAGCTCATCGCCCGGCTGCGTGCTGTCGGTACGACGATCCTGCTCACCACCCACTACATCGAGGAGGCCGAACGGCTCGCCGACCGGGTGGCCGTGCTGCGGGCCGGGCGACTGGTCGCCTGGGGACGGCCGAGCGACCTGCAGGCTCGATGCGGCCTGCCGAGCCGCTTGTCGTTCCGGCTGCCGGCCGGCTTCACCGTGGACCGGCTGCCGCCGATGTCCGGCAGCCTGCGGGCCAAGGACGCGGACATCGTCGTCCTCACGCACCGGGCTCTGGCCGACACCCGCCGGCTGACCGAGTGGGCCGCGGCGAACTGCCTCGATCTGCCGGAGCTGACCCTGACGCCTCCCGTGCTCGAGGATGCCTACCTCAGTCTCACCGGGGAGCCGGCGGATGACGACCGATGAACGCCCGGCCACACCCCCGGCGCAGCCCACCCGCTCGCTGCCGCACCCGGTGCGGGCCCTGACCGCTCACGCTCTGCGCGGTTTCACCCGCTCACCCGGGTCGGCGTTCTTCACGCTGATCTTCCCGCTGGCCTTCCTGAGCATCGTGTCCGCCGTCGTCGGGAACGAGATGACCGGTGCGGGAGTGCCGGTGGCGCAGTTCCTGGTGGCGCCGTTCGCGGTCTTCGGAGTGGCCGAGGCGACATTCGTCGTGCTGGCCACCGACACCGCCGGGCTGCGGGAACGGGGTGTCCTGATGCGGTTGCGCGGCACGCCGGGGCCGGTGTGGACGGTGCTCGCCGCGCGGGTGGCGGCCATGGCCGTGGTGTCCGCCGCGGCTACGGCGTTGCTGACCGGGGTCGGTGCCGGTTTCTACGGCGTGCACCTCGTCTGGCGGAAGACCCCGGCACTGCTGCTGACGCTGGCGGTGGGCATCGGGTGTTTCTCGGCTCTCGGCCTGGCCCTGGTGGCGCTGACCCGCACGGCGCTCATCGCGCAGACGCTGACCCAGGGACTGCTGATCCCGCTGGCCTTCATCTCCGACGTCTTCATCGTCGGGGCCGATCTGCCGGCGTGGCTGGACCGGATCGGCTCGGCGCTGCCGCTGCGGCACTTCGCGCGCGCGATGGCGCAGACCTTCGACCCGGCCGGCGGGTACGGCTTCCGGCCCGCCGATCTGCTGATGATGGCGGCGTGGGGCCTGCTGGGTGCGGTCGTCGCGCTGCGGCGCTTCGGCTGGATGCCGCGCGGGTCGAGGTCGGCCGACGTGGCCACGGCGCCGGTGCGGACCGGGCCGGCACCGGCCGCCCCCGAGCTGCGCCCGGTGCGGACCGGTCGCCGGACCGCTCCGGCACTGCTCCTCGGGCAGATCCGGTACGCCCTGACCAGCCAGTGGCGCGACCCACTGGCCGTCTTCTTCGCGGTGATCTTCCCGGTCCTGCTGCTCGGGCTGTTTCCCACGGTGTTCGGCGCCGGTCCGGTGCACGGGCTGACCGCGGCGCAGTACCTGCTCCCGGGCCTGACGGCGTACGCGATCGCGGTCGCCGGCTACGTGAACATGCCGGAGGACGTCGCCCAGGCCCGCGGCAGCGGCGTCCTCAAACGGCTGCTCGGCACCCCCCTGGCGTTGCGGTGGTACGTCGCCGGGCGCATCTTCGCGGTACTCGTGGTGTCAGTGCTGTCCACGGTGCTGCTCTGCGCGGTCGCCGTGCTGTTCCTCGACGTCCGCATCGACGTCGCGCGGTGGCCGGCGCTGGCGGTCGGTCTCGTGCTGGGGGTCTCGTGCTTCGCCTGCCTCGGGCTGGCCGCCGTCGCCCTGCTGCGCTCGGCCACCTCGCTGGTCGCGGTCACTCTGGGCACGCTCCTGCCGCTGAGTTTCGTGTCCGACGTCTTCATGGTCGGCGACGTGCCGCCGCCCGGCTGGCTGGCCGCCGTCGGAAACCTGTTCCCCCTCAAGCACCTCGCGGCGGCACTGCTGGCCGCCACCTCCCCGGCCGGGCCGGGCACCGGCATCGCCACCGGCCACCTCGCGGTCGTCGCCGCCTGGACTGTCGCCGGCCTGCTCGTCGTCCGTCTCAGAGGTCTGCACCGGGACTGACCACACGGGCCGTCACCGGGCGCTCCACGCCTGCACGATGCGGGACTGCCGCTGGGATGACGTGAGGAGCTGGAAGTACACATTGCGCATGTCCGGGGCGCTCAGGCCCGCAGGCAGCGGCCGCAGGAGCGCGACGGTCTCCCGCAGAGCCACCGCGACCACGTGCAACGCGGTCGCTCGGCCCGACCTGCCGCGCGCCCGTAGCCGCTGGTAGTCGTGTTGCGCCGCGGGGTCGGAGAACAGGCCGGGGCGCAGCTGCGTACCCGGGTCGTCCACGGCGTAGCGTTCGAGCAACAGACGGACAGCGACCAGCTCGCGGGTCTGCGCCGCGACGAGCTCGGCCGGGAACGGCGCGTACTCGTCGGCGAAGGCGACGAGCAGGTCGTGCACCATCTTGATCTGGACCGCCACGGCGCGCAGGTGAGCACGCTGCACCGGATTGATCGATCCGGCCGGCTGGTCGAGGACCTCGACGCCGCAGAATCCGGCTCGATCCCGCCAGGCGGGTTCCAGCACGGACGTGTTTCCCCGATCCGTCATGGCGTCTTCTCCTCAGGACAGCATCCGCATGGGCCGATGGGTGACGTGCTCGATGTCGTCCGCGGCGGCGTCGAGCACCTTGTACGCGAGGTCGGCCAGCGCCCGGGCGGTGGCCAGCTCGTCGCCGATCTCGGGAACTTCCTGGTCCGCCGGCCGCCGGCGGGCGTCGCCGGCTCCGTGCGGCAGCGGGCGGGCGCTGCGCACGACCGCGTCCGCGTGGGTACGGCGCTCGTCGGCGTGCTCAGTGATGGTGATCTCCACCGTCCAGGTACGCGCACGGACCATGACGGCACCTCCTTCGGGCCACAGGACGACCGTGACACCGGGACCCTCGGCGGGCCCGGCCGGAGCCTTCCTTGCCTCTATCCCAGACCCGGAGAGGTGCCGTATGCAGGGCCATTGGTCCCGAGTCGGTACGCCCGGCGGCTCAGGGCTCCGGCGGCACGGTCATCGGATGACGTTCGGCGTCGCGTTCGGCCAGCCGTTGCATGGCCCGGCGGTACTGCGGTCCGCTCAGCTCGGCGTCCAGCAGTTGCCGGACGAGGACGCCTTCCAGCGTCTCCGGCTTCGCCACCTCCCGCGCCTGCCCGGCGCCGCGCCCCGATGCGGCCTCGTCCTCAGCCGTTCCCTCTCTGATCGCCGACCAGGCGGTCACGACGAGGAACACCACCATTGCGACCGTCATGAACGCTACGAGGATCATCCTCATCACCCCCTCGTGCGCCATCATCGATGTCGTCACGGCCGGTGCGGCAGGGCCTGATGTCCCGTCCGCCAGGGCATGTCGGGGCACCCTCCGGCGGGGTGACCCCCGGTCACCAGGAGAGGCAGGTCGCTGACAGACGCCGATGCGGTACGACGATCAACGGGCACCAGGTCCGCCCCAGCAGCATCCGGGTCGTCTCCCCCAGGAGAGCGACCGCGGTGGGCCGATGGCTGGACGCGCCGACCAGGAGCATCGAGGCGCCCTGGCTGAGCGCGATCAGCGCCTCGGCCGGGTCGGCGTCGTGCAGGACGTCCCGCTCCACCCGCAGCGCCGCTTCGACGGAAAGGTTCCCGTCGATGAGGGTGGTGAGAAGCCGGCTCGCCCCGTCCAGGTCACGGTGGCAACACCGATGATGGTCACAGTCGGGCGGACGGCAGTCGGACCAGACGTAGGTGGCGCGCAGCGGCACCCCCAGGGCGACGGCGATCGACCAGCCGTGCCGTAGCAGGGCGCCGGGATTGCCGTCATCGTCGAGCGCGACGAGGACGGGTCCGGTGCGGTCACCGAGCGCCCGACCGGCGACGGTGACTGGGCGGTCGGCGACTCTGAAGGGGGCTTCGGGTGGCGCCGACATGACCGTCGACATCTTCCTGCCTCCTGCCCCGGCCCGGCGCGCTGCCGTCCGGCGTTGTCACCGGGCCCGAGTCCAGGATCCTCCGCCGGCACGCCGGCCGGTCGGGCCGTCGGACACGCGGTGCCGGGACCGAAGTCATGACCAGCGGGGTACCGGCGCCGGCTGCTCAGCCCTTGCCCCGCACGACGACCACCGGGCAGTGCGCATGCTGCGCGCAGTGCTGGCTGACCGAACCCAGCAGGGTGCCGGTGAATGCCCCGTGGCCGCGCGAGCCCACCACGAGCAGCGCCGCGTGCGCCGAAAGGTCGATCAGCACCTGGGCCGGGTGCCCGGCCACCACGGTCTCCAGCACGGGGACGTCGAGCTCGCCGGCTCCGAGAGCCTCCTGGACCGCCTCGCTCAGGATCTTGCCGGCCGTGGCCGCGAAGTCCTCGTACGGGAACACCGCACCCATGCCGTAGTAGGCCGGGAACTCCCACGACGTCACCGCCTGCACCCGGCCGCCGGTGCGCCGGGCCTGGCCGAGAGCCCAGCGCAGGGCAGCCTTCGACGACGGCGAGCCGTCCACGCCCACGACGATGTCGGTGTCGCGGACCTCAGCGGCGTTCTCGTTCTCTCGCAGCATCATGACGTGCCTCCCATCGATCAGGGTGGTCTCGGGCGCCCGGCCCGGTCCCTCCTCGACCGTGGGCCGCCGCGCCGTCCCGGGCCAGAGCCGAAATGCCCGGCCGCGGGCAGAACAGGTCTTCCGGCCCCTGTCCCGGGGCCGGGCCCGGCGGGACCATGAGCGCAGAACCCTGGAAGGGACCGAGGCCATGATGTACGGACACGGCATGGGTGCCGGCTGGACCCTGATGATCTTCGCTGTCGTCCTGCCCGCGCTGCTGCTCATCGCCGGGCTGATTCTCGCCCAGTTGTGGCGGAGACCGGTCGGGTCGCCGCCGGACGCCGACCCGTTGCGTGAGGCCGAGCAGGTCCTCGCCGACCGCTTCGCCCGTGGCGAGATCCAGACCGAGGAGTACGAACAGCGCCTGCACACCTTGCGCGCCGGCCGTCGCTGACGACCCAGGGACTCCTACGGAAGTGGTGAGCCATGGACGGCACTTACCAGACAAGACGCCGACGCCTCGTCGGCGTCCTCATCCGTACTCTGGCGGCGGTGATGCTCGCCGCACCGGTGGTGCTGACGAGTGCGGCGGCGTCCGCTGACCCCGGCAGCCAACCCGGAACCTCGGCGGGATACGGCTTCGACGCCTGCACGGCTCCTCCGAGCGCCACGATGACCGCCTGGCTGGCCTCGCCGTACCGGGCGGTCGGCATCTACTTCGGCGGCAACAACCGCGGCTGCGCTCAGCCCAACCTCACGGCGGAATGGGTCGCCGAGCAACAGGCGGCCGGCTGGCACCTGATCCCGCTCTATGTGGGACCGCAGGCGTCCTGCACCACGTCGAACAAGAAGAACCTCATCGACAACGCACAGGCCACCGCCCAGGGCCGGGCCGCGGCTCAGGACGCGGTCGCGCAGGCCACCGCGCTGGGTCTGGCACCGGAGAGCGTGCTGATCTACGACATGGAGGCCTACCGCACGGGCGACACCGCCTGTACGGCGGGCGTGCTGTCGTTCCTCAGTGCCTGGACGGTACGGCTGCACGACCTCGGCTACCTCTCCGGCTTCTACGGCAGCATGGGATCGGGCGTGGCCGACCAGGTGGCCGCCTTCACCACCACCGGGTACGCGCACCCCGACTACCTCGACTTCGCCCGCTGGGACGGCATCGCCACCGTGACCGACGCCGCCGTCCCGGCCGGCTACTGGCAGCCGCACCGCCGGATGAAGCAGTACCGCGGCGGCCACGACGAGACGTGGGGCGGCGTCACGATCAACATCGACAACGACTACCTCGACATCGCGCCGCTGCCGCCCGCCGGCCTCGCCGACTTCGACGGCAACGGCTGGTCCGACGTGCTCGCCCGGACGACCAGCTCGGGCGACGTGTTCTCGTATCACGGCAACGGCAGCTTCGTCGACACGACAACCCCGGACCGGATCGGCCACCTGTGGCAGAGCATGAACGCGATCGTGCGGATCGGGGACCTCGACCAGGACGGTCACGAGGACGTCATCGCCCGGCAGAGCTCGAACGGGGACCTCTGGTTCTACCCCGGTACCGGCTCCGGCCTCGGCACGCGCACACGGATCGGCACGGGCTGGAGCGGCCTGCGCGAGATCACCGGCATCGGCGACCTCGACCGCGACGGCAAGCCCGACGTGCTGGTGGCCCAGAGCAGCGACGGCAAGCTCTTCCTGTATCCCGGGCGGACGAGTCCGCGGCTCGGCCCGCGGGTCCAGGTGGGCAGCGGCTGGAACTCGATGAGTGAACTCGCCGGCGTCGGGGACTTCGACGGCGACGGCCATCCGGATCTGGTGGCCCGCAACACCTCCACCGGCGTGCTGTACCTCTACCCCGGGCGCACCGGCGGCTTCGGCGCCCGACAGCAGATCGGCACCGGCTGGGGCGGTATGCGCGACATCGTCGGGGTCGGCGACTTCGACCGTGACGGACACACCGATCTGGTGGCCGTGCAGAAGTCCACCGGCCGGCTGCTCCTCTACCGCGGCACCGGCACCGCACTTCGCTCCGGCGTGCAGATCGCGACCGGCTTCGGGGGGCTCGCCCCCGTCGCCTGAGCAGCGTTGCCACCACCGGCCCGGGCTCGTCGGCCCGGGCCGGACCTTCGCCGCCGGCAGACGGGACGTCGGACTCTGCCGCACCGTGCAGCCTGCGCGCTCTGCTGAGGGGGAACCTTGGAGGAGGTGTCATGAACCGCTATCCGCTGCGGGTCGAGGCACGCCGCGACGAGACCTTGAGCCGGTGGCTGTGGCTCGTCAAGTGGGCGTTGCTCATCCCGCACTACCTCGTCCTGGCCGTCCTCTGGTTGGGCTTCATCGTGCTCACCCTGGGCGCCTATCTGGCGGTCCTGTTCACCGGCAGGTACCCGTCCGCCATCCGCTCGTACAACCTCGCGGTGCTGCGCTGGTCCTGGCGGGTGAACTATTACGGCTACCAGGCGCTGGGCACCGATCGGTATCCGCCGTTCACGCTGGCCGACGTCCCGGATTATCCGGCCCGGCTGGAGCTGACGGACACGCCTCCGCCGCCGCGCTGGTTGCCTCTGGTCGCGTGGCTCCTGGCCCTGCCGCACATCCTGTTGCTCGGTGCACTCAGTGGCGCGGCGAGCTGGACCGTCGGCAACGATGCCACCACGACCTCCGTGCCGTTGAGCGTCGTGGGCCTCGGCATCCTCATCGCCGGTCTGAGCCTGCTGTTCACGGCCCGCTACCCGCGCGGCCTCTACGACCTGCTGGTCGGCGTGGCCCGGTGGAACCTGCGGGTCATCGCGTACGTGGCCCTGCTGACGCCCGGCTATCCGCCCTTCCGTCTGGATCAGGGCGACGCGGAACCCGACGACGACCCGGACGGGCCGGCCCGGGCCGCGCTACCGGGTGCCCGGGCCGAGGAGGCGGCCGCGGCGCAACCGGCCCGGCCCGCATCGGGCTCGGTGGCCGGTCCGGTCACCGCCCTGGTGGCCGGCGCGGTCCTGCTGATCCCGGCCGTCGGGCTCGGGGCCGCCGGTACCGCGCTGCTCGTCTTCGACGGGATGCGCGACAGCTCCGGGTACGTCACCAGCCCCGTCGTACGGGCGAGCAGTTCCACGGCCGCCGTCACGGCTGACGGCATCACGATCGAGGGCGGCGACTTCTGGGCTCGCCACCTCTCCGATGTCGGTGGCGTGCGCATCACGGTGGCGAGTACGAGCGGCAAGCCCGTGTTCGTCGGCATCGGCCGCCAGGCGCAGGTGGAGTCCTGGCTGTCCGGGACGGCCCGCGACAGCATCGTCGACGTCTCGGACAACCAGGCGACCTACGACCGGACGGCCGGGGCCGTCCGGGCTGTTCCCGCGCCTACCGAGCAGGACTTCTGGCTGGCGTCCGCCACGGGTACGCAGAACGCGACCCTGAAGTGGCAGGCCACCGACGGTGACTACACGGTGGTGCTGGCCAACGCCGACGGCTCCGTGGACGTGGTGACCCAGGTCCGGGCTTCGGCGCAGATCCCCCGATCTGTCCGCCCTCGGCGGGGGCGTGCTGGGTACGGGCATCCTGCTGGCGATTCTCGGTATCGGCCTGATCGTGCTGGGCGGCGTGAGCCTGGGCCGCCGGCACAGCGGGCCCCCGTCGTCGGCCGAACCACCGGTGGAGCCGCCCCGTACGGGACCGCCACCCCCGCAGTACCTGCCACCGCCCCCCGCGGTCGTCGCATCGCCGTAGCCGACCGTTGAGCAACCCGGAGAGACCCTGGAAAGGTCTCTCCGGCAACGGCGCACTCAACCGATCAGGAACACCGGACACGCGGCTTCCCGGACGAGGGCGCGACCGACCGGGCCGACGAGCGACGTCGTGGCGCCGGCATCGTGCCGGTCGATCACCACGACCGCCGCCCGTTGCGACGCTTCCACCAGGGCGTGGGCCGGCTCGCCGGCGACGTCGCCCGGTGCGTGCAGGACGACCAGCTCGCACCCGCGGAGCATCGCCTCGGTGCGGGCGAAGCCGACGGCCGGCGTGCGGCTCCGCCCGTCGGCGAGGACGACGACGGGCCGGTCGAAGAATCCGGTTCCAGGAGGTCCGGCGGACTCCGGGACGACCAGCGCGGGGCCACGGTGAAGGGCGGCGACCCGCTCTTCGATACGGAGCCCGAACGCGGTGCGGGCCGGACCGCCGTGATGTCCCACGACGACCATGTCCGTGTCGGAGAGCTCCTCGAGCAGCACGGTGGCCGCCGCGCCGACAGCGAGGTGACCGGAGACCGCGACGGCCGGCGCGCACTCGTTCACCCGGCCGGCCATCCGTTCGAGCAGTCGTGCCCCCCGGTCCCCCGCGTACCGGGCCGCACCGGCGGGCTGGACGTGCAGCAGATGCAGATTCCACCGACGCAACTCCGCTTCGACCACGGCATATTCGGCCGCGAGTCGTCCGGCCGGGGAGTCGTCCACGCCGACGACGACCGCGCCGTTCGCCGGCCGTTCGTCGCGCTGGTCCCTGTGCCTCTCGAGCACCCTCATCGCATCCTCCCGATGCTGCCGGATACTCGTCCAGCACAGCGCGTCGACCGGCCGGCGGGCAGGGCCACAGGTCCCGTCCGCCGCAGGCTCAGGTCACCGTCCCGCTCCACCGGGGCCGGGAGCACCGGCGGGGTGGTCCGGGTACGCGTACAGCTCGATCAACCGGTGCCGCGCCGCCTGCAGCCGGCCACCCATGACCGTCAGGAAACGTTCGGTGAGTTCCCGCCCGAGGCCCGGGTCCGCGTTGATGAGCAGGCGCACCTGGGCGGCGTCGAACTCGATCGCGTGGCAGTCCTCCGCGACAGCCGCGCCGAGGGTCCACCGATACGGCGGCAGCAACCAGGACCAGCCGACGACCCCGCCGGCACCGACGCGTTCGATGACGACGTCACCGCGGCCCGGCACGTGGAAGTCGAGAGCGACGACACCCGAGCGCACCAGCCAGAAGTGCCCGGCCGGGCCGTCCTCGCGGAACAGTCGGTAAGCCGTGTGCCGCAGCACCGGGCGGCCGTGGACCGCCAGCCGGCGCAGCCACGCCACCGGGAAGTCGCTGAGGAACGGATGCCGGACGAGCAGATCGAAGACGGACAAGGCTGCCATGACGCTCCTCCTGACGGGACCGACGGCTGAGGTAGTCAAACGACGCCGAACGGGGTTCCGACCCTGGAACCGCTGATCAGGCTGTCGTCGACGTCGAAGCCGAGACCGTCCGCCACGTCGACGACACCGGGGACCTGCCGGATCACCTGCGCGATCAGTTCGGCGGTCGACCGGAACCGCACCCGTCCGGCCAGGATGACGACGCCGCCGACGCATTCCACCCGGACAGTGGCGCCCTTGACCGCCATGACGTGGTGCAGCGCCTGCTCCACGACGTCGTGGCGGATCTCGGCGTCCGTGCGCCGGTGCACCTTGAGCAGGTCGCTCCGGGTGACGATGCCGACCAGGCGCCCGGAGGAGTCGACGACCGGAAGCCTTCTGACGTGCTCACGGTGCATGCGGCGGGCAGCTGCGGCCAGGGTCAGCGACGGTTCGGCGGTCACGACCGGCCAGGTCATCACCTCGACCGCGATGTGTCCGCGGGCCTTCACGCGATCAGTGTGACGGCGCCAGGTATCGAACATCCGGGGCGCCTGCCGGCCCGCGGCCCCGACCTTGTGCAGAAGGTCCGCCTCGGACACCAGACCGGCCAGCCGGCCCCGATCGTCGACGACCGGAAGCGCGCTCACCCGCCGGCTGAGCAACAGACCGACGATGTCACGGTAAGGGGTGCCTTCCCGCACCGTGACGACGTCCTTGGTCATGACGTCGTCCACATGCCACGTCTTCATGGCCGGACCCTCTCTGCTGCGGTGTGTACGGCCGCCGTCACCGGCGTCCGAGGTGTTTCATCTCCCGCTGGATGCGGCTCTCGGCCGGCTCCGCCGGCGCGTAGACGTCCCAGATGTGGAAGGCGACGCCGATGCCCCAGCCGAAGAGCGGGAACATCGGCCAGTAGAAGCCACCGACGTTCGTCAGCAGCCAGATGGCGTTCAGGAACGCGTTCACCAGCAGATACGCGATGAGATGGGCCTGCAGATCGCGCTTCTTGCGCAGTTGCTCGACAGCCAGTTGCCGCAGGTCGGCTTCGTCGTCCTCCGGGGTCACCCCGGCGGGATGGTAGGTGGACATGACTGTGCCTTTCCGTCGTCCGCGCGTTCGGGCGCGGTCTTCATCTCCGGTGGGCGTGGCGAGTCGCCGGATCGGCGTCGGGTGGCCAGATCCGGTCGATCAGGTCCTCCAGTACGGGACCGGCGACGATCAACAGCGCCAGCACCGCGAGGATCACGAGGATGAGCCATGACATGGCGGCACCTCCCAGCCTTCCGTGCCTGAGGGGATCGTCGCGCTGCCGGCCGCGCGCCGGCAGAGTCGTCGGCACCCCCTTCGGGAGCCCTTCGACCCGATGCTGCGGTGAGTCACGTGCCGGCCGGCCCCCGTAGTCGGGACCTGCCG
Source organism: Actinoplanes sp. NPDC048967 (assembly GCF_040649415.1). NCBI lineage: Bacteria > Bacillati > Actinomycetota > Actinomycetes > Micromonosporales > Micromonosporaceae > Actinoplanes > Actinoplanes sp. NPDC048967. The sequence goes on from NZ_JBEZFL010000006.1 coordinate 274,978, forward strand.
CACTTCCGATGGACCGGGGCCGGGCCGACGATCGGGGAAACTGCCGAAAGGGGACCCGGCCATGAGAACCAAGGAGATCCTGGTGGGCACCGACGGCACAGCGGCTAGCCAGGCCGCGGTGCAGTGGGCGGCCCTGGAGGCGCAACGTCGTCGTCTGCTCCTGCGCATCGTGCACGTCTTCGACTGGGAGTGGCGCGCGGCCAGGTACGACAGCGGCACGGAATACATCGACGTGTCACGTCAGCTCGCTGAGGCCGTCGTCGCCAACGCCTCGGCCCAGGCGCGGGCGGTCGCGCCCGGCGTACCCCTCGAGCTGGACACCCTCATCGGTAACCCGGCTCCTCGGCTGCTGGCCGCGGCCGACGACACCGATCTGGTCGTGCTGGGCAGCCGTGGCCGGGGTGGATTCGCCAGCCTGCTGCTCGGCTCGGTGAGCCAGCGGGTGGCCACCCACGCGCCGTGCCCGGTGGTCGTCGTCCGCGGTCGCGGCAATGTCCTCGACGGGCCCGTCGCCGTCGGGGTGGACGACTCGCCGGCGGCCGACCACGTCCTCGCCACGGCGTTCGAGGCCGCCGCCGGGCGTGACGCCGCGCTCACGGTGATCCGCACGTACCTGCCGCCGCCACCGCTGTGGATGGCGGGGGTGCCGGTGACCGAGTTCTCGACGCCCGAGGAGGACGCCGCCGAACACCGGCGGGTGGAGGATCTGCTGACGCCGTGGCGCCAGAAGTACCCCGGGGTGAAGGTCGACATCACGGTGTCGCACGAAAGTCCCGCCGCGGTGCTGACCGGTGTTTCCTACAGTGCCCAGCTTGTCGTCGTGGGCAGCCACGGTCACGGCAGCATCGCCGGCGCCCTGCTCGGCTCGACCGGGATCCAGCTGCTGCACCACGCGGACTGCCCGGTGCTGATCGCGCGCCCGGCGGGGAGCGAGACCCGCCGTTCCTGACACCGGGAGTCACCCGGTGCCCGGGTCCCGGCGAAGAGGGGCCGAAGGTCCCGGTCCGAACGGTACGCCGCCTCTCCACCAGCCGCCCGCCACGGAGCTGAATGAGCAGTGTCGAACGAGGATCGAGAAAGGACGTGGAAGCCATGACCGCCGCAACCGACCCCAAGCCCGCCACCAGCCACCGGAGCACCCCGGAGACCCCCGCGGCACGTAGCGTCACAAGCACCACGACCGAGACCGCTTCGCAGAAGGCCACCCGCTACGTGCTCGCCGGGCTCCGGCTGGCCCTCGGCTGGGTGTTCCTCTGGGCCTTCCTGGACAAACTGTTCGGGCTCGGCCACGAAACCCCCTCGGCCAACGCCTGGATCGACGGCGGCAGTCCCACCAAGGGATTCCTCGGCAAGGCCGTCAGCGGGCCCTTCGAGGGCTTCTACCACAGCTTCGCCGGCGCGGCCTGGGCCGACGCCCTGTTCATGATCGGTCTCGCCGGCATCGGCATCGCTCTGCTGGCCGGCGTCGGGATGCGCATCGCCGCGGTCGCCGGCTCGCTGATGCTGGTGCTCATGTGGACCGCCGTCCTGCCGCCGGAGAACAACCCGTTCATGGACGATCACCTCATCTACGCGGGTGTCCTGGTGGTGCTCGCGCTCACCGCGGCCGGGAACACCCTCGGCCTCGGCGGGTACTGGAGCCGCCTGCCGATCGTGCGGCGACTCCCCTGGCTCAAGTGAACCCGGCAGCGAGCGTGGGGCGACATCCGGCAGCGGATGTCGCCCCACGCGTCTTCACCCGTACGGAGGAGGGATCATGAGCAGCAGTTATCTGATCGTCGTCGGAGTCGACGGGTCGCCGGGCGGGCGGCGCGCCCTGCAGTGGGCCGCCCGGGAGGCTGCCGGCCGCGGCGGTGCCGTGCAGGCGGTCATCGCCTGGTCCTGGGACGGCCTGGAGTACGGGCCGGTCGCCGCCACCCAGCCGCAGGAGGAGGCCGAACGCGCCGGCCGGCTGCTGGACCGCGAGATCAAGGAACTCGTCGCCCGCAACGGCTCCAGCCTCCCGGTGGCGGGCGAGGTCATCGAGGGACGCCCGGCCGAGGTGCTGAGCGCCGCCGGACGGGCGGCCGACCTGCTGGTGCTGGGCAGTCACGGCCACAGCCGGGTCCGGCACACCGTGCTGGGGTCGGTCAGCGAGGACTGCATCCGCAGAGCCACCTGCCCGGTCGTCGTCATCCCGGTGCCGGTCGAACATCCGGACGCAGCCGCCGAGCCGGTGCTGCGCACCTGACCGCAGCGCGGCGATGCCGGGTCGTCTCCCGTCGGAGACGACCCGGCATCGTGCCGTGATCTCAGAAGGACAGCATCCCGCTGACCAGCGCCTGCCAGGTCATCGGGCCGACGACCCCGTCGACCGCCATCGACGGCACATCGGCGTGGATCGCCGTCTGGAAGGCCCGCACGGCGGCGTCGGTCCGCGGCCCGAAGTCACCGTCGACCTGCAGCCCCCGGCCGGGGTCGCCGGAGAGGTCCCGGAACCGGAACTCCTCCTGGACTCCCCGCACGGCATTGCCCTGGTCACCCTTGCGGACCTCGATGATCAGCGAGCGCCAGGTGTTCGGACCGGCGATCCCGTCGGCCCCGAGGCCCTTCTGCCGCTGCCATTCGCGGACGGCGGCCTCGGTGAGGGGGCCGAAGATGCCGTCCACCGTGACGGTCCTGCCCCGGGCGCGCAGCAGATACTGCAGCGTGACGACCGGGTGTTCCTTGTCGCCCTGGCGCACCATCGGCCAGGGAAGCAACGTGCCTGCCATGTCGACCTGCCTTTCTCGTGCTGGGGATGTGCCTTGACCCGGACGTTAGTGACGCCGGGACCGGGCCGGCAGAGTCGTTGAGCCCATCTCCCCGCCGGTCCGCCCCAGGGCCGGTGATCCCGGCCGGGGCGGGTCCTCGGACCCTGTACCGCCCGCGCCGCCGCGACGAACGTGGACGGTGAAGGGAAAGGAGACTGCCATGACAGCACGGCTGAGGCTCTCGAGCTGCGGGCTCAGCGCGGGCAAGAAGGCCCGGTTGCACCGCATCCTCTACAAGCACGGTCTCGGCAACGGCACCGCACTGTTCCTGCCGTACGACCAGGGTCTGGAGCACGGACCGCGCGACTTCTTCGCCGACCCGATCGCCGCCGACCCGAAGTACATCGTCAAGCTGGCCCTCGAGGGCGGCTTCAACGGCATCGCGATCCAGATCGGGCTGGCCGAGAAGTTCTACTGGGACTACGCCGGTGAGGTCCCGCTCATCCTCAAGCTGAACGGCAAGACCGACATCCCGGCCGACACCCGCGCCCTGTCACCGCTGCACGCCGGTGTCGAGGACGCGGTCAGGCTCGGCGCCGATGCGGTCGGCTACACCCTGTACGTCGGCTCACCGGCCCAGGATGCCGACTTCGCCCAGTACCGCGTCGTCCGCCAGGACGCGCAGCGGCTCGGGATGCCGCTGATCGTGTGGGCGTACCCGCGCGGTGAGGCCATCGAGCACAAGGGCGGCAAGGACTCGTTCTACGCCGTGCACTACGCGGCCCGCACCGCCAGCGAGCTCGGCGCCGACGTCGTCAAGGTGAACTTCCCGCACCCGGAGAAGCACACCGATGTGCCGGCCCCGTACACCGCGGACTTCAGCAGCCAGCAGGCCATCGACGCCGTCGTGCGCGCCGCGAACCGCACCATGGTGCTCGTGTCCGGCGGTTCCCGGGCCGGCGACGACGCGATGATCGAAAAGGCGGCGGAGTCCATGTCCGCCGGGGCGACCGGGCTCATCTTCGGCCGCAACGTGTGGCAGCGCGATCACGACGAGTCCCTGCGTTTCGTCGATCGGCTGCGCGAGATCCTCGCCAAGTACCCGACGCCCTGAGGGAGGATCGTCATGAAGGCACTCGTCGTCTATGAATCGATGTTCGGCAACACCGAGAAGGTCGCCCGGGCCGTCGCCGACGGACTCGGCGAGCGACTCGAGGTCACCTTGGCCGACGTCGGCACCATGCCGCGCGCCTTCGGCACGGATCTGCTCGTGGTGGGTGGACCGACCCACGCGTTCGGCATGAGCCGGCCGTCCACCCGGGAGCAGTCCGCTCAGCAGGGCGAGGTCCGGTCCGGCGCCGTCGACGTGGGGGTGCGTGAGTACCTCGACTGCTCACCGTCGCTGACGGGCATGTCCGCCGCCGCGTTCGACACCAGGATCGACAAACCGTTCCTGCCGGGCTCGGCCGCGCGCCGGATCCAACGGCATCTGCGCCGGCTGGGCTGCCACATCGTGCTACCCGCGCAGAGCTTCCTGGTCAGGGGGACGACCGGGCCGCTCGAAGTGCTTGAGGAGAAGAACGCCCGTCAGTGGGGCGCGTCGCTGGCGGCGACCGTCACGGCTGCGCGGCAGACGGCCTGAGCGGTGCACCGTCCAGCTCTCAGGCGATGAGGACGGCCGCGCCGTTGACGCGGTCGGCGGCCAGGTCGGCGAGGGCGATGCCGGCCTGCGCCATCGGGTACGGGTTCACGGCCACGGTCAGTCTGTGGCCGGCGGCGAAGCTGAGCAGCTCCCGGCCGTCCTCGCGGGTGTTCGACGTGACGCTGCGCAGCGTGCGCTCCTGGAACAGATCACGCTCGTAGTCGAGGGTGGGGATGTCACTCAGGTGAATCCCCGCCACGGCCAGAGTGCCGCCCCGCTCCAGTGCCTGCAGCGCCACCGGGACGAGGTCGCCGACCGGCGCGAACAGTACGGCGGCGTCGAGCGGCTCCGGCGGAACGTCGTACGCCCCGCCCGCCGACGCGGCCCCGAGGTCGAGAGCCAGCTTCTGCGCCTGCGGTGACCGGGTCAGAACGTGCACCCGGGCACCCTGCGCGAGAGCCACCTGCGCGGTGAGGTGCGCGGAGGCTCCGAAGCCGTAGATGCCGAGCCGCCCACCCGGCGGCAGCTCCGCGCGGCGTAGAGCGCGGTAGCCGATGATGCCGGCGCAGAGCAGTGGTGCCAGCTCAGCGACGGAGTATCCGTCCGGCAGGGCATAGGCGAAGTCCGCGGGCACCGTGGTGCAGTCGGCATAGCCACCGTCGGCATCCCAGCCGGTGTACCGCGACTGCGGGCACAGGTTCTCCGCGCCCGACCGGCAGTACCGGCAGGCCCCGCAGGTCTCGCGGAGCCAGGCGACGCCCACCCGGTCCCCCGGCCGGAACCCGGTCACGCCGGCCCCGAGCTCCAGGACGTGACCCACCACCTCGTGACCGGGCACGACCGACGCCCGGTGAACGGGCAGGTCTCCCGCGGCGACATGCAGGTCGGTGCGGCAGACCCCGCAGGCGTCCACCGCCACGAGCAGTTCTCCCGGTGCGGGCCGGGGCACCACCACGGGCACGCGCCGCAGCGCCTGCGAGAGGTCGGAACCCGGGGACCGCACCTGCCATGCCAGCATGATGACCGCTCCTTGCGCGCCGAGGGCCGTACGTATCGCTGTCGATGGTCGCTCGTGGTGGTCCCGCCGGACCAGGGCCACCCGGCCCGGCCGAGGCGGTCGGGCGGCGCCGCGGCAGCAGACCCGGCGCGGGACCAACGGCCCTGTCAGCAGGCCGCCGCGGGCGCGATGCTTTCCCTGACGCCCACCGGATGTCCATCAGCACCGCAGCGGCCGGGAGACAAGGACATGGCCTGCGGACCATCAGACCCACCGTCGTCAAGACGGGCACCGGCCGACACGGCGGGACAGCCGGTGGGCGTCCCGAGACCGGTACACGACCCGGATCGCATCCGCGGGAGGCCCGCCATGAAGGCTCACATCGGTGACCGGCTCGTCCTCGAGGGCACCCACCTCGGCGACGGCCGGCGGACTGCCGTCGTCACCGCCTTGCATCACCGCGACGGCACGCCGCCGTACGAGGTCCGGTGGCTCGACGACGGCCGGACCACGCTGATCTTTCCTGGACCCCAGGCCCGGATCGAGCCGGCCACGCAGCCGGGGACCCCGATGACGGAGCCGGGGTCATGACCGCCGTGGCCGGGGTCCCGGTCGTCGTGGGGGTCGACGGCTCCCGGCGCAGCCTCGACGCGGTCGAGGCAGCCGCCGCCGAAGCGGTCCTGCGGCACCGCCCGTTGCGCATAGTGCACGCGTTCGTCTGGCCCACCGTGGGCGTCGCGGTCTCGCCCGGGCTGGCCGGGCCGTCCCTGCAGGCCTTCCGTGACCAGGCGGAGGAGATCCTCGTCGAGGCTCGGCAGCTCGCCACGAAGGTGGCACCCGACACCCCCATCACCGCCCGGATCCTGAACGGCGGACCCGGTCAGGTCCTGCGGGACGAGAGCAGACAGGCGGTCCTGCTCGTCCTGGGCGACCGCGGGCTCGGCGGATTCACCGAGCTGCTGATCGGCTCCGTCGCCGTGCAGACGGCCTCCCACGGCGCCTGTCCCGTCATGGTCGTCCGCGGCGATCGGCACAGCGCCGGCCCGATCGTGGTCGGCGTCGACGGGTCCGCGGTCTCGTTGCGGGCCCTCGACCACGCCGTCGAGGAGGCAGCGCTGCGCGGCGCTGAACTGCTGGCCGTGCACGCGTGGACCGGTGACGCAGCCACCGAGCTCAACGACACCCTGCCGATCTCCTACGAGTTCTGGTCCGGTGACCAGGAGGAGAAGCGGGTCCTGGCGGAGGCGCTCGCCGGCGTCGCCCAGCGGTGTCCCGACGTGCCGGTCCGCCGCGAGGTGGTCAGGGGATCCGCCCGCCGCCTGCTCGTCGAGCACTCGCGGACGGCCCAGCTCGTCGTCGTCGGCGATCGCGGCCACGGCGGTGTCGCCGGGCTCGTGCTGGGCTCCGTGAGCCAGCACCTCATCCACCGCGCGGCCTGCCCGGTCGTGGTGGTCCGGCCGGCACCGCAGGACCGATCCTGAGCGGCGGGCCCGGCCGCGGCAAGCGTTGGAGGTGCACGATGTCCGATCAACCCACGATGCAGCTCCCACCTGAGCGGGAGCCCGGGCCCGGCACGGGGCACAACCGCGCACTGCGCACTGCCCTCATCGCCGCGCTGACCACCTTCGTCCTGGTCCTGCCGGTGGCTGTTCTCCTGTTGGTGCGCTACGGCGGCGACACCACCGGGCCGGGCACGTCCCAGCCGGCCACGCCCGCCGTCACCACCCCGCAGACCAGTGGCGGCAGCACACCCGCGGCACCGGCAACGACCTCGGCGCCCCGGCCACCGGACGGGCGCATCGCACTCGGCACGCTGCGCGAGGCCACCCTGACCATTCCCCGCTGGCCCGCCGACAACGTCCAGGGCCCGCACGGCAGGCTCCGCTTCCACCACGGCATCGTCAGTATCGCGCCGAAGCCGGCCGTCACCGGGAAACCACCGGTGGGCGGTGAGATCGTCATCCTCGCGGTGACCTACGGCGACCTCGACCGCGACGGCGCCGAGGAGACAATCGCCGAGATCGGCTGCCTGATCGAAGGCGGCAGCAAGCAACTGGTCGCCTTCGACCGCGACCCGGCCGGCCAGATCGTCACCATGGGGACCGTCGTCGCCACGACCGGCGAAATCCGGGACATCGCGTCCGACAGTGCCACGGTGCGCCGCGACGGCACGATCGCCGTACGGCTCAGTGATTATCAGCGCTGCTGTGACGACCGGACCCCGCAGGTCTGGCAGACCCGGGGCTACGGCTGGGACCACGGCCGGTTCCGGCAGGTGAGCGGCCCGGCGAGGCTGCCGGCCAATCCCGCGGTGACGCAGACCTCCCTGTCGGCCGGTGATCTGATTCTCGGACCCGCCGTCGACGGCTACCGGTACGGCACGGTGACCGTGACCCTCGCCCACCGATGGGGCGCGCGGCCCAGGCACCTGGTGGTGACCTTCTACCCCGAGGCCGGACTCGAACGGGCCGGCACGGCATGGCCGCCCGTCACGGCGCAGCAGGGCTCGTTCTCCGTGATCCTCGACCCACCCGCCGTACGGGGCTCGAAGACGGTGAGTTACGCCTTCCGTCGTCCCGCCGCGACACCCGGCGGCCACCTGGACATCGACGTCTCCGGACTCTCGGCCGGCAACGCGCCGCTGAGTGAGGCGATCCCGTTCGACAACATCGCCACGGCCGCGATCCGCACCGTGAACTGACGCCCTGAGGAAGGACGACCCGCCGTGTCTTTGTCCGCGCCGGCCCGCCGGCTGCGCGCAGCCGCCCGATCGGCGTTGCACGCGCCGTCGGTGTTCAACAGTCAGCCCTGGAGCTGGCGGATCAATGGTGACACCCTGCTGCTGTACGCCGATCGCAGCCGGCAGCTCCACAGCATCGATCCTGACGGCCGGCTGCTCATGATCAGCTGTGGTGCGGCCCTGCACCACGCCCGTACCGCTCTCGCCGCGGACGGGTGGAGCGCCGAGGTCGAGTGCCTGCCCGGCGCCGGTCATCCCGATCTGCTCGCGCGGATCCGCCTGGGCGCCGCCGTCCCGCCCGGCCCGCGGACACGCCGGACGGCCGGGGCGATCAGGCGCCGCCGCACCGACCGGCGGCCCTTCGGTGACCGCGCCGTCCCCGAAAACCTGCTCACCCGGCTGCGCCGCTGCGTCGAGCTGGAGGGGGCGTACCTGCACGTCGTGCGCCAGGATCAGGTGCCGGCCCTCGCTGTCGCGTGCGAGCACGCCGCCGGCGCGGAGCACGAGGATCCGGCCTACCTCGCCGACCTCGATCGCTGGACCGACCGGCCGGCCTGGCGGGGAGATGGTGTCCCGGCCGGGACCGCGGTGCGGCCGGCCCTGCGGCGGGTGCCGGTCCGGGACTTCGCACCCGGAGGAACCGCCGGGCTGGTGACCGGTACGGGCGTCGACAAGGGCGCCGCCTACGTCATCCTGTTCGGATCGGCGGACCAGCCGGGTGATCTGCTCCGCGCCGGAGAGGCCCTGTCGGCCCTTCTGCTGCTGGCCACCGCGGAGGGCCTCGCCAGCGCGACGCTCAGCGAAGCGGTCGAGGTGTCCTGGCCCCGGCTGTTGCTGCGCGATCTGCTGTCCGGGCTCGGCGAGCCGTACCTGGCGGTCCGGCTGGGCTACCGGGTGTCCGGCCAGCCGGTGCCCGCGACGCCGCGGCGGTTCCCGGCCGAGGCGATCAAGGTCGTGGCACCGCGGAGCGGCTGAGCGGCATGGACGGACGTGCGGGGGAAGGCCGCCTGGTGGCCGGCTCCGGGCGCATCGGCCCGGGCGGTCGCGACCATCGGCCCTCGCCGTGCCACGGCCGGGCGGCTCAGGCTGGTCGTATCCCGTCGAGGAGGTCCCCATGACCGCGGAGCGGCACGACGTGACACCCCTGCCGGACCTGTTGCACGGGCAGGCCCGCGGCGGCCCGGCCCGTGAGCGCCGACCGGTCTATCTGGACCTGCTGCCACCCTGCAATGCGGGTTGCCCCGCCGGCGAGAACATCCAGGCCTGGCTGGCGCCGGCCCGGAGCGGCGATCACGAGGCCGCCTGGCGCATCCTGGTGGCCGACAACCCGTTCCCGGCGATCCACGGCCGCGTCTGCTATCACCCCTGCGAGGACGTCTGCAACCGCGCCCACCTGGACAGCGCCGTCTCCATCCACGGGGTGGAACGTTTCCTGGGCGACCTCGCCATCGAGCGGGGCTGGTCCCTCGATCCGCCGCGAGCCGCGACCGGCCGGCGCGTGCTGGTCGTCGGCGCCGGTCCCAGCGGTCTGTCGGCGGCCTACCACCTGGCCCGGCTGGGGCACGAGGTGGAGATCCGCGACGCCGGCGCCGAGCCGGGCGGCATGATGCGGTACGGCATTCCCGCGTACCGCCTCCCCCGTGACGTGCTCGCCGCCGAGATCGACCGGCTCATCCGGATGGGCATCACGATCACCCTCGATCATCCGGTACACGACCTGGCCGTCGAGCGCCGCGACGGGGGCTTCGACGCGGTCTTCGTGGCGGTCGGCGCGCACCTGTCCAAGCGGACCGAGATCCCGGCCCGCGAGGCGAGCCGCATCCTCGACGCGGTGAGTTTCCTGCGCGACGTCGCCGCGGGCGAGCGCCCGGCGATCGGTCGCCGCGTCGCCGTGTACGGCGGCGGCAACACCGCCATGGACGCCGCGCGCGTGGCCCGGCGGCTGGGCGCCGAGGACGCGCTCATCGTCTACCGGCGTACCCGCGGCCAGATGCCCGCGCACGCCGAGGAGGCCGACGAGGCCGAACGCGAAGGCGTCAAGATCAACTGGCTGCGCACCATCCAGGCCGTCGACGGGCCGGTCGTCACCGTCGAGGTGATGGAGCTGGACGGGTCCGGCCGCCCCGTGCCCACCGGCCGCACCGAGACCCTGGCCGCCGACACCGTGATCCTCGCGCTGGGCCAGCGCGCCGAGACGGCGTTCCTGCACACCGTGCCGGGCATCGAGTTCACCGCGGACGGCACAGTCGTCGTGTCGGCGTCGTTCATGACCGGTTGCCCGGGAGTGTTCGCCGGTGGCGACATGGTGCCCGCCGAGCGGACCGTCACCGTCGGCGTCGGGCACGGCCGCAAGGCCGCCCGGCACATCGACGCCTACCTGCGCTCCGGAACGTTCACCGCGCCCGCCAAGCACCCCACGGCCGAGTTCGGACTGCTGCATCCCTGGTACTTCGGCGACTCCGGCCGCCGGCATCAGCCGCAGCGGGACCCAGCCGCCCGGATCACCGACTTCACCGAGGTCGTCGGCGGGCTGGACGCCGCGGCCGCGACGTTCGAGGCGGGTCGTTGCCTGTCGTGCGGCAACTGCTTCGAGTGTGACGGCTGCCTCGGCGCCTGCCCGGAGGACGCCGTCATCAAGCTGGGACCCGGCAACCGCTACCGCTTCGACTACGACCGCTGCACCGGTTGCGCCACGTGCTTCACCCAGTGCCCGGTGCACGCCATAGAGATGGTTCCCGAGCATCCGGGGCCGGCGGCGGGCACTCCCGAGGAGGCGACGACATGATCCGCCGCACGGTCGACGGGAACGAGGCCGCCGTGTCGGTGGCCTACCTGCTGAACGAAGTGTGCTGCATCTATCCGATCACACCGTCCTCACCGATGGCCGAGCTGGCCGACGAGTGGTCCGCCGCCGGGCGCCCGAACATCTGGGGGTCGGTGCCGACCGTCGTGGAGATGCAGAGCGAGGGTGGTGCGGCCGGTGCCCTGCACGGCGCCCTGCAGAGCGGCGCACTGACGACCACCTTCACCGCGTCGCAGGGCCTGTTGCTGATGATTCCGAACATGTACAAGATCGCCGGAGAGCTCACTCCCGCGGTCCTGCACGTGGCGGCCCGGTCGCTGGCCGCGCAGGGCCTGTCGATCTTCGGCGACCATTCCGACGTCATGGCGGTCCGCGCGACCGGCTTCGCCATGCTCGCGTCGGGCTCGGTGCAGGAAGCCCAGGATCTCGCTCTGGTGGCGCAGGCGGCGTCCCTGCGCACCCGGGTGCCGTTCGTGCACTTCTTCGACGGCTTCCGCACGTCGCACGAGCTCAACACGATCGAGGTGCTGACCGACGACGACCTGCGGGCGCTGGTTCCGGCCGAGCTGGTCCGGGCCCATCGCGGGCGCTCGATGTCGCCGGAGCGGCCCTTCATCCGGGGCACCGCGCAGAATCCCGACGTCTACTTCCAGGGCCGGGAGACCGTGAACCCGTTCTACACGCGCGTGCCGGACGCGGTTCAGGACGCCATGGATCAGCTCGGCGACCGCACCGGCCGCCGACTCGGCGTCGTCGAGTACTCCGGCGATCCCCGGGCGGACCGGGTCGTCGTCCTGATGGGATCGGGCGCCGAGACCGCCCGGGAGACCGCGGCCCATCTGGTCGCGGCGGGAGAACGGGTCGGGGTGCTCCAGATCCGGCTGTTCCGGCCGTTCCCCGCCGCGGCGGTGCTGGCCGCCCTGCCACCCGCCGCCCGCCGCATCGCGGTGCTCGACCGGACCAAGGAGCCGGGATCGCAGGGCGAACCGCTGTTCCTGGACGTGCTGGCCGCACTCGCCGAGAGCGGCCGGCCCACCATGCCCACGGTGATCGGCGGCCGGTACGGTCTCGGTTCCAAGGAGTTCACCCCCGCCATGGTCGCCGGCGTCTTCGCCGAGCTCGGCCGCGAACACCCACGACCGCGGTTCACCGTCGGCATCGTCGACGACGTCACCGGCGCCAGCCTGCCCTACGACGACGCACTGGACATCGAACCTCCGGACACGGTGCGCGCGGTGTTCTTCGGACTCGGCTCGGACGGCACCGTCGGCGCCAACAAGAACACGATCAAGATCCTCGGCGCCGATCCGCGGCTGCACGCCCAGGGCTACTTCGTCTACGACTCGAAGAAGTCCGGCTCGATGACCGTGTCGCACCTGCGCTTCGGTCCCGCCCCGATCCGAGCGCCGTATCTGGTGGGCAAGGCCGATTTCGTCGCCTGCCACCACATGAGTCTGCTGGAACGCGTCGACGTGCTGGCCCGGGCCGCGGACGGCGCGACGCTGCTGCTGAACTGCCCGACGCCGGCCGCCCAGGTGTGGGATGAGCTGTCCCTGCCCGTCCAGCGGCAGATCCTCGCCAAGCGCCTGACGGTGCACGTCGTCGACGCCGACCGGGTGGCCGAGGAGTCCGGCCTGCCCGGCCGCACCAACACCGTGCTGCAGACGTGCTTCTTCGCCGTCTCCGGCGTTCTGCCGTCCGGCGAGGCGATCGAGAAGATCAAGGAGAGCATCACCAAGACGTACGGCCGGCGCGGCACTGAGGTCGTCGCGAGAAACCACGCCGCGGTCGATCACGCTCTCGAGGCGTTGCACCGGGTGCCGGTGCCGGATCGGGCCACAGCCTCCCGTGGCCTGCCACCGACCGTCCCGGCCGACGCGCCGGAGTTCGTGCGGACCGTCACCGCCGCCATGATGGCCGGTCACGGCGATCAGCTACCGGTCAGTGCGTTGCCGGTCGACGGCACCTATCCCGGCGGCACCACCGCGTACGAGAAGCGCAACATCTCCGATTTGGTCGCCCGCTGGGATCCGCAGCTGTGCATCCAGTGCGGCAACTGCAGCTTCGTCTGTCCGCACAGTGTGATCCGGTCCAAGTTCTACGACCTCAAGGAGCTGGCCGGGGCACCCGACGGCTTCCCGTCCGCGCCGCTGGAGACCCGCGGTCTGCCTGATTCGCGGTTCACCCTGCAGGTCTACCTCGAGGACTGCACCGGCTGCGGCCTGTGTGTCGAGGCATGCCCGGTCAGCGCGCCCGCCGCGCCGGCGCGAAAGGCCATCAATCTGGCCGCCCGGGAGCCACGGCTGGACACCGGCCGCGCCGACATCGCCTTCTTCGAGACCCTGCCCACGGCCGACCGGACACGCGTCGATTTCGGTACGGTTCGCGGCGCCCAGTTCCTGCAACCGTTGTTCGAGTTCTCCCTGGCCTGCGCGGGATGCGGCGAGACGCCGTACCTGAAGGTGATGTCGCAGTTGTTCGGCGACCGCCTGATGGTCGCCAACGCCACCGGCTGCTCCTCGATCTACGGTGGGAACCTGCCGACGACCCCGTGGACGCACAATGCCGAGGGTCGGGGGCCGGCCTGGTCGAACTCGCTGTTCGAGGACAACGCCGAGTTCGGGCTCGGGTTCCGGCTCGCCGCTGACCTGCACCGGGACTTGGCCGCCGATCGGCTGCGCCGGCTGCGTGACCGGCTCGGCCCCGACCTGGTCGACGCGATCCTGTCGGCGCCCCAGCAGCGCGAGTCCGAGTTCGCCGCCCAGCGGACCCGCCTCGCGGAGCTGAACCACCGGCTCACCGGCCTGGACGACGAGCCGGCCGTCGTCGATCTGCGCAGTGTCCTGGATCATCTGGTACGGCGCAGCGTGTGGATCGTCGGTGGTGACGGCTGGGCGTACGACATCGGCTCGGGCGGCCTCGACCACGTGCTGGCCACCGGGCGTGACGTCAACGTCCTGGTCCTGGACACCGAGGTCTACTCCAACACGGGCGGCCAGATGTCCAAGGCCACCCCGCTCTCCGCGGTCGCCCGGTTCGCCGCCGGCGGCAAGACAACGCCCAAGAAGGACCTGGCGCTGCAGGCCATCGCCTACGGCAATGTCTACGTCGCACGCATCGCCATGGGTGCCGACCCGCAACAGACGCTGACGGCCCTGCGAGAGGCCGAGGCGTACGACGGGCCGTCACTGATCATCGCGTACAGCCACTGCATCGCCCACGGCATCGACATGCGGGACGGCATGAACCAGCAGCACCGGGCCGTGGCCACGGGCTACTGGCCGCTGATGCGTTACGACCCTGTGCTGCGGGCCGCGGGCCGGAATCCGTTCCTGCTCGACTCGCCGCGGCCGCACCTGCCCCTCACCGAGTTCACCGAGCGTGAGCTGCGCTTCCGGCAGCTGCGGGGCAGCGATCCGGCGGAGGCGCGGCGGCTGGCCGTCCTGGCCCAGGAGGCCGTGGACCAGCGATGGCAGGTGTACGAGGAGATGGCCACCCGCGGTCCCGAGCACTTCCCCGCCGACGCCCGGTCGGTCCGACCCGCGCAGCCACAGGAGGCACCATGACCACGACGATCGGCGTCGTCCGGGAGACCGCCCCCGGGGAACGCCGGGTGGCGCTCACCCCCGACGGCACCGGGCGCCTCACCACGAGCGGCTTCCAGGTCCTGGTCGAGAAAGGCGCAGGGCAAGGGGCCTGGTTCGACGACGACGAGTACGCCGCCGCGGGTGCGACGGTGTGCACACGCGATGACGTGTTCGCCGACAGCGACGCCCTGCTGTGCATCGACGCGCCGCCGGAGCCCGGCGCGCTGCACACCGGCCAGTTGCTCATCGGTCTGCTCTCCCCGCTCACCGAGCCGGACCTGATCCGGTCGCTGGCCACGGCGGGCGTGACGGCTGTTAGCCTCGACCTGCTGCCCCGCACCCTCGGCCGGGCCCAGGCGATGGACGCGCTGACCTCGCAGGCGAACGTCGCCGGATACAAGGCCGTCCTGCTCGCGGCCGCGGCGTACGCCGGCTACTTCCCGATGTTGATGACCGCCGCCGGAACCACCCGGCCCGCGCAGGTCCTCGTCCTCGGTGCCGGGGTCGCGGGACTGCAGGCGATCGCCACCGCCCGTCGGCTGGGTGCCCTGGTGACCGGCTACGACGTCCGGGAGGCGGCCCGGTCCGACCTCGCCTCCACCGGTGCGACGGTGCTGGACCTTCCGGGACCGGCCGGGACCGGCACCGGCGGCTACGCCCGCGAGCTCACCGGGTCCGAGGCCCAGGCGCAGCAGCAGGCCCTCGATGCCGCCGTCGCCCGGTTCGACGTGGTCGTCACGACCGCGCAGGTGCCGGGGCGGCGCCCGCCGGAGCTCGTCTCACCGGACGGCCTGGCCGCCATGCGACCGGGCTCGGTGGTGGTGGACCTCGCGGCGGGCCCGCGCGGCGGCAACGTCGCCGGGTCGGTCCCGGACGCCACGATCGTCACCGCCCGTGGCGTCACCGTGATCGGGGCGGGCAACCTGCCCGCCACCGTGCCGCACGCCGCCTCGACCGCGTACTCGCGCAATGTGTGCGCTCTGCTCGCCTGCCTCGCCCCGGGCGGCGTCCGCACCGTCGACCTCAGCGACGAGGTGCAGGCCGCTGTGGTCGTGACCCACGGCGGCCGGATCATCCACCCCCTCGTGCCGGGGGTTCTCGACGAGGAGGTCACCCCATGAGTCCGCTCCTGCTGGCCGACATCACGGTTTTCGTACTGGCCCTGCTGGTCGGCTTCGAGGTCATCAGCAAGGTCCCGGCCACCCTGCACACGCCCCTGATGTCCGGTGCGAACGCCATCCACGGCGTCATCCTCGTCGGCGTGATGATCCTCGCGGCCACCACGACGACCACGGTGGGATATCTGCTGTTGCTCATCGCCGCGGCGTTCGCGGCCATGAACGTGGTCGGCGGCTACATCGTGACCGACCGGATGCTCGCCATGTTCCACGCCCGGCGGGAGAGCCGGTCATGAACACCGTCGACACCGTCGTGCACCTGGTCTACCTCGCCTGCGCGACGTGCTTCGTGCTCGGCCTGCATCTCATGAACGCACCCGCGACGGCCCGCCGCGGCAATCAGCTGTCCGCCGCCGGAATGGCCACCGCCGTCGCCGCCACCGTGGTGGTGCTCGCCCGGCAGCACCGGATCACCGCCGTCGCCGTCGTGGTACTCCTCGTCGGCGTGCTGGGCGGCGCGATTGCCGGTCTCGTGACCGCACGCACGGTCAAGATGACCGCCATGCCGCAGCTGGTCAGTCTCTTCAACGCGGTCGGCGGCGGCGCCGCCGCGCTGGTCGCCCTGGGCGATGCCGTCGAGCGCAGCGACGTGCCGGCGGCCCTGCCGCTGCGGACCACCACGACGATCGTGCTGGACCTGTTCATCGGCGGGCTCACCTTCAGCGGATCGCTGGTGGCCTCCGGCAAGCTCGCGGGCAAGGTGCCCGGCCGGCCGGTCGTCGTCGCGGGCGGCCGCGGCCTCGTGGTGCTGCTCGGTCTCAGCGCGGCCGCGGTGGCCGCGCTGTTCCTGACCGGGCACGGCGGCATCGCGGCCCTGTCCGGCGTCACGATCGCCGCGCTCGCGGTGGGCGTCCTGGCCACGCTGCCGATCGGTGGCGCCGACATGCCGGTGGTCATCTCACTGCTGAACGCGTGCACCGGAACGGCCGTCGCCATGGCCGGCTTCGTCCTCGGCAGCACCGTCCTGATCATCGCCGGCGCGCTCGTCGGGGCGGCTGGTGCCATTCTGACCAAGTTGATGGCCGACGCCATGAACCGCTCGATCACCGCGATCGTCGCGGGCGGTTACGGCACCGGGGACGAGCAGACCGGCGGACCGGCGACGGCCGCGCACGGCACGGTCCGGGAGACCACCGTCGACGACGCCGCCGTGCAGCTCGCCTACGCCGGCAAGGTGGTGATCGTGCCGGGGTACGGCCTCGCCGCGGCACAGGCTCAGCACGAGGTCGTCGCCCTGGCCCAGGCACTGAGTGAGCGCGGGGTGGAGGTGAGCTACGGCATCCATCCGGTCGCCGGGCGCATGCCGGGCCATATGAACGTGCTCCTCGCCGAGGCGAACGCCCCGTACACCCAGCTCAAAGACCTCGACGAGATCAATCCGGAGTTCGCCCGGACGGATGTGGTCCTGGTCGTGGGGGCGAACGACGTCACCAACCCGGCCGCGCGCCGGCCCGGCAACCCGGTCTCCGGGATGCCGATCCTCGACGTGGACAAGGCGAAGAGCATCATCGTCGTCAAGCGCTCGCTCGGGCACGGCTATGCCGGCATCGACAACGAGTTGTACACCGATCCGAAGACCGCGATGCTCTTCGCGGACGCCAAGGTCGGCCTCCAGGCCCTCATCACCGGTCTGCACGCCTATGCCTGAGGCCGGCCGCCGCGGCGTCGATCAGCGCAGCGGGTAGACGACCCGGGTGCGGTACTCGCTCTCAGCCACCGAGCCCGGCCCGACCAGGTATTCCTCCCACATCATGGCCGGCGGCAGCAGCTTGCGCCGGGCGAACCAACGGCTCAGCTCCGCGTAGGTCTGCGGCAAGGTCTCGTAGGAGCCGACGTGCACCGCGCGGGCCGCCGGGCCCGCGGGCAGGACCTCGCGGACCAGCGCGTCGGTGGACGTCGGTGCCTCGGCCACCGGGAATCCCACGGTCACCTCGAAATGGCCGGCCTCCTCGTTGCGGTACACCGCGACCGGCGGGCCGGCCGGGTGCGTGCCCGCCCGGGCGAGCTCGCCGGCGACGGCCGGGACGGCCCGGGCGAAGAATGCGCCCAGCTCCGTCAGGGCCACGCGCTGACGCAACCCGACCACCACGCGCGGATCCAGGGTGACTCGTTCGACGCCGTCCACCGGGTGATCCGTGACGGCGTTCAAGCCTGACGGGTGCACAGTGACCTCCTCCGGGTCTCCGATCCTCGTGACAGGGCGCCCGGCTCTCAGATGAAGAGCAGCTGGGCGCCGTCGGTCTTCTCGATGAAGTCGGCCGCACTGATGATCGCTTCCACACCCTCGTACAGGTCGGTCTCGTGCAGATGCATCATGTCCGCGGACATGCGGCAGGCCCACAGGTGGCCACCGGAGTCGACGATCTGCGCGAGGAAGTCCGGGACGTCCGGCACTCCGACGTCGTGGATCTGCTTCCTCATCTGCCGGGTCGCCATGGCTGTCACTCCGGGCAGGCCGCCGAGGCCCTGCGGGACGTGCGTGGCGGTGTTGCCGAGCATGGTGAACTTGAGATCGGCCATCCGGGACTTCGTGATCATGTCGAAGCCCCAGAACGTGAAGAACAGATGGGTCTCGACGCCCTCGCCGAGGGCGGCGTTGGCGAGGATCAGCCCGGGGTAGGCCATGTCCAGGTTGCCCTTGGAGCAGATGATCGCCAGCTTGCGGCCGGCGGTGGCGCTGTCACCGAAGTCGGGGATGATCGCCGACGCGGTGGTCTCGGATGTCATGGCGGTGCCGTCCTCTCACACGCAGCCGTGCGGCTTGGGCAGACCGGCGACGTAGGCCATCTTCTTGGCCGGCTTGCCGGGGAACAGCTGGAAGAGCTGCTTGATGGGTATACCGGCGAGCGTGGACACGCGGCGCAGCGTGGCGGTCTCGCCCTGAGCCGGGAAGTCGTCGCGCAGGAATCGGATGGCCTTCCAGTGGGCGTCGGTCATCTCGATGCCGATCATCGCGGCCAGCTGCCGGCCCAGCGCCTCGTCCCACTCGGCGTACTCGGTGAGGAAACCCTCGGCGTCGACGTGCACCCGGCTCTCGCCGATGGTGGCGACGGTCATGACTGCCCCTCCTTCGCGGGTTGGTGTTTGCCGGCCATGGACATGTGCGCCGGCAACGGGATGCGGCGCCCGCGCAGCAGCAGGTGCCAGTAGATCCAGCGGAACGCGAGCTTGCCCCAGTGGTTGCGGGCGTTCTCCCGCAGCAGCCCGAACGGTCCGATGATGGGCAGCGGATAGGTGCCGGTCAGCGGTTCGGTGTCGTAGTTGAAGTCGATCAGCAGACCTTTGCCGTCGCCGGACTCGATGAAGCAGTTGGCGTGCCCGTCGAAGCTGCCGGTCATCGGCTCGCCGGCGAGGTGCCGGCAGAAGTCGTCGGTGAAGACCTCGACGGAGAAGTGCGCGACCGAGCCGGCCTTCGAGGTGGGGATGTCGTTCGCATCCCCGAGGGCGAAGACGTGCGGGTGCCGGGTCGACTGGAACGTGTGCCTGTCGACCGGGACCAGATTCAGTTCGTCGCCCAGCCCGGAGCGGCCGACGAAGTCGGCGCCCATGTTCAGGGGCACGGTGACCAGCAGGTCGAACGGGACCTCGCGCTCGTCGTACGAGATCAACGCCTTGGCGTCGTCGTCGATGCGCTCGACGAGGAAGTCGGGCTCGACGGTGATCTTCCGCTCGTCGAGCATCGTGCCGAGGTGCGCGGCGGCGATCGGCTTGGTGAAGGCACCGGGCAGCGGCGTCACGTAGACGATCTCGACCCGGTCACGCATACCCCGCCGCCGGAAGTACGCGTCGGCGAGGAAGGCGAACTCCAGCGGAGCGACCGGGCACTTGATCGGCATGTCGGTGATGTGCACGACGAGGCGACCGCCGTCGAAGTTCTCCAGGGCCGTGCGCAGGGCGGTCGCTCCCTCGAGGGTGAAGAAGTCGAAGATGCTGTGCCGCCACTGCGGGCCGAGCATGCCGGGAGTCTGATCGGGACGCGGGGACACCCCGGTCGCGATGATGAGCTCGTCGAAGGGCAGCTCTCGCTCGTCGCTGAGCACGACCGTTCCCGCTGCGACGTCCACCCGGGCGATGTCGCCGAGGACGAGGTCCACGCCGTCGGGCAGGAACCGTTTGCGGGGCTTGACGAGGTCCGTGCCGCGATAGGCACCGAACGGGATGAACAACAGTCCCGGCTGGTAGACGTGTTTGTCGTCCCGGTCGACGACGGTGATCTGCCAGCTCTTGCGATCGAGCCGGCGAACCAGCCGATTGGCCACCATGGTGCCGGCGGTGCCGGCGCCGAGGATCAGGATCCGCTTCATCGCGTACCTCCCTACGTGATCGACGGTAGGCGGGCCGGTGGCTGCCGCTCAGAGGCGGAGGTCCTCAACCGTCGGGACGTCCTCGTGCGGTACGACCAGGACGGGCCGGTGGGAGTGGTGCAGCGTCGCCATCGCCACAGAGCCGAGCAGGATCTCGCGCACCGCGGACCGGCCCCGGGAACCGACGGCGATCACCGCCGCCGCCTGGGTCCGGGCGTACGTGACCAGCGCCTCGGCAACGGCGGACGACGAACCTCGGTGTGGACCGTCGAGGTGGACCAGGGTGACCTTGCCGCCGACGTCTTCCGGGACGCCGGCCGGTTCGGGCCCCGTCGGGTCGGCGGAGACGAGCAGGAGTTCCCGGGCCGGGAAAAGGCGTCGCGCCGCGGCGCAGGCGTGGCGTGCCCCGGCCGATCCGTCCCAGCCGACGACCACGGGCCCGTCGGGCAGGGCGGCCGCCTCGACCAACAGCAGGGGGTGCGCGACGACGAGCGCGGGACGCGGGGTGTAGTGCACCGCCATGTCGGACACGCTGCCGAGCAGGGCCTTGGCACCGCCCAGCCCACGTGACCCCAGCAGGATCAGGTCGGTGTCGAACTCCAGGGCGAGCTGGCCGAGCTGAAGTCCTTCCCCGCTGTAGACGCGCCGCACCAGCGGCTCGGCCGCCCACCCGGCGGCCCGGGCCAATGTCACCCCGTTGGCCGCCAGCCGCCCGGCCTCACGCTCGCCCTCGCGCTCGACCGCCTCGACGAACTCGTCGATGTGGCGGGTGCCCGTCCACAGCCGCCGGCGCAGGGGCTCGCTCGCGAAGGGCGGCGTCCACAGGTGGGTGATCCACGCGTGGGCCTCGGGGAACAGCGCCGAACCGGCGTCGATCGCCGCGCTCGCGTGCGGTGAGCCGTCGTATCCCACGAGGATGCGGATCTGCTCGGGTGCGGTCGTCATCGGCCGGCTCCTTTCCGTCTCCTTCCAGCGTGGTCCCGTCCACCGCGGACGACGCGGGTCTTGTGGCCCCCGGCGGCCGCCCAAGGTCCCGGAAATCCACGAGCCGCTCCTCCATGAGGACGTTCGGCCCTGGCCCGGCACCGCAACAGCGGCGAAGGGTGCAGGTACGAACTGCGCGGCCTCCGCCGCCCGGCCCAGCGCCGTGCCGACGGACGAGGAGGTACCGATGAATCTGATCCGGAAAGTGAGCGTCACTATGGTGGTCGCCGCCGTGACGGTGGCCGCAGCGGTTTCCCCGGCGGGCGCCGCCGCCCCGGCTGCGGCCCCGTCGTCGCACGTCGGCACCGGCCGGCTCATCCGATTGGATTCGCTGGGCGGCGGTGACTGCTGGGGCGGCGGGATGAACAAGCGCGGCGACATGATCGGGTCGAGCCTCGACGCCACCGAAACCTGGCAGCCCGTGGTGTGGTGGCACGGTCAGCGTGCCCCTACGCCTCTCGGTGTCCGGCGCGCGTCCGCCCTCGACATCAACAACAGAGGTCACGTCCTGGGCAGCTTCTGGGACGGTGGTCTGTTCCTGTGGCGCCACGGAAAGGCCACCCGCATCCGGCCGAGCGGCGGAACCGAGCTCGAGGCGGCGGCCCTCGACGACCGCGACCAGGTCGTCGGTACCGCCTCCGACCGGAACGGCACCACCCGCGCCTTCCTGTGGCAGCGCGGACGCCTGACGGAGCTGCCTGTGCCCCGGGCGACGAACAGCACCGCGAAAGGCATCAACAATCACGGTCAGGTCATCGGTGTCGTCACGCAGCGCGAGACCTCCGTTGCGCAAGCCGTCCTGTGGCAGCGCGGCCGGATGATCCGGCTCGGCACCCTCGGCGGCACCGGCAGCACCCCGGTGGCGATCAACGACCGAGGTCAGGTGATCGGACACAGCGACGTCAAGGGGTCGTCCGCCGAACACCCGTTCCTCTGGCGACGCGGCCGCATGACCGATCTGCTGACCGGCACGACCGCCGCCACCGCCGGTGTGCACGCCCTGAGCGACACCGGATTGATCGCCGGCTCGGCGAGCTGGAGCAACGGGGACTCACGGCCCGTGTTGTGGCGGGCCGGTCGGATGGTCGACATCGGCCTGCCCGGCCACGTCGGTCTGGCCACGGCCATCAACGACCGCGGTGACGTCGCCGGTTCCACGTGGGCCGATCCGCAGAGCATCGCCGTGCCGTTCCGGTGGCGCAACGGGCACACCACACTCTTCCCCGAGCCCGTCGGGGACATCGAGTTCCATGTCACCGGCATCGACCGCCACGGCACCATCGGCGTGGCGCAGGAGACCACCCGTTCCGGACTCAGCGTGCTGCGATCGGCCTGAGCCGAGCGAACGCACGATGTCGACGGGGAATCGAGGCGGACGGCCATGATCATCGAACCGGGCCTGCGGGCCGCCGAGGTGTCGATGTACTGGCTGCCCCTCGGCGCCGGCGGCCACGTGGTGCGCTGGAACGGCCGGTTGTACGAGGCGTTCGCCGCGCGGCGCGCGCATCGACCGGCTGCCGATCTCTACCACTGCGCACTCGATGTCGCCGTCGACACCGACCGCTACGTCATCGAGATGGCACCGGTCTGGGCCACCCGCACCACCGGCCGTGGCGTCGTTCGGCAAGGCCCGGTCGGGCTGGCCTGGCTGGGCCGGTTCACCGCCTTCCGGTACGAGATCCGGCGGTGGCGCGACGGCGTCATTCCCGATGCCGCCGAGGCCGTCGACAGTCCGTGCCTGGCCGGCGACGATCCCGCCCGCGCACGGCACCTGCTCGAACTCGTACCGCAGGCACCGGCGGCCACCTGGGGGCGGGACGAGCTCGGGACCGGCGAGATGTGGAACTCCAACTCACTGGTCGCCTGGCTGCTGGCCCGGAGCGGGCACGACATGACCGGGATCCGGCCGCCGGCCGGCGGCCGCCTTCCCGGCTGGCGGGCCGGCCTGGTCCTGGCGGCCCGGCAGATCCTCACGGCGCGGCGCACTGCCGCGACAGACGTTGACCGGAGGCCGTCATGATCACCAAGTCCGCACGCAGGCGGCCGTCACGGGCGGCCCGCTCCTTCGGCTACACCATCGCGGTGGTCCTGAATGCGATATTGCTTCACCTGGTCAACGTCAATCCCGGCTGGGACGCGGTGCCGGTTCTGACCGAGGACACGAGCCAGGTGCTGTTGCTGGTCAATGTGTCGCTGGTGGCGGGCATCGTGGCCAACGTGGTGTACGTGCTGTACGACCCTCCGCGCTTCAAGGCGCTCGGGGATCTGGTCACCACCAGCATCAGCCTGGCGGTGCTGCTCCGGATCTGGGTGGTGTTCCCGTTCGCTATCGACGCGCGGGAATGGACGCTGCTCGCCCGTACCGTCCTGGTCGTCGCGATGGTGGGCACCGCCGTCGCCATGCTCGTGCAGGCCGTCACGGCGACCGGCCTCACCGGCCGCTCAGCATCGCGGCCCGCCTGAGGTGACCGTCGGCAGTCAGCGTGACCACCTCGTCGACCGTCGTCAGGTCGTCCGTGCGGTGGGTGATCAGCAGCACCGTACGGTCGCCGGCCGCCGCCAGCAGGTCGCGGGTCAGCGCCGCCGCCGTCTCGTCGTCGAGGTGTTCGGTCGGTTCGTCCAGGATCAGCACCGGCGGGCCGGCCAGCAACGCCCGGGCCAGGGCGAGCCGCCGCCGCTGCCCACCGGACAGGGCCAGGCCGTGCTCGCCGACCAGCGTGTCGAGCCCGTTCGGCAGGGTGTCGGCCCAGTCCAGCAAGCGGGCCTGCCCGAGCGCCGCGCGCAGGTCGTCCGGCGTGGCCCGCGGCCGGGCGATGCGCAGGTTCTCGCCGATGGTCGTGTCGAAAAGGTACGCGTCCTCGCTGAGGTAGCCGACAACCCGCCGTACCTGCTCGGGCGCGAGCGTGCGCAGGTCGATCCCGTCCAGGGTGACCCGGCCCGATCGAGGGTCGAGGAAACGCACGAGCAGCGCCGCCACGGTGGATTTTCCCGATCCGCTCGGCCCGACCAGCGCGACGCGGCTGCCCGGTGCGAGCGTCAGGTCGACGTCCCGCAGCGCGGTGTGCCCGGGTGCCCAGCCCGCGGTCACGTTCTCCAGGCGCAGCGTGTGCGGGCCGACGGGCACGTCGTCGGGGTCGGTCACGGTGGTCACCGGTACGGGCGCCGCGAAGATCTCGGCGAGCCGGCCCAGGGCTGCCCGCGCCCCGGCCCAGCGTTGTGCGGCCAGGGGCAGGGCTCCGGCGGTCTCGAACACGGCCGGCGGGGTGAGCACGACGACGGCGAGAAGCTCGCCGGAGAGCTGACCGCCGCGCACCGCCACGGCCCCGGCGGCCAGCCCGACGAGCAGGCACAGGCCGGTGCTCAGGGCGGTGACCGCGGCGGAGACGCCGGTGGCGGTGGCGGAGCGTTGCTCGGCGCGGCGCAACCGGGCGTCCACCTCGTCGAGCCGGGCCAGCTGACGCCGCACCGACCCGTACGCGGTCAGATCCGGCAGGCCGTGCAGCAGGTCGACAGTCGCGGTGGCCAGCTCGCCGCGCAGCGGGGCGAGCCGGCCGTCCGCGCGGCGCGCGGCGGCGGACTGCAGCAGCGGCACGACGATGCCGGTGAGGATCAGCGCCGCGGCGAGGGTGAGACCGGCGACCGGCAGCAGCGTGCCGACGAGCGCGACGGCGCCGATGCCGACCAGCGCCGCCACGGCGTAGGGCAGCAGGACCCTGGTCACCAGATCCAGCACCGCGTCGACGTCGGCGACGAGCCGCTGCACCAGGTCGGCGCGGCGGAAGTCGGCGAGCCCGGCCGGGGCCAGCTTCTCCAGCCGGGTGAACACCCGGACCCGCAGCGCGCCGAGGATCCGGAAGGCCGCGTCGTGCCCGACGAGGCGTTCGAGGTAGCGCAGCGCGCCGCGGCCGATCCCGCACGCGCGGACGACGACGATGGCGACCATCAGGTGCAGGACCGGTGGGTGCAGCGCGGCCCGCGAGATCAGCCAGGCCGACGTGGCCATCAGGCCGATGCCGGCGCCGGCCGCGCCGACCCCGGCCAGTACGGCGAGCAGCAGACGGCCCGTGGCGGGCCGCAGGACGGCGAGCAGGTTCATGCCGCCACCGCCGCCGGGGCGAGGCTGATGACCCGGTCGGCCAGGGCGATCAGCTCCGGGCGGTGAGCGGCGATGACGACGGTACGGCCACGGGCGAGCTCCCGCACCGCAGCCATCACCCCGGCCGCGGTGGCGGCGTCGAGATTGGCGGTGGGTTCGTCGAGCAGCACGATCGGGGCGTCGCGCAGGAAGGCGCGGGCCAGCGCGATCCGCTGCCGCTGCCCAGCGGACAGGCCGGCGCCGTCATCGCCGAGCAGGGTGTCGTGGTCGTCGAGAAAAGCGTCCACCCCGGCCAGGTGGGCGGCCCGGGCCACGTCCCCGTCGGCGCCGAGGGTGATGTTCTCCCGCACCGTCCCGGCGAACAGGTGCGGGCGCTGCGGCACCCAGGCGATCCGGGTCCGCCACGCGTCGAGATCCACCGACGACAGTGGCACTCCCCCGATGGTGACCCGGCCCGACGTGGGCCGGACGAAGCCGAGCAGGACGGCCAGCGCGGTGGACTTGCCGCAGCCGCTGGGCCCGGTGAGGGCGACGATCTCCCCGGGCTGGATCAGTGCCGAGAGCCGCAGGGCGTCACCGTCGCGTCCGGGGTACCGGACGGCGACGTCCTCGAACGCCAGCGTGCCGGTCGGCGGGGCGGTGCAACCGGCCGCGGGGACGGGCGCCTCGAGGATCTCGAACGCTTCCGTGGCGGCGGCGAGGCCCTCCGCGCTGGCGTGGTAGTTCGCGCCCACCTGGCGCAGCGGCAGGTAGGCCTCGGGGGCCAGGATCAGCACGAGCAGCGCGGTCGCCAGGTCCAGGTGACCCGACACCAGCCGCAGCCCGATGCCGACCGCGACCAGCGCGACGGACAGCGTGGCCAGCAGTTCCAGCACCAGCGAGGACAGGAACGCCGTCCGCAGGGTGCGCATGGTGAGCCGTCGCTGGTCCGCGCTGATCCGGCGGATCGTCCCGGCCTGGGCGCGGGCCCGGCCGAACAGCTTGAGCGTCGGCAGTCCGGCCACGACGTCGAGGAAGTGGTGCGACAGCCGGCTCAGCAGCCGGAACTGCCGGCGGTTGGCGGCCTCGGTGTGCAGGCCGATCAGAGCCATGAAGACCGGGATGAGCGGCAGGGTGAGCGCGATGGTCGCGGTGGCGACCAGGTCGGCCGGCAGCAGCCGAGCCAGGACGATCGCGGGCACCAGCGCAGCCAGCACCAGCTGCGGCAGGTACCGCGCGAAGTAGGCGTCGAGCGCGTCGAGGCCCCGGGTGACCAGCGTCGTCACCTCCCCCGTACGGGCCGGCTGGTCCGGTCCCAGCGCGGCCAGCCGGGCCAGCAGCCCGCGACGCAGTTCGGACTTCACGCCGGCGGCGGACCGGGCGGCGGCGACCTCCTGGGCCCAGGCCACGAAGCAGCGCCCGGCCACCACGACAGCCAGCCAGCCGAGCACCGGCGTCAGCTCGGCGACGTCGGCGCCGTCCAGGAACACCGCCGTGATCCCGTACGCGAGCAGTGTCGCCTGCGCGACGATCAGCGCGGCCAGCGCTACCCCGAGGGCGACCGTGACCGCCAGGTACGCCCGCGCGGAACGGGCGTACCGCAGCAGCCGCGGATCGAGCGGCCTCACACCGGTTCCCGGGTGGCCGGCGGCGACGTCGGGATGTGCTCGACGGTGAGCCGCTTGCGGAAGACCCAGTACGTCCAGCCCTGGTAGGCCAGCACGATCGGGGTGAAGACGACCGCGACCCAGGTCATCACCTTCAGCGTGTACGGCGTGGAGGACGCGTTGTCCACGGTCAGGCTGTTGGCCGCGGCGATGCTGGAGGGCATCACGTCCGGGAACAGCGTCACGAACAGCGCGAACACGGCGAGCACGAGGGTGGCGCCGGTGGCCAGGAAAGCCCAGCCCTCACGGCGTACCTGGGTCGCGACAGCCGCCCCGATCAGGGTGAGCGCGGCCACGGCCGAGAGCAGCCAGCCGGCCGGATCGTGGTGGTCGACGGCCGTCCAGAGCAGGAAGCCGCCGGCGATCGCGATCGCCGGACCGGCGAGCAGGGCGGCGAGCCGCCCGGCGCGCTCGCGCATCTCGCCGCCGGTCTTCAGGGCCAGGAAGACGGCGCCGTGCAACGTGAACAGCGTGAGGGTGGTCAGTCCCCCGAGCAACGCGTACGGGTTGAGCAGGTCGAAGAACCCGCCGACGTACTCGTGATCGGCGTCCAGGCGCACGCCTCGGACGATGTTGCCGAACGCGACTCCCCAGAGCAGCGCCGGCACCAGGCTGCCGCCGATGATGCAGTAGTCCCAGCGGCGCTTCCACACCGCATCGTCGCGCTTGCCGCGGTACTCGAACGCGACACCGCGCAGGATCAGCGCGACGAGGATCAGCAGCAGCGGCAGGTAGAAGCCGGAGAACAGGGTCGCGTACCACTCGGGGAACGCGGCGAAGGTCGCGCCGCCGGCGACCAGCAGCCAGACCTCGTTGCCGTCCCAGACCGGACCGATGGTGTTGATCAGCAGGCGGCGTTCGCGGTCGTCGCGGCCCAGCACCGGCAGCAGGATGCCGACGCCGAAGTCGAAGCCCTCGAGCAGGAAGTAGCCGGCCCACAGCACCGCGATGAGGCCGAACCAGACAGTGGTGAGTTCCATCTCGGGCTCTCCTAGTAAGCGAACGCTAGCGGACGGTCTGCGTCCTCGTCGGCCGGTGGTTCGACTTCCGGGGCGCCGGCCCGGGCGTATTTGAGGAACAGGCCGACCTCGATGACGGCCAGGACGCCGTAGAGGGCGGTCAGCACGATCAGCGAGGTGGCGGCCTCACCGGTGCTGACCGACGGTGAGCCGCTCTCGGCGGTCTTGAAGACGCCGAAGACGGTCCACGGCTGGCGGCCCATCTCGGTGAAGATCCAGCCGAACGAGTTGGCCAGCAGCGGCATGCCGACGGTGGTGATCGCCGCGATCCAGAGCCAGCGGCTCGCCGGGGTGCGGCCGCGCCGGGTGGCCCAGAGCGCGAGCAGCGCCACCACCATCGCCAGTCCGCCGAAGCCGATCATCAAGCGGAACGACCAGTAGGTGACCGGCACGTACGGCCGGTAGTCGCCGGGACCGTACTTGTCGGCGTACTGCTGTTGCAGGTCGTTGATGCCCTCGACCTCGCCGGACGGGCTGCCGGTGGCCATGAACGACAGCAGCGACGGGATGCGGACGCTGGCCACCTCCTCGCGTCCGTCGAGCGAGCCGATGGTGAACAGCGAGAAGCTCGCGGGCTTGGAGGTGTCGTAGAGCGCCTCGGCGGCGGCCATCTTCATCGGCTGCTGCTCGGTCATGATCCGGGCCTGCAGGTCGCCGGTGATCAGCACGCCCAGCCCGGCGATCAACACGACCCAGGCACCGAGTCGCAGACCCGGTCGGAAGATCTCCTCCTGGTTGCGCTTGCGCAGGTGCCAGGCGCTGACCGCCAGCAGCAGGGCGCCGGCCGTGAGGAAGCAGGCGGTGATGGTGTGCGGGAACGTCACCAGGGTCGTGGAGTTGGTCAGGACGGCCCCGATGCTGTGCAGCTCGGCCCGGCCGGTCCCGGCGTTCACCTCGTAGCCGACCGGGTGCTGCATCCAGGAGTTGGCGGCCAGGATGAAGTACGCCGACAGCAACGTCCCGATCGACGCGAGCCAGATCGTGGCCAGGTGCAGCCGCTTCGGCAACCGGTCCCAGCCGAAGATCCACAGTCCGAGGAACGTCGACTCCAGGAAGAAGGCGAGCAGTCCCTCGATGGCCAGCGGCGCGCCGAAGATGTCCCCGACGAAACGCGAGTAGTCACTCCAGTTCATCCCGAACTGGAACTCCTGCACGATGCCGGTGACCACGCCCATCGCGAAATTGATCAGAAACAGCTTGCCCCAGAACTTCGTGGCCCGCAGGTAGTGCTCCTTGCCGGTCCGTACCCAGGCGGTCTGCAAGCCGGCGACGAGCGCCGACATCCCGATGGTGATCGGCACGAAGATGAAGTGGTACACGGTGGTGATGCCGAACTGCCATCGGGCCAGATCGAGCGCGTCCACGGGAATGTCCTTTCCACGGCTGCGCTCGATTCTGCGGATCTCCCGCGCCGGGGCCTCAGGGCCGAAGGTCCCGTCTTGAGGGAAGGTCGTCCCGTCCTGTCCCGGCCGGGATCGGGGCGGCCCGCTGCGGGGACCTGGCTGTCGGCCGGGTCCCCGCTCGCGTACCGGCATCCGGCGCTGCCCCTGCCTCAGAATGCCGGCAGGCTGCCGGTCACTGCATCGGCGCGAGGGCGGGACCAGCACTGCCGTTGAGCATCGCCGGTGCCTGCGGCGCCGGTTCCGAGCCGCGTTCGACACCGCCGGAGTCACGGGCCCCGCCGGCGTCACGGGCCGCATCGCCCTCACGGGCGAGGAAGGCGCCGAGCTCGCCGATGGTGCTCATCAACGGGGCCGGGAAGACGACGGTCGAGTTCTTGTCGACCGCGATCTCGACCAGCGACTGCAGGTTCCGCAACTGCAGGGCCAGCGGATGCGCCATCATCGTGTCCGACGCGTCGCCCAGCGCCGCCGCGGCCAGCGACTCCCCCTCGGCGTTGATGATCTTCGCTCGCTTCTCCCGTTCGGCCTCGGCCTGCCGGGCCATCGCCCGCTTCATGGCCTCGGGCAGCTGGATGTCCTTCAGCTCGACCAGGGTGACCTCGACGCCCCACTCGACGGTGGTGACGTCCAGGATCTCGCGGATGTCGGCGTTGATCCGGTCGGTCTCCGACAGGGTCTCGTCCAGGGTGTGCCGGCCGACGACCTTGCGCAGGGTGGTCTGCGCGATCTGGTTGATGGCGGCGTGCACGTTCTCGATCGCGACCACGGACTTGACCGCGTCGACGACCCGGAAGTAGGCCACGGCGGACACGTCCACGCTCACGTTGTCCCGCGTGATGATGCCCTGGGACTGGATCGGCATCGTCACGATGCGCAACGACACCCGGCGAAGCACGTCGATGACCGGGATGATCACGCGGAGGCCGGGCTCCCGGACACCGATGACCCGGCCCAGCCGGAACAGCACTCCGCGCTCGTACTGCTTGACGATGCGCAGGGCCAGCGCCAGGACGACGAGCAGCACGGCGCCCACGATGATCAGTGTGGTGGTGAGGGTGTTCATGAGGGGCTCCTCCGGCACGTGCGGTCCGGAGGACCCGCTGTCCGGCGGCCCGCGCCTGCCTGTTCCCACCGTCCGCCGTCCGGCGGACCGCGACCAGGGCCGAAGGTCACAGGGGCCCCTTACCCGGCGTCCTCTCAGGTCCATCGGCCCTGGTGGTCGTTCGTGGACACGCCAAGACTGCGGGGAAGCGCCGGGCACGCCGGCTGTCAGCACCGGCACCACGCCCCTCGAGTGCCGAACGGCTCCGGGAAGTCCCGGCATCAACGTGTACGCCCCGTCAACGGAGGTCAGCGATGTCGGACACCACCTACCCGCAACGCAGCTCGATCGGCGACACACCGCAGAATCCCGCCGGCACCCGCGGCCGGCGCCCGCTCGATGCCGTCCCGGAGTCGGCCTTCCTTCAGCCGGAAGATCTGGCCGGCGCGGAGCCGCGGGCGGTCACCGACGAGTTCGGCCGTCACCTGCGCCCGCCGCTGCCGTGCGGCCCTCGCCGCTACCCCAGCCTGCTGCTGCGACAGGCGGAGGGCACGGTCCTGATCGACTTCCCGGTCGCGGAGTTCCACACCACGCTGCTGGAGCACGTCATGACCTTCCGGGGCGCCACCGCGGCGGCCTATCTGCGGGATCTGCGCGTGTCCGTGGGCCGCCAGAGCGGCTGCACCGACGAGACCGGACGGTGGACGGTCGAGGAGGTCGGCACCACCGAGCCCCGCTCCCTGCTCATCCGCCTGCGCCAGGAGTTCGAGGATCCGTCCGGACAGCCGGCCGGCAAGGACTCGTACCTGTACGTGGCCCGGACCGGCCGGGTGGTCGTCGTCGTGGCCGACCTCGGCTGGGAGATGGGCTCCGGCCGCCTGGACACCGTCCGCGGTCTCGCGGCGGCGGCTCTGCGGCGCGCGGGCACGGTGCGGTGACGCCGAGGCGGTCGACCGCCGGCCACCGGGCCGCGGCGACTGTCGCGGATCGCCTGGACGGCCTCAGCAGGCGGTATCCCTTGATCTCGGTACACGGCTGCCGCGGCTCTTTCCGCCGCGGCAAGCCGACGCTCACGCCGGGCGTGCTCAGCGGCGCCCGGGGCCCGGGGACGGACTTCCGGCCCTGACCTTTCCCGCACCCTCTCGTCAGGATCGAGGGGACACCGTTCGAGAGCGGAGGCCGATGATGGAGACCCAGCCGCGGGACCGGCGACCGGGCCGGATCAGCCGATGGATGTACCGGTCGGGGCGGCCCAACCGCCTGGCCTCGATGATGAACAAGGTCGGCGCCCTCGTCGCCTCGGCGGGGCTGTGGCGCAGCCGGATGGTGACCCTGGAGGTTCGCGGCCGGCGTACCGGGCGGCCGGTCTCGCTGCCCCTGGTGCCCGTCGACCATCAGGGCGAGCGGTACCTGGTCGCGATGCTCGGCACCGGCACCGCCTGGGTCGCGAACGTCCGGGCCGCCGGCGGAGAGGTGGTCCTGCGCGCCGGACGCCGCACTCCCGTGCATCTCGAGGAGGTCGACGTGGCGTCGCGTGCGCCGATCCTGCGCCGCTACCTCCAGGTGGCACCGGGGGCGCGCCCGCACATCCCGGTCGACCGGCGGGCCGACACGGAGGCATTCGAGCAGGTCGCCGCCCGGTTCCCGGTGTTCCGCATCCAGGCGGCGGCGAGAACCTAGTCACAGACCTCCCGATCAGGTCGGTCGGCCCTGGCGGCGCGGGTCGGATGCGGCCATCGTCGTGGTGAGGAGGCGGTCGCCATGCGCCAAACCGTCAGGCTGGGCCGGATGCAGGGGATTCCTGTGGGCGTGCACTGGTCGGTGCTCGTGGTGCTGATGCTGCTGGCCCAGGGTCTGGCTGTCGTCGTGCTGCCGCGGGCGGCGGGCGGCTACACCCCGGTCGCCTACTGGTTGGCGGCCATCGGTTTCGCGGGGCTGTTCGCCGCGGCGCTCCTCGGGCACGAGCTCGGCCATGCGCTCGCCGCCCGGCGCTACGGCGTACGGACCCGTGCCGTGACGCTCTGGGTGCTGGGCGGCGTTTCCGAGCTGGAAGACGAGCCGCCGCATCCGCGTGCCGGTCTTGCGATCGCCCTGGCCGGTCCGCTGATCAGCCTGGGCGCGGGCTTCGCGTTCGCCGCCGGCGCACTGCTGATGTCGTGGAGCGGCGCGCACCTGCTCGCGGCCGGGTTCGGCTGGTTGGCCGTCGGCAACGCGCTGCTGGCCGTCTTCAACCTCTTGCCGGGCGCCCCGCTGGACGGTGGCCGGGTGCTCGCAGCCGTCGTCTGGCGGGTCAGCGGCGACCGCTCGGTCGGCCGGCGCGCCGCCGCCCGGGCCGGCGTCGTGCTGGGTCTTCTGCTGGCCTGCGCCGGAGTCGCCGTCACGGTGGCCACGGGTGATCTGGGCGGCCTGTGGCCGGTGCTGATCGGCTGGTATCTGATCACCGCCGCCCGCGCCGAGGAGGCGGCCGTACGGCTGACCGGCGCCCTGACCGGCGTCAATGTGGAGCAGGCCATGTCGGCCCCGCCGGTCTGCGGATACGCCGGAGAGAGCGTCGCCGTCTTCGTCGCCGGCACCGTGACGGCGTTCCCGCACCGGGCCTATCCCGTCGTGGACCTCGACGGCCGGCTGGCCGGACTGGTCACTCTCGATGGTCTGGCCGCGTGCCCCGTGGCCCGGCGCGGCCTCGTCCGCCTCGCCGACATCGCCGTGCCCGCGTCGCGGATACGGGCGGTGGAGCCGGGGACTTCGCTGGTCGAGGCCGCCACACTGCTGAACGATCCGTACCGCCTCGTGGTCGTGACCGATCGTGGCCGGCCGTGCGGCGTGCTGACCGCCGCCGACATCCTCCATTCGATGGACATCGCTGACCTGGGCGGAACGCCGGAGCGTACTGCTGCGCGCCTGAGCCCTACCGGGCGTGACGGCCGGACGGGCCGTGCGGCACCACCATGACCGGGCGATCGGCGAACTCCAGCACGTGCCGGGTGTGGTGGCCGACGTACGGACGGCCCGTTCCGGTCGAGTCGGACCGGCCGATCGCGATCAGATCGGCGTCGTACGCCTCGGCCTGCTCCAGGATGGAGGAGGCCACGGGACCGGTCACCACGACCCCTTCGCACGGTACGGCCGCCTCGGCCGCGAGTCGCCGCACATGGCGCAGCACCGGGTCGGTCGTCTCCCCGGCGCCTGCCGCAGCGTGCCGCGCGACGACGGTCCGGACAGACGCGCCGCAACAACCGGCGAGCTCCACACACACCCGGGCCGCCGCGAACGCCGCCGGGGAGTCGTCGGCCGCCAGCAGGATCCGGGCGATCACGGCGCACCCCCCGATCCGGTACGACCGGCGGCCCACCGCAGCTGCACCGCCTCGCTCCGTTCGGCCTCCTCCAGCCGCTCGTCGAGCCCCCGGAGGGCGGACTCGAGACGCGGGATCCACCGGTCGGCGATGGCGTGCAGGCGCCGCCGGGTCTCCCGGGTCTCGGTCTCGATGATCCGGCACGCCGCGGTGGCGGCAGCGTGCTCCACGGCGGCGCGCAGGGCACGCCCATGGGCCACCGTCGCCTCGATCAAGGCCGCGGTGCCCGGGCTCCGCGATCCGGCCGGCTCGGCGGGCAGCGCGCACACCGCCTCGCCGGGATAGCGCACCCCCATCACGGCATCCCAGGTGAGGGTCACCTCGGCCAGGTGTTCCGCGGTGCCGAAACGGATCTCGCGCTGTCCCCCCAGGACCGCGGCCCGCGTGAGCCACAGATCCGCCTCCCGCTGCACCGCGATCCAGCGCGTACGGGTGCGGTCAGCGGTCAGGACCAGGCGCTCCCGCTCCGTACGCAGGACGTGCAGCTTGTGGTCGAGCAGGGTCGCCGCCCGGCGCGCGGTCGCCAGGCGATCACCGAGCCACAGCCGGCCCGCGCGCCCGGGCGGCACCCGCAGCTCAGCCATGGTCGTCGCCCCCGGTCAGCGGCACGTGGCGGGAGTCGAGCAGGGCCGGTGCCACCATCGTCAGCTCCCGCCGCGGCAGCAGCGACAGGACCCGCCAGGCGCGATCCAGAGTCTGTTCGATGCTGCGGATCTCGTTCGCGCGCTGGTCGACGAAGTCGCGGCCGAACGCCTGCTCGAAGGCGAGGTAGCGCCGGTCGGTGGCGCTCAGGGCCGCGGCACCGACCAGTTCCGCCAGCTCCCCCACCTGGCGGGCCCGGGCCAGCGCGGCCAGCAGCTGGGCCGCGACATCGAGGTGGTCGTCGCGGGTACGGCCCGGCCCGGCACCGTGACGCATCAGCCGGGACAACGACGACAGTGGTTCGACCGGTGGGTACACGCCCCGGGCGGACACCCCGGCGGAGAGCACGACCTGGCCCTCGGTGATGTACCCGGTCAGATCCGGGATCGGGTGCGTGATGTCACCGCCGGGCATGGTGAGCATCGGCAGCACCGTCACCGAGCCGGGCCGGCCACGGATACGGCCACAGCGCTCGTAGAGGGAGGCCAGGTCGCTGTAGAGGTAGCCCGGGTACGCATGCCGGGCGGGCACCTCGCCGCGGGCGGCCGACACCTCGCGTACCGCCTCGCAGTAGCTGGTCATGTCGGCGGCCACCACGAGGACGTGCCGGCCGAGAGTGAAGGCGAGGTCCTCCGCGACGGTCAGCGCGATGCGGGGCACCAGGATGCGTTCGACCACCGGGTCGTCAGCGGTGTTCAGGAACAGCACGAGCTCCCCCGCGGCGGAGCGCTCCTCCAGCGCGTCGCGGACGACGTCGGCGTCGGCGTGGGTCAGGCCCATCGCGGCGACGACGACACAGAAGGGCTCCCCGCCCGCCGTGGCCTGGGCGGCGATCTGGGTGGCGAGCTCCAGGTGGGGCAGGCCCGCGACCGAGAACACCGGCAGCTTCTGCCCGCGTACCAGGGTGGTCAGGCCGTCGATGACCGATACGCCGGTCAGGACCGGGTCGGTGGGCGGCTCCCGCATGGTCGGGTTGAGGGGACGACCATTGACCGGTGCGGTGCGGGCGGCCAGGACCGGTGGCCCACCGTCGATCGGTTCGCCACGGCCGTTGCAGACGCGGCTGAGCCAGCCCGGGCCGACCGGGATGCGCAGCGGGCTGCCGTCGAAGGTGGCGGCGGTGCCGACCCGCTGGATCCCGCCGGTGCCCTCCAGCACCTGGACGACGGCCAGATCCCGGTCGACCTCGAGGACCAGGGCGTGCCGGTTCTCGCCCGAGGGCATGCGGATCCGGGCGAACTCGTCCCAGCCGACCCCGCTCACCCCGCGCACGATCAGCAGCGGTCCGCGGACCTCCACGACGTCCGAGTATTCGACGGCAGTGCTCATGTCAGCTCCCGCACGTTCGTCAGCACAGCGTCGCGTCGCGCCCGGATGCCGGCGAGATCGTCCTGCGCGGTGTCGTCGCGCGCCCGCAACAGCGGGGAGAAGTCCAGCTCCTCCACGACAGTGGCCGGCACGCCGGAGGCGACGCGTTCCTCGCCGGCGGTGAGGACGTCGAACACAGCGTCGATGAGCGCGGCGGATCTGTCCGGCGGGCAGTACGCGTCGTGCGGTGACAGGGCGCTCTGCTGCAGGACACCCTCGCGCAACAGGCGCCCGGCGAGCATCACCATGCGTTCGTGGCCGGGCAGGGCGCCGACCCCGACGAGCTCGGCCAGGTCCGCGAGCCGGTCGGCCTCGGCGAGGACAGCGGCCATCCGGGCCCGGCGGGCGGCCCAGCCGGGATCACCGTGGCGGGCGTACCAGGCGCCCACCGCGTCGGCGTCGCGGGAGTACGAGCCGCTCCAGGCGACCGCCGGATAGTGCCGGGCGTAGGCCAGGTCCCGGTCGAGCATCCACAGCGACCGGACGAAGCGCTGCGTTCCGGCGGTGACCGGTTCGGTCATGTCGCCGCCGGGCGGTGACACGGCGCCGATGATCGAAACCGATCCCTCGCTGCCGCTCAGTGTGCTGACCCGGGCCGCTCGCTCGTAGAACGCCGCGAGGGCCGAAGCCAACCCGGCCGGATAGCCCTCCTCCGCGGGCAGCGCACCGGCCCGCGACGCGAACTCGCGGACCGCCTCCGCCCATCGCGAGGTGGAATCAGCGATGACCAAGGCGTCGTGACCCATGTCCCGGAAGTACTCCGCGACCGTGACACCGGTGTAGATGCTCGCCTCCCGCGCCATGATCGGCATGTTCGAGGTGTTGGCGACGACCACCGTGCGCTCGGCCAGGCGGCCTCCGGTCCGCGGATCCGTGAGCCGATCGAACTCCGCCACCACGTCCGCCATCTCGTTGCCGCGTTCGCCGCAACCGACGTACACGATGACGTCCGCGTCGCACCACTTGGCCACCTGTTGCAGCAGCATCGTCTTGCCGGTGCCGAACCCGCCGGGCACGGCGGCGGTACCGCCCTTGACGATCGGGTGCAGAGCGTCCAGAACCCGCTGGCCGGTCCGCAACGGGGTCGGCACGACCTGGCGCTCACGGTACGGCCGGGGACGGCGCACCGGCCACCAATGAGCCATCGCGATGTCCGAGCCGTCCACCCGGACGACCGGGGTGTCCGCACGGTAGCCGCCGCGATCCGCGATCCACTGCACCTGTCCGCTGACACCGGTCGGCACCAGTACCTTGTGCCGGACCGGTCCCCCATCGCCCACCGTGCCCAGCAGCGTGCCGGGGAACACCTGCTGCCCGGCTCGGACCGCTGGATCGAACGGCCAGGATCGGCTCCCGTCCGCACGGGAGGCACCCGGTTCGAGCCAGACACCGGCACCCACCAGAGGGCGGAGCAGTCCGTCGAAGACGCCACCGAGCAGGCCGGGACCGAGCAGTGCCGAGATCGGCCGGCCCAGCGCCCGGACCGGATCTCCGGGGCAGACCCCGCCGGTGTATTCGTAGGCCTGAAGGGTCACCGTGCCCCCGCCGTGTCCGGAGGCATCGGTGCGCATCGACACGACCTCGGCGGGCAGGCGACGGGCGCCGATCTCGACGAGCTCCGCCATCGCCGCGCCGGTCAACCCGTCCGCTTCGACGAGCGGGCCGTTGACGCGCCGCACCGTTCCGGTCGTCATGGCTGGTCCGTCCCGGCCACGACCGGATCCACCGCGCGATCGGCGAACGCGATCAGCGACAGGTCGACGCGGCGGGCACCGGATCGTCCGACGACTCCCCCGCCCGGCGCCTCCACGATCTCGGCGCCCGGACCGAGCAGGCGGTGGACCTCCGCGGTGAGGGCTGCCCGTACGGCCGGGTACCCGGGTTCGTCCCGGATCCGCAGCACGGCGATCCTGCTCTGCCGGCGCAGCTGCTCATAGGCGTCACGGCGGGCCCGCAGCGTGCGGGCGCGGGCCGTGCGCCGGGCCCGCGACTGCTCGGTCGCGTACCCGGCCTCGGCGTCGGCACGGCCGGCGTCGCGCGCGGCGGCGATGATCTCCTCGGCCCGGCTGCCGGCCGCCGTGAGTGCCTCGGCCGCCTGGGCGCGGGCCTGCGCCACCCGCAGGTCCGCCTCCTGCCGGGCGGCCGTCAGGACGGCGGTCCGCACCGGGGTCAGCGCCTCGGACAGGCTCTCGTCGGCCCGCGGGGTCATGTCATCACCACGATCAGCGGAGCGCCGGTGCCGTCGAGGCGCCCGTGCAGTGCCGCCTCCGCCGCGCCCGTCAGCACGACGACGCCGACGTCGGGGGGCAGGGTCGTCCAGGCCCGCCGCACGGCGCCCGGATCCTCGGCCACGCGGATCAGCGCACCCGCGAGCCCGTAACCCTGGACCGCCGTCCGGGAACCGATCACCGCGACGTGGCTCATCGTCAGGCCTTCCCGATCAGGATGATCGACACGATGAGCCCGTAGATGGCGATGCCCTCGGCCAGCCCGACGATGACCATGGCCCGGCCGAAGAGCTCGGGTCGCTCGCTCATCGCGGCCAGTGCGGCCGCGCCGGTGTAGGCGACCGCGATCGCGGCGCCGATCGACGATCCCGCGACCGCGATCGCCGCGGCGAGCAGCGCCGTCCCACCACTGCCGGTGGCAGCCTCAGCCGCGGTGACCGGCGCCGCCGCGGCCGGCCCGGCGGTCAGCGTCACCGCCGTGAGCGCGGCGGCGGCCACCAGCACGGCGACGTCGGCGGCGGCCAGGATCCGGATGCCCGCCCGCCCTCGGCGGCGGATCAGGGCCAGGGCGCACGCGGCGCCACCGATCAGCGCGGGCAGGGCAATCAGCCAGGCGGACATGGCGCATCTCCGATCGTGTCGGTGGGTACGTGCCAGGGGCGGAACGGACGGCCCGCCCCCTGGAACACCCGGGAGAACAGTTCGTAGTACTCCAGCCGCAATGCCTGCACGCCGGCGACCAGCGCCTCCAGCGAGAACGCCAGAGCGTTGCCGACCGCGAAGACGGCGACGGCGGCCACCGCACCGGCGACGCCCCGCTGCCACAGCCCGGCCGTGGCGGCCCAGACGATGCCGCTGAGCACGGCATGGGTCAGCCCGAACGCGGCCAGGCGGGCGAACGAGACGGCGTTGGCGCCGAGCCGGATGACCACGTCAAGGGTCTCCATCAGCGCCTGGAAGGTGCCGGACACCCCGCCGCCGGCCTCGGCCAGGAGCCCGGCGAAGGCCAGGACCAGGCCGGTCAGCGCGAGCAGGACGGCGATCAGGGCGAGCCATCCCAGCGTCAGGTACCAGGCGGCCACGCCGAGGCCGGCCGCCAGGAAGAGAGCGCTGCCGGCCAGCCCCGACGGCGCGGTGAGAGCGACCGGCCAGCCGCTCTCCCGGACCCGGTTCACGGTGCCCAGCGCGTACGCGCCCGCCAGGAGCACGGCCCCGAGGCCGACCCCGGCCAGCAGCAGCGGCACGGGATGGTCCATCGGGGCCAGCCAGAGCGTGGGCACCAGCCCGGTCGGGCCGAAGCATTCGCCGTACAGCAGGCCGAAGAGCATGCTGAACAGGCCGGCCCCGGCCACGAACCGCCAGTACGGCTGGAGCCGGGCCAGCCGCTGCGGACGGGCCCGGCGGATGGCGAGCGCGCCGAGCACCAGCAGAGCCCCGTGCCCGACGTCGCCGAACATCGCGCCGAACATCACGACGTAGGCCAGCCCGGCGAGCACCGTCGGATCGACGTCGGCGTAGGGCACCGTCGTGTACGTGCTGACGAGGGGTGCGAGGCCTGCGCGCAGCGGGTCCGGTGAGGTCGCCGTCGGCGGTTGGATGCCCCGTGGGGCCGGCAGTGACGCCACCGCGCCACCGAGGTCCGCGAGCCGAGCCGCGAGTGCTCCGATCCGGTCCGACGGTGCCCAGCCGAGCAGGGCCGCGACGTCGTCGCGACGCACCGCCTCGGCGGCGTGCCCGGCCAGCTGAGCCTCGCCGGCGAGCAGATCACTGCGCCCGGCGCGTTCCCATTGTTCGAGGTCAGGACCGTGTTGCGACAGTCGTGCCGGGCCGGCCGGCGCGGCCGTGCGCTGCAGACGTCGCATGGCCTCGCCGGCCGGCGCATCGCCGGGGGCCAGGACGCGCTCGAACTCGATCACCCCGGCGTCGGCCACCCGGACGAGGACCTCACGCAGACGCGACTGCGGTGCCACCAGGGCGACCCGGGTCATCGGCGTCGGGCTCAGCGCATCACGCCAGCGCATCCCACACCTCCCGGTGGGCGCCACCCCTTGCCGCCAGCTCCAGCGCAGCGCTCACGAGCCAGGCGTCGGCGGCCAGCACGGCGACGGCTCCGAGCGGCCGCTGCCGATCGAACGCGGGACGCAGCAGGAGCGTCTTGCCGTCGCGGCGCAGCCGGGCCCACCATCGCGTCTCCGCCCGCCACAGGTCAGCGGTGCTCGTCACGTCGTCCAGGGCCCACCCGGCCGCAGCGGGCAGCCGCTCGGCGAGATCCGCCAGGCCGGTCGAGCCGATCCAGCCGGCGCCCAGCAGCTTGCCGGCAGCCGCCGCGGCGGCCTCGGGCAACGGTCGCTGACGTGCGACGTGTTCGCGCGCCACCAGCAACGCGACGGCCCCGGCCGCCCACGATCGGGCGGGTTCGACGCCGGCGCTGACCCGGACCGCCCAGGACACCCGTAGCCACGTCGAGATGGCCCGGGGCGAGTCGGCACCGGGGTCCCCCCAGGCGGAGGTGGCGAGCGCGGTGCGCAGTTCGACCGGCGAGGTGGTCCCGGACAGTCGTGGCCAGGCCGTGGCCAGGCTGCCCAGCCGGAACGGCGGCACGCCGGCGTCGAGCGGGCCGGCGGCGAGACCACGCAGGTGCTCGTCGATGTTCGCGATCTCGAACCAGGCGGCCAGCAGCCGGAACAGCTCGGCGCCTTCGGCGGGCAGCCAGCCGGCCAGCACCCGCAGGTTCCACAACGTCGTCGAAGCCACCGCGCGCTCCGCGGTGGCGAGCTGGTCGCCGGTGCGGACCTCCCGGCCGTACGGCGAGCGGGCCAGGATCTCCAATGCCTCGGGCAGCCCGGGACAGGCGGCCAGTTCCCGGGCCGCGGCCACGCCCATTCGCCGGCGTGCCATCGCGGTGGCCCGTACGCTCCCGGCGACCCATCCGGTGGTCATGGCGCGGACCCGGTGCAGAGCGCCGTGATGTCCCGCCGGACCTGGTCGACAACCTCGTTCACCAGGACGGGCAGTTGTTCGGCGGCGCGACGGGTGATCTGCTCGGCAGCCGTCCGGGACTCCGCCTCGATCGCTGCCACGTCGGTCTCGGCCCGCTCGCGCAGCCGCGCCGTCTCGGTCGCGCGGGCCGCCTCGGCCGCGCCGCGTGCCTGGGTGACTGTGCCCGCCGCCCGTTCGCGGGCCTCGTCGAGACACCGCTGAGCCTCGGCGGCGCCCGCAGCCCGCAGGCGCTGCCCCTCGGCGGTGGTCTCGGCCAGCGCGGCGAAGACCGGTTCGAGCTCCGCGGTCACAGCGGCACGCGGGTCGACGGGCATCCCGGCCGCGCCCGGTGCACCGGGCGCCCCGGCGGCCCGGAATCTGCTCAGCAGATCACGCAGACCAGGCATGGCGGCGCTCCTTCCGGGACCGACGATGCCAGCGTTGCGCCGCCCCGGTCAGGGCCACACAGCCCGGGACGGCGGGACCTCCGGGTCAGTGCCGACCGGGATCCGGATGGGCGTCGCACCAGCGCCGGTACGCGCTGACTGCGGTGGGCAGGGTCGGGAAGATCCGCTCCGTCCCGACGGCGGCGATGAGCCCGTAGCCGTTCAGCGCGGCGAGGAGGTCCTGCTTCACCCGGGCCAGCGCGAAGACGATGCCGCGGCCGGTCAGCTCGGCCCGGAGCTCCTCCAGCGCGTCCAGCCCCGTGCTGTCGACCTCGACGTTGGACTCGACGTTCAGCACGAACCAGCGGACCGGATCCGGCTGGTCCGCGACCGCCGCCAGCGCCCGCCGCCGGAAGTCCTCGGCGTTGGCGAAGAACAGCGGCGAGTCGTAGCGGTAGACCACCAGCCCGCGCACGGTGGTGGCCTGCGGATAGTCGTCGACGTCGTGCATACCGGCGAGGTCCGGCACGAAGCCCTCCACGGCATCGTGCGGGCGGGCCACGCGGTGCAGCATCTCCGCGACGGACAGACCGACGGCCAGCAGCACGCCGTAGAGGATGTCGAAGACGAGCACGCCGACGAGGGCGGCCAGCGCGAGCAGGATTTCGCTGCGCCGGAACGCCGCCAGCCGACGGAACGCGGCGATGTCGATCAGGCGGGTGGCGGCGTACACGACGATCGCGCCGAGCGCGGCGGTCGGGAAGCGCGCCAGCATCGGCCCGGCGAAGACCAGTACCGCCACCACGCAGGCCAGGGCGACCAGCGAGTACACCTGACTCCGCGCGCCGGACGCCACGGCCAGCGCGGTGCGGCTGCCGCTGCTGCTGATCGGGAAGCCGCGCAACAGCCCGGCGCCGAGGTTCGCCGCGCCCAGCGCCAGCAGTTCCTGGTTCACGTCGACGGGGGTGCCGCCGCGGGCGGCGAAGGCCCGCGCGGTCAGGACCGTGTCGGTGTACCCGACGACGAGCACACCGACCGCGGGAAGCAGCAGATGCCGCAGGTCGCCGGAGTCGGGCAGAGCCGGGGTGGGCAGCCCGCCCGGAACGGTCCCCACGACGGCCAGGCCGTGCCGTTGCAGGTTGAAGGTCACCACCGCGAGCGTGGCCAGCATGACCACGACCAGCGGTGTCGGCAGGCGTGGGTAGCGCCACTGACCGAGGAACAACAGTCCCAGCGCGGCAGCGGCGAACGACGCGGTGACCGGCTGCAGGTCGCCCAGATGGGCCGCGAACGAGGCGAGCTCGGCGGGGATACCACCGCTGTCGACCGGCACCCCGGTCAGCTCGCCGAGCTGACCGACGATCATCGTGACCGCGACCCCGGCCAGATAGCCGACCAGGATCGGCTTGGACAACAGGTCGGCGACGAACCCGAGACGCGCGGCGAAGGCCAGCACAGACAGCAGGCCCACCAGGATGGCCAGGGTGGCGGCGAGCGCCGCGTGGCGGGCCGGGTCACCGCCGGTGAGCGGGGCAACCACCGCCACCGTCATCAACGCCGTGGTCGACTCCGGACCCACCGACAGGTTCCGCGAGGAGCCGAGGAAAACGTACAGCGCCAGCGGCGCCAGGATCGCCCACAGCCCGGTCACCGGCGGCAGGCCGGCCAACGTCGCGTAGG
The DNA here is from genome assembly GCF_040649415.1 of Actinoplanes sp. NPDC048967. Classification (NCBI taxonomy): domain Bacteria; kingdom Bacillati; phylum Actinomycetota; class Actinomycetes; order Micromonosporales; family Micromonosporaceae; genus Actinoplanes; species Actinoplanes sp. NPDC048967. The sequence continues at coordinate 317,789 of NZ_JBEZFL010000006.1, forward strand.
CCATCACCTGCGGGACGAGATAGGCGGCCACGGTCAGTCCCGCGAGGAGATCGCCGCGCAGCCCGGTCCGGTCGTAACCGCGCAGCGCCTCCAGCCCGGGCAGCAGCCGTTGCGGTGATCGTGGTGTACCCATGCCCGGACTACTGCTTGTAGCCGAGCTCACGCAGCAGGACGCGGCGTCGCGCCACGTCGGCATCGGTTTCGATCCCCACCGGCGACCGTCCGTCGAGCACGGCCGCGATGCCCCGGTTCGGGCCGGCGGCCGCCACGACAACTCCGACCGTGTCGGCGGTGGCGCACCAGATGTTGGACACCTCGGGTACGTCCTTGACCGCGTTCAGCGCGTCGGCCGGGTAGCCGCCGCGCAGCATGATCACGAAGCTGTGTCCCGCTCCGATGGCCTCGGCGGCGGCGCAGGCGCTGCGCTCCAGGTCCGGGTCGTTGCCCGAACGCCGGATCAGGCAGTCGCCGGACGCCTCGCAGAAGGCGATGCCGAAGCGGAGATGGACGCTGATCCCGACCAGTGCCTCGTGCAGGCCCTCCACCGTCTTGACGAAGTGGGCCTGCCCGATGATGACGTTGGCGTCGGCCGGTGTGTCCACGCTGACCAAGGCGAACTCGATTGTCATGACTGCCTCACCCGGCTCCAGTCTCTCGCGCCGGGCGTGCTCCGGGACAGGGCCGAAGGTCGCCATCCGCGTGGATTCTCCCCTCGAATACGGTCCATCGGCCCTGCTCGCGGAGCACAGCCGGGGCAACGATGGACAGATACAGCGGAGGAGGTGAGCGAGATGAGATCGTCATCCGTGCTTCCGGTGGTCGTCGGCGTCGACGGTTCGGAATCCAGCATGTCGGCGGTACGGGCCGCCGCCGCTTTCGCTTCGCGGTACGGTCTGCCCCTGCGGGTCGTGCACGTCTTCAACTGGCTGCCGGACAGCCCCCGGCAGGCCGACCCCCAACCCGGCACCACCGCGCACGAGCTGCTCGAGCGCGCGGTGGCCGCCGCCTCCACCGTCGCCCCGGACCTCGCCGTCAGTACCCGGCTCCTGGAAGGGGCGCCCGGCTCGACGCTGCTGCGGCAGGCCCGCACGGCCTCTCTGCTGGCCGTCGGCGACGGCGGATTGTCCGGCCACGTCTGCCTTCCCACGCAGGCCGGCGCGGTGCACGTCGCCGCCCGCGCCTCCTGTTCGGTGCTGGTCGCCCGGGCCAGGCACCCGTTCGGCGGCTCCGTGGTGGTCGGCGTCAACGGATCGCCCGCTTCCGAGCAGGCCCTCGACTTCGCCTTCGACACCGCCGCCCGCCGCGGCACGGACCTGCTCGTCGTGCGAGCCGTGCCGACCGCGGACGATCCGGCCGGCGACCGGCTGCCCGACCTCGCCGAGCTCGTCGCCGTCCGGGAGGACAAATATCGCGTTCCCGCCCGGGCCCGGACGGTGCCGGGTGACCCGGCAACGATTCTGATCGCCGCATCACAGGGAGCGAGTCTCCTCATCGTCGGGGCCCGCGGGCAGCACGCCTACGGCGGCCTGCTCGGATCGGTGTCCCAGACGGTGCTGCACCACAGCTGCGCTCCCCTCATCCTGGTCCGCGGCCTGATCGCCCCACCGCCGGACCGGTACGCGCAGAGTCCGGTCGCCGCGGCGACCGGCTGACGCCGTCCCTGTCCCCCGGTTCCCGGCAGACGGGCCTCACCTCGGCGGCCCCGCTCGGCAGCCGGCCCAGCTCGGCAGTCAGCCGACCCCGCAGCTCCCGCCGGACGTCCTCGACGGCCGGCAACACGACGGGCACGAATCCGTGGCGCCGCAGGGGCGTACCGGGAACGTGGCCAGCCATGGCCGAATTCCTCTCGACGTGTCGATGAGCCGCCGGCTCGGAGGTCCACCGGCCCTCGATGTCACCGCCTGGGAAGCACCCGGCGGGCGAGGCGGGCGGCACGCCGCTGCCCGGGAAGCGACCGCGCGCCCCGGTGAGTGGTGCCGCCCCGGGCGGCGATCACGGCCCGGACGACGAGCAGGGCGGTGACGGCGACGATCTGACCTCCCATGATGATCCGGTTGACATCGACGGCCGGCCGCCAGCCGACCTTGCCGTCGCGCAGCACGAACACACCGAGCGGTTTGGCCGACATGCCCAGGCCTCCGCCGGTGCCACCGTTCTCCTGACCCGGTCCCGCGGGCCCGGTGCCACTTCCCCCACCCGCGCCTCCGCCGATCCGGGCCACCGGGAGCACGATCGTCTCTCCCTGAGTGATGGGGGCGCCGAACACCTTGCCGACCGAGACGGTGTCGACCGCCTCCCGCAGGGTGTCCAGGATGCGTGCGTCCTTGGTCGTCGTGACGGTCATGGCCACCAACGCCTCTCATACTCTCGTCGCGGTGGAAGCCGGGGATCGGCCCCCGGATCCACAGTGCTGCCGGACGCCCCGCCGAAACAGGGCCGAAGGTCCGGTGTCCGGCCACGACGTTCAGCGCCGGGCGCCGCACCGGTTCACGGCTGCCGCGCGAACAGATCCCGCACCTGGTGCCCCACCCGGGTGAACGTCGTGTCGAGGGCGTCGGTGAGCAACCGGCCGACCTCGCGGACGTCCTCGCGAACAGCGTCGTCCTGCACGGCGTTACCGGCGGCCTTGAACGCTTCGTCGACATCTGCCCGTAGCCGGCCCATCGCGTCCCTGACCTCCTGGTCGTCGTCGACCTGCTCGACATGCAGTTTCAGCTTGAGAGCAAGGGCTTCGACCCGGTCCGCCAGCTCCTGCCAGCGGGAGGCTTGTTCGGTCATCGCATTCTCCGTCCTCGAATCCTGCTTCGGCGAAGGTCTCGGTGTCAGGGTGAGCGCCGCCGCAGGGTCGCCGCGCCCAGCATCAGCGCGATCACCGCCGCCCCGACGATGATCACCAGGTCGCGCCACATCCGCGGGGTGGCCGCGGGGTGCGTGCCCACCTCGGTCAGGGCCTCGACCGCGTACGACATCGGCAGCACGTCGCTGATCGCCTGCAGCCAGCCCACCATCTGCTCACGTGGCACGAACAGCCCGCACAGCAGCACCTGCGGCAACACCACCGCCGGCATGAACTGCACCGCCTGGAACTCACTGCGCGCGAACGCGCTCACGAACAGCCCCAGCGCCATCCCGAGCACGGCGTTACCGACCACGATCAGCCCGACCAGCCAGGGGCTGCCCACCGTGTCCAGGCCCAGCAGCCAGTACGCCAGCGCCGACACCACCGCGGCCTGCACTGCGGCGGCCGCGGCGAACGCGATGCCGTAGCCGAGCAGGATGTCGAGTCTGCCGATCGGAGTGGTCAGCAGCCGCTCCAGGGTTCCGCTGGTCCGCTCCCGCAGCATCGCCACGCTCGTCAGCAGGAACATCATGGTGAAGGGGAAGACACCCAGCATCACCAACGCGACCCGGTCGAACATGGCGGGCTGGGCGTCGAACATGAACCTCAGCAGGGTCAGCAGCACAGTCGGCACCACCAGGATCAGCGCGATCGTCCGGCGGTCGTGCCGCAGCTGGCGCAGTATCCGGCCCGCGGTGGAGAAGGCGACCTGTACGGACACGGCTAGACCGCCTCCCTCGACTGCTGGTCCTGCCCGTCGCCGGCCAGGACCATCCGCAGGAACGCCGTCTCCAGGTCGCTGGTGCCGGCCGCGCTTCGCACGGCATCAGGGGTGTCGTCGGCGATCAGCCGGCCGTCACGGATCAGCAACAGCCGATCGCAACGTCCGGCTTCGTCGAGCACGTGACTGGACACCAGCAGCGTGGTGCCGGCCTCGGCCAGAGCGTGGAACCGCTGCCACAGATCCCGGCGGACCACCGGATCCTGGCCCACCGTGGGTTCGTCCAGCACCAGAAGTTCGGGCCGGCTCAGCAGTGCGCAGGCCAGCGATGCCCGCGCCCGCTCCCCGCCGGACAGCGCTGTCACCAGGTGGTCGGCGACCGCCTCCAGCCCCACGTCACGGACCGCCTCTTCCGCGGTGGTCCGGGAAAGCCGGTACAGGGAGGCGAAGTAGCGCGCGTTCTCGCGTACGGTCAGGTCCGCGTAGACGCTCGGCGCCTGCGTGACGTACCCGATCCGGCGCCGCAGATCCGGCGCACCCGCCGGCTCCCCCAGCACGGTGACCGTGCCGGCGCGCACCTTCTGCACTCCGACGATGCACCGCATCAAGGTGGTCTTGCCGCTGCCGTTGGGGCCGAGCAGACCTGTCACGCTGCCTCGCCGTACGGCGAAATCCAGGCCGTGCAGCACTCGGCGTCCGCCGCGGTCGACCACCAGCCCGTCAACCTCGATCGCGCTGTCCATCATCCCTCCCGTCGGCCGGGCCGCAGCTCCGGCGCGACCCGTGGCGCGCCGGTGACCTCCCGGACGGGGGCATCCGGCGGACGACCGGCCCGGCTTGGAGTCTGCCCGGTGCGGACCGGCGTGCGCAGGGCCGAAGGTCCCGGCCGAGGCCGCGGTGTGTCGCCGGCGGAACGGCCCGGTCAGGCCCGGTGGACGTCCCCGCGCGCGATCATGACCGGGCAGGCGGCGTGGTGCAGCAACTGAAGCCCCACCGAGCCGAGCAGCATCCCGGCGACCGGGCCCAGCCCGCGACTGCCGACCACCACGAGGCGGGCCCGCTGCGACGCGGCCACCAGCGCCCTGGCCGCGTCCGCCCGGCTGACCAGCTCCTCGACCTTGACCTGCGGATATCTCAGCCGCATCGGGCGCACGAGCTCGGCCAGCAGCCGGCTCTCCTGGGCCAGCCCCTGCTCGAGCCACAGGATCGACGGCGCGATGTCGGCGGCCCACGGCGGCGCGGGCCGCAGGAACGCCCGGATCGCCTCGAGTGGGCAGGCCTCGGCTGCCGCCTGGTCGAAAGCGCACTCGAGCGCCACCGCACCAGCGGCCGCGCCGTCCACACCCACGGCGACAGGGCCGGGCAGGGTGTCCGGCTCCCCCCGCACGACGACCACCGAGCACGGAGCACGGGTCGCCACAGCGTGCCCGACCGAGCCCAGGAGGAGGCCGGCGAAGCCGCCGTGACCGCGATTGCCCACCACGACCAGTGCCGCGTGACGAGCAGCACGCAGCAACACCGGTCCCGGTTGCCCGGCGTCGACGCGGCGGCGGATCGTGATGAACGGTGCGACGGCGCGGGCGGCCAGTTCCGCGTCCTCGGCGATCTCCGCGGCCCGCCCGGCCGCCAGCTCGGCGAAGCCCGGCGCCGGCAGATGAACGTCGGCGGACCAGCCTTCGTCGTAGCCGTGGACGATCACCAGATCCGCGCCTCGGAGACGGGCCTGTGCGGCGGCCCACCGGACCGCGGCCAGCGCCTCGCTCGAACCGTCCGTACCGACAACGACGGCCGGCGCCTCGACGCTCATGGTCCGTCTCCCCTCCCGAAGAATCTGCCCGCCGGCTCCATCGAAGCGTGGCGACGCGTTCCCACCCAGAGTCGTTCGGCCCACGGCGCCTCCGCGTCCGTGACGCACGATGACCGCAGCTGACCCGTGTCCCGTGTCCCGGTCGGACGGGACCAATGGCCGCAGCGGCGACACGAATCGCCCACCTATGCTGCGGAAAGGCGGCGCGGAGCGGACCTCTCCGCCCGGAGGAGCAGGCGCCCGCGTCGAGCCCGGCCGGAAGGGTGGCCCGATGGGAACCGACGACAGGCAGCGACAGTTCGACCAGATCATCGCCCGGCTGACCGCCGACCATCCCTCCCTGACGGGACGACGACGCCCGCCACGCCGGACACTGGTCACCGTCGCGGTGGTGGGTGGGCTGATCTGGGGACTGCTCTCCGTGGCGATGGTCGCCTGGGGCACCGCCGGGGTGGTGTTGACCTGCGCCCTGGTCGTCCTCTTCGGCGCGGGGATCGTCGCGGAGGAGTACCGGCGACGCCACTGACGCCGGGGCGGGGACATGCAGTCACACCCGTGTCCACAGCCGCGCACCGGCGAGCGGGACGACCAGGCTCCACCACGTCACGACGGCGAACGGCACCGCCCCGGTCAGCAGCAGCCCCCGCGCCGCGGTTGCCGCATCCGAGCCACGGCGACGGCCGTTCCACTGTGCAGAGCGGTCGGGCCCCGACTCCGGTCCCGGTCCACGCGCTCGCTGATCTGGTTCATGTGCCACATCGCAGACCGATGATCCGTCGCTCGTCCGCCCGGTGGGCCGGCATCACGGTTCCGGCGGTCCCCACTGTGCGGGCGCCGGGCTCGGCCGGGCCGTCGTCGATCCCGGTCAGCTCCCGACAGTGCCGGACTGCGCGGCATTGCGGACCACGACGAGCGGGCAGGCGGCGTGATGCACGAGGTACTGGCTCACCGAGCCGAGCAGCAAGCCGGTGAAGCCACCGCGTCCACGGTCGCCGACGACCATCAGCTGCGCGCCGGCGGATCGTTCGGCCAGGATGCGGCGGGCCGGGCCCTCGATCATCTCCCGGCGCACCACCAGGTCGGGTTGACGTTCGCCCAGTCCCGCCACGGCTTCGGCGAAGACCCGCTCCTCGATCGGTCCAGCCGCCCAGTTCTCCCAGCTCATCGGCAGCTTGTCGACGAGTTCAGCGCTGTCGCCGGTGCTCCAGGCGTGCACCGCGAGCAACTCCGCCCCGCGCAGCGCGGCGGTTCCCGCGGCGAATTCCAGCGCCCGCATCGACGTTGCCGATCCGTCGATCCCCACCACCACCGGACCGTTCGTTCGCCGTTCGCCCCGGATGACCATGACCGGGCACAGACTGTGCGAGGCTGTCTGCACCGCCACGGAGCCGACCAGCAGCTGGGCGAGACCACCGGCACCACGGTCGCCGAGGACGATCAGGAACGCGTGCCTGCTCTCGGCCCGCAGCGCCGCGACCGGCGACTCATCGACGATCACAGCCGTGACGGCCAGCTCGGGCCGGGCCTTCAGCGCGATCGCTTCCGCCTCCCGCAGTGCTGACAGCGCACGCTCGCGGGTGACGCGGCGTACCGGCTCGGACATGTCGGGGGTCAGCGCGGCGCTGACCGGCGGCCAGGCGAACGCGTGGACGATGCGCAACGGCCGGTTGCACAGAGCGGCCTCCGCCGCAGCCACCTCCACCGCGGCGAAGCTTCGGGCCGAGCCGTCCACGCCGGCCACGACGGGCGCCCCGGCCAGCGTGGTCACGGTGCCACGTCCTCCGGGCGGGCCGGCTGGACCGAGGGCTCGATCCGGCATTCCGCGCCCGGGAAGACCAGCGTCGTCCGGCCGTCCTCGAGCCACCTCACCTGGTACGGCGGCGCGCCGTCGGGGTGGGTGATCTCGGTGATGATGCCGGTCCGGCGGTGATCGCCGAGGTGCGTTCCCTCGATAATGATCTTGTCACCGACATGGGCGTTCATGGTCCCTCCCCTGGCCTTGCGCTGTTGCCACCAGGATGGTCCGCCGCGTGACCGGGGAGCAGAGGCTTTCGTCCCTCGGCGGGCCGGGACTTCGGCCGTTGCGAGGCCCGCACGGTCGGGGCGGTCAGGGCCCGTCGTGCCGGGCGCCGGGCGCGCGGTGACGGAGGACGTCACGGATCCAGGCGGCGGTGGGCACCCGTCCCGAGACGACGACCTTCTCGTCCACCACGAGCGCCGGCGTCGCCGTCACCCCGTAGCCGACGATGGTGGGATAGTCGTCGACCTTCTCGATGGTGGCACCCACGCCGAGCGCGTCCACCGCTTCGCGGGTCCGGCGTTCGAGGGTGGCGCATTTCGCGCAACCGGGGCCGAGCACTTTGATGATCACGGTGATCTCCTTCGGTGTGACGGGATCAGGTCAGGACGGCGTTGAACAGGTAGCCGACGGCCACGATCCCGGTCCCGACGACCGCGACGAACGCCGCCAGCAGTTGCGGCTTGAGAACGCGGCGCAGCAGGATCATCTCCGGCAGGCTCAGGGCGACGACACTCATCATGAAAGCGAGCAGGGTGCCCATCGGCAGGCCCTTCTCGTGCAGCGCCAGCACGACCGGCATGACACCGGCGGCATTGGCGTACAGCGGGATGCCGACCACGACGGCGACCAGCACCGCGAAGACGTTGCCACGGCCCGCGTAGGTGGCGAAGAACGATTCGGGGGCCCAGCCGTGGACCGCCGCGCCGACGCCGATGCCGGCCAGCAGGTACGGCCAGATCTTGCGCAGGATCGTACCGACCTCTTCCACACCCATCTGGATGCGCTGGTCGAAGCCGAGGCCCTCGGTGGAGTCGATGATCTGCCCGCCGAGCCGGGTCTCGAACACGAACGGTTCCACCCACCGCTGCGCGCCCAGCCGGCCGAGGACCCAGCCGCCGGCGATCGCCAGGGTGAGCCCGGCGGTCACGTAGAGGGCCGCGATCTTCCAGCCGAACATGGCGAAGAGCATGCCGACGGCGATCTCGTTGACCAGCGGGCTCGCGATCAGGAAGCTGAGGGTGACCCCGATCGGCACCCCGGCGGCGACGAAGCCGATGAACGCCGGGACCGCGCTGCAGGAGCAGAACGGGGTGACCACGCCCAGACCCGCCGCCAGCACGGTGCCCGCGCCCGCACGCCGGCCGCCGAGCAGTGCCCGGGTCCGTTCGATGCTCATGTACGAGCGCAGCACGGTCACCGCGAAGATGATCCCCACCAGCAGCAACGCGATCTTGATGCTGTCGTAGAGGAAGAAGTGGATCGTCTCGGTCGATCTCGCGGCCGGCGCCAGGCCGAACAGGTCGTACAGCAACAGATCCCAGATCCACCCGTTGACCCGGTACGCAGCCGCCCACGCCGCCGCGGCCAGGGACAGCACGACCCAGCGGCCGCGGGTGGAGGCCGGTAAGCGGCCGACAGCGCGAATGCTCACCTCTTCATCCTCTGCGTCGTGGTCGGCAGCCCACAGGGGCAGACGTCCCGTGCGGACAGGACCGCGGGCAACCCTCAACCAGGTGGTGACGGCCCCGGCGGGGCCGGCAGACTGGTCCGGTAGAGACGAGTACGTGGTCGCGCCAGGTGCGACCGGTCAGCTCGACCCCGACCCGACGCGGCGGCGTCATCGGTGATCGTGATGGTGCCGAACTGCCCGCCGCCGGGGAAGCGGAGGCGACCGACCTGATCATGGCGTCTGCGGATCGGGGACCAGGCTGAACGCGCCCTCCTCTTCCTGGGCGTTGTGCAGTCGCAGGATCGCATAGAGCCCGTAGAGCAGCCGGCGTACGTCGGTGACGTCCTCGGCGTCCGCCTGCTCGACGAGATCGTCCACTGTCCGGCGCAGGCGCCCGATCTGGTGGTCGATCTCGGCGTGGGTGCGGCTGAGCCCACTCGTCGTCTCGGCCCCGCCGAGCGCTCGCGCCATGATCGGCAACAGCTCGGCCTCCTCGGCGCGCTCGTGCGCGAGCAGCCGCACCTCGAGGTCGTCCAGCAGCGCGCGCACCGGTCCCAGGTCGTACGGCGGCAGGTTCAACGCGTCGGCTACGGTGCGCACCTGCTCGACCAGCGGGCGCACCTCACGGTGCTCGGCGTACAGCCGCCGGGCCGTGGCACGGTCGGTGGCGTTCATCGTCACGGTGTGCGACCGCCCGGGCAGCAGCGCGGTCAAGGCGATGGCGATGGCGGCGACGTCGATGCCTTCCTGCAGCAGCGCGCCGGCGGCCGGGGACAGGTGACCCGCGGCCGCCACGATCATCGCCGCGGCCGAGAGCCCCATCCCGGTCAGGACCGCCATCAGCGCGATGACGCGGCAGCGCCGGGCGATGAGGATGGCGTCGGCCAGCGCGTCGATCCGGTCGACCGTGAGTACCACGTCGGCGGCCTCGGCCGACGCGGTCGCTCCGCGGGCCGCCAGGGCGACGCCGACCTCCGCCGCCGCCAGCGCGGGCGCGTCGTTGATGCCGTCGCCGACCATGACGGCCGGCGCCAGCCGCTGCTCGGCCCGGATCAGGGCCAGCTTGTCGCCGGGGTCGCAATCGGCGTGCACCGCATCGACCCCGACGACCCGTCCCACGGCCTCGGCCGTGTCGGCCCGGTCGCCGGTCACCAGCACGACGCGACTGATCCCGGCCCGGCGCAGCGCGCGGACCATGCGAGGTGCCTGGGGCCGTACCGGATCATCCAGCAACAGCACTCCCGCCGGCACGTCGTCGATCGCCGCGAACACCGTCAGCGAGCCGTCGAGCGCGGCCCGCCTGCGGGCCTGGCGCATCCACGCCGGCATCGGATCGGGAACGATCCACGCCGCCTTGCCCAGGCGGACCCGGTGGCCGTCGACCAGGCCCTGCACCCCGTAGCCGTGGCGCTCCTGGACCTCCTCCGGCGGCGACAGCCGCAGGCCGCGGTCATCGGCGGCGGTGACGATGGCCCCGGCCAGCACGTGGGCGGAGCTCTGGTCCAGGCCGGCGGCGAGGCGCAGCACCTCGCCGGCCGGCAGCGGCCCGTTCGCGGGAGTCACCACATCGGTGAGGACCGGCCGTCCGGCGGTCAACGTGCCGGTCTTGTCGAACAGCATGACCCGCCCCGCGGCCAGCCGCTCCAGGGCGCCGCCGCCCTTGACGACGACGCCGTTGCGGGCCGCCCGGGAGATCCCCGACATGATCGCGATCGGCACGGCCAGCAGCAACGGGCAGGGTGTGGCCACCACCAGCACCGCCACCGCCCGTACCGGATCACCGGTGACGGCCCAGGCCGCGCCGGCCAGCAGCAGCGTCACCGGGACGAAGGCCACCGCGAACCGGTCCGCGATCCGCACGGACGGCGCGCTCGCCGCCTGCGCCTGCTCCACCAGGCGCACGACGCCGGCGTAGGTCGACGCCTCGGCCGTCGCGGTGGCCGTCAGGCGCACCGGTCCGCCGGCGTTCACCACCCCGCTGCGCACGTCCTCGCCGCTCCGGCGCTCCACCGGCAACGGTTCACCCGTCAGCGCCGACTCGTCGAGCACCGCCGGGCCGAGCAGCCGCCCGTCGACCGGCACGATCTCACCGGAGCCGACCACGAGGCGGTCACCGATCACCACCTCGGCCACCGGCACCTCAACCGGCCCCGACGCGGTGTCCCGCCGGGCGGTGCGCGGGGCCCGGGCCACCAGGGTGCTGAGCTCGCGTCGGGCCCGGGCCGCGGCGCGCGCCTCCAGCAGCACGCCGCTTGACAGCATGACCGCGATCACGGCGCCCGCGAGAGCCTCGCCGACCCACAACGCACCCGCCAGCGCCAGCCAGGCGATCACGTCGACGCTTGCCTCGCGCCGCCGTGCCGCCCCGATCAGCACCGCCGTCGAGTACCCCAGGCCGAGCAGCGTCGCGGCGTTCCACAGCGCGCCCGCCACATCCGGGGCATCGGCCGCCGCGGCCACCGAACCGATCAGCACCAGCAGGAGCGTCGCGGCGAACAACGCCTGCTCCCGTCGCTGCCACCACCGCCGCATACCGTCCTCCCCACGTCGCCGCTTCACCTCCACGGTCGGACATCGCCCGGGTCACCGGCAGGGCCGCACGGCCCGGACCGCGGCACCGTCGGTCCGCCCGGCATCGGTTCACGTGACGGCAACGGTGATCTCCGGCTGATGAAGCAGCGTGTTGGGCACGGTGCAATGGCTCGCCACGGCGGCGAGGGCCGCCGTTCGCCCCGGCGGGAAGCCGGCCGGGGTGCAGCTCCGTCGGGGTCGGTGCCGGATCGGCGCCGCCCGATCCGGCCGGTTGATCCACCCGGAGGCGGTGGTCCCGGACGGTGATCTCGTACTCCTCACCGCCGACATGATCGACCGTGAGACGGCCGGTTCCGGGGGTCGTGGTGCTCGTCACGTTCCACCTCCCGTCGGGGAGCGGCGGCATTCCGGCCGATCCGATACCCCCAAGGGTATTTTGCGGCGTCGTAGTGATCAGGGCGTCCGGCCGCTCGGGTTTCTCCACACCGCCTCCACACGGGATACACCCCGTCCGCACCGGCGCGCGCGACGCTGCCGGAAGAGATGAGACGAGGGAGGAACCATGAGAGCCACCACTTCACGCCGGATGGCCGTACTGGTCACGGCCGGCGCACTGGGCCTGGGTGGCATCGCGGCGGCGGGACCGGCACTGGCCGGCACCGACGTCTTCACAGCGACCCGGGCCGTCATGGTCCGGCCGAGCCCGCGCGGCCCCAGCGATACCGGCATGGGCGCCGGCATGGGTGCGGGCATGGGCGCCGGCATGGGCGCGGGCATCTGCTTCGGCACCGGTGTGAGCGCCGCCCAGGGCACCTTGACCACCCGGCAGAAGACCACTCTGATCGCCATGGCACAGGAGGAGAAGCTCGCCCACGACCTCTACGTGAGGTTCGCGGACAAGTATCCGGTCCCGCTCTTCGGGCACATCGCCGCGGCGGAGACCCAGCATCTGAACGCCGTGCGCAGCCTGGTCGCCCGCTACGGGCTGACCGACCCCACGGCCGGCACGGCCGACGGAACGTTCAGCGACCCGGCGGTGCAGGCCACCTACGACAGGCTGCTCACCCGTGGCACGACCGGGCGAGCCGCCGCCCTGCAAGTGGGCCAGGAGGTGGAACGCACCGACATCGCCGACCTGCAGAAGGCGCTCGGCGGGCTGACCGCCCCCGACGTCACCCAGGTCTACCAGCACCTGCTGGCGGCCTCGCAGCACCACCTGACCGCGTTCACCGCGTGGGCGACCCGGTAACCGGTTCCGGCACAGAGAGGCGATGACAGGCGATGACCTATGCCATCACAGTTCGCGTGGCGGCGCCGTTCGCGGAGACGGTCGAACGGGTCCGGACGGCGCTCGAGAAGGAGGGCTTCGGGGTGCTCACCGAGATCGACGCGCGGGCGACGCTGCGCGAGAAGCTCGGCGAGCAGATGGAGGACTACCTCATCCTCGGCGCCTGCAATCCGCCGCTGGCCCACCGGGCGCTCGGCGTCGACCGGGAGATCGGCCTGCTGCTGCCCTGCAACGTCGTGGTCCGGGGGGACAGCCCCGGCACAACGCTGGTGCAGGCCCTTGATCCGCAGACCATGGTGCAGATCACCGGACGGTCTCAGCTCGCGGAGGTGGCCGACGAAGCCACCTCCCGGCTGCGGGCGGCGCTGGCCACCCTCGGCAGCTGAACAGGAGAGCGCCGGCAGTCCCGCACGGGACCGCCGGCGCGCAGCCGAACGTCAGGCCAGCGACAGGAAGAGCTTCTCCAGCTGCGCCACGTCGACGCTCGGCTCCTCACCGTTCTCCTCGGCCTTCACGCACTGCCGCAGACCACTCGCGATGATCTTGAAGCCGGCGCGGTCGAGAGCACGGGACACGGCGGCGAGCTGGGTGACCACGTCGGCACAGTCGCGGCCGTCCTCCAGCATCGCGATCACACCGCGGATCTGCCCCTCGGCGCGCCGCAGCCGCTTGACGACGTCCCCGAGAGCGTCCTGGTCGATCTCCATGCCGTGTCCTCCCGATCATCTCTTCCCGCTGAACGATACCCCTCCGGGTACGAACGCCCGGTCGGGTGCTCAGGCGACGTCGGTCACGACCGCGTCGCGGTTGAGGGTGGCCGGCTGGTGGACGCCAGCGGCAGACGAACGGTGACAGTGGTCCCCGAGCCGTCCCCTGACGCGGCTGTGACCGTACCCGCGTGGGCGGTGACCAGCTCCCGCACGATCGCCAGGCCGATCCCCGAACCCGCGACCTCCCGGCCCCGGTCGCCCCGCCAGAGCCGGTCGAAGACGTGCGGAAGATCCTCGGCCGCGATGCCCGGGCCGGTGTCGGCCACCTCCAGCGCCGCCTCGGGACCGTCGGCGTACCCGCGCAGGCTCAGTCCGTCGCCCGTCCGGCAGTAACGCGCCGCGTTGGTGAGCAGGTTGACGACAACCTGGTGCAACCGGTCCGGATCTGCCCGCACCGCCAGCGCGCCGGTCAGGTCGGTGTGGACACGCAGACCGGCCGCTTCGAGCTGAGGGAGCTGGGAAGCGAGCGCGGCGCGGGCGATCGCCGCGAGGTCGGCCTCGGCCGGACGCAGCGACAGCGCCGCGGACTCCGCGGCGGACAGGTCCGCCAGGTCGGCAACAATGCGACTGAGACGCAGCGTCTGGTCGTGCAGGGCTCCCAGCCGTTCCGCGTCCGGCGCACGCAGGCCGTCGCGCAGCTCCTCCAAACCGGCCTGCAGCCCGGCCAGCGGTGTGCGCAGCTCGTGGGCCACATCGGCGGACAGCCTGCGGCGTACGGCTTCCCCGCGGACCACCTCGTCGGCCATCGCGTCGAACGCCCGGATCACCTCGCCCACCTCCCCCGGCGCACCGGCGCGGCTGCCGGCCCGGGCACTGCGCTCCCCCGCGGTGAACCGCCGGGCCGCGCCGGCCAGGGCCAGCAGGGGACGGGTGAGGCGCCGGGTCACGAATCCGCTGACCGCCAGCGCCACCAGCAGGGCCACCGCGGCGGCACCGGCCACCCAGGACCAGGCGATCCGCCGCGCCCCGGACACGTCACCGGCGAAGCTGACCCGGGCGGTGCCGACCCGGGCGCCTCCCACCCGGACCGGCGCTTGCGCGACGTGCCCGGCAGACATCATCCGGGCGCCCATCCCGCCCATGCCACGACCGGGCCACACCATCGCGCCGCTGCTGTCGAGCACCACGAGGTGGCCGTCGGCGGCCTCGGCCAGGCCCGAGGCGTCACCGAGATCGACCGATGCCCAACCACCGGCGGCGAGGTAGGCAGTGGCCACCGCCGCGGCCGCGCGATCCGCTGTCCGTTGCTGATCCGCGTGCCGGGCACCGGTCAGCCCCCGGTCGGTGGCGATCAGCGCCGCGAGGGTGAGGACGAGAACCGAGGAGAGCGCGACGACCAAGAACGCGACCAGCAGCCGCCGGCCCAGCGGGCTGCGCAACACTGTCAGCTTACTCGTCACGCGACCACCCCAGCCGGTAGCCGACGCCGAGCACGGTCTCCACGATCCGCGCGGCGTCCGGGCCGAGCTTGTGCCGCAGATTCTTCACGTGGGAGTCGATCGTGCGTTCATAGCCCGCGAACTCGTACCCGCGGACCCGGTTGACCAGCTCGTAGCGCGAGTAGACCCGGCCCGGCGCCGAGCACAGGGCGGTCACCAGGCCCCATTCCGTCGGTGTGAGGTCGAGCACGACACCATCGAGGCGGACCTCGTGCCGCGCCTCGTCGACCTGCAGCCGACCGGCCCCGTAGGAGGTGACGACCCGCTCGGCCTGCGCCCCGCGCGTGCGGTGCAGGACCGCCTCGATGCGCAGGACCAGCTCGGTCGGACTGAACGGCTTGGTCACGTAGTCGTCCGCGCCACGGCGCAAACCGTCGATCCGGTCCTCGACGGCGCTGCGGGCCGTCAGCACCACCACGGGCACCTGCCGGCCGTCACGCGCGGCGGCCAGCACAGTGAGGCCGTCGATGTCGGGCAGACCGAGGTCGAGCACCAGCACCGCCGGGTCGGCGGTGTCGAGCAGCCGCAGCGCTTCGGCACCTGATCCGGTGGTGTGGACGGCGTGCCCGGCGCGTTCCAGGTAGCGGCGGACGAGGTCGCGTATCTCGCGGTCGTCCTCGACTACCAGAACCGGGCGCGCCATCACCACAGCCTTCTCCGGCATGACGGCCTTCGGTCAGGGCCGGAAGACCCTCGTCGCCTGTCGAGTGGCGGTTGGGCTGCGACCGGCGATCTTCGTACGGGCCCCCTCGTATCGAGTGTTCCGATGCTTGGTCCAGCATACCCTGGGGGGTATCTGTTCCTCGGTTGACAAAGCCCGCCGACCGCGCGCTATGGTGAAACCCAGGTACCCCCCGGGGTATACATTCGGAGGATCATCCATGCGTCCAGAGGTCGACCTGTCCACTTTCGCCGCCGCACATCGCGACGGCGTCGTTCTCATCGACGTCCGCGGACCCGTCGAGTACGCCCACGGCCACGTGCCGGGCGCCCTGTCCATCCCACTGGGAAACCTCGTCACCCGAGCCCGTGAGCTGCCCCGCGGCGGCGTACCGGTCCACGTGATCTGCGCAAGCGGAAATCGCAGCCTCGCCGCGGCCGAGTACCTGCTGCGCCTCGGTGTCGACGCCCGGTCGGTGGCCGGCGGCACCGCGGCCTGGCTACGCGCCGGCCATCCGGTCGTCTGCGGCACTCACGCCCGCGCCTGAACCCCACCTGCCCTCAAAGGAGTCCCCGTCATGCCGTCCGTCCTGCCCATCGACACCCCGTCACTCGGCGATCGCAGCTACCTGGTGCACGACGGCCGGGTCGCCTTCGTCGTCGACCCGCAGCGCGACATCGACCGTGTCCTCGGCCTCGCCGCCGCCCACGACGTGCGCATCACCCACGTCTTCGAGACGCACGTCCACAACGACTACGTCACCGGCGGATACGCCCTCGCGCGGCGCACCGGAGCCGCGTATCACCTCAACGCCGACGATCCCGTCACCTTCGACCGCGTGCCCACGTCCGACGGCGACGTCATCACCGTCGGCGACACCATGACCGTCAAGGTCATCGCCACCCCCGGCCACACCCACACCCACCTGTCGTACGCCCTCTCCGAGGCCGGCCGGCCGGTCGCCGTCTTCTCCGGCGGCTCCCTGCTTTACGGCTCCGTCGGCCGGCCCGACCTGCTCGGCCCCGCACACACCCAAGACCTGGTGCACCACCAGTACGCCTCCGCGCACAAACTGGCCTCCGTGCTGCCCGGCGACGCCGGGGTCTACCCCACCCACGGCTTCGGCAGCTTCTGCTCCGCCACCCAGAGCGCGGCGACCGCGTCGACCATCGCCCAGGAAAAGCTGGTCAACCCCGCCCTGACCCGCGACGAACAGACCTTCGTCGACGAGCTCCTCGCCGGCCTCGACGCCTGGCCGGCCTACTACGCCCACATGGCCCCGGCCAACAGCGCCGGCCCCACCGCGCCCGACCTCCGCGCACCTGAGCAGGCCGACGCCGAGCAGATCCGCAAACGCCTCGCCGACGGCGAATGGGTCGTCGACCTGCGCAACCGGGTGGCGTTCGCCGCCGGGCACGTCGCCGGCACCCTCAACTTCGGCCTCGACGGCAGCTTCGCCACCTACCTCGGCTGGCTCATCCCCTGGGGCACCCCGATCACCCTGCTCGCCGACACCGCCGACCAGATCGCCGAGGCCCAGCGGGAACTCGTCCGCATCGGCATCGACCGGCCCGCCGCCCAGGCCACCGGCGATCCGACCGGCTGGAGCGGCGACGGTGACCTCGCCACGTATCCCCGAGCCACCTTCGCGGACCTCGCGCGGGTCCGCCACCACCGTCCCGTCGTCATCCTCGACACCCGCCGCAACCTCGAGGCCGCCGAGGCCCGCATCGACGGTGCCGTCCACCTTCCCCTGCACGATCTGCCCCGCCGCCTCGACGAGATCCCGGACGGCGAGGTGTGGGTGCACTGCGCCGCCGGCTATCGCGCCTCCATCGCCGCGTCCCTGCTCGCCCGCGCCGGCCGCCAGGTCGTCGCGGTCGACGACGACTTCGGCCACGCCCGCGGCGCCGGACTGCCCGTCGTCTCCTGACCCCGATCGCGCCGGCCCGACTGACGAGACAACCAACGAGGAGCCATGAGCACTGCCGAACCGAACCGACCCGCCGTCATCGACGCGGCCCAGCTGCGCCGGCTGCTCGACTCCGGCCGCGCGCCCCGGATCCTGGATGTGCGCACGCCCGGCGAGTTCGAGACGAGCCACATCCCCGGCGCTTACAACGTCCCGTTGGACCTGCTCCGCGAACACCGGACCGAGCTGCTCGCCCACCTCGACGACGACGTCGTGCTGGTCTGCCGCTCGGGTGCCCGCGCCGCTCAGGCCGAGCAGACCCTCGCCCGGACCGGCCTGCCCAACCTGAAGGTTCTCGACGGCGGCATCCTCGCCTGGCAGGCCGCTGATTCCCCGGTCGAGCGGGGCAGGCCCCGCTGGGATCTCGAACGCCAGGTGCGCCTCGTCGCCGGATCCATCGTGTTCGCCGCCGTGCTGGTGTCGGTGGCCCTGCCGGGCGCGCAATGGGTCGCCGCGGCGATCGGTGCCGGCCTCGCCGTCGCCGCGCTGACGAACACCTGCGCGATGGGCACGGTGCTGTCCAGACTCCCCTACAACCGTGGTGCCGCCTGCGACCTGGACACCATCGTCGGGCAGCTGCGCGGCACCGCGCCCACCGGAGGCCGGCCATGAGTGCGCTGGTCCTGACCGTCGCGCTGGCCACGGTCATCGGGGTGAGCCTCGGGCTGCTCGGCGGCGGCGGATCCATCCTCGCGGTTCCGCTGCTGATCTACGTCGCCGGTATGCCGACGAAGGAAGCCATCGCCACCTCGCTGCTCGTCGTGGGGGCCACGAGTGCCGTGGCCGTCGTACCACACCTGCGCGCCGGGCGAGTGCGATGGCGTACCGGCCTCATCTTCGGGATCGCCGGCATGGCCGGCGCCTACAGCGGCGGCCGCCTGGCCGCATACGTCCCGGGCGGTGTCCTGCTCACCGCATTCGCCCTGATGATGCTTGCGACCGCCGCCGCCATGATCCGCGGTCGGCGCCGCGTCAGCACCGAGCCGGTGCCCCACGAGCTGCCAGTGCTCCGCGTGGTCCTGGACGGCGTCGCCGTCGGCCTGGTCACCGGCCTGGTCGGGGCCGGCGGTGGATTCCTGGTCGTGCCGGCCCTCGCCCTGCTCGGCGGGCTGCCCATGCCCGTCGCGGTGGGCACGTCGCTGGTCGTCATCGCGATGAAGTCCTTCGCCGGGTTTGCCGGCTACCTCTCCGAAGTCCCCATCAACTGGGGCCTGGCCGGAGCCGTCACGCTCGCCGCGGTCGCGGGGAGCCTTTTCGGTGCCAGGCTTGCCGGTCGCGTTCCGGCGGACATCCTGCGCAAGGGGTTCGGCTGGTTCGTCGTCGTCATGGGAGTTTTCGTCCTCGCCCAGCAGCTCCCGGCCGATTTGCGCGAAGGTCCCTGGCTGTGGAGCGCCTCCGCGGTGCTCGTCGCAGTCGCGACCGCCATCGCCGCACGCCGCCACCGGTCGCACCGGCTCCGCTCGGGCGCTGGTGAGACGGCCACGGCCTCGGGCACCGCTCAGCGCCGGGCGTGACCGGAACTTCCGTGAAGAAGCGGTCACCGGACACCACCGGGCCAGTTGCTGCGCGTCGCCGCGGTGCTCCGGTGACGACCTCAGCACGGTGATGGACGTCATGCGCTGGTCACGGACGGGCCGTCCAGGACGGCCGGAGTGCCGGCAGCCGTTGAATCAGCACGACCGATCCCTGACCCGCGCCACGGCGAAGGCCGGGCGTGGCCCGGCCTTCACGGCGCTCAGCTGACCTTGAGGCTCGTGACCGACGACCGCCCGTAGGAACGGATCACGATCTCGTACGCCCACACCCGGGCGCCCCACTCCGGGAAGTGCCAGCCCTGCGGCGGCCGGGTGATCCCCTGCACCGCACTCGACAACCGGCCCGTGGTGGTGATCGTGAGACGCCGTCCGGACGGGTGCGCGAACACCATCGTCGTGCTGTTGGGGGTGGCCGACACCATCGTCCATTCGGGGTCGAGGTGGAAGTACTGCCGCCACAGACTCTTGGACGGGAACGTGTCGGAGACCTTCATCGTCACGGTGTCGCGGTTGACGTTCACGCCGCGGGTGTGGCTGATCCCGAACATCGTGTCCTGCACCGTCCAGTTGTGCGCGGGCCCCTGGACGACGTTCGCGGTCACCTTGCCGCCGGCACTGGTCACCGTGCCGCCGTCGGGCAGTGCCACGTTGTGACTGTTCGGCGACACCTGATACGCGTGGTAGTTGTTGGTCGCGTCATAGGTGAACCGGCCTGGACCGACCAGCACCCGCACGCCCGCGGCGCTGAAGGTAACGCCACCGGCGCGGTCGTGCTGGCCGTGCGCCCGCCGGGCCGGTCCGGACCGGACGGTGTAGTAGATCGCGTTCGGATCGCTCCACGACCACCGGCCGATGTCCCAGCCGGTCTGATCGTCGCGAAGCACCCGCGGCGTGGTCAGGGTCGCCGCGGACCCGCCGATCTCGTCGGAGTCACCCACCTGCACGATGACGCCGTCGGGCTCGGTCAACCACTGGTTGGCGATGCGGGCCTTCGCCACTATCCGGTCGACCGAGGCGGCCGCCGTCTCGGATCCGGGCGTGTCGCGGAGCACCGCCACCGCGCTGGCCCAGAGGCTGGTGTTGACCCCGTGGTACATCGAGGACTGTTCATAGGAGAGGCCCTGGGTGGAGAAGGCCTGCGGCGCCTCGCTCGTCATCCGTCTGATGGCGGTGGACTTCCAGGACGGCACGCCGAGCTGCTCGCCGGCCCGGACGAGTTGCAGGTTCGCCATCAGCCCGTGGTTGTGCACCGGAAAGTTGGGCGGGCCGTAGTACCGGCCGGACAGCAGGACCTGAGCGTCGGCGGTCATACCGGGCCGCAGCTGCTCCGACGCCTGCAGCGCGTACAGACAGTTCTCGGTCTCCAGGCGGCGCAGCGCCGTACCCTCGTCCCAGCCGTAGTTGTTGTTGCCCGGGTCCGGGTTCTGGCGGTGGAAAGCGACCGCCTGGGCGACCAGGGCGGCGAAGGACTGCATCTGGCCGTCCATGACCGCTCGCCGGGCCAGCGGTTTCATCCACATCAGGCCCTCGTACTGCAGGCGCCACGTCACGTCCGTCACCGGAGGGTTCCGCCAGGAGGACGCGGGTATCGCGCCGACGGTGAAGGGCGACGCCGGAGGCATGCTGACCACGATCGGCTGTCCGTCGGGCACCGGGTCCGGAGACGCGGGGCCGCAGCGGGCAGTCGCGGTCGGATCCTCGGCTCTGCGCCCTGCGGGCCAGGGACCGTAGATCTGTTGCAAGGCGTCGATGTCGTCGACGGCGGCCGGATCCAGAGTGATCACGTGCGTGTCCGTCGGCTCGGCCCCGGCCGGGACCGCTCCGATCAGCAGTGCGGTGAGCGCGAGGACAGCGCCTGCCGCAGCGGATCTGTGCATCTCCTCGTCACCATCCCCTCAGGACTGCATTCGGCCGCGTCATGAAATGATCAGCCCAATACAGCGGAATAAGGTTTATGGCCTGCATTCAACAGCACCGCCGAATGTGGCGACACGGCCCAAGGGACGGACTGGGCGGGACATTCGGCCCGGGCCGACAATTACGATCTTCTACGGCCCTCGGGGAATTGATCGCCGCGGCCCCGGCGACCTTGTGCCGGGGCCGCGAAATTGATCACGGTACGGCGGGATGCGCATCTCAACGGCCGCGCGGTGGCGGTTCGACCCGCGAAAACACGAATTGCGAATGAGTTCGTCGCATCTCCGCGGACCGGCCTCCATGTGCTCGGCGAAGCACCGGCCACCGACGGGGTGCCGGTCTCGACAAATTCGATCTCGTTCTTGGCTGTCAGGAATTGGCTCCATGATTCCTGGAGTGCGGCCCCGGAAAGATCGTGGCCGACTCACCGCCCCGCGTCGAAGAAGCGGTCGGTGCCGGTGTCGTACGAGGCGAGAAGGAGTCACCGGGTCCGTCCTGCGGGGGCCTCCGCCGCCGAGCTCGCCCGGCGCGGACCGGGTAGGTGAACCGGCTCAACCGGCGTCGCAAGTGGTGCGAGCGATCGCGCAGCCGAGGCGTCGCGCGGCCACCGGAGAGCTTGGCGAAGAACACCTTCTTGGCGCCCTCGACGAGAGCCAGGTAGCCGACCACCATGGCCACGAGCGTGACGAAGAAGCTCAGCGGCAGCGCTGCGAAGCCCAGCGGCTCGGCCAGCGGTGAGAACGGCAGGACGGCACCGGTCAGCACCACGCCGCCGGCGGCGACCATCAACGGCAGGCTGGGCCGGCTGCGCAGGAAGGGGATCCGCCGGGTACGGATGGCGAAGACGACCAGGATCTGAGTGGCGAGCGACTCCACGAACCAGCCGGTCCGGAACAAGGCGGGCCCCGCGTGGAAGACGGCGAGCATCACCCAGAAGGTGAGCAGGTCGAACAGGGAGCTGAGCGGACCGAAGAACAGCATGAAACGGCGGATGAACGCGATGTCCCAGTGCGCCGGCGCGGCGAGCTGCTCGACGTCGACCCGGTCGGTGGGAATGGCGAGCTGGCTGGAGTCGTAGAGCAGGTTGTTGAGCAGGATCTGGCCGGGCAGCATCGGCAGGAAACTCAGCACCCCGGACGCGGCGGCGGCACTGAACATGTTGCCGAAATTGCTGGACGTCCCCATCAGCACGTACTTGATGGTGTTGGCGAAGATCCGTCGGCCTTCGGCCACACCGTCGGCCAGCACGCCGAGGTCCTTCTCCAGCAACACGACATCGGCGGCGTCCTTGGCGACGTCGGCGGCGGTGTCCACGGACAGTCCGACGTCCGCGGCGTGCAGCGCGAGGGCGTCGTTCACGCCGTCGCCGAGGAAGCCGACGACGTGGGACCGGCGCAACAGCCGTACGACCCTTGCCTTCTGCTCGGGCGACACCCGCGCGAAGATCGTCGCCGCGGAGGCGGCGGCGGTGAGCCGGCCGTCATCGAGCCCGTCGATGTCGGTGCCGGTCAGCGTGCCGGCGGAGGCCAGGCCGAGCTCGGCGCAGACCTTCTCGGCGACGCGCGCGTTGTCCCCGGTGGCGATCTTCACGGTGACGCCGAGCCCGGCCAGCCGGCGCAATGAGCCGGCGGCGCCGGCTTTCGGCGGGTCGAGGAAGATCAGGAAGCCCTCGAGGCGCAGGTCCCGCTCGTCCGCGGCGGTGAGGGCGACGGCCTGCGGCGCCGGCCGGCCGGCGACCGCGACGACCCGGCTGCCCGCCGCGAACTGCTCCTCCAGAACCACCCGCGCGGCTTCCGGTACATCCACGCAACGGGCGAGGATCGACTCGGGAGCGCCCTTGGCGACGATCAGCCGCGTGCCGTCCGGTGCGTCGACGAGGACCGAGGTCATTCGGCGCTCGTGGTCGAACGGCACCAGCGCCAGCGGGCGGTAGTCGTCGACGGTGATCCGCGGAGCCCGCCACAACGCCGTGTCCAGAGCGTTGCCTCCGGTGCGCTCCTCGGTGGCCAGCATTCCGTACCGGAGGACGCGCGACGACTCCCGGCCGTCGGGGCCGACAGCGGCTCGCAAGCTGACGCTGCCGTCCGTCAGGGTGCCGGTCTTGTCGGTGACCAGGACGTCCAGGTCGCCCAGATCCTCGATGCACACCAGCCGCTTCACCAGCACCTTGCGGCGGGCCAGTTGCCGCGATCCGGCGGCCAGGCTGGTGCTGACCACGGCGGGCAGCAGTTGCGGGGTGATACCGACGGCGATGGCCAGTGCGAACAGGGCCGCGTCGAGCATCGGCCGGTCAAGCAGCACGTTGGTCACGAAGATCGCCACGGTCAGGATTACGGCGACCTGGAGCAGCAGGACCGAGAAGCGCCGCAGCCCGACCCGGAACGCCGTCTCCGGAGGCCGCTCGCCCAGGCCCACCGCGATCCGCCCGACCTGGGTGTCAGCCGCGGTGCTCACCACGACGCCGACACCGGAACCGCTGTGCACAACAGTGCCCATGAAGGCGCAGGACGCCGCCTCCGCGAGAGCAGTGCCGGCGGGAACTGCGGCGACGGCCTTGTCGACCGGCAGCGACTCGCCGGTGAGGACAGCCTCGTCGCAGGTCAGGTCGGTCGCGTCGAGCAGCCGTACGTCGGCGGGCACGACGGCACCGAGCCGCAGGTGGACGATGTCACCCGGGACGAGGTCGAACACGTCGGTGTCGCTGAGGACGCCGTCGCGGAGCACCGCGACGGAATGCCGGATCTGCGCATGCAGGTTCAGTGCGGCCCGTTCGGCCCGGTACTCGTTGACGAAACCCAGCGCGACGCTGGCCGTGAGGATCAGGGCGATGACGACGGCGTCGGTGTGGTCGCCGAGGACGAACGCGGTCGTCGCAGTCCCCACCAGCAGCAGGAGCAGGGCGCTGCGGAACTGCCGGACCAGGACGCGCCAGGCGCGGACCCGATGAGCGGCGACGGCATTCGGCCCCAGCGCGGCGAGGCGGGCCCGCGCCCGGGCCGGGGACAGTCCGGTGGCGGCCGAGTCGAGTGCCTCCAGGACGGCGGCGGGCGTCAGCGTCGCGGCCTCGGCGACGGTCAGGACTTCTCGGCGCCGGCCCGGAACAGCAGCAGTACCGGCGGACTCGGAGATGCGGGTGGTCATCGGCTGCCATCGCATGTCATCCGGCTGCGTACGTGCGGCACGGCGAACTCCTGACCTGCGACGGATGATCACGTCCGCATCCCATCCTGGCGCGATCGACGCCGTCCGGGCAGGGCCGAAGGTCACTGCCGGGCCCCCGCGTCGGTCCCGCCGGATCGGGCCGTCGAGCCCGTACAGCGGCAACCAGAGGCACAGGTCACCGCAACCCGGGCAGCGCAGCGCCCTCGAGCTCGTGGTCCGGCCGTTCCCCGGTGTCGCGGGCCCGGCGCCGGGCCCGGACACCGGCGGTCGCCCAGCCGGCCAGCACCCCGCCGGCCACCGGGGCGATCAGATAGGCGGCGAGCAGCCGGAACTCCCCGGAGAACACGGCCGGACCGAGCTGCCGGGCCGGGTTGGCGGAGCCACCGGTGAGCGTCCCGAGCACCGCCCCCTGCAATCCGAACAGGCCGCCCACGATCCACACCAGCGGCCAGGCGGGCCGCCGGGCTGCCACCACGCACATCACCGCCACGATGACCGCCAGGGTCGCCGCCTCGGCGAGCGTGACCGACAGACCGCCCCAGCCCGGTCCGGGCTGCACGACCGCCCACCGGACGGGCCGCTCGGCCACCGCGGGTCCCCAGCAGAGCCTGGTCACCGCGGCGGCGGCGATCGAACCGGCGGTCTGGGCCGCCAGGTAGGGCAGGACCCGCCGGGCCGGCACGGAGCCGGACGCGAACAGGCCCACCGTGATCGCCGGGTTCATGTGGGCACCGCTGAAGCGTCCCGGCGGCGAGGCCGCGAAGCCGACGATGACCAGGCCGACCAGCACCGACACGACGATCACCCGGATCCGCAGTTCGGTGCCGGTGGCCCGCGCCCCCATCGTGCCGATGCCCCAGCGCACGAGGGTGAAGACCGTCGCCATGAAGGCCGTCGTCAGACCGAGTTCGACCAGGGCGGCACGGCCGTCCACCCTCGTCGGCCGCATCGTCGCCCGTGCTGTCACGTCCACGAGGACGAGGATCGTCGCGAGATCACCCTGCCGGCAGGGACCATGGTCCCGTTCAGCCCGGCCGGCCGGCCCCGGGCCGCAGCGGGTGCGATCAAGGAGGCACCGGTGTAGACCGGGAGGGTCCGGCGACGAGGAGGTCGAGATGACAGCGATCGTGCCCGCCCTGCCCGTGCTGCTGGTGGCCGCGCTGGGGCTCGCGCCGGGCGTCCCCGCGACCGGGTCGGCCCCAGGGGCACCCGGCGTCGATCAGCAGTATCTTCCGGCCGACAAGTCGGGGCTGCTCACCTCGCGGACGCGGGTGAGCAAGGTCTGGGCGACCGTGCAGCGCGAGGGCGGCCTGGGCGAGATCTTCTACCCGACCATCGGCGGGCCGAGCGCCCGCTCGCTGACCTTCGTGGTGACCGCCCGCGGCGGCATCGCCAAGGCCGCAGTCCGCACCGAGCAGCTCGACGGCCTGCGCTTCCGGCAGACGTACGACGGCTCCGGGTGGCGCCTCACCGCCGACTACACGACCGACCCCGCGCGGTCGGCTGTCCT
Organism: Actinoplanes sp. NPDC048967; assembly: GCF_040649415.1. Taxonomy (NCBI): domain Bacteria; kingdom Bacillati; phylum Actinomycetota; class Actinomycetes; order Micromonosporales; family Micromonosporaceae; genus Actinoplanes; species Actinoplanes sp. NPDC048967. The sequence goes on from NZ_JBEZFL010000006.1 coordinate 343,412, forward strand.
GGTCGACCTGTCGTTCGCCGCGCCGCGTGGTCATCAGCTGTTCGCGGTCTACGACCCGGCGCTGGGCAACACCCGGGCGGGTGACTCGGGGCGTACCTCCGGCGGGGCGCTGCTCGCCACGGACGGTGCGGTGTCGAGCGCGCTGGTCGGCTCCTTCACCGCCACGTCCAGCGGCTTCGCCGGGGTCAGCGACGGGCTCACCGACCTGCGCGACGGGCGGATGGACTGGCGCTACTCGTCGGCCGCGGCCGGCAACCTGGTGCAGACGGCCGCGCTGCGCGGCCGGCACAGCACTCTCGCGCTCGGCTTCGCCGGCTCCGCCGCCGCGGCGCTGACCACTGCCCGGCGTTCTCTGCGGGACGGCTTCGGCAGCGTCGCACGCTCTTACGCGTACGGCTGGAAGCGTTATCTGGCCGGCTTGAGCGCCCCGCCGCGGGTGTTGCGCGGCCCCGCGCAGCGGCAGCTCTACCGCACCTCCGCGATGGTCCTCGCGGCCTCCGAGGACAAGACCCACCCGGGGGCGTACGTCGCGGCGCCGGCCTCACCGTGGGCGTTCGGCACGGATGACCCGTCCGGGCCCTACCACCTGGTGTGGTCACGCGACCTCTACCAGATCGCCACGGGACTCATCGCCGCCGGTGACCGCGCCGGCGCCGGGCGCGCCCTGGACTTCCTCTTCGATGTGCAGCAGAAGGAGGACGGCTCGTTCCCGCAGAACTCCCAGGTGGACGGCACTCCGGTGTGGGGCGGCCTGCAACTCGACGAGGTGGCGCTCCCGATCGTGCTGGCCTACCAGCTGGGTCGCGGGGACACCTGGCCGGGCGTCAAGCGGGCGGCCGACTTCCTGGCCGGGTATCCCGGCGCGCCGTTCACGCCGCAGGAACGCTGGGAGAACCAGTCGGGCTACTCGCCCAACACCATCGCCACGGCCGTCGCCGGCCTGGTGTGTGCCGCCGCGCTCGCGCGTTCCCACGGTGACCCGGCGGCGAGCCGGCGGTATCTCGCGACGGCCGACTCGTGGCGGGACCGGGTCAAGGCGTGGACGGTGACGAGCACCGGCCCGTACTCGGCCCGGCCGTACTTCCTGCGGCTGACCAAGGACGGCAACCCGGACGCCGGCACCACGTACAGCATCGGCGACAGCGGACCGGTCGATGTGGACCAGCGGCGGGTGGTCGATCCCGGTTTCCTCGACCTGGTCCGTCTCGGCATCCTGTCGCCGTCCGACCCCGACGTGGTGAACACCCTGGCCGTGGTGGACGCGCAGCTCGGTGTGGCCACCCCGCGGGGCTTCTTCTGGCACCGGGCCTCGTTCGACGGTTTCGGTGAGCAACTCGACGGCAGCCAGTGGGAGTACGACGAGCCGCCGGGCTCACTGGTCTCCCGCGGCCGGGCCTGGCCCCTGCTCAGCGGCGAACGCGGCGAGTACGAGATCGCCGCGGGTGACCTGCGGGCGGCGGCCTCCCGGCTCGCCGCGATGACCCGTACCACCGGACCCGGCGGCATGCTCCCCGAGCAGGTGTGGGACCACACTCCGCCGGCGGGACAGGGTCGCTTCGAGCCGGGCACGCCCACGTTCTCGGCGACGCCATTGGCGTGGACCCACGCGCAGTACCTGAGGCTGGCGCGCGACCTGGCCGAGGGCCGGGTCGTCGAACAGCCTGCCGTGGTCGCCGACCGCTACCTCGGGCACAATCGACCGGCCCGATGACCGCGGTCGCGAAGCCGCGAACGCCGCCCCACCCGCGGTGACGGCGAGCCTGTCGCCTACCGTTCACCCGGGGGTGGGTGCCGCATGACGCGTACCGGTGGGGCCGGGGCCCTGATCCTTCTGAGGCACGGGCAGAGCGTGAGCAACGCGGCCGACGTCTTCACCGGCTGGTCCGACGCCCCCTTGAGCGAGCTGGGCGTGGCGCAGGCCCGCGGGGCCGCGGCGACCCTGCGGGAGCTGGGCGTACGGCCGACGGGGGTGCACACGTCTCTGCTGCGGCGCTCGATCGCCACCGCGGAGATCGTCATGGACGGGCTGGGCCGCGGCTGGGCACCGGTGCATCGGTCCTGGCGGCTCAACGAACGCCACTACGGCGCGCTCACCGGCCGGGACAAGCGCGCGGTCGCCGCCGAGGTCGACGGCTCCGTCTTCCGTGCCTGGCGGCGGTCGTTCGGGGTCGCGCCGCCCGCCATGAGCGAGGAGGCCGCCGTCGTCATGTACGCCGACGAACGGTATGCGGACCTGCCGGCCGGCGCACGACCGCGGACCGAGAGCCTCGCCGATTGTCAGGCCCGCGTGCTGCCGTACTGGTCCGACGTGTTGTTCCCGCGGGTGCTCGCGGGTGAGACACCGTTGGTGGTGGGGCATGGCAACAGTCTGCGTGCGTTCGTGATGTACCTCGAGGGACTCGGGCCCGCCGAGGTGGAGCGTCTCGACATTCCGACCGGTGTGCCGATGCGGTACCGGCTCGACCGGTCGGGCATCCCTGTCGTGACGAACCATGGACGGTACCTCGATCCGGTCGGTGCCGGCGAGCAGGTGCGGATCGGCCCGGCAGCTGCCGGTCTCTGAACCTGCCGGGACGTCCGTCGTCGCATGCCGGCCGGCTACCGGAGCAGGTCGCGCCGGTGCACGGGACTGCGTCCCGGGGGCTGGACAGGATCACCGGCCACCGCGCTGACGGCGGGAATGGACCTGGTCACCTGAAGGCGTAGCCCTTCGTGACGGCGGATCGTCCGCCACGGAAACGCCGCGCCGGCCCAGCCCAGCGTGGCGGCCCGCTCCCGGGTCAGGTCGAGCGTCGCCTGGCGCCAGCGCAGGGCCTCGGCCGCCGCGCCCCTGGACCATGGCGAGACGGACCGCCTGCTGCACCTCCGCGTCGCCATCGACCTCGACGTCGGCGCCGCCCCAGAACGTGTCCAGGTACGCCCGCTGCGCGGCGAGCAGACCTGCCCAGCCCAGGAACCGGGCCCCTCGATCGACGCGGCGGCCTGATCCCGGAGCGCGGGCAGTGACCGCCGGCTCGACCAGCCGTAGGCGACGAATTTGACCAGGCGCGACCGCTGCCCCGGCTCGAGCCGGCAGACCACCGTGGTGCGGGCCAGGTCAGGTTCCGCCTCGGCGCCACCTCGTACTCGATCGCCGCTATGGACCGCTGGGTCATGGACACCAGGCACGTCGACCGCACCTGTACCGCGCGACCGGCCGTCGACTCCCACTCCACCTCGCGGCGCAGCACTCCGTCGCGCAGATCGAGCGCTCGCTCGTGCCGGCGCAGCCGGCCGTCCCGCAGGTCGAACGGCTCATCGTCGACCAGCAGGCGGATCACCTTGCCGTTGGTGACGTTGACCGCTGTCCGGATCACCAAGAGCGTCCGCGCGCCCGGAACACACCTTGCGCCCCGCCCTGCACCCGCCCGGTGGAAACGGCACCGGCCGGCGCCCGACGGGTTGATCCGCATCACGACGAAAGGGCAGTGGGGCCGGTGAGTTCGAGCCGGTAGGAGGCATCGGCCAGCCGGACCCACAGCTCTGCTCGGGCGCCGCCGGCTCGCCAGGCCATGCGCAACTCCCCGGCTGGGGCGGATGTCAGCGAAAAGGTGCCGAGGAAGGCCGGATGGGCGTTGCGGATGCGGATGAGCCGGCACAATTCCGTCACGACGGGCCGGCGGAGCGCCTCGACCACCTCGGCCTCGGAGTACGCCGGCCGGTTGATCTCACGCGGATCGCCGGCTCGAGCTGCCGGGATAACGTTGCGGCCGGCGAGCAGGCCGGCGTAGTACACCTGCGGAATCCCGGGCACGAACAGGTGCACCAGACGCGCCAGCAGATACCGCTGGTCGTCGCGGCCGAGAGCGTCGTAGGCGGTGCAGCTGACCTGATAGAAGCGCCCGCCGGGAACGACACCGGCGACGCTCGTACCGCCGCTGTTGCGGTCGATTGTCCGCACGAGTCCCTCCAGCTCAGCGGCCGACAGCGCGGTGTCCGCGGCATCCGCGCCGGGACCGGCGTCGATCAGGCCGATGCCGTCGTGCGTGTCGAGCACCGTGACACAGTTGCCGGGCCGGCGGGCCAGCCAGTCGTGCAAACGACGCCCGTCGCCGGTGAACAGGGCGTGCAGAATCAACGGGGCCAGCACGAAGTCGTAGACACGGTCGACCCTGGTGGCGACGTCGATCGCGACGTGGCCGGGAGCGTGCACCTCGGCGAGGACCTCGAGCCCGAGCAGCCGTGCCTCGCCGGCGATGTCGTCGATGAACTCCATCGTCTCAGGTGTCAGGAAGCAGGAGGTGCCGGCTGTCTTGACCGCGTAACCGACCGCGTCGAGGCGCACCATCGCCACGCCGTTGTCCGCCAGACGGTGCAGCACCTGACTGAGATACCGGCGCGCCGCGGGATGCCGGACGTCCAGGTCGACCTGCCGCGACGTGAACGTGGTCCACACCAGGCGGTGGTGGCCACCGAGGAGCGCCTGCGTGAACGGCAGGCCGGGTCGCGGGCGCACGTTGCCTACCAGGTCCTGCTCGGTGGCACCGTCGGGACGACGTCCACGCTCCGGCCGAGTCTCCGCAGATCGGTCCAGCTGCCCAGGCGGGGGTCCACCGTGAGGTGGTCGACCGGGTCGAAGCCGGCGTCGGCGCCGTCGATGGGCAGGAAGAACGGCAGCACGTGCACCCCGCCGAACAGGCCGGCGAGCGGGCCGTCCAGCAGGCGGTCCAAGGCCGGCAGCGAGCCACCCAGCCGGTCCGCGTACGCGATCAGCTGCACCAGGTCGCGAACCCGGCCGGCGGTGGACGGATCGCCCATGGCGGCTCCTCTCGTCGTCCTGACCTCAGCCGGGCGGGTCGCGTCGCAGGTGCCACACCACACTGGCCTGATCGCCGGGCGGTAACCCGAGGTCCAGTCCGGCATGCATCAGGACGGCGCCGTCGAGGACCACGCCGCGCTCTCCATCGCGGTACCGCGCCGAGGGGTCGAGCCCGCGCAGGCACACGATCGGCACATCGATCTCCCGTGGCCGGGTGAACAGCCGCCAGGCCAGCACGACCGTCTCGGCGGCGTCCGCGCTCACGTACTGCACCACGGTCATGCGATCAAGCGCCGCGGGTCTCAGCCGGTACAGGTCTCCGTGCTGGACGAGATGGCGGATCCGCCGGTACGTCGCCGTCAGGCGAGCGGCCTCGCGCCGATCGGGTTCCGGCCAGGCCCGCAGGTCGCCGCTGAGCCCGAGGGCACCGGCCATGGCGACATGGAATCGGAAGGTCAGTGCGGAGGCCCGCCCGGTCACCGGGCTGGGGCTGTCGCCGGCGCAGGCCCCCATGGTGATCGCCGGGTAGATCTGGCTGTACCCCTCCTGAATGGCCATCCGGTCGGCCGGGTCGGTGTTGTCGGACGGCCACGACTGGTCGGCGCGACGCAGCATGCCCAGGTCGACGCGGCCACCGCCGCTGGCACAGGTCTCGATGCGCACCCTCGGGTGGTCGGCGCGCAGCCGGTCGATGATGCGGTAGAGGTTGCGGGTGTGGTCGGTGAGCGTCCGGCCGGGATCGGCGGATTCCGGCCAGCCGGCCTCGGTGAAGGCGCGGTTCGAGTCCCATTTCAGGAAGTCGATCGCGTTGTCGGTGAGCAGCTTGTCGAGCCAGGTGTACGCCCACTCGGCCACCTCCGGCCGGGCGAAGTTCAGCACCAGCTGGTGGCGGATCTCGGTGCGGTGGCGGTGGGGCATGTGCAGCGTCCAGTCGGGATGATCGTGGTACAGCCGGCTGTCGGGGTTCACCATCTCCGGCTCGACCCACAACCCGAACCGCATGCCGAGCCGGTGGACCTCGGCGATGAGCGGGCCCAGCCCGTCAGGGAAACGGTCAGGGTGAGGCCACCAGTCCCCCAGCCCGGCCCGGTCGTCGGTCCGCGTGCTGAACCAGCCGTCGTCCAGCACGTACAACTCGGCACCGAGCTCGGCGGCCACCCGGGCCATCCTCCGCTGCCCCGCCTCGTCGACGTCGAAGCCACAGCCCTCCCACGAGTTGTAGAACACCGGCCGGACCTCGTCGGCGGCCGGCAGCACGTGCGCGCGGACGTAGGCGTGCCATTGCCGGCTGGTGGCGCCGAACCCGCCGGCGCTGTACAGGCCGGCACACATCGGGCTCTGCCAGGTCTCGCCCGGCTGCAGCCGCCAGGCCGGTTCGCCGGGTCCGGAACCGGCACTGATGGTCACGTGGCCGGCCAGCGTCCGGCGCGTCGTGATCCGCCAGTTGCCGCTCCAGGCGAGCGCCACCGACCACACCTGGCCGTGCTCCTCACTCGCATCCGCCCGGTCGACGATCAGCCACGGGTTGACCTCCTGCCGGGTGACGCCGCGGCGGCTGGTCAGCGTGAACTCGCCCGTGTCCAGGTTCATCCGCTGCAACTGGAACTCGACCTTGGTCTCGCCGCCGACGTAGCTGAGGCGATGGACCGGATGGGCGGGAACGGTCCAGCTGGCGGCGTCCACCGCGGATACCGAGACGGGCGCGCCGGCCCCGGTGTGGCGCAGCACGGTCCAGCGTTCGATGACGTCGCTGTCGGGACGTACGCGGTAGTGCAGCTCGACGTGCAGCGGATAGTGGCGGTCGGCCAGCGTGACCCGCAGGTGGCCGCCGTCGATGTGATGTCCGCCGGGCACCCATTCGACGGCGCGGGTGCCGTCGCCGAACGCCACCTGCAGGGAGGGCGGACCGAAGCGTTCCCCGCCCTCGCCGGGCAGTTCCTCGCCGAGGATGTCGTCGTGGTCGCGTGGCGGCAACGGCAGACCGGCCACCTGGTCGAGGGTCAGTGCCGGACCCCACCAGACGTGCCAGACGCTGCCGGCCGTCAGCCGGAGCCCGTACGCCGTCGTGCGGCCGTACAGCACCCACGTCCCCGTGCCGGCGTCATGCCGGACGGTACCCGGTCCGTGGTCGGCCATGGTCGTGATCGTATGCCCGGCGGATCCACGGCGGTACTCGTCGGCGGCCGCGTTGCCCGAGCAGGTCGGGACCTTCGGCCCTCGCCCGTTCCCGGTCCCGGGTGAGGTCATGGGGAGGTCGCGAATCGTCGAAGTGGGGCAGGACCCGAGATGAGCTTCTGGGCGAAGGCCAGGTGCAGGACAGGGCTGCACCCGGGGGAATGGTCCTCGCCCGGGCGCCGATGCGAAATCGTGAGAGTCTGCCCATCCTGTGGCAGGCGGGAAGAGAAACCGCGCCACTCCTGGGGGCAGTTCGCCTACCTCACGGCCGACGAGTGTGACCAGACCCGCCGATGCCGGCGATGTGGTGCGACGGAGAGCCGACTCGTGCACGCCTGGGGACCCTGGTTCTACGTCAACAACGAGATGAACTCGCCGCAGGTCCACACGTGCCGGCGGTGCCATGAGAAGGAAAGGACCGCCTACACGATGCGGTGAAACCGGCGACCGCATCACCGGCGATCGGCCGCGGGTCCCGTCGTGGCCGGGCGAGGAGTCGAACCTCGCATGTAGGCGCGGGGAATTCCCTCGGTCCGCCCCACCCTGTTCGGGTAGTTGCCGCATGTCTACCGGCCTTGATCCGGGCGTTCCCGCCCTTCCCTCTCATGGTGCACCGGCAGCACACGCCGGCAGCAGGGCCGAGCGGCCGCAGATGGAGAGCGCAACGGCCCGCTGGAACAGGACCGTCGTCCCACTGAGAGCGTCAGGAACGCAAGACGCTTCACCGTACGGCCCGGGACGGCTCGAGGAACTCATGTCGCACGGATACGTCGTGGTCGGCCTCGACCAGCCCGGCGTCGTGAAGGCCGGCCTGCACCAACCGACGATGTTCCTCACCCGCGACGCGGAACGATGCGTGCCGCCTACGCGAAACTGTCCGGCGGCCTGTTGCGGTCCGCCCCCGGAGTAGCCCTGTCCCGAAGATGACGGAATCGACTTCCCGGCCCGTGCCGTGCTCCTACAGTGATGCAGGGACCATCGGTGATCACTTGATCCCGCGGGCGGCAGCCAAGGAGAAGTCAGATGTCTTCCACACCGAGCCCTGCCGCCGGCCGGCACTTCATCGCCGATCTGGGTGTCAACGTCAAGATCCTCGCGACGATCGCGGTCGCGGTCGTCGTCGCCGTCACGGTCGGGATCGTCGGCCTGGTCGCGTTGAGCGCCGCCAGTGCGTCCGCGCATCTGCTGTACACCAGCAACGTGGCCGGGATCAAGGCGATGGGGCAGCTGGAAGCCACCGTACGACAGGCTCGATCGGATGTCGCCAACGTCGCGTTGTCCCAGGACGACGCGACCGCCGAGAAGTACGTCGCCGCGTTCGCCGCCGACAAGCCGGTCTTCGACACCGCGTCTGCCGAGTACAGCAGGAGTGGTCCTGCCGACCGAGCCGTCTTCGCCGATCTGCAGTCGAGATGGCAGGCGTACGTCCAGCTGGTGGAGACCACCTTGATCCCGCTGGGCAGAGCCAACGATCTGCCCGGGTATCAGAAAGTCCGCGACGGGGAGGTCGTACCGGTCATGGCGGCCATCAGCCAGGACGTCGACGTGCTGGTGGACAAGGAGGACACGGCCGCCGCCGAGGCAGCCGCGGGAGCCGACTCGGCCTATCGATCCAGCCGCATGCATTCGATTCTGCTGCTGGTCATCGGGGCATTGCTGGCACTCGGACTCGGGCTGCTGACCGCCCGTGGGATCGTGCGTTCCCTGTACCGGGTCAAAGACGTCTGCGACGCTCTGGCCGCGGGAGATCTCACGCGCACGAGCGGTCTGATGTCACGCGACGAACCCGGCCGGATGGGCCAGGCCCTCGATGCCGCCGTGGTCAACCTGCGGACGACGGTCGCGACCATCGACGGCTCGGCGTCCTCGCTGGCCAGCGCCTCGGAGCAGATGTCCAGCACCGCGACGCAGATCGCCGCCTCCGCCGAGGAGACATCCGCACAGGCGCAGACAGTGTCTGCCGCCGCCGAACAGATCTCCCGCAGCGTGGACACCGTCTCGGCCGGCAGTGAGGAGATGGGCGCGTCCATCCGGGAGATCTCACAGAACGCCACGGAAGCCGCCCAGGTCGCGTCCCAAGCGGTCTCCGTCACCGCGGCGACCTCGGCCACGATGACCAAACTCGGTGAGTCGTCCGCCGAGATCGGCAACGTCGTCAAGGTGATCACCGCCATCGCCGAACAGACCAACCTGCTCGCTCTCAACGCCACCATCGAAGCGGCCCGCGCCGGCGAGATGGGCAAGGGCTTCGCCGTCGTCGCCTCGGAGGTCAAGGATCTGGCTCAGGAGACGGCCCGGGCCACCGAGGACATCTCCCACCGCGTGGAGGCCATCCAGGCCGACACCACCGGCGCGGTGACCGCCATCGAGGAGATCACCCGGGTCATCGCCCGGATCAGTGACTTCCAGACCACCATCGCCTCGGCGGTCGAGGAGCAGACGGCCACCACCGCCGAGATGAACCGTAGCGTCACCGAAGCGGCCACCGGTACCTCCGACATCGCCCTCAACATCACCGGTGTGGCCGAGGCGGCCCGCCTCACCAGCGAGGGCGTCACCCAGTCGCAGCAGGCCACCTCGGAGCTCGCCCGCCTCTCCAGCGACCTCAAGGCCCTGGTCACGAACTTCCGCTACTGAGAACCCGCGGACTCATCGGTACAGGTACGCGCGGTCGCCGCGATCGGACAGCAGCGCGCCGCGCACGTCGAGATCCTCCCGCCGGGCCACAGGGTGGGCCGGCTCAGCCGGGGACCGGCCATCAGGGCCGAACGACCTGCTCGGCGGGCGCCGTACGGCGGTTCCATCGGTGTCCTTCGGCGGTAGAACCGCACGTCTCGGCACCGAAGACTGGGGGATGTCCGACGCGTTCCCCCGGGAGGTGACGATGAGTCCGACGATCATCGATCGCCCCTCGATCGTCCGTTCGCTGAACCGGGTCGGGGCCCGCCGGGCGTTGCAGCGGGTCGGCGCCCTCGACGAGCCCACGAGTCCGCTGTCCACGGACACCCCGGAGGTCGCGCAACTGCTGACCGACGCGGGTCTCGCGGCACGGCTCACCGAGCTCGCCCGATCTCTCGGCCGTGATCCGCGGGAGGTGCGCGTCGAGGCGGCCGGGTATCTGCGCGAGATGGGGGCCACGTACACGGGACGGGCCCCGAAGGACTGGGCGGCGTTCAGCCGGTGGCTGTCCCGGGCCCATGACCTGATCGTCGATCCCGAGCAGACGCGGCAGCTGCGCGCCCTCGATCGCAAGTATTCGCTGCTGTTCCCGTTCTCCCACCGCTCGTACCTCGACGGTGTCACGGTGCCCGCCGCGGTGTCGGGGAACGGCATCACGCCGGCCTTCGTGCTGACCGGCGCCAATCTCGACGTCTTCCCGTTCAACCATCTGCTGCGCCGGTCGGGGTTCGTGTACCTGCGGCGCTCGACGACCGAGATCCCGGTGTACCGGCTGGTGCTGCGGGCGTACGTCGCGCAGATGATCCGGAACCGGCGCAACCTGTGCTGGTCCATCGAGGGTGGCCGGACGCGGACCGGGAAGCTCCGCCCGCCGGCGTACGGCGTGCTGCGCTACATGATCGACGCGCTCGACACGGCGGATACCGCGCAGGCGCTGATCGTCCCGGTCTCAGTGGTGTACGAGCAACTGCACGAGGTCGCGATGATGACTGCCGAAGCGCGCGGCAGCAGCAAGCGCCCGGAGGACCTGCGCTGGTTGTGGAACTTCGGCCGGTCCCAACGGGAACGGTTCGGCCGGGTGTACCTGCAGTTCGGGGAGCCGTTCGCGCTGCGGGAGCGGATCGCCGAGCTGCGGTCCGACGACCGGAGCGGCTCGCGCGCGGTCGAGCGGATAGCCCTGGAGACCTGTCACCGCATCAATCGCGCCACACCGGTGACGACGACCGCTGTCGTGTGCCTCGCACTGCTGGCGGCCGACCGGGCCTTGACCCTGGACGAGGTGCTGGCCACCGTGGCGCCGCTCGCACGTTACCTCGGGCAACGCCGCCGGCCGGTGGCCGGCGCGGCCGACCTGGCCGACCGGGCAACCATCCGCCACACCCTTGACGATCTGGTCCGCTCCGGCGTGCTGAGCTGCTACGACGGTGGCACCGAGACGATCTGGCGGATCGGCCCGGGTCAGCATCTGGTCGCCGCGTTCTACCGGAACACGGCTGTGCACATGCTGGTGGACCGGGCGATCGGCGAGCTGGGCCTCGTGGCGGCGATGGAGGGCGGCCAGAACGGGCTGCGGACCGCCAACCGCGAGACTCTGCGGCTGCGTGACCTGCTCAAGTTCGACTTCTTCTTCCCACGCCGCCGCGAGTTCGCCGGCGAGATGGCGGCCGAGCTCGCGATCGTCGATCCCGGGCAGGCCGAAGGGTTACGTGAATTCACCCCGGCCGACGCCCGGCGTTGGCTGGCCGGCTCCGAACTGCTGGTCGCTCATCTGGTGCTGCGGCCCTTCCTCGACGCCTATCACGTCGTGGCCGACCGGCTGGTCGCATGGGAGTACGACGACGAACCGTTCGACGAGTCCCGCTTCCTCGACGAGTGCCTGCGGCTGGGCCGGCAGTGGGCGCTGCAGAGACGCCTGGCCAGCGAGGAATCGGTGTCGCTGGAGCTGTTCAAGCCCGCGTTGCGGCTGGCCGAGCACCGCGATCTGGTCGGGTCCGCCGGACCGCGCCTGGCCGGGCGCCGCGCCGAGTTCCTGCGGGAGGTGCGGGAGACACTCCGGAAGGTGGCCGCCATCGCGGACCTGGCCTACCGGGAGCGGCCATGAACGCCACGGTCGACGAGGTCGTCGAGGCGATCAGGAACGGACCCCCGGGGCCGCGGATCGGCGCGTTCTTCGACTTCGACGGAACGCTCGTACAGGGCTACACCGCGAACGCCTTCTTCCGGGAGCGGCTGCGCGAGGGCCGGATCGGCGCCCTGGAGCTGGCGCGCTTCATGATCGCCGCGGTCGACGGCACCGTGCTGGGCGGCGATCCGCACACCGCCGCCGCCCTGAGCTTCGCCACTCTGCGCGGCCGGACCGTCGATTCGATGGTCGAGGTCGGCGAACGGTTGTTCGTCCAGCGGATCGCCGGCACGATCCGGCCGGAGGCCCGCGACGTGGTCCAGGCCCACCTGCGGCAGGGACACACCGTCGTGGTGGCGTCCTCCGCCACCCGGATGCAGATCGAGCCGGTGGCCCGGGATCTCGGCATCGAGCACATCGTCTGCACAGAGCTGGCGGACGACGCCGGCGTCCTCACCGGCCAGAGCAGCACCGGCCTGCTGTGGGGCGGCCGAAAGGCCGCGGCGGTACGGGCGTTCGCCCGAGCTCGCGGCATCGATCTGAGGCGGAGCCACGGCTACGCCAACGGCTCGGAGGACATCGCCTTCCTGGCTACCGTCGGCCGGCCGTGTGCCCTGAACCCGCATCCCATCCTGCGCGATGCCGCCGAGGAGTACGGGTGGCCGGTGCTGACGCTGCGGGAACCGAGGTCGGCGGGGCTGTGCGCGTACCTCGGCACCGCCGGTGCGATGGTCGGCACGAATCTGGGGCTGGCCGCCGGGGTGGCCTACGGATGGCTCACCGGTGACCGCCGGCTCGGGATCAACACCGGCATCGCCTTGTCCGCGCGGGCCGGGCTCGCCCTCGCCGGGGTGCGACTCGACGTGGTCGGTGCGGAGAACCTCTGGAAGGCCCGGCCCGCCGTGTTCGTCGCCAACCACCAGAGCGCCCTCGACGTCCTGGTGCTCGGTGCGCTGCTGCGCCGCGACTTCACCGCCGTGGCCAAGAAGGAGGCCCGCCTCGACCCCCGGATGATGGTCATCGGTGCGGTGCTCGACCCGGCCTGGATCGACCGCGGCGACCTCACCAAGGCCAAGCAGACCCTGGACGGGGTCGTGCGCAAGCTGCAAGCCGGCGTCTCGATCCTCATCCTGCCCGAAGGCACCCGGATGCCGACGCCGCGGCTGGGCCGGTTCAAGAAGGGCGCATTCCACATCGCGCGGCAGGCCGGCGTGCCGATCGTGCCGATCGTGCTGCGCAACACCGGCGAGCTGGCCTGGCGCCGCTCGATGGTCGTCAACCCCGGCACGGTCGACGTGGCGGTGCTGGAACCCGTCGACACCGGCGACTGGACCGCCGGCGACGTGGACCAGCGGGTCGCCGAGGTGCGGCAGATCATCGCGAACACCCTGGCCGACTGGCCGCGACCGGTGAGCGCGCCATGAGCACCCGCCGAGCTCCGGCGCAGCCGGCAGGCGACCCGGGCCGGGCCGGCGCCGGGAATGCCGGCGACCGGATGAGCGAACTCGAGACCTTGATGTGGCGCGGCGAGCAGCACCCTCGACGGTCGTCGACCACGGCGGTGCTGATGATGCTGGACGCGGTGCCCGGCTGGGACCGGTTGTCCGCCACTCACGAGCGGCTCACCCGGCTGGTGCCGCGGACCAGGATGCGCGTGCTGGAGCCCGCCGTGCCGGTCGGGCCGCCGGCCTGGGTGCCCGATCCCACCTTCGCCCTGGACTACCACCTGCGCCGGGTGAGCCTTCCGGCGCCGGGAGGGATGGCTGAACTCCTGAGGTTCGCGCAGAGCGCCGCGATGGCACCCTTCGACCGCACGCGCCCGTTGTGGGAGGCCACTCTGATCGAAGGACTTCCGGGCGGCAGGGCCGCGTACCTGCTGAAGCTGCACCGTTCGATCACGGACGGCTCGGGCGGCCTGTCGCTGATGTCGCGGGTCCAGCGCCGGCGCGCGGGAGACAGCAGGCCGTCCGCATGGTGGCTGGCGGCCGACGAGTTCACCGACCAGCTGCTGGCCGTTCCGTGCGCGGCCGGGAAGATGATGACGGCCGGAGCCCAGGCGTTGTCCCACCCCGCGGCCGCTGCGGCGAGCGCAGTGCGGTTCGCCGGCTCGTTGCGGCGCATCGCGGCGCCGTCGTTGCTACCGGGCTCGCCGCTGTTGCGCGGCCGGACCGGCACATCGTGGCGGTTCCGCGTCATGGACTGCCCCCGCGCCGATCTGGAAGCTGCGGCGGAGACCGCCGGTGGTTCGGCCGACGACGCCTCCATCGCCGCGCTGCTCGGTGGGATGCGCCGCTACCACGAGCGGCACGGCATCGAGCTGGCCGAGATGACGATGACGATGCCGGTCAGCCGGCGGAAGCCGGACGTCCGGACGGCCGGCCACGAGGGGTCCGGAGTGACCTTCCGCGCGCCGGCCGGGACGGCAGATCCCGCGGAACGGATCGCCGCGATCCGCGGCATCACGCTGTCGCTGCGGGCGGAACCGGCCCTGAACGCCCGGTCGGCGCTGGTGCCGCTGCTGAATCGGGTTCCGGCCGCGGTCCGTGCCGCGACCGGTCGGCTGTCGATACCCGCCGACATGTCAGCGGCCCCCTTCCCGGGACTGCCGTCCGGCATCCACCTCGCGGGCACGACGGTGGAACGGATCTACCCGTTCGAGCCGTTGCCCGGGACCGCCGTCATGGCGGCGATGGTGCCGTACCTCGGCACCTGTCACGTGGGGATGACCATCGACGGGTCCGTCGTGCCTGACCCGGAGGTGCTGGTGGAGTGCATGCGCGAGGGCCTCGACGAGGTGCTGAGGCTGGCACGGTCCGGCTCGACGTCCGACGCCCGTCCGCTCGTTGGAGAGGAACAGACATGACCGTCCTTGTCGCATACGGAAGCACCGGCGGGTCCACCGCCGAGATCGCCGGCTGGATCGCCGAGGAGTTCCGCGCCGCGGGCCTCGACGTACGACTGCTGCCGGCCGACGAGGTGGACGACGTCGCCGGCTACGACGCCCTTGTCCTCGGCGCCGCGATGTACGCGGCCGGCTGGCACCCCGACGCCCGCAGGTTCGCCAAACGCTTCGCCGGCCCGTTCGCCGACCGGCCGGTCTGGTTGTTCAGCAGCGGCCCGCTCGACCACACCGCCGACGACACCGACCTGCCACCCGACCACCAGGCCGAGGCCGCGATGCACCTGCTCCAGGCGCGCGAGCATGTGACCTTCGGCGGGCGGCTGACCGCCGAGGCGCACGGCTGGCTCGGCTTCGTGGCCCGCCGGATGAAGCACGAGGGCCATACCGGGGACTTCCGCGACCCGCAGCGGATCCGGGCCTGGGCGCGCGGTGTCGCCGCCGAGATCACTTCGCCGCGCCGACAGGCGTGAGGTGCGGATCGCGGGTGAGGACCACCGGCCGGCGCTCCTCATGATCGCCGGCCGGCAGGCAGGGTCGGGTCACTCAGCGGTCACCGCGATCCGGCGGCCCTCCGGCTGCGGCGCGGTCAACGGCACCGTGATCTCCAGAATCCCCTTGCGGTAGCCGGCCTTGATCGCCGACTCGTCGGCGTTGACCGGCAGGCGCACCGAGCGCTGCAGCGCACCGTAGCGGAACTCCGTGCGCTTGAGATCCTTCTCCTCCTCACGGCGCTCGGCCTTGACCGTCAGCACCCCGTGCAGCGCCATGATCTGCACGTCCTTGTCCGGGTCCAGCCCGGGCAGCTCGGCGCGCAGCACGTACTCCTGGTCGGTGATCTTGTCCTCGAACCTGATCGCCGACAGCGGACGCGGGAAGTCGACCTCGAGCCAGTCGGTCATGTCACCGAACAGTCGTGGCAACAATCCACTCATCAGCTTCTCCTTCCGAATGTCGTTCCCCTCCCTATCCGACCTCGTCCGCGCCTGCGCGGTCAGAGCCGAAAGGCCGGTGTCGAGGCGGAATCGGCCGGGGCCGAACCGGCCCCGCGGCGGTGACCTTCGGTCCGGGCCGTTTCCCCGGCGTCAGTGATCGGGTCGGTGCCCCGGACCACGGCCGTGGGGCAGTCGGCGTGGAAGATGAGGTGCCGGCTGACCGAGCCGAGCACGAGCCGGGCGAGTCCACCGCGTCCGCGGTCGCCGACGACGACCAGCTGGGCGGTGTGCGACCAGTCGGTGAGCAGCGATCCGGCATTGCCGCGGACGACCTGGCGCCGGAGCAGGACGTCGGGATACCGGTCGCCGGCCCCGGCCAGCGTCTCCGCCAGCACGCGCTGCTCCTGCGCGGCACCGGACCACTGCTCGCGCTTCGCCGCCACGTCGCGGTCCAGTTCCGTGCTGTCGGTTCCGGCCCACGCGTGCAGGGCCACCAGCGGCGTACCGCGCAGCGACGCTTCCTCGAGGGCGAAGTCGAGTGCCCGCATCGACTGCGCGGAGCCGTCGACGCCCACGACCACCGCGCCGGTGGGGCGCGGCTCACCGCGCACGACGAGCAGCGGACAGGGCGCCTGCGAGGTCAGCTCCATCGCCACGGAACCGAGGAGCAGGCCGCTCATTCCGCGTTCGCCGATCACCATCAGGTCGGCGCGCCGGCTCTCCTCCCTCAGGACGGTCGCGGGCCGGCCGGTCACCAACGAGGTGCGCACCGCGACCTCGGGTGCGACCCGGCCGGCGATACCGGCCGCCTCGCTCAGATACCCTCTGGCCTGCTGCCGCAGCCCCGGCGCCGTCTCGGTGAGCCCGGGCGGCAGCGGCACGGGAAGTTTCGGCCAGCTCAGCGCGTGGACGATCCGCAGCGGACGGTGCCGGAGCGCCGCCTCGGCGACGGCCACCTCGACCGCGACCATGCTGCGCGCCGATCCGTCCACGCCGACCACCACGGCGGCCCCGGCGACACTCGCCATGACGTCACCTCCCGCTTCCCGGGTCCGATCCCGCCCCGTCGGATCGACGGGCAGTGGAGTCACCATCCGCCCGCGTGCATGCTCGCCGGCAGGGCCGATAGCCCTGTGCCGCGCGTCTGGTCGACCGCCCACCCGCGCCGAGCAGAAGGCAGACCGGGCCGTTGGACCCTGTCGGCCGCGCGCGGGACGCGGATAAAGTCGCTCACCGATGGCCGTTCGATGGGCGGGAGACCCCGATGTCGGTCGAGCACGAGGCGAGAACACCGCTGCTGCCGCCACGCTGGTTCATCCGGCTGGCCTGGTCGGTGCACCGCGGCCTGTACCGGATCGGTGGCCGCCGCGCCGGACTGTGGCGGCCACGCGCCGGCGGCTGGGGCGCGCTGCGGCTGACCACCATCGGCCGCCGGTCCCAGATCGACGAACACCTGGACGCCTGTGCAACACGACGCCCGCGCGAGACCGCGGTGGTGGTCCTGGCGCCGCGGGAGAGCGCCTCCCCGGCGGCGGGATAACGGCGTGTACGGCGGGTCGGGACGGTCGCGGTGAAGGAATTCGCCGACTTCCTCGGTGGTCAGCCGCCGTTCGACGCCCTCGACGCGGAGGACCTGGCTCGCCTGGTGGCACGGGTGGAGGTCGAGTACTTCGCCGCCGGTGCCGTGGTGGTCGCCGAGGACGAGGAGCGGCTCGAGCACCTGTGGGTCGTCCGGACCGGTGCTCTTGAAGTCCTGGATCGTGGACGGGTCGTCGATCTGCTCGGCCCGGGTGACACGTTCGGGCATCTCTGGCTGTTGTCGGACCTGCCGCCCAGGCTGCTGGTACGCGCCCAGGAAGAGAGCCTCTGCCTGCGCATCCCCGATCCCCGGACCTTCCTGGCCCACCCGGAACGGTTGCGTTTCGCCACGATGGACCCTGTGTTCCGGCGTCGACGCCTCACCGCCGGCGCGATGGTCCGGGGCGAGCGGCGGCTCGCGAGCCTGATGCGGCCGGTCGTCTGGTGTGACGAGACGGACCGGGTCCGTGACGTCGCGGACCGGATCGGTGTGGCCGGAACGTCCTGCGCGCTGGTACGGACCGACGCCGGGGTGGGCATCGTCACCGACCACGACTTCCGGCGCCGAGTGGCGACAGGTCGGATCGGCGCCGACGCGCCCGTCGGGGAACTGGCGACGGTGCCCGCTCTCACCGTCGACGAGCACGCCACCCAGGCGACCGGGCTGCTGTGCATGGTGGAGCACGGGGTTCACCACCTGGTGGTGACCGATCAGTCCGGGCGCCCGGCCGGCGTGGTCCGGGTGGTGGATCTCGCCCAGGCCGAGGTCCGTGACCCGCTGCTGATCCGCGCGGCGATCGAGGACGCCACCTCGCTCGACCAGCTGGCCGAGGCAGCCCGGCTGCTCCCGACCACGATCGTCGAGTTGTCCGACAACGGGGTGGCCGCCGGGCACATCGGCGCGGTGCACACCGCCGTCGTCGACGCCGTCGTCCGGCGGGTGCTGGAGCTGCACCCCAGCCCGGCGCTGGCCGCCGTGCGGCACTCCTGGGTGCTGCTCGGTTCGCTGGGCCGCGGCGAACCGCTGCCGCTGTCGGACGTCGACACCGCCCTGGTCTGGGTCGATCCACCCGAGTCGGCTCCGGACCCGGCGCAGGGTATCCGGGCGGCCGCCCGGGAAGTGCTCCGCGACCTGCAACACTGCGGGTTCACGTTGTGCGCGAACGGCGCGAACGCCCACAATCCGGTGTTCAGCCGCTCCCGGTCCGGCTGGGTGGCGGCCGCCCGTGGCTGGCAACACGACCCCACGCAGGCAAACGCCCTGCTGCTGTCGGCGATGGTCGCCGACAGCCGGCCGGTGACCGACCTGCCGCTCGGGCGCGCCCTGACCGAGCAGATCCGTTCCCACACCCGCACCACCCAGTTCCTGCGGGCGCTGCTCGACGAGGCGCTGGGCTGGCGGCCGCCGACCGGGTTCGTCCGGGACTTCGTCGTCGCGCACAGCGGCGACCATCGCGGCCAGCTGGAGCTCAAGAGCGGCGGGTTGGTGCCGGTGGTGGCGCTGGCGCGCTGGATCGCCGTCGTCAGTGGCGACGCCCGGGGGACGACACCCGACCGGTTACGCCGGGGTGCCCGGGCCGGTCTGCTCAGTGCGGACGAGGCCGACACGTTGGCCGGTGGGTTCGACGACGTCTACTCGCTGTTGCTGCGGCACGAGGTGAACGCCGTCCGCAGCGGTGAGACGCCGACGACGTACCTGGCCCCGGCGGATCTCGACTCCCTGACCCGCCGGCACCTGCGCGAGACGTTCAAGGCGATCGCCCTCGTGCAGGCCCGGGTGGACCGCGACTGGATGAGGCGGCTCGAGCGATGACTCCGTCGTGATGAGACTCCGCCGGCGGGCGCCGCTGCCCGTACCGCACCCGGACACCCCGTGGCGGGAGGCGGAGTTCTGCGTCATGGATCTCGAGACCACCGGCCTGGACCTGCGCCACGACGAGATCGTCGCCTACGGGGCAGCGATCGTGGCCCGAGCCCGGATCCCGTGCGGCCGCACCGCCTACAGTCTGGTGCGGCCGACGCGGGCGGTGTCGGTTCCGGCCATGACCGTGCATGGTCTGCGCGCCGCCGACCTGGCCGGTGCGCCCACCCTCGACGAGGTCGTGGACGACCTCGCCGGCCTGCTGACCGGCCGGATCCTGGTGGCGCACGCGGCGTGGGTCGAACGCGCGTTCCTCAACCGGGCGCTGGCGCTGCGGCGACGCACCCTGCCGCGAGCCGTGGTGGACACCGCTGCTCTGCTGCGGGCCTGCCGCCTGGCCGACCGCGATCCGGTCGCCGAACCGAACCTGGAGAACGCCGCCCACGAGCTGGGTCTGCCCGTCCACACCCCGCACCAGGCCCTGGGCGACGCGTTCACCACCGCGCAGCTGTTTCTGGCGCTGGCCACCCGCCTGGACCGGGTGCCCACCGGCAGCAACCCGCGTCCGCTGACAGTGCGGCAGCTGTGCGCGATCTCCCGGCATCATCGCCTGCACTGACCGGTTCCGATGGTCCGTCACGCGGGGGCACGCCGGCCCGGCCGGACACGGGTCGTCCAGCTCTGCCGGCGTTAGCTGGAAATGGCTAACCTGCTAACTGAAGGATCGAGTCGCAGAAAGAAGGCGAAAGTCATGACAGCCGCGACCACGAAGGCCGTTCACCCGGCCGGACCTGCCAAGAAGACGACGATGCAGCCCGGGACGAGCCGCGATCGCACCCGCCGTCTCGGCCGCGAGACCGGCAACCTGGCGATCAACGCCTATGAGCGCGGGGTGGCCGACGTCGTGGCGTTCGAGAAGGACGCCGCGCGGATCGCTCCGTACCCGTGGATGAGGGCCGCGCTCACCCTGAGCGCCGGCCTGATCGAAGATGTCGGCGCCGCGTACGTCAAGACAGCACGCTCGGCTCTGCGGTGACGGCAAGCGCATCGGCCCGGGTCAATCCCCGGGCCGATCGTCGTGCCCGCCCGTTGCCACGAAGGCCTGGTAGACCTCGGTCAGCGCCTGCCGCTGCCGGGCACTGAGCCGGGGATCGGCGGCGATCGCGGACAGCACCCCCGGGATCGCGTCGCCCGGCCCGGCCTCGCCACGCAGCGCGTCCGCCGTGGTCCGCAGGGCGCCGGCGATGCCCCGGAGCACCCGTTCCGAGGGTGCTCGCAGGTCCCGCTCGATCTGTGACAGGTACGGCCCCGAGATGCCCACCATCGACGCCAGCCGGCGCATCGGCAGTTCGGCCTGCTCCCGCCGGCGCCGGATGATCTCGCCGAGGCTCGGCGGAACGCCCACGTTCCCGCTCATCGGTCCATTGTCCGTCGTCCGGCCTCGGGCACCTCGCCGGTCAGCACGATCTCGGCAGCCACCTCGCGAACCTTACGGCGCTGCCGGTACGCGCACCGGCGCAACACGTCGAAAGCCTCCGACGAGCTCACCCGGAGCCGCACCATGACGATGCCCAGGGCGATACCGATCGACCGGCTCGACTGCAGGGCCTCCTCCAGCTCGGCGCAGCGTCTTCGGCAGGCAGCCGCCGCGAGAGCCAGGGCGGAGTGGGCGGCGAGCGGTTCGGCCCGGGCCGCCGCAGCAGCGCCCAGCGCGTACGGCATGCTCGCGTACAGGTTGAGTGCGCCGAGCACGTGGTCCCCGGCACTGAGCCGGACCGCCATCATGCTGCGGACGCCTGCCTGACGAGCGGCACGCCGGCTGAACTCCGGCCACTCCCCCGCCAGCAGCAGGTCACCCACCCGGCAGAGCGTGGTGACACGGATGGCGTCGACACCGGGCCCGGAGCCGACCTCCTGCTGGATCTCGCCGGCCCGGGCAGCGGCCGGTCCTGTCGCCGCGACCGTGACGATGCCACCGTGGCGGTCCAGCAGGGACAGCGCCGCCTGTTCACAACCGGGCACCAGGACCGGCGCCGCCGCGGCGATCCGCTCACGCAGTTCGGCGCCGTCCGGCAGGACGAGGGAGACGGCGAGCCGCGCGAAGTTCTGAGCGAGTTCCTCATCCGTGTTCACGTTGCGCGCCTTCCCCGTACCGCCCCGCACACTGAGGATCAGGCTCGGCCCGGCACGGCGGCAGAGGCGGACGGCCCGTCAGTCGGGGACGGGTGGGAAGAGCGGACGCAGCAAACCCGGGGGTCGGAACGGCTGCCAGTCCTCCGGCGCCTGAGCCAGGCGGTCGGCGATCGCCCACAGCACGGCGGGATGCTGTCCCAGTCCGAAGTGGCTGCTGACGGTGGCGATGTTCTCGTGCCGCTCCCGCGGCGGATGCAGCGAGGCCCGGTAGGACACGATGCCGTCCCAGCGCGACAGGATGGACGTCGCCGGTACCGGCAGCGGAGTCTGGGCCAGTTCCGACGGCGGCAGCTGGTGCTCGGGTACGTGGCGGTGCACATGCCGGTTGTAGTACGCCATCGCGTGGGTCTGGGCGGGGTGCGACATGCGGATCGGACTGCCCAGCGTGATCACCTGACGGACCCGGCCGGGATGCACGCGCGCCGCGGCGTGGGCGTAGATGCCGCCCAGGCTCCAGCCGACGACACTGACGCGCTCACCGTGCCGGTCCGCGAGCTCGGCGACGAGGCGCGGCACGTGCTCGATCACCTCGGGAGTGGGACCGCGGTTACGACCGAGGCTCCACCCGTGCACCCGGTAACCGAGCCGGCGCAGCGTGCGGCGCAGCACGATCGTGGAGGCGTCCCCCGCACCGAGACCGGGCAGGACCAGCACGGGGTGCCCGTCTCCGCGTGGCGCCGCCCGCAGGACCGTGCGACCCATGGCACTCAGTCCCGCGCCGCCGAGGGCGCGTCCGACGTCCGTGCACAACAACAGCCAGTGCGGCGGGTGTTCGTGGGGCTCCGGCGCCCGCCCCGGGTGAGCGGAACCCGGCGTCCACGGCCCCGCGCCGGGCCCGGAAGCACCACCACCCTGTGACTCCGGGCCGGGAAGGGAACGGTCGGGCACCTGTGATGACACCATGTTGGCGCCTCCCGCGGCGCGCCGGCGTGCGCAGTCGGCTCTGGCGTACCGGATGGCCCGAGATTAGCTCACGATCACCGCACCGGCGAGAACCGGTGACCGGACCGTTCGGACATCTCACGACAGCGACGCACGAGCTGTCGCACCCGCGCGTCGGCGCGGAGACCTGGGCCGCTTCGGCCGGCAGGCGTCCCGCAGAACCGCCACCTCCGCGGAGAGCAGTCCGGCGAACACGTCGGCCTCCGGCACCGACGCGAAGTCGGTGGTGACGCCGAAGGCGGCCTGACCTCGGTAGGTGAAGACCGCGACGCCGATGCGGATCCGCTCGGCGATCGGGACATAGGGCAGGATCTCGCGGATCGGCCGCCCGAGGATGTACAGCTGCCGGTCCGGGCCGGGCACGTTGGTGGTCACCGTGGTGA
The DNA here is from genome assembly GCF_040649415.1 of Actinoplanes sp. NPDC048967. Classification (NCBI taxonomy): domain Bacteria; kingdom Bacillati; phylum Actinomycetota; class Actinomycetes; order Micromonosporales; family Micromonosporaceae; genus Actinoplanes; species Actinoplanes sp. NPDC048967. The sequence continues at coordinate 365,977 of NZ_JBEZFL010000006.1, forward strand.
TGGCGTGCTGGGGCAGCCGCAGGGCGGTGCGGATGATCAGGGAGACGGGCGTGAACGGTTCGTGGTCGGCCAGCGCCACCAGGGCCGCCGCCGCCTCCACCTCGCCGCTGGCGCGCAGCTCGGCGACCCGTTCGTGCACCGCCTGGAGCCGCTGCACCGGATCCTCGAGCTCCACCGGCAGGAGCACCAGCATGGATGCCAGCCGATTGTCGAGCACGCTTTCCTGGTCGAACCCGCGCACGTTCACCGGCACGAGCGTGCGGATGGCACCGGGCGCGGGCTCCTCGCCGCGGTCCAGCATGAGCCGCCGGAACGCCCCGGCCACGGCGGCCAGGTAGACGTCGTTGATCGTGACCGACCAGGCGTTGGCCACGGCGGCGATGTCGGCCAAGGGGGTACGGGCCACGGCGTACCGGCGGGCCCGGCCGAGTCTGCCGGCCAGCGACGTCGGTACCGTCGGGGTCAGACCGGCGGCCAGCGTGACCAGGCCGCGGGTCGCCTCCCGCAGCCGATGGACCGCAGTGGCCGGCGAACGCACTGCCCACGCCATCAGGCGGGCCTGGTCGAACGGGACCCGGGCCAGCTGGCCCAGCGCGTCGAGGGACAGGTCGAGTGGTCCGGCGCCCGCAACAGGCTGCCGGTCCTCCTCCACCGGCCGGTGCGGGCGGGGTTCGGGATCACAGATGAGGCGGTAGAGCTGATTGCCCGCCATCCCGTCGAGCAGGCAGTGGTGCACCTTGGACAGCAGGGCCCAGCGTCCCGCCGGCAGCCCCTCGATGAGCCAGTCCTCCCACAGCGGCCGTTCCCGGTCCAGGCGGTGGGTCATCACCCGCCCGACCAGCCGTTGCAGCGCCGCGTCGTCACCGGGCTCGGCCAGGGCGGTCCGGCGCAGATGAAAGTCCAGGTCGAAGTCCGGATCGTCCACCCAGACCGGCCGTCCCAGGTTGAACGGGACCCGGCGTACCTTCTGCCGGTAGCGCGGGACCAGCGGGAGGCGGGCACGGATCGCCGCGGTGAAGTCGGCCTGGCTCGGGGCCGGACCGTCCAGCACGGCTATCGACGCGATCGCCAGCGAGGCGTTCGGATCCTCGTCCTCGGCGTCCAGGAAGGACGCGTCCAACGGACTCAGGTACTCCACGACATCCTCCTCGGTCAGCACCGGTCGGCCACCATCACCGTGCGCTGCGCGACGCCTGGGGAGCCAGGGCCGGACGGCCCGCACACGGGACGTCCGGCCCTCGCTGCCCGGCCGGGACGCGCCCAGGCTCAAGGGCATGACCGAGGGCTTCGCGCGGCACGGCGCGGTGCGGATCGCTTACGACGTCGAAGGTCCGCCCGGCGGCGAGCCGCTGTTGCTGATCATGGGCCTGGGCCTGCAGCTGCTGTTCTGGCCGGATTCGCTGCGGGCCCTGCTCACCGGCGCGGGCTTCCGGGTCGCCCGATACGACAACCGCGACGTCGGGCTGTCCACCCATCTCGTCGGGCTGGGTTCACCGACCCTGCTGTCGCTCGCCCGGCGCCGCCCGCCCGGCTACGACCTGGCCGACATGGCCGGCGATGCGCTGGCCGTCCTGGACGCGTTGGGCTGGCGCAGCGCCCACGTGGCGGGGGTGTCGCTGGGTGGCATGATCGCGCAGACCATGGCCGGTCTGCGGCCCGGCCGGGTCCGGTCGCTGACGTCCATCTCCGCCACGCCGTCGCCTCGCATCGGGCGTCCGGGTCCGCGCGCCGTCGCGGCGCTGCTGCGCCGGCCGGCGCCCGGTCGGGAAGCCGCGGCCCAGCAGGTCGTCGACATCTTCCGGGTGATCGGCTCACCCGGCCATCCGCACGACGAAGAGTGGCTGCGCGAGGTCGCCCGGCGTTGTCACGACCGAGCACACGATCCGGCCGGCATCCGCCGGCAACTCGCCGCGATCCTGTCCGCCGAGGATCGGCGGCCGAAACTGCGGACGCTGCGGCTGCCGGCGCTGGTGATCCACGGGGAGGCCGACCCGCTGGTGCGGCTGCCGGGCGGTCTCGCGACTGCTCGCGCGCTGCGCGGCGCGAAACTCGTCGTCTACTCCGGCATGGGACACGACCTGCCCGCGGCGTTGCAGCCGGACATCGCCGCGGAGATCACCGCCGTGGCGGATCGAGGCGCCAACGACGCGGAGTGTCCGTCGGGCATCCGGGCGTGAGCAGCTTGGCATCGTGGCTGGAGCTCGCGGACAGGCTGGGTTCCATCGTGGGCGCGGCCGCGGCGGTACTCTCTCTGCTTCTCGCCCGCCGTTCGAGGAGCGGTGCGCCTCCGTACGGCCCCGGGTGGCGAGCCGCCCTGGCCGCGATCGTCATTCTTGGGTTGCTGGCGCTCGGCGCCCGCTTCCGGCCCGGCCTTCCCGGCCCTGCGAACGCCATGGCGACGTGGGCGCTGCCGGTGCTCGGCATCGCCGCGGTGATCATCGTGCTGCGGCCGCGCCCGATCACCCGGCCCGTGGAGCCGGACCGGTCGCCTTGGCTCGACGAGCTGCTGAGGGCCCAGCAGGCAGACGTGACCCACCGCTACCGGTTCTTCGGCCTGCACGTCCCGGCGCTGTCCGAGATCTACGTCCGCCGCCGGGTCTCGGTCGTGGGCGCCCGCAGCGATGATCGGCAGGTGCTCACCGGCGTCGATGAACTGCTGGAACTGCCGGCCCACACGCTGATCCTCGGCGGTGCCGGATCGGGCAAGTCGGCCATGGTCGCCACGATGGTCGCCGAAGCCGCCCGGCGGGCCTCGGCCGGGCGTACGCCGCAGGTGGCCATCGCCTGCCCGGCGTCCGACCTCAGCGACCACGACCTGCCGGAAGCCCTCGCGCTCGCGGCGTCGCGGGACCTCGGCGTGCCGGCCGACGCGGCCCTGTTCCGGCGGCCACCCCACCCGGCCGCCACCTGGCGAGTGATCGTCGACGGTGTGGACGAGGTGATCGGGACCGGGGCCCGGTCGCGACTGCTGTGGCGCCTGCGCCGGCTCCTGGACCAGCAGGCCTCGCCCTGGCGGATCATCGTCACGTCCCGCCCCCTGCCCGCCGTGGAACTCGCGGAGCTGCGCCGGCCCGGCGTCGAGGAGTTCGAGCTGCGCCCGTTCGACCGCGCCGATCTCGGCGAATTCGCCGGGCGCTGGTTCACCGCCCGGCTGCCCGGCGACCCGCGGGCCGCGGCCGGCAAGGCCGCGTTCTTCCTGGCCCGCCTCTCGGGAGCGAGACTGGGTCCGGTCGCCCGGGTACCGCTGCTGGCCACGATCGCCGCCATGGTGTTCGAACAGACCGGCAGCCAGGCCCTGCCCACCAGCCGCACAATGCTGTACGAGCGCTTCATCGACCACCTGATGGACGGACGCCGCGACCTGTCCTCGGTGCGTGACGCCTTCCTTCCGGCGCTGCGGGCGCGGGGTCGGCCCGGCATCGACGTCGCGCGATGGTTCGACGACGACTTCTACGCGATCATCGCCGGGTTGCTCGACGCCGTGGGCACGGCCCGGTTCACCGACCCGACAGCAGATCTCGTAGCGGCCGGGCTGGACTGGCTGGACCGCAACGCGCCGCATCCGCTGACCGCGGTTCTGCCGGGAGCCCGGCAGACGGTCGACGACATCCTGCGGGCGACCGCTCTGCTGGTCCCCCGGCAGGGCCGGCTGGCTTTCGCTCACCAGAGCTTCGCCGAGTTCCTCGCCGCCCGCGCTACCGCCGCCACCTTCGACGCCGGCGCGTGGTACGCCCTCGCCGCCGATCCCGGTGCGCGCAGCCGAGCTGCCTTCGCCGCCGCCCGGCAGCCGGAGTCCGATCACCTGGTGCGGACCCTGGTGGAGGACTTCGGCGATGTCGTCGCGGCCGGGGACATGGTGGCCGACGGGGTACCGGTCACTGACAGCACCCGGCGGCAGGTCCTGACCGCGCTGTTCGACCAGCTCGTCCGGGATGCTCCTGCGGCCGCCGAATGCCTGCGGGTCCTGCGGGAGCTGAGCGCGGACCTGGACGTGCTGACCCGGATGGCCGCGCTGGTCGACGACGCCGGGATCGAACCGTGGGTGCGCGCGGTCCTGGCCGACGCGATCGCCGACGTCGACCAGGCCGCCGGCGTCCGGGCGTCACGCCAGGTCATGCGGACGGCGCCGCGGGACGTCCGCAACTGGGTGGCCGCCGCGCTCGACGCCCGCGGGCTTGCGGCCGAGCCCGTCCGGGAGGCGATGGACGCGCCGGACGCCTGGGCGGAGCGCCCGCTGGGCCGCATCGGCCGGCTCGTGCTCTCCCGGCGGGCGGGCGATCCTGCGGTGAGTGATCGGCAGCGGCTGGAGGCCGCGACCGTGCTCGGTGACGACGGCGACACACGTCCGCTGCGAGCGCTGCTCGACGAGCCGCAGGCCGACCCCGTGGTCCGATTCCGCGCCGCGGTGCTCATCGCCGAACGCGGTGACACCGGTCCCCTGCGGGGACTGGCCCGCGGCGACGGCCTGCTCAACGGCGTTCGCTCGGTCACCTGGCTGCGCTTCCTCGCGGCTCGCGAGCTCGCCTGCCGGGACCCGCTGGGAATGGGCGACCTCCTCCGCACGCTGGTCGCCGAATCCGGTTCGGTGCCGCTCACGTACGGATCGGCCGCCCTGCTCGCCCGGGCGGGCGACCCCACGATCCTGGAGCGGATGACGTCCGGGCCGGTCGCCGCGTCATCCTGGCCGCAGTCCCCCGCCGTCCCGGGCGCCCTCAGCATCGCCGCCGCCGACGCGCTGGTCCGCCGCGGCGAACCGGGCAGCCTCCACCGGGCGCTCGCCGGGCGGCCTGTGCCCGACGTGCGGGCGGTGCTGCTGGCCGGGTTGGTCGGGCTCGGCGACCGCCGGGCGGGCGCAGAGCTACGCGACCTGCTGCGACCGCACCGGCGCTCCTGGCCACGGCGGGTCCATCCCTGGCCACGGCGGACGGAGATGCACCGGCTGCTCGCCCAGCACGGCGACGGAGAGTCTTTGCGGTGGCTGCGGCGCCACGTACACCCACTCATGCCGCCGCTGCGGCGCCTGGCCGTCGCCGTCGCCCTGCGCCGCGTCGACGAGCCGGCCGGAACCGAGGCGCTGCGCCGGATCGCCGTCAGCCGGTGGCAGCCGGCCCGCCTTCGCGTCCTGGCCGCCGAACGCCGCTGCTCCGGGCCGGGAATGGCCCGGCAGGCTCTCGCCGTCCTGCCCGGCTCGCCGCGGACCGAGTTCGCCGCCGCGATCCGGCTGGCCCGGGTCCACCGGGACGAGGAGCTCGTACGCCGGATGCTCGACGATCCGGTGACCTCCACCCGTCGTCGTGAGTATCTCGTCCTCCTGCTCACCGACGGCCTCAACGAGTCGTGGCAGGACAAAGAGGCGGAGCTGCTCGACCACGGCGAATGGCACAGATTCGGCGATCCCGGCTCTCTGGCCCCGGGCTCGCCGTTCTCGGCCCCGCCCCGGCATCCGCCCGCCCGTTTCGCCCGGTTCCAGCGCCTCGCCGCCGACCCGGCCACCCCGGCCCGCCTGCGCGTCACCGCCGCCGCGGCGCTGCTGCCCGCCGCCGCCGGCATCGACGCGCTGGCCGGCCTGGCCCGCGACCCCGGCATACGCGGGCAGCACCGCCGCAGAGCGCTGATCGCCGTGGCCGAATGGGACCCCGGCGCCGCACGGCTCCTGCTTGCCGAGGCGGTACGCGACCGTTGGTTGCCTCGGGCACGGACCTGGCAGCTGCAGCTGGCTTTCTTCGGCCTTCCTCGAGGGCAGTGGACCGGTGCGACGGACTGGCCCGAGTTCGGCACCATCCGCCGCCGGACGGAAGCCGTCCTCGACGGAGCCCGGTTCACCGTGCCGCTCCGGCTGGCCCGCCTGTTGCTCAGCCGGCCACGTCTGGACCCGGTGCGCCCCGCCGGACTGCCGGAATCCTGAACGCGGGGCCGGGGGCGCCCTCCGCGCCGGCCCCGCGTACGGCGGCTCAGCCGGCGCTGTACTCGACGGCGACGTCCAGCACCCAGGTGACCCCGAAACGGTCCGTGAGCATGCCGTAGAGCGGGCTCCAGCCGGCCGGGCCCAGGTCCTGGACGACGGTCGCGCCGTCGGACAGAGCTTTCCAGTACGTGGTGAGCTCGGCCTCGTCCGTGCCGCGGACCGAGACGAAGACCGGCTTGTCGCCCGGGCTGTAGGTCTGGTGGCCGGGTACGTCGTAGGCCATGACGTGGAAGCCGTTCGGGGCCTGGACCTGCCCCCACATGATCTGGTCGGCCTCGGCCGGGTCGGTGACGTTGTGGGCGTCGGCGTAGGTCAGCAGGACCGTCTGGCCGCCGAACACCGACTGGTAGAAGGTCAGCGCCTTCCGGGCGTCGCCGCGGAAGTTCAGGTGGGTCGTGGTGGTGACGCTCATGATGACTCCTGTCTCGGTTGGTCGACTCGAGAATCGCAGCCGTAGGTGACAGGATGTGTCCTCTTCTTCGGGCAGAATCGCCGTCATGCCGAAGACCTCCGCCCGACTGCTGGCCCTGCTGTCCTTGCTGCAGACCCGCCGGGACTGGCCGGGCACGTTGCTGGCCGACCGGCTGGAGATCAGCCTGCGGACGGTGCGCCGGGACGTCGACCGGCTCCGGGAGCTCGGCTATCCGATCGCCGCGGCCAAGGGGCCCGACGGCGGCTACCGGTTGCGCGCCGGCACCGAACTGCCGCCACTGCTGTTCGACGACGACCAGGCCGTCGCCCTCACCGTCGCCCTGCAGCTCGCCGCGACCACCGAGGGCAGCGGTCTGGCCGAGGCGGCCGCGCGCGCACTGACCACGATCCGGCAGGTCCTGCCGGCCCGGCTGCGGCACCGGGTCAGCGCTCTGCGGGTCACGGCCGTCGAGCGGCCTTCCGCTCGCCCCGCCGCGCCGGTCGACGGCGACGTGCTCCTGGCGATCAGCGCCGCCGTCCACGCCCGGGAGGTCCTGCGCTTCGACTACGGCGCCGAGCAGGCCGACGCGCCTCCGCGCCGGGCCGAGCCGCACCACCTCGTCACCTGGGACGGGCGCTGGTATCTCGTCGCCTGGGACCTCGACCGTACGGACTGGCGTACCTTCCGCGCCGACCGGATGGCTGTGCGCACCCCCAACGGTCCCCGGTTCACCCCCCGCGAGCTGCCCGGCGGGGACGTCGCCGGCTTTGTCATCAGCAAGTTCCGTGGTTCCAGGGACAGCTCAGGCGACTGGCCCTGCCAGGGCACAGTGCTCCTCGACCGGCCGGCTGCCGACGTTGCGCTCTACAGCCGCGACGGCGTCGTCGAGGAGGCCGGTCCCGGCCGCTGCCGGCTCACCCTCGGTGCATGGTCCTGGCCGGCCCTGGCCGCCGCCATCGCCAGGTTCGACGCGGACATCGAGGTCGTCGGTCCCGATGAGCTGGCCGACGCCTTCGGTCTTCTCGCCCGCCGGCTGGCCCGGACCGCGGCCGGGGCGAGCGCTCGGGGACGCTGACCCGCTGATCGAGTGGGATCGGTCAGCTGCTCCCCGCGGGAAGACGGATGGTGAAGGCGGCGCCGCTCCCCGGTGCACCCCAGGCCTCGATCGTGCCCCCGTGCCCGGTGACGACTTCCCGGGCCAGCGCGAGCCCCAGCCCGAAGCGGCGGTGATCGCCCTGGCCGCCCCGGGCGAAACGGGCGAACAGCCGTTCGGTGTCGGCCGGGTCGAAGCCGGTGCCGTCGTCGCGGACGACGACGGTGACCACGGCGGCGTCCCGGCCGAGTTCGACGCGGACGTGTCCACCGCCCGGGGTGTGGCTCAGCGCGTTGTCGACCAGGGCGGTGAGCACGCGCCGCAGGGCGACCTCATGACCGGGCACGACCGACGGCCCGTCGGCGTCGGGCAGCAACGTCAGCTCCACGTGCTGTGCCGCCGCCCGCGGGGCCTGATCGGCGACGACGGCCGCGGCGACGACACCCAGATCGACGGGTACGCGAGCGTCGTCGCGCCGGCTGAGCTGAGTGGAGAGCAACAGGTCCTCGACGACCTCACCCAGGTGCCGGGTACCGGTGACCAGTTCGTCGACGTCCGCGCTGACTTGGGTACGGTCCACACCGGCGCGCACGTCCATCTGCAACAGCTGGGCCCGGGTGTGCAGCTGCGTCAGCGGGGTGCGCAGCTCGTGGCTGGCGTCGGCGACGAACTGCCGTTGCCGGGTCAGCGCGTCGGCCAGCGGGGCGGTGGCGCGACGGGCGAGCAGCGCCGCCGACAGCACCGCCACGAGCAGGCCGACCACCTCCCCGGCGAGCAGGGCACCGAGCAGCCGCTCACGTTCCTCGTGCTGCTCGTGCCGGCTCAGCACGACCTGCACCGTCCGCGTTCCCCGTTGCCTGGTCAGCGCCAGGTATCCGCCCTCCCGTCCACTGATCGTGGTCGACTCGCCGGCGCCGCCGGCGTGGACCCGGCCGAGCGCGCCGCGGTCGGGCAAGCCGGCGGGAGCGTCCTCGGTGGCCCTGATCCGGCCGCCGGCGTCCTGAACGAAGATCCACACGTCCGGCGGCGGGTCGTCCACGTCCTCCGCGGTCGCCGCGGTCTGCCGGAGCAGTGCCGCGGCGGCGGCGTCCTGGCTGTGGGTGACGACGACCAGGGCGAGCAGCCCGGCGATGAGCAGGCTCACGGTGATCGCGGCCGCCGTCTGCACGGCGATGACACGACGGGCCCGCAACAACAGGGCCTGATCCGGACCGGGCCGTGCCCGCCTTCCCCGCATCAGGCGCGTCCGAGCCGGTAGCCCACGCCCCGGACGGTGGCCACCGCCGTGGCTCCGAGTTTGCGCCGCAGATAGTGCACGTAGGTGTCGACCAGGGCGACACCGGAGGCGTCGGGAAAGACCCGCGCGACGATCTCCTCGCGGGTGAACGCACGCGCCGGATGGCGGGCCAGCAGGCGTAGCAGGTCGCTCTCGCGGCCCGACAACGCCACGACCGCACCGTCGGAGCGGGTCACTGTCCGGGTGATCAGGTCGAACGCGGCTCCACCGACCGTCAGCCGTTCCGCCGTCGCGACGCGCGTACGCAGCAGCACACGGACGCGGGCCAGCAGCTCCTCGACCTCGAACGGCTTGACCACGTAGTCCTCGGCACCACTGTCCAGGCCGGTCACCCGGTCGGACACCGTGCCGAGCGCGGTCAGCACCAGGGCCGGAACGGTGACCCCGGACCGGCGGAGCCGGCCCAGCAGGTCGAGGCCGTCGATCGCCGGCAGGCCGCGATCGAGGATCATCACGTCGTACCGGTGGGTCAGTGCCAGGTGCAGGCCGGCCTGACCGTCCGGGGCCAGATCGGGCTCGTAGCCGGCGCTCCGGAACAACCGCAGCAGCAGCGGACCCAGCTCGCGGTCGTCCTCGACCACCAGCACCCTCGCCGGGGGCAGAACCGTGTCCGTCATGGTGTCACTCTCGCAGGCCGGCACGCTCACCAGCGTCTCCGGCGAAAATGGGAGGATTCGAAGATTCACTCCCTAGCCTTCCGCAGAGAGCCCGGGCCACGCCACCGGTCCGGGCCGGCCTTTTCCGCCTCTCCGGAAGGACTTCCATGGGCACCATCAACGGGCTGCCGGCGCACATCCTGCTCGTGCACGCCGTCGTGGTCCTGCTCCCCCTGGCCGCGGTGCTGCTCGTCCTCACCGCCGTCCGGCCCGCGTTCCGCCGGCGCTTCGCCGGCCCGAACGCCCTGCTGTCCGTGTTCGTCGTGATCCTCGTGCCCATCACGACCAGCGCCGGCGAATGGCTGGAACAGCGCGTCACCGAGACAGCTCTGCTGCACACCCACACCGAGCTCGGCGACACCGCCATCTGGGCCGCCGTCCCGGTCGCGGTCCTGGCGCTGGTGATCTGGTGGCGGCACCGTGAGGCACCGGCCGCGCCGTCGGCGGGCGGCTCGGAGCGTACCGTCGCGACCGCACGGCGCACCTACCTGGCGCCGCTGTCGATGACGGTGACCAGGATCATCGCCGTGCTGGCGGTCGGCTTCGCCGTCGCCGCCGTCTACGACGTCTACCGCATCGGGGACTCCGGCGCGAAAGCCACCTGGACGGGGACCGTGAGTTCGGCCGCCACGCCGCAGGGGTCCGACGGCGACTGAGGGCACGGGCCGATCGGCTCTTCCCGGCCCGTCCGGGGCGGTGCACGCTGGCGAGCAGGCAGACCCGACACCGAGGAGGTGGGACGTGACCCATCCGGGCGAACCGCACACCACGGCGATCGCCGGACGGCTGAACTGGCTTCGGGCCGGGGTCCTGGGGGCCAACGACGGCATCGTCTCGACCGCCGGTCTGGTGGTCGGCGTGGCCGGTGCGACCCTGGCCGGTGGCCCGATCGCCACCGCCGGAGTCGCCGGCCTCGTGGCCGGCGCGGTGTCGATGGCCCTGGGCGAATACGTCTCGGTGAGCAGCCAGCGCGACTCCGAACGGGCCCTGCTGGCCAAGGAACGCCGGGAGCTCGCCGACTTCCCCGAGCAGGAGCTGGACGAACTGACCGCGTTGTACGCGGCCAAGGGCCTGAGCGAGGACACCGCCCGGCGGGTGGCGCGGGAGCTCACCGCCAAGGACGCCTTCGCCGCCCACGCCGAGATCGAGCTGCGGATCGACCCCGACGCGCTGACCAGCCCCTGGCACGCGGCCGCGGCCTCGGCGCTCGCCTTCACCGTCGGATCGCTGCTTCCGCTGGTCGCGATCCTGCTGCCGCCGCCGCACCTGCGGGTGGCGGTCACGTTCGTGGTGGTGATCCTGGCGCTCGCGACGACCGGTGCGCTCAGCGCGCGACTGGGTTCGGCCGGCGTCGGACGGGCGGTCGCCCGTCTGGTCGTCGGCGGAGCCCTGGCCATGGCCGTGACCTTCGGCATCGGTCAACTGGTCGGCGCGGGCGTGGGCTGAGACCCGCGGCTGCCTCCGCCCCCGCTGGGGGTCCGGTGATCGCTACGCTGACGGGCGGCGAGAGGGGGGCGGATGCGCCTGCGCGTGGTGACGATCAACGTGCAGAACGAGCAGGGCGACCCACGCCGGACCCGCCTGCTCAATCAGGAGATCCGGCGCCTGGCGCCGGATCTGGTGGCGTTCCAGGAGGTCTGCTACCCCGCCCGGCGTGACCAGCTCGCCGAGCTGGTCGCCGGCACCGGTCTGCACACCACCCACCAGGCCGGCCTGCTCGACCGGCTGCCGCCGGAGGGCGACCGGTACGGCGGGACCGCGATCGCCACCCGCCGGCCCCACCGGATCCGCGAGGTCCTGGAGAACCGGACCGGTGACGTCCACTGGTGGACGCTGGCCGCGACGGTTCCGGTGCCGTCGCTGGGCGAGCAGTTGTTCATCGTGCCCACCACGCCGTGGCGGCTGGACGCCGAGGCCGCCCGCGAGCGTCAGGCCACCGAGATCACCGAGCTCGACGCCCGGCACCGGGCAGTGCTGCCGACGATCATCGCCGGTGACCTCAACGCCGGCCCGGACGCGTCGAGCATCCGCTACCTGAGCGGGCTGCAGGCCCTGCACGGGCGCAGCGCGCACTATCACGACGCCTGGGCCGCGGCCGGTGACGGGCCCGGTCACACCTGGACGGTGGACAATCCGCTGGCCGCCGCCGAGATCGAAAGGGTGATCGGCCAGCCCGGTCACCGCCGGCGGATCGACTACGTGTTCGTCGGCAGCGCGCACGCCCATCCGCAGGCCCGCGCCCGGATCGTGACAGCGCGGCTGATCGCCGACCGCCCGGTGGACGGGGTGTGGCTCAGCGACCACGCCGGCGTCGTGGCCGACCTCGACGTGGCGGCCAGCCCTTCATCGTGACGGTCCCACGCTGCCCCGGCGGGACCATCGGCCCTGGTCCAGGGGTCCGGCGCGATGCCATGCTCCACATCGACCGGCGGTGGCGGGGCCACCGCCCCGTTCGAGCCGGGAGGCATCCATGATCGCCCAGGTCGGTGACCGGATCGTCGTCAAGGGAACGCACGTGGGTGACCGGATCCGCGTCGGCGTCATCATGGCACTCCGGCACGCCGACGGCACCCCGCCGTACGAGGTACGGTGGCTCGACGACGGGCATGTCGGCCTGATCTTCCCGGGCCCGGAGACCCACATCGAGCACCCGACCCGGCCGGCATGAACAGCGAGCGCGCGCGTCCGGATGCTCGGTGCCCGGTCCGTCCCGGAGAGCCCTGCACGTTGTGTGAGATGGGCGCCACCGGGCCGCGGGACTGCCCGCTGGTGTGGCTGGTGATGACCGACGACGAGTTGCGGGCCGGCGTGCACACCGCCGCGGTACGCCACCGCGCCGCCACGAGCCACCCGGTGGCGCGGTAGATCGACCGGACCCGTCGGGCCGCACGGCCGCTGGGCGAAGCGCGAGGATGCGGAGGCCGACGATGACGCCGCGCGACAGCCATGCCGCGACCGGCTCCGGTCAGGAAGCCGCGGGCGCATTGCGCCGGATCCTGGCCCCGCGATCGATCGCGGTCGTCGGCGCGGGACGACGCCGCGGCGGTCCCGGCCACGAGACGATCCGCGCACTCCGCGACTACGGCTTCCCGGGCCGGCTCCACGCGGTCAACGGTTCCGGCCGCCCGGTGTGCGGGGTGCTCGCCCACCGCGCCGTCACCGACCTGCCCGGCCCCGTCGACCTGCTGGTGGTCGCCGTGGACACCGGCGACATCGCGGACGTCCTGAGCGACGCCGGCGGGCTCGGCGTCCGCGGCGCCGTCCTGCTGGGCACCGGGCCGCCCGGCGGCGATCCGTGGGGCGACGGGCGGCGCCGGGAGATCCTCCGGATCGCCCGCCGGCACCACATCCGGCTGCTCGGCCCGGGCTGCCTCGGCGTCCTCAACACGGATCCACGGGTACGGCTGAACGCGAGCCTGTCACCGCTGCGCCCGCCCAGCGGCGGCCTCGCCCTGGCGGTGCGCTCCGGCGCCGTCGGCATCACGCTGCTGGCCGACGCGGTACGCGAGCACTGCGGCATCTCGAGCCTCGTCTCGCTCGGCGACGCGATCGACCTCTCGGGCGGCGACCTGCTCGACTACTGGCTCGACGACCCGGCCACCCGCGCGGTCGCCCTGTCCCCCGACGCGTTCAGCGACCCGGCCGGCTTCGCGCGTGCGGCCTGGTTCCTCGGCCGGCGCAAGCCCGTGCTGGCGATCACCGGCGCCGCTGATCCCGTACGGGAGAAGCTGCTCGCCGAAGCCGGCGTCATCCGCACGGCGAGCGTCGGTGAAACGCTCGACACCGCCCGGATCCTGGTCGACCAGCCGCTGCCCGGCAGCAACCGGATGGCGATCGTCGGCAACGCCGGCGGCCTCACGGCGCTGGCGGCCGACCGGGCCCGGACGTACGGGTTCGACGTCGTGCCGCTGAGCTGTGCGACCCGGGCCCAGCTCCCGGCGTCCGCCGGCCCGGCCGGATCCGGCAATCCGGTCGACCTCGGCATCGACGCGCTGCCCGCACGGATCGCCGACGCCGTCGAAACCGTCGCGGTCAGCGGCGAGACCGACGTCCTGCTGCTGGTCCTGGTCGGCACCCGCGCGACCGTGCTCGCCGCCCAGCTGGCGGCGCTGACGCCGATCCTCGACGGCCATCCGCGTCTCACGATCGCCGCGATCAGCACCGGCGGCACCGCGGACGTGCACCGGTTCGGCCGGACCACCGTCCCGATCTTCCGCGAGCCGGAGCAGGCCCTCCGGGCGCTGGCCCACGCCCGCGACTACGCCGCCTGGCGGCGGTTCCCGCCGGCCCGCCGCCCCGACCCGGAACGCGGCGCGATCCGCCGGACGGTCACGACCTGGTCCGGCCCCGCTGATCCCGAGTACGCGCCGCGAGCCGGGAGAGGAGCGTCCATCCAGCGCTGATGACCTGATCGATCCGTACGGTCGCCGCCCACGACGGCCACCGCATCCCGTCGATGCACCCGGCCGCCGACTACAGAACGGCTCGCCACTCGATCCTGCTCGGCGACGAATTTTTGCCGGCGACGTTCATTCGCCAGTGAGACCACGCGCCGCGGGCTGAAGGATCAGACTCGTCCGGACGAGAGCGCCTCGGCGATCATGCGATGGCCTTGGGCTTCGAACGACTCGTCACCCACCCGGTAGGCCCACGCCGCGGTGCCGATCGCCTCGCGGACCCGGTTGCGGTACCACGCGGCCGGCTCGCGGGGGTCGGTCCCGTACCCGTCGAGGAAGGCCGTCTCGAGCTCGGCGTCGCGGCGGAAGTCCTGGACCGCCAGCCGGGCGAAGTCCGTGAGGGCCGGACGCGACGCCGCCCGGCCGAAGTCGATGACGCTCACGACGCCGTCACAGATGAGCCAGTTCCGAGGCTGCCAGTCGCCATGGGTGGGTACCAGAGTCGCGGGCGGCGTCGGCCAGGCCGTGATCTCGGCTCGTAGCCGCTCCACCGTGGACGCGGCGATCCGGTGTGGCCGGCTGAGCCATGCCAGTGACTTCTCGTTCTCCCGGCTCTCGTAGTCGTCGTCCGTGACGACGCTCTGGCCGTGCAGCAGAGCCAGCAGCTCGCCGGCCTGCCGATAGGTGGCGGGCTCGTCGGCGTGCTCGCTGCCGAGCACCAGTTCACCGGGCAGATAGCGGGTGACGAGCAGCTTGGCGGCCGCGCTGCCGTGCACCAGAGCCGGTGCGCGGCCCCGGCTGGTCCATGGGTCCAGCCAGTGCAGATGGGCGTGCAGCTCCCGCTGGATGTGATGGTCATCCTCGCCGCCGGCTTTGACGATGAATCGTGATCCGGCGTGGGTGACTTCGAGGACAGTGGTTGCCACCAGGCCCCAGCTGTGGTCCTTCTCGACGGTCGCCGCGGGTAGCCACTGGTCCACCAGTTCCCGCTGCCGCGGAGAGAGATTTCCGAGCGCAGAGGTCACAACGGGACATCATACGGGGCGACCACCGCCGAACGTTCGGGCTTGTCAGTGGCTCGCCCGGCGCTGATGCGACGCCAGGAGCACCAGCCACAGCCAGCCGACAGATACGCAGAGCCGCTGCCACAGTCCCGCGGCGGACGCCCATGGGTCGACACCGTCGAAACCGATTGTCGCGAAGGAGAACAGTACGGCGAATGCCACCCCGCTCAGCGCCGAACACACCGCGAACCAGCCCGATCGACGGCGCGCGAACGCGACGGCGGCGGTCACCATGGCGAGGGCCAGCGCAGCGAAGCCGGGCAGAGAAAAGACCAGGTCGTGCACTTGACCGTGCCAGGTGACCGGACTTGCGGCCGTCGGATAGCCGCCGACGGGATCGGTGACGAAAACACCCGCGCCGATCAGTCCGATGCCCCACACCGCCACCAGCAGCGGCAGCGCCAGCGCGCCGGGACCGGGGCGCAGGGCGCGGCGCAGACCGATCGAGAACAGCACCACCAGCAGTCCGCAAACGACGAAGGTGACGATCTGCTGCCAGCCTTGCGGCCCGAGAGCGAGCGAGCTGACCGGATGACGCAGCTGGGAGTATCCGCGGCCACGGAAAATGCCCTCGGCGAGGTATGCCGCCGTGAAAAGAGGACCAACCAGCAGACCGGCCACGAGAAGCCGACTACGGCGAAAAGGCGGCCGGGCCGGGCTGGCAGCGGCAAGGGAAGTCAGCAGGGTCATGCTGTCAACCGTAGTTGACAGCACCGAGGGCGTCAACCGTGGTTGACAGGCTTGGTCTGATCCGTGGGCGCCCTGTCGCCGTCCCTAGTCATGCAGCATGCCCAGGAAGCCGGCGAAGGTCGGCGCCAGCGGTACCACCCCCCAGTCCACGCTCCAGAAGACGACCGACGGGTGATCGTTGTCAGCGCGGTAGTCGAAGCATAAGAAGTCGCCGCCCGCATCGGCGGCGAACGGGATGATGCCCTCGTCCAGCACATCGAGCAGCGGAAATATCGCGGCGACGATGTTGCTGACGAACGGCGAGTCCTCGAAATGGAGGAGATGATCCACCGCGGTGCTGAAGCCGTCCGGCAGGTCGATCCGGGCGGGGACCGGAGCGGCGCCCTGATGGATCCGTGCGACAGCCAGGAATTCCGAGGGCAGGATGACCTCCAGCTCGTCCTGCGCCTCTCGCACCGCGGTGTCCGACGCCGGCCGCGGGTCATCGATCGCCCCGTCCACCCAGGTCACCATGGTCTCACTCCTTCTGTTCGCCGGCCCCGGATCTGAGCCGCAGCTGCAGCATCGCCGCGAACCGCTCGTCGGGGTCACCCAGGTCGATCCCGCCGACCTCGGCCAGGCGGCGCAACCGGTAGCGGAACGTGTTCGGGTGCACGAACGACGACTGGGCGGCGGCCACGACGTCGCCGTAGTGGTCCAGCCACGCGGTCAGGGTCGCGACCAGGTGGCTGCCGTGCCTGCGGTCGTACTCGATGAGCCGGCGGATCCCGCCGGTCGGCCGGTCGCCCCGCAGGGCGGCCAGGTCCCGCAGCTCCAGCAGCAGCGACTCGACGTAGACGTCGTCGATGCCGGCCGTGCGCCGGTCCCCGCGGGCCTGCGCCAGCACCCGCAGGGTGCGGTCGACGCCGGCCCGGGCCTGCACCAGCTCGCTGATGTCCCGGGCCACCGGCCCGATGCCGACCACCGGCCGGTGCCGGTCACCGACCCGGTCGAGGAAGTCGGCCGCCAGGCGACGGCCGCGGGCGTCGGCCTCGTCGGCCCCGGCGACGGTCGGCAGCAGCCCGTACGCGGTCCCGCCCACCAGCGCCGTCGTGCTGCGCGGCTGGACCGCGTGCAGGTAGACCGCGAAGGCGTCGCTGAGGCGCTGGCGCTCCTGGATGAAGGCGGGGTCGTCGGGGCGCTGCGCGCCACTCTGCGACAGCGTGGCGCCGAGCAGCAGCACCGGCTGTCCGGCCAGGCCCAGCCGTTCCATCGCGGCCCGGGCGCCCGCGCCACCCTCCAGCGCGGAGCTCAGCAGGTCGATCCGCAGCCGGCGCTGGACGTCGGTGCCCGCGCGCAGCCGCAGCAGGTGCAGCGCCACCAGTTTGGCGGCGTCGCGGAAGGCCTCGGTGCGTTCCTCGGTGAGCCCGTGCGGGGTCACCGCCCAGATGGAACCGAGCACCTCGTCGCCGGCCCGGACCGCGATCGCCAGCCGGGGCAGCGAGAAGCCGTGCCGGCCGTCGCCGATGGGGTCGATGCGCACCGGCTGGTCCGTGCGCAGCAGGTCGCGGAACACCCCGCGGTCGGTGAGCTCCTGCTCGATGCGTTCGGGCACGTGCCGGCCGAGGATCGTCTCGACCCGCGACGGGTCCGCCTCCTCCTGCCGGCCGGAGAAGGCCAGGATGCGGGAGCTGAGGTCCTCGATGGTGATCGGCGCGTCGATGAGCGCGGCGATCGCGTTGGCCACCGCGAACAGGTCGCCGGAGGGCAGCCCCAGCAGCGATTCCTGCTGGGCCACACCGACCTCGT
This sequence comes from Actinoplanes sp. NPDC048967, assembly GCF_040649415.1. NCBI lineage: Bacteria > Bacillati > Actinomycetota > Actinomycetes > Micromonosporales > Micromonosporaceae > Actinoplanes > Actinoplanes sp. NPDC048967. Next base: position 383,339 of record NZ_JBEZFL010000006.1, read on the forward strand.
CCTCGGCGAGCAGGGAACGCAGCATCGCGGCCAGGTGCACCCATGGGGCTCCGCGGCGCAGTCCGAGCAGGACCACCCCGGCCTGGTCGGCGGCCGCCCGCACCGCCGGCGGGGCCGGAACCGACGAGCGCAGGACCAGCGCGACGGCGTCCTGGGCGCCGATCCCGGCGAGGAGCTCGGTGATCGCGGCCGGGTCGCTGACCCCGACGCCCAGCACGAGGGCGTGCGGCGGCAGCACCGGGCTGTCCTCCGGATCGTGGATGACCACCGCACCGACCGGCTCGGCGCGTTCCGGGTCGCCGTGCACGAGCTCCAGCAGCATGGAGCCGAGGTCGTCGAGCACGCGGCCGAGGCTCGCTCGGGGGCGTGCCGAGGGGACGGGATTCACGGCGATGGGCACTCCCTGAGCCTTGGACGTCGCTCTCACGATAGGGGCCCCGGGCTACGCGCTGCCCCCGTTCACATCGAGATCCACTCGACGCGGGTGGTCACCTCGGCCAGCCGGGCCGGATCCGGGGTCACGCCCAGGCCGGGACCGGTCGGCACGGGCAGATGTCCCTGGTCGAGGACGAACGGCTCGGTGATGTCGGCCGCGTAGTAGCGGCCGGAGGCCGACGTGTCGCCGGGCAGCGTGAAGCCGGGCAGCGCGGCCAGGGCCACGTTGGCGGCCCGGCCGAGGCCGGTCTCCAGCATGCCGCCGCACCAGACCGGTACGCCGTGCGCGGCACAAACGTCGTGGATGCGCCTGGCCTCGAGGTAGCCGCCGACCCGGCCCGGCTTGACGTTCACGATCCGGCAGGCCCCGAGCCGGATCGCGGCCGCGGCGGAGGCGGCCGAGGTGATCGACTCGTCGAGGCAGACCGGGGTACGGATCAGCCGGGCGAGGTCGGCGTGGCCCAGCACGTCCTCCTCGTCCAGCGGCTGCTCGATGAGCACCAGGTCGAACGGGTCGAGGCGGGCCAGGTGCCGGGCGTCGGACAGCGAGTAGGCGGTGTTCGCGTCGGCCTGCAGCAGTACCTGGTCACCGAAGCGCTCCCGGACGGCGCGTACCGGCTCGACGTCCCAGCCGGGCTCGATCTTGAGTTTGATGCGGACGTACCCCTCGCTCAGGTAGCCGTCGACGGCGTCGAGCAGCGCCGGGATGCTGTCCATGATCCCGACCGAGACGCCGCACGGCACCCGGTCGCGGACGGCGCCCAGCTCCCGGCCGAACGAGCGGCCCTCGGCCCGCAGCTCGGCGTCGAGCACGGCCGTCTCCAGGGCCGCCTTGGCCATCCGATGACCCTTGATCGGGGCGAGAGCCGGGGCGACGGCCAGGGCGTTCGCCGGTGCGGCGGCGGCCAGGGCCGGCACGAGATGGTCGCGGAGCACCCCGGCGGCCGCCTCGGTGTATTCCGAGGAGTACGCCGGCGCGGCCATCGCCACGCACTCGCCCCAGCCCTCGGCGTCCTCGGTGACCGCGCGCACGAGCAGGATCTCGCGGCTGGTCACCGTGCCGAACGAGGTACGGAACGGGCCGACGAGCGGCATGGTGAGCCACCGCAGTTCACAGCCGGTCAGTTTCATGGTTCCCTCCGCAGTACGTATCCCCGGGCCCGGTCGAAGCCGACCACAGCGGCGCCCTGGGCCAGCAGGCCCGTCATCGCGTCGCGCACCGCACGCCGCCAGTGCGCCGCCAGGGCCGGATCCGAGGCCCGCAGCGCGGTGATGTCCCGCGGGACGGCCACCAGGCTGATCGCGCCGTCGAGACGGCCGGGCGCGGGCGAACCGTCCGCCGCCGTCCCCACGGCCACGACCGCGCCGGCGACCGGCACCGGATCCGGCCGGTGCTCCCCCGATCGGCCGCACGCGTCGGCGACGGCCGGATCCCGCAAGGACCACCGGACGAGCAGCCGGTCGGAGTCACCGTCACCGTTGAGGGTGTCGAGCATGAGCCCGTAGAAGTTCGGCATGTACTCGATCGGGCGGGCGGCCAGCTTCACGACGTTGAAGTGGGCATTGCGGGCCACCAGCGGATCGAACGTCCAGGCGACCCGGTCGACGCCGCGGCTCATCGCCCACGCCCGCTGGTGCAGCTTGAGGGCGAAGCCGACCGCGCGCCCGGTCATCTCGGGTGACACCCCGGCGATGTGGCTGTGCAGGGCGTCCTCCGACGGGGCGTGGAAGAAGCCGACGCACGCCCCGACCAGTCGCTCGCCCACGAAGGCACCGCTGACATAGTTGCCCGCTTTCCCGAACGCCCGCAGCAGTTCCAGGTTCATCGGCGGGTTGGCGTCGCGGCCCCAGATCCGGGCCAGCAGCCGGACCGCCTGGTCGAGGTCGCCGAAGTCGGTCAGGGCGCGCACGTCCACCCCGGCGGCCGCGGCGGCGGCCTGGGCCTGTCCGACGGCCTCGTCGACGGCGGCGTCGAGGTGGTTCGGCTCGGGCCCGGTCTGCAGGCCGGTGAGGTTCTCGGGCCTGCTCATCCTGGTCACCAGGCCCCGGTCAGCTCGGCCAGCAACGCGCCGAGCAGCGCCGTACGGCCGGGGAGGAACTCCAGCAGGACGTGCTCGTCGTCGGCGTGGGCACCGCCGCCGACCGCGCCGAGACCGTCCAGGGTGGGCGTGCCCGTACCGGCGGTCAGGTTGCCGTCGGAGGCGCCGCCGACCGCGGTGGCGGTCAACGCCGGCAGGCCAAGCGAGTGGGCCAGGGTCGTCGCCCGCGCGAACAGTGCCGCGGACGAGGCAGCCTCCAGCGGCGCGCGATTGGGGCCACCGGTCACCTCGAGGACGGCACCGGGCCGGACGGGCGTCAGGGCCCGCATCGCGTCGTCGACCCGGCGTTGCTCGTCCAGGGACCGGATCCGGACGTCCACCGCGACGCGGGCGCCGGCCGGCACGGTGTTGGTCGTCGTGCCCGCGCGGGCCAGGGTCGGTGTCACGGTGGTGCCTGCTTCCGGGTCCGCCAGGGCCGCGATCCGCAGCACCTGGTGGGCCAGTTCGACGGTGGCGTTGACGCCCTGCTCCGGGGCCAGCCCGGCGTGGGCGGCGCGCCCGGCGACGATCAGCTCGTAGATCGAGACGCCCTTGCGTTCGGTCTTCAGCCCTCCCCCGTCGGCCGCCGCCTCCAGCACCAGCGCCGCGCCGGTGGCCCGCGCCTCGGCCTCGATGAGCGGACGCGAGCTGGGCGAACCCAGCTCCTCGTCGCCGGTCACGAGCAGGGTGATGCCGTCGCGGCGGGGCTGCGCGGCGATCGCGTGGAAGGCCATCGCGAGCCCGGTCTTCATGTCCAGGCAGCCGGGTCCGCGCAGCACTCCGGCTGATACGCCGTACGGGATGGAGGCGAGCGTCCCGATCGGCCAGACCGTGTCGTGATGGCCGACCACGAGCACCCGCGACGGTCCGGCGCCGAACCGCCAGCGCAGGTGGGTACGCCCGTCGAGCACGATGCGCTCCGGCTGCGCACCCAGGCGCGCGGCGCCGACGCGGGCGACCACCTCGGCGCAGCGGGCGACGGCGTCGAGGTCGGTCGACGGTGACTCGCACTCGACGAGCGCCCGGGTGTCGGCCAGCAGGGAATCCAGCATCTCAGTCCACCCGCGGCGTGGCTCGGGCGCCGAAGTGGACGTACCGCTCGCCCGAGTCCAGCTCGTAGAAGGTCACCGGATACCAGCTCGTGCGCTGCGCGGGCGCGGTCAGGAACAGAGCGGGACCGACCGGGACCAGCGGCTGCACCTCGACCGGATCCGGTACGAGCGCGGCCAGCGGCCCGGTCAGCGTCGTCCGCATCCGTGGCCCCTCGTCACCGTCACCGGCCAGCACCTCGATACGCACCGACGCCCGCTCGTACGTGCCGACGTACGGGGCGATGTCGACCTCCACGGGCTCCTCGGGCGGGGTGATCGAGGGTGGCATCGCCACTCCGGCGAGTTCGGCGAACACCTCGGTGAACAGGTCCTGGTACAGGTCGCGGGCGCTCTCCTTGTTGGTCAGCAGCGTGACCGCCAGCCCCTGCTCGGGCAGCAGGCGCAGGAAGGCGGCCTGGCCGACGGTGTTGCCGTCGTGCCCGATGAGCCGGTGGCCGTCCCAGCCGAAGCGGATCCAGCCGAGTCCCCAGGAGTCGCCGAGCGAGAGTTTGTCCGGCAGGTCGGCCTGGTGCTCGGCCATGGCCGTCACCGATTCCGCGGCGAGCAACTGCTCGTCACCGGTGGTCCGGCCGCCGGTCAGGTGCAGCCGGGCGAAGGCCAGTACGTCGGCGGCGTTGGCGCTGATCAGGCCGGCCGGTCCGATCGAGCGGGGCAGGTGCCAGACGGGCGCGGCGGCGATCTGTCCCTCGTGCTCGACGTGACCGCCGGCGACCGGGTGCAGCAGCACGTCCTCGGGCAGGGTGGCCGTCGCGGTCAGGCCGAGCGGGGTGACCAGCCGCTCCCGCATCACCTGGTCCCAGCTCTGGCCGGTGACCTCCTCCAGGATGCGGCCGAGCACGCTGTAGCCGGCGTTGCAGTAGGACCAGGTGACGCCGAGCGGGTGGTTCTGGGTCTGGTCGGCCAGCAGCTCCACGTAGCGCTGGAGGCAGTCGTCACCGCGGCCGGTGTCGGTGAAGACGTCGCCGTCGATGCCGCTGGTGTGGGTGAGCAGGTGGCGGACGGTCACCCGGGCCGCGACGTCCGGGTCGGCGAGCCGGAAGCCGGGCAGCAGCTCGCCCACCGGGGTGTCCAGGCTGAGCCGGCCCTCGTCGGCGAGCTGCATGATCGCGGTGGCGGTCCACACCTTGGTGACCGAGCCGATCTGGAACAGGGCGTCGGGCGTCACCGGGTGGCCGCTACGGGTGTCGAGCACCCCGGCGCAGACCTCGATGTGCTCGTCCGGGGACCGCGGGTCGGTGGCCAGCCGCAGGATGCCGAGCTGAGCACCGGGTACGCCGTGGCGCTCGGCCAGTGCGGCGAGGCGCCGCTGCCAGTGGGCGGCGTCGAGGGCCGGCCGGCCGCCGCGGCGGGTGTGCTGCTCCAGCCAGTCCACGACGCGGTGGTTGTAGTCGACCCGTTGTGACGGCGGCCCGGCCAGGCTGAACGCGTGCGAGGCGCCCGGGTAGAGCACCAGCCGGGTCGGCACGCCCCGCTGCCGCAGCGCCGTGTGCCACTGCTGGGCCTGGCCGGCGGGGCAGGTGAGGTCGTCGGCGCCGTGCAGCAGCAGCGTCGGGGTACGCACGTCGGCGACGCGGGACAGTGGCGACATGTCGGCGTACCGCTTCGGGTCCTGCCAGGGCGGGCCGCCCAGCTCGTACGCGCTCAGGAACTGCCCGTCGTCGCAGGTGCCGGCCATGCTGACCAGGTCGGCCACCGTCCCACCGGCGACCGCGGCTGCGAACCGGTCGTCGTGCCCGGTCAGCCAGCAGGTCAGGTACCCGCCGTAGCTGTAGCCGGTGACGGCCAGCCGTGCCGGGTCGGCGATGCCCTCGGCGACCAGCGCGTCGATCGGCTCCAGCAGGTCGGCCGCGTCGGCGACGCCCCAGGCGCCGTTGACCCCGTCGTAGAACGCCTCGCCGTAGCCGTCGCTGCCCCGCGGATTGACCAGCAGCACCACCCAGCCACGGCGGGCGAGCTCCTGGTGGTAGAGGTGGACCTCGTCGGCCGCGCCGTTCCACGCGTTGTGCGGTCCGCCGTGGATGTCGAGCAGCAGCGGCCGCGGTCCCGGTGCGTCGCCGTCGCGGATCAGCCACGCCTGCACGCTGCGGCCGTCCGAGATCGTGAAGGAGCGCTCCTCGCGCGGGACGAGAGCGACGTCGACGCCGTGCCGGGTCAGCACCCGCTCGCCGCCGCCGGACAGGTCCACCACCGCGATCTCGCCGAACGAGTCCGCCGTGGACAGGACGAACGCGGCGAGGTCCCGACCGACGGAAAGGCCGTCGACGACGCGGCCGGCGCCGTCGACCACCGCCCGCGGGTCCGTGCCGTCGGACGCCACCGACCACAGGTGCGTGCAGCCCCGGTCGCGGACGCAGAACAGCACCCGTCCGTCGTGTTCCTGGGGCAGGCCGCCCGGATAGGCCAGGCCGCCCGGCATGACGTTGCGGTCCAGGGTGCTCGCGAGGTCGACGGGCTCCGAGCCGTCGAGCGGCGCCCGCAGCAGCCGGGCGTGGCCGACCGGGTCGGCCGGCCAGCCGACCACGAGCAGGTCGCTGCCGTCGGCGGTGAAACCGGCGGTACGGGCGACGCCGGAGGCCGGTCCGGCCACCCGCGCCGTGGCCTGGCGGTCGTCGACCGCGAGCAGGTGCACGGCCGAACGGAACCGCAGGTCGCTGTCGTCGCCTCGGGCGCGGACGAAGGCCACGTCGGTGCCGTCGGGCGACCAGACGGGTACGCCGGCGTCGTGCGGCCCGTCGGTCAGCACCCGGCATTCGCCGGTGTCGAGGTCGACGACGTGCACCTGCCGGCGGGCGGCGCCGATCAGCCCGGCACCGTCGGCTTGATAGTCCAGGCGGTCGGCCACCAGCGGCGCGTGCACCGGGGCTTGAAGTCGCACCACGGCGGTGAACGCGATCCGGGCCCCGTCGGGACTCCACGCGGGCGGGCCCGACAGCCGCGGCAGGTCGCCGGGCACCTGGACCTCACCGCCGGCCATCGGCAGGACCGCGAGCCGGCCGTCACGCAGGAAGGCGAGCCGGTTGCCGTCCGGGCTCCACACCGGCGTGGTGTCGGCCGGGCCGGCGGTCAGGCGGCGGGCCGGCCCACCTGCGGTGGGCACGATCCACAGCTCATTGACGGTACGGTCGCCCGCCGCGTCCTGGGTCCGCAGCACGTACGCGACGTGCGCGCCGTCCGGGGCGAGGGCCGGCTCGGCGGGCACCGCCAGCGCGAGGAGGTCGTCGATGCGCATCGGTCGGGTCACGGGATGCTCCTTGCGGTGAGGCGGTGGCCGGGTACGGCGTCGAGCAGCGCCCGGGTGTAGTCGTGGCGGGGTTCGGCCAGCACCCGGGTCGCCGGGCCCTGCTCGACCACGCGGCCGCGGAGCATGATCGCCACGTGGTCCGCGACGTACCGGACGACGGCCAGGTTGTGCGAGATGAACAGGATCGACAGGCCGAGCTCGCGTTGCAGCTCGCGGACGAGGTTGAGGATCGCGCCCTGGATCGACACGTCCAGTGCGGAGGTGATCTCGTCCGCGATGACGACCCGCGGCCGGCCGGCCAGGGCCCGGGCCAGCGCCACGCGCTGGCGCTGCCCGCCGGAGAGCTGTCCCGGGTAGGCGCCCGCCCGGCCGGGGTCCAGGTGTACCAGCTCCAGCAGCCGGGCCACCTCGGTGCGGCGCTGCGGCCGGGACATCCCCGGCGGGATCGCCTCGGTGATCGTCTCGCCGATGGTCATCCGCGGATCCAGCGACGAGTACGGGTCCTGGAACACCATCTGCAGGGGGCGGTGCCGGCCGTGGGCCCGGATCGGCTCGCCGTCCAGCAGGATCCGGCCGCCGGCCGGGGCGACCAGGCCGACGGCGGCGCGGGCCAGCGTGGACTTGCCGGAGCCGGACTCGCCGACCAGGCCCAGGACCCCGCCGGCGGGCACGCTCAGCGTCACGCCGTCGACCGCCGTCAGCCGTCCGTAGCGGACGGTCACGTCCTCGAAGGTCAGTTCGCTCATGACGTCTCCACCACCGAGGCCGGCCGGACGGTTTCCGCGTGGACCGGTTCGGGACGCGCGTGCCAGCACGCCACCCGGTGGCCCGACGGGTGCTGCGCGAGCGGCGGGTCCTCGTCCCGGCAGCGCTGCGAGGCCAGCGGGCACCGGGCGGCGTACGCGCAGCCCGGGGGCACGTCGGCCGGGTCCACGGGACGTCCCGGGATCACCGGCAGCGGCCGGTCCAGCGGCGAGTCCATCCGCGGCACGGCGGCGGTCAGGGCCCGGGTGTACGGGTGCAGCGCGCCGGTGGTCAGCCGGTCCGTGGGCAGGTCCTCGACGATGCGGCCGGCGTACATGACCAGCACCCGGTCGCAGACCTCGCTGACCACGGCGACGTCGTGGCTGATGAGCAGCAGGGCGACGTCGTCCGACCGGCGGATCGCGGTCAGCAGGTCGAGCACCTGCCGCTGGACCGTGACGTCCAGGGCCGTGGTCGGCTCGTCGGCGACGATGAGCGCCGGGGAGCCCATGAGCCCCATGCCGATCATCGCGCGTTGCCGCATGCCGCCGGAGAACTCGTGCGGGTACTGCCGGGCCCGGCGGGCCGGGTCGGTGATGCGTACGGCCCGCAGCCGGTCGACCGCGCGGCTGAACGCGGCGCGGCGGCCGAGGCCGTGGTGATGCCGGGAGGTCTCGGCGAGCTGGCGGCCGATCCGCTGGGTCGGGTTGAAGGAGCTGGCCGGGTCCTGGAAGACCATGGCCAGGGAGCTGCCGAGCAGGCGGCGCTGGCCGGCGGAGTCGGGCTCGCGCAGGTCGGCGCCGAGCAGGTGGAGGCGGTCGGCCTCGACCCGGCCGGCCGCGTCGATCAGCCGGGACACGGCCAGGGCGGTGAGCGACTTGCCGGAGCCGGACTCGCCGACGACGGCGACCGCCTCGCCCCGGCGGATCGAGAACGTCACGCCGCGTACCGGCCGGATCGGTCCTCCGGCGGCGGGGAAGCTGACGGTGAGGTCCCGGACGTCGAGGACCACGTCGGACGCCGGGCTGTCGTCCGTGCTCTCGGGTGCGGGTGGCGCTGTGCCCATGGGCGCGGCCGGGGAGGGGTGCGCCGAGGCGGGCAGGCCGACCAGGGCGTCCATCCCGAAGCCCTTGGCCACCGACTCACCGAGCAGATTGAGGGCCAGGCCGGCGACGAGAACGGCCAGCGCCGGGGCGATCGCGGCGGCCGGGTTGAGGTAGAGCACGCCGATGCCGTCGTACAGCAGCCGTCCCCAGTCGTAGGCGGGCGCCTGCACGCCCAGGCCGAGGAACGACAGGCCGGCGAACGCGAGCAGCGCTCCCCCGGCGCCCATGGTGGCGTTGACCACCAGCGGCTCGGCGATGTTGGGCAGCAGGTGGCGGATCAGGATGCGGAAGCGGCCCACGCCGGCGATCCGCGCGGCGGCGACGAAGTCCCGGGCCGCGACCCCGGCCAGCAGGGTCTGCACGAGCCGGGCGAACGTCGGCGCCCCGGCCAGCCCGATGGCCAGCACCGCCCCGGTCGCGCCGACGCCGAAGACGACCGCGAAGAACAGCGCGAGCAGCAGGCCCGGGAAGGCGATGGCGATCTGCACGGCTCCGGTCACCAGCCGGCCCAGGCGCCGCCCGAGCAGCCATGGCGCGGTGCCCAGCAGGAGTCCGACCAGCACGCCGATGGCGGTGGCGGCCAGCGCGAGACCGACCGAGAGCCGGGTCGCCTCCAGCACCCGGAACGCGATGTCCCGGCCCAGGTTGTCGGTGCCGGCCCAGTGCCGCCCCGACGGGCCGGCCAGGATGTTCGCGGTGTCCACGGCGTCCGCGCGGGCGTTCCACGGCGCCGGCCCGATGACGGCCAGGACCAGGACCACGAAGACCAGCGCGGCCGCGGCCCGGCCCATGGGCGTGCGCAGCACGCGGAGCCAGCGATGCGCGGTACGGCGGTTCACCTCAGTCCTCCCGGATCGTCGACCGCGGGTCGAGCAGCGCGAGCGCGACGTCGACGGCGGTGTTGATCAGCAGCACGCCCAGGCCGTAGACCAACACGATGGCCTGGACCAGCGGATAGTCCTTGCTGAGGATGGATCGCACGATCGTGGTGCCCAGACCGGGCCAGGCGAAGACGTTCTCGACCAGGACGGTGCCCGCGACCATCGCGCCGAGGATCAGGCCGCTCAGCGTCAGCGAGGCCGTGGCGGCGTTGGGCAGGGCGTGACCCAGGTACAGCGAGCGGGCCGGCAGGCGCTTGGCCCGGGCCGTCCGCAGGTAGTCGGCGTCCAGCACGGCGACCATCTCCACCCGCAGGATGCGCGCGAGGATCGCGGCCGGGCCCACGGCCAGGGACAGCACCGGCAGCACATAGCCGGCCGGGGTGGCGTTGCCGGCCACCGGCAGCCATTGCAGCGTGACGCCCAGCAGGTAGACCAGGCCGACGCCGAGCAGGAAGTCCGGGATGGTGCCGAGCACGATGGTGCCGGAGGTGAAGGCGGCCTCCGTCCTGCGGCCGTGCCCGCGCCGGGTGAGCACGCCGATGACGACGCCCACCGGGACGGCGATCACGACGGCGGCCAGGAACGCCAGCGCGGCCAGGGCCAGCGTCGCGGGCAGGCGCTGGCCGACGACGTCGCTGACCGGCAGCCGGGTCAGGATCGAGGTCCCCAGGTCGCCGCCGAACAGTCCCTTCACGTAGGTGAGGTACTGGGTGAGCAGCGGGTCGTCCAGGCCGAGGGCGGCCCGGCGCTCGGCCACCAGGGCAGCCGGGGCGGTGGGACCGAGGGCCGCCCGGACCGGGTCGCCGGGGACCAGGTGGATCATCAGGAACGACGCGGTGACCAGGACCCAGAGCGAGACCAGCAGGCGGCCGGCGCGCCGCAGCGCGAACCGGGACCACGGGTGGCCGGCGATCCGCCGGAGCCGGGACGCCCCGGTCACCGGCGCGTGCTCCGCGTCGGCTCCGATCTCCGGCGCGGGCGCCGGCGCCGCCGTCATCGGTCGAGCATCCGGATGCTCGTCGGGATCAGCTGTCCGGGGGTCTCGAAGCGGGCCCTGGCGCCGTACGTGGCGATCTGCTGATTGGCGAACGGCACTATGTCGGCCGCCTTGACCAGGGCGGTCTCCGCCTCCAGCCAGGTGGCGCAGCCCGCGGCGCCGTCCATCGCACTGGCCCGCTTGACCGCGGCGTCGTAGTCGCTGTTGCGGATGCCGGCGAAGTTGGTGCCGTCGGGGACGCCGGGGCCGGACAGGAAGGGCACGATCTGGTCGGGACTGTTGACGTTCACCTGGGCCCAGGCGATGTCCCAGTCGCCGGTGCCGAACAGGGTCTGGTTGAGGGCCTCGCCGCTCTGCGGCTTGGGGGTCACCGTGATCCCGGCGGCCTTCCACTGCTGCACCGCGAGTTCGGCGGTGGCCGTGGCCGCGCTGCCGCCGGCGCTCGAGTACGCGAAGGTCAGCGTCTTGCCGGCGATCTTCTTCAGCGCTTCCGTGGCCGCGGCCGGGTCGTGGGCCGGCAGCGCCGAGGCGAGCGTTCCGCCGGGGCAGGCCAGCGGCTCGATCGCGGCGAGCGTGGTGGGCGGGGTGGCCTGGCCGGCGCCGAGCACGGTCCGCAGCTGTTCGAGGTCGAGCGCCTGGGTCAGCGCGAGCCGGACGGCGGGGTCGCGGGTGGCCCGGCCCTCGGCCTGGTTGTACCACTGCTCACCGAGCACCGCGGCGGTACGGGCCGCGAACAGCTTGGCCTTGTCGAGCCGCTGCGCGTCCGGGCCGGTGACCTGGGCGGCGTTGATCTCGCCGGACAGCAGCAGGTTGGCGGCGGTGGCCGGGTTCTCGACGACCCGGACGGTGACGGTGTCGGGCATGCCGGGCGTCGCGGTGGACGCGCCGTTGGGTCCCCAGGTGTAGCCCTCGCGGATCGCGTACGTGTAGTGGTCGCCCGGCACGGCCTCGGTCAGCTTGTACGGTCCGGTGCCCGCGGTGGCCTTGGCCAGGCTCGTGCGGTCGCTCATCCCGCCGGAACACACGATCGGCAGGCTGGCCAGCCCGTTGAGCACGAACGGGGCCGGCGCCGCCAGCGTCAGGGTCACCTCGCCGGTGGCGTCGTCGGCGGCGGCCTTGGCCCCGGCCGGCAGGAACGTGCCCAGGAACGGGCTCTTGTTCTTCGGGTCACCGACGTAGGTCAGGTTGTCGGCGACCGCCTTGGCGGTGAGCGCCGTACCGTCCGCGCACGTCACCCCCTTGCGCAGGGTGAGCTTGACGGTGGTGCCGGCGGCCGACCACTTGTCGGCCAGCTGGGAGCGGATCTGGCCGCCGGCCGGGTCGACGCCGACCAGCGTGTCGTACGCGAACTGGCTGATGGTGAACAGCGCACTGGCCGCCGAGGACTGGGGGTCGAGATTGCCCGGGTCCGCGTTCAGGGCCATGGTGAACGTACCGCCGTCCACGACCTGCCCTTGGGCCGGCGAGCCGGAGCCCGATCCGCCGCCGCATCCGGCCAGGGCCAGCGCCGCGCAGAGCGCCGCGCTGCCGGCGATCCTCGACGTGGTGGTCAGCTTCATGAGGGGTCCTCTTCCGGCCTGCCGGCTCCGGTTCGACGGGGTGGGGGTGGTCGGTCGCCCGGTCAGACCGGGGCGACGGTGGACTCGGCCCGGCGCACGGCCCGGCCGACGTGCAGGAACCGGGCATGGCCGGCACCGTCGTCGCCGACGAACGCGTGCGGCACGTACATGCCGTGCTCGGGTTCGACCGGGATGAGGAAGTCCTCGCGGTAGTGCACGAGCTCCTTGCGGACCGCGTGCCCGACCAGCTCGGCCAGCTCGCCCTTGGGCGTCTGCTCGAGCCAGATCCGGCCGTCCTGGTCCTGGCTCAGCGTCAGGTCGGCCACCCGCGACGAGTACGTCCCGACGTAGCGGCCCGCGTCCACGCGCTCGGGCTGTGCGGGCGGGCGGGGCATCTCGGGCAGCGGGATGCGGCCGAGCTCGCCCAGCACGAGACCGAAGATGTCCCGGTACAGCGACATCGCGTCGCCGCCGTTGGTCAGCAGCGTCACGGCCAGTCCGTCCTCGACGACCAGGCGCAGGAACGCGGACTGCCCGATGGTGTTGCCGTCGTGCCCGGTGAGTGTCCCGGCCGGGGTGTCGAACCGTTCGAAGCCCAGCCCCCACGAGGTGCCCATCACCCCGATGTCGGGCAGGTCCACCTCGCGCTCCCGCATCCGGGCGGCGGTGCCCGCGGCGAGCACCCGCGTACCGTCGGCGGCGCGGCCGTCCTCGAGGTGCATCCGGGCGAAGGCCAGCAGGTCGCGGGGGCGCATCGCGAGCATCGCCCCGGCCGGCGCGTTCGAGCGGGCGAGCGCCCAGACCGGCGCCGGCTGGTGACCCGCGCCCGGCTCGAGCTCCAGGTGACCGACCGCGACCCGGTGCAGGATGGCCTCGTACGGACTGGGCGCGGCATGGGTCAGGCCCAGCGGTGTGATCAGGTGCCGGCGCAGGCACTCGTCGTACGGCAGCTCGCGGACGACCTCGACGAGGCGGCCGAGCACGCAGTAGCCGGCGTTGTTGTACGAGAACTGCTCGCCGGGCGCGAACAGCTGCGGAAGGTCGTGCAGGGTCTCGACGAACCTGGCCACGCAGTCGTCGCCCGGCCCGGTGTCGGTGAAGATGTCACCCTCGAAGCCGGCCGTGTGGTTGAGCAGCTGCCGGGTCGTGATGACCGCGGCGGCCGCCTCGTCGCCGAGCCGGAACTCCGGCAGGTACGTGCGTACCGGCGCGTCGAGGTCGACCTTGCCCTCGTCGGCCAGTTGCAGGACCAGGGTGGCGGTCCAGAGCTTGGTGATCGAGCCGATCTGGAACAGCGAGTCCGCCGTGGCCTCGATCCTGGTCGCGGTGCTGAGCAGCCCCGCGGCCCCCTCGACGATCTCCCCGTCGTGCAGGATGCCCCACCCCGCGGCCGGCACCTGGTGCTCGCGGAGCAGGCCGGGCAGGCGGGCCGCCACGATGTCCCGCACCTCTGTGATCGTCGTCATAGCGGGATCGTAGAAGCGCGGACCGGCATCGGTGTTCGTCGATCGCGACGAAAAAGCGCCGGCGTCTTGGTCCGTTGGCACAACAACGCTGCGGGGCCGAAGGCCGGCCCCGCAGCGCGGTCACAGAGCCCAGCAGATGTCGTACGCCGACAGGTACCAGCTGACGCCACCGCCGGGGTTGCGGCCCTCGACCGCCTCGGCGGTCGCCGTGTCCTGGGCCGCATTGCTGCTCATCTGGTTGACGAACACGTACCCGCCGATGGTGGCTCCGGCGGCCGAGCCCCCCACCCCGGTCGTCGCCGTGCCGGCCGGGCAGGCGCCGGACTGCTGACTCTTCGCGTCGACCGGGTCGGCGCCGCCGAGCGTCGACCGGGCCTCACGAACCGGAGCCGCGCCCGGCGGCGTGCCGCAGACGGCGTAGGCGATGAGCTCCCAGGCGCCGGCGAAGCCGAACGCCGCGTCGGCGACGACGGTGTTGCTGGTCAGGGCGAAGTTGGGCAGGATCGAACGGTAGAACGCCTGCCCGTTCGCCCCGATGATCTCGGCCCCGGTGCCGAGCAGCCGGGTCCCGCCCTGGCAGGTCGCCACGACGGCCTTGGTGGTGTCGGCGTTCGAGCCGGTGCTCTGCGCCTCGAGGTGGTAGCCGGCGGGCGGCGCGCCCGGCCGGCAGATCGCCTGGGCCACGGTGGAGTATCCGGGCGCTCCGCCGGGGTTCGTGTGGCCCCACACGGTCACGGAGTTCGTGGCGAGGTCGGGGATGACGTCGGTGAGGGTCACGTTCCGGCCGGCGCCGACGATTCCTCCGGCCGCGCCGGTGAGGTACTCCCCGGCCGGACAGGTGGCGGTGGCCCTCTGCGCCACCGTGCCGGCAGGCCCGGCGACCGCGACGTCGACCACCGCGGCCTGCGCCGGTGCGGCCGTGGCGAAGACGGCGCCGACGCCGGCCAGGGTGGCGCCGGCGAGGACGGCCAGCCGGGCCGATCGTGTGCTGTTCATGGGTGCTCCTCAGGTCTGGGGTGTGACCCGCTGAGCGTCGGCGCCCGGCGTTGGGCGTTCGTTGGGCGATCGTTGAATCTGGCGCGGACGCGCCGGGGGCGGCTCACCGGATCGGTGGCCGCCCTCGGGGTCGCGCGGGTCAGCGGTGGGACCTGAGCCAGCCGCGGATCTCGGTGACGACCTGGTGGTCGGGCTCACCGAAGGCGGGGAAGAACTTCGGGGTGATGTTCATGGTGTGGGCCATGCCCGGGTAGATGACGATCTTGTGATCCTTGTTGCCGGCCGCGGCGACCGCGGCGTCGGCGACCAGCGCGGCGCGGGCCGGGGTCTGCAGGTCGTTCTCACCGTTGAGCATCAGCGTCGGGCCGGAGAACCTGGGCAGGGCCTGCGCGACGGTCGGGAAGCGGGCGATGTCGTCGAGGTAGTCGACCACGGGCTGGTCCAGGCCCGGGACGTTCGGGTAGGCGTCGATGCCGGTGGCCTTGCGCAGCACCGGGCCGGCTTCGGCGTCGATGGCCACCTGACCGTCGTGGTCGGTGTCCGTGCCGGCCGCGACCTTGTCCCCGTCGAGCAGGACCGAGCGGAACTGGTCGGCGGCCTCCTTCGGCTGCCCGGTCAGGCCGTTGACCGCCTCGGTGGCCGTCAGCCGGCCGTCGGCGTCGACGTCGAACTCGTCGTGCAGCTGCAGCAGCAGCCGGCCGTAGATCTGCAGGGTCAGCAGCTGCTTGATCTCGAGGCCGACGACGCCCATCTCTATCACGCCGGCCGGCTTCGGGATGCCGAACTTCTTCGGCTCGGCGGCGAGGTTGGCCGCCACGTTGGTGCCCTCGCTGTGCCCGAGCAGGAAGATCCGCGACGGGTCGATCCGCGGCGAGCGGGCGGCGAAGCGGATCACCGCGGCCGCGTCCCGCTGGATCCGGTCGTACGGGTTCTTCGGGTTCAGCTGGGCCGGGTCGGTGCTCTCCACCGGGCCGATGTCCGTCACGCCCCGCTTGTTGAAACGCAGCGTCGCGTATCCCTCGCGGCCGGCCGCCTGGGCGAGCGGGACGAAGGTCGAGCCCTTGCCCTCCGGCAGGGTCTGGTTCATGTCGTTGTGCCCGCTGCCGTGCAGCATCACGACCACCGGTAGCCGGCCCTGGGCGTTGCTCGGGTAGGTGAGCTCACCCTTGGTGACCCAGCCCTGACCGAAATCGATCTGTACGGCCTCCCGGGTCACGCCGCGCCAGCCGGACTGCTTCGTGGCCGGGCCGGCTTGCTGGACATCCCCCGCGACCGCGCTCGGTGTCACTGCGGCGTTGGCGACTCCCACTCCCCCGGCGAGCACCACCGCGGTGCCGAGAGCGACCGTCAGGTTCCGGAACTTCTTCGTCGTTGTCATGCCGGTAACGCTATTTTTCGGGGCCGCCGCCGACGATCCCGACAGCTACCAAGCACTGGTACCGCTAGCGCTACCGATCACCGGCGTTCCTACTACTGTGCAGGCATGCTGACCGCTGAACGGATGGGTATGTGGCGTGGCCGCTACCAGCTGGTCTCCGACGGCACGCCGGTGGCCGTCTGGGACCCGTCGTGGTGGCGCACCGGGGGCGACTTCGAGGTCGAGGGCCGCCGGTACCAGGTGCGCGCCAACGGCTGGGGCACCAGGTACCGGATGGCCGACGACCAGGATCAGGAGGTCGCCCTGGTCGAGCGGGCCGGCCGCAAGCACTGGACCGTGCAGGCCGGGGGACGCACCTACGAGTTCCGCCGTGAGTCGATGTGGGGCAACCGGCAGGCGTGGATCGCCGACGGGGTCAAGGTGGGCTCGTTGCGCCGCACGAGTGCCTGGTCGGGCGCCGTCGAGGCGGACCTGCCCGGCATGCCGCTGCCGGTGCAGATCTTCGTGCTGGGCGTCCAGATCGCGATCTGGCAGGCCCAGCAGTCCGCCGCGGCCGGCAGCTGACGCCTCGGCCGATGGTGCAGCAGCGGCTCGCTCAGGTGGTGACAGCAGGCGGCGCCACCGTGGCGTACGCCTCGGTCGGTGCCGGGCGGCCGCTGGTCTACGTGATGGGCTGGCTCACGCATCTGCGGCTCGGCTGGGAGCTGCCGCCCGAGCGCGCGCTGTACGAGGCCCTGGCGCAGGGCTGCCGGCTCGTCCGCTACGACCGTGCCGGGTCCGGGCTGTCACCGGCTGTGGATCGTCCCGCGTCACTGGCCTTCGAGCTGGAGCAGCTGGCCGCCGTGGCCGCGACCCTGGACGAGCCGTTCGACCTGATGGGCACGTCGATGGGCGCCCCGGTGGCCGTGGCCTGGGCCGCGGCTCACCCCGGCACCGTCCGCCGCCTGGTTCTCTACGGCGGCTGGGCCCGCGGCGACGACGTGTCCCCGCCCGAGGTCCGCGCACACGTCCTGGGTCTGGTCGAGTCGCACTGGGGGCTCGGCTCCGACGTGCTGACCGACATCTTCGCCCCCGACGCCGACCGCGCGACCCGCGCCGAGCTGGCCCGCTACCAGCGTGCGTGCTCCGATGCCGCCACGGCACGGGCGCTGCTGGCGCTGAGCTACGAACTCGACGTCACCGACCGCCTCGGCCAGGTGCGGGCCCCGACGCTGGTGGTGCACCGCACCGGCGACCGCGCGGCACCCGTCGCGCAGGCGCACGCCCTGGCCGACGGCATCAGCGGCGCCGAGCTGGTGCTGCTGCCCGGCCGGTCGCACCTGCCGTACGCGGGTGACCGGGACGAGCTGGTCCGCGCGGTCCGCCGGTTCCTCGGCCTGCCCGTCCCCCGGCGCCGCGCCGACGGGTTGACCGCCCGCCAGCGCGAGGTGGCCGAGCTGGTCAGTCGCGGGTGCACGAACCGCGAGATCGCGACGCGCCTGGGCATCGACGAACGCTCGGCCGAGGGCCACGTCGAACGGATCCGGCTGCGACTGGGCTTCCGGTCCCGCGCCCAGATCGCCGCCTGGTACAGCGCCCAGCGCCGAGATTGAGGTATTTCCCCGCCTGACACCCGCCGGGGATCGGCGCAGAGTTTCCTCTCGTGACCTTCGAACTGCACCGGGCGCGCGGGCCCTTCAACGCCGCGTTCTTCAGCATCATGGGTCCGTACATCGAGTGGAACGTACGGCACCACAAAGGACGGGTGTTCGCCGGCCTGCCGCCGACGGTCGTCGAGCTGGGCTCCGGGGTGGGCGCCAACCTGCGCTACCTGTCCCCGGGGTCGACGCTCATCGCCGTCGAGCCGAACGTCGCCATGCACCGGCGGCTGCGGGCGGCGGCCGGGCGGCGCGGCGTACGCCTGGACCTGCGCGACCGGCTCGCCGAGCGCACCGGCCTGCCCGACCGCAGCGCCGACAGCGTGATCTCCTCGCTCGTGCTCTGCACGGTGAGCGACCCGGCCGCGGTCCTGGCCGAGGTCCGCCGGATCCTGCGTCCCGGTGGGACCTTCCGCTTCGTCGAACACGTCGCCGCCCGGGCCGGCACGCCGACGCGTGCGCTTCAGCGAGCGCTGCGCCGGCCGTGGGCCTGGACCTTCGAGGGCTGCTCCTGCGAGCGGGACCTGGCCGCTTCGGTACGCGCGGCCGGCTTCACCCGCGTCGAGCTCGAGCCGTACCGGCTGCACAGCCCGTTCGTCACCTTCAACACCCAGATAGCGGGCGTCGCCCACGCCTGAGCGCGCACGTATTGTTGCGGTATGACCCAGCGACTCGTCAGCGTGTGGCAGCCGTACTTCCTCGAGAGCCCGACTCCGGACGCGGCCGTGGCCGCCGCGAAGGAGCTGGAGGAGCTCGGCTACTCGCGGATCTGGTTCTCGGCCGGCTTCGACCAGCACGTCCCGCCGCGCTTCCGCGAGATCCTGGACGGGACCGAGCGCATCGGGGTCGCCCCCGGCATCGTGAGCATCTGGCACACGTCGCCGGCCGAGGTCGCGGCGTACGCCCAGGACGCGCAGCGCGCCCACCCCGGCCGGTTCCTGCTCGGCCTCGGCGCCAGCCACGCCGTGCTGGTGGAGAGCAACGGCACCGACTACCGCAAGCCGTACTCCAAGATGGTGGATTATCTCGACGCCCTCGACGCGGCCGGCCTGGGACCCGAGCAGCGGGTCCTGGCCGCCCTGGGGCCTCGGATGCTGGTGCTCTCCCACGACCGGGCGGCCGGCGCGCACCCGTACTTCACCCCGGCCGAGCACACCGCCGAGGCGCGGACGGCGGTCGGCCCGGACCGGCTGCTGGCCGTCGAGGTCGCGGTGGTGCTCGAGGCGGACCCGGCCGCGGCGCGGGCGACGGCCCGGCAGTACACCACCGGCTATCTCTCGCTGCCGAACTACACCAACAACCTGCGCCGGTTCGGCTGGACCGACGAGGACCTGGCCGGCGGCGGCAGCGACCGCCTGGTCGACGCCCTCATCCCCTGGGGTACGGCCGACCGGGTCGCGGCCGGGATCGAGAGGCACTTCCAGGCGGGCGCGGACGAGGTGGCGATCCAGGTCCTCAACGGCGGTGACGCCTCCACGTTCCCGGCCGAGGCGTTCCGGGCGCTGGCCGCGGTCCTGATCTGATTCCTCGAGAAAAGTCCCGCCGGGATGTCGAGCCCGGCGCGGCGGCTCCGTCCCAGCGGTCGGATGAGGACGCCGATGACCGAAGGGCTGATGCCGGGATGACCACACAGGACGACGTACTGGGGTACTTCGACACCTTGTCGAACTGGGGGCGGTGGGGTGACGACGACGAGCTCGGCACGCTGAACCTGATCACCGACGACGTCCGGCTGGCGGCCGCGCGGGCCGTGCGCCACGGCCGGAGTGTGTCGTGCGCGTGGGAGGTCGCCGTACCGGACGACATGGAACGGTCGACGACGGCATGCCCGTGCGCCGCCGAGATGCCGGGGGCCGAGAACATGCCGGCCGCCTTCCACGCCGATCGGCGCTGGGGCTTCTCGAACGAGCGGCTCGGCATCATGTTCCACGGCAACACCATCACGCACGTCGACTCCCCGTGCCACCTGTTCTGGGACGGCAGGATGTACAACGGGCGCTCCCACTCCTCGGTCGACGCCACGACGGGATCGGCGTGGGCGGCCGTCACGGCAGCGGCCCACGGGATCGTCACCCGCGGTGTGCTGCTGGACATCGCGCGGGTCCGTGAGGTGCCGTGGTTGGAACCGGGCCAGGGCGTGTTCCCCGAGGATCTGGAAGAGGCCGAGCGGCGCCAGGGCGTACGGGTGCGGCCCGGTGATGCGGTCCTGCTGCGGACCGGCTACGGCCGCTTCCGGCACGAGAACGGCGCAGCCGGCGGCATCACGCAGGCCGGCTGGCACGCCTCCTGCCTGCCGTGGTTGCGGGAGCGCGAGGTCGCCCTGATCGGCGCCGACACCCCGCAGGACGTCCAGCCGTCGGGGTACCCGGACGTGCTGATGCCGGTGCACGCCGTGAGCCTGGTCGCGATGGGTCTGTGGCTGCTCGACAACTGCGACCTGGAGGCGTGCGCGAGCACGGCGGCCGAGCTCGGCCAGTGGGACTTCCACCTCGCGGTCGCGCCGGTCCGGTTCGCCGGCACCTCCGGCAGCCCGGTCAACCCGATCGCCACCTTCTGACCACGGGATTCGCGACCCGCATCAGGTCACCGAGGTCCCGGTGAACAGGTCGAGCAGCTCACCGATGCTGTGGTCCGCCTCAGCGGGGTGCCGGAAACGGCCGGCCGGGTTGAGGGTGTACTGGTTACGGCGCCCGACGCGTTCGTGCTGGAGGTAGCCGGCTGCTTCGAGATCGGCGACGATCGCTTGCGCGGCGCGCTCGGTGATGCCGACGTGTTCGGCGACGTCACGCAGCCGGGCGGTCGGGTCACGAGCGATGGCCAGCAGCACGTGGGCGTGGTTGGTCAGAAACGTCCACCCCTTGACCGGGTGAGCTGTCTGAGACATGTGGTCGCCGTCCCCGCCTTCGTACCGAGCTGTGCCCTCAATGTACGCACACCAAGTCACGAAATCAGCTGCACCCCTCTTGACATACGAACGCAACTTCGTGAATAGTTGAACGTAGTTCGAGGGGGAGTACCCGACGCACCACGCGCCACCGTCAGTACGGACCCGGCAGATCCGGGTCTCGGTGGCGCAGCCACCGCCGCGGTGGCCCGGGGAGACCTTCGTCCAGCATTGCCGGCCCGCCGCCACGGGCCCGGCTGGGCGAAAGGTCTCCCCTTCCCATGTCCGTGTCCTGGTGGGTCTGGGCGCTGCTCATGCTCGCGGTCGCCGCGATGCTCGCCGTCGACCTGTTCCTGCACCGTGACAACCACGTGATCGGTTTCCGCGAGGCCGCCCTCTGGTCCGGCATCTGGATCGCCGCCGGACTGCTCTTCGGCGTCGTCCTGTGGGCCTGGCAGGGCGGCGAGGTCGCCGGCACCTACTACGCCGGCTACCTGATCGAGAAGGCACTGTCGATCGACAACGTCTTCGTCTTCGCCCTGATCTTCACCTACTTCGCCGTCCCCGCCGCCTTCCAGCACAAGGTCCTGTTCTGGGGGGTCATCGGCGCCCTGCTCTTCCGGCTGGTCTTCATCTTCGTCGGCGCCGAGCTGCTGGAGACCTTCTTCTGGACCGCGTACCTGTTCGGCGCGTTCCTCATCTACACCGGCTACAAGATGGCGTTCCGCCACGACGAGCAGACCCCACCGGACCGCAATCCCGTCGTCCGGCTGGTCCGCAAGGTCATCCGGACCGACCCGGCGTATCACGGTGACAAGTTCTTCACCCGCATCAACGGCCAGCGCGTCGCAACCCTGCTGTTCGTCGTGCTGATCGCCGTCGAGGCCACCGACCTGATCTTCGCCGTCGACTCCGTCGCGGCGATCCTGGCCATCACCACCAGCACCTTCATCGTCTGGACGGCCAACGCGTTCGCCATCCTCGGCCTACGCAGCCTCTACTTCTGCCTCGCCGGCCTGCTGCGCCGCTTCGTCCACCTGCACTACGGCCTGGCCGTGCTGCTCGCGTTCGCCGGCCTCAAGCTGATCCTCTCCGAGACCCCGGTCGGCAAACTCCCCATCCCCGTCACCCTCGGCGTCATCGTGCTCACCATCACGGTCTCGATCGTCTGGAGCCTGCGCAGCACCCGCCAGACCACGACGACGCCGGAGCCTCGGCTCTGACCCCGTCCACGCCGCACGGGAAGGAAACGATCACCCGATGACCCGCCGCCCGGTCCCACCGCACGCCTACGACGACACCCGCCGCACCCGCGGATCCGGACCCGTGCTCGCCGTCCTCACCGACTCCCCCACCGACCTGCTCGTGGCGGCCCACGCCGCGGACATCGCCGCCCGCACCGGCACGCTGCTGATCGCCGCTGCCACCGTCCACACCACCGGGTGCAGCGTGAACGCGCTGCTGCACCACGCCCGCAACCGTCGCGTTCGTTTCCGGACCGTCGCCATCGTGGCTCGCATCACGCCGATCCTGCACGCCACCGGAGTCGCCTACTTCCGATCCACACTGCTCGTCCCGGCCGGTACCGACACCCGGCTGTCCCTCCCGACCGACGCGGTGAGCCGGCTCGTCGACAGGTTCGGTGCCGTCACCGTGGTCACCGGCCAGCCGCTGCACGACCCCACCGGCGTGCTCCAGCCCACGCCCGACCGTGGCCGCCCATCATCCGTCGCACCGACGAACCCCGGCACCGAACGACACGCCCCCATCTGAGCCGACCACGCCAAGCCCACCGGGAGGAATCGCGATGACCACCGCCACCGCATCAGCTCCGGCCGCCGCCCAGATCACCGCCCTGCAACAGGTCCGCGACTACCCGGCGATCAGCGTACTGCTGAGCACCACCCCCGCGGCGCAGCTCACCCGCGCCGACGCGCTCCGCCTCGAAGCGCTGGCCGATCAGGCCGTCGACCGGGTCCGCGCCGAGCTGCAGACCGCCGTCGCGGCACCCGCCGTACGGCGGCTGCGTGCCCTCGTCGAGCAAGCCCGCCGCGGACCCGCCGCCCAGTCCCTCGCCCTCTACGCCTGCGCGGGCACCGACGCCCTCATCCGATTGCCCATCGTGGTCCGCGACCGCGCCGTCGTGGACCCCACCTTCGCCACCCGCGACCTCGTCCGCGCCCTGCACCGCACCCCACGGCACCTCGTCCTGGCCCTCAACTCCGGCCACGCCCGGCTGTTCGACGCCGCCGGTGACACGTTGCTACCGGTCCTGTCCACCACGTTCCCGCTCACCGCCGTCCGGCCGGAGGCCCGCAGCCGAGGACGCGCCGACCGGCCCGCCCGCGCCTCCGGAGGTGACATCGACTTCTACCGCCGGGTCGACGCCGCCCTCGGGACCTACCTGCGCCTGCACCCGGCACCCCTGGTCCTGGTCGGTGGCGAACGCGCGACCGCGGCGTTCCGTCGCATCTCCACCAACTGCGCCCGGCTCGCCGGCATCGTCCCCGGAAACCTCACCCATGCCAACCTCAGCCAGCTGACCACCCGCATCCGGAGCGTCCTGGACGCCTACCTGTACCGCCGCCAGCGGGAAGCCCTCGCCCTCGTCGAGCAGCGCGCCGTCGCCGGCCGCGTCGTCTCCGGTATGCCCGCGGCATGGTTCGCCGCCCGCACCGGCCGGCCCGAGGTGCTCGCCGTCGACGAGTCGTTGTTCTGTCCCGCCCGCCTGTCCGACGACGGCGACACCCTCATCCCCGCCCAGGACGTCGACCATCCCGACGTGATCGACGACGCCGTCGACGAACTCATCGAACTCGTCCTGCTCCGCGGCGGCTGGATCGCCTTCACCGGCGCCGGTGCTCTCGACCATCATGACGGCGTCGCTCTGGCCACCCGGCCCTGAACCGCTGCCCCGCCGGGCAGTGGAGAAGAATCGTCAGCCGGACATGAACCGGAACAGGTCGTACACCATGAAAGCCGGCCAGACGAAGGCCTTGAGCATGCCGATGACCCCGGACCCGAAGCTGTCGGCCTGGCCGATGTAATGCACCAGCGCGCCGATGACGCCCAGGCCGTAGACGGCGTCCCCGCTGCCGGGGCTGCGGACTGCGCTGCGGCGTTGCTTGGTGTCGTTCATGAAAGGCCCCTTCCACTCGCCGACCCGGTAAGGGGCGGACGCCTTCACCGTGGCCCGCACGACGGGGTCGCCGACAGAGTCATTGGGCCTGGAGGGCCGGGTCCGGCGTGAAGCGACGGCGGGAACGGGCGGCACGGGGAGCTGCCGAAGCCGCCCGGCCCCCGGACGGCAGCAGCCTGTCCTCCAGCGGCTGCCGCGGTGTGGCCGCCACCGGTCGCCCGTGCCCCACCCGCAGGACCATCTGGGGGCAAGCGCCGTAGATCATGTCCGCCAGTCGTTCCCGGGCGGCGGCCAGCTCCGTGGGCTGACTGATCGGGGTAGTGGCCAGCCCGAGCGACGTGGCGGTCAGCAGGACGCGTTGCAATGCCTGTCCCGCGCGGACATGGTCGAGGGCGGTGTCGCCGGTGGTGCCCAGGACCAGGATCGTCGGAGCAGGCTCGAACGCCACAACGGGCGTCGGGAAGGGCAGCATCTCAGCGAAGTGCCGGACGGGCAACTCGCGGAGTACGTCCCTCGGACCCATCGCTCCCACCGGTACGCCGTCGCGCTTGCGCGATCCGGTCGCTGTCCAGCGGGCCAGTTCGGTGCGGTAGCCCGGCCTGGCCCTCAGGGCCCGATCAGCCGACCGGGCCAGACCGAGGATGGTCCCGGTGGCTTGCGATCCCGCCGCGGCCAGAAATGCTCCTTCGCGCCGAGCGGCATCCCGCAGCGGGTCGAGCAGCCTCGCGGCCACGGCGGGCCCGGCGAACGGCCACCGGTTGGTGTGACGTCGGGAGATGGTTTCGGCGAGCACCTCGACGGCCGGCGTCGGGGTGGCGAAGCGAGCCGCGCTGATCCGGGCCACCAGGTCGCACTCGCCGAGATCGGGGAACAGGTCGAGCCGTGAGACGAAGCCGCGGCGCCGCAGGGCCAGGCGCAGGTTGAAGATCGCCGCGCCGACACTGATCATCATCTCCCGGCCGAACGGGTCCAGCACGGCCAGTTTGCGGCCCCGATCGGCGTACACGTCGACCTTGCCCCGTGCGACGCGGAACCGCCACGGCTGGCTGTTGTGCAGCGACGGCGCCAGCACGGCAGCACCAACACATTCCATCAGCACCGACCGGGACGGTGTAGCGACCTTCACCGCCATGATCATTCTCCCTCCGGCACGAGTCCTGCTTTCATGCTTCAGGAAACGGTGACAGGAACGCAGGGCCGGAGGTCCTGGTGGCTGCTGACACCCGGACCAGCCGGGAGCCCTTCGGCCCTTCCGGACGGCGCAGCGTCGCGTGATGGTGGGATGAGCCGCCGACTGCTCGCACGGACCCCGTACCGGCGCGGGGCGAAGGAGATGTCATGAACACCACGATGGCCCGACGTCATGGCGGACCCACCCCACTGATGACCCTCGACCCCATGGAGATCGATCAACTGCCGTGGTGGCCGGTGCCGGAGTGTCCCGGTGTCATCGCGAAGGAGCTGTGGGCCGCCGGCGACCGGCATGACGCGCTGATCTCGTACGGGGCGGGTTGCGTCACGCCAGGAAGATCTCACCCGGGCGCCGAGCACCACATCTGGGTGGTGTCCGGGTCGGCGTCGATAGCCGGACGGCACGTCGTCGCCGGCTCGTACCTGCACGTTCCGCCCGGCACAGCCCATCCGATCACCGCCGGTCCCGGCGGTTGCCTGCTGCTGCAGATGCACCGTTCCACCTGGGACACCCCTCACCCGAGCGAGAAGCGTGCACCCCGGCCGCTGGTCCCCACCGAACGGTAAGGACGATCCTGGCACCGCCGATCCGGCGGGCGAACGATGAGAGCACGCGAACCTCGGTCCTCAGACGTTCGCGGATCGTCGCGAGCAGACCTGGCGTGATGTCGTCGCAGTGGACGACCAGCTCCTCGGGCGCGCTGAGCCCGCCGTGCCGCTCCCGCGCGGCCCCGATCTGTGCCGCCTGGGTCTCGGTCAACCCGGCTCCGCAGTACGAGGACGTGTGCGACGCCGCCTGCCGAGGTCAGTCATTGCCGGCCTCCCGCTGTTCTGCGTCCACTGCACCTCGCCCTCGCCCGACAGGCCAGAGTCCGCGGTCCCGATGTCACCCGGAATCCCGGCCCAGCACGGCCGAGCCGGGTCCGGCCACACAGCGGTAGCCTGAGTCCAGCGTCCCAGCCCGGGAGGTGCGATGGTCCGACGCGGTCGGCGAGCGGCCGAGGCGATGACTGCCGCGCTGGCAGTCATGGTGACGCTCGCCTGCGGCTCGGCCGATGCTCCCGGGCCGTCGTCCCAGGCGATGCCGGCGAGTGGCACCGCCACCGTGCAGGTCGGCGGCCGGCAGGTAACCGTGCACGTCCCCGGACCTCTACGATCCGGCCCGGCCCGCGCCGCTGATCGTCGCGTTGCACGGATACACGTCCGACGCCAAGGAACTGGAGACGTATCTGAGGCTGACTCCCGAGTCGGACCGGCGAGGGTTCGTCTACGCCTACCCGGACGGGACCACCGATGACCGCGGCGAACGGTTCTGGAACGCCACCGACGCGTGCTGCGCCTTCTCCGGCTCGGCGCCTGACGACTCGCGTTACCTCAGCGAGCTCATCGCCACGATTCAGGGTTCGTACCGGATCGACCGCGCCCGCGTGTACCTGATCGGCCACTCGAACGGCGGTTTCATGGCGTTCCGGATGGCCTGTGACCACGCCGACCAGGTCACCGCGATCGTCTCTGTCAACGGCGCGAGCTGGAGCGACGCATCTCGGTGCCGGCCCTCCGAGCCGGTGGGCGTGCTGGCCGTCCACAGCAGCGGCGACGAGACCGTGGCGTTCGGCGGCGGTGTCATCGGGCGCGCCGCCTATCCGTCGGCGGCCACGACGGTCACCCAGTGGCTGGGCTACGACCGGTGCGCCGGGACCGGCCGGGACGCACCCGAGCTCGACCTGGTCACCGACCTGCCGGCCGCCGAGACGTCGGTGCGCACCTACGCGCGGGGCTGCGCCGGCGGGTCGGTCGTCCAGTCCTGGACGATAAACGGTGGCGCTCACGTGCCCCGGCTGGGGCCTGCCTTCGCACCGGCCGTCACGGATTTCCTGCTCTCCCAGGTCCAACCGGCCCCGTAGCCGGGGACAGGGCCGGGCCGGGCCGGGCCGGGCCGGAAGACCCTGGCACGTGACCACCGAGCGGGCCATCGTCGAGAGTGACGCGGAGGTGGCACATGACCTATCTCATCGAAGCCCGCACTCTGACCAGCCAGGACACCGCTGTCGTCCGATCGTGCGTGCCGAACGCTCAGCTTCACGCATGGCTGATCGGTGTCTACCGGGAGCTCGACCGCTACCTGACGGATCTCGGGGTCCGGGTCTGCGGGCCGCCGTTCGCCCGGTGTGCCGGCCACGGAGACGTGGTCGATGTGGAGGCCGGCTATCCGGTCCCCGGGCCCGTGCCGGACAAGGGCAGAATCACCGCTTCGCGGCTGCCCGGCGGACGGGCCGCGGCCACCGTTCACCACGGCTCCTGTACGGATCTCGACCCTGCCGAGCGGGCGGTCGCCGACTGGTTGACGAAGCGGGGACTCGTGGCCGCCGGGCCGCCCTGGGACGTGTACTACACGAATCTCGCCGCTCAGCCGGACGACGCCGTGGTCAGAACGGACGTGGTGGCGCCCTACCGGTCCACCTGAGGCGCGACCGGAATGTCAAGGGTCGTATGTGCCGGACTTCACCCATAGCATCGTGACTGTGGGAGCGCTCCCAATCTGTCGCGGAGCGTGGACTGCTGAGCAGGGAGGAGACCCCGTGCGCTACGGACACTTCGACGATGAGCGCCGCGAGTACGTCATCGACCGGCCGGACACGCCACTGCCCTGGATCAACTATCTGGGCACCGAGGCGTACTTCGGCATCATCTCCAACACCGCGGGCGGATACTCGTTCTACCGCGACGCCCGGCAGCGCCGTCTCACCCGGTACCGCTACAACAACGCGCCGTTCGACCTCGGCGGGCGCTACCTGTACGTGCGGGACGACGCCACCGGTGACTTCTGGTCACCGACCTGGCAGCCGACGCGCAGCTCCCTGGACGAGTACGAATGCCGGCACGGCCTGTCGTACACCCGGATCGCTTCCGCGCGGGGCGGCATCCGCGCCGAGACGCTGTACTTCGCGCCGCTGGGCGAGACCCTCGAGGTCTGGCGCTGCCGGGTCACCAACGAGCGCGACACGGCGGCCGAGCTCTCGCTCTTCTCCTCGGTCGAGTTCTGCCTGTGGGACGCACAGGACGACGCGACCAACTTCCAGCGCAACTTCTCCACCGGCCAGGTCGAGGTGGCCGACGGGGTGATCTACCACAAGACCGAGTACCGCGAACGGCGTGACCACTTCGCCTACTTCGCCTGCTCGGAACCGCTGGCGGGCTTCGACACCCAGCGGGACACCTTTCTCGGGGCGTACCGCGGCTGGGACCAGCCGGCGGCGGTGGAGCGGGGCGCGTCCTTCGACTCGGTGGCCCAGGGCTGGGCGCCGATGGGCAGTCACCACGTACGGCTGAGCCTGGCGCCGCGGGAGACCCGCGAGGTGATCTTCGTGCTCGGCTACGCGGAGAACCCCCGCACCGACAAGTTCGACCCCCCGGGATCACAGACGCTCAACAAGCGCAATGTGCGCCCGGTCATCGAGCGCTGGCTGCGGCCGGAGACGGTCGCCGAGGGCTTCGCGGCGCTCGGCGCCTACTGGGACCGGCTGCTCGGCACCCTGAGCGTGACGACCCCGGACCCGGACACCGACCGGATGGTCAACATCTGGAACGCCTACCAGTGCGTGGTCACCTTCAACATGAGCCGCTCCGCGTCGTTCTACGAGTCCGGGATCGGCCGCGGCATGGGCTTCCGCGACTCGAACCAGGACCTCCTCGGCTTCGTCCACATGATCCCGGAACGGGCCCGGGAACGGATTCTCGACATCGCCGCCACCCAGCTGACGACCGGCGGGGCCTATCACCAGTACCAGCCGCTGAGCAAGCGGGGGAACAACGACATCGGCGAGGGCTTCAACGACGACCCGCTGTGGCTGATCCTGGGCGTCGCCGCGTACCTCAAGGAGACCGGTGACCGGACGATCCTGGACGAGCCGGTGCCCTTCGACAACGCGCCGGGCAGCGAGGCGCCGCTGTACGAGCACCTGCGCCGTTCGCTGCGCTACACCCTCCAGCGGCTCGGCCCGCACGGCCTGCCGCTGATCGGGCGGGCCGACTGGAACGACTGCCTCAACCTCAACTGCTTCTCCGACACCCCGGGTGAGCCGTTCCAGACCACCGAGAACGCCACCGGCGGCGCCGCCGAGTCGGTCTTCATCGCCGGGCAGTTCGTGCTCGCCGGCAAGGAGCTGGCCGCGATCGCCGCGCTGCGCGGGCTGGACGACGAGGCGGCCGAGTACCGCGCCGCCGCCGAGAAGATGACCGGCGTCATCGTCGAGCACGGCTGGGACGGCGCCTGGTTCCGCCGCGCGTACGACTTCCACGGCCGCCCGATCGGCTCGGCGGAGAACGACGAGGGGCAGATCTTCATCGAGCCGCAGGGCATGTGCGTACTGGGCGGCGTCGGCCTCGACGACGGGCTGGCCGTGCGGGCGCTGGACAGCGTGGCAGAGCGGCTGGCCACGCCGCACGGCATCGTCCTGCAGCAGCCGGCGTACTCCGGCTACCGGATCGAGCTCGGCGAGATCTCCTCCTATCCGCCCGGCTACAAGGAGAACGCCGGCATCTTCTGCCACACCAACCCGTGGATCATGATCGCCGAGGCGATGGCCGGCAACGGCGACCGCGCCTTCGACTACTACCAGCGGATCAACCCGTCCGCCCGGGAGGCGATCAGCGAGGTGCACCGATGCGAGCCGTACGTGTACGCGCAGATGATCGCCGGCCGGGACGCGCCGGCCCACGGCGAGGCCAAGAACTCCTGGCTGTCCGGCACCGCGGCGTGGAACTTCGTCGCCGTCACCCAGTGGATCCTCGGCGTCCGGCCGGAACTGACCGGGCTGCGCGTCGACCCGGTGCTGCCCGCGAGCTGGTCCGGCTTCCAGATCACCCGGGTTTTCCGGGGCGCCACGTACCGGATCTCCGTCCGCAAGGCCCCCGGAGAGACCGGTCGGGTCACCCACCTGCTCGTCGACGGTGAGCGGATGGAGGGCACAGTGCTGCCGGCCGCACCCGCCGGCTCCGTGGTGGAGGTGCAAGCCGTCATCGCCGGCTCGTCCTGAGCGGACACCGGGTCCGGGCGGGCCGGACTTGACGAGGGGTTGACATCGGACGAAGCTGGCTCCCATCGATACTTGTCGATGAAAGCCGGCTTCGAGGGGGCTGTCATGCGCGCTCGGCGGCAGCGGAGACTGCGGCACGTCACGGCCACCGGGGCGGTCTTGTCCGTGGTGGCGACGTTGGTGACCATCCAGGTCGCCCCGGCGCCGGCCACGGCGGTCGCCGGGCTCACGCTGTCCGTCGATGTGTCCGCCGCGCGGCACAGGATCAGTCCGGACATCTACGGACTGAACGGTGCCGAAGCGGGATTCGCCGCCGAGATCGGCCTGCCCGTGGCACGCTGGGGCGGCAACGCCAGCAGCCGCTACAACTTCAAGAACCACACCTACAACACCGGCAGCGACTGGTTCTTCGAAAACATCGTGGCCGGGCCGGAGAACACCGTCGAGGCCTTCGTCGAGCGGAACCGGGCCCTGGGGGCCAAGCAGATCGTCACCGTCCCGATGATCGGCTGGGTCGCCAAGGACTCCCCGTCATCGCACCCCTTCCACTGCGGCTTCCCGGCGACCCGATTCCCGGAGCAGGACCAGTTCGACCAATGGGACCCCAACTGCGGCAACGGCCGGCTCCACGACACGAACCTCACCGGCGCGGATCCGGCGGACACCTCCGTTGCGGCCGGCGCGTCGTTCGACGGCGAGATGGTGTCCCATCTGGTCGGCAGGTTCGGCACGGCGGCGCAAGGCGGCGTCCGGATCTATGAGCTGGACAACGAACCCGTGCTGTGGGCCGCCACGCACCGCGACGTGCACCCCGAGGTGGTCAGCTACGACGAGCTGGGCAGCAAGAGCACGGCTACCGCTGCGGCCATCAAGAAGGCCGACCCCTCCGCGGCGGTGCTGGGCCCGTCCGGCTGGGGCTACTGCGAGTGGATCTCGTCCGGGGTGGACGGGTGCGCGCTCGGCGCCGACGCGGCAGCGCACGGCGGGCTCAACCTCTCCCAGTGGTACCTGAAGAACATGAAGGACTACAGCGACGCACACGGCGGACGGCGCTTGCTGCACTACTTCGACCAGCACTACTACCCGCAGATCGGCGGGGGCACAGATGCCGACGCCAACGCGCTGCGGTTGCGGTCCACCCGGTCGTTGTGGGACCCGACCTACGTCGAGGAGTCGTGGATCGGCCCCAGCGGCGTCAACGCCCCGCCCCTGCATTTCATCCGCACGATGAAGTCCTGGATCGCCGAGCAGTACCCCGGCACCCGGACCGCCATCTCCGAATACAACTTCGGCGCGCTGGACCACATCAACGGCGCCCTGACGCAGGCCGACGTGCTCGGCATCTTCGGGCGCGAGGGACTCGACCTCGCGACCATGTGGGGCGAACCCCAGCCGGCGCAACCCGCTGCCTACGCGTTCCGGATGTACCGCAACTACGACGGCGCGGGCGGCCGGTTCGGCGACGTCAGCGTGTCGGCGACCAGCAGCGACCAGGGGCAACTCGCGGTGTACGCGGCGCAGCGCTCGTCCGACAAGGCGCTGACCCTCATGCTGGTCAACAAGACGAGCGACGATCTCACGTCGGCGCTGTCGATCAAGGGCTTCCCGGGCGGCACGGCGCGGCGTTTCACGTACAGCCCCGCCGACTTGACCTCGATCGTCCGCGGCACCGACGTGGCCGCGAAGCGGGGCACCATCAAGGCGACGTACCCGGCGAACTCCATCACTTTGCTCGTCCTGCCCCGGCGCTGACGCCGAGCACGCACCGCGGGTGAACCGCATGCAGCTCAGCTCCATGACTGCACTACAGTCGAGCGATGACCGGGTCGCGCCGGCAGCAACCTGCTCCGCTGTGACGCCGCTGCGGACGAATGTCCCCGGCTTCTCGGTGGTCCCCGATCCGCGCGGGGCGCGGCATGTCGTCGGCCTGCGCCTGACCGACGGCACGCAACAGACCCAGGTTGAGGCCGACCCCACCAGCCGGGAAGTGCGTGTGGGCGGCATCCCCCGCGAGCAGCACACGACCCGGCGGTACTGCGCGGCGACTCTGGTGGCATTGCCGAAGCGGCTCAACCACACCGGATCGTGCAGGCCGAAGTCGGCACCCCCGATCCGGGCGGTGATCTCCCGCAACTCCGCCAGGGTCAGCTCATGGCGCCCGGCGCCCTGATCCCGCGGGTCGTAACCGGTGAAGCGCAGCAACCCGCCCGGCGCCGGCGCCACGATCAACGCGCCCTTCTCGTTCTGCACGCCGTAGCCGGGCTGGGGCGGCGCGCCGGCCCGGACGTCACCCAGGTAGGCGTCGGTGCCCGGGAAGTCGATGCCGGCGCTGCGCCGCACCGTACTGCCCGCGCCGTCCGCCTCGATCACCCAGGAAGCGCGCCAGCCAGGGCCGTCGGCGACGCTGACCCGCACGCCGTCCGCGTCCTGGACCAGGCCGGTGACCGGCACGCCGCGCAGCACCCGGGCGCCGAGCTCCAGGGCCCGCTGTTCGAGGATGGCCTCCGTGCGGTGCTGCGGAAACGCCAGCATGAACGGGTACGGGCTGTCCAGGCGCGTCAGGTCGAGCCGCTCGCGCAGGAAGCCGACATGCCAGGACGGCACGCGAACACCGGCCGACAGGAACGGTTCCTGCAGGCCGCGCATGGCAAGCTGTTCCAGGGTACGGGCGTGCAGCCCAAGGGCACGGGCATGCGGGGCTGGTGCGGCCGCCCGCTCCGGGACCACCGTGGACACTCCCGCCAGGCGAAGCTCCGCGGCAAGCATGAGTCCTACCGGTCCGGCCCCGACAACGATCACTTCAGTCTCGTTACTCACCAGAACGACGCGGCAGCCAGCAAGGCATCCGCCTCAACAAGTGGCAGCAGTCGTTCCCGGCGGCAGATCCGTTGTGCCGTTCGTACCGCCTCCCGGTGCCCGCCCTGATCCCAGGCGTTCCGCACCCTCGAAACCAGTTCAGCGCGGGGATCCCCGTCGTAGAAAGTTTCCTTGATCCGCTGCCACCACGCGTCGAGGCACCGAACCAGGTCCTCGTCGAGCTGCCGTGCCGCGCCGCGTGCACGCTCCCGAAGTTCCTCGTCACCGTGCCGCGGATGCCCCACCAGCCAGTGCGACCACATCAACGCCAGCGTCCCGACCGGTCGGGCCTCATAGAGCGCGTCGACATAGCCCGCAGGGTTCGGCGCCGCGAGCGCCGCCTCCAGCCGGGCCTCGAACTCCTCGTGCGCGCGCTCCCATTCGCCGATAACGACGTCGAGGCGTCCAGACTGGTCTGCCGTATTCGTAGCAAGCATCAGCAGCTTCTGCGCGGATTCCGTGAACCCTGTCGCAAGCTCGTACGCAACCTGGTCGAGCTCTTCTCCGTCCAGTGCTTGAAGAAGCCGGAATGTGCCCAGTAGCCGTCCCGTCAGGTCCCCTGGGACCATGTTCTGCCTGTGTGATAGCAGCAGGCTTTCAGTCATCGCCGGCAACGGACGGCGGCCCGACCATTCGTAAGGTCGTTCTGCGGTGCTGAAGCTGAGGAGGGTGTCGAGTTCGAACGTAGGCGAGGCCACCGCCAGCGGACCCATCAAGATGTAGCGCTCAAGTTCGGACGGCGCCCGGTCCGGCCACCTTCCATCCTCGATCAACTCCCACTGCTCCCGAAGCCAGCCCGAGAGCGGCTCCCCACGCGCGTCGAAGATTACTTTGACCGGCTCGTCCGGCGGCTCGGTTTGCGTCCGGCCGGTGGTACTGGCTGCGTCGGTCCAGTGGTAGTACACCTGGCCACTCGGGTACCGTACGCCGTGCCAATGCCCGGCCAACGGCCCATGCATCTCCTGCCAGTCAGCTCTGGCGTTGATTGCGGAGGTCATCAGGTCAACTAACTCGGGAGCGGCCATCATGAGAAACCGGGCCGCGGTGAGCGCCCGGTCCAGCGGCCCAGCCATAGCTACTCCCTGAACAATTCCTGTGCGACCTGCCGGGTGAGTCCTGCAACCCTGCTTGCCTTCGTCCGCGTCAATCCGCGCCGGACCAGAACCTCCGTCAGCTCCTTTTCAACGTCCTCAGCAGCTTCCGGGTCGGACGCTGTCGCGTCTCGCACCTCGGCGGGGACAAGTGGCGACTCGGTGGGCGTAGCGTTTCGGCCCAGCGCGGCGGCGAACCGGTCAGCGATCCAGTCGCCGGTTGTCTTCCCCCACCCTTCGAGCCCGTCTCCGAGTCGGCTGGCGCCTAGTCCATTGACGAACCGCTCCAGCAGTAGGCCTCCGAGCAGCACCAGGGCACCCTCAGCTAGGAAGAACTGTTGCCCAGGCGGTGCGAACACGTAGAGATCCTCGCCGACGTCGTCTCGCATCCGCTCTAGAGCGGCAGTCCACGCCTCGTTCTTCACGCGTCGAACCGTCCCACAACAGCAACCGAACGGCAGGTAGCCACGCACCATGGCCGGTTGGGATCCCACCTTCGAGCGATCCGAACTCCGCCTTTCCGCCCCGCT
The DNA here is from genome assembly GCF_040649415.1 of Actinoplanes sp. NPDC048967. Classification (NCBI taxonomy): domain Bacteria; kingdom Bacillati; phylum Actinomycetota; class Actinomycetes; order Micromonosporales; family Micromonosporaceae; genus Actinoplanes; species Actinoplanes sp. NPDC048967. Next base: position 417,696 of record NZ_JBEZFL010000006.1, read on the forward strand.
CCGGCTACTCCAAGTGCCCAGGCTGTACGCCATCGCGAGGTCGTGCCAGCCCACGCCGGAAGGGCACCAGCGCCGAGCAGTGCCGACACGTGCGGCAGATTTCGCCGGGTTGCCGGCCGGCTGACAACCGGGTGGCCCCGCGTCCCCGGTCCGGCTGCGTCCGGAGGGTCAGCCGGTGCTGTCACCCATCGCCGGCAGGCGACTCCCCACCTCGGTGCGGACGGCGTCCACGCTGTCCCAGTCGGCGCCCCCGAGTGTGGTCAGTGCAGCCGGGAACACCCCGTCCTGCTCCTTGAGGATGTGGTCGCGCAGCAGGTCGAGGGTCTCCATCAGCTCTCCGGGCCAGCCGGGGTCGGAGGGTGTCCCCGCGCTCGCGGCGCCAAGGACCGCTTCGATGTGGCGGTGTTCGGCTTCCAGCGCGGCCACATGGTCGGGGAAGTCGTCGGCCAGCAGGGGGAACAGGCCGTGCTCCTCGACGTGCGTGTGCGGGCCCAGCACGGCGGCGATCCGGCGTGCCAGTTCAGCCTGTCGGGAGACGTCACCGGCGGCGTGAGCGCCACGCACGTCACCGATCATGGCGACGACCATGTCGTGTTCGCGGGTGAGTTCCTTGATCGCGGTGATCGACTGGCAGCCACAGTATTCACACATGAGCGGCACCCGAAGGACGAAGAGCGGGCTGTGACATGGAACCCTCCCGGGGTTTTGATGCCAATCGACGTTATAACGTTAACCACCATGGAAACCCCGCGTACAGGGCCCAGCGGCGAGACGATCGACACCCCACGCCATCGCGCGCTCGGATCGACCAGCCGAGTGGCCATCCTGCGGCTGGTCCGGGCGACGGCGGGTGGCATCACCGCCGCTGAGGTGGCGGCCCGGACCGGGCAGCACTTGTCCACGACCCGCGCTCACCTGGACCGGCTCACCGAGGCCGGATTGCTGGTGAAGGCCCGAGCCGGCGGTGGACAGCCTGGTCGGCCCGCGTGGCGATACCGGGCGGCGGCCGCGGACCCGGCGCCGGCGCCGTACCGGGCTCTGGCTGCCGCTCTGCTGGATCATCTGGCCGGCGACGGGGGCGATGTCCGTGCGGCCGCGGCGCGGGCCGGCCGGGGGTGGGGTCGGCAGCTGGCCGCGGCCGGTGCCGAGCACGACGACCCGGTCGCATCGGTGATCACCGTGCTGGACGGGCTCGGCTTCAGCCCTCGGCTTCAGCCGCCCGACGCCGACGACACCGCGCGGGTACACCTGTTCACGTGCCCGTTCCTGGAGCTGGTCGGCCAGAACCCCGACGCGATGTGCGGCGTGCACCTCGGCGTCGTCCGCGGGATCCTCGACCACGGCGGCGCGGCGGCGGAGTCCGTGGTGCTGGAGCCCTTCGGCGCGCCGGCCGCGTGCGTCGTACGCCTCCCGGCACAGGCCGGGCCGGCGGGCGGAGTGCAGTCGTGACCCGCTCGACCGGGGCCGTTCCGGTGGCGGCGGCTCGCGGACCACAGGGACGCCGCCGGACCGTGCGGCAGTTCGTCCCACCTCAGCACGGCGCGTGGGCCATGCTCCTGGTCCCCTGGCTCGCCGGGGTCCTGGTCGCCGGATTCCACTGGGCCCACCTGCCGCTGCTCGGGGCCTGGTTCACCGGCTACCTGCTGTCCTATTACGTCCTGCAGGCCGTCAAGACCCGGAAGCTGGCCCGCTTCAAGGCGCAGGTGCTGCTGTACGGTCCGGTCACCGCCGCCCTCGGCCTCTTGGTCGTCGCCGTCCGGCCGCCGGTGCTGGCCTACGCCCCCGCCTACGCTCTGCTGCTGGCCGTCAACGTCTTCCATGCGCGGCGACGCCGGGAACGGGCGCTCCTCAATGACCTGATCTTCGTCGTGCAGAGCTGCCTCATGGTCCTGGTCGCGGCCACCGTCGCCGGCCTCGGCATCAGCTCGGTCATGTCGGCGTTCACCGCTGTCCTGCTGTACTTCACCGGCACGGTCCTCTACGTCAAAACCATGATCCGTGAACGCGGGAACGCGGCGTACCGGAAGGCATCGGTGGTCTACCACGCCTGCGCGCTCGCCGCGGCGACCCTGCTCAGCATTCCGGCCGCGGCTGTCTTCCTGCTCTTGCTCGTCCGCGCGATCGTGCTCCCCCGATACCGGCCCGCGCCGAAGCACGTCGGCATCATCGAGATCGTGGCCTCCGCGCTGGTGCTCATCACCGCCGTGGCCGCCTGACGACGCGGTGAACCGCGATCGCACTCGCGGCCCGGCCGCCCGGACAAGGCGCTGCCCGGGCGGCTCGGGTTCCGCCGCGCGGACAGCGCCCCTGCCGGCCGGGCCGCCGCACCTCTTGGCACGGAGTGAATTCAGATTCGCTGGAGCTGGAACCGCTGGTTGGTGCTGCCGGTGACCGTCCACGTGGAGATGCGGGCGCCGTCGGTGGTGGAGGCTTGCCAGACGTCCATGGCCAGACCGCTCTGCCGGTTGACCAGGCTGCACACCTGGCCGCCCTGGTCCACCACCCGCCACTGCTGGGCGGCGGTGCCGGTGTCGGGCTGCTGGGTGATGTCACCGCCGCCGCTGGTGCCGGTGGCCTGCAGGACCAGACCGCTGTGCCGGGCCCGGATGCGGTGGTAACCGCCGTCGGAGGGCAGGAACTCGAACTGCTGGTTGAGTCCGGCGGTGACCGGCCACTGGACCAGGGCGGCGCCGGCGGCGGTCGAGGCGCCATTGATGTCGGCGGCCTTGGCGCTGTGCTGGGCCACCAGCCGGTAGTAGACGCCGGTCTCCACCGGCCCCGACCGCAGCGCGGACGCCCGGTACGTGTGCCCGGCCTGAGCGGTGAACTCGATGAGCCCGGATTCGGGCCGCGCCGGCTGGACCGGCGTGCCGCTGGTCTCGTCGCGCAGCTCGAAGTCGCCGGTCAGCACCTGGCTGCGCATCCGGACCGGACCCGTACGGTCGGCGGTGACGACCAGCTCGGCGCCGGTGCTGCTCCAGGTGGCACCGACGGTGTATCCGCCGCGCGCCCGCAGACCGCTGACGCTGCCGCTCGGCCAGGCCGGCGGTAGCGCGGGCAGCACGTGCAGCTCGTTGTTGTGACTCTGCAGCAGCATTTCGGCGATGCCCGAGGTCGCGCCGAAGTTGCCGTCGATCTGGAACGGCGGGTGCAGGTCGAACATGTTGGGCGCGAGCCGGTCCGTGCGGACGAGATCACGCAGGAGCTTGTGCGCCCGGGCCCCGTCCTCCAGCCGGGCCCAGTAGTTGATTTTCCAGGCGAGGGACCAGCCGGTGCCGTCGTCGCCGCGCAGCTCCAGGGTGCGGCGGGCGGCCGTGTGCAACGCCGGTGTCCCCCGCCGGGTGATCTGGTTGCTCGGGTGCAGCCCGTACAGGTGGGAGACGTGCCGGTGGTTGCCCTCGGTCTCGACCCAGTCGGCCAGCCATTCCTGGATGTTGCCGCGTGTGCCGACCCGGGTCGGCGCCAGCCGGTCCCGGGCCGCGAGCACCTGGGTACGGAAGGCGGCGTCCACACCCAGCGTCTCCGCGGCCCGGGCGCAACCGTTGAACAGGTCCCGCAGGATCTGGTTGTCCATGGTCGGGCCGGCGCAGACGCTGGCGTTGGCGTGGTGGGGCAGCTCCGGGGAGTTCGACGGGTTGGTGACCAGATGGCCGAGCGTCGGGTGGGTGACCAGGGTGTCGAGGAAGAACTGGGCGGCGCCCTTCATGGCCGGGAAGTTCGCGCGCAGGAAGTCGAGGTCACCGGTGAACAGGTAGTGCTCCCAGATCAGGGTGGCCAGCCACGCGCCGCCGGTCTGCCACATGCCCCACAGTGCACCGTCCACGACCGAGGAGCCCCGCCAGGCGTCGGTGTTGTGGTGGGTCACCCAGCCGCCCGCGCCGTACTGGGCCTGGGCCGTGCGGGCGCCGGTCACGGTCAGGTCCTTGATCATGGCGAAGACCGGCTGGAAGCACTCGGCCAGGTTGGTCGTGTCGGCCGGCCAGTAGTTCATCGGCAGGTTCGCGTTGATGGTGTATTTCGAGTCCCAGGACGGCGCCATCTCCTCGTTCCAGATGCCCTGGAGATTGGCCGGCTGGGTGCCGGGCCGCGAGGAGGAGATGAGCAGATACCGGCCGTACTGGAAGAGCAGCGCGGACAGCTGCGGGTCGGTGGTGCTGGCGTGCTGGGCGATCCGTACGTCGGTGGTCTGATCGGCCGCGGCGGTGCGGCCCAGATCGAGCGTCACCCGGTTGAACAGCTTCTGATAGTCGGCCAGATGGCGGGCGAGCAGCTGCTCGTAGCCGACAGCGCCGGCAGCGCTCAGCCGGGTCCGCGCGATGCTCTGATAGTCGCCGTTGACGGTACGGAAGTCGACGTAGCTCGTGCCGATCGAGACGAGCAAGGTGACGGAGGTGGCGCCGGAGACCCGCAGCGTGCCACCGGAGCTGCTGACCGTACCGCCGGTGACGGCGGCCTTGGTCAGGGCGAGGAACCGCACCGAGCCGGTCTTGCCCTCCATGGTGCCGGAGATGCCGTCGAGGCCGATCGTCGCTCCGTCGGGGCTGGACACGCTGGTCCGTTGCGGGCTGTCGAAGGTGGCGGTGAAGCTCAGCGCGTTGGCGCGGTCGGCGGTCAGCCGGACCACGATCACCTGGTCGGCAGCGCTGGCGAACACCTCACGCTGATATCGCACACCGTTGAGGACGTACGTCGTGGTGACGGTCGCGGTGGTCAGGTCGAGGGTCCGGCGGTACTGGGAGGCACCGGCGGCACTGCCGAACGCCAGCCGCAGATTGCCGACCGGCTGGTACGCCAGCTGCCCGGCGGGACTGCCGAGCATCGTCTGGTTGATCAAATCCTGAGCCTGGGTCCACTGGTCGGCGAAGACCCGCCGCCGGATCTCGGCCAGGTTGGCGGCACCACGAGGATTGGCGGAATCGTACGGGCCGCCGGCCCACACCGTGTCCTCGTTGAGCTGCAACCGGTCCGTGTCCACGTTGCCGAACACCATCGCGCCCAGCCGCCCGTTGCCGACCGGCAGCGCCCGCAGCCAGTCGGTGCCGGCCGCTTCGTCGTACCAGAGGGCGAGATCACCGGCCGCCAGCACCTGCGGCGGCGCTTTCGCCCCGGCCCGGGCGACGGCCGTCCACCCCGGCAGCAGCGCGGCCCCGGCGCCGGCCGCCCCGGCGGCGAGAAGTTTCCTTCGAGTCACTTCCGGCATGGTGCTTCTCCAAGCGGTCGTCACGGGAGGGTCCAGCGTTGGTTGGTGCCGCCGTGGCAGGTCCAGACGATCAGCTGGGTGCCGTCGGCGGAGCTGCCGCCGTTGGCGTCCAGGCACCGGCCCGACTGCGTGTTGACCAGCGAGCCGTTGGCTCCCGCGGTCCAGTTCTGCCCGCCGGCGCCGGTGCAGGTCGACAGCTGCACCAGGCTGCCGTTCGCGGTGCCGGCCACGGTCAGGCACTTGCCGAGGGACCGCAAGGTGCTGCCGGTGACCGTCCACTGCTGGTTGGCGCCGCCGTGGCAGGTCCACAGCTGGACCTTCGTGCCGTCGGCGGAGCCGGACCCGCTGACGTCGGCGCACTTGCCGGCGACACCGGTGATCGGGCCGACCCGGGGCGTGGTCGAGCCACCGAGCTCCTTGATCCGGATGTTGCGGAACGACACGTCGTCACCGGTGCCGTGGTTCTGGATGCCGACATGGCCGGAGCTCAGCGACCGCAGCGGATCCGTGTTGACGAAATCGTTGATCTTGACGCCGTTCAGGAGGACCTGCAGATGCTCGCCTTCGACCAGCAGCTCGTAGGTGTTCCACTCGCCGGGTGGGTTGAGCGCGCTGTCGCGGGCGGCGAGGTCGGCCGACTGGACGCCGTACACCGAGCCGGTGGTCCGGTCCGCGCTGTCGGTGGCGTCGATCTGCACCTCGTAGCCGTTGGCCATGGCCGCGTCCGGGTCGTTGCCCGCCGGGAAGCCGATCAGCACGCCGGAGTTGTCGTCGCCGGGCATCATCCAGTCGAGCTTCAGCGAGTAGGAGCCGAACTCCTTGGTGCTGTACCAGAGCATGCCCAGCCCGCCGACGGAGGTCAGCGTGCCGTTGCTGTTGCTGAAGCTGCCCGGCCCGGCCTGCGACCAGCCGGTGGTGGCGCCGTTGTACAGGGTGGTGTAGCCGGTCTCCGGGCGGCAGTCCGCCTTGGTGCGGTTGGCCGCGTACCGGATGCCGCCCAGCAGCAGCGACCGGAAGCCCGCCTCGGTGTAGCTGCTCTGCGTGTGACCGGCTCCGGTGTAGAAGGACCGGCCGCCCTGCAGGGTCTTGCACCAGGTGTGCGGGTGGTCGGCGCCCATCGTGCCGCCTGAGTAGGTCGACTCGTCCAGGGTCGACAGCACCCGCGCCGACGAGCGGGGGTTGGTGCGGAAGTTGTACCACTCGTCGGTGCGGGTCTGGGCCGGGCTCAGCCCCGCCGTCGCCGCGTGCGCCCGGTTCTCCGTCCGGACGGTGGCCGGCTGGATCGCCGGGTGCGAGGCGAAGTACGCCCCGACCAGCTCGCCGTAGAACGGCCAGTCGTACTCGGTGTCCGCGGCGGCGTGCACGCCCACGTACCCGCCGCCGCCCCGGATGTAGTTCTCGAAGGCGGTCTGCTGGCCGGCGTTGAGCACGTCACCGGTGGTGTTGAGGAACACCACCGCCTCGTACCGGGCCAGCTCGGTCCCGGTGAACTGGGCCGGGTCCTCCGTCGTGGTCACCGTGAAGCTGTTGGCCGCGCCCAGCTCCCGGATCAGCTGGATGCCGGCCGGGATGGCATCGTGCCGGAAGGCGGCGGTCCGGGAGAACACCAGGACGTCGTAGGGCGCGTCCGCGGCGTGGGCCGGCGTGCTGCCGGTGCTCGCCAGGATCATCAACGTCGCCGCCGCGACGCCGAGCAGGCTGCGGATTCTCAGGCGCATGGCGGTTCCTCTCAAGGCAGATCCGGTCAAGGCAGGGTCCAGCGCTGGTTGGTGCCACCGTGGCAACTCCAGATGATCAACTGGGTGCCGTCCGCGGAGCTGCCGCCGTTGGCGTCCAGGCACTTGCCGGACCCGGCGTTGACCAGCGAGCCGTTGGCTCCCGCGGTCCAGTTCTGCCCGCCGGTGCCGGTGCAGGTCGACAGCTGCACCAGGCTGCCGTCGGTGGTGGCGCCACCGGCGACGCCCATGCACTTGCCGAGCGCCCGCAGGGTGGTGCCGTTGCGGGTCCACTGCTGGTTGGCGCCACCGTTGCAGGACCACAGCTGGATCTTCGTGCCGTCGGCGGAGCCGGCTCCGTTGACGTCGACGCACTTGCCGGCCGCGGCGGTGATCGGGCCGGTGCCGGTGCTCGGCGCCGTACCGAAGCTGAACGCGTCCACGTCGAACAGCGTGCCGCTGCCGCCCTGGAAGGTCAGATACAGCGTGGTGGTGCCGGCCGGAGCCCCGGACAGCGCGGTGGACACCTCGGTGAAAGTCTCCCAGCCGCCCGTGACCGGAACGGTGACCGAGCCGAGCACGGTGCCGGTCGGTGAGCCGGCGCGCACCGAGAGCGTGCCGCCCGAACCGGCGGAGGACACCCGCGCCGTGAACCTGTTCTCACCGGCCAGGGCATAACGCTGGAACGCGATCCAGTCGCCGTTGTTGATGTCGCCGACCGTCTGCCCGCCCTCGGCGGCCGCCTTGCTGTACACCGTGGTGCCGGACTGGGTGGTGCGGTGTTCGGCCTGCCGGTGGCGCGGTTGCAGCACGTTCTGGGAGTGGGTGGTCAGCGCCGGCTGGCCGTTGGCGCCGTTGTCGGTGTATTCGGCGTCGAAGACCGCGAACAGGTTGGCCGCCGTGTCGTGCTCACCGTCCACCGGGATCGGCAGCGTCCCCGAGCACCCGGTACGCGAGCTGATGGCGTGGCCGTGGTCGTCGTGGCCGAGCAGGTAGGTCAGCTTCACCCGGTCACAATCGACCGTGCCGTCCTCGGCATCCGACACTGTGATCGTGTACGGCACGCTGTCGCCGAAGGCGAACAGGCTCCCGTCGACCGGCGTGCTCAGGGTCACCGTGGGAGCGGTGTTGCCGACGGTGATGGTCACCGTGGCGCTGCCCGTACGGCCGGCCGGATCGGTGACGGTGAGCGTGACTGCCCGCTGGCCGCTGTCGGTGAAGGTGTGGCTCGGATTGGCCTGCGTGGACGTGCTGCCGTCGCCGAAGTTCCACAAGTAGGTCAGCGCCCCGCCTTCCGGGTCCGAGGATCCGGCGGAGGAGAAGTTGACCGTCAGCGGTGCGGCGCCGGAGGTGCGGTCGGCGCCGGCCCGTGCGACCGGTGCCTGGTTGCCGGCCGGGTTGTACTCGATGCGGTACACCGCGGAGCTGGCGTCGCCGCTGCCCCAGCCGGTGCCGTAGTCGAGCACGTACAGGGCACCGTCCGGTCCGAACGCGCTGTCCATGACCTGCGTGCCACGCCACGGGAAGTCGCTGATCTGCCCGGCCGACCCGTCGGCGTTGACGTCGATCGTCTTGATCCAGCGCCGCCCGAACTCCATGGCGAAGTAGTGCCCGTCCAGGGCGGGCGGGAACTTGACCGACGAGGGGTTGGCCGCGTCGTAGCGGTACACCGCGCCGCCCATCGGCGATTCGGAGCCGCAGCCGAAGGCGGCCAGCGAGCAGTTGTCGTACTTGATCCACGCGGGGCGCGCGGCCGGCAGGTTGGTCAGCCCGGTGTTGCGCGGCGAGTTGTTGACCGGCGCGGCGCAGTTGAACCGGCTGCCCGACGGCCCGGACGGGAACGTGTAGTCCACGTACGTCTCGTTGGTGGTGTTCGAGCCGGTGCAGTACGGCCAGCCGTAGTTGCCGGCCGAGGTGATCCGGTTGAACTCGACCTGACCCGCGGGGCCGCGGGTCGAGCTGGTGGTGCCGGCGTCGGGCCCGTAGTCGGAGACATACAGCACTCCGGTCGGCTTGTCCACGCTCAACCGGAACGGGTTACGCAGGCCCATCGCGTAGATCTCCGGCCGGGTCCGGGCGGTACCGGGCGGGAACAGGTTGCCGGACGGGATCGAGTAGCTGCCGTCCGCGTTGACTTTGATCCGCAGCACCTTGCCGCGTAGGTCGTTGGTGTTGCCCGCGCTGCGCTGCGCGTCGTAGACCGGGTTGCGGTTGGTGCGCTCGTCGATCGGGGTGTAGCCGCCCGAGTCGAAGGGGTTCGAGTCGTCCCCGGTGGACAGGTAGAGGTTGCCGGCCGCGTCGAAGTCGATGTCGCCGCCGACGTGGCAGCACATGCCGCGGTTCGTCGCGATCTCCAGCACTGTCACCTGACTGGACATGTTGAGCGAGAAGTCGGCGTTGAGCGTGAACCGGGCCAGGCGGTTCACGCCGTTCCACGACGAGAAGTCCGTGCCGGTGGCCGGGGCGTCGCCCCCGGGGGTCGACAGCGGTGGAGAGAAGTAAAGATAGATGAAACGGTTGCTGGAGAAGCTCGGGTCCACCCCTACGCCCTGCAGGCCCTCCTCGTCGTGGGTGTAGACCGGCAGGGTCCCGATCACGCTGGTGACCCCGGCGGCGGTGGTCCGGCGCAGCACCCCGTTGCGGGCGGTGTGCAGCACCGAGCGGTCCGGCAGCACCGCCATCGACATCGGCTCGCCCAGCTCGGCGACGCCCCGGGCCAGCTCGACCTGCTGGAAGTCGGCCGCATTGACCGGATGGGCGGCGGCTGGAGAGGCGGGGACGGTGACGGCCGCCGCGGTGCCGGCGGCGAGCAGGAATGCGACCGCGGTGGCGGTCAACGCGCGCATTGTCATAGGGCGGTCGCCTTCTGGTGGGCAGCTTCGAGGACGGGAAGCGCGTCGCAGGCTCGTCCGGCGGCGCGGGTGGACGGTCCCGCGCTGCTCGCCGCCAGCATCGACGTCAGACGTCATACGTTATAACTGTCGATTGGCGTCGGTCAATGCATCGTCATGCGAATGCTCCGGTCCCCGATCGGAGATTTATTTGCCGGAGATGACAATGCGCGACTGGAGAAAAACCGTTCCGAAAAGTGTTACGCGGGACCTCATCGCGAAATGGCATCCGGGCCGGCGGAGGCGGCCGGCTCAGCTCAGCGGGAAGATCGACTGGGCCCAGGGCGGCCGGGCCGACGGCTGGATCGAGGTCACCCACTTCACCCACCAGAAGCCGCGTCGCCCGGGAGCGACGATCCGCGCGGGATAGCCACTGCCGTACGGCAGGCTCCGGCCCCCGACAGCCGTCACGAGCCACACGTCGTCCAGCGTCGACGCCCCGAACCAGCGGGCGTAGCCGGTCACCGACCGCACTTCCACACTGCGCCACTCACCCCGGGCGACTCCCGCCGCGGTGAGCAGGGCGCTCAGCCGTACGCCGTCCCACTCCTGGCGGCTGAACCAGCCGCTCGTGCAGTCCAGGACCGCGGTGAACCGTTCGTGCGGCAGGGCGGTCACGGCGTCCAGGTCGAAGGCCGCGGAGCCGACGCGCAGCGTCCAGCCGTCCCGGTCGACGCGCTGGATGCCGTCGTTCAGCCAGGAGGTGAAGAGCAGCTCGTCCTTCGGCACCGAGCCGGTGAACCGCCGGGCGATCGCCGGGCCGGTGTCCCAGGCGGCGGTGGCCACGGCGGCGCCCGCACCGAGGGTCAGCAGCCCCAGCATCGCCCGCCGGTCCGCGTCCGCGCGCCGGGGCCGTACCGCGTGCAGCAGGAAGTGCGCGACCACCGCGGCCAGCGCGCCCACCGCCGCGCCGACGTGGATCTGCATCAGGGTGAGCGGACCGGCCCGTTCCAGGTGGCCGGTCGAGTGGACGAGACCGCTGGCGATCGTGATGACCACGAGCGCGGCCAGGGCCAGCGACAGCGCCTTGATCGCCGTGGCCCGCCGCGGCCGGCGCAGACCGCGGCGGATCACCGCGTACTTCCACGGCGTCAGCAGCAGGATGGCCAGCGCACCGGCGGCGTGCAGCTGGATGAGGTCCAGCCACCAGTTGACGCCGATCGTGTTGGCGCCGAGCCCGGTCAGGACGCCGGCCCCGAGCAGCAGCCCGAGCAGCAGGTCGGTGCGCCGGCCGGCCTGTCTGCCGCGCAGCCGGTTCCGCATGACCTGACGTTAGCGCGGCCTTCTCCCACAGCCGGTCGCGCCGGTACGGCCTCTCCTGCCGGTCCGGGTCGTCGACGATCCGGCACTCGGCGTCGAGCCACATCGTGGCGCGCCGTTCGCGCGGGTCAGCGGACGCGCTGCCGACGGCGGGCCGAAGCGGGCCGGATGCCGGCCCATCATCGAGGACGAGTGGTCCCTCGTGCTCGTGTCCACCCTCGGCGCCGGGCCGCCGCATTTCGCCTGGCTCAACGACGCATCGACGGCATCAGCCAGGGCATGCTCACCGTGACGCTGCGCAACCTGGAACGCGACGCATCCTGCTGCGGACCGTGCACAACGCCATGCCGCTGAGCGTCAGCTAGAAGCTCACCCCGCTCGGCACGGGTTTCCTCGCGGCCGCCCGGCCCATACTGGATTGGGCCGAGACCAACCGGGAACTCGTCGGAAAGGCCCGCGCCGCGCACGACGGGCGACGACATCGATGAAGGTGAACCACGGCCGATGCAGCCGTCGTGAGGGGGGACGATGACGATCTCAGCTGCCGCGTCGGCCGTGCTGGCCGGCTTGACGGACATCCGCGCGGAGCAGGAGGAGCTCTATCGCTCCCTGCACCAGCACCCCGAGTTGTCGCATCAGGAGCACCGCACCGCAGCCACGGTCGCTGAGCATCTCCGTCGGGACGGGTTCCAGACGCACACCGGCGTGGGCGGCACCGGGGTGGTGGGCGTGCTGCGCAACGGCACGGGTGCCACGGTGCTGCTCCGGGCGGACATGGACGCCCTGCCGGTACGGGAACAGACCGGAGTGTCCTATGCGAGCACGGCAACCGGCATCGACAGCGCCGGGGCCGAGGTTCCGGTGATGCACGCCTGCGGGCACGACGTGCACGTGGCGTGTCTGCTCGGCGCCGCCCGGCTCTTCGCCGGCAACCTCGGCGCCTGGCGCGGCACCCTGGTTGTGCTGTTCCAACCGGCGGAGGAGGCCGGCGACGGAGCCCGCGGCATGGTCGACGACGACCTGGCCGGCATCGTCGGGGGTGTCGACGTGGCGCTCGCCCAGCACGTCATGTCGCTGCCCGCCGGTTCGGTCGGCACGCACGCCGGCCCGGTGCTGGCCGCGGCGGACAGCGTCCGGGTGACGGTCCACGGCCGCGGCGCCCACGGCTCGATGCCGCAGGCGGCGGTCGATCCGGTGGTGCTGGCCGCGATGATCGTGATCCGGCTGCAGACCGTCGTGGCCCGCGAAGTGCCGCCCACCGAGACGGCCGTGCTCACGGTCGGCAGCATCCGGGCCGGCACGAGGAGCAACGTCATCCCCGACTCCGCCGAGCTGCTGCTCAATCTCCGCACCTACAGCGAGGACACCCGGGCCACGATGATGGCGGCCATCAGGCGGATCGTGACCGCGGAGTGCCAGGCCTCCGGATCACCGCGTGACCCGGAGTTCGAGATCTACGACCGTTTCCCTCTCACCGACAACGACCCCGGGACCACCGGCCGGGTCGCCTCGGCGTTCGCGGAGTTCTTCGCCGACCGCGCCGGGACGGTCGGGCAGCAGTCCGCGAGTGAGGACTTCAGTGACATCCCCCGCGCCCTGGGCGTGCCGTACACCTACTGGTGCATCGGCGGGATCGACGCCGATGCGTACCGCCGTGCGGAGCGGGCCGGCCGGATCGCGCAGGACGTTCCGGTGAACCATTCGCCGCTTTTCGTGCCGGTTCTCCAGCCCACTCTGGACACCGGGACCCAGGCCCTGGTCGTGGCCGCCCTGGCCTGGCTCGCCCGCTGACCCGGTGGCCGGCCGGGAAGCGCGAGGGGCGATCAGCGCGATCGCCGAGGGCTAGGCTCGGAACTTCCTCATCTGCCGACTCCCGGAGCTGACGATGACCGATGCCGTCCCGCACTCCGCCCGGGTCTGGAACTACTGGCTGGGCGGCCAGGACAACTTCGAGCCCGATCGCACGGTCGGTGACCAGTTCGCGCGGCTGTATCCGGACATCACGCTCGTGGCCCGGTCGTCGCGGGCCTTCCTGAAGCGGGCCGTCACCTTCCTGGCCACCGAGGCCGGCATCCGCCAGTTCCTCGACGTCGGCACGGGCATGCCGACCGCCGAGAACACCCATCAGGTGGCCCAGGCCGCCGCGCCGGAGTCCCGGATCGTGTACGTCGACAACGATCCCCTGGTGCTGACCCACGCCCGGGCGCTGCTGACCGGCACGCCGCAGGGCGCCACCGAATACCTCGACGCCGACCTGAGGGACCCGGCGGGGATCCTGCGGGCGGCCGGGCGTACGACCCTGGACCTGTCCCGCCCGACCGGCCTGATCCTGATGAACATCCTCGGCCACGTCGGCGACCTGGACGAGGCCGCCGGCATCGTCGGGCAGTTGATGGCCGCCCTGCCGGCGGGCAGTTACCTGGTGACCGCCGACGGCACCGACGTCATCGACGGTCCCGCCTTCTCCGCGGCGATCGACGTGTGGAACGCCAACGCCCCGCTGGCCTACCACCTGCGCCGCCCCGACCAGCTCGCCCGCTTCCTCACCGGGCTGACCGTCGTCGAGCCGGGCCTCGTCCCTTGCTCGCAGTGGCGGCCGTCGCCCGATGCCACCGCCGACGACCTCCGGGCGGTCGACGAGTACGGCGCCGTTGCCGTCAAGCCGTAGGGTCGCCCGTATGCCCGACAGAGTCGTCCTCCTGCTTCCCGGCCTGCACTACTCGGCTGAACGGCCGCTGCTGCACTTCGCCCGCACGGTGTTCGTGAAGCACGGCTGGACGGCCCGGGAGGTCCACTGGCCGGAGAACCCTCCCGAGCCGGAGGGCCAGGATCTGCCGGGCTGGTCCGCTCGGCTGAGGTTCTTCGTGAACGCGCACGTCAGCCGGATCCTCGACCAGGAGTCCGGGCGGGCCGTCGCGCTGGCCGGCAAGTCCATGGGCGCGTTCGCCGCGGCGACGGCCGCGGACCGCGGCCTGCCCGCTGTCTGGCTGACGCCCATCCTGCGTGACTCGCCGGTGCCGGCCGATCTGCGCCGCGCCACCGCGCCGTTCCTGCTCGTCGGCAGTGCGGCGGACCCGTCGTGGGAACCGGAGATCGCCCGCAGTTTCGGCCGGCCCTGCTACGAGGCCCAGGACGCCGATCACAGCATGGAGACCGCCGGCGACCCTGTGCGCTCGGTGGACGCGCTGCGCCAGGTCACCGCCGCCATGGACAGCTTCGTGAGCACGTTGTGAGAAATTCGCTCAGGGAGCTGTCGATTTCGCCGCTCGCCGTTCGTCTCACTGCGACGATTCCGGACACCGACCGAGGAGTGGCGATGAAGTACATCATGTTGATCTATCAAGGCCCGGCGATCGAACGGCAGAACGCGCTTCCCGAGGAGGACCGCAAGCAGGTCTACGCCGACTACCAGGGAATCAACGAGACCCCCGGCGTCACCCCCATGCCACCGATGGGACTGCCCGAGAACGCGACCACCGTACGGGTCGAGGGCGGCAGGACGCTGACGACCGACGGCCCGTTCGCCGGGATGAAGGAGTCCGTCGGCGGCCTGTTCATCCTCGAGGCCGACAACCTCGACGCGGCCATCGAGGTGGCCGCCCGCGTCCCGGCGGCCCGCTACGGCGGCGCGGTCGAGATCCGGCCCTCGCAGGTGTACTGGTAACGATGCTCGACGAGGTCTTCCGCGAGGAGTGGGGCCGCGTCCTGGCCACCCTGATCGGCGTCCTCGGCGACTTCGACCTCGCCGAGGACGCCGCTCAGGAGGCGTTCGCCATCGCGGCGGACCGGTGGCCCCGCGACGGCGTGCCGAGCAACGCCCGCGCCTGGCTGATCACGACAGCCCGCAACCGGGCCACCGACCGCATCCGCCGCGAGCGGACCCTGGCCGCCAAGGCCGGCCTGCTCGCCGCCCAGGAGGCCGAGGTGCCGATGACCACCACCGCGTTCCCCGACGAGCGGCTGGAGCTCATCTTCACGTGCTGCCATCCCGCGCTCGCCGTCGAGTCACAGGTCGCGCTCACGCTGCGTACCGTGGGCGGCCTGACCACCGACGAGATCGCCCGCGCCTTCCTGGTCCCGGAACGCACCATGGCGCAGCGCATCGTCCGGGCCAAACGCAAGATCAAGGCGGCCAGGATCCCGTTCCGGGTGCCGCCCGAGCACCTGCTGCCCGAACGTCTCGACGCCGTGCTGGCTGTCGTGTACCTGATCTTCAACGAGGGCTACGGCGGCCGCGACGACCTCGCCGCCGAGGCGATCTGGCTGGCCGGTGCGCTGACCGAGCTGCTGCCGGCCGATCCGGAGGTCCGCGGGCTGCTGGCGATGATGCTCCTGCACGACTCCCGCCGCGAGACCCGGTTCCGGGACGGTGAGCTGGTGCTGCTGCCGGATCAGGACCGGTCCCGGTGGAACACCGCGCAGATCGGCCGAGGCCGGGCCGAGCTCGACCGGGCGATCGCCCTCGGTGGCCGCGGGCCGTACGTCCTCCAGGCGGCGATCGCCTCGTTGCATGCCGAGACGCCGTGTGACTGGGCGCAGATCGCCGCACTGTACGACCGGCTCGCCCACCTGACAGCCTCCCCGGTCGTGGAGCTGAACCGGGCCATCGCGGTCGCCGAGCTCGACGGGCCGGAGGCAGGTCTGCGCATCGTCGACGGGCTCGGGCTGGACGACTTCCGCTACCTGCACTCGACCCGGGCGGAACTACTGAGGAGGCTGGGACGCACCGATGAGGCGCGCGAGGCGTACCGGCGAGCCAGGGCGCTCACCGACGACGGTGCCGAACGGCGCTTCCTCGAACGCCGCCTGACGGAACTGCCTCCTCAGCCGCCCGGGTCACCGCGCGACTGATCCGACGGTCGCTTTCGCTTCCCTCGGTGTGGCCGTCCGCCAGGCACAGGAAACGCTCGCGGCCAGCTGATCCGACGCCGCGTCCATCGCCCCGCGGTCCCCCCGGGGGGCCGCGGGCCTCCGCGCGAAGCGATAACCGCCGCTGTCTCACCACGTACTCGTCGTGGTCATGCAGCCGCGGTCGCGGATCTTTTGCCACGCCCGCGCCGGTTCCCACCCTGAGCAAGGCGGCGGGCGAGCCCGGCCACCACCGCCGCCCTCAGCGGTGCTGAACCCACCGGCCGCCGCAGTTACGCCAAAAAACCGGCGCCCCGACCGGCTGAGCGGCGACCGTCACCGGCCGCGAAGGCCATCAGCGAGTCGCCAAGCTGGTCGGGCTGGAGGGTGACGCACGGACGCGGCACGCCGACCCCGTCAGAGTCTCCCCTAGCGACCGGCCGCGACGGGCTCCGCGATGATCGTCAGATCCCTGATCACCTCCGAGGCGGCGATCGCGCCGAGCGCGGTGAACGGTTGCCGGCCGGGCCGGTCGTCCAGCCTCGACCTGCCGTGGACGTGGATGTCCTCCAGGGTCTGGTCACCGAGCCCGTCGGGGTCACCGACGGCGATGCCCGGGTCGAGCTCGACGACCACGGTGAGGTCACCGGCCACCCGCTCGATCCGGCTCTGCACCCCGGCGTCCTGCGGCGCCTCCCGCCGCCAGCCGCGCCGTTCCAGGCCGAGCACGCGGGTGGCGGGCACCGCGGCCCCGAGGAACCGTTTCAGGCTCTCCTCGGTGGCCGGATAGGTCTCCCGGCTGAGCTGTGGGAACGGCTGGACGATCTCGTAGTCGGCGAAGACCTCACCCCACGCGGGCAGCGCGGCCCCGAGGTCGAGCGGGTGCGCGACACCGACCGTGGCGTCCTCGGGCAGGGCGTACGGCTCGTCGACGGCATCGGCGTAGCTGCGGTCCTCCGTCACCCGGAACGAGGCGCCGTCCGACACCGTCCAGACGAGTCGCCGCACGATGTGCCAGAGCAGCGGATGACCGGCGAGGTACCGGGCGAACTCCTCCGGCGTCCACCGCCGGCCGGTGACCATGGCCTGCTCCAGCCGCCGCACCTGATCGGCGGCGACCGTCCGCACGTCCTTCTTCAGCGCGGTGAACTGCTGGTAGGCGTCCTCGGCGAGCGGCTCCGAGGGCTTCGGCAGCGCCTTGAGCCGCTTTCCGCTGACATCCGAGACGTGCGGCCGGAGCTGCTCGTCGAAACCGACCCGGAACTGCCGGGATCCGTAGTCGAGCGTCATGCTCCCGTCGGCGGCGAGGCCGAAGTCGGGCACGAGCCGGTCGGCCAGCTGCTCGGCGGTGAGCCCGAGGGAGTCGGCCACCTCGGTGATCTTCTCCTCGGCCGCGGTCTTGAGGCCCTTGAACTTGGCCCGTTGCGAGATGCCGTACAGCCGCATCAGCGCCACATCGGTGCCGATCGCCGCCAGTGCCCGGACGCCGGCGACCGCCTTGGTGTGCCCGCCGTCGCCCGGCCACGCGAGGATCCGCGGGGTGAGCCGCCGCACGGTGGTGTCGTCGCCGAGCAGCGCCAGGGCGTCGAGCACCCAGCTCTGCTTGGCGTCGGCCCCGGCGAGCTCCCAGGCCTCGAGCAGGCCCCACGCGAACTCGGCCAGGTCGTCCGGCTCGCAGGCGGCGGCGACGAGTCCGATCCCCGCATACGGTTCGTCCAGCTTGGAGACAGCCAGCATGGTGATCAGCGCGTCGACAGCGGCGAGTGGCAGTGCTCCCGAGCCGTCGCGCAGCCGCACCGGAGGCAGCATCGCGGGCACGGCCCACGCCGGATTCACCGGCAGACGGGCGGGCAGCAGCGTCAGCGGGTCGCGGGCCAGCAGCGAGTCGATCGCCGAGGCCGCTGCCGGGCCGTACGCGGACGCCGCCGCGCGGACCGTGACAGCGGGCAGGGCCAACAGCGCCGCCTCCGCCTGCCGCCGGGCCGTCCCCGCCTTGCCGAGTGCGGCCGGGACGAGCGCCCGGGCGGCGGCCTCCGCGTGCCGCGACAGCCAGGTGACCGCCGCCGGCCGGGCGCTCTTCACCCGCGTGTAGCGATCGGCCATGAACACGGCGATCGCCGGTGACGAGTACGGCAGCAGCGCGTCGGTCAGCGCGGGCGAGCGCTCGGCGGCGCCCCGCACGAGCGGAAGCGCGTCGAGACCGAACCGCGCGGCGGCCACCTTGACCCACTCGCCGAAGACGGCCGCCCGTTCCGGCTGCCACGTGGGCAGCAGGGGTCGGACCAGTTCCTCGGGGCCGCCGGTGAACAGCATCGGCGCGAACCAGACGTTCGAACCCGACGCCACGCAGCGGGCGGCCTCCTCCCAGGTGATCCAGGGCTGTCCCCAGTCGCCCGGAGTGTCCAGCCACCGGTCGCGTTCGCCGGCCCGCCACTCCAGGGTCGCGGGGTCGTCGCAGCTCAGGCCCGTTATCACGACCGGTTTCGGGGGCTTGGCGCGATGAAGCCACGGTGGGCTCGCCAGCACCGGCGGGACGGCTGCGGGCGGCGCGTACGAGACGGCGGCAGCGGCGGCAGCCACGGCACGCACCCGTTCCGCGGCGGCGGGGCCGAGCGAGGGCAGGACCTCGTCCACGAGGTTGAGGTGGCCGAGCACGTGGGCGCGCAGCATCGGCGAACCGCCTCGGCGAACATCCGCATCGCCCGGGCCGGGAAGCGCGCGGCCGCCTCGAGCACCGCCGCGGGGACGTACTTGCGGTCGATCCGGGCGAGCAGCTCGGCGAAGACGGCGTCGTCGTCCATGTCGGTCAGGACCGAGAGCATCCGTTGCTGGGACTCGGCGGTCATGTACGGGACGTCGAACCAGACCAGCACCGCGCCGGCCGCACCCGGACCGAGCCCGTCGGCGAGAGTGGCCAGCACCCCGGGCATCGGCAGCGACCACCAGTTGTCGAGGTGCGGCGCGAGGGCGCGCGCCTGCTCCGCCGTGCCCGCAGCGAGCAGCAGGAGCGCGGCCAGCTCCGGCTTCGGGGAGCCGTTGGCCAGGACTGTCCGCACATCCTGCTCGACCCAGTCGCGCTCGCCCGGCAGCAGGACGGAGGTGGCGACAGCCGCACTCCAGTGCCGGTCGCGGTACGGCCGCAGCGTCTCGACAACCTCCGCGTATTCGTCTTCCGTCGTCACGGCGAGCGCGGCCCGGACCCGGAGCAGGATCTGCCCTCGGGGGCCGCGATGGGCGGCCTCGCCGAACGCGACCGGGGCGAGGGAGAGGTCACCGTAGGTCGCCGGATTGACGCGCTCGCCTTCCTGCACGCCCAGCAGCGCCTGCTCGACCGCCGCCTGTGCGGCGAACAGCAGGCCGTGGCGGGCGATCCAGAGATCGGCGAGCGGCGTGAGGATGTCCGCGCTGTTCTCCGGATAGTGAATGCGGATGCTCAGCGCCGTGAGGGCCCCCGCCGCGCCCAGCGGCGTCACGTCCGGATCGCCGTCGAGCCAGGCCCGGGCCGCCGCGGCGAGCGGCCGGGCAGTCCCCGGCTCGTCGAGGATCGCCAGCACCGCGGCGCGTTCCGCGGCCATCCGTTGCTCGGCCGCCTCGCCGCCCTTGACGTCGATCACGAACGGCGGGGCATCCACACTGCCCCGCCGCACGAACCGGTGCCGCCGCACGAACGCCGGAACATCGCCCACTTCGATCCACGCCTCCCCATGAGAACTGTCCGAAGGCTAGCGGTGGGATACGACAAGACGGGGGCCGGGACGTGGCGCCGGTCGCCTAGGCTCCGGCTGTGCGGATCGGTCGACGGCGCCTGGGCGCCGCCATCGCGGGAGTCCTGCTGGTCGTCCTGCTCACCCTGGGCGCGCTTGCTCTCGTACGGTGGCGAGCCGCCGGCGTCCCGCACGCCATCTCCCCGCCCGCCGGGGCGGTGGTGGAGTCCGCGGGCGACGAGCGGGTCGTCCTCGACCGCGCCGGCATCATCGCCCGCGGCCTGCGCAACGACCGCGGGGCGGCGACCGTGCGCGCCTACGCGATGCCGCCGGGGTCCCCCTGGCTGCAGTCGCGGCAGATCGTCGCCACCCAGCTCGATCACTGGGAGCAGCTCGGCGACTGTGCCGACGACCCGCGGGCCCGGATCGTGGAGTGCGCCTGGCGGGAGCCGACCCGCTGGTGGCCGCGCGAGGTCCGGCTCACCATGATGCGGCCGGCGCCGGACCACACGTTCGTGATCATCGGTTCCGGCCGGGGCGGATAGCCTCAGCAGTCGAAGACCGACCAGCAGATGTCGTTGCGCAGGCGCTGGTCGTCGAGGACCAGCTCGCGGATCGGCTCCGGGAGCTGATCGCGTTGCCACCGGCACTCCCGTCGCCCGGCGGCCTCCCCCTCGGCCGCCCGGGCCGCCTTGATCGCGTACGCGGCCGCGCCGAGCTCGTGCGCGGCGACGTGGGCGACGACCGCGGCCTGACCGGCGGCGTACGCGGCGTGCCGGGCCGCACCGGTCAGGTCTCGGGCCGCGCCCATCGCGTGTCCGCCCGCCGCGCGGGCCCGCATCATCCTGACCTCGCCGCGGACCCAGGCCCGGGCGTGCTCGATCGCCTGGCGCGGCCGCGGGTCCGCGGGCCGGGCCGCCTCGAAGAACGGCAGGACGTGCTCCGCGCACGAGGCAGCCCACAGCGCGAGGAGCCGGTGGTCGGCGTCGGTGAGGGTGCCGCCCCGGCGGATCGTCACGAACCGGGGGTCACGGATCTTCGGCAGAATCATCAGGCCTGCCCGCCCTGGCGCAGGGCCCGGTCCAGCGCGCTCATCAGCTGCGCGACCCGGCTACGGCCGGTGGTCGCGGGTGGGTAGCGGCGCAGAACGTCGATCAGCGCCGGTGTCGCCCGGTGCAGAGACCGTTCCAGCAGAGCATTCCCGGCCGCGGGATCGTCGCCGGCCGCCAGCTCCCCGATGCGCGCGGCGCTCGCCGCCGCACGCAGGATGTGGCCGACCTGGCCGGCTCGGGCGATGGGGTGCAGGTACGCGGCCGACGCGGCGTCGCCCGCGCATCGTGCGGCCAGCCGCGCCGGTTCGGAGGGCGCGGTACGGGCGGCCCGATGGGCGTCGAGGGAAGCGACGCGCTGCCGTTTCGTCCGGCGGGCGCCGTTGATGAACGCCCAGCTCGCCTCGATGGCCGCCCGCGGGCGCGGATCGCCGGGGACAGCGTTCTCGAAGATCGGCAGGACGTCCTCGGCGTGCTGGACCACGTAACGCGCCACGACGCGCAGCTCGTCCATCGCCAGGTCGAAGTCCCCGGACACGGTGTCGGTGCTCAGTGCCATGTCCATGAATCGTATCGTTGAACCGCCGATGGAGACTTGGTCAGCACCCGGGAGGCGTCGGCCGGTGGGTCCGGCGGATGTGCCAATCTGGACCGATGGCGATCGCCGGCGACCGCGCCGACCCCGGGGCGAAGGTGGAGTTCTGCCGGCGGCTCGGCGACAGCTGGCGGGACGTCGCCGATCTGGTCGGCGTCCCCGCGCACGAACGCCGAAGCTTCAAGGCCGGCGACGAGCCCCGGGAGCTGTGGGAGTGGGCCGAGTCCCGGCGCCGGCTGGCCGACCTGCGCGCCGCGCTGCCCGATGCGGGCCGGGCCGACCTGGTGGAACTGATCCGGTTCGACGATCTCGCCGTCCCGCGCCACTACGCGCCGACCAGGGCGGCGCTCGACGGGGCGGGGATCGTGCCGCCGCAGCGCCGGTCGATCGTCGACGGCGTGTTCGTGCCGCGGATGACCGAGGTGATCGACCGGCCCGCGGTCATCGCCGTGGTCGCCGACGCCGGCATGGGCAAGAGCGTGCTGCTCGGGCAGCTCTACGACAGTGCCGCCGAGCGCGAGGACCTCGGAGTGGTCCTGCTCAGCTGCGCGGCCCTCGTCGGCGGACGCCCGGCCGACGTGCCGGAGCTCGACCGGGCCGCCGGACAGGCCACCGGCTGCGGTGACTCGCTGCTCGCCGCCCTGGCCGGCCTGCGCGACGCGTACGGGCGGGTGGTGCTGCTGATCGACACGGTGGACCTGATCCTGGACTCCTCGACCGTACCGGTCCTGTCCCAGTTCCTGCGGCGGGTCGTGGACGCCGGGGTCGCCGTCGTGTGCACCTGCCGTCAGTTCGAGTTCGAGACCTTCCTGCAGGGCGTGGACGGACGGGCGCCGCTGCTGGCGGGACTTCTGCGATCCGTACGCCTGGATCCGCTGAACCGCGCGGAGGTCCGCTCGTTCGCCCGCGAGTTCCTCCGGCACGGTCCCGGCGCCGAGGATCCGGAAGCGTTCGTGGACCGGCTGCTGTACCTGGGCGCGCGGCGCAGCGCGGTCCTGGAGATCTGCAGCAACCCGCTGCTGCTGTCGCTGGTGTGTGAGTTGTTCGCCCCGGCGGGTGAGCCGCCCGAGGACCTGACCGTCTCGCGGCTGTACCGGGCCTACTGGGAACGCAAGATCAAGGTCGATCGGGCCCGGCCGGCCGCGGACCCGGGCGCCGCACCCGCGCGGGTCGAGGTGTGCCTGAACGCGGCCCGGTACCTCATCGCCGCCGCGACCACGACCTTCGTGGAGGAGTTCGAGGATGCCGACGTGGTCGGCGACGACCGCCACCGGGCCGCCCTCGACGGCCTGCGCAGCTCCGGCGTGATCGTCGGCGGGTCCGGCGACGACCGCCTGCGCTTCTTCCACCAGACCTGCGCCGAGTTCGTCATGGCCCGCTACCTGCTGCGCGACCTCACCGCCCGGGAAGCCTTCCTGGCCACGCTGGACCGCGCCGGCGCCGACAGCCACCTGTGGCCGGTCATGACCCAGCTGCTGTACGCGACCGGCCGCGACGGAGACAGCGCCAGCTTCTCGGAGCTGCTGGACCGGCTCGACCCGCAGGTGCTGCGCGGCTGGCACGCGGCCGTGACGGCGTGCCTCGCCCGCGGGGACAGTGACGCCGTACGCCGGCTGGCCGCCACGGCGAAGGATCTGCCGGCCACCCACCAGGAGCTGTTCCTCGCGGGGCTCGCGACCATCGACGAACGCCTGGCCCTGACCTGCGTGGAGGTGGCGGCCGACCTCCTGGGCGAGTGCGCGACGAGCGTGCTCAACCTCGCCTCGAACACGGCCGGCGCCCTGCTGGCCCGGATACCGTCCACCGAGCGGACCCGGGTGCTCAGCCGCCTGCTGGACGTCGTGGCTCAGGTGGGCAGCGGGCTGGACGCCGCGCAGCGCGAGAACCTGGGCCGGCATCTGCTCGTGCGGTTGGCACCGGGCGACCTGGACGCGGCCGGGCTGCAGGTGCTGCGGGCCGCGTACCGTGGCGCCGGCCACCTGGGCCGCGTCGAGATCGTCCGCCTGCACCAGGGCGCCGGGCCGGTCGAGCTGGCGCAGCTGCTCGGCGCGGCCCTGTACCGCACCATGCCGGCGCCCAAGGTCTCACCCGCCCGGGAACGGCTGGTCGAGGCGGTCGTCCGGGTGCTCGGCGATCCGGCCGCACGGGCGGTCCTGGGCTGGCCGGGTTGGCGCGAGATGATGGTCCGGAGCTATCACCGGGGCTGGCACGACATCCAGTGCGCCGCGGTGGTGCGGCTGGCCGGCGCCGGGGGGCCGGACAGCGCGCCGCGCATCGGTGACCTGCTGCCGCTGCTGTGGGACGACGACCAGCAGACCCGGCAGCGGGCTGTCTACGTCTGCGGCACCCTGGCCGAGCAGCGACCGGTCGACGTCGCGGACGCCCTCGCTGCACTGCCGGCGCCGCGGACCCGCGCGGTCGTGGAGGCCGCCCGGTCGCTCGCGAAACGGCTGGGCGAGCTGCCCGAGCCGCAGGCCCGGCGCCTCGTCCACTGGCTGCTCGCCGCCCTCGACCCCGAAGAGCCCGCCGACAGCGCGAAGCCCGGGGACGGCGCCGAGCCCGGGGACGGCGCCGAGCCGCCGGCGGCGGACGCCCCGGCAGTCGAGCAGGTGCTGCAGGGAGCGGCGAACTTCGCCCGCAAGGAGATCCCGCTGCTGGCCGCCGTCCTGGGCCGGATCGAGCAGGTGCCGCCCGGCAAACGGCGGGACCGGGTCCTGGCCGCGGTGTTGAACGCCCCGCCGCGCGGGATACCCGCGCTGGCCCCGGCGTTGCGCGCCGCCCTCGTCCCCGGCGGCTCGCTGGAGCTGCAGGCCCGGCTGGCGGGCCTGCTCGCCCCGGTCGACGAGCAGGCCCGAGAGGAAGCCACCCGGTTCATGCTCGGTCCGGACGCCGCCCACGCGCGCGCCGCCGCCCGGCGGATGGCCGCCGCGGCGACGGCCTGGGACTGGTACGACAACGCCTACCTCGCTCGCCTGCTCACCGCCCCCACCGACGGCGTGGTCGAAAGCGCCGTGGAGGTGCTCGCCGCGGGCCGGGAACGCGGGGAGCCGCTGGGTCCGGAGGTCCGCGCGGCCCTGCGGAAAGCGCTGGCCGCGACGAACTCGTCCCCGGTGTGCGGCCAGATCGTTTCGATGCTGCGGCTCGACCCCGCCACCGATGGCCCGGCCGACGCCGCGTCGCTGCCGGAGACCGTTGACCTGATGGCCGCGCGAGCCCGCGAGCTGCCCCGCCGGGATCAGCAGGACCTGCTGGCCGCACTGGTCCGCGGAGCCCTGGCCCTGCTGGCCGACGCGCTACGGGCGGGACTCGACGACGGGGCCGTCGACCGGGTCCGGCTGCTGCTGCGGGACCTGCCGCTCGACAAGGTACGCCGCGGCGAGGAACCGGTCCGCACCCTCTGCGCCGCCCTCGACCTGCGCGTGCCCGGGGCCCTCGAGTCCCTGTCCCGGGTGATCGGCGACTTTTCGGCCGGCGCCCAGCTCGGCCTGGCCCAGGCGGTGGAGCGCAAGTACGGTGTCGCCTCGGCCCTGTTCCGTGATCTCGCCACCCGGGACGGGGTGGACCCCCAGGTGGTGGCCTACGTCGTCGGCCGTCAGAATTGACTTCTGGCTTGCCTGGCCCGCTGGGCGTGCGACGTGGGCAGGTCCGCCGAGGCCAGCAGGGCCAGCTTGTCGGCGTCGCTGGAACCGGCGTCCGGGTGGTAGACGACGAGCATCAGCGCGTCGGTCCCGCCGATGCCCAACCGCTCCCGGTTGAGGGTCAGCCCGCCGAGCTGGGGGTGGTTCATCCGGATCGGCGTGCCGCGCTGCCCGCGTACCTCGTGGCGGGCCCAGAGCTGGCGGAAGCGCGGGCTGGCCAGGGACAGCTCGCCGGTGAGCTCGATGAATCGGGGATCGCCGACGTCGTTTCCCACGGCCTGCCGCAGGTTGGCGACGAAGCACTCCGTGACGGATTCCCATTCCGGGTGCAGGGCCTGCTCGGCCGGATTCAGGAACAGATCTCTCAGCTGATTGCCGCCCACCGCCAGGCCGGGAGACAGCGCCCGGGCCAGGCTGTTCGAGGCGAGGATGTCGAATACCGGTCCTCGATGAAGGCGGGCTGGATGAGGGAGTCGACGAGCTTGAGCACGCCGGGCGGCGGGGTCTCCTTGCGCGGCCGGCGCCGGCGCTGCCGGGACACCTCGGCGACCAGCGTCAGCAGGTGCGCGAAATGGTCCTCGTCGAGGTGCAGGACGCGGGCGATCGATTCGAGCACCTGCATCGAGGGGTGGCGATTGCGTCCCCGCTCCAGCCGCAGGTAGTAGTCGGCGCTGATGCCGGCCAGCATCGCGACCTCCTCGCGCCGCAGCCCCGGCACCCGCCGTACGCCCACCTCGGGGATCCCGGCCTGCTCGGGTGTCACCAGCTCGCGCCGGGCCCGCAGGTACGCGCCGAGGGGATTGCTCGTCTCGCTCACCGGGCCAGCTTAGGGCCCGGCGCGGCCGGCAGAGGGGGTCCTGTCGTTCCCCTGGCACCAGAGGGCTCTGGCTCGCCCGGGCAGCCGTGCATACCGTCGCTGACAGCCCCGATCGGGCAGCCACCGCGACAGGAGAGACAGACGAATGACCATCACACTGATCACCGGGGCCAACAAGGGCATCGGTTTCGAGACGGCCAGGCAGCTGCTGGACCTGGGTCACGTCGTCTATGTCGGCGCGCGTGACGCCGAGCGGGGTGAGAAGGCCGCGGCGACGCTCGGTGCTCGCTTCGTGCAGCTCGACGTGACCGACGACACCTCGGTGCGGACCGCGCTGGCGACGATCGGTGCGGCCGAGGGCCGGCTCGATGTTCTCGTGCACAACGCGGGCGTTCTCGCCAACGACGATCTGGACGGACCGGCGGCGCTGCGGGCGTTCGACACCAACGCGGTGGGGATCGTCCGGGTCACCGAGGCGGCCCTGCCGCTGCTGCGCCGGTCGTCGAATCCCACGGTGGTCACCGTGTCGAGCAGCGCCGGCTCGTTCTGGGCGGTGACCAACCCCGAGCGGCCGGAGTACCACCTGCCGCTCGCGCTCTATTCCGCGTCCAAGACCGCGGCCACCATGCTCACCGTCCAGTACGCGAAGGCGCAGCCGGGCATCAAGTTCAACGCGATCGAGCCCGGCACCACCGCGACCGACATGACCGCGGACTTCGGCATCGGCCGGCCGGTGGCGCAGAGCGCGGCCGTCGTGGTGCGCTTCGCCACGCTCGGCCCGGACGGCCCGACCGGCACCTACCAGGACGAGAACGGCGTCCTGCCCTGGTGACTCAACCCTCGAACGTCACGTCGTAGAACAGCTCGTCGCGGCGGTCGAGGGTGGACAGCAGGGTCGCCCGTTCGGCGAGGCGGCTGTTGGTCAGCTCGTGCGGGATGCCGGCGTACGTGTGGTCCCAGGTCGAGATCGCCGCCCGGCGCGGGCGGTCGTCGGGTGGCACCGCCGGCATGATGGCCTCGAAGACCTCGTCGGTGGGCGTGCCGTTGTGGCTGCCGTGATGCGAGACCTTGAGGAAGTGGACGGGCTTGAGCACGTTCTGCCGGGCCATCGTCCGCCAGCTCCGGATCTCCGCGTCGCCGGAGAAGAGCAGCCGCCAGCCGCGCCATTCGAGCGCGAAGACGATGCTGGTGTTGTTGGCCGCTCTGTCGATCGCGAAGAGGTTGTCGACGGCGCCGGCCCGGCGGGCCGCGACGAGTCCGAGGAAGGCACCCGCGTCGACACCCGGGGGCGGCAGCGGATCCGGCGCCGGCCGGGTCCGGCGTTCCGGCGGCCGCTCCGGTACGGCACCGGAGTCGAGCGGCAGCATCCGTCCGTAGTAGGCGGAGGTGTCCTCCTCCGGCGCCCAGACCGACAGCTCGGCCTCGCGGAACGGGTGCGTGCCCCGCAGCTTCGTCTCGCGGTGCACGTAGTGGGTCCGGGCCAGGTTGAGCGTCTGCAGGTACGCCACGCACTGCCGGGTCCTGGTCGGGTCGTTGTTGGCGAGCATGTCGAGCACTCCGGGCGCTGCCGCCGCGGCCGTACGGGAGGTCATCATCGCGGCCACCCGGCGGTACATGGCGTCGAAGGCCAGGCGCTGCTCCTGGGCTTTCGGGTGCTTGCCGTTGTCGTAGTAGTCGGGCGCGGCCGAGGCGGTCAGCCACAGGTGCCGGATCTTGAGCCGGTCCGCGAGTTTCAGGTCCGGCAGGCGTTCGGCGGCGTAGCACAGGCCCTGGACGTGGTCGAGGTGCTCGTGGGTCATCACGTACAGGTCGAGCGGGTGCCCGTCGAGCTGGTCCAGGATGTCGCCGACGACGGCCTCGAACACGTCGTCCTCGCCGCCGCGGCCGGTGCCCGCGACCTTGGGGGCGTTGCCCACGTCGATCAGGATCCGCCGGGTGACGGTACGCCCGGTGGCCGGGTTCCGGTCCGGGACGGTCACCAGGATGGCGTCGCCGAAGCGGACGTTGTACATGCGGACGACCAGGTCCTCGGACATCAGCGTTCCCCGGCCGTGATGTGCAGCATCCGGGCCATCCCGTGCACGCGCAGGACGCCGGAGGAGACGTCCGCCTCGATCGCGCCGTGCAGCGGCGACGGGCGGCTGACCGGCGCCGCGGACACGTGCAGCTGCTCCCGTTCGATCAATTTCTTGAGCATCGCGTCGGTGGCGTCGCGGTCGGGCTGCGAACGGGTGGAGGTCAGCAGCGCGCGCACGTACGGTCCGGCCGGGCGGTCGAGGCCGATGGCCAGGGTGGTGCCGGCGCGGTACCGGCGCTGGGTGGGCAGGCCGCCCGCGGAGCCGTTGTCCTCGGTGCCGGACCACGAGACCTTGAACAGCACCTCGCGGACCATGCTGTCGCCGTCGCGGTGGTAGTACTTCTTGGTCACGTCGAGCCGGGGGCGCACCTCGAACGGGGTGTCCGGCGGGATCCCGAGCCACCGGCGGTTGCGCTGGGCGAACCGGTAGGCGGCGAAGTCGGAGGCGATGAGCCCGGGGATGTCGGCCTCCCGGACGGCCCGGTGGGTGAAGCCGGTCCGGACGTCGAGAGCCTTCGGCGTGGGCACGATGCCCCGGGTGAGGCACTCCTTCACGAAGCGCGTGCGGACCTGCGGGTGGTCGGGGTGCGAGGCCTCGTCCGCGGCCAGCACGGCCCGCACGAGGTCGGCGAAACTGACGTCGCCGGGCGGCAGGTAGTCCAGGCCGCGGATCAGCATGCGCTTGATCTGTCCGGCGGCCTCGAACAGCGCCTTCGGCGCCACGGCATGCCCGCGGAGCTCCTCGTACGTGTGGACCAGCACCCGGTAGAAAGCACCCGACAGTACGCTGGAGAGCTCGTGCGGCTCGTGATCGGGGACATCCGGGAGGGCGACGCCGCTGTTCAGGTTGCGCAGGTAGTGGCGTTCGGGGTCCAGCGCGATGGCGAACTCCTCGGCCAGTCCGCTGAAGACGTTGGTGTCGTCGATCCGCCCCTGGTAGTCGGCGAGGACGCGTTCGGTCAGCTCCTTGCAGCGCAACGAGACGAGCAGCGAGGCGAGGTCGGCGACCGCCTCGTGGATGGCCAGCGACTGCGGTGAGATCGCGGAGTACAGGTCCGGGGCGATGCCGTCGAGCAAGGCGTGCGCGGTCTCGTGGGCCACGATGTCCTGCGAGTTCGCGGTACGGACCCAGGTGCCGGGCCGGTTCGCGACGGTGAACTGGAAGAACTGCAGGCTGTGCGAGTCACGCTCGTAGTAGGCGTTGGCCATCTCGCCGGCGCGGGGCACGACCAGCAGCTGCGGGCCGTCGAAGGCCCAGTCGACGGCGCGGCCGAGCGCGTCCCGCTCCTCGAACATGGTGATCGTCTTGTGCACCGCGCCGAACACCGACACCGCGGTGGCGATCGTGTCGACGTCCTCGGCGTCCAGGCTCACCGGGCGCGGCACCTCGTACGAGCCGCGCTTGGCTCGTCCCCTGGGCGGGACGAACCGGGCGGACGGTGCCAGCGCTCCGCTCGCGGGCTCGAAGTCGAGCACGGCGACCCGCGGTGAGACCGGGCCGTCGAGGAACAGGTCGGCGTCGACGGTGATCTGCTCGGTCGGCTGGATGTCCTTGTACCGGATGACGACGGGGTCCTTGACGATCACGGGAACGCTCACCCGCATGACGCACCTGCCTCAGGAGATCGGTAGTCGGCCCGGTGGGGCGAGGGTGGGATCGACCCGGCTGCGCAGGGCGGTGTCGGTGATCGCGTAACCCCAGTTGATGAGGGCCCGCTGGGTCGGCTCGTCGAGGCGCGACAGCCCGGTGGGGACCGTCCGGGCCCGTTGCACGTCCGCCCCGGCGATCACCACCGGGTCGGCCAGGTGGTAGTCGGCCGGTTCCGTCCGGAGCCCCCAGTACGCCCCGTCGCGCAGGTTCCGCTGGTAGGCGGCGATGAGCTGGATCTTGCGCAGGGCGCGTACCTGGCTGTCGACGATCTCCAGGACGCGGATGCCGTGCCGCACCCAGTCGCGTCCCGGGGCGGGCTCGGCATCGAACTTCCCGCCGCCGTCGCTGACCAGCAGGCGGCGGCAGCGGTACCAGGCGGTCTGGAGGCCGAGGTTGTCGTACACGCCGCCGTCGGAGAGCCAGACGGACTCGCGGAACGCGGCCGCCTGGTTGACCCCGCCCGGCACGGCTTCGAACCGTCCTGAAGGAGTGATCCGGTGCGGGGACAGCACCGGCGGGAACGCGCTGGAGGCAGCGACCGCGTCGGCCAGCCTGGTGGTCGGATCCCGCCACAGCCCCACCGTCCAGTCCCCCGCGTACGGGCGGGAGAAGCGGAACAGTTTCCCGGTCTGGACGTTGGTGGCGTTGATGACGAACCGCGGCCCGGCGCCGTCCTCGGGCAGCGACCGCAGCGTCGCGCCGTGGAACAGGTGCCGGTCGTAGGCCCGGGCGACCGTCTCGGCCACGCTCCGGCCGGGCAGCAGCACGCCGGTCAGCACGGACTTCTTGTCGATCGACCGGCCGGCCATCGCCCGCAACGGGGCGACGACCCGGTCGGTGAGCGCGCGGGCCACGCCGCCGGGCCCGAAGTCGAGGTCCGGCCAAGCCAGGGCCAGCACGGCCGCGGTGATCGACCCGCCGGACACGCTCGACACCCGGTCGAGGGTGCGCAGCAGGCCGGTCTCGTTGAGCCGGATCAGCGCCCCTACGTGGAAGAGCATCGCGCGGTAGCCGCCGCCGGACAGGCACAGGGCGGTGCCGCTGGTGGGCTCGGGGCGGGCAGCCGGGTCGCTGATCGGTAGCGAGGCCGCTGACCCGGTGGGTCTGGAGTCGGGCATGTGGCACCTGCCTGTGGCGGGCCGGATATGCGCTGCTGCGGTGTCAGAATACGTCCCGGGCCGGCCGCCGGGGGCCAGGTCGGGCAGTCGGATAGGTGACCCGCTGTGATCGGGTCAGGGCAGTCTGACGGTGAACGTCGTACCGCTGCCGGGGGTGCTGTCCACCTCGACGGTGCCGCCGTGCGCGTCGGCCAGCTTGCGCACGATGGCCAGCCCCAGGCCGCTGCCGCCGGTCGCCCGGCTGCGGGACTCGTCGGCGCGCCAGAAGCGGTCGAAGATCTTCGGCAGGTTCTCCGCGGCGATGCCCACGCCGGTGTCCCGGACGGTGATCGTCGAGCCCTGCGCGCTCACCGTGACCGAGCCGCCGCGCGGGGTGTAACGGATGCCGTTGGACACCAGGTTGCCGACCATCTGACGCAGCCGTACCGGATCAGCCGCCACCACCGGGTCGCCGTCCACCTCCATGGCCAGCCCCACACCGGCCGCGTGCGCGGGCGCGCGCTGGCTGTCCACCGCCTGGACCAGCACGTCCCGGACGTACGTCGGTTCGGGGTGGATGCGCAGCGTGCCGGCGTCGGCCGCGGACAGGTCACTCAGGTCGTCGATGATGTGCTGCAGCAGCACCGCCTCCTCGTGCAGCAGCTCGAGCAGCTGCCCGTCGGTCGGGGCCAGGTCGTCCTGGGCGGCCTCCAGCCAGCTGCGGATGTTGGTCAGCGGGGTCCGCAGCTCGTGGGCCACGTCGCTGACCATGGCCCGGCGCTGGGCCTCGGCCCGGTCGCGGCGCTCGGCCGAGTCGTTCAGCGCGCGGGCCAGCCGGCCGATCTCGTCCTGGGTGGACACCAGCGCGGGGGTGTGCCGGTCGGCGGCGTCGGTGAGGGCGCGCAGCGGACGGATCAGGCGGCGGCCGACCAGCACGGTGATGAAGATGGTGGCGAGCAGCACGCCGCCGGTGGTCGTCACGATCCGGATCGTGTTCTGCCGGGACAGGGTGAAGCGGGTCTGGTCGGAGCCGGTGTCCGGGTCGGTGACGAACAGCAGGGCGGGCGGGGCGACGTACGGCTGCAGCATGGCCCGCCGCGACTTCTCGACGCAGCCGCGGATGCGGGCGGTGGCCCGTTTGTTGCCGAGGTCGAACAGCTCCCGCGGGCCGAGCGCGGTCGCGACCGCCTGATCCTTCAGGTCGGCGGGTTCGGCCTTCTGCACGTACGTCGAGAAGTCGGGCCACACGCCGAGCTGGTATTCCGGCGGCGGACCGGCGCAGCGGGTGACCAGCGCGCCCAGCTTGCCCAGCGGCTTGGCCTCGGCCCTGGTCAACGCGGGCAGCTTCGCCTCGCAGGCCGCGATGACCTTGTCGGGGCCGGTCACGGTGAGCGCCGGCCGGCCGTTCGGCAGCTCGGTGATCCGCCCGTCCGAACCGATCCGGCGCACGCAGCTGAGCTGGTCCTCGGCCACCTTCCGCAGCTCGGCCCGCTCGGCGGCCGGGAGCCGGAACGGGCCGACCGCCCGCGCGTCGATGCGCTCGGTGCCCCCGGTCAGGGCCAGGTCGAGGTTGAGCGGGTCGACGGTGGCCGACGGCCGGGCGGCCGCCAGCGACGGGCCCGGGCCGGAGTCGGCGATCACCACCCGGTCGGCGGTCATCAGCGTGATGCGGCGGCCGAGCTTGGCCGAGCGGGCCCGGATCAGCGCCGGCGCTCCCGACCAGTCGGCGTGGGTGGCCCCGTAGCCGACGAGCATGTCGTACACGCCCTTGTCCTCGGTGAGCGAGCGGCCCTGCTCCTGCCGGATGGCCCGGGTGGCGGTGCTGACGGCCAGCCAGGCCGTCGCGGCGGTCGCGGCGATCGCGATCAGCACGGAGGTGACCAGCAGCCGGGTCACCAGGCTGTGCCGCAGCGGCACCCGGCCGCGGCTCATCCGGTCTCCGCCGATCCGGCGGACAGCCGGTAGCCGACGCCGTAGACGGTGACCAGCTGGCTGGGCCGCTGCGGGTCGGTCTCGATCTTGCGGCGCAGGTTCATCACGTGCACGTCGATGGTCCGCTCGGTGGAGCTGCGGTCGATCCCGCGGGTGTGGTGCAGCAGCTGGGCCCGGGTGAACACCCGGTCCGGCTGTTCGGCCATGGCGGCCAGGATGGCGAACTCGCCCCGGGTGCACTCGACCGGCTCGTCGCCGACGGTGACCTGGTGCAGGGCCGGGTCGACGCCGATCCGGCCGATCCGGCGCAGCCCCGGACCGGCCGGCGCCGGGGCGCCCCGCGACGCCCGCCGCAGCAGCGTCCGCACCCGGGCCATCAGCTCCCGCGGGCTGTACGGCTTGGTGAGGTAGTCGTCGGCGCCCAGCTCCAGCCCGAGCAGCAGGTCCTCCTCGGCCGTGCGGGCGGTCAGCATCAGCACCAGCACGTCCGACTCCGCACGCAGCGTGCGGCACACGTGCAGCCCGTCCAGGCCGGGCATCATGACGTCGAGCACCACCAGGTCGGGTCGCCGGCGCCGGGCCTCGTCCAGCGCGGCCCGCCCGTCGTGCACGACGTACGCGTCGTGGCCCGCCGCGGTCAGGTAGCGGCGCACGACCTCGGCCTGGCGGGGATCGTCGTCGGCAACCAGGACACGGGCACGCATGGCGGCGATGATAGGCCCGCCGGGCACGCGGACCGGAGTCCTCGGCGATACCTGACAGCTTTCTAACGATCTCCGGCGACGCTCGTCGGCATGCATCCGAAGCTCGACTCCCCGACCGAGGTGATCCCCCTCGTCCCGGACCCGCCCCGGCGACGCCGCGGCGCGGTGAAATGGCTGGCCGGAGGCCTCGTCGTCGCGGTCCTCGCGGTCGTCGCCGGGGTCGTGCTGACCCGGCACCGGGCATCCGGCAAGCCCGCGGCGCAGACGCCCCCGGCGGTCGAGACGGTCAAGCTGGAGCGCCGGGACCTGTCCACCACCAAGCAGCTGAACGGCAGCATCGGCTTCGGGGCGCCCCGCCCGGTCTCCGGGCACACCGAGGCGACGGTGACCTGGCTGCCGGCCGTCGGCGCCACGATCAAGCGGGGCAAGCAGCTGTTCCGGGCCGACGACAAACCGGTGACCCTG
This sequence comes from Actinoplanes sp. NPDC048967, assembly GCF_040649415.1. Classification (NCBI taxonomy): domain Bacteria; kingdom Bacillati; phylum Actinomycetota; class Actinomycetes; order Micromonosporales; family Micromonosporaceae; genus Actinoplanes; species Actinoplanes sp. NPDC048967. Next base: position 451,339 of record NZ_JBEZFL010000006.1, read on the forward strand.
TTCTACGGCAAGATGCCGCTCTACCGGCCGATCGCCGGGCGCAACCTGGCCGGCCGGGACGTACGGATCATCGCGGACAACCTGCGGGCGCTCGGGTACGGCATCGGCCACCAGCCCGCGCCGGGCGCATGGGTGACCCGGCCCTCCACGCCCGCACCCGCCACCAAGGTGCAGGTCAGGTCCGGGGAGAGCGTCCTCACCACCGGGCTGATCGCGGCGATCGAGAAGTGGCAGCAGGACCGCGGCCTGCCGGTCACCGGGCAGGTGGCGGTCGGTGACGTCGAGGTGCTGCCCGGTGCGGTCCGGGTCGACTCGCTCGCCGTGCAGCCCGGCTCCCCGGCGAACGCCCCGCTGATGTCGGTCACCTCCACCCGCAAGGTGATCACCGTGCCGGCCGAGCTCAGCGACGCCGCCGTCCTGGAACGGGGCAAGCGCGTGACCGTGAGCCTGCCCGACGACCGTACGGTCAAGGCCAGGATCTCCGCGGTCGGCCGCACCCTCGCCGCGCCGGAGGGTGGTGTGGCCGACGGGGCACCGACCATGACCGTGTCGGTGACCGTCGACGACCCGAAAGCCATCGCCGACCTGGACTCGGCCGACGTCCAGGTGAATGTGGCCGGCCGGACCGTCGAGGACGTGCTGGCCGCGCCGGTCGAGGCGCTGGTCGCGCTGACCGAGGGCGGCTACGCCGTGCAGGGCCCGCAGGGACTGGTCGCGGTCGGGACCGGGATGTTCGCCGACGGCTGGGTCGAGATCAGCGGCGACGGCCTGGCCCCCGGCACCGACGTGGTGGTCGCGTCGTGACGGACGAACCCGTCCTGCGCGTCCGTGACGCGAGCATGCGCTATCCCGGCGGCGTCACCGCCCTGGCCGGGGTGAGCCTGGACATCGCCCGGGGCGAGATGGTGGCCATCGTGGGCCCGTCCGGGTCGGGTAAATCGACCCTGCTGAACATCATCGGTACGCTCGACCGCCCCACCTCGGGCACGGTCCGGATCTCCGGGCAGGACGTGGCCACGCTCAGCGACCGGCACCTGTCGGCGCTGCGGGCCCGCGAGATCGGCTTCGTCTTCCAGCAGTTCCACCTCACCGACGGGCTCAGCGCGGCCGAGAACGTCGCCACCGGCCTGCTCTACGCCGGGGTGCCCCGCCGCCACCGCGGGCAGCGGGCCCGGCACGCGCTGGCCCGGGTCGGCCTGGCCCACCGCGCCGGGCACCGCCCGCACGAGCTGTCCGGCGGCGAACGGCAGCGCGTGGCGATCGCCCGCGCGCTGGTCAACCAGCCCTCGCTGGTACTGGCCGACGAACCGACCGGTGCCCTGGACACCACCAACGGCCGGGCCGTGCTGGGCCTGCTGCACCGGCTGAACGCCGAGGGCACCACCATCGCGCTGATCACCCACGACCGGGACATCGCGGCGTCCCTGCCGCGGCAGATCGAGATCCGCGACGGGCGCCTGGTCCGCGACGCCGGGGCGGCGCACCGATGAGCCGCGCTCCGGTCCGCCGGGCCCGGCTGGCCCCGATGGATCTGCTCGCGCTGGGCATGATCGGCCTGCGGACCCGGCCGGCCCGCGCTGCCCTGTCCGGGCTGGGCATCGCGATCGGCATCGCCACGATGATCGTGGTGACCGGCATCCCGGCCTCCAGCCAGGCCGCGCTGGTCGACGAGCTCAGCGCCCTGGGCACCAACACGCTGCAGGCGATGGCGCTGCCCGACGTCGACCCGCTGGCCCGGTTGCCGGAGTCGGCGGTGGCCATGGTCCGCCGGATCGGCCCGGTCACCGGCGCGAGCGCGGTCGCCAACACCCACACCGTGGTACGCCGCAACGACCGCACCGACCCGCGGGACGGCTCCGGCCTGACCGTGCTGGCCACCCGGACCGACCTGCTGCCCGTCATCAACGCGCGGATCCGGTCGGGGGCCTGGCTGACCGCGGTCACCGAGAAGTTCCCGGCCGTGGTGCTCGGCTCGGTCGCCGCCGACCGGCTCGGCATCACCGGGCTGCCGGCCGGCGCGCCGTCACCCCAGGTGATGATCGCCGACCGGAGGTTCACGGTGGTCGGGATCCTGGCCACCACTCCGCTGACCCCCGACATCGACCGCTCGGTGCTGGTCGGCTGGCCGTCGGCGAAATCCGAGCTCGCCTTCGACGGCCACCCGACCGTGCTCTACGTGCGCAGCGACGGGTCGCAGCTCGAGGCTGTCCGCGACGTCCTGCCCGAGACCATCTCGGCCGAGCGGCCCGGCGCGGTGATGATCACCCGGCCGTCCGACGCGCTGGCGGCCAAGCGGGCCACCGAACGCAGCTTCTCGGTGCTGTTCCTGGCCCTGGCCGGGGTGGCGCTGGTGGTCGGCGGCATCGGCGTGGCCAACACGATGGTCGTCTCGGTGCTGGAACGGCGCTCCGAGATCGGCCTGCGCCGCGCGCTGGGCGCGACCCGCGGCCAGATCCGCGGCCAGTTCCTCACCGAGTCGGTGGTGCTGGCCACGGTGGGCGGGCTGGCCGGCACGGTCCTGGGCCTGCTCGCCACCATGGGGTACGCGGCCTGGCAGGACTGGCCGCTGGTGGTCCCGGCCCGCTCGGCGGTGCTCGGGATCGGCGGGGCGATCGTCGTCGGAGTGCTGGCGGGCGTCTATCCCTGCGTACGGGCGTCGCGGCTGACGCCGACCCAAGCGCTGGCCACCATCTGAACGGGCGGACGGCGGCCGGGGCTCCGGCCGCCGCCCGGCGTGCTACTTCTTCGCCTTCGCCGCGGCCTCGCGCTCGCACTCGGGCATCAGATCCAGGCCCTTGCTGATCGAGCGGCTGTCGTTCTGGTCGCCGCCGAGCGCGATGTCGATGCCGTTGTCGCCGGTCTCGACGAACTTCACGCCCTTGCCCTTCAGGCACTTGACCACGTCGCGGGCGAAGTCCCGCGCCTCGGGGTTGGCCGGGTCCTTCTCCCACGGCGGCAGCGGGTAGTACAGCGGGTTGCAGATCCGGTCGGCCGCCTCGGCCTTCTCGGCCAGCTTGGTGATCGTCCTGGGATCCGGCCGCTTGTTGTCCTTGGACCACTCGCTCTTGGGCAGCGCGCCGTGCTCCTTGAGGCACTTGTCGTACGGCCCGAGCATGGCCTCGAACTCCTCGGGCGTGCCGTCCAGCCGTTCCCGCGGACGTTCCGGACTGGCTGAGGCGGACGCCTTGGCCTCGGGGCTGGCCAGCGTGGCCACCTTGGACGACTTGTCGGCGGCCGGCTCGGACGATCCGCAGGCCGACAACGCCGCCAGCGCCACGACCGTCACCAGCAGCGGGTGACTTCTCCGCATCGGGTTGCCTCTCTGTCCCGCGCCCGGGACGATCCCGGGCGCAAGGAGCCTGGCAAGCCGAAGTCAGGAACGTGTCAGGTTGCGCACGTCATCGCGACCGTGGGTGTGCCCCCGTGGCGCGCAGCTCGGCGAGCAGGCCGTCCCGGTCAGCCAGGACCGCGCCGAGGATGCGCCGGCCGGCGGCGAGCAGATCGGCGACGGCGGGCGTGCTGAGCGCGTACCGGACCAGACCGTCGTCGCGGAAGGAGGCGACGACGCCGGCCCGGCGCAGGACCGCGAGGTGTTGCGAGAGGGTGGACGGCTCGACGTCGATCTCGGCGAGCAGGTCACGCACCGGGAGCGGGCCTGCCTGCAGCAGCTCCAGCGTACGGATCCGGACGGGATGGCCGAGGACGCGGAACATCTCCGCCTTGGCCTGGTAGAGCGGTACCGACACCAACGGCCCCTCTTGTCATTCACGGAAGTTGCCGGTCTACCCAGTTGCCAATATCGGCAAGTCGGATCGGGGATGCCTCAGTTTTCATCGACGTGTCCCGGCAGGGGCGGACACGGAGTCCGACTGTCCCCCGCCCGGGTCGCTGATCCTCGATCCGGACAACACACCACTGGGGAGGGGTCACACATGGCGGAGATGGACGTTGCTCTCAAGGACGCCCTGCAACTGGACGGCGCGATCGCGGCGGCCATCGTCGACTACACCAGCGGCATGGCACTCGGCACGGCCGGCGGCGACCGCGGCTTCGACGTGGCGATCGCCGCGGCAGCCAACACCGAGGTGCTGCGGGCCAAGCTGCGCACGATGGAGCTGCTGGGCCTCCACGAGAAGATCGACGACATCCTGGTCACGCTCGGCTCGCAGTACCACCTGATCCGGCCGGTCACCGGCGGGTCCGGTCAAGGGCTGTTCATGTACCTGGCCCTGAACCGGGACCGCGCGAACCTGGCCATGGCCCGGCACCGGCTCCGGTCGATCGAGCGGACCCTCGAACTCTGACCGGGCCCCCTACGCCGGGTCGGCGTGCAGGTCGCGCAGCAGCTCCGCCTGGCCGCTGAGCACACCGGACAGGATCTGCCGGGCCACGGCCAGCAGCTCGGCGACGTGCGGGCTGGTCAGCGCGTAGTACACGGTGGACCCCTCCCGGCGGGTGACGACCAGGTTGGCCCGGCGCAGCACGGCCAGCTGCTGGGACAGGTGGGCGGGCTCGATGCCGACCTCGGGGAGCATCTCCGCCACGCAGCGCTCACGTTCGCTGAGCAGCTCCAGCACCCGGATGCGCGCGGGGTGACCGAGCGTCTTGAAGAACTCGGCCTTCAACTGGTACAGCGGTCGGCTCACCGTCACCACCTCGGTCCTCAGTCCCCCGCCGGCCGGCGGCGGGTCGCGGTCGCGGCCTGCGCCGTGCTGATGCTTCCACGACGACGACCGCGCGGGCGACCGCGGGTCCACCGGCACCGCCGCGACCAACGTCTTGCTTAATTGCTAATCTTCGCAAGTCGCGAGATGACGTGGCAATCGGCGGGCGTGAGAAGAGGGTGCCGTGGGCGGGTCCGTGCCTTTCGTCAGGCTGCTTCCGCAGCGCGCCGACTGGGCGGCGGTGCGCCGTGCACCGCGCGCCGACCTGGTCGCCGGGCTGACGGTGGCCGTGGTGGCGTTGCCGCTGGCCCTGGCCTTCGGCGTCACGTCGGGACTGGGAGCGCAGGCCGGACTGGTCACCGCGATCGTCGCCGGCGCGGTCGCCGCCGTGTTCGGCGGCTCGAACCTGCAGGTGTCCGGACCCACCGGGGCGATGACCGTGGTCCTGGTGCCGGTCGTCGCGCAGGTCGGCGCGGCCGGGGTGTTGATGGTGGGCGCGCTGGCCGGGGTGATCCTGATCGGGCTGGCGGTGGCCCGCCTCGGCCGCTACGTGCGGTACCTGCCCACCCCGGTGATCGAAGGCTTCACCGCGGGCATCGCCGTGGTCATCGCCCTGCAGCAGGTGCCGGCGGCCCTCGGCGTCTCCGGCGCGCACGGCGACAAGGTGTGGGCGGTGGCCGCCGACGCGGTGACCCGCTTCGCCCGCCACCCCCACCCGGCCGCCGTCGCGGTGGCTGTGGGCGTCGCGGCGTTGATGCTCCTCGGGGCCCGCCTGCGTCCCGGCGTGCCGTTCTCCCTCATCGGAGTGGCCGCCGCGACCATTCTGGTCGAGGTCACACCCATCGCCCTGCCCAGCATCGGCCGGCTGCCCGCCGGCCTACCGGCTCCGTCGCTGGACTTCCTCGACCTCGGCGCCGTGCGGACGCTGCTGCCCGCCGCGGTGGCGGTGGCGGCGCTCGCCGCACTGGAGAGCCTGCTGTCGGCCACGGTCGCCGACGCCATGACGGTCAACGAGCGCCACGATCCCGACCGCGAACTCTTCGGTCAGGGGCTGGCCAACCTGGTCTCCCCCGTGTTCGGCGGGATCCCCGCGACGGCGGCGATCGCCCGCACCGCGGTCAACGTGCGCGCCGGCGCCCGCTCGAAACTCGCGTCGCTGACCCACGCCGCCGCCCTGGCCGTCATCGTGCTCGCGGCGGCCCCGCTGGTCGCGCACATCCCGCTGGCCGCGCTGGCCGGGGTGCTGCTGGCCACCACCGTCCGCATGGTGGAGGCGGCGTCGCTGCTCGCGCTGGCCCGGTCGACCCGCCGCGACGCGCTGGTGCTGATCCTCACCTTCACCGTGACCGTCGCCTTCGACCTGGTCACCGCCGTGGTGGTCGGCATCGCCGTCGCGATCGTCCTGGCGCTGCGCGCGGTGGCCCGCACCGCCCGTATCGAGCGGATCCCCCTGGAGCAGGGCGATCACAGCGCCGAGGAACACGCCCTGCTGGCCGAGCACATCGTGGCCTACCGCCTCGACGGACCGCTGTTCTTCGGCGCGGCCCACACGTTCCTGCTGCACCTGTCCGAGATCACCGATGCCCAGGTGGTGATCCTGCGCATGTCGCGGGTGTCGACCGTGGACGCCACCGGGGCGCACGTGCTCGGCGATGCCATCACCCGGCTGCAACGACGCGGCATCACCGTGCTGCTCTCGGGCATAGCGACCAGCCACGAGGAGGTGCTCAGCACGCTCGGCGTCGCCGAGCACCTGCGCCGCGACGGGTGCGTCTTCGCGGACACGCCGGGTGCCATCGAGTACGCCCGCAGCCACCTCCTGCAGCACCGCTTGCCACCGGCCGGCTGACCCCGCAGCGGTCTCCCTCATTCAGTGGCGCCGGTCGAGTGAGCGAGGTCCCACTCTGCTTCGAGGGCCTCCAGGCGTCAGACGTCGACGGTGGCCCGATCCTCCTCGGCGGGCTGCTGGGCCCGGATGAGACTGGCCACGCCGATGTCGCGCAACTGGCCCATCACGAACGTGTCGACGTTGATCAGCGCGAAGGACATCCCGGCCCAGCTGACCGCTCGGTGGCTGTCCAGCAGCGCCGCGATCCCGGCGGCGTCGAGCACGCGGACGTCGGCCAGATCGAGCAGGATCGCCTCGGGCGCCCAGCGGACGACCGCCGCCCGCACGGCCCCGGGAATCTGCTCCGGATTCTGATAGACCACCGCACCGGAAAGAGCCAGCACGACGGTTTGATCGAGCAACTCAGCGCGCATCAGCAATGACACCCGTCGACCATGGCACAAGGTCACGTTCCGGTCCAGTCGAGGTCACCAAAAGTGATCGGTGGTGCACGCGGTCAGTAGCCGACGTCCCGGCGCCGCAGGCCCGCGTACCCGGCGGCCACCAGGGCCGCGACCAGGAGAACCAGCACGACCAGCGGCGCGACGGCCAGGTCGTTCAGCGGCACCCTCGGCGAGTGGAAGAACGGCGAGGCCTGCCGCGACCAGCCGGGCAGGTCGAACGAGTCGGCGAACATCGTGATGACGGCGCAGTAGGCGACCACGACCCAGGCGATGACCGCCGCCGCCCGGGGCAGCCAGCCGAACACCAGCACCGTCACGGCACCGACGAGCCACACCCCCGGCAGGTAGGCGAGCGCGACCCCGGCCAGCCGCGGTATCTGACCCAGGTCCGAGACAGTCAGGCCGTAGGCCAGGCCTTCGCCGAGGCCGAACGCGACCAGCACCACCGCGGTGCCGATCAGGGCGACGCTGAGCTGCCCGGCCAGCCAGACCCTGCGGCTCGTCCCGGTGGCCAGCACCATCTCGGCCCGGCCGGACGTCTCCTCGGCCCGGGCCCGCAGGACAGTGCTCACTCCGTAGGCGGCAGCGAGCAGGGCGGCCATGCCGGCGGTGACGGCCAGGTACGCGTTCAGGATGTCGTCGGAGCCGCCGGTCAGGAACTGGGCGATCTCGGGATTCTCCCGGACGTACTGGTCGATGCTCTCGCCGATCGACCCGTACGCGATGCCCAGGAGCAGCAGCCCGGCGGCCCAGCCCAGCAGGGCACCGCGCTGCAGGCGCCAGGCCAGCGCCTGCGCGTCACGCAGCAGCGCCGACGCCCGGGCCCGGCCCGGCCGCGGCGCCACCAGGCCCGCCCCGAGGTCCCGGTGCGTCAGCAGGCCCACCGCGGCCGACCCCAGCAGGGTGGCGACGGCCAGCGACACCAGCAGCGGCCACCAGCGGTCACCGGCGTACGGGTAGGTGCGCTGCCCCCACCCGATGGGTGAGGCCCAGGACAGCGTGCCGTCGCCCACGTCGCCGGCGGCCCGCAGCGCGAAGGCCGCACCGAGAAAGGCCGCGACCGTTCCGTACATCGCCCGGGTGCTCTCGAACACCTGCGCCGTCGCGGCGGTCAACGCGGCGAACACGAGACCGAACGCGGCCAGTGCGGCGCCGAACAGAGCCGAGCCGGCAACGGGCAGGCCGGTGCCGGCCGCCGCGGCGAACACCAGCAGGCCCGCGGCGACATCGGCCAGACCGGCGAGGAGCAGGGCGGCCGCCAACGGCGTACGGCGTCCCACCCGCGCCGAGCGGACCAGCTCCGCGCGGCCGGACTCCTCGTCGGCGCGGGTGTGCCGGCCGACCAGGAACATGTTCATCAACGCGACCACGATCGCGGCGAACGCGAAGATCTCGAACACGACCTCGCCGCCGATCGAGGCCAGCAGACCGGTCGGCCCGCTCATCGCGATCACGGCCGTGTTCGCGCCGATGGTCTGCCGCAGCCGTTGCAGCGCTTCGGCGGTGCCGTACAGATCCTGGCTCTGGGTGGATTGCACGAGGACGAGCAGCGTGACCCCCAGCAGCCACCAGGGCAGACTCCGCCGTTCCCGGCGCAGCAGGAAACGCAGCAGCGGCACCGTCCCGGTCATGACGGGGCTTCGCCGTAGTGGCGCAGGAACAGCTCTTCCAGCGTCGGCGGCGAGCTGGTCATGGTGCGCACCCCGAGCGGGGCCAGCTCGCGGATCACGGCGTCGAGCTGTGCGGTGTCGACGTCGAAGCGGGCGTGGTGGTCGGCGGCGACCACGTCATGGACACCGGGCAGCCGGGCGATGTCGGTGACCGGCCGCGTGGTCTCCACCGCGATCGACGTGCGGGTCAGGTGCCGCAGTTCGCTCAGCGTGCCCGACTCCACCGTGCGGCCGAGCCGGATGATGCTCACCCGGTCACCCAGCGCCTCCACCTCGGCCAGGATGTGACTCGACAACAGCACCGTCCGGCCCTGCCGCTTGACGTCCTGGATGCACCGCTGGAACGCCGACTCCATCAGCGGGTCCAGGCCGGAGGTCGGCTCGTCCAGCAGCAGCAGCTCGGCGTCGGAGGCCAGCGCGGCGATGAGCGCCACCTTCTGCCGGTTGCCCTTGGAGTAGGTGCGCGCCTTCTTCCTCGGGTCCAGGTCGAACTGCTCGAGCAACTCGTCGCGGCGCTGCCGGTTGATGCCACCGCGCAGCCGGCCGAGCAGGTCGATGACCTCGCCGCCGCTGATGCCGGGCCACAGGGTGACGTCGCCGGGCACGTACGCGAGTCGCCGGTGCAGCTGATCGGCGTCACGCCAGGGGTCGCCGCCGAGCAGCCGTACCTCGCCCGCATCGGCGCGCAGCAGCCCCAGGACGACCCGGATCGCGGTGGTCTTCCCGCTGCCGTTGGGCCCGAGGAAGCCGTGCACCTCTCCCCGGGCCACGGTCAGGTCGAGCCCGTCGAGAGCTCTGGTGGCGCCGAACGACTTGTGCAGACCGGTGATGGCGATCGCTGATTCCCGCGACATGGTCAGGTCAACTCCGGTGTGGAGGAAGGGCACACCTGGTCGCAGCGTACGCCCTCTCGCCGAGCGCCGACCGCCGCGCGGGGCCGGCGCAGCAGGCGCCGCCGGGCCGGCCCGGTGGCCGCCGAGATGAGGCAGCACGTGACGCATCGGCGACCGGAGCAGCCGGACCACGGGCGCGCCGGAATCGCGCGCCCGGCCTGAGGCATCGTCAACGACGGGCGTGACGGCGGACGCCGGCCACAGCCCCTTCGACGCCGGCGGCGACCAGCAGGATGAGAACCGTGCTGGTCACCGGCAATGCGACGGCGTACCCCGCCGCGATCAGATGGCGCTTCACCATGATGGCTCTCCTCCTTCGGCGCCCTGCCTTCTGCTGACAGCTCCAGCACACCGCTTCGCCGAGGCAGCCGGCAGAGGCGCAGGCACGGACCGATGCGGGTCTTTCGGCCCTGACCTCGCCGGCAGTGCCGTGGGCGGGAAATGCGGCGGTGCCAGGGCCGGTCCAGGCGGTACCGTCCCCCGCATGAAGGCCGCCCGGGCGTCACGCTTCCGCGATCCGACGTCGGACTACTCCCTGTACAACCTGGCCGCGCACCCGATCGACGTGGTGTGCCCGCGCTGTGCCGCGCATGCCCGGGTGGTCGCGGATCCGGCCGCCGGCGAGCTGCCGACGACCCGGCCGCGGCGGCTGGTGTGCCGCACGTGCGGGCTCGCGGCGACCTGGTCTCCCCGGGACCGCTCGTCCTGCTGGGGTGTGGCCGTCGACCCGTTCTTCCGGCAGCCGCTGTGGCTCACGGCGACCGTGCGGGGGCATCGGCTGTGGGCGTACAACCGGGCCCATCTGGACCTGCTGGCCGAGTTCGTCGCCGCTGATCTGCGGGAGCGCGGCCCGTACGGGGGATGCTCGATGTCCTTGATCGAGAAGTTGCCGGCGTGGCTCAAGTCGCGCCGCAACCGGGCGGACGTCCTGGCCGCGGTGGCGCGGCTGCGGGCCCGGGAAGCCCGGTGACCACCTTCCGGCTGCTGCGCCAGACCGCGCGATCGGCGCGTTTCGCCCGGGTCGGTGTCGAGGTGACGCCGGCGGACACGGCGTCGGTCGAGGTGATCGTGGACGTCGACGAGCACCACCGCCGGGAGGCGGAGCTGGGTGCTCGGTGGGCACTGCGGGATCAGCCGGCTCGGGTGACGGTGACCGAGGTCTTCACCACCGAGATCGACACCGGTACGGGCGACGTCCACGAGGCGACGGCCCGGGCCGTGGTGCAGGCGCTGGGCGATGACCGCTCGGTGCCGTACGCCGGTTTCAGCGATCAGCGGATGATCTCCGCCTGGCTGACCAGCCGGGTCGGCCTGCGGCTGGACGCGGCGACCGAGGCCCGGCGGTCGTCCGGGCTGGATGCGTGGTTGCTGTTGGCGGGTGACCTGCCGGTCGGGCTGCACGGCCGGGGCGATGAGCTCCGCCTGGTACGGGATGATCCCTTCCCCTCCGACGGCCTGGGCGACGGTGTCCTGTCCGGACTCGTCGGGGAACGGCTCAATGCCGGGGCCGTGATCCCCGCGCCGGGCGGCGAGCCGTTCTGCGCCGGTCTGGTGCTGCGCTTCGGGGACGACGACCTCGTCATCGGCCCGCAGGGTCTCCGCGCCGGCGTTCAGCCGGCGCTGAGCCACCTGGAGTGGATCTCCTCGTAGCGCAGCGGGTCGACCGCGGCCGGGTCGTCGAGGAGTTCGATCAGCAGAGCGCCGTTCGGCAGCAGCTCGCGCAGAGCCGGTTCGCCGGCCACCGGTACCTGTAGTTCCCACGTCCAGTCCGAGCCCACGACAGCATGGTGCCAGCCACGACGAGCACGTGCGCTCGTGGCACCATCGACGGGCGGCCAGGACCCATGACGAGGAGTATCGCGGTTGAACCAGACGCAGACACGGGAGCTCGCCACCCGGCTGATGCACCAGCACGGCCTGACCGACTGGCGGCTCGTGCTCGACAACGCCCGGACGCGGGCCGGGGTCTGCCACTCCGACCGTAAGGTGATCGGCCTCTCGCGGCACCTGATGAGCCTCTACTCCCCGGAACAGGTCACCGAGACCGTGCTGCACGAGATCGCGCATGCTCTCGTCGGCCCGCGGCACGGTCATGACCGGGTGTGGCGGGCGGCGGCGCGGCGGATCGGTTGTTCGGGGCAGCGGTGCATGCCGGCCGACGCGCCGAAGGTCGACGGTGCGTGGGCGGGGGTCTGCGCGGCGGGTCACCGTACGACGGCTCATCGCCGGCCCGTCCGGGTGCGCTCGTGTGCCGTGTGTTCCGCGGCCTTCGACCTGGCCGCGCTCTACACCTGGACCTACCGGGGAGAGCCGGCTCCGATGCACCCTCGCTACACGGCCGAGCTCGCGCGCCTGCGCGCACCCCGGACCGAGCCGGTAACCGTCGACCTCAAGGTGGGCGACCGGGTCCGGCTGACCGGCGCGGGACGGTACGGCGGGCTGGCCGGCACGATCGTCAAGCGCGGTCGCAGCCGCTACCAGGTGCAGACCAGCGCCGGCATGCTCAGCGCCGCGTTCCGGTCGGTGCAGCCCCTGACGCGCGACTGACGCCGGCTCAGGCCGGCCGGTGCTGGACGGCGACCACGCCCGGCATGCCCTGGACCTCCTGCACCAGCGCGGGGAAGTCGCTGGCCACGTCCAGGTCGACGGGGAAGAAGTACGGCAGTCCGGCGACGGCCTCGGCCTGCACCGGCCCGCCGTCGCAGTAGGTGTCGCGGAACTCGGCGGCGTCCGGCTCCCAGATCATCCCCTGGGTGTCGCCCGCCCAGCTCCGGCGGATCGCCGCGGTGATCAGGTTGCGCTGGTCCGGCGTGGAGGCCGGATCCACGTACACGTGGGCGAGCAGGCTGTCCCGGGTCTGCTCCGCCGGGGCCTCGGCCGGCACGCCGGGCGCGGGCCGGCACGCCGCCCTGACCGCGGGCAACGCGGCCGGCGACGACGGCAGGACGGTCGCGGTGACCAGGGCGGCGACCACCACGGCGAGGCCGGCGAGGGCGGCCCGGGGACGACGGCGCAGCGCGGCGGTGGCCCATCCGCGGGCCCGGCGCCAGCTCACGCTGCGGCTCAGGGCCACGGCCCCGGCGAGGACCAGCAGCAGCACGGCCGCGAGGGCGGCCAGCACGGTCGTGAAGAGGCCGAGATAGCCGAGGCCGCCCCACCAGGGTGACGCGCCCGGCGGGTCCGGCGGCGAGTTCATCAGCATGGCCGGCACCGACAGCACCAGCATGCCGACGGTCAGCACGCCCGTGACGGCCGTGCCGCCCGCGACCCCGGACAGGGTCCGGCTCACCCAGGCGCCCAGGAACCACGCGAGGAGCGCGCCCAGCACCGCGCCGGCCCACCCGGCCGTCGTCGCCCCGGACGAACCGCCGCGGCGCAGCGTCAGCTGGACACCACCGTCGGAGTCGTACGCCGGAAACCCGGTCAGCAGCGAGTTGTCGTACCCGAGCACCAGGCCGGAGCGGTCCGCCCAGAACGTCGCCCCGCTGCCCTGACCCCCGTCGATGTAGTTCTCGGGGCCGGTGAGCGTGAAGTCGTGCACCTCCCATCCGGCGGCGACGAGCCGGTCCCGTGCCGCGGCGCTGTAACCGCCGACGTCGCGGGTCGCGTCGTTGTGGCGCACCCAGTAGGTCGCGTAGCCGTACTCGACGCCCTCCCCGTCCGGCTGCGAGACGACAGGATCGGGGTCGCCGCCGCCCCACACCTTGAGCCCGGGCAGCACCGTCCCGGTGATCTGCGCCGCGGCCGCACCTTGGGGCAGCTCGGGAGCCAGCTCCAGGCCCACCCGATGTCCCGCCGCACCGCCGTACCACGCCCCGATCAGGGCCACCAGACCGACGAGAATGATCGCGGGCCCACGGCGCGGGAGGACGCTACGGACGCGTCCTTTTGGAGAAGCCATGGCCGACACGGTACGGAGGACCGTCAAGCGATGTCGACGGTCACCTTCGACAAGGGGCAGGCGGTGCAGGTCAGCACAAAGGTGTCCGCCCGCTGCGCGGCCGTGAGACAGTTCGGCTCGTGCTGGCTCACCTCGCCGCTGCGCAGCCGGACCATGCAGTCACCGCAGTTGCCCACCGTGCACGAGTACGGCATCGGCAGTCCCGCGGCCAGCCCCGCGTCGAGCAGCGTCTGCCCCGGCTCGACCACCACCGTCCCCAGCGGCCGCCCGTCCTGCTCGACAGTCAGCTCCCGCGGCACCGTCGTCGCGTTCCCCGGGTCAGCTCCGCTGGTGTAGCGCTCCTGGTGCACCTGCGCGTCCGGCACCCCGAGCCCGGCCAGCACCCCCTGAACAACCTCCATCAGCGGCTCCGGACCGCACACGTAGTAGTGAGCCTCCGCAACCGGGGCCACACCGGCGAGCCACCGCCGCACGCCCTCGGCGTCCAGCCGGCGGTCCCGGCGGGTCAGCACGTGGGTGACCGACAGCCGGCCGGGATGGTCCTTCGCGAGCCGGGCCAGTTCGTCGGCGAAGATCACCTCGTCCGCGTCACGGCTGCTGTAGAGCAGCGCGGTCCGGTCGCCGCCCGGTTCAGCCGTCAGCCGCGTACGGATCATGCTCATCATCGGTGTCACGCCGCTGCCCGCCGCGACCAGCACGAGCTGCTCCGGAGCATGCGGCTCGGTGTGGAAGGACCCGGAGGGGCCGAGCACCGCGAGCCGGTCCCCGACCCGGAGGCCGCCGTGCACGTGGGTGGAGAACCGCCCCGGCTCGACCCGCTTGACGGTGACCTCCAGCCGCGACGATCCCGGCACCGAGGACGCCGAGTACGCCCGCCGCACCGGCCGGCCGTTGATGTCGGCGATCAGCGTGAAGAACTGTCCGGGCCGGAAGTCGAACGTGTTGCGGCGCTCGCCGGCGTCCTCCAGGACGAGAGTGACCGCGCTCGGCGTCTCCCGCCGTACCTCCGTGACGCGCACCTCCCGTAGCGGATCGCCCACCTCGGCGCGGCGCCGGCGGCGGCCGCCCGGGACGGGCGCGATCTCCCCGTAGCCCTCCTTGCGCAGGCCGAAGCGGTAGGCGCGGTTCATCACCAGCCGCAGCAACCGCGTCATCCCGGGGATCACCCCGACAACCTTCATCAGGTACGTCGTCGAGCGACCGTCAGCGTTGGCGGCGAGGTGCTCCCCCGCCAGCGCCATCAGGTCCGGCGCGGCGCCGCGGTCGAGGTGCGCGCCGGGCGACCACAGCCGGGACCGGGCCACGGCGTCGTTGCCCGTCACCTCGGCGTGCTCGACGTCGATGAGCAGCGCCGCGTGCGGCGGTGTGCCGCGCAACGCCATCGTCTCCAGCAGCGCCGGGTCGGCGGTGATCGCGCCGCGGCCGCGGACGTGCAGGACACCGCTGCGGCCCGGGACCAGCGCGGCGAACGAGAGCCGGTCGTCCTGGAGCAGGTTGTGCAGCGTGTCGGCGCGTTTGTTGCCGCGGCGGTCCGGGATGACGAGCGTGCGGCCGTCCAGGATCCGCGCCACCGCCTGCTGATCGCCGCGCGGGCTCGTGTCGCTGCCGCCGGAGGAGTCCCACGTGGACAGGGCGAGGAACGGCGCACCGGCCAGGAAGTCGGCGACGCCGGATCGCGTCAAGGGCCCGTCCCCCGCGATCTCCACGGCCGGCTGCGGCCGGGCGGGTGGCTGCCAGAGACCGGACCGGAGTACGGCCTGAGCACAGTGCACGTACGCCTCCTGGATCTCGACCGTCGTCTCGGAGCCCTGGCGTGCGATGACCGTGCCGTTGACCCGCAGGAGCTCGCCGACGCCCGGCAGGAGGAAGAACAACGAGACCGGACCGTACGGGTCACCGGGTTCGGCGAGGGAGAACGAGATCCGCGTGGGTGAGTGGACACGCGTGAATCCCGGTGCGCCGCCGATGAAGGTCGTCCGGCTGGTGCCGTCGGTGCTCCGGTAGCCGAACGCCGCGATCGGGCACCGGGCCAGGACGGTCCGGCAGCCCGCGTCGAGGGCGCCGATCTGCTTGAGCAGGATCATCGGGGCCGGGCGGCCGATGGCTGTCTCGATCTGGTCCACCGTGGTCAGGACATGGTGCCGCACAAGGGGTTCCTCTCAGCCGGGGGCGGACCGGCCGAGGCGCCAGTAGCCGATGAAGGAGATGTCCCGCTTGGGCACTCCGCGGTCGTTGACCAGGTGTCGCCGTACCGTGGTGGCCAGCCGGGACTCGCCCGCGACCCAGGTGTAGAAGGGGCTGGGCGGTAGGTGCGCGTCGCGTACCGCCGCCACGGCCAGGGTGCCGGGCCGCAGGTCTTCGTCGTCGCGGCTCAGCCAGTGGATGCGGGCGCCGGCCGGCGTCGGCCCGGGCCGGATGTCGGCCCGAGCGGCCACCTCCAGGTAGACCTCTGTGGCCAGGCCCGGCGGTGTGCCTTCGAGGATCGACAGGATCGCCGGCAGCGCCGTCTCGTCGCCGATCAGCAGCTGGCCCCGCGCGTGCCCCGGCCGCCGGTACGTGGTGCCGATGTCGAAGATCCCGGCCGGGTCACCCGGCTCGGCCCGGCGCACCCAGGACGACAAGGGCGAGTCACCGTGCACGGCGAACTCGATGTCGAGCTCGTCGTCCGCGGGCCGCACCCGCCGGATCGTCAGGTTGCGGACCCACGGGCGCACCGCTTTCGGCGCCAGCAGCAGCTGGGCGATCCAGGCCTCGTTCGACAGGGTCGGCATCCGCAGCCCGGTCTGGCCGTCGCGGGGAAAGAACAGGCGTACGGCCTGGTCATTGCCGGCCACGACGAGCTCCCGCACGGCCGGGCCACCCAGAGTGACGTTCGCGAATCCGGGCGACAGGAACTCCCGGTGGCGCACCGCCAGGGTGATCATCGAGCGGGACCCGGGAAGCTGGACCTTGGGAATCACGTATGGGCCTTGTTTTTGCAGCTCATCGCATTATTGTGAACAATAGCTCAGGTTTTGGCTACTCGCTTTCCGCGCCCCCAAGGAGACCCCCCGATGCCGTCGGCCGACCGTCGCCTTCAACCACGTCGCACGCCCCGCCAGGTCCGCGCCGAGCTCACCCGCGAGCGGATCCTCGCCGCCGCTGCTCACGTTTTCGCCGAGCACGGCTACGCCGCCGGCACCACCAACCGCATCGCCGAACGCGCCCGCATCTCGATCGGCTCGCTGTACCAGTACTTCCCGAACAAGGACGCCATCCTCGCCCAGCTGCTGATGCGGCACCTGGACCGCGGCACCTGGACGCAGGCCGACCAGCTCGACCTCTCCCCCGGCACCCTGGAGGCGACGGTACGGGCCCTGGTCCGCGACGCGATCGACAACCACGGCGACGACCCGCAGCTGCTCCGAATCATGATCGAGGAGGCCCCGATGTCCCGGGAGCTGCTCGAGACGATCGACCGCCACGGCCGGGAACGCGGCGCTCAGGTGCGCGATCTGCTGGCCCGGCACCCGGACGTGCACGTCCGCGACATCGACACCGCGGCCGAGCTGATCATGGTCACCGTGGAGCTGAACACGCACAAGCTCATGGCCGACCCGCGCACCATCCCGGTCGAGACGTTCGAGCAGGAGCTGGTGGACATGGTGACCCGCTACCTGCGCGGCGACCGGTAACCGCCGGATCAGTTCTCGGTGAGGGCCTTCAGCGCCGCCGGCGTCAACGGCCGGTCACTGTAGAGCAGCCGGATCGCGCCCGGATCGGGGTTGCCGGCGTCCGGGCCCCGCCAGACCCGGCCGAGTCCGGTCCGCTCGACCGCCCGCAACGACTGATCATTGCCCTCCAGCAGGTACGCGGTGACCGGAAGCTCCGGCCGCCGCTGCCGGGCCGCCCCGATCGCCGCCGCGCCGATCTCCTGCGCGTAGCCCCGCCCCCAGCGCGGCGGGCTCAGCCGGAACCCGAGATTCCAGGCGACGCCGTACCGGAGGAAGCAGCCGCCGATCCCGACGAACTCGCCGCCCTCCCACGCCGTCCACATGCCGAGGCCGTCACGCTCCCACGCGGCCCGCCAGTTCCCGATCATCCGCTCGGTCTGCGCCGGATCCTCGTGTCGGCTCAGCGGATCCGGCCCCCAGACCCGCGGATCGGAGTAGAGGTCGAACAGCCGCCCCAGGTCATCCGGCTCGGGCACCCGCAGGATGAGGCGCCGGGTCGTGCTCTCGCGAAGCTGCGGATCGGTCACGCAGACCATGATGGCGGACCTCGGGCCGGATCAGGTGCCGGCGCCGCGGCGGGCGGCGCGGCGCCGGTCGGTCTGCCGGCGCGCCTTGGTCTGGCTGCCGCAGTCCTCCATGCTGCACCACCGGCGGCTGCGGTTCTTGGTGGCGTCGATGAAGAGCCAGGAGCAGCCCTCGTCGGTGGGGCACTGCTTGATCCGGTCGAGCGGCCCGTGGCCGAGCAGCTCCATCGCCGAGACGGCGACCGGCCACCACGGCCGGTCGAGCGACCCGGGGGCGTCCCAGGCCCAGCCGAAACCGCCCCCGCCGGGGACCAGCCGGCCGTGCGCGGTCGCGGCCGCGTAGGCCCGCCGCAGCACCTCGAGGTCCCCGTCGGCCGGCGCGGTGCCGTCGACGATCGCGGCGAACAGCCGGAACAGTCCCTCGCGCAGGTCGATGGCGGCCCGGAACGCGGCCCGGGCCTCCGCCGGCCGATCCGCGGCCGTGCGCAGGAGCGCGTCCGCCGCCGCGTCGTCTACAAGGTCGCCGTGCCGGGCCCACACGACCAGGTCGGCGTATCCGGTCAGCCACTCGCGGTCCACCGGACCGGTCCGCGGCTCCACCGTGTTGATGAAGTCCAGGCACAACGATCCGCCGTTGCGGACGAGGTCCGCCACGCCGCCGGTCGAGGTCACGTCGTCCATCGCATTCAACCTACTACCAAAGACTGTTTTGCTGGAAGCATCTCCGGTATGCTTCCACTAAAGCGGGTTTAGCCGGTAGCACGAGGAGGAACGATGCTCACCTACTACGCCGTCGGACGACTGGGCGTGCAGCAGGCACGCGAGGCGGCACAGTCCGCCCTGCCGGACGCGCCGGTGATCCCGGAGCGGCAACCACGACCCGCGGCCCTGCGCCTCCGGACCGCCGGCGCGCTGCACCGGCTGGCCGACCGGATCAGCCCGGCCTGCCCCGGCCCCCTGCAACAAGCCTGAGAGATTCCGGTACGCCGCCGCGCCGTCACCCGTACCGCCTCACCTCGTTGGCAGGGCGTGGACCGACGGCTGCTGGCGGTGTCGAGCTGGCTCACCGTGCTCGTCATCGGGGTGTCCCCGCCCTCCCCGCGGGCCGCCTCGTCCACCGCCGCGCGCCTGGACGCCCTGACCGTCGCCACCACCGGCAGCCTCGAGGAGAAGCGGGCGTCGGAGATCGTCAAGCACGACCGGGTCGAGACCGTGATCGCGACCTGCATGCGCGACGCCGGCCACCGCTACGACAAACGGCCGGTCCTGAGCTTCTACCGGGACTTCACCGGAGCCGACCTCGGCTACGGCATCGGCCACGCGACGGTCATCGATTCCCTGACCGCGGGCCCCCGAATTCTCATCCTCAACGAGATCGCCTACGCCCGGCTGGCTCGGGAGTCCGCCGAGGAACCGGCCGTGGCCCCACACGAGGCGAGGTGCCGGAGGACGGCCGGCCGTCGCACGTACTACCAGGTCGAGATGCCACGCGGGCTGGACCGGATCGGCCTGGCCTTCAGCGAGCTGCTGCTGGCCGTCAATCGCGATCCCGGCGTCGTCCGCGGCATGCGGCACTACCGCTCCTGCATGCACAACCGCTACGGGTACGTCGTCGACGAGCGCCGCGACTTCATCTTCGTGTCCGGACTCGACCGCCGGGACGCCCCCGTCGACGGGGCACCGGCGTCGCCCGCTTGGCGGCAGGCAGTCGCCGAGCTGGAGAGACGGTTCGCCGCCGACGCGGACTGCCGGCGCCCGGCGTACGAGGCCGGCCTGCGCGTCATCGCCGAGCGGATCGACGGCTGGGAGGCCCGGCACCGCGGTGAGATCGCCGCCGTACGCGCCCAGTGGCAGCAGCGCACCGACGACGCCGCGAAAGTGCGCCGGTAGCAGTCATCCCTGCCGCGTCGGGCGGACGACGATCTCGCCGATCTCGACGTCGTCCGGCTGCTCGACGGCGAAGGCGATCGTCCGGGCCACCGCCTCCGGTGCGATCGCGAACTCGGCCATGGTCCGGCGGGTCAGCTCGCGTACCGCCGGGTCGTCGATGGAATCGGCCAGCTCGGTGCGCACGTAGCCCGGGGACACCGCCGTGGTCCGGATGACACCGTCGGTCGACTCCTGGCGCAGCCCCTCCAGCACGGTCCGGACCGCGTTCTTGACGCCGCCGTAGACCGCCATCGTCGGCGTGATCTTCAGGCCGGCGGTCGACACCGTGGTGACGAAGTGTCCCCGGCCCTGCCGCCGGAACGCGGGCATCGCCGCGGCGACGCCGTTCAGCACGCCGCGCAGGTTGACGTCGATCATCGCCGTCCAGCCGTCGACGTCCAGGTCGGCCATCGGGCCGATCCTGGCGATCCCGGCGTTGCCGACCAGCACGTCGATCCGGCCGAACCCCTCGACGGTGCGGGCCACGAACGCGTCCATGTCGGCGCGCCGGGTGACGTCGACCCGGCCGGTGATCACCGACGCGCCCTTGTCGCGGAGCTCACCGGCGACGGCGTCCAGCCGCTCGGTGCGCCGGGCGCCCAGGGACACGAGCGCGCCGCGTTCCGCCAGCAGCCGGGCGGTCGCCTCGCCGATACCGCTGCTCGCGCCGGTGATGGCCACGACCTTGCCCGCGATGCCTGACATGTGTTCCCCCTCCATGCGGACACGTGTCCGCTTGGCGCCAACGGTAGCGGACACGTGTCCGGTTGACCAGGGTGTGGTACGACGTACCGGTGACACCCGCACGTCGCCGGGCCGACGCCACCGAGAACCGCGCCCGCATCATCGAGGCCGCCCGGGCCGAGATCGCCGGCGACACCGACATCCGGCTGAACGCGGTCGCCCAGCGGGCGGGCGTGGGGCAGGGGACCCTCTACCGGCACTTCCCGACCCGGGCCGACCTGCTCGCGGAGGTCTACCGCGCCGACGTCGAGGATCTGGTCGCCACCGCGGCCACTCTGCTGGAGCGGCACGACCCGTTGACCGCCCTGCGGGCCTGGTTCGACCGGGTCGCGGAGTACGCCCAGGTCAAGCGCGGGGTGTTCGCGGCGCTGGAGGTCGCGACCTCGGAGGACCTGTCAGCGGACAGCCTGGGCCCGATCGGGGACGCCGTCACGCTGCTGCTCGACGCCGGCCGGGTGGCCGGCGAGATCCGGCCCGACGTCGACGCCCGCGACGTGATCATCCTGATCGGCTACCTGTCCCGCCTCGACGCGGCGGAGTTCGACGCCCGGGCCCGGCACCTGCTCGGCATCGTGCTCGACGGCCTGCGCGCCCGCGGCTGAGGGACGTGGCCGCGCCGCGCTGGGGCGGGTCAGTAGCGGAAGCGGGACACCAGGGTCTGCAGCTGGCCGGCCGTCGTGGCGAGCTCACCGGCGGCGTGCCGGGTCGCCGAGACGGTGTCCGTGGTACGCCGGGTCGCGTCGGACATCCCGGTGATCGTCACGGCGATGTTGCCGGCCCCGGCGGCCGCGTCCGACAGCGTGCGGTTCATCTCCTGCGTGGTCGCGGTCTGCTCCTCGACGGCCGAGGCGATGGTCAGCTGGATGCCGTTGATCCGTTCGATGATCGCCGAGATCTCGCCGATCGCGGTGACCGCGCCGTCGGTGTCGGTCTGGATCGTGCGGACCCGCTGGGAGATGTCCTCGGTGGCCTTGGCCGTCTCCTGGGCCAGGTCCTTGACCTCCCCGGCCACGACGGCGAAGCCCTTGCCCAGCTCACCGGCGCGGGCGGCCTCGATGGTGGCGTTCAGGGCGAGCAGGTTGGTCTGCTCGGCGATCGAGGTGATCACCTTGATCACGGTGGCGATCTCGGCCGAGGACTCCCCCAGCCGGGCGACGATCGCGTTGGTGGCGGTGGCGACCTCGACGGCCTGCGCCGCCACCTCGGACGCCTCCGTGGTCGAGACACTGATGTCGCGGATCGAGGAACCCATCTCCTGCGAGCCCGAGGAGACCACCTGCAGGTTGTTCGACACCACGTCGGCGGCCGAGGCGACCGAGCCGGCCTGGGCGGCCGCGTCCGCCGCGGCGGCGTCGACCGTGCCCGACACGGTGGTGAGCTGCTGAGCCGCCTCGTTCAGGGTGCCGGCGTTGCCGGCCAGCTGCACGACGTCCGCCCGCAGGCGGCTGATCGCCCGGTCCAGGGAGGCGGCCATCCGGCCGACCTCGTCCTTGCCGTCGACCCCCGACTCCCGGGTGAGATCACCGTCGGCGAGCCCGTCGGCCAGCCGCGAGACCCCGTCCATGGCGCGGCGCAGCCGGTTGCCCACCCGGATCGCCAGCAGAATGCTCAGCAGGAGGCCGACGCCGAGCACGACCGCGATCGCCGTCACCGCCTGGCGGGCCTCGGCCGCCGAGTTCTCGATGTTGGCGGCCGACATGGCCTTCGCCCGGTTCTCCAGCGCCACCTGGTCGTCACCCAGCGCCTTGTAGAGGGCGTCGTACTGCTTGACGGCCTCCGCCAGCTGCGCGGGGGTCAACGGCGCGGGCGGCGTCGACGACGACGAGGCGCCGCCACTGTTGAAGGCCAGATAGGCCTCCCAGTCCTGCTTGGCCTTGGCGACGACCTGCGCGCCCCCGTCCTCCTGGGACAGGTTCGCGCCGAGCACGTTCAGCGCGTCGGCGATGGCCTGTTTGTTCGCGGTCAACGCGTCGTTGATGCGGCCCGCGAGGCTCGGGTAGAGCTGCAGCGAGGACGTGTTGCCGCTGAACGCCTCGATGTTCTTGCCGTAGGACCCGGCGGCGGCCTGGACCGCCAGGGTCTGACGCTGCGCGGCGGCGGCCTCGTTGTTCAGGTCCCGCACCATGTTGATCGCCACTGCTCCGACGATGAGGCCGCTGACGGCCGCCGTCAGAACCACAGCCCCGATCTTGGTACGCAGTGAACCGTTGTCGAACGCTCCACCGAGCTTCATGACCGTGCCTTTCCCGTACGCCTGGGGTCACTCACAACGTACGAGCGAAAGCGGCGCGACGAGGCGTTTCCCGGATCTGCGAACAGGACCGGGAAACGGTGGTAGGTACAGGTACAGGTCAGCCGCGCAGCAGTTCGGCGAGCACCGTCAGGTGGCTGAGACCGACGTCCTTGGTGGCGGTGAGCAGGGTGAGCGTTCCCGCCCCGGACAGCTCTCGGAGCCGGCCGAGCGCCGCTGCCGGCACCGGCTCGGCGAGTTCGACGAGGTAGCGGTCCCGGAACTCGTCGAAGAGCTCCGGCCGGTGGCCGTACCAGTGGCGCAGCGCGGTCGAGGGGGCCACGTCCTTGAGCCACTCGTCGAGCCGGGCCGCGTCCCGGGTGAGCCCGCGCGGCCAGAGGCGGTCGACCAGGACCCGCCGGCCGTCCTCCGGCGCCGGTGCCTCGTACACCCGGCGAAGTCTCAGGTCAGCACTCATGACACGCCTCCTCGGGGGGCGGGACGGGGATCGCACCGCGTGTGCGACGGCTGCCCCGGCGGGCTCGGCGACGCTGATCCTCCCAGTACCGGACCGCCACGTCGGAGGAGCAGCGATGACCAGCCTGTCGACCGTTCTCAAGGAGAGCTGGGGCCTGGTCGAGGACCGTCAGGACCGGGTGGCCCAGCACTTCTACGCCCGGCTGTTCCTGTCCGACCCGCAGCTGCGTGACCTCTTCCCGGTGCAGATGGACGTCCAGCGCGGCCGGCTGCTGGGCGCGATCGTCTCCGCCGTGCAGAACTTCGACAGTCCGGAGGACATCGACGGCTACCTGAGGTCGCTGGGCCGCGACCACCGCAAGTTCCACGTCACCCCCGAGCACTACAGCCAGGTCAAAGTCGCGCTGATCGACGCCATCCGGGCCCACGCCGGCGAAGGGTGGAACGCCGTGTACGAGCAGGCCTGGAACGACGTCTACGACCATATCGCCGCGAAGATGATCGCCGGTGCGGCCGAGGACACGGAACCGCCGTACCGGCACGCCGAGGTCCTCCATCATGAGCGGCGCGGCGCCGACATCGCCGTGTTCACCTGCCGGCCGCTGCAACCGCTGAAGTTCCGCGCCGGCCAGTACGTCAGCATCGAGTGCGGCTACCAGCCCCGGTTGTGGCGTACGTACTCCATCGCCAACGCGCCCCGCGAGGACGGCACCCTGGAGTTCCACGTCCGTGCGGCCGGCGGCGGCTGGGTGTCCAGCGCCCTGGTGCGCCGGCTCAAAGCCGGGGACATGCTGCGCATCGCCGCCCCGATGGGGTCGATGACCCTCGACCCGCAGTCGCGCCGCGACATCGTCTTCGTCACCGGTGGCACCGGCCTCGCCCCGGTCAAGGCGCTGCTGGACGAGCTGACCCGCTACAACCGCACCCGGTTCATCCACCTGTTCCGCGGCGAGCGGCAGGACGACGACTTCTACGACCGCCGGCACCTCGATCAGATCGCCGAGAGCTGTCCCTGGCTCACGATCGTCCGCGCGGCCAGCGACGAGCAGGGCTACCCGGGTGAGCGCGGCGCCATCCCGGACGTCGTCTCCCGGCACGGGCCGTGGCGGGACCACGACTTCTACGTCGCCGGCTCGGGCGCCATGGTGAATGCCACCCTGCGCCGGCTCACCGAGATGCGGATCCCGTCCACCCGGATCAAGTACGACGCCTTCACCGACTCCTGAGCCGGGTCACGCGGGACCGGGCAGCGGCTCCTGCGGCCAGTTGAGGACCTTCGCCCCGAGCACCGCCGCCTGCAACGTGAAGCGGTGCGCGGGGTCGCCCGGGTCGTAGCCGGTCAGCGTGTTGACCCGGGCCAGGCGGTAGGTGACCGTACGGACCGACACGTGCAGCCGCTTGGCCGACTCGGTGGCCACCGCGCCCGTCTCGAAGTAGGCGTGCAGGGTGTCGAGCAGCGGACCGGCACCGCCCCGGGCCGCGGTGAGCGGGCTCAGGACCGCCTGCACCAGGTCCACGATGGCCGGTTGGTCGCGCAGCAGGACCCGGTACACGAGCAGATCGTGGGCGTTGATGACCGGGGTGTCGGTGTGCAGCCGGCCGGCCATGGTGAGCGCTTCACGGGCCTCCTCATAGGAGCGGGCGATGCCGTACAGGCCGGGGTGGGGTCGGCCGACGGCGACCCGCCAGGGGCGTCCGCGGCGCAGCCGGCTCAGCTCGCGGTGCATCAGGCCGCCCAGCTCGTTGCTCGCGCCCAGCGTCGGCGGGGGCCGGCCCGCCGTCCCGGCGTCCGCCGGGGCCAGCACCACGAGCAGGCCGTCCTTGGTCGCGACCAGGACGTCCCGGTCACCGAGCCGGTCGAAGACGACCGCCTCGAGGGCGCTGATGGCCGCGTCGGCGTCCGGCAGCCGCCGGCTCGGTGCGGCCAGCGCCACCTGGTGGACCCGGGCCAGGTCGAGCCCGAACGGTTCGGCCCGTTCCACCAGCGTCCCGAGGTCGGAGTCGCCGCGCAGCAGGTCGTCGATCAGCTCCCGGCGCAGCGATTCCTCCCGGCGCACCAGGTCACGGCGGGCGACCGCGTATCCCTCGGCGAGCGTGGCGACCGCGTCGTCGACGACCTGCAGCACGGCGGTCGCCGCGGCCCGCACCGCCTCGCGGTCGCGGGAACGCACCACCACCGGCAGGTCCTGCCACAGCCGCCGTGCCGCGGACAGATACAGCTGCACCACCCGGCCCGCGGAGATGCCCTGCTCGGCCGCGCGCCGGCCGAGCAGGGCGACCGCGTCCAGTTCGCGCCGCTTCGCGCGGCGGCCGTGGGTGGCCGCGTCGGCGAGCAGCGGCAGATAGTCACCGAGCAGTTCCACCGGCACGCCACCGGCGTCGCGGCTGGCCCCTTCGGCGACGTCGACGAGCCACGCGTCCTCCGGGCTCCGCTGAGCTCTGCCGGTCATCGCCGCCTCCAGACCCGCGCCGCGCCGGCGTTCGTTGCCGACAGTCGGCAGTCTAGACCCGTTCTGTCTGGGGTCCGTGGCCCTGCCGGTGCCCGCCCGTTGCGGCGACGATGGAGACAGCCCCAGGAAAGGAGAGAACGACATGCAGATCCGCAGCTCACACGTGGTGCCCGCGGTCGCCGTCACGAGCGTCCTCGTCCTGGCCGTCACGATGTTCCTGACCCGAGGTCTCCTCGACGCGCTGCTGCTGACCGCCCTGGTCGCCGTGCTGACCGGCCTCTACCTGCTGCGCCGCCACGCCCGCGCCCGGACGCTGTATCACCGCCACGCCGAACCGCAGCCGACCGAGCCTCGCGGCGAGACCGTCGGCACCGGGAAGGGGGCATCATGACGACCTGGCGGGTCCAGGATGTGATGACCACCGAGGTGATCACCGCACCCGACGACGCGTCGGTCGCGGATCTGGTCGCCCTGCTCACCGCCCGGCAGATCACCGCCGTGCCGATCACCGACCGCTTCGACGTCGTGCTCGGCGTCGTCTCGTGGACCGACCTGCGGCGCAAGATCGCCATCGGCCCGGACGACTCACCGGCCGGCTGGTGGCGCCGCCGGGTGCCCCGGCGGTTGCGGTGGCCCGAGGGTACGGCCGTGGAGGTGATGAGCGGCCCGGCGCTGACCGTCGGAGCCGACGCGTCCCTGCCGGCCGCGGCCCGGATGATGTACCGCCGTGGCGTCGGCCGGTTGCTCGTGGTCGACCGGGCCGGCGGACTGCGGGGCATCGTCACCCGGTCGGACCTGCTGAAGGTGCACGCCCGGCTGGACGCTGTCATCCGCGACGAGGTCATGCGGGAAGTTCTGGGCCGCACGCTGATGATCCGGCCCGGCGCGGTCCGGGCCGAGGTCGACGAGGGAGTCGTCACGCTCACCGGCCGTACCGCCCGCAGGACGACCGCCGTCGCCGCCGCGCGGCTGACCGCGGCGGTCCCGGGCGTCACCGGCGTCGTCGACCAGCTCACCTTCGACCTCGACGACACCGCCGGGGCGACCCGGCCCGCCCGGCGGCCGGGCCCGCGCACCCGGGTCGCCGGGGACGCTTCCTTGCCGACGCCCGGCAAACAACGAGCCCGTTCGTCGCCGTCGCCGGCCATGGTGGGCGGAGAGGAACACCGCAATGCTTGACATCCGCAACGCCGACCGCCGCACCAGGACCGCCGCACGCCCGGTCCGGAGAGGGGCCGACATGCAGTGGCAGGTGGACGACGTCATGACCCGCGAGGTGATCACCGTGGGGGTCGACACCCCCGTGGGTCAGATCGCCGGCCTGCTCGACCGCGAGGGCATCAGCGCCGTACCGGTGACCACCCCGGCCGGCGAGGTCCTGGGCGTCGTCTCCCAGGCCGACCTGCTGGCCGGCGTCGCCGACGGCAAGCGGCGCAAGCCGCGAGGCAAGCAGCTGACCAGCGCTTCCGCCGCCCGCGCCGGCGATGTGATGACCACCCCGGCGTTGTCCGTCGACGCCGGGGTCTCCCTGCGGCAGGCGGCGAGGACCATGCGGTCCCGCAACGTCCGCCGGCTGTTCGTCACCGGGCCGCAGGGCCGCCTGCTCGGCGTGGTGTCCCAAGGTGACCTGCTGCGCCCGTACGCCCGGCCGGACGCGGCGATCCGGCGCGAGGTCGAGGCGGTGCTGCGCGGCCGGCTCTGGATCCGCCCGGAACAGGTGGCCGTCCGCGTCAGCGAGGGCACCGCGACGCTGACCGGGGCGGTGGGGCGGCGCTCGACCGCCGGCATCGTCACCCGGCTGGCCACCGCGGTGCCCGGAGTGACCGAGGTGGTCGACCGCATCGGCTACGACTTCGACGACGCCGCCCTGGCCCGTTCCAAGGTCGACCGCACCCATCCGTTCAGCGCCGACCCGTTCCGTCCCGGCGGGCGGGCCGCATGAGGACCTCGGAGGCATCATGACCGCCACGCTGCACGGCCCGGCCCGTTCGCCCGCCGATCACCTGGAGCTGCTCCGCGGCATGCTGGAGGAGCAGTTCGCCGTGCACACCGCCCGCCTGACCCAGCTCACCGTGCACGCCCGGCACGCCGGTCACGACCGCGACACCCTCGAGGCACTCATCGCGTCCACCCGGGAGCGGATCGCCGAGACCGCGCAGGCGCTCCGGCGGATGTCCGAAGGCACTTACGGGCTGTGCGTGGACTGTCACAAGCCGCTCCCCCTGGGCCGCCTGCACGCCCTGCCGCACGCCACCCACTGCACCCGCTGCGAGCGGCGCCGGACGTCCTGAGCCCGCATACGTCTACGATCGTCGGGACAGCCAGATGATCGTGAGACGGACGTGCTCCGACCGGTGAGAGGACAGCCATGCGGGTGCTGCTCGTCGCCCCTCCCGGAGCGGGAAAAGGGACCCAGGGTGCGCTGATCGCCACCCACTTCAACGTGCCGCACATCGCCACCGGCGACCTGCTCCGCGATCACGTCGCCCGGCGGACCCCGCTCGGCCTGGCCGTCCGGGCCCACCTGGACCGCGGTGAGCTGGTTCCGGACGACATCGTCCTCGACATGGTCCGCGACGCCTTCCTGGAGGCCAGGGACCAGGGCGGATACGTCCTGGACGGCATGCCCCGCAACATGGCCCAGGCCCGGGCGCTGTACCAGGTCGGGAAAAGCCTCGAGATGACCGCGAACGTCGCGCTGCACCTCAAAGCCGACGACGACGAGCTGATCCGCCGGCTGCTGGCCCGCGCCGCGCTGGAGCACCGCTCCGACGACACCGAGGAGATCATCCGCCGGCGGCTGGCCCTCTACCACGAGGTGACGTACCCGATCGTGGAGTGGTACAGCAGCCGCGGGATCCTCGTGTCCGTGGACGCCATGCGCCCGGTCGCCCAGGTCGCGCACCAGGTGCTCACCGCCCTGGAGAGCATGAGCACGCTGGTCGACCTCGTCCCGGAGAACGCCCGGCGCTCCATCGACCTGACCGGGCTCGGCGCCGCGTTCGGCGACCGCTGACCCACCCGGCCGACCAGCAGCGGAGGCGACATGATCGGCGAGGCCCGGTTCCCGGTCGAGGCGTGGCAGGTCCGTGAGGCCGTCCTGGAGCTGGACCGGCTCGGCCAGACCGAGTCGGTGCTGGCGCTGGCCAACGGCCACATCGGGCTGCGCGGCAACCTGGACGAGGGCGAGCCGCACGTCATCGCCGGCACCTACCTGAACTCGTACTACGAGCAGCGGCCGCTGCCGTACCCGGAGGGCGGCTACGGCTATCCGGAGCAGGGACAGACCGTCGTCAACGTCACCGACGGCAAGCTGATCCGGCTGATGGTCGACGACGAGCCGTTCCACGTGGCGCACGGCCGGCTGCACGCCCACGAACGCGTCCTGGACCTGCGGGCCGGTGTGCTGCGCCGCGAGGTCGACTGGGAGTCACCGGCCGGGCGGCGGGTGCGGATCCGCAGCTCCCGGCTCGTCTCGTTCACCCAGCGCGCGGTGGCCGCCGTCGACTACGAGGTCGAGGCGGTCGGCCACGAGGTGCGGATCACCGTCCAGTCGGGGCTGGTGGCCAACGAGGAGCAGCCGCAGAAGTCCAAGGACCCACGCGTCGCCGCCGCGCTGGACCGCCCGCTGGTCGCGGTGGCCCAGGACACCGAGCAGCACGGCGCGGTGCTGCTGCACCGCACCCGCACCAGCGGCCTGCTGATGGCGGCCGGCATGGACCACGCTGTCACCGCGGCGGGCCCGTACGACGAGGAGACCGACGTCCGCGACGACTGGGCCCGCACCACGGTGGTCACCGTGCTGCGGCCCGGCGAGCGACTGCGGATCACCAAGTTCCTCGGGTACGCGTGGAGCAGCCAGCGGTCGCCGCAGGCGTTGCGCGACCAGGTGGCCGCGGCGCTGACCGGTGCTCAGTACGCCGGCTGGGACGGTCTCGCCGCCGAGCAGCGCGCGTACCTCGACGACTTCTGGGACGCCGCCGATGTCGAGGTCGAGGGCGACCCGGTGTTGCAGCAGGCGGTCCGGTTCGGCCTGTTCCACGTCCTGCAGGCCGGCGCCCGGGCCGAGCGGCGGGCCATCGGGGCCAAGGGACTGACCGGCCCGGGGTACGACGGGCATGCCTTCTGGGACACCGAGGGTTACGTCCTGCCGCTACTGACCTACATCGCCCCGCACGCCACGGCCGACGCGCTGCGGTGGCGGCACAGCATCCTCGACCAGGCCCGGCAGCGCGCCCGTACGCTCGGCCTGGCCGGTGCGGCGTTCCCGTGGCGCACCATCCACGGCGAGGAGTGCTCGGCGTACTGGCCGGCCGGCACCGCCGCGCTGCACCTGAACGCGGTGATCGCCCGGGCCGTCGAGCGCTACCGCCAGGTCACCGGCGACGACTCCCTGGAGGCCGAGTGCGGCCTGGAGATCCTCGTGGAGACGGCCCGGCTGTGGGTCTCCCACGGCCACCACGACGCCGCCGGGCACTGGCACGTCGACGGGGTCACCGGCCCGGACGAGTACAGCGCCGTCGCCGACGACAACGTCTTCACCAACCTGATGGCCGCCCGTAACCTGCGGGCCGCGGCGGCCGCGTGCGCCCGCCGGCCCGAGGCCGCCGAGCGGCTCGGTGTCCGCCCGGACGAGCCGCGGGCGTGGCAGGCGGCCGCCGAGGCGGTGCACGTGCCCTACGACGAACGGCTCGGCGTGCACGAGCAGTCGGCCGGCTTCACCCGCTACGCCCCCTGGGACTTCGCCCCCGAGCATCCCGGCGAGCCGCTGATGCTGCACGCGCCGTACTTCCAGCTGTACCGCCGGCAGGTGATCAAGCAGGCGGATCTGGTGCTGGCGCTGCACTGGTGCCCGGAGGCCTTCACCGCCGAGCAGAAGGCCCGCAACGTCGACTACTACGAGCGCGTCACCGTACGCGACTCGTCGCTGTCGGCGTGCACCCAGGCGGTGATGTGCGCCGAGGTCGGCCACGTGGAGCTGGCCCACGACTACGCCTGGGAGGCCGCCCTGGTCGACCTGCGTGACCTGCACGCCAACACCCGCGACGGGCTGCACCTGGCCTCGCTGGCCGGGGCGTGGTCGGCGATCGTCGAGGGCTTCGGCGGCCTGCGCGAGCACGACGACGTGCTCGCGCTGGCGCCGCGACTGCCCGAGGGCATCACCGGGCTGCGTTTCCGGCTGCGGCACAGCGGTCTCCGCCTGCTGGTCGAGGCCGGCCCCACGACGGTACGGCTGAGCCTGCGCGACGGCACCGACGCCCGCCTGACGATCAAGCTGTACGGGGAGCCGATCGAGCTCACCGCCGGTGCTGCCGTCGAGCGTCCCGTCGCCGTCCTGGAACCGCTCCTCCCGCCGCCCCACCAGCCCCCGGGCTACGCCCCCGAGCGCGCCGGAGCTTCCTGAGCCAGCAGGGAGTCCTCCGGGCCGTCGCTGCCCGCCGGATACTCCAGCAGCGGGACGGTCCCGTCCCGCCAGGCGGTCAGCACCGGCTCCACGATCCGCCAGCACTGCTCGGCGGTGTCACCGCGCACCGACAGCAGCGGGTCGTCGTCCAGGACGCCGCGCAGCACTTCGCCGTACGCGGGCAGCTCTCCCGGCCCGAAGTCGGCATCGAGGGTGACCGGATCGATCTCGAACGGGTCGCCGGGGCCGTTGATGTTGAGGTCGACGGCGAGCCGGTCCGGGCCGAAGCCGATCCGCAGCCGGTCGGGCCGGTCGTAGCCGGTCAGCCCGCCGGGCACGCGGGCCGGCTGCTTGAACGTGATGACCGCTTCCTTGCGCGTCGCACTCATCGCCTTGCCGGACCGCAGCCGGAACGGCACCCCGGCCCACCGCCAGGTGTCCACCGTGAGCACCACCTCGGCCAGCGTCTCGGTGTTCCGGCCCGGGTCGACGCCCGGCTCGTCGGCGTACGCGGGCAACTGCCGCCCGTCGATCTCGCCGGCGGTGTACCGGGCGCGACGGGTGCAGGTCCGGGCGTCGTCGCTCCACAGCCGGGTGGCCCGCAGGACCTGGGCCTTGCGGTCACGCACCTCGCGGGCGTCGATCGTGGGCGGCGCGTCCATGGCCAGCAGGGCCAGCACCTGCAGCAGGTGACTCTGCACCATGTCGACGAGGGCGCCCGCGTTGTCGTAGTAGCCGGCCCGGCCCTCCAGGGCGAGACTCTCGTCGAAGATGATGTCGACACCGGCGACGTGCTCGGCGTTCAGCACGGGTTCGAACAGCCGGTTGGCGAACCGCAGGCCGAGGATGTTGAGCACCGTGGACTTGCCCAGGAAGTGGTCGACCCGGTGGATCTGCTCCTCGGGCACCAGCGTGGCCAGCAGCTGGTTGAGCCGCTCGGCGCCGGCGGTGTCGGTGCCGAAGGGCTTCTCCAGCACCAGCCGGGTGCCGGCCGGCAGGTCGAGGCCGCTCAGGGCCTGGCAGGCCTTCGCCGTGACGGCCGGCGGCAGGGCGAAGAAGATCACGATCGGCCCGCGGCAGGCGTCGAGCAACCGGCGCAGGTCCTCCGCCTTGGTGACGTCGGCCCGCAGGTAGCGCGTGCCCTCGACCGTGGCGGTCACCTGGGGGCCGGTCGCGGACACCGAGGAGAAGGAGTCATCGACGCGCTTGCGCCAGCGCTCCTCGTCCCAGTCGTCCATGCCGCTGCCCAGCAGGAACAGGGGCCGGCCGGGAACCGCGGTGAGCAGCCCGCCCAGTCCGGGCAGCAGCAGCCGGGCCGTCAGGTCGCCGCTGGCGCCGAGCACGAGCAGGCTCTGTTCTCCGCCGGCCGGGCCCGCAGATCTTGTCGTCATCACCCCACCATGCCCGGGCCGCCCCGGCACTAATCTCCGCGGGGCTGTCACAACGGCGGGGGCTGTCCGGTCTGAGCAGGTGAACGAACTCTCGACCAGGAAGGTCACGCACATGAAGATCGCCGTCATCGGTGGCACCGGGCTCATCGGCTCGCAGGTGGTCCGGATGCTGAACGCGGGCGGGCACGAGGCGGTGCCGCACTCGCCGTCCACCGGCCTCGACCTGCTCAGCGGGAAGGGCCTGGACGAGGCGCTGCGAGGGGCCGACGTCGTCGTCAACCTGACGAACTCGCCGACCTTCGACGACGCCTCCCCCGCCTTCTTCCGCACGACCATGGACAACCTGCTCGCCGCGGCCCGGCGCGCCGGGGTCGGCCACGCGGTCATCCTGTCCATCGTGGGCGCCGAGCAGGTGCCGGACCTGGCCTACTACCGCGCGAAGGTGCTGCAGGAGGACATCCTCAAGGCCGGCCCGGTGCCGTACTCGATCGTCCGGGCCACGCAGTTCTTCGAGTTCATCGACGCGGTGCTGTCCTGGACCTCCGACGAGCACACGGTCCGGCTGCCGGCCACGCCCGTGCAGCCCATGGCCGCGGCCGAGGTCGCCCGGGCCGTGGCGGAGGTGGCCGTCGGCTCGCCGCTGAACGGCACCCGCAACGTCGCCGGTCCCGAGGTCTTCGCCCTCGACGAACTGGGCCGGATCACCCTCGCCGCCCACGGAGACCAGCGCAAGGTGGTCACCGACAGCAGCGCCGGCATGTTCGCCGCCGCCCCGGGTGACGCGCTGATCGCCCGGCAGGACGCCGTGATCGCCAAGACGTCGTACCGGGAGTGGCTGGCCCGCTGATCCCGGCGTCGCGGTGGCGGCGCGACAACGCGACGGAGGACTCGTCGATCAGACCGGCGTCCACGTCCGCCGAGGTCGTCGCGCCGCCGTCCGCGATGCGGATGTCCCGGCGGTGTCCGCACATTCTCACCAGGACCGCGAGACGCGACCCTCGTCGTCGAGCCCGAAGACCTCGAGCTGACGGGCCTGCTGGTGCTCGCCTCGGCTGCGGATGAGATGGATGAGGGCCGGCATGGCGTTCTGCTCACCCCGATCGATCGCCGTGACGAACCAACGGCGGGCCCTGTCCAGATCACCCATCTGCTGGTACCACCAGCCCACCGCCACATCCATTCGACCCATTCGCTCCATCAGTTCGTCCACTCGCGCATGATCACGACGGCGGACCAGGTCATACACCGTGTCCCGATCGAGGGGATCTGTGGCGGATGAGTCGGTGGCGGTCGGTGCCGAAGCCTCCGGACCCGACCCGTCCCGCTGCGGTGGGTCCATGGCCCGGGCGATCCGCGGACCGTTCGGAGCGGAGTACGGAGCTGCTTGGTCGCCGTACCTCACATTGACCACGAACTCGCTGCCCGGCGGAAACGATCCACTCCGCCGCATCGACTCGATGACCCTCGACACCGCCATGCCGGCAGATCCCGGCGGAAGGTCGAGCAGTAGAGCCGCTGCCTGCTCGGCCAGTCCCCGATCACGGCGCCTACGCGCCAGGGCGAGCAGCGCGGCCGGATCGTCGGCGTCGCGTATTGCCTGCCGTGCCACCTCGGCTGCGGCGTGCTCGTCGCCGGCGGCGTCGCAGGCCAGGGCAAGGACGATCCGAGCTCCTGAATCGCCGCGGGCGACTGCCTTGGTACCCAGCCTGCGTGCTGTTGCGGCGTCCCCCGAGATCAGACGCATCCATGCCATGGCCTCGAGTGCGGCTGTACTGCCGCGCCAGGCTGCTGCTGCTGACAGTTGATAGGCACGGTGGTATCTGCCTCGAACGGTCGCCGCGCGAGCGAGTTGCAGCAACTGATCGGCGTCGTTCAGCGACTCCGCTGCCGCTTTCCAGAAGGTGCCGGGTGGACACCGACGCGAGCGCTCGGAGCGGCCGGCCTCCGCCAGGACGTCGGCGAGCCGATAGGCGGGTGTGGGCGCGCCGGCGCCGCCCGGTGCCGGTTTCCGAGCTGTCAGCGGGCCCGGCACGCCGCGAGCAGGTCGGCAGAGCTCGTCGGTCGCGGTTTCGAACCAGTCGTCGGCTGTCTGGTCCCAGGCGGAAGCAGTCAGATAACCGGAGGCGGCAGCGCGGAGAAAGGCGGCGGGCAAGTGGACGGTACCGGTCAGCCGCTGCAGATCCACCGCTGCCCACAACACGGCCCGGGCGACTTCGCCGGCATTGCGATACCGATCGAGCAACTGCGGCGCGCCCGCCAGAAACTGGGTGATCCGCCCGTCAGCCGACCGATCGGCGAGTCCCAGCCGCGGGTCCGGAGGATCGGCCAGGCGCAGCCGGCGCATGTCCGCGTCGTGGAACGTCGACGGCACCGGAACCGCACTACCCTGCAGCAAGGCCCGAGCGGCAGGATGGTCCTTCGTCTCGGCGTCCGTGAGGGAATTCCAGAAGTTGGGCCACATGGACCCCAGGACGATCACCGGACCGCCCGGCTGAGCGCCGATCAACTGCTGCAGTTCCGAAGCCACTCGCTCGCCGACGCCCGGCCGGCCGAGGTACAGCTGCGCTTCGTTCAGCCAGATCACCGTTCGGGGTGCGATGGTGCCGGCCTCGATCGCCGAGACGAGCGCCTCAGGCCGCTCGGGTGCGAGCGGATGCCACACCCGCCAATCCGGGAGAACTGCACGCATCGCCTCCCAGCATGCGCGGGTCTTGCCGGTCGACGACTCGCCGATCAGCATGATGACGCCACCTCGCGCTCGGCAGCGGCGCAGGCTCTCCCGCACATCATGGTCAAAGGGCCGTTCGACGTATCGAGGCAGTAGGGGAAGGTCCTCGTCACCATCGGTGAGCACTGCTCGATGAACCTCCAACGCCAAGGCATCCGCCTCGGTGAGCTCGCCGACGGACATACCCTCGGTCCGACCGCGGCGCGCCGACGACTGCCGGGACGCGATCTCGGCGGCCGGATCAGACGGTGGCCCGCCGCCCGGGCGGTGGGCCTGCGCCACGGCCAGGGTCGCAGCGACTGCTGTCAGTACGCCGACCGCGGACCAGACAAGCCACGGTGTCCGCAGCCAGTCCCACGCCGGAAGCACCTCGGTCCCGACATTGGTGGCGACAGCCAGCACCGCTACCGTCAGCGCCGTGACCGCCGGAAGGACCGCGGTCGCGAGGAGAGCCTGTGAGCGTCCGCCTCGCTTGCCGACAGTCATGCGCCGATGATGCCACGTGAAAGTCGAGCGCCCGCCTCGACGACCGGGCCTCGCCGCACGAGCAGCGAGTGGCTACATTGACACCGCCGCGATCTTGTCGGGGTTGACCATCCACAGCAGCTGGTCGATGCCGTCGGCCGAGGCGCTGATGGTGAGCAGGCCGTAGACGGCACCATCGCGGCGGAACACCGCGGCGGGCTGCCCGTTCGTGGTCGCCCACCGCACGTCGATGTCGTCCCAGAACCACGTCGAGATCGCCGCGAGGAACTTCGTCACCCGCGCCGCGCCCACCACTGGCTGGCGGGCGACCCGGTACGCCCCGTTGCCGTCGGACACGCTGGTGACGTCGGCCGCGAAGAGCTTCTCCAGCGCGCTCAGGTCCCCGGACCGGGCTGCCGCGATGAACGTCGCCAGGAGCTCTTTCTGCGCGTCCGCGCTCACCGGCGTACGGCGCTCGGCGGTCACGTGCTTACGGGCGCGGCTGACGAGTTGGCGCACCGCGGACTCGGTCGACCGGAGAATGTCGGCGATCTGCGCGTACGGGTAGTCGAAGGCCTCGCGCAGCACGTAGGCCGCGCGTTCGCCGGGGGTGAGCTTCTCCATCAGCAGCAGGGTCGCGAACTGCAGCGCCTCACCGCGCTCGGCGCCCAGGTACGGGTCCGCGCTGGTGTCGACGGGCTCGGGCAGCCACGGCCCGACGTAGGTCTCGCGGCGCACCCGCGCCGACTGCAGGGCGTTGATGGCCAGCCGGGTGGCGGTCGTGGCGAGGAACGCGCCCGGGTTGACGACCACGCTGCGGTCGGTCGTCTGCCAGCGCAGCCAGACGTCCTGCACGAGATCCTCGGCCTCGGTGGCACTGCTGAGCATCCTGTACGCGATGCCGAACAGCCGTGGCCGCACCTCCTGGAAGACGGCCGTCGCGTCCCGCAGATCCTCGGTCACCCCGGGGCCGCCGTCCGGGTCAGGACGCCTGGCTGACGGGTGTGCCGGCCAGCCACACCTCGGCCAGCTCGCTCAGCGGGATGTCGAGGACCTCGCTCAGGCTGACCACCGTGCCGAACGCCGGCGCCGGGAGCCGGCCCACCTCGATCTTGCGCAGCGTCTCGGGTGAGATGCCGGCCGCCAGGGCCACCTCGGCGAGGCTGCGGCCCGTTCGCGCGGCCCGGAGGGCGGCGCCCAGTCGCCGGCCGGCGGCGATCTGTTCGGCGGTGAGCGGTTGGCGAACCATGCCAGCAGGATAGTCCCCCGGGGCGCCCCCGGCCGAGCGTGGTATAAAAATACCGCAATCGGAGAGGGAGGCTGTCGTGATCGAGCTCAAATCCCCCGCAGAGGTGGAACAGATGGCCGTGACCGGCCGGTTCGTCGGCGAGTTGCTGGCCGAGCTCGGCGCGGCCACCGCCGTCGGGGTCAACCTGATGGACCTCGAGCACCTCGCCCGCCGGCGGATCAAGGAACGCGGCGCCGAGTCCTGCTACTGGGACTACGCGCCCTCGTTCGGCCGCGGCCCGTTCCGTCACGTGCTGTGCCTGTCGGTCAACGACGCGGTGCTGCACGGCCTGCCCCACGACTACGTGCTGCGCGACGGCGACCTGCTCAGCATCGACATGGCGGTCACCATCGACGGCTGGGCCGCCGACTCCGCGCTGTCGGTCGTCGCCGGCACCCCCGACCCGGCCGACCTCAAGCTGATCGAGGCCACCGAGGTCGCGCTCGCCGCCGGGGTCGCGGCCGCCCGGCCCGGCGGCCACCTGGGCGATGTCTCGGCCGCGATCGGCGCGGTCGCCGGGCGCTACGGGTACGGCGTCAACGGCGAGTTCGGCGGCCACGGCATCGGGCGCACCATGCACGAGGCCCCGCACGTGGCCAACAGCGGCCGCCCCCGCCGGGGCATGCGGCTGGAGCCCGGCCTGACCATCGCGATCGAGCCGTGGTTCTGCCGGAGCACCGACAAGATCCGGACCGACGAGGACGGCTGGACGATCCGGTCGGCGGACGGATCCCGTACGGCGCACTCGGAGCACACGGTGGCGATCACCGAGGCCGGTCCCCGCGTGCTGACCGGGCGTCCCGGCGTCGAGGAGTCCCCCGCGGCCCGGGCCACGCTCGCCGACCAGCGGTAGGTCAGCGGTGCTGTCCGAGCTGGTCGCGGCGGCGGGTCAGGTAGGCGATCTCGGCCGTGTTGCCCGCGAGCTCGATCGCTTTCCCGTACGCCTCGCGCGCGGCCGGACCACGCCCCAGCCGCCGCAGCAGGTCGGCGCGGGTCGCGTGGTAGGCGTGATACCCGGCCAGCTTGTCGGCCAGGCGGTCGACCGCCGCCAGCGCCACCTCGGGCCCGTCGAGCTCGGCGACCGCGATGGCCCGGTTGAGCGCGACGATCGGTGACGGGTCGAGCCGGATGAGCTGGTCGTAGAGGGCCACGATCTGAGACCAGTCGGTGTCGCGGACGTCGCGGGCCGAGGTGTGCACGGCGTTGATCGCTGCGAGGATCTGGTAGCGGCCGGGGGCCACTCCTGCGGCCAGGCGCTCGCGGACCAGCCGGTGGCCCTCGGCGATCAGCGTCCGGTCCCAGGCGCCCCGGTCCTGCTCGCCCAGGGTCACCAGCTCGCCGCTCCCCGAGACCCGGGCGGTGCGGCGGGCCTCGGTGAGCAGCATCAGCGCCAGCAGCCCGGCCACCTCACCGTCGTCGGGCAGCAACGCCCGGATCAGCCGGGTGAGCCGGATCGCCTCGGCGGTCAGGTCGTGCCGTACGGGATCGGTGTCGGGCCCGGTGGCCAGGTAGCCCTCGTTGAAGACCAGGAACAGGACCGCGAGCACGCCGGACACGCGGGCCGGGAGATCCTCCGCCGACGGCACCCGGTACGGGATCCGGGCCGCCTTGATCTTGGCCTTGGCCCGGGTGATCCGCTGCCCCATGGCGGCCTCCTGGACCAGGAACGCGCGGGCGATCTCGGGCATGGTCAGGCCGCCGACCATCCGCAGCGTGAGCGCCATCCGGGTCTCCATCGCGAGCGCCGGGTGGCAGCAGGTGAAGATCAGCCGGAGCCGTTCGTCCTCGATGGCACCGAGAGGCTCCGGCGGTTCGTCGTCGAACACCAGCTGGGCCTCCTTGTGCTTGTCGTCTCGCCTGCTCTCGCGCCGGATCCGGTCGATGGCCTTGCGGCTGGCGGTGGTGGTCAGCCAGGCGCCGGGATTCGGGGGCACGCCATCGGCCGGCCACCGCTCGACGGCGGTCGCGAACGCCTCGGCCGCCGCCTCCTCGGCGATGTCGAGATCACCGAACCGTCTGGTGAGGGCGGCGACCACCCGCGCCCACTCCGCGCGGTGGGCCCGGGTGACCGCCTCGCCGGCGTCGATCAGGGTCACAGGAACGGCCGTACCTCGATCTTGCGATCGCAGACCTCCGACGCCTCGGTGGCCAGCCGCAGCGCCACGTCCAGGTCGGGGGCCTCCCAGATCCAGACGCCGGCCAGGTACTCCTTCGACTCCACGAACGGCCCGTCGCTGAACACCGCCTGCTCACCCCGGTTGTCGATGACCGTGGCCGCGTCGGTGTCGGCCAGTCCGCCCGCGAAGACCCAGTGGCCTCCGGCGATCAGTCGTTCGTTGAACGCGCTGATCGCGGGCTCCCGGTCGGTGCTGCCGGGATTGCTCTTGTCGTCGATCACGGAAACCAGGTACTGCATCTGACGATCATCTCCTGCGCTCCGGGCACCCCTCGCAGGCGGCCGCTTCTCACCCGTACCACGAACCCACAGGCCGCGATCCGACACCGCCGCCGGAATTCCTTCAGGATTTCTCCGACAGACGGGCCCGGGCGGCCTCGGCGCCGTCCGCGTCGCCGGCCTTCTCGCAGGCCTCGGCCGCCGCCTCCCAGTGCTGCCGGGCGTCGTCGGGGTCGTCGAGGATCCGCGCGACGTCCCCGAGGTAGAGGCGCGTGCGGCCGGTCGGCCGGCCGTCGGCCCGGCGGATGCGCAGGCTCTCCTGCAGCAGCTGCTGGGCCTGGGTGGCCCGCCGCCGGCTGCCGGGCTCGCCCGCGCCGGTGAGGCCGGCCCCGGCGGCCACGATGGCCCCGGCGTTGAGCAGCGCCGCGGCCTGGCCCTGGCGGTCCTTGACGGCCGGGTGGCACTCCAGCGCCGCACTCCAGGCCTGGGCGGCGTCCAGGCGTTCGCCGAGCCACCACTGGGCCAGCGCGAGATTGGTCAGGGCGGCGGCATACCCGCGCCGGTCGCCGACGGCCTCGAACTGGTTGGCCGCGCGGATCAGGTGCCGGCTGGCGAACCGTGGCTCCTCGCGGGTCAGGAACGCCACGCCCAGGCCCAGCTCGGTGAGCGCCTGGCCGGCCCGGTCGCTCGGGGAGCGCTGCTGGCGGGCCCGCTGGAGCTGGTCCACCGCGCCGTCGACGTCGCCCTGGTCAAGGAGGGCGAGCCCCAGGTTGGTCCGGGACTGGGCGGCGCCCCGGCGGTGCCGCAGCGCCACCGCCGCGGTCAGCTCGACGGCGGCCCGGTGCGGATCGCCCTGCCACCGGTAGACCGCGCCGAGCTCGTTGTGCGCCCAGCCCGCGACCGCGGCCGAGTGGCCGGCCACCGGACTGTCCAGCACCGCCCGGCACACCGCGGCCCAGTCGTCGAGCCGGCCGGCGGACGCGTACCAGGTGCACAGGGCGACCGCGAGCCGCAGCCACCAGCGGCGCATCCGCCGCGGCGGGTTGGCCGGCAGGGCGCCCGGCCGGCCCCACGGCTCGCAGATCAGCGTCCGCAGCAACGCCTCGTGCCGGCCGAACCAGTCGCTGCCGGGCTCGGTGCCGGGCGGCTCGTCGGGCGACACGGAGTCGGCGTAGCGCTCGGCCTGCCGGGCCAGATACCGCACCAGCCGGGCCTGCGCGGCCACCCGCCGCCGCGGGGGCTCGTCGCACAGCAGATGCACCCGGGCGTACGGAACGAGCAGGGGCCGCAGCCGGTAGCGGCCGTCCGGGGTCACCGTGACGAAGGCGCCGTCGGCCGCCTGGTCGAGCATCCGGTCGGTGTGCCCGCGGTTGGTGCCGGCCAGCGCGGCCACGGCGTTGCGGCTGACCGGCTGGGGCACGAGCGCGAGCAGCCGGACCAGGCGCCGGGTGTCGGCGGCGAGCCCGGCGTACGCCCGGTCCCGGCTGGCCAGCAACGTCAGCGTGGCGTCGGCGCGGCTGTGGTCCAGCCCGTGCCGCAGGGCGGTCAGCAGATCCTGCGGCGACCAGCCCTGGGCGGCCAGCCACGAGCCGAGCACCCGGACCGCGTGCGGCTGCCGGCCGGCCAGCTCCACGATGTGCCGTACGCTCGGCTCGGCCGGCAGGCCGCGGCGTACGGACCCGGCGTCGCGGGCGGCCGCCACGAACAGCTCCACCGCGTCGTCGGCGGACGGCTCGGCCAGCCGCCGGACCCGGACGCCCTCGAGCCCGTTCAGGGTGGGACTGCCGGCGATCAGCAGGCGGCAGCGCCGGGCCGGGGGCAGCAGCGGTTTCACCTGCTCCGGCGAGTCGACGTTGTCCAGCACCAGCAGGATCTTGCGGTCGCCGAGCGCGGCGCGCAGCAGCGTGGCGGCCGCGTCGAGGTCGGCGGCCTGGCCCAGGGTGATCTCGTCGATGCCGACCTTGCGGCACAGCGCGTCGACGACCTCCCGGGGCCGCGACGCCCGGGCCGGGCCGCGCCGGTCGACCTTGCGGAGGTCCAGGTAGAGCTGCCCGTCGGGGTAATGGCTGCGGACCGCGTTGGCCGCCTGGACGACACAGGCGGACGTGCCGACGGCCCGCCGGCCCAGCAGCGCCACGGCATGCTCGGCGCGGATGGTCCCGGCCAGCCAGTCCACCACCGTGCGGCGGCCCACGAAGCCGGTGGTGTCGGGCAGGTCGGTGGGCACCCCGGCCTCCTGGACCGGCACCGCGGGAGCCGGCTCGACCGCAGCGTCGGCCTGCAGCGCACGGCGGCTGCGCACCTCGAGCGTGGCCAGCACCCCGGCGATCAGGACCCCGCCCCCGGCGATGATCCAGGTGATCGCGCCCAGGTTGGGGTCGATCATGTCGGCCAGGATGTTGCTGGCGATGCCGCCCACCACCGAGCCGACGGCGATGGACAGGGTCAGCACCCACTGCCAGGGCCGGGGCGCATCGGTCCGCGGGCTCATCGCACCGCCCCGGACACCAGGCCGGCGATCACCTGACGGCGGGCGAGCACGATGACCACCAGCGGCGGCACCGAGGCGAGCAGCGCGAACGCGGCCAGGGTGCCGCTGTTGGAGACGAACTGCCGGGTCTGGCCGAACAGCATCAGCCCGAGCGGCGTGCCCGAGCCGCCGAACAGCAGCCCGACCACGAAGTCGTTCCACACCTGGACGAACTCCAGCACGGCCACCGCGATGATGGCCGGCACCGCGGCGGGCACCGTACGCCACAGCACGCCCCACTCGCGCCGGCCGGCGGTGCGGGCCGCCCGGATCCGGGCGCCGGGCACGTCGGCCAGCGCGTTGCGCAGCACCAGGACGGCGAACGGCGCACCGAGGGCCACGTGCACCAGACCCAGGCCGACGCCGGTGCCGGCCAGCCCCACGCGTTCCAGCACCTCGTTGATGGGACCGGCCACCACCTGCACCGGCACCGCCGACGCGGCGACCA
The DNA here is from genome assembly GCF_040649415.1 of Actinoplanes sp. NPDC048967. Taxonomy (NCBI): domain Bacteria; kingdom Bacillati; phylum Actinomycetota; class Actinomycetes; order Micromonosporales; family Micromonosporaceae; genus Actinoplanes; species Actinoplanes sp. NPDC048967. The sequence continues at coordinate 493,475 of NZ_JBEZFL010000006.1, forward strand.
GCAGGGCCCCGGCGGCAGACGTGCCGGGTGGGCGCAGCCGGGCCAGGGCGTACCCGGCCGGCAGGGCCACGATGATCACCAGCACGGTCACCGACACGGCGAGCAGGGCGGTGAAGGCGAACGAGCGGATGACCTCCTGCTGGGTGAGGACGTCGACGTACGAGCTGAGCCGCAGCGACGCGGCGGACCAGCCCCGGGTGGCGGCTTCGCGCGGTGAGTGCAGCGAGGTGGCCACCAGGGCGAGCACCGGCACAGCCCAGAGCAGGGCGATCAGGACGGGCAGGGCGCGGCGGACCGGCGACCGGGTGCCTTCGGCCACCGTACGCACGGGCGCGTCCTCCAGCGTGGGCGGTGGCCACGCCTGCCGCCCGCCGATCGCCGCGGCCACGACGCCGATGCCCAGCGCGACCAGCCACAACGTGTTGAGGGCGGCGGCCGGTCCGGTGGTGGAGCTGCCCGAGGTCTGCCACACCCGGACCGCGAGATTGGCCGCCTCGTCCAGGCTGGAGCCCGGCGCCATCACCAGGATCAGGTCGAACGCCCGGGCGGTGCCCAGTGCCACCAGCGCGAACACGATGGCCGCGGTGCGCCGCAGCAGCGGCCGCCACAGCGCGTCGCGGAAGACATCGAGCCGTCCGCCGCCACCGGCCCGGACCGCGTCGGAGAGGTCGGCCGGCAGCGCGTCCAGCGCCGCCCGGAACACCACCACGGGCAGGCCGATCCAGGCCCACACGAACGCCGACATCAGCGCGACCGTGATCAGGCCGGAGCCCAGCCAGGACGGCGCCTCGTCGGCGGGCACCCCGAACAGGCCGGCCACCGAGGTCAGCACCGCGGTGCCGGCGCCCCGGGCCGGATCGGGGTCGTAGAACAGCCGGAACATCACCCCGGTCACGACCAGCGGCAACGCCATCGGCGCGAGCAGCAGCAGCGTGCCGGTGCGGCGCGACGCGGCCAGCAGACAGCCCAGGGTGATCACCACGACCGGGACCACCGCGGCCCACAGCACCGTACGGCCCAGCACCTCCCAGGTGCCCTCCGCGGCCAGGGCGGTGCGGAAGTTCTCCAGGCCGACCCACTGGCCGTCCGGCCCGGTCAGGCTCGCCTGCACCGTACGGGCGACCGGCCAGAGCAGGATGCCGCCCAGCAGCAGGGCGATCGGGGTGAGCAGCATCGACGCGAATCCGCCGCTCGGGTACGCCCGGCTGCGCCGGCCCGGACCGACGTCGTCGATGACCACCGTCTCGCCGAGCAGCCGGGGCGCGGCCGTCCGGGTGCGCGCCGACTCCGTCACGAGCCGGTCTCCCTGCGGGCCTGCGCGGCCGCCCGGACCAGGCTCCGGCAGGCCCGGTCGACGGCGTCGGGCCGGGTCACCTCGGTGAGGAAGTCCTGCAGGATCTTCCAGCTGCCCAGCCCGTCCGGGCCGCCGAGCGAGCCGCGCAGCTGATCGGACAGGTCGAACTGGAGCGCACCCGCGGGATCGCGCAGCTCGGCCGCCCGGGCCGCCGCCGGCCCGTACGCGTCCGGCAGGATCAGGGTGTTCGGCGACAGGTAGCCGCCGGCGGAGATCCACGGCCGGAACGAATCCCGCCGCGTCAGCCACTCCACCAGCTCACCACCGGCGCGCGATCCGGCGAACACCATCGCCGCGTCCCCGGCCACCAGCAGCGGTAACGCGCGGGGCCCGGCCGGGAACCGGGCGGCTGACAGGGCCGGCGCCCCGGCCGGGCGGAACCTGTCCGCGACGGCGGCGACGAAATCACCCTCGACCATCATCGCGGCGCGGCCCTCGGCCACCTGGATGACCGACTCCTCGTTCTGGGTGATCAGGGCGCGGCCGATCCCGTCCGGGAACGCGCCGGGGACCGACCAGACGGTGGCGAGCTGGGTGAGCGCGGTGCGCACCAGCGGGCCGTCCCAGGGCACGGTGCCGTCCACGAGGCCCTGGTATTCGCCGTCCGCGGCGAAGCCGATGAGCAGATTCTCCAGCCAGTCGGTGAGGACCCAGCCGTCCGCCGCACCGAGGGCCAGCGGTGCGGGCCGGCCGGCGGCGGCGAGGTCGCGGACCAGCGACACGAACCCGGCCCAGGTGGCGGGCGGCGCGGGCATGCGGCCGGGGTGGTACCAGACCAGCGACTTGTGGGCGGCCTTCACCCAGGCGCCGTACTGCCGGCCGTCCACGGTGACCATGGCCCGCCACTGGTCGGCGAAGCGCTCCGTCACCTGCCGCGGCACCGGTTGCAGCCAGCCCCGGCGGGCGTAGTCGGCGATCAGGCTGATCTGCGGCACGATCGCCACGTCGGGCTGGTTGCCGGCCCGGTAGCGGGCGCTGAGGAAGGCGTCGATGTCGTTGCGGGTGCTGATCACGTCGACCGGCTGCGGATACTGCCGGACGACCTCGCGGAACCGGACCAGTTCCCCGCCGCTCCAGACCACGGCGACCTGCACCGGTCGCGGGGACCGGCCGCAGCCGGTGGCCCCGGCGACGACGGCGCCGAGTGCTCCCCCCAGGACAGTGCGCCGGCTGGTCACGGCGTCACCGCCACGGTCCGGGCGCTGTCGGGAGCGGCCTGCCGATCACCGAAGACCACCGTGGCCGGGGCGGCGGAGACCGGCGACTCGATCCGGGCCAGCAGGTCGTCCAGCGGGCCGCAGACGGCGGGATCGGGCCGTTCGAGGACCAGCGCCTCGGGCATCGAGACCACCGCCCGGGCCAGGGCGCCGCGCATCCGCTGCTGGGCGGTGATCTCGTGCGGCCGCTGCTCCAGCACCGGTCCGAGCTCGAGCTGGTAGATCAAAGTGGACGCCCAGCCACGGACGATCTCGCGCACCGACTCCTGCCGCCAGACCAGATACTCGATGTTCTGCCGGACGGTGAGATGCGGCAGGAGAGCTCCGCCGCGGGGTACGTACCCGATCTGCCGGCGGCCGGGCGGCAGCTCGGTGACGTCGCGGTCGCCGACCAGGACCCGCCCGGAGAGCGGCTGGGCCAGGCCGGCCACCGTCCGGGCCAGCGCCGTGGCGGCCGGCGCGTCGGCGATCACCGCGGTGGGCCCGGCCTCGCGGGCGGAGAACGAGACGGCGGCCCGGGCCCCACCGGACACCACGACGACCAGCTCAACCACGTCGAGAATCGCCCAACACCTCCCCGGTCACCGGCCCGGACATCAACAGGCGGTCACCGCAGCCTATCGATCCCGTGCCCGTCCCCGGTGTCCCGTGGCACGATCCTGCCCGGCGGGCGCCGGAAGAGATTCGGTAGACCCATAGGGGACTGTCACGGGTGGCCGGACCCGGAGGGCTCATGGTGAGTGCACCCGAACAGACGGTCGTCGCCTCGGCCGGCTTCGCGTACGGCGTGGTCGGCGCGGACCTGCATGTCTTCGGCGACGGGTCCCCGCTCTACCTGCTGGAGGAGTTCCGGCCGACGCCGCCGCCGGACCCGGGATGGCTGCGCGAGCTGCCCAGCCGCATGCTGGACGCCCGCTCCGGCCTGGTCCCGTTCACCGGGCGCGAGGCCGAGCGGGCCGGCCTGCGGGAGTGGCTCGGGTCGCCCGGCCGGCTGGCGGTGCGCTGGCTCTCCGGGCCCGGCGGCCAGGGCAAGACCAGGCTGCTCGAGGACGTCGCCGAGCAGGCCCGGGCAGCGGGCTGGAAGGTGGTCGTCGCCGGCCCGGGCGTCGGGGCGATCATGCCGTCGCGGGGCAGCCAGGACCTGCGTACGGAGCAGGCGAAGGGCGTTCTCGTACTGGTCGATTACGCCGACCGCTGGCCGCTGACCTCGCTGCTCTGGCTCTCCCGCAACGCGCTGCTGCACCGTCCGGGGGTGCGTACCCGGATCCTGCTGGCCGGGCGCGGAGCGACCAACTGGCCGGCCCTGCGGAGCGAGCTGGGACGGCCGGCGGTCGCAGCCGCCACCTCCCGCACGGAGCTCGGAGCACTCGCGGTCGCCGACCGGCCGGCCATGTACGCCGCCGCCCGCACCGCCTTCGCCCGCGTGCATGACGTCTCTCCCCCGCCGGGCCCCGGCGTGGATCTCGACGGTGAACACTTCGGGCTGACCCTGGCCGTGCACCTGGCCGCCCTGGTCGAGGTGGACGCGCGGGCCAACGACGCGCGACCGGAGACCGACCCGGCCAAGCACACCCAGTACCTGCTCGACCGCGAGCATCTGCAGTGGACCCGGCTCCACGAGGGCGCCGTCCGCGGCCTCGACTTCGCGACCCCGCCCAGCGTCATGGCCCGGACGGTCTTCACGGCCGCTCTCACCGGGGCACTGCCGGACGACCAGGGAAAGGCTCTCCTGACCCGCGTCGAACAGGAGATGCCGGCCGTGCGGATCCTGCGGGACCACGGCGTCTGCTACCCGTCCTCCCGGGTGTTGCAGCCGTTGCTGCCCGACCGGCTCGCCGAGGACTACCTCGCGCTCACCCTGACCGGCGGTCCCGAGGGGCGGCCCTGGTCCGGCTCGCGGCTGGCCGCGGTGCTGACCACTGTCGACCCGCGGCGACCGTTGACCTTCCTGATCGCGGCCGCCGCCCGGTGGCCGCACGTCGGGCCGGACCATCTGTACCCGCTGCTGCGCAGCGATCCCACCCTCGCGGTACAGGCGGGCAGCGAGGCGCTGGCGGGACTGGCCGCGATCGCCGACGTGGACCTGACCATGCTGGCGGGAGTCGCCGACATCCTGCCGCGCGGCCGCCACGTCGATCTCGACGACGGGATCGCCGCCGTCAGCGCCCGCCTACTCGCCGGGCGCCTGGCCGGCCCGGCCGATCCGGCGGAACGCGCGCGGGTCCTCATCGACCACACGATCCGGCTGCACCACGCCGGTCGCCACGAGGCGGCGGTGGAGACCGCGTCAGAAGCCGTGGAGCTGCTGGCCGCCGCCGGACCGGACCACCACCTCGGCGACTACGCGAACTCACTGAGCATCCGCGGCGCGGCGTTCGCGTTCACCGGCGACCATCAGCGAGCGCTGAAGGATGCCGGACAGGCCGCGCACCTGCACCATCGTCTCGCCCTGGAGCACGCCGGGTATCTGCCGGACCTGGCGACCTCGCTGATGAACATCGGCACCGTTCTCGCCGAGCTGGGCCGGGACGAGGAAGCGGTCGCCCCCACCGAGGACGCTGCCGTCCTGCTGCGACGGGTCGCCGAGGCCTACCCGGAGCGCCACCTGGCCGACCTGGCCGGGAGTCTGATCAATCTGAGCGGCCGGTACCTCGCCGTCGGTCGTCGCGACGAGGCGTCGCGGGCCGCCGAGGAGGCCACGGCGATCTACCGTGGGCTGGTCGAGGACGATCGGCACCGGTATCTCCCGGACCTCGCGAACGCACTGGGAAACCAGGCCGCGACCCGCAGGAGCACCGGCCGGCGGCCGGCCGCCCACGAGGCCGCCGCCGAGGCCCTCGCGGTCACGCGGGAACTCGCGCGGAGCAATCCCGCCGCGCACCGGCCGGCGCTGGCCGTGGCGCTGCACAACTCCGGCGCCTGCCTCGGCGACGCCGGCCGGTACCCCGAAGCGCTCGCCCACACGCTGGAGGCGATCGAGATCCGGGAAGACCTGGTCCGGGTCAACGCGCCGAAGGTCCAGCCGTTGCTGGCCACGTCGCTCAGCAACGCGGCCACCTTCACCGGCGCCCTCGGCCGGATCGACGAGGCTGTCACGTTCGCCCGGCGGGCCCTGGAGCTGATGCAGGATCTGGTCGGCGACCAGGGTGAGCACGTCCCGCAGTACGCCGGCGCGTTGCAGGTGGTCGCGACGCATCTGCAGGGCACCGGACGGCACGCGGAGGCGTCGGCCACCGTCAGCGAGGCGCTTCGGCTCCGGCGGCGGCTGGCCGAGACGGACCCTGTCGCCCATCGGCCGGCCCTCGGCGACTCGCTCGCCCGCCGGGCGGCCGTCCTGCGGGAAATGGGCCGGCACGAGGAGGCCCTGGCCGACGCCGAGGAGGCGGTGGGCGTCTTCGAGCACCTGATCGAACAGGACCGGGACACCCACCTGGTGGGCTACGTCGCCGCGGTCGCCGTCCAGGGCCTCGCCCTGTCCGAGCTGGGCCGCCACGAGGAGGCCGTCGCGGCCGGGGAACACCACGTGGCGTTGCTGCGGGGCCTCGCCCGGGACAACCCCGAACGGTACGAGGGTGCCCTCGCCACGGCCCTGAACAACCTGTCCGTGCGGTACCGCGATCACGGCCGGCCCGCCGACGGGATGAGTTCCCTGGTCGAAGCCCACGAGATCTTCCAGCGACGGTGGCGGACCGACCCGGCCGGTGAAGCCGGCGACCTGGCCATGACCGCCGCCAACCTGGGTGCGGCCGTGACCGGCCTCGGCCGGCCCACCGACGGCCTGACCCTCGTGGAGCAGGCCCTGCTCCTCTACCGCGACCTCGCCGCGAAACACCCGGACCGCTACCGCGGCGACCTGGCCACCACCCTCAACACCTACGCCGCGGTCCTCTCGGACCTCGGGCGGGTCGAGGACGCGTTGCGGGCGGCCGAGGAGGGCGTCGGCCACCTGCGCGAGCTCGCGGCGCGGGACCCGGACGCGTACGAGTTCCGGTACGCCGTCCTCAGCGACAGCGTCGGCCTGCGCCTGGCCCAGCTCGGCCGGCACCCACAGGCCCTCGGCCACAGCCGGATCGCCGTCTCGATCTTCCGCTCACTGGCCGCCCGGCGCCCGCAGGCGCACCTGCCCCACCTCGCCCAGGCGCTCAACAACCTGGGGCTGCGCTACGTCGAGAACGACATGCTCGACCAGTCGCTGCTGGCCGCCACCGAGGCGCTGGCCGTCCTGCGCAGCCTGCCACCGGACGTCGCGGCCGCTCATCGACGGCTGATGGCCGAGGCCCTGACCAACCTGGGCACGTCCCTCGGAGAAGCCGGCCGTAACCAGGAGAGCCTGCCGCTGCTCGAACAGGCGGTGGTGATCAGGCGCCGGATCGCGGCTCAGGGAACCAGCGTGCACCAGGTCGAGCTGGCCATCTGCCTCAACTCGCTGGCCGTGTGCCTCATCGGCCTCGACCGGGCCGGCGCGGCACTGCCCGTCATGCGCGAGGCGGTGGCCGCGGCCCGGCAGGGGTCACCGGCCGACGCCCACCAGCTGGTGCAGCTGCTGTGCAACTACGCCCTCGTGAACCTGGACCGCGGCGCGCCGGGTCTCACCGAGGCCGTGTCCGCGGTCCGTGAGGGCCTGGAGGTGCTCCCCGGGCTGCATCCCGTGGCCCGGCAGACCGTGACGCCGGCGGTGGCGGTCGCCTGTCGCCAGCTGCACCTCATGCTGCGCAAGGCCGGCCGCGACCGCGAAGCCGCCCACCTGGTACGCCTCTACCAGACCAACTTCAGTCGTCCTGGAGGGCCGCCAGCACGCTCCACGTGACGGCTCCGTACGTCAGGTGCGGCAGCAGGTCGGCGACCCAGTCGGAGACGCCCAGCTGCCGCAGATCGCTGACGCCCAGCTTGGCCATGGTCCCGTCGGTGAAGGCCATGACGGTGAGCCCGGTCAGGGCCGCGCCCAGCAGTGGGTGTGGCCGTACCCCGGCCTGCCGCAGCACGCCGAACAGCGCGCCCACCGCCACGCCGGTGACGATGCCGGACAGCGAGCCGATCCCGCTGACCCGGTTGTCGCGGGTCTCGCCCTCGCCGGGGATCGAACCCGCGGTCCGGTCGTCGATGGCCTCGATCGTTTCTTCCGGCGTGCTGCTCGCCGGGCGGCCCCGCACGATCATGTCGACGTAGGTCGCGGCGTTGAGCGCGGTCGATCCCGCTGCCCCCGCGGCGGCGCCGGAAAGTATGCCAAGTCCCATGCGAACCGCCTACCCGCCGTGTCCCGGGACAAACGCCGGGGCCGAGGTGTGACCTGGGCCCCAGGTGGTTTGAGGCCGCGGAGGCGGGGTAGCCCAGTTGCCTCAGCGCGGATCGGAAAGACGGTGGCCATGCATCGGGACGACCTGGTGACCGAGGTTCGGATTCGCGCTCGCCTGTACGGCCGGAACCACGCCCGACGTGTCGTCCGAGCCGTGATGCACGCGCTGCGGAACGTCCTTCCCGACCCGGCGTACCTGGGCCTGGCCGCGCAGCTGCCACCCGAGGTCCGTCCCGGCGCGACCGATCGCCGGCACCACACCGGCTCAGCTCAGCAGCTCATCCGGGAGGTCGCCGACGAGCTGCACGTCAGCGAGCCGAATGCCGCGTTCTACACCCGCGTGACCCTCGAGCAGCTCAACGCCTACTGCCGCGGCACCACCCCGGCCGGGCTGGCCGCGTCGCTGCCCGCCGACCTGCGTCCACTGATGTCCGCCCGGGCCGAGGATCCGGCCCACCGGCACCGGCATCTGGTGCGGCGGCTGGGTTCGGCGGTCACCAACCTCAGCCTGGGAGCCCCGCTCCGTCGCGACGACGAGACGGCCGGCCGCCCGGCGGTGGCCGCCCGGCGGCAACGCGACCACGCGAGCTGAGCCGCGGTCAGTCGGCGACCACCAGCGCCTGCGGCGCGGCGGCCTTCATGCGCGTCCGGAGCCATTTGAGCTGCATCGCGGTCTCGCCCGCACAGTCCTGCACGACCCGGCGCAGGTCGTCGTCGCGGGCGCCGCGGGCCGCCTGGCCGACGACCGTCCAGCAGATGTCGCACTCGGCGGCCATCAGGTACAGGTCCTGCAGGTCGCGCAGCAGACCGATGCCCCCGGTACGGGTGCCGCCGAACAGCTCCGAGTGCAGCCGGTCGGGTTCCTCCGGCGCCTCCTCGGAGTAACGCCGGGCGAACGGTTGCAGCTTCTCGGCCTGGCGGTCGCAGACGAGGGCCTGTTGCCGGCACAGGTGGAAGATGTCGGGTTCGGCGGCGTGCGCCGTGGCCACCTGCCGTAAGGCGTCGGCCAGGTTGGTCTGGGCGCGGTGCAACAGTCCGAGGTAGTGGGCCAGGTGCATCGGTCAGTCCCCCTCGGTTCGTGCGGTCGCCTCCGCCGCGGGACCACCGGTCGTGGCGGGCACCGTGCTGTCGAGTGGTGCGCTGCCGCCGATGGTCGGGGCCGGGGCCGGGATCCCGCCGCCGTCCGCGAGCTTGGCCACGCGTACCGCGGCGACTTTGAAGATCGGTTGTTTGGAGACGGGATCCCAGGCGGTGAGGGTCAGCTCGTTCGCGGCCCTCGGTGTCCGGTCGGCGGGGTCGACGTCGAAGTAGCCGTAGTGGAACGGCACGAAGACCACGCCGGGCCGTACCCGGCCGATCCGGGCCCGGACCTGGATCGCGCCGCGCGGCGACGCGATGCCGACGACGTCGCCTTCGGCGAGGCCCAGCCGGGCGGCGTCGCCGGCGTTCAGCTCCACCCAGGCGTCGGGCGCGGCCGCGTCGAGCTGCGGGGTACGGCCGGTCTTGGTGCGGGTGTGGAACTGGTACACCGTACGGCCGGTGGTCAGCAGCAGGGGGTAGTCGTCGCTGGTGACCTCGGGTGAGGGCTGGTGGTCGACGGCGTGCAGGAACGCCCGGCCGGCCGGCTCCCTGGCCCGGTACTCGTCCTCGGTGAACTCGGCGCCGGTGGCCAGGTCCTGGCCGTACGTCTCGCAGTAGGCGGGATCGGTGGCGAAGACGCCGTCGGTGTAGAGGCGCTCGGTGCCCTCCGGGTGGGCGTCGTCGCACGGCCACTGGATGCCGCTGCCGCCGCGCAGCCTGCCGTAGGTGATGCCGGTGTAGTCGCACGGCCGTCCGGCCGAGCACTTCTTCCAGGCCTCGAACACGTCTTCGGGCCCCTGCCAGGTGATCAGCGGATCGCCGTCACGGTCCCGGAAGTCCATCCGGCGGGCGTAGTCGAGGAAGATGTCCAGGTCCGCCCGGGCCTGACCGGGCGGGTCCACGGCCTTCTCGCTCAGGTGCACGGTGCGGTCGGCGTTGGTGAACGTGCCCAGCTTCTCGCCCCAGGTGGCGGCGGGCAGCACCACGTCGGCCAGCTCGGCGGTCTCGGTCAGGAACAGGTCCTGCACCACGACGAACAGCTCCGGGGCGGCCAGGATGCGCCGGATCCGGGCGAGTTCGGGCAGCGACACCGCCGGGTTCGTGGCCGAGATCCACAGCAGCTTGACGGAGCCCTGTTCGGCGTACCGGAAGATCTGCATGGCGTGGGTCGGCGGGGCCCAGTGCGGGATCCGGCCGGGCTCGACGTTCCACAGCTGCGCGAGCTGCTCGATGTGCTCCTCGTTGTTCCAGTTGCGCAGCCCGGGCAGGTCGCCGTCGGCACCGGTCTCGCGGGTGTTCTGCGCGGTGGGCTGGCCGTTCATCTGGTAGAGCCCGGCGCCCGGGCGGCCGATCATGCCGCGGATCAGGTGCAGGTTGTTGACCCCGCACGCGGCAGCGGTCGCCTGATTGGACTGGTAGAAGCCCTGCAGCACCGTCGACAGCAGCCGCTGCGAGGCGCCCAGCAGCTCCGCGGCGCGTTCCAGCCGTGCCACCGGCACATCACAGATCCGGGCGACGGTGTCCAACGGATACCTGTCGACGGTCGTGCAGAGCTCGTCGAAGCCGATGGTGTGCGCGTCGACGTACGCCCGGTCGTACCAGCCGCGCTGGATGATCTCGCGCAGCAGGCCGTTGACCAGGGCGACGTTCGTGCCGGCCCGCACCGCCAGGTGCACGTCGGCCTCCCGGGCGACCGGCGTGGCCCGGGGGTCGACCGCCAGCATCGCGGGCGGGTTGGGGCCGCGGCGGCGATCCAGCATGCGGCTCCACAACACGGTCTGCGTCTCGGCGACGTTGTGCCCCCACAGGGCGATCGCGTCGCAGGAGTCGACATCGGTGTACGAACCGGGCTGGCCGTCGGCGCCGAAACTGGCCTTGAGCGCCGCGGCGGCCGTGGCGGTGCACAGGCGGGTGTTGCCGTCCATGTGCGGGGTGCCGAGGCCGGCCTTGCCGATCACCGCGAGCGTGTAGTACTCCTCCAGGAACAGCTGGCCGGAGGTGTGGAAGCCGAAGTGCCCCCACCCGCCCGGGCCGTCGAGCAGCTGCCGCGACCGCTCGACGATGCGTCCCATGGCGGTGTCCCAGTCACTCTCGACCAGCCGGCCACCCTCGCGGACCAGGGGCCGGGTCAGCCGGTCGGTGCTGTTGTCGGCCTGCCAGCCGTACAGGTCCTTGGGGTCGAGACGACCGTGGTTGATCCGGTCGACCGCCCGGCCGCGGACCCCGGCGATCCGCCCGTCCTTGACGGCGATGTCCATGGCATCGCCGTTGGCGTGCAGCACCGAGGCACTCTGCCACCAGGAGTCGACGTCGGCCTCGGTGAGCTCACCGTCGAGGAAGGTGTCGACGCGCACCGGCCAGGCCTCCCCCGGCCCGTACGGCGTGCGCGGCCCCCACGGCTCAGCGATCCGGTCAACCATGGCCCACCCCCTGACGAACCCGACCGCAACGATCTACCCGGTCCGGATCCGGGTATTCCCCGGACCCGGGTGCTGCTTGATTCACGGGTGGCCGGCGGGCTCTGCGGGGCCGGTCAGCGGCCTCAGCGGAGGCGTTCGCGGGTGTCCAGGTCCCAGAAGTGCAGAGCGTTGCCGCGGTCGCCGGAGGCCACGATCGTGCGCCCGGCGACGTCGGCGGTGGCCACGCAGCTCACGAACTCGCGGTGCCCGACGTACCGGAACTCCCCCGGTCTGCCGGTCCCGTACGCGTTCACCCCGACGACCCAGTCCTCGGCCGTGACCAGTACGAGGCCGCCCTGAACAGCCGCCCGGTAGCTCCAACCCCGCTTCGACCGGTGCCGGCTGAGCACCGTACGGGTGACGACGTCGATCACCTGGACGTCGGCGGCCTCCTCCGGGTGGTACCCCGCGCCGCCGGCGGACGCGTCGATCCCCTGGACCACCACGAGCCGCCCGTCCAGCATCGCCAGCGTCCCGACCTCGCACTCCTCCGGCACGGCCATGGGCTCGTCCAGCGGTTCGCCGGTGGTCACGTCCCACAGGGTCAGCGCCGGGCTGTCGCTGTCACCGGAACTGTCGTGCCCGATCGTCAGGGCGACGGGCCGCCCGTCCAGCACGCCCAGGTCCGTACGGCTCACTCGCAGGGCCGCGCCGGGGCGCAGCGCGGCGACGGGCGCACTCGTCCCGGCCTCCCAGATCCGCAGGACACCGTCCGCGGTCCCGATTCCCACCACCGCGCGCCCGCCCACCTCGGCCGGACTGATCCCGGCGATCCGCTTGCCCAGCCGGGCCAGCGGCTCGCTGCGAGGAACGCCGGCGTGGACCTGCCAGCGCAACACCACCCCGTTGCCGTCGCCGGTGACCAGGATGTCGCGGTCGGGGCCGGTGAAGGCGACGTGCGTGACCTCCGCGGCATGCTCGGTGAGCGCCGGGCCGAGGGCCCGCCCGGTGGCCGCATCCCAGAGGCGCACGGTCCGGTCGGCGCCACCGGAGGCGAACACCGGGCGGCCCTGCCACCGGCCGGCCGCGACGGTGTGGACGGCGTCGGTGTGTCCGCTGCTCGCAGCCGTTGCGCGCAGTCGCCACAGGCGCGGTGGGCCGCTCGCCGCGTGGGACACCACCACCGGCTCGCCGTGCCGCTCGGCCACGTGGAGGGCGACGATGCGATCGTCGTGGCCGCTCCAGGGTCCGCCGACGCAGGCACCGGTGGTGGCGTCCCAGACGCGTACGGTCTTGTCCCAGCTCCCCGTGACCAGCACGGTGCGGCCGTCCGCGGCGCCGAAGGCGAGCGCGGTCAGTCTCTGGGAATGACCGGCCAGGGGCGGCACGACGGCCGCCCCGGTCGCCGGGTCGAACACGTGCACCGCGTTGTCCTGGCCGCCGGCGGCCAGCACCGCACGGTCGCCGATCCGGCCGGCGGCGATCGTCGACACGGAGCTGGAGAGCCCGCGGTACGGCCGGCCCAGCGGCTCACCGGTGACGGCGTCCCACGATCGGACGGTACGGCCGATCGCCACCGCCACCGCCGCGCGGTCGTCGATCCGGGTGAACACGACGTCGGCCGGGCTGTCGTCGGCCGTGGTGCGGGCCAGCGGGACCTCGACGGCCGGCGCACCCGCGTCGGGATCCCAGAGGCTGAGGCCGACACCGCTGTCCCGGCCACCGGTGACGAGGGCGAACACCCTGCGGCCGGCCACCTCGCCGGCCGCGATCCGGGCGGCGGACCGGTCCAGCCGGGCCACCGGCACGCCGGCTCCGACGTCCCACAAGCGCATGGGCCGGCCGCGCTGCAGGACGACGGCACGACCGGCGCCGCCCGTGGCACCGATGACGCTGTCGTCCGGTGATCCACCGTAGAACGGGCTGCTGAACTCCCGTCCGGTCCGCGCGTCGAACAAGCGCAGTGCTCCCCCGGCGCCGCCGAGAGCAACCGTGGGAGAGCCGTTGACCTCGCCCAGCGCTATCCGCGACATGCCGCCGTCCGTCAGCGCCGTGCGCCGGGTCCCCTGCGATGAGTGCACCCACAGCGCGGACGAGCCGTCCCGGTCGCACGTGACCGCGAAGAAGCCGTCGGGCAGGCTGCCCAGCGCCACCCGCGCGCATCTGCCGTCGTATCCGGCGAAGGCGTCCGGGAAAACCTGCCGCCCGGTGATCAGATCCCACAGCGTCACTGACGATTCCGCCTTGCCGGAGCGGGCGGCGAGCAGCAGCGGCCGTCCATGGACCGACGCGACGTCGATCTCCTGGACGTCGTCGAAGGGCGGAGCAGTGGGCAGCGCGGCGCCGGTGGTCACGTCCCACAGTGAGACCTTGCAGGCGGCGTGGTGATCGAGGAAGGCGACCAGCAGCCGGCCGTCGTGGTCCACCGCCGCCATCCGGAAGACGGAACCGGAGAAGTCACAGCTGAACGGCTGCCCGTACGGCTCCCCGGTCAGCGCGTCGTACAGCCGCAGCGAGGTGGCCGACTCCTGCGCCACGAGGAGGTGCCGGCCCCGGAACTCCGTGAGACACCAGCCGTTGCGGCGGTCGTGCCGGGCGATCAGCGCGCCGGTCTGTACATCGTGGACCGCCAGGCCGGACCCGGCGGCGATCACGACCGGTCGCCCGTCGAGCACGGTGAGGGAGATGCCGCGGGGTTTCAGTGGCAGCGGTACGCCGACCGGTGAACCCGTCACCGCGTCCCGGACGACGACGGTTCCGCTGGGCCGGCCCGCGGTCGCGACCAGGCCGCCCGCGCCGAGCGCCAGAGAGTCGTGCTGTTCACGGCGCAGTCCCGAGTGGTCCGGCAGCACCGCGCCGGTGGCCAGGTCGACCGCACCGACGAAGCCGGGGTCGCCGTCGACCGGGGCCGGCACCACCAGCACCGGGCGTCCCCCGGCCGTCACCATCGTCGCGGACCGGGTCCCGTCGAACGGACCCCGCAGCAGGAGATGGGGCGCGGCGTCGGGGTCCTCGGCCCATCCGGACTCCGCCGATGGTGGTGTCTGAGCTTCCATCCGCGGCAGCGTAGTGGGCGGCACCCGTGGTGGGTGCCGCCCGGTCGTGGGTGAGCGAGGGTTACTTGAGCCAGGGCAGGCGCTGCACCAGCGGCAGCCGGGCCCACATCTTGCCGAGACCGAGGGTGTCACCAGCGGCGGTCAGAGCCAGCAGGGCCAGGACACCGGCGTAGATCAGGTGGTCGTCCATGAACGGGTTGTTCTCCGGAGGCAGGACCGCGGTCCACATCAGAACCAGCAGCAGACCGCCCGCGGCGGCGGCCAGGCGCATGCCGATCCCGGCGATCAGGGCGATGCCGATGCCGGCCAGGCCGAGCATGAACAGCCAGTCGGCCCAGGCCGCACCGGCGATGCTGTGGTAGACGCCCTCGAACGGACCCGCGACGGCGTTGCCCAGGAAGCCCTTGGTCGGGCTGCCGCCGTTGATCCACGCCCCCTTGTCGGGAGTGGCCAGGCCGAGGCCGAACAGCTTGTCGATGAACGCCCACAGGAACACCCAGCCCAGCGCCAGACGCAGACCGGCGAGAGTGAAACGGGTGGCCTTGCCGCGGCGGGTCTCGGTGACGGCCGCAGCGCCGTCCCCGGCGGGGGCCATGGTGATGGGGTGCTGGACGGCGGTCATGGCGTCCACGTCCTTCCTCGGTTCGTCGGCTACACCCCTATTCCAGCCGCCGTCGACGCCGGTGATCAGTGCCGCACTGCCGTACCTTCCGGGACCTTCGGCCCCTGGGGTGCCGGGCCGAGCAGGTACTGCCGCACGGTCGGGGTGAGCCAGGCGATCAGGTCGGCCCGTTCCATGGCGACCACCGGGGGCAGCTTGAGCACGTACCGGCACAGCGCCAGCCCGAGCACCTGGCTGGACACCAGCCCGGCCCGGGTGTGCGGCTGGTCCGGGGCCACCCGCTCGGCCAGCGGGCCCAGCTGGGCCGCGAAGATCTCCCGCATGCGCTCGGCGGCGGCCGGGTTGGTCACGCCGGCCCGCAGCAGCGCCATCAGCGTCTCGTCGCCCTCCCAGCGGTCCAGGAAGTGGGCGACGAGCAGGGCGGCGACCTCGTCCACCGGTACGCCGGACAGCTCCGGCAACCGCAGGTCGAACTCGGCCGCCGCGGCGAACAGGCGTTCCTTGTTGCCGTAGTAGCGCATCACCATCGACGGGTCGATGGCCGCGTCCGCCGCGATGGCCCGGATGGTGGCCCGCTCGTAGCCGTCGGCGGCGAACCGTTCCCGGGCCGCGCGCAGGATCGCCGCCCGGGTGCCGTCGGATCGCCGTGATCGTTCCTCACTCATGCCAACAAGTGTAGGCCAACATGTGTTGACCCGCGCGCCGAGGAGGGCTACCTTCGAGTCAACAGATGTTGGCAAACAAACGTTGGCAGGTGACTCCGATGCTCCCCGCAACCTCCGATGTCCTGATCGTCGGCGCTGGACCCGTGGGCCTGGCCACGGCCGCCGCCCTCACCGGGGCCGGGGTCGACGTCACAGTCGTCGACCGCGCCGCGACCGCCGCGCACACCAGCCGGGCCGCCGTGGTGCACGCCCACACCCTCGAGGTGCTCGACCGGATCGGCGCGGCCGAACCGCTGGCCGCGGCCGGCATCCCGGCGCCGCGCTTCACCATCCGCGACCGTGACCGCACCCTGGTCCCGATCTCGTTCGCCGGCCTGCCCACCCGTTTCCCGTACGCGCTGATGGTGCCGCAGTCGACCACCGAGGCCGTGCTGCACGACCGGCTGGTGGCCGCCGGTGGCCGGGTCCTGCGCGGCTACGAGGCCGTCGGCCTGTCCGGCGGCACCGTGACCTTCGCCAACGGCGAGAGCGTGACGGCCCGCTACGTGGTCGCCGCCGACGGCATGCACAGCACGATCCGCGAGCTGGCCGGCATCGGCTTCGGCGATCCGTCGTCCGGCGGCGAGTCGTTCACCCTGGCCGACGTGAAGGTCGACGGCGGCCCGCCCCGCGACGAGGTGGTGCTGTACTTCTCCGGCGCCGGCCTGCTCGTCTGGGCGCCGCTGCCGGACGGCACGGTGCGCCTCGTGGCCGCCGTCGACGACGCTCCCGAGCATCCCGGGACCGCGTACGTGCAGGCTCTGCTGGACCACCGCGGACCGGACCGCTCCCCCGCCCGGGTCACCGACGTGGTCTGGGGTTCGCGGTTCCGCGTCCACCACCGCGTCGCGGACACCTTCCGCGCCGGGCCGGTCCTGCTGGCCGGCGACGCCGGCCACGTGCACAGCCCGGCCGGCGGCCAGGGCATGAACCTCGGTCTCAAGGACGGCCTCGCGCTGGCCGACGCTCTCACCGAGGCGTTGCGGTCCGGCTCCGAGGCACCCCTCGACCGGTACGCGGCCGAGCGCCGTCCCGTGGCCCAGGCCGTGGTCGGCTTCGCGTCGCAGCTGACCCGCCTGGCGACCGTGCCGGCACCGCTGCGCCCGGTCCGCAACGCGCTGCTGTCCACGCTCGCCCGGATCCCGGCGTTCCGCCGCCGCCTGGCGTACCGGCTGTCCGGGCTCGACCAGCGCCACGCCGGCCCGGCCGTTGCGGAAGAATCGCAGCATGGAATCGAGCGAACCGGCCACCGGGCCGCACGCACGTGATCGAGACGCCGCCGGACGGCCCCGTAACGCCCGGCCCCGCGACGGGCTGGGCCGGCCGCTGCCCAAGGGGATGCCCGGCGTGCCGACCACGCCCGACGACCTGATCCTGCCGCCCGTCGAGGCGCTGCGCGAGGCCCAGCGCCTGCTCGACGGCGGGCGGCCGTTCCACGCCCACGAGGTGCTCGAAGCGGCCTGGAAGGCGTCCGGCCGGCCGGAACGCGAGTTCTGGCGGGGCCTGGCCCAGCTCGCCGTCGGCCTGACCCACGCACGGCGGGGCAACACCGAGGGCGCGTCCCGGCTGCTGCGGCGGGCGGCGGACCGGATCGAGGACTACGCCGCGGCACCGCCGTACGGCGTACCGGTGGCGGCGCTGACCGCTTGGGCGCGGAGCACCGCCCAGCTCATCGACCGCGCCGACGGCAGCCTGTCCGACCAGGCGCTCACCCCCGAGCTCCTGGAGCAGCGGTAGCCCGCCGGCTCAGAACCGCTCGAACTTGCTCTCCAGATCGGGGACGCCGACCTCACCACGATGGTGGCTGACCGCGGGCACCTTGTTGTCGTTGTGCACGCCGCGCGGATAGCTGTCGTTGGCCCACCCTCCGCCGCGGGCCGGGGCCTGCACCGTCCCGGTCATCACCGGCCGCCGGGCCGGGTCCGTGACGAAGAAGTCCATCAGCTGCTTGAGCTGGGCGGTCTGGGCCGACATCTGCTCGGCGGTGGCGGCCAGTTCCTCACTGGACGAGGCGGTCTGCTCGGTCACCTTGCCGATCTGCGTCATCGCGACGTTGATCTGGCGCACCCCGGTGGACTGCTCCCCGCTGGCCGCGGCGATCTCCTGGACCAGGTCGGACGTGCGGGTGATGCTCGGGATGATCGTGTTGAGCAGCTCGCCGGCCCGCTCGGCGGTCTGCACGCTGCCCGCGGCCAGCTCACTGATCTCCTGCGCCGCCACCTGGCTGCGCTCGGCGAGCTTGCCGACCTCGGTGGCCACCACCGCGAAGCCCTTGCCGTGCTCGCCGGCCCGGGCGGCCTCGATGGTGGCGTTCAGGGCCAGCATGTTGGTCTGGAACGCGATGTCGTCGATGATGCCGATCTTGCCGGTGATCTCCTTCATCGCGGCGACCGTCCGCTGCACCGCGTCGCCGCCCTCCTGGGCCTCGGCCGCGGCCTTGGTCGCGATGCCCTCGGTGGCGATGGCGTTCTCGCTGTTCTGCGAGATCCCGGCGGTCATCTCCTGCACGCTGCTCGTGGTCTCCTCGACGCTGGCGGCCTGCTCGGTCGCCGCCTGCGACAGGCTCTGCGAAGCGCCGCTGATCTGGTTCGAGGCCAGGTTCAGCTGCGCGGCGGAGTCGACCACCGTACTGACCGTCTCGCCCAGGCGGCTCATCGCGCTGTTCAGCGCGGTGCCCATCCGGCCGACCTCGTCGCGGCCCCGGACCGTGAGACGCTGGTCCAGCCGGCCGTCGGCGAGCCCGATCAGCACGTCGACCGTCTCCCGCAGCGGGCGCGCGATGGCCGCGGTGATCAGCTGCACCACGACGAAGGTCACCAGGATCGCGATCACGATGAGCGCGATCAGCACCATCCGCGAGGTCTCGTACGCCGACGTGGAGGCGTCCAGCGAGGCCTTCGCCGCGTTGTCCTCCTCGTCGGACAGCCCGTCGATCGCCGTGTCGATCGCCGCGGAGACCGGCTCGACCTCGGTCCGGCTGATCTGGTTGAACTGGGCGAAGTTGCGCGCGGCGACGGCCGGCTTCAGCTTGTCCGTCGCGATGGTCTTGTACGAGGTCCACCCGGTCAGGAAGGCCTGCCCGTTGCCGGTGCCCACGCTCGGCCGGTCCTTGGCGAAGGTGGCCCAGACCTCGTCGAGCGCGCCGATGGCCGCGTCCAGGGACCGGTTGGCCGCCGTGGTGTCGGCCTCGTTCTGCGCCATGGCCAGCTTGCGCATGTCGATGCGGACCTGTTTGTAGTCGGCCCGCACGTCACCGAGCATCCGCACATCGTGCAGGTTGCCGGAGTACAGCCGGTTGAGCCGTTCCTGGGTGTTGGCCAGGCTCACCATGCCGACCAGCCCGACGGTCAGCAGCAGGACCCCCGAAACCAACGCCAGGATGCGCAGTTTCCAGCCGATCGACATATCCCGGAACGAGAATCCGCTGCGATGCCGGCGCGTTTCCGACTCGGCCATTTCCAGGCTCCCTTTGTCCCCCGCCGCGGCCGCGAGCGCACCGCCCGCCACCCATGACCGGGCCAGCCTATCGGCGCCCGACGAGGGAGAACGCGGAATGCGAAGCCCCCGGCAAATGGTTTTCCGGCAATACGACAACGGGCTCGGAAAGGGATCCCGGGAGCAGTCGGGCGCAATGACCTGAGCTCCTGCGGGAGCCGTCACGGATCTGATCGAATAGCACCGGCAGCAGGCTCGGGCAGGCGGGAGGACCGGCGGTGACCACCAGTTCCGCGATGTCGGCGGCGGGGGCGCGCGGTGCCGTCGTGGCCGGCGAGTCGGCCCGCTATCTGACGTTCACGCTCAACGGCGAGTCGTACGCGCTCGACATCTTCCACGTCAAGGAGATCCTCGAGTACCGCAGCCTCACCGTGGTGCCGATGATGCCCGACTTCATCCGCGGCGTGATCAACCTGCGCGGGCGGGCCGTACCGGTCATCGACCTGGCGATCCGCTTCGCGCGCGGCACCACCGCCGTGCGCCGCCGCACGACGATCATCATCGTGCACATCCGCGAGGCGGTGCTGCCCGGCGAGGAGGCCGGCGCGCCCGGGCTCACCGAGACCGACGGTGGCCAGGACATCGGCATCCTGGTCGACGCGGTCAACAAGGTGGTCAGCCTCGACGAGGGCGCGATGGAACCGGCACCGGCGTTCGGCGCCGGCATCCGCGCCGACTACATCAGCGGCATGGCCCGCCGCGACGACGACTTCCTCATCGTGCTGGACGTCAGCCGGGTCCTGTCCATCAGCGACATGGTCAGCCTCGGCGACCTCGCCCGAGGCCGCCCGCCGGCCGACGACGACGCCGGGCCGGAGCCGCGCTGATGTTGCCGCCCGCGGCCGTCCAGCAGCTCACCGACGACCAGTTCCGCCGGCTGACCGGACTGCTGCACGACCACACCGGGATCGCCCTGGCGCCGGGCAAGGAGGCGCTGGTGGCGGGCCGGCTCGACAAGCGGATCCGGCAGCTGGGGCTGGGCGGCTACGGCGAGTACCTCGCCGTGCTGCGCGACGGCCACGACGAGGTCGAGCTGCACCAGATGATCAACCTGCTCACCACCAACGAGACGTTCTTCTTCCGCGAGCCGCGGCACTTCGAGTTCCTCGAGCGGGTCATCGTGCCGGGGCGGCCACCGGGCCGGGCGCTGCGGATGTGGAGCGCGGCCAGTTCCACCGGCGAGGAGGCGTACACCGCCGCCATGGTCCTCGGCGACGCGCTGCCGGTGGCGCAGTGGGAGATCGTCGGCAGTGACATCTCCACCGACGTGGTGGAGACGGCCCGCCGGGCGCTCTACCCGATCGAGGCCGCCGAGCGGATCCCGCCGTCGCTGCTGCGCCGCTACTGCCTGCGGGGCCGCGAGGAGTACCAGGGCCTGCTGACGATCTGCCGGGAACTGCGCGCCCGGGTCGAGTTCCACTGCCTGAACCTGATGGAGGACTTCCGCCGGCTCGGCCGCTTCGACGTCATCTTCCTGCGCAACGTGATGATCTATTTCGACCTGGCGACCAAGCGTGACCTGGTCGACCGGATGCAGCAGCTGCTCTTCCCGGGCGGCTTCCTGATCATCGGCAGCTCCGAGTCGCTCAACGCGATCCCGTCGCCGCTGCGCATGGTCGAACCGTCGATCTACCGGCTCGCCGGCCCGGCGGAGGTGGGCCGTGCGTGAGCCCGTCGACGTGCACCTGCTTCCCGGTGACTTCCGCTTCGCCGGGGCCGGCACCCGCCTGCACACCCTGCTCGGCTCGTGCGTCGCGATCACCCTGTGGCACCCGGCCCGGCAGATCGGCGGGATGTGCCACTACCTGCTGCCCGGCCGGGATCCCGCCACCGCCGGGTCCGAACTGGACGGCCGGTACGCCGAGGACGCCGTGGCGATGTTCCGCCGGGAGACCGACCGGCACGGCACCGGCCCCGGCGAGTACGTCGTCAAGGTCTTCGGCGGCGCGGACCAGTTCCCCGGCCTGGCCGGCCCGCGGCCCAGCATCGCGGCGCAGAACGCCCGGGCCGGCCCGGACCTGCTGACCCGCGAGGGTTTCACGGTGACCACGTGCCGGCTCGGCGGCCGCGGCTCCCGGCGGCTGATCTTCGAGCTCGCCACCGGCCACGTGTGGCTGCGCAGCCTCCGGGCCCGCGACGACCGGACCCCCGACGACGGGTCCTTCGACGACCGGTCCTTCGACGACCGGTCCTTCGGCAGCCGGGTCCCCGCGCCCGGGGACGCGCACCCGGCGGTCCCGCGGTGACCGGGGCGGGCGGATCCACGGGCGGGCCGACCCGGGTACTGATCGTCGACGACTCGGCCGTCGTCCGGCAGGTGCTGGCCGCCCGGTTGCGCGGCTGCGCCGGGATCGAGGTCATCGGCGCGGTGCCGGACCCGATCTTCGCGATGGAGCACATGAACCGGTCCTGGCCGGACGTCGTGGTGCTGGACATCGAGATGCCCCGGATGGACGGCCTGACCTTCCTGCACAGGATCATGTCGGTGCGGCCCACACCGGTGGTGATCTGCTCGACGCTGACCCGCCGGGGCGCCGAGACCACCATGGAGGCGCTCGCCGCCGGGGCCGCCGCGGTGATCGCCAAGCCGGCCACCGGGCTGAAGAAGTTCATGGAGGACGACTCCGGCGACATCGTGACCGCGGTCCGGGCCGCCGCGGCCAGCAACGCCGGCCGGCTGCGCCCGGCTGCCCGGGTGCCGGCGTACGCGGCCCCGCCGCCGGCCGCGGGCACCGGCATCGGCCCGGCCGGACCGGGCCCGGACACCGAGCGGGTGGTGGCGATCGGTACGTCGACCGGCGGCACCCAGGCGCTGGAGGTCGTGCTGCCCGCCCTGCCGGCCGGAGGCCCCGGGGTGGTGCTGGTGCAGCACATGCCGCCCAGGTTCACCGCCGCGTTCGCCGAGCGGCTCGACGTGATGTGCCGGGTCCGGGTCCGCGAGGCCCGCGACGGTGACCCGGTCCTGCCCGGCCAGGTGCTGGTGGCGCCGGGCGGACGGCACATGGAACTGCGCCGGCCGGACGCCCGCTACCGGGTCCGCGTCTTCGACGGGCCACCGGTGAACCGGCACACCCCGTCGGTGGACGTGCTGTTCCGGTCGGTGGCCAAGGTGGCCGGGAGCAACGCCGTCGGCGTGATCATGACCGGCATGGGCGACGACGGCGCCCGGGGCCTGCTGGAGATGCGCCGGGCCGGCGCGTACACGGTCGCCCAGGACGAGGCCAGCTGCGTCGTGCACGGCATGCCGCGCGAGGCCGTCCGGCTCGGGGCCGTCGACCGGGAGAGCCCGCTGGGCTCGATCGCGGAGGTGATCCACCATCATGGTTGAGCTCATCGGCATCGTCGTGGCCCTGCTGGCCGGCGCGGCCGGCGGTTACGGGTACGCCCGCAGGCGTGGCGCCCGGCCGGCGGCCCCCGGGCAGTCCGCCGAGCCCCCGGCGGGTGACCCGATGCGGGGCATGACCGAGTTCGCCGGGGCGGTCGCCCCGGTCTGGTCGGCGCAGATCGACTCGTCCCGGGTGCAGATGGAGTCGGCCGTCGGCCGGCTGACCGAGAAGTTCGCCGGCATCGTCGACAACCTGGACTCGGTGCTGACCACCTCGTCCGGGGCACTGCACGACGAGAACGCGGTGGCGTTCGACCGCAGCCGGCAGCGCCTGGGCGAGGTCGTCGGCACGCTCAACCACGCCCTGACCGCGAAACGGGCGGCCCTGGAGGAGCTGCAGACCCTGCTGGACCTCAACGACGAGCTGCGGCAGATGTCCGGCGAGGTCACCCGGATCGCCGCGCAGACCAACCTGCTCGCGCTCAACGCCGCCATCGAGGCGGCCCGGGTGGGCACGGCGGGCGCGGCCTTCGGCGTGGTCGCCCTGGAGGTCCGCGAGCTGGCCGAACGCTCGCACAGCACCAGCGAACGCATCTCGGCGAAGGTCGAGGGCGTCGCCGCCGCGATCGGCTCGGTGCTGGCCAGCGCCCGGGACAGCGCCGGACGCGAGGACCAGGCCGTCACCTACGCCAACGAGGAGGTGCAGGCGGTGCTGGAGGATCTGCGTACGGTGCTGTCGGGCCTGCAGGACTCGTCGGCCGAGCTCGAACAGGCCGCCGTCGGCATCCGCGCGGACATCGGCCAGTCGCTGGTCAACCTGCAGTTCCAGGACCGGGTCGGACAGATTCTCGAGCACCTGCGGGACAGCGTCGACCAGTTCCCGGGCGTGGTCGCCGAGGCCGGCGAGCGGGCCGGCGAGGGCCGGACGCTGGACCCGCAGGCGCTGCTGGACAAGCTCGCGGCGAACTACACGATGGCCGAGGAGCGCGAGGCCCACAAGTCCGGGGCGCAGGCGGCGCCGTCCGAATCCGAAATCACGTTCTTCTAGGGGAGACGATGGCCAAGACCATTCTGATCGTCGACGACTCGGCCTCGGTGCGGCAGGTCGTCACCATCGCGCTCAAGGGCGCCGGGTACGACGTGATCGCGGGCGTGGACGGCAAGGACGCTCTGACCAAGCTCAACGGCCAGCGCATCCACCTGATCATCTCCGACGTGAACATGCCCAACATGGACGGGATCACGTTCGTGGCGGAGGCGCGCAAGCTGCCGGCGTACAAGTTCACGCCGATCATCATGCTGACCACCGAGTCCCAGGAGGAGAAGAAGCGCCAGGCCCAGGCCGCGGGGGCCAAGGCCTGGGTGACCAAGCCGTTCCAGCCCGAGCAGATGCTCAGCGCGGTGGCGAAGCTGATCGCGCCGTGACCACCCGGGAACTGCGCCGGGTCACCCTCGACGGGGAGCTGACCATCATGACCGCGGCCGAGCACAAGGACCGGCTGCTGACCGCCCTGGCGGGCAGCGGCGGCCTGCGCGTGGACCTGTCCGCCGTCGAGGAGGTCGACACCGCCGGCCTGCAGGTGCTGCTGCTGGCGCGGCGCGAGGCCGAACAGTTGAGCCTGCCCTTCGAGCTCGCCGCACCCGCCCCGGACGTCGCCGCGGTGCTGGCCCTGGCCGGGCTGACCGCGGCCGAGGAGGAGTGATGTCCGCCGACGACGACGACATGCGCGAGGCCCTCGACACCTTCGTCACCGAGGCCCGCGACCTGGTGCAGCAACTCGAGGACGGGCTGCTCGACCTGGAGGCGCACCCGTCGGCGGCGGAGACGGTCAACACCGTGTTCCGCGCCGCGCACACCCTCAAGGGCTCGTCCGGGCTCTTCGGCCTGCGGCACCTGGTCCACTTCACCCACGTGGTCGAGACCGTGCTGGGCTCCGTACGGGAAGGGGATCTGGCGGTGTCGCCCGGGCTGGTCAGCAGCCTGCTGCCGTGCGCCGACCACATCGGGGCGATGATCGAGGGGCTCGCCGCGGGACGGCTGGAGCCGGACGCCGCCCAGGCCGCCGAGGGCGCCCGCCTGCTCGCCGCGCTGGAGCCGTACCTGCCGGACGGGCAGGCCGCACTCGCCGCGGACCGCGCGGAACAGAGCGGCGGGGACGCGGTGCCGGAGCGGGCGTGGCGGCTGAGCCTGCGCTTCGGGGCCGACAGCCTGCGCAACGGCATGGA
This sequence comes from Actinoplanes sp. NPDC048967, assembly GCF_040649415.1. Taxonomy (NCBI): domain Bacteria; kingdom Bacillati; phylum Actinomycetota; class Actinomycetes; order Micromonosporales; family Micromonosporaceae; genus Actinoplanes; species Actinoplanes sp. NPDC048967. The sequence continues at coordinate 518,246 of NZ_JBEZFL010000006.1, forward strand.
CCCGCTGTCGTTCCTGCGCTACCTGGCCAGCATCGGCACGGTGTCGCAGGTGACGACCGACGCGGGGGCGTTGCCGGCCGCCGGGGAGATGGACCCCGAGACCTGCTACCTGGCCTTCGAGGTGGAGCTGGTCAGTGGCGCCCCGAAGGAGGAGATCGAGGCCGTCTTCGAGTTCGTGCGCGAGGACAGCGACATCCGGATCGTGCCGGCGGACCACCAGCTCGACGCGTACGTGTGGGCGATCCGGGCCATGCCGGAGAGCGACCGGGTCGGCGACGTGCTCATCGGCAGCGGCGTGGTGACCGAGCTGGAGATGGCCGAGGCGCTGCGGATCCAGCAGGATCAGGCGGTGCGCAGCGGGACCCAGCCGGTGCCGATCGGCGAGATCCTGGTCCGGCACGGCATCGTCCCGGCCCCGATCGTGGACGCGGCGCTGAACCGCCAGCGCAAGACCACCGAGACCCGCTCGCAGGACACCACCACCATCCGGATCGACGCGGCCCGCCTCGACCGGCTCATCGACCTGGTCGGCGAGCTGGTCATCGCCCAGTCCAGCACCGGGTTGCGCGCCGGCGCCGGCGGCGAGGCCCAGGGCGAGGTGATGCGCCTGGTCGACGAGGTGCGCCACAGTGCCCTCGCCCTGCGGATGGTGCCGATCGGGACCACGCTGCGCCGCTTCGAACGGGTGGTCCGCGACGTCTGCGTGGAGCTGCACAAGGAGGTGTCGCTGGTGATCACCGGTGGCGACGCCGAGATGGACAAGGCCCTGGTCGAGCGGATCAGCGACCCGCTGCTGCACCTGGTGCGCAACTCGCTGGACCACGGCATCGAGACCCCGGCCGAGCGGCAGCGGCACGGCAAGACGGCCCAGGGGACGCTGCGGCTCAACGCGTACCACGACGCCGGCAGCATCGTGATCGAGGTCAGCGACGACGGCCGCGGCCTCGACCGGGACCGGATCCTGGCCAAGGCGGTCGAGCGCGAGGTGGTCGCCGCCGGCGCGGTACTGAGCGACCAGGAGGTCTACGACCTGATCTTCGAGCCGGGCTTCTCCACCGCGGAGACGGTCTCCAACCTCTCCGGCCGCGGCGTGGGCATGGACGTGGTCCGGCGCAACGTCACCGCCCTGCGCGGCAGCATCGAGGTGGACACCACCCGCGGGGCCGGCACCACCATCCGGATCCGGCTGCCGCTCACCCTGGCCATCATCGACGGCTTCCTGGTCGGCGTCGGCTCCTCGTCGTTCATCGTGCCCCTGGACCGGGTGACCGAATGCGTGGAGCTGCCGCCCGGCCCGCTCGGGCGCGACTGCATGAACCTGCGCGGCGAGGTCCTGCCGTTCATCCGGCTGCGCGAGCTGTTCGACATCCCGGGCGAGCCGGCCCGGCGGCAGAACGTCGTGATCGTCGAGCAGTCCGGGCAGCGTACCGGTCTGGTGGTGGACGCCCTGCTGGGCGAGCTGCAGACCGTGATCAAGCCGCTGGGTGTGCTGTTCAGCCGGCTCAAGTGCATCAGCGGGTCGACCATCCTGGGCAGCGGCGAGATCGCCCTCATCCTGGACGTCGGGCCACTGGTGGCCGACCACTCCGAACGTGAACACCTGCTCCGCGCCCGCCCTGCGGCCTGACCGCACGGCTACCGTGGACCGGTGCTGTGGACAGCTGAGGAACTGCGCCGCCGGCTGGACCGGGCCCGGCGGGAAGTGGCCCGGCAGGGCTGGACGGCCCTGCTGGTCACGCCCGGCCCCGACCTGCGCCATCTGACCGGTTACGGGGCGATGCCGCTGGAACGGCTCACCTGCCTGGTGCTGCCGGCCGCCGGCGAGGCCACCCTGATCGTTCCCCGGCTGGAACGGGCCGCCGCCGAGGCCGCGCTCGGTGACCTGCGGCTCCGGCTGGCCGATCACCCCGACGGCGGTGACGCCGCGGGGCTGCTGGCCGCGACGCTGCCGGACTCCACCGGGGTGGTCGGCGTCGTGGACGCGATGCCAGCCGGCCACCTGCTCCCCCTGCAGCGCCTGCTGCCCGGCCTGCGCTGGAAGGAAGCCGGCCGGGCGACCGGATCGCTGCGGGCGGTGAAGTCACCGGCGGAGATCACCGCGCTGGCCGAGGCCGGGGCCGCCATCGACGAGGTGCACCGCCGGATGCACCGCTGGCTGCGCCCGGGTCGCACCGAGGCCGAGGTCGCCGCCGACATCGACGTGGCCATCCGCGACGCCGGGCACGCCCGCACGGACTTCGTCATCGTCGCGGCCGGCCCGAACGCCGCCAGCCCGCACCACAGCAGCGGGCCGCGGATCATCGAACGCGGCGACCCGGTGGTCGTCGACATCGGCGGCACGATGCCGAGCGGCTACTGCTCCGACTGCACCCGCACGTACGTCATCGGGCCGGCGGCGCCCGCGGACTTCACCGACTACTACGCCGTGCTCGAGGCCGCCCAGCGGGCCGCGGTGGCCGCCGTCCGGCCGGACGTGAGCGCCGAGGCAGTGGACGCCGCCGCACGCCGCCCCATCGAGCGGGCCGGCTACGGGGAGCTGTTCCTGCACCGCACCGGTCATGGGATCGGGCTGGAGACGCACGAGGACCCGTACATCGTCGCGGGCAACACCGACCCCCTGGTGGCCGGCATGGCGTTCTCGGTCGAGCCCGGCATCTACCGGGCCGGTGCGCACGGGGCCCGGATCGAGGACATCGTCGTCTGCACCCCCGACGGCGTACGGCGGCTCAACTCCACCGACACCGGCCTGGTCCACCTCTAACGCTCGTTCAGGAGCAACCCGTGGGTACCGGAAATGCGGCGAGCCGCTACGGTTTACGACATGACGACCTACTCGGGTCCGGCAACGCTGATCCTCGTCGACGGCGCACGGGTCACCGGCATGGCCTCGCTCGGCACCAACAACCGGGGGAACCTCAACGGCTGGAGCGGCACGTTCCGGCCCAACGAGGTCAGCACGGACATCCGTAACGCGACCGAGGGACTGCAGCTGGAGCTGCCCTACGACCAGATCGGTGAGGTCGCCGTGACCGGCGTCCGCAAGCTGCTGGCCACCCAGGTGCTGATGTCGCTGGTCGGTCGCGGGCCCGCACCTTTCTGAGGCCGGCCCGGCCGGGCCCTCGGGGTCATACCGGGGACGTCTCCGGGGATGGCCGGATGGTTCGCCGCCGCGCCGCACGCGAGGCTCGCAGACATGGGAAGTGTCCGAGCCTCGCTCGTTCGATCCGACGCCGCCGTGCTGCATCTGCGGGTGCTGCTGCTCTCGGGCATCGCGACGGTCCTGATCACCCGCGGCTTCCTCGCGGCCACCGGCTACCCCCAGCTGGGCGGCGGCGGGCTGCACATCGCCCACGTGCTCTGGGGCGGTCTGCTCATGCTGGCCGGCCTGGGCGCCGCCCTGGCCCTGGCCGGGCGGGCGGCCCGGCTGGGCGCGGCCATCCTGGGCGGCGCCGGCTTCGGGCTGTTCATCGACGAGGTCGGCAAGTTCGTCACCGAGCGGACCGACTACTTCTACCGGCCCGCCGCCGGCCTCATCTACCTCGCCTTCGCGGCGCTGGCCGTGCTCACCGGACGGGTCCGCCGCAGCCCGGCCGCGCCGGACCGGCGCACCGCCGAGGCCGCGCAGCTGGCCCTCACCGGGGTCACCTCGGGGCTGACCGCCCGGCAGCACGCCGCCGCGTCACAGCTGGTGGAGGGCTCCGACCGGGAGGCCGACCGGGCGGTGGCCCGGCTGCTCGCCACGGTGCCACCCCGTCGTGACGTGTGGGACGAGCGCCGGCAGGCGGTCGGGGACCTGATCCGGGCCGCACTGACCCCGGAGCGCCGGGCCCGGCTGGTGGCGGCGAGCGTCGGCGCGGTCATCGCGCTGCCGTTCCTCACGATGATCGGCGCCACCGGGGAGGCACTGACCGGCGATCTCGTCCATGATCCGGAGCTCGGTGCCACCCTGGCGGTGGGGGCCTCGGCTGTGGTGTCGTCCGTGCTCGCCGTCGGGGCAATGCTGCGGCTGGGCCGCGACCGGGCGGCGGCGTTCCGGCTGCTCCACCTGTCGCTGCTGGTGAACCTGCTGGTCGGCCAGGTCTTCACATTCGTGGTCAACCAGTTCGCGGCCGTCGCCGCGCTCGGCGTGACCGTGCTGCTGCTGGCGGTCGTACGGCACGAGTCCGACCGCCTCGCCCAGGGCCGAGACCGAGCTGCCTAGGTCGTCTTTCTGGTCTCGTCGAGGCTGACGTACTGCGGCACGTCGTTGCGCAGCTGCTCCTGCATCGCCCGTACCTCGTCGGCGGAGACGCCGCGCAGGCAGGCCGGCAGGCCGCGCAGCACCTCCTCCAGGCCGAGCGCCCGGTTGGCGTTGTGGTGGTAGAACCGCAGCTCAGCCACGAAGTCGGCGATCAGCACCGTGGCCTTGGCCGGGTTCTCCCGCCACAGCCAGGTGAACACCGAACCGAACGAGTCACCGAGCACCGCCGTGGTGCCCGGCTCCGAGTGCTCCAGGGTCAGCTCGGCCTCGTAGAACACGACGCTGACCAGCAGCTGATCGAGAACGTGCTCAGGTATCTCGCGGGTGTGCACATAGGCATCCTCTCTGGTGCACGCCACCCTTAGTGACCCGCGGCCCGCCGGTTGTTCTGTCGGGGCCGCGACAATTGCCGTCCCGCACGTCATTGACCGGCGGTCACCGCGACCCGGTCGGCGGTGGTCTGCCGCGGGCCGGGCTCCGATCCGCGCTGCCGGGGGATCAGCGCGGGCGGTCCCCCGACCGGCTCCGACCCGGTCGACTCAGGTCCGGCCCGCTCCGGCCCGGCCGGCTCTGATCCGGCCCCCTCCGGCCCGGCCGGTGGCGACCCGGCGGGCTGCGGCGCGGCCGGCAGCTCCCGACGGCGCCCGATCGCGAGGGCCGCCGCATACCCGAAGGCGCAGGCGACCGGCAGCCAGATCGGCGCCATCAGCCGGTTGTACTCGGTGTCGACCGGATGGGCCAGGAGCATCAGCACCCCGGTCAGCCCGGTGAAGATCCACAGTGCCGCGACGGCGCGCATCCGCCGGACGAGCACGACGACCGCGAACAGGAACGCGGCCAGGGTGCCGGGCACGGCCAGCTCCAGGCCGAGCTGGTCCGGCCAGAAGCCGAGGTTGCGCTCGATCAGCCACCCGATCGGGTCGGCCACGTCGGGGCGGGCCTGGAAATGGCGGGTGGCGAAGTCCTGGATCGTGTCGTTCAGGCCCGGCAGGTGCAGCACCCGGCTCAGCAGCTGCCAGGCCAGCGCGGCCAGCAGACCGGTCGCGCCGAGCAGCACCCCGGGCCACCGCTGCCGCCGGCCGAGTGCCGTGAGGGCCCCGGCGGCGAGCAGGGTCAGGGCCATCGCCATCCCGCTGGCCGAACGGACCGCGAACAGCCAGGCCAGCGCCGCGACCACGAGCAACAGCCCGGCCCGGCGGCCCCGCACCACCAGCGTGGCACCGAGCACGACCGCGAGGTAGCCGGCGAAGACACCGCTCTCGGTGAGCATCCGGGTCATGGCGAAACCCGTCGGCAGCACGAAGAGCACGGTCGCGGCCAGCACCCCGGCCGGTCGCAGACCGCTGGCCAGCCAGACGGCCAGATACGCCAGTACGGCGGCGAGCAGCGCCAGTATCAACGTCGCCGCCATCATGCCGGTCCACAATCCCAGCGTCGCCACGAACGGCGCGGCGAACAGCGGATAACCGGGCCGGCTGTGGAAGATCGCGGCGTATCGGGGCGAGAAACCGGCGGTCACGTAATTCCTGCAGGTCGGCGTCTCGCCGCGGGCCCGGAACGAGCGGTTCAGATCCCGGCACACCTGCCGGCCCGCTTCGATGCGGGCCACCTCGGGGTCCGTACCGGTGAAGATCAGCGCCTGGCGCATGTACCAGAAGCTGTCCCCGGAGGCGACGCGCCTCGGATCCTCGTAGCGGGCGAAGAACAGCAGACCGGCGATCAGGATGACGAGCAGCACCCAGGCTGTCTCGATCAGGCCCCGCCGGGTGCGGGACCTCGACGGGCGCGACCCGGCCCGATCAGCGACAACGGTTTCCACGTATTCACTCGATCCCCGTGATTGAGCATGACGACCAGCGGTCGCGCGTAGTCCGCGACCGCTGTTTCGCGGCGCGTCCATTGCTGATCGCCCCGCTGTCCCCCTAGACGCCGGACCGAGCACCGGCGGGCGACAGGAAAGGGAAAAGAATCCGATCCGGGGCCGGTGATCCGGCCCGGTGTAGCCTCCGGCCGGGAGGACAACGTGCCGAGGAACGCTGAGAGCCCCGCGCTACGGGGGCGCCGACGCGAGCGGGAACTGCTCGACGAGCTGGTGCGCGACATCCGGACCGGGCACAGCCGGGTCCTGGTGCTGCGCGGGGAGGCCGGAGCCGGCAAGACCGCCCTGCTGGACTACCTGAGCGGGCACTCCCCCGGGACCCGGGTCGTCCGCGCGGCCGGGGTCGAGCCCGAGTCGGAGATCGCGTACTCCGCGCTGCAGCAGCTGTGCGCTCCCCTGCTGGACCACCTCGACCGGCTCGCCGAGCCGCAACGGGCCGCGCTGGCCACCGCCTTCGGGCTCAGCTCCGGCAGCCCGCCGCAGGCCCTGCTCGTCGGGCTGGCCGTGCTGGGGTTGTTGGCCGAGGCCGCCGCCGAGCAGCCGCTGGTCTGCGTGGTGGACGACGTGCAGTGGCTGGACCGGATGTCCGAGGTGGTGCTCACCTTCGCCGCCCGCCGGCTGGAGGCCGAGTCCGTCGCCCTGCTCTTCGCCGCCCGCAGTCCCGGCGACGAGCAGCTCCTTCCCGGCCTGCCGGAGCTGATTGTCACCGGGCTGCCCGACGCGGACGCCCACGACCTGCTGGACTCGGTGCTCCCGGGCCCGGTCGACGCCCGGGTCCGCGAACGGATCGTCGCCGAGACGCGCGGCAACCCGCTCGCCCTGCTCGAACTGCCGCGCGATCTCACGCCGGCCGAGCTGGCGTTCGGGTTCGGCGCGCAGACGGCGATGCCGTTGCCGAGCCGGGTGGAGGAGGGCTTCCAGCGGCGTATCGCGGCGTTGCCGCCGGACACCCGCAGGCTGCTGCTCACCGCCGCTGTCGAGCCGGTCGGTGACGTGACGCTGCTGTGGCGCGCCCTCAAGCGGCTGGGCGTCGGTCCGGAGGCTGCGGCCCCGGCGGAGGCCGCCGGGCTGGTCGAGTTCGCCGCCCGCACGCGTTTCCGGCATCCGCTGGTGCGCTCGGCCTGCTGGCGGTCCGCCGACGCCGCCGAGCTGCGGGACGTGCACCGGGCCCTGGCCGAGGTGACCGACCCGGCGCAGGAGCCCGACCGCCGGGCCTGGCACCGGGCCCATGCCGCGGTGGGACCGGACGAGCAGGTCGCCGGCGAGCTGGAACGGTCGGCCGACCGGGCTCTGTCCCGCGGCGGTCGCTCCGCGGCGGCGACGTTTCTCGAACGCGCGGCGGAGCTCAGCCCGGACCCGAAGCCCCGCGCCGCCCGGGCTCTCGCCGCCGCGCAGGCCCGGTTCGAAGCCGGAGCGCCGGCCCGGGTGCCCGGCCTGCTGGCCGCCGCCGAGCTGGGTCCGCTCGACCCGTTGCAGCGGGCCCGGGTGGAACGGTTGCGGGCCCAGGTCGCGTTCGCCCTCAACCACGGCCGGGCGGCCGGACCACCGCTGCTGGCCGCCGCCCGCCGCCTCGAGGAGCTGGACCTGGCCGCGGCTCGTGAGACGTACCTGTCGGCGCTGGGCGCCGCCGTGCACGCGGGACGACTCGGCGGCGACGACCTGCGCCACGCGGCCGAGGCCGCCCGGGCGGTGCCGGCCGGTACGGACGCCGCCGGCCTGCTGCTGACCGGCCTCACGACCTGGACCTTGGACGGGTACGCGGCCGCCGTACCGGAACTGCGCCGGGCCCTGGGGACGCTGACCGCCGACGAGGACCTCGGTCTGCTGTGGCTGGCCGTACCGGTGGCGCAGTTGCTCTGGGACGACGCGGCCTGGCACCGGCTCACCGAGCAGGCTGTCCGCGTGGCCCGCGCCACCGGCGCGATGTCGCTGCTGCCCACCGCGCTGGTCTTCCGGGCCGGCGCGCTGCTGCCGGCGGGCCGGTTCACCGACGCGTCGGACGTGCTCGACGAGGCCGCCGCCATCGGGCTGGCCACCGGGCTGCCCACGCCACCGTCCGCCGCGCTCACCCTGGCGGCCTACCGCGGCCACGAGGCTCCCGCCCTGGAGCTGATCAACGCGACTGCCCGGGACGCCGATGTGCGCGGTGAGGGCGCGTTGCACGGCCTGGCCGGTCTGGCCGAAGCGGTGCTGCGCAACGGCACCGGCCGGTATCAGGACGCGACGCGGGCAGCCCGCCAGGTGGTCGAGTACGAGGATCCCGGCGTCCACGCCTGGGCCCTGGCCGAGCTGGTCGAAGCCGCGGCCCGCGCCGGGGAGCCCGCGGTCGCCGCGCAGGCACGCGAGCGGCTGGCCGAGCGGACCAGCACCGCCGGTACGGCCTGGGCGCTCGGCGTCCAGGCCGTCGCCGACGCGCTCGCGGGACCGGCGGCCAAGGCCGAGGACCGCTACCGCGAGGCGCTCGAACACCTGACCGCCACGACCCGGCAAGAGGTGCAGGTGGCCCGGGCCCGCCTGCTCTACGGCGAGTGGCTGCGCCGCGAGAACAGGCGCACCGACGCCCGCGCCCAGTTGCGCACGGCCCACGAGGCGTTCACCGAGATGGGCGCGGAGGGCTTCGCCGACCGGGCCGGGCGCGAGCTGGTCGCCACCGGCGAGACCGTCCACAAGCGTGTCCCCGGCGCCCGCGCCGAGCTGACCGCGCAGGAGGCCCAGATCGCCCGCCTGGCCGCGGCGGGACGCACCAACCCGGAGATCGGCACCGTCCTGTTCCTCAGCCCGCGCACCGTCGAGTGGCACCTGCGCAAGGTCTTCGGCAAGCTCGGTCTCGGCTCCCGCCGGGAACTGGCCGCCGCCCTGCGCGATGGTCCATAGTGTTCGGATGCCGCAGGGTCTGACGTACGCCAGCGCGGTCAAGCTGCTGGGCGGGTCGAGCCCGCTGGTCACGGTCGCGGACAACCTGCTGGGTGGGGCGCTGAGCCTGGCCACGGCCGGCGGCAGCGAGGTCGCGCTCAGCCTCTTCGACGCCAAGGCCGAGGTGATCCGGCTCGGCCACCTGGTGGCCGGCCTGACGGAGACGGTACGCGGCCTGAGCCGCTACGACCGCAGCATGCGGCTGCAAGCAGCACACGGCGTCCTGGTGGTGACCGCGTACTTCGAGGCGCTCGACGACTGCCTCGGCACCGCCGGCATGGCCTCGCCCGGCTTCACCCGCGACGAGCAGCTCACCCTGGCCGCCGCCACCGAAGTCGCCGGTGACTGGCCCGCCCGGCTGCTCGCCGCCCCCATTCCGGTGCCGTCACCGGACCGCGGCTACGACGAGCTGCTGAGCGACCTGCGGTCATGGTTCGCCGTGCTGGCGGTGAAGACCGTCGACCACCTCGGCGGCCTGGCGGTCTGGGACAGCTCCGACGTGCGCACCCAGCGCCTGGTCGACAGCCTGCTGCACACGGTGTTGCCGGACCGGGCCGTCGAGCGCTACGAGGAGGCGGCCCGCCGGCTGTCCGCCGAGCTGCCCGAGTTCGCCATCTGGATGCAGCGGCTGGCGGACCGGGCGGCGGCGCGCGGCCTCCAGACCCTGGAAGAGGCGCTGCTGCGGGCCACTTCCGGCCGCGATCCGGTACGCCTGCGCGCCGCCCTCGCCGCCGCCTACCGGGCGGAGCTGGACCGTCCCATCCTCGGCGGTGACGCCGGCGACCTGATCATGCCCGCCCTCGGCGCGGCCTACATCGACCCGCGCTTCCGGGTCCAGGTGGCCGGCGTCGCGTCCCGGCCGGCCGAGCAGGACTGGTGGCAGGCGGAGCCGCGCGACGACCTGGCCGGCTTCCTGGCCACCTACGTGACCACCCCGCAGGCGGCGGACGTCCCGATGCTGCTGCTGGGCCAGCCCGGCGCCGGCAAGTCCTCGCTGACCCGGATCCTGGCCGCCCGGCTGCCGGCCGCGGACTTCCTGGTCGTCCGGGTCGCCCTGCGCGACGTGCGCGCCGAGGCGGAGATCCAGGACCAGGTGGAGCAGGCGCTGCGTGACACCGTCGGCGAGACCGTGGCCTGGGCGGAGCTGGCCCGCTCGGCCGGCGGGGCGATGCCGGTCATCCTGCTCGACGGCTTCGACGAGCTGCTCCAGGCCACCGGCATCCACCAGTCCGACTACCTGCAGCGGGTGGCGGCGTTCCAGCAGCGTGAGGCGGTGCTCGGCCGGCCGGTGGCGGTGCTGGTGACGACCCGCGAGGCGGTCGCCGACCGGGCCCGGCTGCCGGCCGGGGGCCTGGTGGTCAGGCTGGAGCCGTTCGCCGACGAGCAGCTCGACCGGTGGTTGGAGGTCTGGAACGGCACGAACGGCGAGCGGCTGGCCGCGGCCGGCCGGCGCCCGCTGTCGGCGGCGGTGCTGCGGCGCTTCCCCGATCTGGCCGAGCAACCGCTGCTGCTGCTCATGCTGGCGCTCTACGACGCCACGGGCAACGCCCTGCAGGGCGACGACGAGACCTTCGACATCGGCCAGCTCTACGAGCGGCTGCTCAGCGAGTTCGCCGACCGGGAGGTACGCCGGGTGCACGCCGGCCGCCCCGAGCCGGCGATGCCGGAGCTGATCGAGGCGGAGCTGTTGCGGCTGTCCGTCGTCGCGTTCGCGATGTTCCACCGCCTGCGGCTCTGGGCCACCACCGAGGAGCTCGACGCGGACCTGGCCGGCCTGGGTCTGCGGCCGTCGCGGGAGGCGGGCAGCGAGGGCTTCCGGGCGCCGATCACGGCCGGGCAGGAGATGGTCGGGCGGTTCTTCTTCATCCAGCGGGCCCAGGCCCACCAGGACGACCGGACCCGGCAGACGTACGAGTTCCTGCACGCCACGTTCGGCGAGTATCTCGTGGCCCGGTTGGTCGTGCAGGCGTTGCGGGACGCGGCCGCGCGGGCCCGGGCCCGTACCCTGCGGCTCGGCCGGGCCGACGAGGACGACCTGCTGCAGTCATTGCTCGGCTTCACCCCGCTGAGTGCCCGCACCACGGTCCTGCCGTTCGTCACCGCCCTGCTGCGCGGCCCGGACACGGCGGAGGTCCGGGGGTGGCTGGTGGACCGGCTGCGAACCGCGGTGATGCGCCCGCAGTACGTCCCGCGGCAGTACCGGCCGGTCGACAAGCGCATCGACCACTGGATGGCCACCTACTCGTTCAATCTGATGCTGCTCACGCTGGCCTGCGGCGGCACCGTGCGGGCGTCGGAGCTCTTCAGCCTGGCCCGTGACCCGGCGCACTGGCTGCGCGACACGGCTCTGCAGTGGCGGGCGGCCGTACCGGGAAGCATGTTCCTGGACGCGCTGGAGCCGCTGGCGGTCACCCGGGCCTGGACTGACGACGGCCGCCGCGAACTGATCCTGGCCCACTCCCCCGGAGCCGGCGTCGCTCACGTCGATCCGTTCTGGTCCCACGGTTTCGGTCCGGACTGGGAGTTCCGCGACGCGAATCCCGGCAGCGGCTTCAGCGACTACTTCCCGCTGGGTCCCGCCCTGACGTCGATGCAACTGAGCAGTGCGCTCAGCGACGACACCCTGCGGCACGCGGTCGAGCCACTGATCGACCGGCTGCCGGAAACGGTGACGACGTTCACCCTGCACGGGCCCGACGACGCTGAATCCTTCGCCCGCATGCTGGTCCGCCTGTGGGTGGGCTCGGCCCTGGGCGACGATCCGTCCCGCCTGCTGGCCGCCTACGACAGGGTGACCGCGGCCCTGGCGGGCAATGCCTGGGGACCGGCCGAGGCTTCGACCAGCTCGCCGGATCTCGTCATCCGCATGGTGCTGCACAGCCTCGCCACGGACGCACACCGGCTGCCCTCCGCCGACGTGCTGCGCCTGGCCGGCCAGATCCGGGGGGCCGCGAGGTTCGATCCGGCCGAGCACCTGCTGCCGCTGGTGGTATGCCTCCTGGCGGACCCGGCCCCGATCGACGACGAGCGCGAGGCGCTGATCGACCGGCTGCTGTCCGAGCTGACGGCGCTGGTCGGCGAAATGTCTCCGGAGGACTGCCTGAGCCTGCTGACGGCGCTGGCCAGGGCCCGGTTCGTGGCGCCGCGCGTGACGCTGACGGCGATCGACGAACGCCTGGCGGCACCCGCTCTCCGGACCACTCCCGAGCTCTACGCCCGCCTGCGGAGCACCCGCGAGCGGCTACCCGAGCTCTGAGGCGGCCGGCACCTCGTCGCGCAGGCCGACACAGTCGTACTCCCAGAACGTGGACGGGTAGACGAACGTGCCGGTCATCCAGGGCTCGTAGGCGGACAACCGCACGACCTGGAAACCGGCGTCGGGGACGCGCAGCGAGGGCTTGCCGAAGCCGAGCTCCCCGGCGGGCCCGAACCCGAGACGCGAGTAGTAACGCGGATCGCCCTCGAGAAAGACCAGCGGAACGCCACGCTCGTCGAGGCGCCGCAGCGCGGCGCGGACGAGGGCCGAGCCGATCCCGCGGCGTTGCCGGAGCGGCAAGACCGCGAGCGGGCTCAACGTCTTCGCCTCGACCAGCCGCCGCGGGGCGTCGACCCAGGCCCGGCTGACCATGACGTGCCCGACGACCGCACCGCCCTCCTCGGCCACCAGGGAGAGCGCCGAGGGGTCGTCGCGCCGCAGGGCGCCGACCAGCTGGGCGACCGTGTCTCCGTGCCCAGGGCCGAACCCACTGCGATGGACGTCGGCCACCGCGGCATGGTCACGCGCCTGCTCGCTGCGAAGGGACATGGCGGCAAGCTAACGCCCGCCGACCCGGCCGCCAAGCGATTAACCGCTCGCTCGCCTCAGGGCTGCAGGGGCCGGCGGCGGGGCCGGACCACCCGGTGGGTGATGCGCCAGCCGGCGGCCGTTCGTTCGACGGTGTCGTCGTAGGTGACGCTGCCCGCTGACCCGTCCGCCATGACGCCGAGTCCCTTCGACGTGGCTCGCACGGTCCCGTCGCTCACCTCGCGCAGCACGATGTTGGTCACGTGGTGCGCCACCGGGTTGCCGTCGCCCAGGGCGAGGGCGGCCTCCCGGGTTGCCGCCCATCCCACCAGCACGCCGCCGCCGAGGGCGGTCACGTCGTAGGCGGCGTCCTCGGTGAACACGGCGGCCAGGCCGGCGAAGTCGCCGCGATCGATCAGGTGGCCGTGCAGGTTGATCAGGTCGGCGATGGCGAACCGGTCGTCGGCGGTCAGGGCCATGGCCGCACCGTACCGCACCGGTCACCGGCACTGGCGGCAGTGGGCGCTCGTCGACGGGCAGAACTCGCGGCCCACGGCCAGGGCCACCGTGCGCACGGCCGGGCCGATCGCGCGGGGATCGAGCCGGCCCGACCAGCCCGAGACCGCGACCGCGGCCACCGGGTGCCCGTCGGCGTGCCGGATCGCGCAGGCGACGCCGCCGACTCCCGGGCCGGACTCCTCGCTCTCGTAGGCCAGGCCCGACTCGCGTACCAGCCTCAGCTGCCGTCGCAACGACGCCGGCGTCAGCACCGTGCGTGGCCCCAGCGCCGCCAGCGGCCGGGCACAGACCAGGTCGACGGCTGCCTCGCCGCCGCCCGCCAGCAGCGCCTTGCCGGGCGCACAGGCGTGCGCCGGCAGCCGGCCACCGGACGCCGGGCGCTGCGGGGTGTCCCGGCCGCGCAGCACTTCGAGGTGTACGACGTCAGCCCCGTCCAGAACCGCCAGCTGCACCGACTGCCGCGTCGCCTCCCGCAGGTCCACCAGGTACGGCAACGCGACCGCGCGCAGGTCCCGGCGGCGCGTGGTGAGCCGGCCGAGCTCGGCCAGTCGGGGGCCCAGGTGCAGGTGCGGGCCGCCGCGTTCCAGGAAGCCGTACGCCACCAGCTCGGTCACCAGCCGGGAGGTCGTCGACTTGGGCAGGCCGCAGCGCCGGCTGATCTCGGTGAGCCGCAGGTCGCGGTGCTCCGGGTCGAACGCGCCGAGCACCGCCGACACCCGGGCCACGGCCACGTCGGGGATGTTCCGCTCAGCGGCACGTTCCATCGCAGCTCCCTTGACAGGCCCGCACCCTCATCGCTTACTAACGTACCAGTTCGTACATCGAGTGCCGTTGATCCGCGTCCCAGCCACGACGGGAGCTTCACGCCCATGAAACCTTGCCGGTACGGCCTCATCGGTGCGGGCATCGGCGCGTCGCTGTCCCCGTCGCTGCACGAGACCGAGGGCCGGCACCACGGGCTGGACCTGTCCTACGAGCTGATCGACATCGCCGAGCCCGGTACGCCGGACGACCTCGGCCACCTGCTCACCCGGGCGCAGGCCGACGGGTTCGCCGGAGTCAACATCACCCACCCGTTCAAGCAGCGGGTCGTCGGGCTGCTCGACGAGCTCTCCCCGCAGGCGCGCGACATCGGCGCGGTCAACACCGTCGTCTTCCGGCACGGCCGGCGGCTGGGCCACAACACCGACGCGTACGGCTTCGCCGAGTCGTTCCGCCGCGGGCTGCCCGGCGCGGCGGTCGGCCGGGTGGTGCAGCTCGGTGCCGGCGGCGCCGGCGCGGCCTGCGCGTTCGCCCAGCTCGGCGGCGGCGTCGAGCAGCTGACGGTGGTCGATCCGGACGCCGACCAGCGGGGGTTGCTGGCCGAGGCGCTGAGCATGCGCTTCGAGGTCGAGCGCATCGCGGTGGCGGCGCCCGACGAGCTGCCCGCGGTGCTGGCCGGGGCCGACGGCCTGGTCAACGCGAGCCCGGTCGGCATGGCGGCCAGCCCCGGGCTGCCGCTGCCGGTCGCGCTGCTGCGCCCGGGCCTGTGGGTGGTCGACATCATCTATCTGCCCGTCGAGACGCACCTGCTGCGCGCCGCGCGGGCCGCGGGCCTGCGCGCCATCGGGGGCGCCGCCATGTGCGTGTTCCAGGCCGCCGCGGCGTTCGAGCTCTTCACCGGGTGCACCCCCGACACCGGGCGGATGCTCGCCCACCTCAACCGGCTGCTGCAAGGCAGCGGGCGCCACATCCACGCCTGACCCGTCCCCCGCCCCCCCACAGTTGGAGTGACCGATGAGCCGACCGACGCGACGAGCAGACCGCACCGTGCCTCCCGACGGGCACCTCACCACCCGGAACCTTCCCGAGCCGATGTCGTTGCGCCGCATGGTCGGCCCGGGCGTCGTGGCGGTCGGCATCGGCATGGCGGCCGGGGAGATCATCCTGTGGCCGTACCTCACCGCGATCGGCGGGCTGGGCCTGCTCTGGCTGGCCTTCGCCACCCTGGCCGTGCAGTTCGTCATCAACATGGAGATCGAGCGCTACACCCTGGCCACCGGGCAGACCGCCGTCGGCGGCTTCTCCCGCTGGTGGAAGGGCTGGGGCATCATCATCTGCCTGGCCGGCGCCTTCCAGTACGTGTGGCCGGGCTGGGCCACCAGCGGCTCCACGGTGTTCACCTACCTGGTCGGCGGGGGCGACCCGGTCTGGATCACCGTGGGCGTGCTGGCCGCCATCGGCGTCCTGCTGTCGCTGTCGAAGGTCATCTACAAGACCGTCGAGCGGGTCGAGATCGTCAAGGTCGGCCTGACGCTGTTCTTCCTGGCCGTCGTCGTGGTCTTCGTCATCTCCCTGCCCACCTGGGGCGAGGGCGCGCGGGAGAGCGTCACCGGCTTCGGGCGGATCCCCGAGGGCATCACCTTCACCCTGCTGCTCAGCGCCATCGGCGCCGCGGGCGCCGGCGGCGTGCACAACCTGGTGCTCAGCAACTGGATCCGCGACAAGCGGTACGGCATGGGCGCGCACGTCCCCCGGCTCATCTCCCCCATCACCGGCCGGGAGGAGGCGGCCGGTGGCGACCGGTACACGTTCCCCCAGGACGACGAGAACCTCGCCCGCTGGCGGGTCTGGTGGAAACGCGCCAACATCGAGCACTTCTTCGCGTTCCTGCTGGTCTGCTTCGTGACCATCACGATCATGAGCCTGCTGGCCTACGAGACCCTGTTCGGCCGCGACGACCTCAAGTCCGACCCGTCGTTCCTGCGGATCGAGGGTGACGTGCTGGCCACCGAGGTCGGCGGCTGGCTGAAGCTGCTGTTCTTCGCGATCGCCGCCGTCTCGCTGTGGGCCGCCGCGATGGGACTGCTCGACGTCATCGGCCGGGTGGCCAGTGACTTCGTCCGCCGCAACTACCTGGCCGGCTCGGCCCGCTGGACCGAGGCCCGGCTCTACCTGGCCGTGGTCTGGGGCGAGATCGTGCTGGGCTCGCTGATCCTGCTGGCCGGCTTCACCCAGCCGCTGGGCCTGCTGATCGTGTCGACCTGCGCCGCCTCGGTGGTGACCCTGCTGTACTCGGTGCTGCTCGTGCGGCTCAACCGCGGGGACCTGCCCGCCGCCGTCCGGATCGGCGGCTGGCGGCTGGGCGGGCTGCTGGTGGCGATCGGCTTCTACGGCTTCTTCGCCGTGGCCATGGTGGTGACCCAGCTGCAGAAACTCTGAGGACCCCGATCAGCTCGCCGACAACCGCAGGTGGCGGTGGGCGGCCATCCGTACGGGTGCGTTGGCTTCGCCGAAGCCGTCGTAACCGCCCCGGCGCTGGAGGATCTCGAAGAAGACCCGCCCGCCGTAGACCGGGGTGTACAGGTGGAACAGCTCACCGCCGCGGGAGTCGCGGTCGTAGAGGATGCCGTGCCGGCGCAGCCGCTCGACGACGTCCCCGGGCAGGGCGAAGCGGGCGACCAGGTCGGCGTAGTAGTTGTCCGGCACCGGCATCGCCGGGCCGCCCAGCCGCTCCACGGCCGCGGCGGTGGCGAAGATGTCGGCGGCGGTGAAGGCGACGTGCTGCGGATCCACCACGGCCGGCGCCCACTCGCCGCGGCGCAGCAGGGCCACCGTCAGGGCCAGCCGGATCGTGCGGTGCGCGGTGCTGAACGCCCGGGAGCGCATGAGCCCGAACGGGGCCGCGTACTCCTCGGTGGTCAGCTGGGTCAGCCCGAGCACCGAGTGGTAGAACAGCCCGGCCTCGTCGAAGTGGTCGAAGGGCTGGGCCAGCCCGAGATGATCGGTGCCCCGCAGCCCGGCGTCCACAGTGGGCCGCTCCCCGGTGGCCAGGAAGTCGGCCCGCCAGTCGTTGTCGTCGGCGCTGAAGAACACCGAGGTCCCGTCCGGGGCGGCCACCGCGGCCAGGTCGGCCTCCCGCAATCCGCGGGCCCGGGGCAGCGCCGGAGCCAGCAGTGCCTCGGCCCGCGCCCGGGACCGGTGCGGGTCGGCGCTGGTGAGCGCGAAGGCGCTGAGGGCGGCGGTGCCCGGACTCTGCGGGCGGGTGACCGCGCTGTTGAGGATGACCCGGCACGATCCCTGCTCCCACAGCTCGACCGGCTTGGAGCGGTGCTGGCCGGTGTGGGCGAAGCCGAGACCCCGCAACGCCTCCTGCAGCACCGGCCCGGAACGGCCGTCCACCGTGAACTCGCTGAACGCGTGCACCGACAGCGCCGGCGCGGCCGGCAACCGGCGTACCTCGATCGCCGCGGGCTGCGCCGGGAGACTGTCCTCCAGGCTGATCAGCGACCGCATCGCGTCGACGGCCGTACGCCGGGGGTCGGCCTGCCGGAAGACGTCGTTGAACACCTCCAGCGACAGCGGCCCGGTGTAGCCGGCGGCCAGCACCCGCTGGACGAAGCCGGTGAGGTCGAACGTGCCCTGGCCGGGGAAGAGCCGGTGATGCCGGCTCCACTGCAGGACGTCCATGCGCAGGTGCGGCGCGTCGGCCAGCTGGAGGAAGAAGATCTTGCCCGGCGTGATCCGCGCGATGTCGTCGGTGCCGGCCGCACGCGACAGCACGTGGAAGGAATCCAGGCACAGGCCGAGCGCGGGATGGTCGGCGTCCCGCACGATCCGCCACGAGTGGTCCCAGGTGGACACGTGCCGGCCCCAGGCCAGCGCTTCGTAGGCGATGCGCATCCCCCGGGCCTGGGCCCGGTCGGCCAGCAGAGCCAGCTGCTCGGCGGCCAGAGCATCGTCGTCGATCGCGGCCGGGGAGACCGACGAGCAGACCAGGACGGTGTCGGCGCCCAGCTCGGCCATGACGTCGAACTTGTGCTCGGCGCGGGCCAGGTTGGCGGCCAGCAGCGGTACGGGGACCGCCTCGAAGTCGCGCAACGGCTGGTACAGCTCGATGCCCAGCCCGAGGTCGGCGCACCGGG
Organism: Actinoplanes sp. NPDC048967; assembly: GCF_040649415.1. NCBI lineage: Bacteria > Bacillati > Actinomycetota > Actinomycetes > Micromonosporales > Micromonosporaceae > Actinoplanes > Actinoplanes sp. NPDC048967. Next base: position 536,485 of record NZ_JBEZFL010000006.1, read on the forward strand.
CCCGTACCTCGGCCGGCGACCAGGGGGCCACCACCAGGTCGTTCTCGAACAGCTCGATGCCGTCGAAGCCGGCCGCGGCGGCCGCGGCGATCTTGTCGTCCAGCGTCCCGGAGACACACACCGTCGCGATCGACCGGCGCAGACGGCTCGCGGTCACGGCTCAGTCCCCGGACCGGCCGAGGTAGCCCACGACCATGTCGGCCAGCATGGTCCGGTACCGGTCGCGGGCGGACGGGTCGAGCAGGTCGCGGCCGAACAGGGCGCCGAAGGTGTGCCGGTTGGCCACCCGGAAGAAGCAGAACGCGCTGATCATCATGTGCACGTCCAGCGCGTCCACGTCCGCGCGGAAGGTGCCGTCGCGCTGGCCCCGGGCGAGCGCGTCGTGCAGGACGCCGATCGCCGAGCTGTTGAGGTCGACCAGCCGCGCGACCTTGGACATGTTCTTCGCCTGCTGGGAGTTCTCCACCCCGACCAGCTTGATGAACGTGGGGTGCGCCTCGTGGTGGTCGAAGGTGACCTCGGCGATGCGGCGGATCGCGGCCACCGGCGTCAGGTGCTCGACGTCGACGGTGCGTTCGGCCGCCCGGATCTCCGCGTACGCGCGCTCCAGCACGGCCAGGTAGAGCTGCTCCTTGCCGCCGAAGTAGTAGTAGATCATCCGTTTGGTGGTGCGCGTCCGCGCCGCGATCTCGTCCACCCGGGCACCGCTGTAGCCCTGGTCGGCGAACTCCCGGGTGGCGACGTCGAGAATGTCCGTACGGGTACGCCCGGCGTCGCGCCGGCGGTCGACCTCGGGTTCTGATGCCGCTCCCGGGCTCATCACGCTCCTTGTATACGAACTAGTCCGTACATCATGCCTCATGAATCCGTCAGGCGTTCCCACGGCCCGGCGTACCGTGGAGGAGCGTGCGACGGCCCGGCCGGCGACGCAGAGAGGTCTCCCCTGATGGCCCGCTTCGACGTGTCCCTCGACGTGCGCGCTCCGGCCTCCCGCGTGTGGGCGGAGCTGGTGGACTGGCCCAAGCACGCCGACTGGGCGCCGCTGACCAGCGTCCGCGTCACCAGCGCCCGGCCCGACGGGGTGGGCGCCGTCTTCGTCGCCCGCACCGGGATCGGCCCGCTCGGCTTCGACGATCCGATGACGGTGGTCCGCTGGGAGCCGCCCGCCGGTGACGCCCCGGACGACGCGCCCGGCCGCTGTGACGTGACCAAGCACGGCCGGGTCGTGCACGGCCGGGCCTGGTTCGTGGTCACCCCGCTGCCGGGTGACCGCAGCCGGGTGGTGTGGAGCGAGGACATCACGGTCAGCCCGCACCGGCTGACCCGGCTGACCGCTCCCCTGCTGTCCGTGGTCGGCAAGGTCGGCTTCGCCCGGGTGCTGCGCTCGATGGCCCGCGAGGCCGAGCGCCCCCTCGGCCGGGCCTGACGCCCGCGGCGTCAGCCGCGCCTGAGCCAGTGGTCCAGCCAGGCGAAGGCCTCGTCCTGCATCTCGCGGACGAAGACATGGCCCAGACCCGGCCACACCTTGGTGCTCAGGCGGTGCCGGGCCCGCTGGGAGGCCCACACCGCCCGCATTTTCGCGTACGCGACCTCGACGCCCGCCGCGGTGAAGAGCGGATCGCTCTCCCCGTCGAGCAGCATCATCGGCCGGGGCGCGGCGATGCTCGCCACGTCCGGGATGTCGAGGTAACGGGGCAGGCCGGGGTGCAGCATGAAGAACGCCGACTGCCCGCGCAGCGTGTTGTTGCCCGGAACCATCATCTCCTTGAGCCCGGTCATCCAGCAGGCCGAGACGGTGGCCGCGATGTGGTCCGACAAGGCCGCGACCTGCCACGCCCGGTAGCCCCCGAGGGAGAAGCCGACGGCGGCGATCCGGCGCCGGTCGACCTCGGGCAGCGTGGCCAGCAGGGCGGCGGCGCGGACGTCCTCCCGTGCCATCAGCCCGGACGGCGACGACCCCAGGTTGAAGAGGTTGGCGGCCAGCGCCTGTTGCCCCTCGTAGGTCAGGCCGCCGCGGTCGCCCCAGCCGAGGGCGTCGACGGCCAGGACCGCGTACCCCCGGCGGGCCAGTTCGTCGCCGATGAACCGGCCGGAGAAGTACCGCTGGGCCCAGGCCTGCGCCGACGCCCGGCGGGTGTCGTCGTACCAGGGTTCGATCAGCTTCTCCTTGCCGATGTCGAACTTCGCGCCGTGGTCGTGCAGCAGCAGCGCCGCCGGGAACGGCCCCGGCCCGTCCGGGATCAGCATCGACGCCCGGACCCGGCTGTGCCGGGTGACGTCGAACAGCACCAGGCGCCGCCGGTAGCCGTCGTGAGCCTGCTCGTCGACGATCTCGACGTCGAAGGGCGAGCTGTCCTCGGGCTGCCACAGCAGTTCCTCGACCTTGGCGCGGGCCCGCCGCTGCCAGGTCCGGAAGCCGAGCCGGCGGTTGCGGCTCCAGGCCAGCGGGAAGTCGAGCTCGGCCTTGAGCTGCTCGGCGAAGATGGGCAGGCCGCCGTCGACCACCGCGGGCCCCTCGAACTCCGGGGCGGCGACCCCGGCCGGGCCGGGCGCTGCCGCCAGATCCGGGACCGGCACCTGGCCTGAGGCCAGGGCCAGCGTCGGCAGAGTGACGAACGCGCGGCGCTTCATCCATTCCCCTATGTCGATGGATGTCGACCGTAGAAGCGGCGCCGCACCGCTGTCAACGCCCCGCCGCGCCGGGTGCCGGGGCACCCGGCGGGGTGCGGGTCAGGCCGGGATGTTCGTCACCCCCAGGCCGTGCCCGGCCAAGGTGATCAGGTCGGGCATGGTGAAGTCGCCGGGGGTCGCCGACGGCAGGAACGGCTTCCAGTCGGGCTGGTTGCGCAGGTAGGAGGAGGCGTCCTTGGCCAGCAGCCCGAGGAACACCTCGGCGACGATGCGGCCGCCGACCTGCCCGAGATGCCGGCCACCGGCCTGCACCTGGGCCTCGCGCAGGATGTAGTACCACAGCGGGGCCGGGCCGCCGCCGGGCAGACCGAGGTCGTCGTCGGACAGCACGTCGGCCGCCATGTGGTGGGCCACGTCCTGCCCGGACGGCAGCAGCAGGCGGGCGCCGCGGGTCAGGTTGCGGTCGATCAGCGACGGCCGGTTCGCCGCGATCTCCGGCGGGAGCGCGGCCAGCGGGTCGGCGAGCTTGGTGTCGATCAGCCGGGACTTCTGCAGCCCCTCCCGACCGGCCCCGTCGACCTCGAAGAAGCGCGCCCACTCGATCGTCCAGAACCGGGGCAGGATCCGGAAGCCGCCGAAGTGCCCGAGCGGGTTCTCCTCGGAGATCGGCTTGGCGGTGAACGTCGGCAGCGGTCCGACCAGGGTGTTCAGCTTGTACCGGCCGCGGATCATGGAGTGCCCGAACCGGTACGCCGCCACGGAGAACTCGACCGGCATGTACGGGTCCTGCTGCCACACGTAGAACTGCCGGTCGACCCGCGGATAGCGACCGCTCTCGTCCAGCACGCCGGAGAGCATGTCGGCACCGACCGCGCGCCGCAGGAAGTCGTGCACCACCATCCACTGGTAGTGCCACCGTACGATCCGCTGGGCCGCCTCGAACGCGGTCTCGCTGCCCCGCCGCAGCGCCGGGTCGTCGTGCACGCGGTCGACCACCGCGTTGTGGAACTTGAGCATGGTGAGCTGCAACTGGCTGACGAAGGTGTTCTCGTCGTTGCGGGGATCACCGAGCAGGGCGGTCTGCTGCGGGTTGCGCGGCAGGTCGTCCTCGTCGTCGTGGTGACCGATCAGCAGCTTCTCGCCGCCGGAGTCCTTGTCGTAGAGGAACGGGTCGTCGACCGGCCCGCGCCCGTAGACGCAGTCGAGGTCGAAGCGGGGGCTGCGGAAGTTGGTCAGCGCGTCCGGGTCGTTCTGCCGGTCGAGGCTGGACACCGGGTCGAAGGTGAGATCGTGGTCGATGAACTGGCCCAGGTAGGTGTAGCCGGCCGGGATATCGGGGTTGTCGGACTCGGGACTCGGCCCGGTCGCGTTCTCCTTCATCAGGTCGGCGATCTGGGCGATCCGCTCGTCGCTCGGCACGAACGGCGGCAACCGGAACATCCGCCCGAATCTGCCCTCGTGCAGCCGGGACACCGGGACGTAGGACAGGCCACGTAACTCGTAGCCGTGACCGCGCGCGGAACGGCGCCCGGAGCCGAGACCGTGACCGGAGGTCGCGCCGGCGACGAGTTGCTCGGCGGTACGCGGAGCGTGGACCTGCGGCGTGGATTTGTGGTTGTCGACAGACATGGATGCCCCCTCGGAAGGCAGCAGGCGTGGGATGACGTGGGCACTCACCGCGGGTGACCGACCGGCGTCCAGCCCCGTCGGGCGACACCACGGCCGTCCGGATTCCGGCCCGTGACCAGCCTGGACCCGGCACCGGCCACGGGCAACGAAGTGTCGTTGATTACGCACCGCAGCACTCCCCGGGCGGGGTGATCGACCCCGGACGAGTGTACCCGCGGGTGTACCGTTGCGAGCCGGTACCACCCAGTGCCGACCTGCTCCCCTGATCATGGTGAAGTGACCGATGCCCCTCTCCGCCACGCTGACCCATGACGCCATGCTGTACGGCAGTGACGACGAGTTCGTCTCGGCGCTCGTCCCGTTCGCCCGCGAGGGGCTGAAGCACGACGAGGCTCTGGTCGCGGCGGTGACAGCGGCCAACATCGCCCTCCTGCGGGACGCGCTCGGCGCGGACGCCGCCGCGGTGACGTTCATCGATCGCGACGAGTGGTACAAGCGGCCCGCGACCACGGTGGGCGGCTGGCAGCGGCTGCTCACCGACGCCCTCGCCCGCGGGCACAAGAGCGTGCGCCTGATCGGCGAGGTCGCCTTCGGCCCGCGCCGTGAGCACCCCACCTGGACGCGGTACGAGGCCGCCCTCAACGACGTGTTCGCGCAGGCGCCGGCGTGGATCGTGTGCCCGTACGACTCCCGGGCGCTCCCGCCGTCGCTGCTGGACGACGCCCGCCGGACCCACCCGGCGACCTTTCACCCGCGGCGCTGCCCCAGCGAGCAGTACCTGGAGCCGGAGCAGTTCCTGCACAGCGTCGCCGAGCCGATGCCGCCGATCAGCGGGCCGCCGGTGCTGAGCCTGGACGTGGCCGAGGGGGTGGCGGCTGCCCGTCACGCCGTGTCCGAGCTGCTCGTGGCGGCCGGCTGGGCGGGCCTCGAGCGCGGTGACGATCTGATCCTGGCGATGTGCGAGATCGTCACCAACAGCATCCGCCACGGCCGCGGCCGGCGGGAGCTGCGGGTGTGGGCGCAGGACGGGACCGTCACCTGCGAGGTCAGCGACGAGGGCGCCGGCGTGACCGATCCGCTGATCGGCTACCGCCCGCCCGCGCAGGACCTGACCGGTGGCCGGGGACTGTGGATCGCCCAGCAGTTGTGCGACGCGCTCACGGTGATCCGGCGCGATGCCACGACCGTCGTCCGCTTCGCGGTCACCCGGCCGGCCTGATCCGGGCCGGCTGATCCGGCTCGTCGGCACGGCGATGACGGGGGCCCCGGCACTCGCGCACCGGGGCCCGGGGGCTACGGATCAGAACACCAGCTGCCGGCGGTGACGCCGGGCCGGGGCGTTCGCGTCTTTGTCGTCTTCGTCGTTTCTCGCCGTTGATCAGAGAAACGCTAACCGAGGACCCCGAGAAAGTCTAGGTGGAGCCACCTAGACTTTCTGGCGCGTCACCCGGAGGGTGGGTTCCGGTCCGGGGCCCGCTGGCCCGCTGCGGATCGGCGCCGGCGTCGGTGCTGCGTGTCTCGCCGTGACCGCCGTGCCAGTCGACGACCAGCAGGCACGCGTCGTCGGGCAGGGTGCCCGACGAGCCGGCGACGGACAGGACCAGATCTCCGAGCACTCTGACCAGCTCCCGCGGGTGAAGGTCGCTCAGGTGCTGCAACTGGGCGTGCAGCTCGAGCGCCGCCGCGCCGCGTTCGAGCATGCCGTCGGTGAGCATGACCAGGCGGTCCCCGGGCTCCAGGGCCAGCTGGGTGGTCCGGAAGGCCCGGTCGCCCCGTACCCCGAGGGGCGGGTTGACCGCCAGCGCGACGGTCTGCACCACGCCGCCGCGCACCAGCAGCGGGGCGGGATGCCCGGCATTGACGACCGCCAGGGAGCCGGTCCGCAGGTCCAGCCGCCCGAGGATGCCGGTGACGAACGCGGAGCCGTCCGAGCCGTTGTCGAGCAGCGCCCGGTGCGCGGCGTCCGCCTGCTCGACCAGCGTGTGCCCGCGGCGGCGCGCGTTGCGCAGGCCCGCGACGCAGAGGGTCGCGGTGAGCGCGCTGTGCACCCCGTGCCCCACCGCGTCGGTGATGGACAGGTGCAGCAGGTCGCGGGCGAGGCTGTAGTCGAACGTGTCTCCGCCGATGCTCGCGGCCGGCTCCAGCCAGGCCGCCAGCGTGAACGAGTCGGCCTCACACGTGAACGACGGCGGCAGCAGGCGCCGCTGGATCTCCGCGGCCAGGGTGAACGGCGTCGTCCGCTGGCCCCACTCGAACAGGTCGGTGTGCCGGCGGTTGGCGATCACCACGAAGGCGAGGGCGTGCGCGACCTGCGACACCCGCCGCACGACCTCGTCGGTCGGCGCGCTGGACAGGGAGATCTCCAGCAGTCCGATCGCCTCCCCGCGCTGGGTCACCGGAGCCCGCACCAGGAACCGGTCCCCGGCCTGGTCGACGAGCACCCGCTGGGTGCGCAGCGCCTGCTCCTGCGGGCCGCCGTCGAACGGCAGGACCACCGCGACGTCCTCGTCGTGCCGGCGTTCCGGCGTGGCGATCCCGATCGGCAGGTGGACCAGGCGCACCAGGGCGCGCCCGCTCATGTCGGCCACGAGGAACGACACCCAGAGCGCACCGAGGTTCAGTCCCAGCTTGCGGGTGACCGCCCGTACGGCGTCGACCGGGGCCGCTCTCTCGACGGCGAGCAGCACATCGTCGAGGTCCATACTGCTCGTCACCCTGGTGTCCACGGAACGGAGCATAGACGCGCGGCCGGACGCCGGGCGGTCAGTGCACCAGGCGGCGCAGCGCCCACCACGCCATCGGCAGATAACCCGCGACCGCGGGCGCGAAACCGACAACGGTGAGGCCGGTCCGCGTACCCGTGGCGGTGGATTGGACGGTGTGCAGCAGGGTGAGCTTCACCCCGGCGGCCGACGCCGTCCACGACCAGGTCCGCACCGGACCCGCGGCGTCGACGCCGATGACCTGGAAGGGCACCGGCAGACCGGCGGGCCCGCGCACGACGCCGGTGGTGCCGGGCGTGAGCCGGTCCCCCGGGTAGTCGACCGACCGGATCTGGGGTGACCACTCCGGCCACCGTTGCGGGCGCACGTAGCGGTCCCAGACGTCGTCGGCGGCGCGCGGGCCGTCGACGGTGATCTCACGGCGCAGGGCCGGCCAGGCGGATCTCACCCACCCATGGTGCGGCACGGCCGGCGATCCGCGGCCCGGACAGCGATGAGTTCCCGGGCCGGCGCCGGTCTCATCACCATGGCCGCCCATTTCTCCGTCGGCCCGACGGTCACCCGCGCGGACGTGCCCGGCCTGTGCGCCGGTCTCGCCGACCTGCTGCGGGGGCGTGCCGGCAGCGTCGTGATCTGCGACGTGGCCGGCGTGCAGCGACCCGACGTGGTGACGGTCGACGCGCTGGCCCGGCTACGCCTGACCGCCCGGCGGCACGGGTGCGAGCTCGTCGTCGGTGGCGCCGGCGCGGAGCTGTCCCAGCTGCTGCGGCTGGTCGGCCTGACCGACGTCCTGCCCCAGGTGGGGCGGGAGACCGAACAGCGGGAACAGGCGGGCGGTGTCGAGGAAGTTGGTGACGCCCGCGATCCGCCCGGCTGAGATCTCCAGCACGATCAGCGCCCAGGGGTCGTGGCCCGTGCCGCCGGCGCTGCGGCGGTACTGACCGAAGGCGGGCATGCCGTTGGCCGTGACCGGCACCAGGCGGGAGCCGCGGCAACCGCTGCCCGTGCCGGCCATCCAGGCGGTGATGTCGCCGGTGCCGCGGAACCACAACGGCAGCGGCGGCATGGACAGGGTCGCGTCATCGTGCAGCAGAGCCGTCAGCGCCGTCAGGTCGTACGCCTCGAACGCGCTCACGTAGCGCGCGAGCAACGCCCTCTGCTCCTCGTCGAGCGGGGTGCGCGGGTCGGCGGTGGTGTCCGCGGCCGCGATGGTGGCCCGGGCCCGCTGCAGCGCACTGGTGACACTGGCCACCGAGGTGTCGAGCAGCTCGGCCACCTCCTGCGCCGACCAGGCCAGCACCTCCCGCAGGATCAGCACGGCCCGCTGCCGGGGCGGCAGGTGCTGCAGCGCGGCGATGAACGCCAGGCGGACCGACTCCCGCTCGGCGACCACGGCGGCCGGGTCCGCGCCCTCGGGCAGCAACCGGCTGTCCGGCACCGGCCCGACCCAGATCTCGTCCGGGCGCGGCTCGCCGGGATCGGTGGACCGGCCCGACCCGGCCGGGCCGAGATCCATCGGGCGCACCCGGCGCTGGGCGCTGTCCAGCATCGTCAGGCAGACATTCGTCGCGATCCGGTACAGCCAGGACCGCAGCGCCGCCCGGCCCTCGAAACGGTCGTAGCCGCGCCAGGCCCGGACCAGCGTGTCCTGCACGGCGTCCTCGGCCTCGAACGCGGACCCGAGCATCCGGTAGCAGTAGCCGGTCAGCTCGGGCCGGTAGGCCTCCAGCCGCTGCTCGATCGCCACATCTTCCACCGGCTCAACTTAGCTGGCCGGTGAGCGATTAGTTCGCGCCGCCGGCCCGGTCTACCCCCCGTCACCTCAGCACCGGACACCAAGGGAGTCACCATGACCGGCACCGGCCAGTACGCCGACGTCAACGGCATCAACCTCTACCACGAGTCGTACGGGACCGGCGCGCCGCTGATCCTGCTGCACGGCGGCCTCGGCTCGGGTGAGATGTTCGGGCCGATCCTGCCCGTGCTCGCCGACCACCACCGGGTCATCACCGTCGACCTGCAGGGCCACGGCCGGACCGCCGACATCGACCGGCCGCTCGACGTACGCCTGATGGCCGGCGACGTCGCCGCTCTCATCGACCACCTCGGCCTGGACCGGCCCGACGTCGTCGGTTACTCACTCGGCGGCGGGGTGGCCTTCCAGGTGGCGTTCCAGTTCCCGGAGAAGGTCGGGCGCCTGGTCGCGGCGTCGGCCAACATCCGCCGCGACGCGATCTACCCCGAGATGCTGCAGCAGCAGGGCCAGGTGAGCGCCGCCGCGGCGGAGTTCATGAAGGAGACCCCGATGTACGAGCTCTACCAGCGGGTGGCCCCGCGCCCGGCGGACTTCCCGCGACTGCTCGACAAGATCGGCGTGGCGATGGCCCGGGACTTCGACTTCACCGAGGAGGTCCGCGGCCTGCGGGTGCCGACGCTGGTGGTGGCGGCCGACGCCGACATGGCTCCGCCGAGCCACTTCGCCGAGGTCTTCGGCCTGCTCGGCGGCGGTCTGCGCGACGGCGGCTGGATGGGCGAGTCCCGGCCCGAGGGCGGCCACGCGCTGGCCCTGCTGCCCGGCCTCACCCACTACAACCTGTTCCGGTCGCCGCTGTTCGCCGCGGTGACCCTGGCCTTCCTCGACCAGGAGTGAGCCCGGGGTCAGTCGCCGGGGTCGGTCCGGGGCGGCGCCTCTTCGGCCCCGGACCGCAGGAGGTCCTCCAGGGCCGACACCTCCCGCAGGTCCGCCCGCTGTTCCCGCTCGTCGGCGGCACGGTCCCGCGCGTCAGCGGCCCGGTCCCGCGCCCCGTGGCTCGCGTTGCGTTGCTCCTCGAGGCGGTCCAGCCGGCGCTCACGGTCGTCGAGGCGCGCGGCGCGGGCCGCCGCCTGCCGGGAGTCTTCATCCATACCGGTGACTATCCCCCGGGCGGGCACCCGGCACCACACCCGCTCCGCCCGATGTCACCCGGCCGGGCTACAGCTCGGCCAGGAACGGACGGATGAGCCCGGCCACCTCGTCCACGGCGGGCCCCAGCAGGAAGTGGCCGCCGCCGAGCAGGTGGATCTGAGCGCCGGGCAGGTCGGCGGCGAACGCCCGGGCACCGGCTTTCCGGGCGTTCCGGCCTCCCGGCAGAGAAGCCGGTGCCCGTCGACATCGAGTCCGCCCGCGCGGCCGCGGCCGGCGGGCAGCTGAGCTCAGGCGGCGGCCAGGGCCTCCGTCGGCGCCAGCCGGGCGGCCCGGATGGCGGGATACAGACCCGCCACCGCCCCGATCACCACGGTCGCGGCCACGCCGCCCAGCAGCACCCATACCGGGACCACCGTCGGCCACGCCTGCGTCGTCGCGTAGAGCGCGGTCACCGCGGATCCCAGCAGCACTCCCCCGGCCCCGCCGGCCAGCGACAGCAGCAGCGACTCGGCCACGAACTGCACCCGGATCTGCCCGCGGGTGGCTCCGAGCGAGCGGCGCAGCCCGATCTCCGCCCGGCGTTCCAGCACCGAGATCACCATCGTGTTGGCCACCCCGATCCCGCCGACCAGCAGCGCCACCGCCCCCAGCCCGAGCAGCAGCTGGGTGAAGGTGCGGTTGGTGGCCTGCCGGGCCTGCAGCGCGTCGGAGGGCCGGGAGACCTTGACCTCGTCCGGGTTCTCCGGGTTGGCCGTCGCCGCGAGCACGTCGCGCACCGCCGTGACCCGGGCGTCGTCGGACCGGGTGTAGACCGTGGTCGGGTGCCCGTCGAAGCCCAGGTACGACGCCGCCGCCGGCCAGCCGACCAGGACGGCCGAGTCGAGTTCCGGCGCCAGCGGCACCGGTGCCAGCACCCCGGTGACGGTGAACCACCGTCCGCCCAGGTGGACCGACGGCACGGACCCCAGCCGCCGGGCCGCCGTGGCGCCCAGCACGACCGCCGGATACCGGGCGGTCGCCGCGTTGAGCCACGACCCGGACGCGACCGTGGCGCCCACCGTGGACGGCAGATCCAGCTGCGCCGCGGCCACCGAGAGGCCGCCGGTCTGCGCGGCCGGGATCCGATCGGTCCGGTACACCGTCGTGTCCGGGACCGTACCGGTCGCGGCCACCGCGCGCACCGGCCCGATCCGCTCGATCATCGACACGGACTCGTCCGGCAGCGTCGCGTCGTCGCCGAACATGGTGTTGCCCGGGCCGACCGTGAGCAGGTTGGTGCCCAGGGCCGCCAGGGCCCGGTCCAGGTCGGCCCGGCTGGACGACGAGATGCCCACCACCGCGGTCATCGCCGCGATGCCGATCGCGATGCCCAGCGAGGACAGCACCGCGCGCAACGGCCGGGCCCGCAGGCCCGACAATCCGACCCGCATCAGGTCGGCGACCCGCAACCGGGCCGGTGTCAGGACGGTCACGGTCAGCTCACCCGCCCGTCGCGCATGGAGATCTGCCGTGGCAGGCCGGCGGCCAGCTCCCGGTCGTGGGTGATCACCACGACGGTCGTGCCGGCCGCGTGCAGCTCACGCAGCAGCTCCACCACCCCGGCCCCGGCGACCGAGTCCAGGTTGCCGGTCGGCTCGTCGGCCAGCAGCAGGGCCGGATCCCCGGCCACCGCGCGGGCCATCGCGACCCGCTGCCGTTCCCCGCCCGAGAGCTGGTGCGGGCGGTGCCCGAGCCGGGCCCCGAGACCGACCCGGTGCAGCGCGGCCTCGGCGCGCCGCTCCCGCTCCTTGCGGGGTACGCCCGCATACAGCAGGCCGTCGGCCACGTTGGCCACCGCGGTACGGCCGGGAGACAGGTGGAACTGCTGGAACACGAAGCCGATCCGGCGCGCCCGCAACGCCGACAGTTGCCGGTCGGAGAGCCGGGACACGTCGTGCCCGTCGATCCGGACCGTGCCCGCCGACGGCCGGTCGAGGGTGCCGATGAGGTGCAGCATCGTCGACTTGCCGGAGCCGGACGGGCCGACCACCGCGGCCAGTTCGCCGTACCCGACGCTCAGGTCCACGTGGTCCAGGGCGGTGACGCCGCCGGGGTAGGACTTCGTCGCACCGGCCAGTTCGATCACCGTCATGACGGCATGCCCACCGTCGTGCCGGCCGCGATCCCGGTGCCGGAGACCTCGACCCGGCCGTCGGCGAACAGGCCGGCCTCCACCGCGGTGATGCTGCTGCGGCCGCCGTCGACGACCTCCAGGCCGTACCCGCCCTCGGCCAGCGCGAGCAGCGCGGCGACCGGCACCGTCAGGACGCCGGGCCGCTTCGCCGCGGTGAACTCGACACTGACCGACGCCTGGTCCAGGCCGGCCGGCGCCTCGGCGAAGCCGATGGTCACCGACAGGCTCGTCGACGCCTCCTGCTGGCCCTCGGCCGGCGTGACCACGGTCTCGACCCCCTTGATGGTCCCGGCGACCTGCTTGCCGTCGGGCAGGGTCACCCGGACGGCCGCGCCCTTGCGGGCCAGCCGCTGATCCGAGATGTCGAGCTCCACCGTGGCGACCCGGCCGGTACCGGTCGTCTCCAGTAGGTCCGTGCCGGGCTGCACGACGTCACCCGGCTCGGCCGCGCGGCTGTCGACCCGGACCGCGCCGCTCGCGTAGACGATCCGGGCCGGGTCGACCGTCCCGGTCCCGGCCAGCCCGAGGTCGTCCTGCCAGTCCCGGACGGCCGAGGCGGTCGCCGGCGAGTACGTCCGGTCCACGGTGAAACCGCGGTAGCCCAGCGCCCACAGGTTCCGCTCGAACTGCTTGACGTCCCTGCCCGTGTCCCCCGATGACAATGTCCGATACGCGGGCAGGGAGCCGTACAGCAGCACGACCGGGTCGTCGTCGATCCGGTACAGGGCCTGGCCCCGGGTCACCGTCGAGCCCTCGGCGGCGAGTGCGGTGACGGTGCCCGAGAGCCGGGAGGCGTGCGCGGTCGGGTCGCCGTACCCCAGCTCGCCGTCGGTGGTCTCGGTGTCGACCAGCGTCTCCTTCTTCACCACCGCCGTGGCCGTCGGGGCGGACGCCTGCGCCTGCTCCTGCGCGTCCGGCAGGGCGACCACGACCGCGGCCGCGGCACCGGCCGTCAGCGCCACAGCCGCCGCGGCGTAGACCGTACGCCGGCTCATCCCTCCCCCTTTTCCTGGCTCTTGGGGGCGTCGGGACCGCCCGGGCGGTACTTCGAGCAGGCCTGCTCGGCCTTGTCGAAGGCCGGGTCGCCGGGACCCTGGCCGATCTTGTCCCCGTCGAGCCGGATGCTGCCGTCGGCCTGCGGGTCGGGGAAGTTCGGCACCCCGTTGTCGCGCATGCACTGGGCCATCCGCCGGCCCTGCTCGAGCTGCTGCGGGTCGGCGGGGCCCCGGTCACCGCCGTCGGGCGCCCACTCCTTGCACGCCGCCATCGCCGCGTCGAACTTCGCTTTGTCCGTACCCTGAGGGATCTTGATCTGCAGCCGGCCGCCCGGCTGGGGGTCGGGGAACCAGCTCATGCCCTGTTCGCGCATGCACTGGGAGAACTTCAGGGGGGCGTCGTCGTCCCGGGCGGCCGCGGCGCCGGCGCTCGCCGTGGGCGCGCCGCCCGCCGAGGCGACCTGGTCGCCCTCCGCCGCCTCAGCGCACCCGGCCGCCGCCATGGTCAGCAGCAGGCCGAGCGCCAGGATCCTGGTGGTCCGCATCGTCGTCGTCTCCTCGTCGGCGGCCGGGCGGCCGCCACGGGAAGCAGTGAAGTCCCCGGCGGGTTTCCCGGCCGTCACGCCGAACCGTGACGCCCAGGTGACGTGACCTTGGGTCACCATGGAGGCATGCGCATCCTGGTGGTCGAGGACGAGCCGCTGCTGGCCGACACCGTCGCGGCGGGTCTGCGCCACGACACCCACGCGGTGGACGTGGTCTACGACGGCGCCGCCGCGCTGGAACGGGCCGGGGTCAACGACTACGACGTGGTGATCCTGGACCGGGACCTGCCCGGCGTGCACGGCGACGAGGTGTGCCGGCAGCTCGCCGGGCGCGACACCACCGCCCGGATCATCATGCTGACCGCGGCGGCCGACATCGACGACCGGGTCGAAGGGCTGGCCCTGGGCGCCGACGACTACCTGCCCAAGCCGTTCGCCTTCCGCGAGCTGGCCGCCCGGGTCGCCGCGCTGGGCCGCCGGTCGCGGCCGGCCGCGCCGCCGGTGCTGCGCCGGGCCGGGATCAGCCTGGATCCGCACCGGCGCGAGGTGTTCCGCGACGGACGGTACGTGCCGCTGTCCCGCAAGGAGTTCGCCGTGCTGGCCGAGCTGCTGCGCGCCGACGGTACGGCGGTCTCGGCCGAGCACCTGCTGGAGAAGGCCTGGGACGAGAACGCGGACCCGTTCACCCACGCCGTACGGATGACGATCCTGAAGTTGCGCCGCAAGCTCGGCAACCCGCCGGTGCTGCTCACCGAGCCCGGAGTGGGGTATCGGATCGGATGAGGCTCACCGTGCGGGGCCGACTGACCCTGGTGTACGGCGGCCTGTTCCTGGCCGCCGGCGTCGTGCTGCTGGGCTTCACCTACGTCCTGGTGAAGCAGCAGCTGCCGGCCAAGGCCCTCATCACCGGCGGCAGCGTGGCCGGCCAGCCACCACCGGGCGTGGTGGCACCGGATGTCATCTTCCAGCGCGTCGTCCAGGACACCCGCGAGGACGCGCTGTCCGCGCTCGTCACCCAGGGCGGCATCGCGCTGCTGGTGGTCGGGGCGGCCGCGATCGCGCTGGGCTGGCTGATCGCCGGGCGGATGCTGCAACCGCTGCACCGGATCACCGACGCCGCCCGGCGCATCGCCGAGTCGCCGGCGGCCGACCGCGGTCTGCACGAGCGCATCGCGCTGGCCGGCCCGGACGACGAGATCAAGCAGCTGGCGGACACCTTCGACCTGATGCTGACCCGGCTGGACCGCTCGTTCGACGGCCAGCGGCGGTTCATCGCCAACGCGTCGCACGAGCTGCGCACACCGCTGACCCTCAACCGGACCCTGCTGGAGGTCGCCCTGCACCAGGAGCAGGCGTCACCGGAGGTCCGGCAGCTCGGCACGACCCTGCTGGCGATCAACGACCGGCACGGCCGGCTCATCGACGGGCTGCTGCTGCTGGCCCGGTCGGAGCGCGAGCTGACCGAGCGGGCGTACGTGGACCTGGCCGACATCGCCTCGCACGTCAGCGGCCCCGACATTCGGGCCGAGCTGGCCGAGGCCACCACGGTCGGCGACCCGGTGCTGCTGGAACGGCTGGTGCAGAACCTGGTCGAGAACGGGGTGCGGCACAACGTGCCCGGCGGCTGGGTACGGGTGGCCACGTACGCCAAGGACGGGCGGGCCACACTGGAGGTCAGCAACACCGGACCGGTGGTGCCGCGGTACGAGGTGGAGGGCCTGTTCGAGCCGTTCCGCCGGCTCGGCACCGACCGGCTGGCCGGGCCGGGCGTCGGGCTGGGCCTGTCGATCGTGCGCGCGGTGGCCCGGGCCCACGACGGTGACGTGCACGCCGTGCCGCGCGACGAGGGCGGCCTGGTCGTGACGGTCTCCCTGCCGGCGGCGTACTGAAGCGGTCGCCGGTAAACCGGTGGCCGCGCGGTTGCGTACGCCGTTACCGTGCTCGCGCCCTGTCTCCTCGGTGAGGACATGCCGTTGTACGTCCTGTGAGACCTCCTGAGCGCTGATTCATGGCGCGTCGCCGCGGGGCGACGTGCGCCTTTTCGCTGCGGACTTCTCACTGGGACCGGTGTATCTCCATGTCCAGAAACTGGGTGGTCGTGCCCACCCGCCTGCCCCTCGTCATCCGCCGCTGCCACGGGTGCGCCTCGCAGCGCTTCCGGGCGAGCGGCAAATTCCGGGTCAACGCCAACCACAAGCTCATCGACGCCTGGCTCCTCGCGCTGTGCACCGGCTGCGGGGAGACCATCAAACTGACCCTGTTCGAACGCGTGGCGGTGCGTTCCGTCCGGCCGGAGCTCCTGGACCGGCTGCACGACAACGACCTCGGCCTGACCGCCGAGCTGCTCCAGGATCCGCTCGTGTGGCGCCGCAACCGCATCGCCCTCGACTGGGACGGCGCCTGGCGCCTCGACACCGGTGAACCGGATCAGCCGGCCGGCGAGGCGATCGAGGTGTCGGTGCATTTCGCGGCGCCGGTTCCGGTCCGGCCGGTGCGCCTGATCGCTGACGGCTTCGGGTTCTCCCGGGCCGAGGTCGCGGGACTGCTCGCCGAGGGAAGTCTCGTCTCGGCGGTCCGCCTGACCGGCAGGCTCTCGGGCGACTTCACCTTCACGCTCAAGCGCTGAGCGATCCGGCGGGCCCGTCCGGCGTGATCCGCCCGGCGGGCCTGCTGGCCGCTTGCTGCCAGGCCCGGAATCCGTGGTGGCAACCGGCCTACGGTGCCGTCATGGTGAGTTTCGAGAATCTTCTCGCCGCCCGGCCGGACGAGTGGGGCCGGGCCGCCGACACCTGGGCCGCCCTCGCCCGCGAGTCCGAGGACGCCGCGAACGGCATCTTCGAACGGGGCTCGGCCAAGGTCGCCGAGAACTGGACCGACCAGGTCGGCGCCGAGGCCGGGGCGAAGCTCGACGCCCTGGCCAACTCGTACCTGACCGCCGCCGGCACGATGCACGGCGTGGTGTCGATCCTGTACGGCCTGGACGACTCGATCGGCCCGATCCGCCGTTCGCTGGAGTCCGCCGTGGACTACGCGCGCCGCAACGGCTTCACCGTCGACGCCGACGGGCGGGTCACCGCCCCGGCGGGCAGCACGGCTCCGCCCGAGGCATTGCGCGAAGCCGACGCGCTGATCCGGGAGGCGCTCGACTCGGCGACCCGGATCGACGTGGAGGCCCGCACCCAGCTCGACGAGCTCGCCGCCGCGGTCTTCAACGCCGACCGGGACTGGGCCGTCGACCACGTCCAGGGCAACGCCTCCCGCGCCCAGGTGGAGCTGCTGGCCGAGGCCCTGCCGACCGGCCAGGACCCGGCGACCGTGGCCGCCTGGTGGAACGCCCTGCCACCGCAGGACCGGGCCGCGTTCGAACGGGCCGTCCCGGTCGAGCTCTACGATCTGCCGGGCCTGCCCGAGGACGTCAAGCGCCGGCTGGAGGGCGACGACGGCTACAACCGGATCGAGGCGGTGCGCTGGGCGCAGCAGAACGCGTTCAACCGCGACATCGACATCTTCGACAACAACTGCGCCAACTTCGTCTCGTACGCACTGTCCAACGCCGGGCTGGCGCCGAAGCTGGACGACTTCGGCGGCGCTTACCAGGACGGCTGGAGCCAGGGCGCGCAGACCGGGTGGGACTGGCTCGACGCCCGCGACTACACCCACACCCCGGCCTGGACGGTGTCGGACCGCCAGCGCGACTTCTTCCTGGACAACGGCGGCAGCGAGATCCCGCTCTCCGGCGCCCAGCCCGGTGACGTCATCTACTGGGAGCAGGCGGCGCCCGGTGGCCCCATCGCCGAGGGCGGCGTCCACCACGCCGCGGTCGTCACGTCGGTGACCCCGGACGGCGACGTGCACTACACCCAGCACACCGCCTCCCGCCTCGACGCCAGCCTGGACGGCCGGCTGCCGACCAACGAGGTGGTCGAGGGCGACCAGCGGGTGGTCATCGTCCGGCCCCGGCAGAGCTGGTAGGCGTCCGTGAGCATCGAGATGCGACCGGAGCAGGTGGCGACTGCCGGTGACGACCTGCGGACGCTGGCCGACGAGGCCAAGCAGAAGCTGGCCTCCTTGTTCCACCTCAGCGACGTCGCGGCGCAGGCCAACCCCGGCTGGCTGGCCGCGGCGTCACTGAGCAACTGCCGCACGGTCTGGGAGCAGCGCATGCGCGAGACGGTGGACTCCACGGCCACGCTGGGCGAGGCGCTGACCGTCTCGGCCGGCGACGCGGCGAACGCCGACGCGGAAGGAGCAGACCGGCTCACCACCGTTCTGGACACCTTCGGCACCTGACGGGCCGGCCGCGGTCGGGGGCGCCGCGGCCGGCCGTACGCCTCAGCGCTTCAGGCCGTGCTCGATGGCCTCGATGATGCGCGGCCGCAGCTCGGCCGCCTTGATGATCGCGTCCACCGAGCCGACCTCGACCGCGCGCTGGATGCTGTGCACCCGGTCGAACTCGGCCGCCACCTGACCGAGCTTCTCCGAGCGCACCGCCGACTGCACCTCGCCCAGCTGCGCGTTCAGCGCCGCCCGCTCGGCGCCGCTGGCCGCCGCGATCCGGGTCTGCAGCTCGGTCACCCGCGGGTCGTTCGCCGTACGGGTGTTGACCTCACCGGAGAACACCACGGCCGCCGCCGGGGCACCGCCGAGCACCGAGGCGAACGAGCCCTCCAGCGCCAGCACGGTCATGGTCGGGTTCAGCGCCTTGGAGAACACCACGAACGCGCCGCCGTGGTAGCGCGAGATCACGCAGAACACGATCGGGCCGTCGAAGTTGACGATCGCCCGGCCGATCTCGGCGCCGTACTCCAGCTGGAGCTTGCGCATCGACTCCGGGGAGCCGTCGAAGCCGGACAGGTTGGCCAGCACCACCACCGGCCGGTTGCCGGACGCCGCGTTGATCGCCCGGGCCGTCTTCTTCGACGAGCGCGGGAAAAGCGTGCCCGCCGTGTAGGTGTCCGGGCCGTCGGTGGGCGGGAAACCACGCCGCGGCACCGAGCGCGACTCGATGCCGATCAGGCAGACCGGCCACCCGCCGAGGTGCACGTCCTGCACCGCGGACGTCTCCGCGTCGGCCATGCCGGCCCAGCGTTCCAGCACCGGGTGGTCCTGGTCGGCCAGGGCGCGCATCACCGTACGGATGTCGAACGGCTTCTTGCGGTCCGGGTTGTGCTCGGCGGAGAAGATCTGCCCGACGGTCGCGAAGTCGCTGCCGGGGAAGGTGTGCGGGAACGACGACACGTCCCGGTCCACCGGGTCCTCCGTGCGCGCCTTGCGCGGCCCGCTCTCACCGGGCAGGACGTAGGAGTGGTCGTAGTGCGCCATCAGCACGTCGCGGGCCGCCGGCAGGCTCGGCGCCCAGTACTGCGCCTGGCCGTTCGGGCCCATCACCCGGTCGTAGCCGCCGATGCCGAAGTTGTCCTCGGCCGACACGCCGCCGGAGAAGTCCAGCGACTGCTTGCCGGTGAGCACCATCGCCGAGTCCGGCGTCATCACCAGGATGCCCTTGGTGTGCATGAGCATCGTCGCCTCGGCGTTCCAGTACGGCTGGGCGCCCACGTTGATGCCCGCGACCACGATGTTGATCTCGCCGCCGGCCTGGGTGAACGTGACGATCCGCTTGAGCGCCGCCGCGACCCAGTCCATGTTCTCGGTGCCGGAGGTCATCGAGATGCGCGCGCCCGCCGACAGTGCGAACCACTCCAGCGGCACCCGCATCCGCTCGGCCAGGTCGAGCGCGGCGATGACCCGGGAACATTCCGGTTCGGACAGTGCGCCCAGCGCCTTGGTCGGGTCGCCGAGCAGCACGACCCGGGTGACGCCCTCGGCGTACCGCTCGGTCGGGGTGGTGACGACGCCCGCCACGATCGCCGCGGAGTTGCGGCCCCGGGGCCGGTCCACCGGCACGAGCACGCCGTTGTCGTCGAGGTCGTGCTCGACGAAACTGCCCTGCGGCCCGGCGAGCAGCCCGGTCAGCTCGTACGGGTACACGTTGCCGCGCCGGGCCGCGCGCAGCACCTTCTGCCGGTAGTCGTCCAGCGGCTGCACCGGCTCGGTCGACGGCTTGTCCACGTGCAGCTGCGCGCCGTTGCCCGGATCCAGGGTGATGCGGACGGCCACCTCGGTCAGCTCGCCCGCCGCGTTGCGCTGGCGGGCCACGAACTGGACCTCCTCCAGCCCGGCCCCGGCCGAGGTCGGCAGGATGCGCTGGACCAGGGCGTTCAGCTCGTCGCTGGTGAGCTCGGTGGCCGGCCAGACGTACATCATGATCCGGTTGGTGTCGAACCGCTTGTTCGGCGGGCGCTGGGCCTGGATGTTGCGGATCGCGTCCAGGCCGGCCGTGATCGCGTCCTCCACCGCGGGCAGCGCGACCAGCCGGCCGTCGGCCTCGCGCAGCGGTGTCAGGTCGCGGACCTGACCCATCGCGAACAGCCGCTCGTCGGCCGGGTTGCTCTTGGCCACCGCCTTGAACAGGTAGATCTCCTCGTCCGCCGACGGCAGCCGGGTGAGGTCGAACTCGCGCAGCCGCTGCAGCTGCAGGCGCCGGGCGATCTGCGGGTGCAGGCCCCGGATCAGCCTGTCCTCGGCGAAGCCCGCGCCGTCGGGGCGGAAGGTGAAGTGGTGGTGCATGACCGCGCCGCTGGTGCCGGCGACGGTCGTGGTGATCCGGCGGACACCGGCGGGCAGGCTGCACACGGCGAGCAGCTCACCGAGCCGGACCGCCATCGCGTCGGCGTCGGGCTGGTCCTCCCAGGTGACGTAGAGGTCGGCCACCAGGCCGCGCTCGGCGACATCGGCGGCGAGCGTGCCGACCGCGTCGAGGGCGTCCGGCAGGGCGGCGATGTCCACGGCGGTGGTGACCACGCGGGTCACCCGCTCCGAGCCGGTGTGCACGGCGGTGACGAACCGGCAGCCCGCGATGTCGCGCGCGGTCACCTCGGACAGCCCGCGGTTGCCGTAGTAACGGCGGGTCAGCACCTCCAGCAGGGCGGCGTGGTCGCGGCCGGGCCGGCCCATCCGCTGCCCGATCAGCCGGACCAGCGGTTCGGCGCTGGCCACCATGGCCTGGATGCGCTCGGCGCGGTCGGCGGCGTCCGGGTTGTTGTCCAGGTGGCGCAGTTCCTCCCGGACGGCGGCGTAGACCTTGGCGCGGTTGCGGCGCAGCAGCGGCTGGACGAACCAGCGGAACACCACCCCGCGGGCCAGGTCGGCCACCGCCGGGAAGCGCACCTGGGTGGCCTCCACGAGGTGCTCCAGGGTGAGCCCGGCCCGCTCGCTCAGCGACTCGGCCGGCGGCGGCCCGGCCAGCCACTGCCGCAGCAGCTCCGAGACCACGGCGACGTCGGTGGACATCCGCTGCTGGGCCAGGAAGATGCGGAAGACCGCGGCCTCGAGCTCCGGCGTCCGGTCCAGGTCGTCGACGCCGTAGTGGGCCAGCATCTGCCGGAGCTTGACCTGGAACGCCTCGGTGACCCCGGCGCGCTCGACGTCGAGGCTCTGCAGGTAGCTGTGGAAGTACTCGCGGGGGCTGTGCACCGGGCTGCCCGGCTCGACCTCCACGTCACCGGCGGGCTTGTTGCGGCTCAGCTCCGACAGATCGGCGAAGACGGTCAGCACGGTCAGCTCACCGGCCAGCGGCTGGCCGCCGAGCTCGGCCCGGGCGGCCAGGTAGCCGGTCAGCAGGCGTTTGCGGTCGCGCGGGTCGGCGTCGAAGCCCAGCAGCAGGCTGCGCAGGTCCTGCAGGCCACGCTCGACCCGGTCGGCGGCGGACACGTCGGCGGGCTCGCCGGGCAGGTCGACCTCGACGGTCTCGCCGGCCCCGGCGGCCTGCACCTCGGCGCCCTGCTCGGCCAGCGGCTCCAGGCGCATCAACGGCGTACCGGTCTCGACCTGGCTGCCCACCGAGACCGGGCACTCCCGCACCCGGGCCCGGAACGGCGCCCGCAGCACGGTCTCCATCTTCATGCTCTCCAGCACCAGGATCGGCGCGCCGGCCTCGACCTCGTCCCCGACGGCCAGCGGCGTGGCCACCACCAGCGCGGGCGCCGGGGAACGCACGACGCCGCCCTCGTCGCGGCTGACCCGGCGGGTGACCCCGTCGACCTCGACCAGGTGGATCGGGCCGTGGGTGGCCGACACCAGCCGGAACCGGTGGCCGTTGACCACGACCCGGCCGCTGTGCGCGTCGAAGCGTTCCACCTCGACGTCGGCCGGGTGCATGTCGCCGCCGCCGGAGATGCCGACCCGGAAACGCTGCCGGCCGACCCGGGCCACGCTCACCCGGTAGGAGGCGCCGCGCAGCTTGAGGTCGAGCGGGCGGGCGATCTCGTGCTGCACCTGGGGCCGGCCGCCGTGCGCGGTGGCCAGCAGGCGCTGCCGGCTGACCTCCTCCTCGTCCTGGTACGCCTCGATCGCGGCCACGGCCAGGGCGATCGCCGAGTGCCGGTGGCTGACCAGGCGGCCCTGCGCGCGGACCCGGTCGATCCAGCCGGTGTCGGCGCTGGCGTCGATGACCTCGGGCTGGTCGAGCAGGTCGAGCACGAAGCTCTTGTTGGTGGTGCCGCCCTCGATGATCACGGTGGTCTCGGCCATCGCCCGGCGCAGCCGGCCCAGCGCCTCGTCGCGGTCCCGGCCGTACGCGATGATCTTGGCGATCATCGAGTCGAAGTCGGCCGGGATGGTGTCGCCCTCGCTGACCCCGGTGTCCACCCGGATGCCGGGCCCGGCCGGCAACACCAGCCGGGTGATGCGCCCGGGTGACGGGGCGAAGTCGCGGTCCGGGTCCTCGGCGTTGAGCCGGGCCTCGACGGCATGGCCGGACTCGGCCGGCTGCGGGCCGGTCAGCCGCCCGCCCCCGGCCACGTGCAGCTGGAGCCGGACCAGGTCGGTGCCGGTGGTGATCTCGGTGATCGGGTGCTCGACCTGGAGCCGGGTGTTGACCTCCAGGAAGGCGAACAGCTTCTCGCCCGGGTGGTAGAGGAACTCGACGGTGCAGGCGCCGCGGTAACCGACGGCCACGGCGAGCCGCTCGGCCGACGCCTTCAGCTCGGCGGTCTGCTCCGGCGAGAGCACCGGGGAGGCCGACTCCTCGATGACCTTCTGGTTGCGCCGCTGCACCGAGCAGTCGCGCACCCCCAGCGCCCACGCGGTGCCCTGGCCGTCGGCGATGACCTGCACCTCGACGTGGCGGGCCCCGGTGACCAGGCGCTCCAGGAAGACGACCCCGGAGCCGAACGCCCGCAGCGCCTCCTGACTGGTGCGCTCGTACGCGTCGGCCAGGTCCGCACCCGAGGCGACCATCCGGATGCCGCGACCGCCGCCGCCCGCGGTGGCCTTGAGCATCAGCGGGTAGCCGATCCGGTCCCCGGCCCGCAGGGCGTCCTCCAGCGTGGCGACCTCGCCGCGGCTCCACGGGGCGACCGGGACACCGACCTCCTCGGCGATGAGCTTGGCGCCGATCTTGTCGCCGAGCTTGCGCATCGCGTCCGCGCTCGGCCCGACGAAGGTGACCCCGACCTTCTCGCAGAGCTCGGCGAACGCCGGGTCCTCGGCGACGAAACCCCAGCCGACCCACGCCGCGTCGGCCCGGGTCTCCACCAGCGCCCGCTCCAGCACGGCCAGGTCGAGATAGGGGCGCGCGGCGGCCGGACCCAGCAGGTACGCGTGGTCGGCCTCGCGGACGAAGGTCGCGGTGCGATCGGAATCGGTGTAGAGGGCGATCGTCTCGATCCGCGTCCCGGTTTCCGCCGAAAGATCCCGGACAGCGTGGATGAGCCGCATCGCGGCCTCTCCACGGTTGACGATGGCGACACGACTGAACACCGGCTGAGCCTCCCAAGCACAACGCACAGAAGGCGACGTCCGGGTCCCGGAGCGCCGCCTCCACCTGATCTCTACCCTCCTTGATTACCGGTGGGTACAACAATGCCGGGATCACGCATGCCGGAGCCCGGCTTTTGTGGGAACCCCACAAAAGCGCTTGGACCCCGTTCCGCCGCGGGGCTGTCCGCGCCGACTCGTACGCCTAACGCCCGTCAACGACCGCGGACGGCGTGGCCCGGCCGGTCCTCAGCTCGCGGGCGACGACCGTCAGCAGATGCTGGGCGCTGACCGGCTTCTGCAGCAGGACCGCCCCGGTCGGCAGGGTGCCGCGCGCCGCCAGGATGCTCTCCGCGTAGCCCGACATGTACACCACCCGCAGTCCCGGCAGGTCCCGGTGCACGGCGGTGACCATGTCCGGCCCGTGCATGTCGGGCAGCACCACATCGGTCAGCAGCAGGTCCAGGACGTCGGCCGTCGCGGCCAGCGTCAGCGCCTCGGCGGCGGTGCGCGCCGACCGGACCCGGTACCCGTTGCGGTCCAGGACGCGTTCGGTCAGGGCGCGCAACCCCTCGTCGTCCTCGACCAGCAGGATCGTCTCGCCGGCACCCGGGCGTACCCGCGCCGACGGGCCGGCCGCCGGGCCCGCGTGCAGTTCGGTGACCGGGAGCAGGGCGGCGATGGTCGTGCCGTGGCCCAGCTCCGAGTAGAGCTGGGCGTGCCCGCCGGCCTGGGCGATGATGCCGTAGATGGTGGCCAGGCCGAGCCCGGTGCCCTGGCCCTTCGGTTTGGTGGTGAAGAACGGTTCGAAGGCCCGTTCCCGCGTCTCCTGGTCCATGCCGGTGCCGGTGTCGCTGACCGCCAGCCGCATGTACCGCCCGGTGCGCACGCCCGGGTGCTGCGCCGCGTAGTGCTCGTCGACCGTGACGGCGTCGGTGTCGATGGTCAGCGTGCCGCCGTTGGGCATCGCGTCGCGGGCGTTGACGGCCACGTTGACCAGCACCTGTTCCAGCCGGCCGACGTCGGCCAGGACCGGCGCGGACTCCTCGGTGAGCCGGGTGATCAGAGTGATGTCCTCGCCGAGGGTGCGGCGCAGCAGCTTCTCCACGTCCGCCACCACATCGTTGAGGTCCAGCGCGGTCAGCTCTGCGACCGTGTCGGCCCGGGCGAAGGCCAGCAGCTGACGGGTGAGGCCGGCGGCCCGGTCACCCGCCGCGACGATCTGCAGGAGGTCGTCGTGCAGCCGCGCCCACGTGGGGTCACGGGCCGCCAGCTCCTCGACGTCGGCGGCGGACATGCCCGCGTAGCCGTTGATGATCCCCAGCAGGTTGTTGAAGTCGTGCGCGATGCCGCCGGCCAGCTGCCCGAGGCTCTCCAGCCGTTCCGACTGGCGCAGGCGCCGGCGCAGGTGGTGCCGCTCGGTGACGTCGTCGACGACGGCGCACCGCACGGTGCGCCCGGCGAAGGTGGTCAGGTGCGAGGTCACCTCGACCTCGGTCACCCGGCCGTCGTGCTTGCGGTGCCGGCGGGCCCGGCAGCGTTCGACCGGCGCGGCCGCGGCCAGTTCCTTCCGTACGGCGGCCGCGTCATCAGCCGGGCAGAGGTCGGTGACCACGGCGCTGAGCAGGGCTTCCCGGTCCAGGCCGAAGTAGTGCACGGCGGCGTCGTTCACCGCCACCACGGCCAGCGTCTCGACGTCGAACAGGTAGATCGGATAGGGGTTGGCGTCGAACAGCTGCCGGTAGTTGCGTTCGTGCTCACGGGCCAGCTCCTCGGCCCGGCGCCGCTCCCCCAGTTCCCGGTCGACCGCGGCGAGCAGGCCGGCGAACTCCGCGCCGAGATCACTGACCTCTCGTGGGCCGGTGACAGTGACCGCCGGCTCCAGGTGACCACTGGTCGCGGCGGCCCGGACGGCGGTGCGCAGCCGGCCGATGGGCCTGGTGATCCGGCGGTACACCAGCAGCGTCGCCAGCAGGCCGGCGAGCAGCCCCACGGCGGTGATCCCGGCCTGGCGGCGGGCGAGCCGGTGCGCGGCGGCCAGGGCGGCGGACCGGTCGGCGCCCGCGTACACCTGCCAGCCGAGGCCGGGGACGGTGCTGGACCCGTACACCCGGCGCAGGCCGGCCACGTCGGTGCCGGCGCCGGATCCGCCGGTGAAGCGACCGGCCCGCACGGCGGTGCCGGCCCACCGGCCGGCGTCGGGCCACCGGGTGACGATCGTGGTGCCGTCTCCGGAGGTGAGCAGGAACTCCAGGCCGCGGGCCCCGCCGAAGGTGCCGCCGGCCGCGGCGGCCAGCCCGATCAGGTCGACGAAGGCGACCACCATGCCGCGTCCGGCCATCGGCGCGGTCAGCAGGACCGCCGGCCGGCCGGTGCGGTCGTCGGTCACCGGACCGACGGTGCCGGGCGTACGGGAGGCGTCGGCGACCCACGAGGCACCCTGGTACGCGACCGCCTCGTCCTCCCCCGGCGGTTGCGACGAGCACACCACCGAGCCGTCGCCGCGCACCACGTCGAGGTGACCGTCCTGGGGCCCGCCCAGCGAGAACGAGAGCCGGCAGTCGTCGGGCTCGTCGAACACGGAGGCGGCGCCCGGGCTGGTGGCGACCGCGTCGACGCTCGAGCGGACGCCGGCCAGGCTGCGCCCGAGCTGCTCGGCGGCCTTGCCCGCACCGAACTCGGCGTCGGCCCGGGCGGCGGACAGGCTGTCGCGTTCGGCGCTCTCCCACCCGAAGCCCAGGGCGACGGTGGCGGCCAGCACGAACAACGCCAGCAGCGCGCCGAGGTACGACCGCAGCGGCATCGGACTCTTCGTCAGCATCCGGGGCACCGCTGCCTCGACTTCCCGGCCCGCGACTTCCCGGCCCACGACGGCGGCACCGGAACCGCCGAACGACGAGAGCGACATTACCGCTCGCCCGCGTACCGGTCCGGGACTCGACGAGATTACCCACCCCGGTCCCGGCACCCGGGCGAATCGGCGATAAGCCTCACGGCCCGGGGGAGGTTGGCCGAAGCTGAAGGTGACGGACAGTGCGGCAACCGACCGAGGAGTGGACGTGGCGCGTGGCGGCGGGTGGGGCTCGGCGTTCGACAATCGTTCGCTGCGGACCAAGATCGGGGCGGCCGTGCTGGTCGCGACGGCCATGGGCGTGATGATCGCGGCGATCTCGCTGCAGACGCTCTACCAGATGAGCGACACGTCGATCGCCGCGCAGCGCGACAACCTCACGGTGCTGAAGGCGTCCTCGGCCGTGGGACAGAACCTGGAGAGCTTCGTCGGGTCGACCAGCGCGATGAAGGCCTACCCGGCGATCGCGGCCGAGATCGGCAAGGGGATGGCCGAGCAGCAGCAGGCCATCGACTCCGGGCTGCAGGTGCTGGCGGCCAACCTCAGCGACACGTCCGGCCGGGCGGTGATCACCCGCATGCAGACCGACTGGGACACGTTCAAGACCTTCATCACCGGTGTCGCCACCGTCTCCACGCCGGCCGAGCAGGCCGCCGGGCTGGCCAAGTTCACCGAGCTGCACGACGCACTGCTGTCGGACCAGGCCCAGGTGGAGAAGTACGTCTCCGACCGGGTGTCCACGCAGATCGCGGCGGCCGAACAGCGCCAGAGCGACGCGGTACGCACGGTCGTGATCCTGCTCGTGGTGGGCGTGGTGATCAGCCTGTACCTCGGGATGCGGGTGGCCAACCGGGTCCGCCGCGCAGTCGCCGGTGTCTCGCACGCCGCGGAAGGGCTGGCCGACGGTGACCTGACCCGTACCTGTGACGTGCGGGAGCGCGACGAGGTCGGCCGGATGGCCGCCCTGCTGGACCGCGGCATCGGCCGGCTGCGGCAGGACATCGTCCAGCTGGCCGGCAACGCCACCACCCTGCAGAATTCCGCCGAGCAGCTGACCGCGGTCTCGGGCGCGGTCGGCTCGGCCGCCACCGAGGCGTCCGTGCAGGCCGGCTCGGTCGCGTCGGCGGCGGATGTGGTCTCAAACAACCTGCAGATCGTCTCCACCGGCTCGCACGAGGTGGGGGCCTCGATCCGGGAGATCAGCGCGTCGACCTCGGAGGCGACCGGCGTGGCGGCCAAGGCCGTGGCGGTCGCCGCCGCCACCAACGCCACCGTCGCGCGCCTGGGCGAGTCGTCCACCGAGATCGCCACCGTCGTCAAGGTCATCACCGCGATCGCCGAGCAGACGAACTTGCTGGCGCTGAACGCGACGATCGAGGCCGCCCGCGCGGGCGACGCCGGCAAGGGCTTCGCGGTGGTCGCGAGCGAGGTCAAGGACCTGGCCCAGGAGACGGCCAAGGCCACTGAGGACATCGTGCGCCGGGTGGAGACGATCCAGTCGGACACCTCCGGCGCGGTGGCGGCGATCGGCGAGATCAGTGCGATCATCGAGCAGATCAACGGCATCCAGGTGACGATCGCGTCCGCCGTCGAGGAGCAGACGGCCACCACCCAGGAGATGAACCGGACCCTCTCGGAGGCGGCCGACGGCGCCGGGAACATCGCGGCGACCATCGCCGGGGTCTCGGACGCCACCCGGCGCACCACCGACACCATCGACGAGACCAGCCAGGCCGCGGCCGAGCTGGCCGTGATGTCCCGGCAGCTGCAGGACCTGGTGTCGCGCTTCCGCTATTGACGGTGTTGTAACGTCCGGTCCATGCCGTCGTCCTCCAGCCTCCGGCGGTACGTGATCACCGGCGCGCCGGGGGCCGGCAAGTCGACCCTCCTTCCGATGTTGCGCCGGCGCGGGTACGCCGTGGTCGACGAGGCGGCCACCGATGTCATCGCCCGCGAACAGTCCCGGGGCGAGGCCGAGCCGTGGCGCCGGGACGGCTTCATCGCCGCGGTGGCCCAGCTCCAGTACGAGCGCCAGGAGCTCCCGCCGCCCGCCGGCACCACGGTCCAGTTCTTCGACCGGTCGCCGCTGTGCACAGTCGCACTGGCCCGCTACAGCGAGCGGCCGGTGCCGCCGTCGCTGGCGGCCGAGGTCGCCCGGGTCCTCGCCGAGGGCATCTACCGGCCGCGGGTGTTCTTCGTCCGGCTGCTCGGTTTCATCACTCCCACGGCGGCCCGCCGGATCAGCTATGCGGATTCGGTACGGTTCGAGCGTTTCCACGAGCAGGCCTACCGTGAGCACGGTTTCGAGCTCGTCGACGTGCCGCCCGGGCCGCCGGAGCAGCGGGCGGAGCTGATCGCCCGGGCCGTCGCGGGAGACGGCTGAGCCCGCTCCGCACGGGTTGTCCACAGGCCCCGGAAGCGGGGTCGCGGCGGCTCATGATCACACCGTATGGTGTGCCTCCCTCGGCCGCGCCGGACGCGGTCGTGTCGGTGGAAGGACCTCAACATGGCACGGTGGTCTCGGTCGAGGCTGCGCAATTACGGCATCTCCGCGGTGGCCCTGCTCGGCGGCTCGCTGCTGGTCATCCCGGCGGTCTCGCAGGCCGGCGAGGAGCCACCGGCCCGGCCGGCGACGGCCCAGGCACCCGCGGCGGAGCCCGACCGGCTCACGATGGTGCCCGGCGCGAAGGGCCGCTCGGCGTTCCAGTTCCGGCCCGGCTCCGGTGACGTCCAGGCGCCGTACGGCTTCGTCTCCACCGGCGGCACCGTGCGGGCTCAGCAGCTCGGCGGCAGCGTCCTCCCGGCCGCCCAGGCCAGGACCGGCGCCCCGCCGCACTCGGCCCGGGCCGCCGCGGCCGCCGGCACCTACAGGACCACCCTGACGGTGGACTCGCCGAACTGGACCGCCTGGAACAAATTCATCAGCCTGTGGAACCGCGACACCTGGACCTGGATGCCGGTGACCAACCCGCAGAACTCGCTGAGCGCGACGGCCGACCTGCCGCCGGGCAACTACTTCGTCGCGATGATGTACGGCATCTACAACGTCGACAGCTACCTGCTGACCAGATCCTTCACGGTCACGAAGGCGGCACAGACCGTCCGGCTCGAGGAGAAGTCGGCCAAGCGGGTGGGCTTCTCCGTCGACGACACCACCGCGCAGTCGGAGTCCAGCGCGGTGTGGATCTCGCTGCCCAACGGTGACCTCATCGGTTTCGCCGGCGGGCCGAAGACCCGCAACTACGTCACGCCGTCGTCCCCGCCCGGCACGACGCTGCGGGTGCACGACGTGCTGACCAAGGCCGGCTCCACCGCGCTCAAGCCCAGTCCCTACCGGTACGACCTGGTCCGCTACTGGCCGCACCCGTTCCCCGCGTCACCGATCAGCACCGTCCGCACGGCGTCGCTGGCCAAGACGAGCCTCACGATCCGGGCCCAGGGCACCAACACCGACGGTTCGTACGCGACGGTCCCGATGACCGGCGAGTGGACCGGCCCGTACGTGCCGACGTCGATGCGGCTCCCGGCGAGCATCACCGAGTACGTGACGCCGGGGGTCAACCTGGGCCGCCTGGTCGACTACGGCTCCGGCCAGTCGCTCAACCTGGGCTACCGCACGCTGTCGGCGGGCACCACATCCGGCGCCACGGTGGGGGCCGGCCCGCTCGCCCCGACCCGCCGGCCGGGGAACGACGACTCCCGGCGCGAGGGCAGCCGGCTGTCGATCACCGAGAACATGACCCTCGGTGACACTGCGGGCAACCAGGGCGCCGACAGCTCGGGCGCCGACTCGCTGACGCTGAGTAGCGGCGGCGAGGTGCTGAAGACCGCCGAGACGGCGAGCATGACCGTGACCGTGCCGCAGGCCGAGCAGACGTACCGGCTGGACCACACGATGACGCGGCGGGTGCCGTGGTCGCAACTGTCCACGAAGGTCCGCAGCGAGTGGACCTTCACGTCGGCGTGGAGCCCGGTTCCCACCCCGCTCGCGCTGATCGACCTCGACCTGTCCGCCGCCGGGCTCGACCAGCGCAACCGGGCCACGGCCGGGCCGGTACCGCTGACCATCAGGCCGTCGACCCGGGAGAGCTCGGCGGAGAGCACCGTCGACAAGGTCGAGTGGTCGCTCGACGACGGCACCACCTGGAGCGAGCTGCCGCTCACCGCGTCCGGTGACGGCGCCGTCGAGGTGACACCGGAGCTGCCGGCCACGGCCGCGTTCGCATCGCTGCGGGTGACCGCGGGCAACGCGGACGGCGGGGTGCTGCGCCGCACCATTCTGCGGGCGGTGGCCGGGCCGGCCACCGCGGGCGACGAGTCCGCGGGCACCACCACGATCTCGAACCTGAAGATCAACGGGGGCCGGGCGCTGCTGCCCGACCCGGACGCGGGTCCGATCGAGATCGTCTCGACCTTCACCGCGACCGACCCGTCGGGCATCGGGAAAGCCGGCGTCTACTTCTGGCACGGCAGCTACAACGCGCCGGACGGACTGCAGCCGACGAGCACCGAGTGCATCCCGGTGAATGCGACCACCGCCGACTGCACGGCCCTGGCGTACCTCTACGACGTGCGGTACTCGCTGGGCATCAACGGGCTGGCCGGCGTCTGGAACGCACAGGTGTGGGCCACGGCCGAGGACGGCACGGGCTTCGTCGACCGCAAGAAAGCGGGCAGCCTGACGATCAAGCGGACGACCCGCGTGACGGCGGACGCCACCCCGGAGCCGGTGACCAAGGGCCGCACGATCACCGTGACGGGAGCGCTCACCCGGATGGACTACTACGCCGGGTGGACGTTCCGGGCGTACCCGGCGCAGAAGGTGAACCTGCAGTGGCGCAAGGCCAACGCCACCACGTGGACGACGGTCAAGACCGTCACCGCGGACGCGAGCGGCAAGCTCAAGACGACGGTGAAGGCGGGAGCCGACGGCTCGTACCGGTACAACTTCGCCGGCGACGCCACGTCGTGGACGTCGTCGAGCTCCGCCGACTACGTCGACGTGAAGTGAGACAGCGGGCCGGCATGCTCCCCCTCGAGCTGCCGGCCCGCCGCGCTCCCCGCCCCGTACGTGCCAGGCCGGGCGGGAAGGGTCAGGCTGGTTGAGTGAGGGGGTGGTCGGTGACCGGGGTCCGGCGGCCGGCCGCCAGGGCGATCGCGCCGAAGGTCGCCACCAGCACGGCGTTGACCAGGACCGCCAGCCAGCCGACGTTCGCGATGTGGGCGACCGGCCACGCGACACCCGCCACGGCCAGCACCGCCACGACCCACCCCGGCTGCCTCCGGCGCAGCGCGAAGGCCGCCACCAGCAGCGTCAGCGGAAAGCACAGACCGAGCGGCTTGATCAACCCGGCCGCCGCTCCCGTCGCGTCGACCAGATCGGTGTCGCCCAGCGACACGTGGATCGTGTCGAACCCGTAGGCGACGTTGCCGGCCACCCCGAGCACCCCCACGACCAGCAGGACCGCCGCCGGCATCCCGTCGCTCCAGGTCACCAGGCGCAGCAGCACGAACGCGTACCCGGCCGCCCCCAGCACGTGCACGACCCCGGCGGCCGGGTCGTCCCAGCCGCGGGTCGCATACAGCGCGTCCGCCACCAGATAGAGCACCGGTCCGATGAGCAGCATCGCCGTGAGCAGGCGGTCGATCGGTGTTCCGGGCAGGGACCTCATGGCGGCTCCTTCGAGCTCGGCGCGGCGGGACACCCCCCACCGTCGTCCGGGCGGCGGGCCGGGGCATCCGGGCAGGCCCTGCGAAGTCACAGGGTCAGCCCTGATCACGGCGGGGCTCCGCGCTGGCACGATGAGGCGGTGACCCGTACCGCGACGCTCAGCTCGGCGGTCGGTGCCGTCGTGGCCGTGCTCGTCGCCGGTGGTTTCGGCCTCGGTGTCCACGTCGGCAATCTGCACAACGGGCTCATCGCGGCGTCGTTCACCGCCGTCGGGCTGTTCGTGGTGCTCCGGCGCCCCGGCAACCGGGAGGGCCGGCTGTTCGTCGCGACCGGCGCGGCCCACGCCGTCATGTTCGCGGGACGGCAGTACGGGCTGCATCCCGGGCCACTACCGGGAGCGTCCTGGGCCGGCTGGCTCGGCGTCTGGCCGCTGCCGATCGTGCTGGTCATCGCCGGCGTCACCATCATGAGCTTCCCCACTGGGCGGCTGCCGTCGCGCGGGTGGCGGACCGTCACCGCCGTCCTGGCCGCCGCCGGGGTCGTCCTCGCCGCGGTGTCGGCGTTGTGGCCGGTCGAGTACGCCCGTACCGCCCTGGTCGCCGGCCATCCGCTGAGCCTGCCGGGACTCGCCGCCGCCGACGCCTTCTACCGGGTCGCCCGGCCCGCCGGCTACCTGCTGTTCCAGCTGACCTGGGTGGTCTGCGTGGTGGTCCGGCTGCGGCAGGCGCGCGGCGACGAGGCCCGGCAGCTGCGCTGGTTCGCGTACGCCGTCACGGTCTCCGCCGCGGTCATGGTGCTGGGCCTGCTGGTGTGGCACTCCCCCGTGCCCGGCACGCTGACGATGCCGGTGGTCGCCGTCGCGGCCGGGGCGGCGATCCTCAAGTACCGGCTCTACGACATCGACCCGGTGATCAACAAGTCGCTGGTGTTCGGGGCGATGGCCACCCTCGTCACGCTGGGCTACGTGGCCGTGGTGACCGGTGTCGGCCGGCTCGTCGACGGCAACCGTACGGTCCTGTCGCTGGTGGCCACGGCGGCGGTGGCCGTCGCCTTCGAGCCGTTGCGCCGGCGGGTCCAGCGGCTCGCCGACCGGCTCGTGCACGGGCACCGGGTCGGCCCGTACGAGTCGCTCGCCCGGCTCTCCGCCCACCTGGCCGCACCGGCCGGTGGTCTGCTCGACGGCATCTGCCGGACCGTCGCCGACGGCGTCGGGGCGCAGCGGGTCGTCCTCTACACCGGCCCGCCCGACGAGCTGCGGGCGATGTCCGTCTGGCCGGGCACAGCACCGCTGCCACCCGGGGTACGGGCGTTGACCGGGCTCCTCGACGCCTTCGGACACGGCGGCAACCGGACCCCCGAAGCCGCGGTGGCCGTGCCGGTCATGCACGACGGGCGCTTCCGCGGCGCGATCACCGTGCACAAGGGTGACGCGCTGTCGCCGGCGGAGAGGCAGCTGGTCGGCGACCTGGCCGCGCAGGCCGGGCTGGTGCTGGAGCTCCGGGCGACGGCCCAGCGCCTGGTCACCGCCGGGGACGCCGCCCGCCGCCGGCTCGAACGGGACCTGCACGACGGGGTGCAGCAACGGCTGGTCACCGTGGCGATGGAGCTGGGCACCGTCGTGCGGCTGGCCGGCGACGCCGGGTCCGCCGACGTCGCCGAGCGGGCCGCCGCGGTCCGGGCCCAGCTGCTGGAGACCACCGCGGAGCTGCGCGATCTGGCCCGCGGCCTGCACCCGGCCGTGCTCACCCAGGACGGGCTGGAGGCGGCGCTGGGATTCCTGGCCGACCGGTCCGCCGTGCCGGTCCGGCTCGGGGTGACGGTCGACCGCCGGCTGCCGGCCGAGGTGGAGGCGACCGCCTATTTCATGGTCAGCGAGGGCCTGACCAACACCGCCAAGCATTCCGGCGCGGCGCTGGCCTCGGTGCGGGCCGAGCTGAGCGGGGCCGGGCTCATCGTCGAGGTGGTCGACGACGGCGTCGGTGGCGCCACGATGGTCCCGGGCAGCGGCCTGGAGGGGCTCGCGGACCGGCTCGCCACCCTCGGCGCCCGGCTGACGGTCGACAGCGGGCCGGTTGGCACGCGGCTGGCGACGGTGATCCCGTGCGGGTGATGCTGGCCGACGACGCGGTGCTGTTCCGCGAGGGTCTGGCCCGGATCCTGACCGACGTCGGTTTCACCGTGACCGGTCAGGCCGGCGACGGCGCCGGGCTGCTCGGCCTGGTCCGGGCCGACCCGCCGGACGTCGCGGTCATCGACCTGCGGATGCCGCCCGGGTACGCCGCCGAGGGCATCGACACAGCCGCCGCCGTCCGGGCCCTGGCGCCCGGTGTGGGCCTGATGCTGCTCTCGCAGTACGTCGAGGTGCACCACGCGCTCCGGCTGATGACCGACTTCGACGGCGGCGTCGGCTACCTGCTCAAGGACCGGGTGTCCGACCTCGGGGCGTTCGGCACCGACGTGCGCAAGGTGGCCCGGGGCGAGACCGTCATCGACCCCGAACTGGTCGCCCGCCTGGTCGCCCGCCGCCGGGAACGGGACCCGCTGGAGGCCCTGACCGACCGCGAGCGCGCCGTGCTGGCGCTGATGGCCCAGGGGTTGTCGAACGCCGCCGTGGCGGCTGACCTGCACCTGGCGGTCAAGACCGTCGAGGCCCACGTCACCGCCATCTTCACCAAGCTGGGCCTGCTTCCCGCCGATCGCGAGCACCGGCGCGTCCTGGCCGTGCTGACGTTTCTGCGTGCCTGAGCCGTCACCGACCGCAGCGGACATTGACTTGCCGCGATCGCGGCCAGATGCTGAGACTCCGCCGCCAGGGAGGGAGCGATGCAGAGCCGGCTGTCCCGCACGAACGACACGGCGCTGGTCCTCGCGGCGCGCGCGGGTGATCGTGGCGCCCTGGACGAGCTCGTCCGGACCCATCTGCCGCTGGTGTACAACCTGACCCGGCAGGCCCTCGGCGGGCATCCCGACGTCGACGACGTCGTGCAGGAGGTCATGCTGCGCATGGTCCGGCAGCTGCCGGCGCTGCGTTCCGCCAAGAGTTTCCGGCCCTGGCTGACGGCCATCACCGTGCACCAGATCGGCACCCAGCTGGCCCGCGGCCGGGTCGCCGCGGCCCGCACCGCGGATCTCGACGAGCTGGCCGGGCTGCCCGACGCCGGCGCGGAGCCGGAAGGGGCCACGCTGCTGCGGGTGGAGCTGTCGGTGCAGCGGCGGCAGGTGATGCACGCCGGGCGGTGGCTGTCCGCCGACGAGCGGACGGTGCTCGCGCTGTGGTGGCTGGAGACGGTGGGTGAGCTGACCCGGACCGACGTGGCGGTGGCGCTGGGCGTCAAGATCGCGCATGCCGGCGTACGGCTGCAGCGCATGCGCGACCACCTCGAGACGGCCCGCTCGATCGTCGCGGCACTCGACGCCGTGCCCGGCTGCGGCCGGCTCAGTGCCGTCGTGGCCGGCTGGGACGGGGTGCCGAGCCCGTTCTGGCGCAAGCGCATCGAGCGGCACCTGCGTTCGTGTTCCACGTGCGGGCCCGCCCGCGAGGGCCTGCTGCCCACCGAGCGGCTGCTCGCCGGATTCGCCCTGCTGCCCGTTCCCCCGACGCTCGCCGGCGAGCACGTGCCGGTCGAGGCGTTCACCCGGGCCTCCACGCTCGGCCGCTGGGGTGCGGCGCTGCGGGCTCATCCGGTCGGCGCCGCCCTGACCGCGGGCGCGCTGGCCGCCGGCCTGGTCGTCACCATGGCCGGCTGGTCGAGCCTGCCCCCGGTGGCCCGCGCCGTGCTCGCCGGTTCCCCGTCGCCGACCCCGGCTCCGCTGCTCAAGATCGGAAAGGTGTCGCTGGAGTCGGCCAACGCCAAGGGGCAGTTCGTGGCGCTGTCCGCCGGCCGGGGCGTGCTCGCGCCGGCCGGGGCCACCCTGGAGGTCGTCCCCGGCCTCGCCGGCCGGGGCTGTTTCTCGCTGCGCACCGCCGACGGGATGCACCTGCGTCACGCGTCCTGGCGGCTGGTGGCCGGCTTCGACGACGGCACCGCGTTGTTCCACGGCGACGCCACGTTCTGCCCGCGGGCCGGCCTGGCCGCCGGTTCGGTGGCGCTGGAGTCGGCCAACTACCCCGGCTGGTTCCTGCGTCACGTGGACGGCGAGCTGTGGGTCGATCAGCTCGACGGCAGCGCGGGCTTCCGGGCCGACAGTTCGTTCCTGGTCCGTCCGCCCCGTGAGTGAGCTGACCGAGCTCAGCCCAGCCAGGCGACCACCACGACGAGCGTCACCGCCGCGGCCGCCGTGGACAGCACGATCGTGTCCCGGGCGAAACCCTCACCGCGGCCGTACCGGCTGGCGAAGACGAAGATGTTCTGCGCGGTCGGCAGGGCGGCGGTCACCACGGCCGCGAGCAGCGCCGGGCCGGTCAGCCCCAGGGCACAGTGCCCGATCCCGTACGCCAGCAGCGGATGCACCAGCGCCTTGAGCACGACCGCGGCCAGTCGGTCCGGCGCGTCCGGTCCCGGGCGCAGCGGCCGGCTCCCGCGCAGCGACATACCCAGCGCCAGCAGTGTCATCGGCACGGCAGCCCCGCCCAGCAGCACGAACGGCTGCAGCACCGGTTCCGGCACGTCCCAGCCCGACACGGCCACCGCGATGCCGGCCGCGGACGCGATCATCAGCGGGTTGCGGGCCGGCATCGCCGCCAGCCGGCCCAGCGACGGCCGTTGTTCCCCGGTCGCCACCTCCAGCACGGCCAGCGCCGTCGGGCCGGCCAGCAGCACCTGGAACATCAGCACCGGCGCGATGAACGCCACGTCACCCAGGACGTAGGCGGCGATCGGGATCCCCAGGTTGCCCGCGTTGACGTAGCCGGCAGCGAGCGCGCCGATGGTCAGTTCGGCGACACCGCGCCGCCACAGCAACCGGGCGAGCGTGACGTACAGCGCGGCGACGATGAGGGTGCTGAGCACGAACGCGGCGAGCGCCCCGGTGAAGATCCGGCCGATCGTGGACGTGGCCAGGGTGACGAACAGCAGCGCCGGCGCGGTGACGAAGAACGCGAGCCGGGTCAGCGTGTCCAGCCCGGCCGCCCCGAGCAGCCCGGACCGGCCGATCAGGTAACCGACGAGGACGAGCGTCCAGACCACGGCGAAGCCGGTGACGACCTCACGCACCCGCGAGCCGCCGTTCGATCAGATCCACAACCGCAGCAGTGTGTCACGCCGGTGCCGGAACCTCAGGTCCGCACATCCCGGCGCGCGAACGCAGCCAGCCCGGCGGCGCAGAGCACGGCTGCCAGGATCGCCATGACGGCCGTTCCGGTCCACGACACACCTTCGGCGGGCACCGGCGCCAGGTGCGCGAACGGAGACAGCGCACCGACCCACTCCGGGGCACCGGTGCTGTCGGCGGTCACCAGCAGCAGGAAGCCCCCGACAGTCGGCACACCCCCGATCCACCCCGCGGCGCGCGGCACCACGCCGAGTGCTATCACGGCAGCGCCCAGGCTCAGCAGCGCGACCGGAAGGACGTTGACCGCTCCGCCCAGGGCCGCGCTGATGCGCAGATGCGCGCCGGCGAGCCCGGTGCCGGCCCACGTCGCCAGGCCGGCGACCACCGTCAGCAGCACGGCTCCCCCGGCGGCGGCCGTCACCTCGGCACCCCCGGCCCTCCACCGGGTCACCGGGCCGGCCAGCAGCAGGGCGAACCGGCGGTCGCGCTCGTCGGTGGCCACGGTGGTGATCCGGGTGGTGACGAAGCCGCCGACCGGCATGGCGAGCAGGGCGAACAGCGTCGCCGCGTACCCTTCGACGCTGCCCAGGCCGCCGAATCCGGCCCGCGCGGCGAGGTCGGCGAATTCGGGGTTGTCGGTCAGGAACCCGGTCAGCGACACGGCCACCAGGCCGACGATCAGGAAGTAGGCCCCGATCCCGGCCGCCCAGCCGGCGACCGGACCCAGCGTGCGCCGCACCGCGAACCCCTGCACCGAGCCGAGCAGAGTCATCCGCGGTGCCCGGCCCGTCCCCGGCGACAGCCACCCGCCGCGCAGGTCACGGCCGGTAGCAGCCGCCCATCCCCCGGCGAGAGCCGCCGCCGCGGCGGCGGCGAGCACGACCAGCGGCATCCAGCGGCCGGTGTCGTACGGACGGGTCAGCTCCAGCAACCCGAACGGGCTCAGCCAGCGCAGCCAGGCCAGCACCCCGATCCCGTCACCGGCCATGCGCAGCACCATGCCCAGCCCCAGCAGTGCCACCGCGGCGCCCGAGGCCGCGGCCCGGCTCGCGAAGATCTGAGCGCACGCCACGCCGGCTCCGACGAAGAACAGACCCAGCAGGGCCAGGCCGGCGCCGTGCAGAACAGCGCCCGTCAGGCCGGTGCCGGCGGCGACCATCGCCACGGTGACGGCGACGCCGGTCGACACCATGACGATCGCCAGGACCACGAGCTGCCGGCCGACCACCGCACGCATCGGCAGCCGCCCCGCCAGCAGCAGGTCCCAGCGGCCCGAGTCCTCTTCGCCGCGAGTGACGCGAGTGGCGGCGAGCAGTCCCCAGGTTCCGACCAGAACTGCGACGACCGTGCCGGTACGCCAGACGGTGAAACCGCCCGGGTCGTCCAGCGCGGCCGGCTCACCGAACAGCGTCCGGATCGCCGGGTTGCCGGCGAGCGCGGCCAGCGCCTCGACCCGCGAGCCGCTGCCCATCGTGCTGCGGTAGGTGGCCGCCACCAGGGCGGACATGCCGGCGGTGACGGCGATGACCAGCCCGGCGCCCCGGCGTACCTGCCGCATCGCCAGGCCGGTCACCGCGCGGCCCGGCGCCCGCTTCGCGCCGGCCGGTGAGACTGCGGTCATCGCGACGCCTCGCCGTAGTAGGCGAGGAAGATCTCCTCGAGGGTGGGCTCCCGTACCGCCAGACTGGACACGTCCGCCGTGGCCAGGGCCCGCAGAGCCGCCGCCGGCGGCCCGGTCAGGGCGAACCGCAGTCGTCCCGCGCCGACGGTCTCAAGGCCCTGCACCCCGGGCACCGCGTCCAGGTCAGGTGCCGTACCGGTGTATCCGACCTCGACCTCCGTGCGGTGCAGCCGACGCAGGCCGGCCACCGTGGCCACGTCGACCAGCTGCCCGGCCCGCAGGATGGCGACCCGATCGCACACCGCTTCCACCTCGGCGAGCTGGTGGGAGCTGAGGAACACGGTCTGACCGCGCTCGCGGGCCTCCCCGACGGCGCGACGGAACTCGCGTTCCATCAGCGGGTCCAGGCCGCTGGTCGGTTCGTCCAGGATCAGCAGCGGCGCCCGCGTGGCGAACGCCGCGATCAACGCGACCTTCTGGCGGTTGCCGGTCGAGTACGTCCGCGCCGGTCGGCCGGGATCCAGGGAGAACCGCTCGATGAGCTCGTCGCGGTAGCCAGCGTCGACACCCGGCCCGGTGCGGCCCAGCAGCTCCAGGATCTCCGCGCCGGTCAGCTGGGGCCACAACGCCACGTCCGCGGGCACGTGGGCCAGCAGCCGGTGGGCGGCGGCGACGTCGGCCGCATCGGTGTCGAAGATCCAGGCCCGGCCGCCGGTCGGCCGGGCCAGGCCGAGCAGCAGCCGGATGGTGGTCGACTTGCCGGCGCCGTTCGGGCCGAGGAAACCGAAGACCTCACCGGGCGTGACGCTGAGGTCGAGATCGACGAGGGCGCGCAGACGCCCGTAGGACTTGGACAGCTTGTCGGTACGCAGCGCGGTAGCGCTCATCGCGACCTCCGGGTCGACAGCACGATACGACTGCCGACCAGGCTTCCCGGCGCACCTTCGTCGACCGTACTCCTCGCTGTCGAGCGGGGTAAGACGAGTCACCGCATGTCGGGTGTCATGCGACCGGTGACCGCACCGGCGTGCTGTTAGGTTGATCGAAGGTGTGCCGGGAAGTCTGGTCGGCGATCGATGACCGCTGGCCACAACACCCGGGAGATCACACGTGGGCGTGCTCGCCTGGATCGCAGTCGCCGTCTTCGTCGTCGCCTACGTGCTCATCGCCACCGAGCGGATCAACCGGGTCGCGGTGGCCCTGGGCGGCGCCTCGATCATGCTGGCGCTCGGCGCCACGAACGCCGAGCACGCGTTCTTCTCGGAGGACTCCGGGATCGACTGGAACGTCATCTTCCTGCTGCTCGGGATGATGCTGATCGTCGGCGTGCTGAAACGCACCGGACTGTTCGAGTACGTCGCCATCTGGGCGGCCAAGCAGGCCCGGGGCCGGCCGTTCCCCATCATGGTGATCCTCATCGTGGTCACCGGCGTGGTGTCCGCGGCCCTGGACAACGTCACGACAGTCCTGCTCGTCGCGCCGGTGACCCTGCTGGTCTGCGACCGGCTCGGTGTCCCGCCCATCCCTTTCCTCATCGCCGAGGTGCTCGCCTCCAACATCGGCGGCACCGCCACCCTGGTCGGCGATCCGCCCAACATCATCATCGCCAGCCGTTCCGGGCTGGCCTTCAACGACTTCCTCAGCGTGCTCGCGCCGTTCGTGCTGGTGGTCCTGGTCGTCCTGGTCCTGCTGTGCCGGATCATGTTCCGGAAGGCGTTCCGCTACGACGCCGAACGTGTCGCCAGGGTGATGGCCCTCAAGGAACGCGACGCGATCCGCGACCGCCGGCTCGTGGTGCTCAGCCTCGTCGTGCTCGGGGCCGTCCTGGTGGCGTTCAGCCTGCACACCGTGCTGCACCTGGAGCCGTCGGTGGTGGCCGTACTGGGCGGACTGCTGCTGCTCGCGGCGTCGCGGCTGGACGCGACGGACGTGGCCAAGGACGTCGAGTGGCCCACGCTGATCTTCTTCGCCGGGCTCTTCGTCATGGTCGGGGGCCTGGTGACCACGGGCGTGATCGACACGCTGGCCCGGGCCGCGACCAGCGCCGTCGAGGACAAGCTCTGGCCGGCCACGTTGCTGCTGCTCTGGGCATCGGCCGGGCTGTCGGCGATCGTGGACAACATCCCGTACGTGGCGACGATGAGCCCGATCGTCGCGGAACTCGTCGAGGCGTCCGGCGGCAACGACAAGGCCGAGGTGCTCTGGTGGGCCCTGGCTCTCGGCGCCGACCTGGGCGGCAACGCGACCGCCGTGGGCGCGTCGGCCAACGTCGTCGTGCTGGGGATCGCCGAACGCGCCGGGCACCGCATCTCGTTCTGGGGGTTCACCAGATACGGCCTGATCGTCACCGTGATCTCGGTGGCGCTGGCCGTGCCGTACCTGTGGCTGCGGTTCTTCGCCTTCTGAGCCCGGGCGGACGCTCAGGTGCCGAGCATGCGGTCCAGCAGCCCGTCCAAGGTGATCGCCCCGGTCATCACCCGGTTCTTGTCCACGACCGCCACCAGCGGCACGTTGGACCGGGCCATCACCGCGGCCACCTCCAGCAGGGTGGCATCGGCGCTGACCGCGGGCAGTTCCGGCCGGTTCCTGGGCAGCAGGTCAGCGACCGTCCGGTCACCGATCCCCTCGAAGATCACGTCGGCGGCCGCCTCGTCGATCACCCGGGCCAGCGCGGGATCGTCCTGGCAGTACGACGGCAACGCCATCCGCAGGACCTGCGTGCCGGCCAGGACGGTGAGCGGACGGCCCCGCCGGTCGAGCACGATCAAGCCCGGCAGGTCCTGGGCGGCCAGCACCCGGGCAGCCTCCCGGGCCGGGGTGTCCTCGCCCACCGCGCTCATCTGGATCGCCACGTCACCAGCGTGCATACCGGTCTCCTCCGTTGCGGCTCTGACCGCCTCCTACCGTACGGCTCCCCCGCTCACCTGCGCCGCACGGCTCGGACCCGGCGACGGAGCACCCCGTGCCAGGCCGGCACCTCCGCCTCCTCGTCGAACGCCCGGGCCACCACGACATCCGTCGACGAGTGCAGGACGATCGACACGACGATGGTCAACGCCACCAGGTGGAAGATCTCGTCCGCGGCCACGATGCCCGACTCCAGGACGATCAGGCCGTAGACCACGGAGGCAAAACCCTTGGGGCCGAACCACATCGCCGCGGCCTGCTCCCGCAGGTCCAGCCCGGACCGCAGGAACGACAGCCACAGCGCCACCGGCCGGGCCACGAAGATGGCCAGGAACGCGAAGAGCCATCCCGTCCAGGAGATCTCGGCCAGGAACTCGAGCGAGATCAGCGCGCCGAAGACCAGCAGCGCGGCCAGCTTGAACAGCTCGGCGATGTTCTCCCCGAAGTGCTCGAACGCGGCCCGCTGCCGAGGTCCGAAGGTGGCCACGGTGATGCCCGCCGAGAACGCGGCGAGGAACAGGTTGGCGTGCGTCACCTGGCACACGCCGAGCACCAGCAGTCCGATGGCGAGACCGTTGAGCGGCTCGTACGCCGTCGAGGCGGAGAAGAACCGGGTGCGTTCCAGCAGGATGGCCGCCCCCGGGATCACGACGCCGACCACGAGGCCGAGCGACACCTCCAGAGCCAGCTCACCGAGATGCAGATCGTCCGAGCCCGCCGCGACGGCCAGGAACACGATGACGAACGGCAGCGCCAGACCGTCGTTGACGCCGGACTCGACGTTCAACAGGTGCCGCAGCCGGGCCGGGACCTTGTCGTTGCCGACCAGCGCCGAGGCGAACACCGGGTCCGTCGGGGAGAGGATCGCGCCGATCAGCAGCGACTCCGCCCAGCCCAGCCCGACGACGTAGTGCGCCGCCACGGCCGTCACCAGCAGCGTGAGCGGCAGACCCCAGCCCAGCGCCCGGCCGGGCAAGCGCCAGGCGGAGCGCAGATCCGCCCAGCCGACCCGCATACCGTCGGTGAACAGCACCGCGAACAGCGCCAGCTCCGCGAGCGCGCCGACGATGGGTGAGTCGGCGCGCACGTCGAGCAGGCCGGTCGTGTCCGGACCGAGCACAAAACCGGCCACCAGGAACAGCACCGCGGTGGACAGGATCGTCCGCTTCGCCAGCGCTGACACCAGGACCGCGGCCAGCAGGACAGCGGCGAACGTCAGCAGCAGCATGCGATCCTCTCTCGCTGCACGGGCGGCCCGCTCATCGCTGGTACACGTCCGGGATGTCGTCGCCGTCCCGGTCGGCGCTCTCCTCCTCGCAGATCCGCCGGTAGGTGCGGTTCCTCAGCCGCAGGATGACAGCGGCCAGCAGAGCCGCGACCAGGGAACCGGCCAGCACCGCGACCTTGACCCGGCCGTCGAGCTCGCTGCCGACGCCGAAGGCCAGCTCGCCGATCAGCAGCGAGACGGTGAAGCCGATGCCGGCCAGCACCGACAGCCCGAAGACGTCGATCCAGGCCAGGCCGGCGTCGATCCGGGCGCGGGTGAACCGGGCCACCAGCCAGGTGGCCGCGGTGATGCCGATCGGCTTGCCGATCACCAGGCCGGCCATGATCCCCACGGCCACCGGGTCGGACAGGCCCGTGACGAGTCCGCTGAGCCCGCCGATCGCCACACCGGCCGACATCAGCGCGAACACGGGCACCGCGAAGCCGGCCGAGATCGGGCGGAACCGGTGCTCGAAGTGCTCGGCGAGACCCGGCCCGGCCTCCGGCCCGCCGGCCTGCCGGCTGCGCAGCACGGGCACCGCGAAACCGAGCAGGACCCCGGCCACAGTGGCGTGCACGCCGGAGGCGTGCACCAGGGTCCAC
Source organism: Actinoplanes sp. NPDC048967 (assembly GCF_040649415.1). NCBI lineage: Bacteria > Bacillati > Actinomycetota > Actinomycetes > Micromonosporales > Micromonosporaceae > Actinoplanes > Actinoplanes sp. NPDC048967. The sequence goes on from NZ_JBEZFL010000006.1 coordinate 580,032, forward strand.
GCGGCGAACGCCAACGGCAGCAGCAGCCACCACGACCGGACCCGGCGCTGCACCAGCAGGGTGAACAGGCCGAGCGGGATCAGGGCGGCCAGCAGCGGCAGCAGCGACAGGTGAGCGGTGTAGAAGACCGCGATGATCACGATGGCCAGCAGATCGTCGACCACCGCCAGAGTCAGCAGGAACGTGCGCAACGCCGTCGGCAGGTACCGCCCGATGACCGCGAGGACAGCCAGCGCGAACGCGATGTCGGTGGCCGTCGGAATCGCCCAGCCCTTGGTGGCGCCGCCGGCGTTGACGGCGACGTAGACCAGCGCGGGGACGATGACACCACCGAACGCGGCCGCCACCGGAACCGCCGCGCGGCGGGGATCACGCAGGTCACCCGCGACGAACTCCCGTTTGAGCTCGAGGCCGGCCACGAAGAAGAAGATCGCCAGCAGCCCGTCGGCCGCCCACGACGCGACGGACAGATCGAGGTGCAGCGCCGACGGCCCGAAGGTGAAGCCGAGCATCGAGAAGTAGCTGCCCGACCAGGGCGAGTTCGCCCAGACCAGCGCGATGAGCGCACCGGCGAGCAGCAGGGCTCCGCCGATGGTCTCCTTGCGGAGGATGTCCGCGATGCGCCGGGCCTCGGCCCACGAGCCCCGGCTGAGGACATGGGCGGTCCGACGTGGTTCGAAGGTCACAGATGCTCCGTCTTTCGGGGTCGGGTCGGACGTTGCCGACCAGACTTCCCGGCGCACCTGCCCGGGAGTCTAGCCGCACAAACCAGCCGTGCCCGGCGACACGACACACATCACAGCCGGATGAGTTCTACCGCCGCCGTCTCGGCGGTGCACGCCGCCGGCCAGCCCGGCGAGCAGCGCCGGACCCCCGGCTCTCGGGTCGGGCACACCGGCCGCCGCGATCCGTTCCGCGAGCTCGCCCAGCTCCTCCGGGTCGGCCCCGGCGAGCTGCCCGATCCCCCGCGACGGCACGGTGGCCACCTTCTCCCCCGCGATCCCGGCGAGCGCGAGTCGCCGGCAAGGGGGTACGGCGCACGGAATCGCCGACAGCGCACTGCCGGCTGTCGCCGCACCGACGCCGAAGGTCCCGGCCCGGACGGGACCTCACGCCCTGCCGGTCCGGTGCCCGCCACGCGCACGATCAGGGCGGGTGAAGGGAGACCCGCCATGACGACATCGACGATCGCCGTCGGCACCGACGGCACCTCGACGAGCGAGGGCGCCGTACGGTGGGCCGCCGTCGAGGCCGCGAGCCGGGGCGTGCCCCTGCGCATCGTGTACGCGTACGGCCCGGCCGAGGAGGCCGCCGAGCGGCTGCTGGCCGGCGCGGTGCTCGACGCCGCCGTCCGCCAGGCCCAGTCCGCCGCGGCCGGTGTCGTCGTCGGCGCCGAGGCGCTGCGCGGTGAGCCGGTGCCGGCGCTGCTGGGCCTGGCGGACGTGGACCTCCTTGTGCTCGGGCACCGGGGCCGCGGCGGCTTCACCAGCCTGCTGCTCGGTTCCGTCGGCCAGCAGGTCGCCACCCACGCGCGGGTGCCCGTGGTGGTCGTCCGGGGCCGGGCCGACGCGGCCCGCGGGCCGATCGTGGCCGGGGTCTGCGGCTCGGCGACCGACGACGCGGTCCTGGACGAGGCGTTCGCGATGGCGGACCGGCACGGGGCCCCACTCGCCGTGCTGCGGACCTACGCTCCGCCGACCCCGCTGTGGGTGGGCGACATCCCGGCCGCCGAGGACGGCATCGCCGCCCTCGACGCGGCCGCCCGCGAGCGCCTCGAAGAGCAGCTGGCCCCCTGGCGCACCGACCATCCGCAGGTGGACGCGGAGGCGGTGGTGTCGCCGGACGACGCCGGCGCCGTGCTGGTCGCGGTGTCGCACAACGCCCGCCTGGTGGTCCTCGGACGGCCCACCCACAGCGCGGTGGTCAACACCCTGATCGGATCGACCGGTCTGCATCTGCTGCACCACGCCGGTTGCCCGGTGCTGGTCACACCCCCGGCCGCCGTCGCCTCGATAGCATCAGCGAATGGTCACGCCCAAGGGTAACGAGCAGCCGTCGCTGGGACTGACCCCGCTGTCCCGGGTCCGGCTCGACGAGCTGCTGCAGGAGATGCTGGTCCGGGTCGGCGAGGTGGTCACCAGCCGGGAACGGCTGCGCGCCCTGCTGGACGCCGTGGTCGGCATCGGCACCGACCTGGACCTGCGCAGCACGCTGCAGCGCATCGTCGAGTCGGCCTGCGCCCTGGCCGGCGCCCGTTACGGCGCGCTGGGCATCATCGGCACCGACCGGCAGCTCTCCGACTTCATCACCCACGGCATCGACCCGGCCGCGCACGCCAGGATCGGCGACCTCCCGCACGGCCGCGGCGTCCTCGGCCTGCTGATCACCGACCCGCACCCGGTCCGCCTGCCCGACATCACCAAGCACCCCCGCTCGTACGGCTTCCCGCCGCACCACCCGCCGATGCACAGCTTCCTCGGCGTCCCGGTCCGCACCCGCGACCAGATCTTCGGCAACCTGTACCTGGCCGAGAAGCAGGGCGCCGACGAGTTCACCGAGGACGACGAGGAGATCATGGTCGCCCTCGCCGCCGCGGCCGGGGTCGCCATCGACAACGCGCGGCTGTTCACGTTGGCCCAGCGGCGTGAGCGCTGGCTGTCGGCCGCCGCCGAGATCACCGGGGTGCTGCTCGGCACGGTCCGGCGCACCGAGGCCCTGCGGCTCATCGCCCACCGCGCCCGCGAGATCACCGAGGCCGGGCTCGTGCTGGTGCTGCTGGCCGGCGAGGACGGGTCCCGCTACAGCATCGAGGTCGCCGACGGCGCCGACGAGATGGTCGGCAAGGTGCTCTCGGTCGACGTGGACGCGCTGTACGCCGACGGGGCCGAGCTGGGCGGTGTCGCTGACTGGCCGGGCCCCGTACCGTCGGGTCCGGTGCTGGCCGCGCCGCTGGCCGGCGCCGACCTGCCCCAGGGTGTGCTGATCGTCGCCGGTGCCGCCGCCGGCGGCGAGGACGACGCCACGCTGCTGGCCAGCTTCGCGGGTCAGGCCGCCCTGGCCCTGGAACGGGCCCGGGCGCAGGAGGAACGCGAGCAGCTGGTCGTGCTGGAGGACCGTGAGCGCATCGCCCGGGACCTGCACGACGTCGTGATCCAGCGGCTGTTCGCCACCGGCATGCAGTTGCAGGGCGTCGTTCCGCACACGCTGCGCCCGGAGGCGGCCAAGCGGGTCAACGCGGCCGTCGACGACCTGGACGCCACGATCCGCGACATCCGCCGGTCGATCTTCGAACTGCGCGCCCCGGTGGGCAGCTCCCTGCGCACCGAGCTGCGCGACGCGGTCGAGGCGGCCACCGCGGCTCTGGGCTTCCGGCCGACGCTGGACGTGTCGGGGCCGGTGGACAGCGCGGTGCCCGACGACGTGGTGCCGGAGCTGCTGGCCGTGCTGCGCGAGGCCCTGTCGAACGTGGCCCGCCACGCCCAGGCCGGCACGGCCCGGGTCTCGGTACGCGCCGCCGGCGGCGAGGTGATCCTCCAGATCGAGGACAACGGCGTCGGCACCGACCCGGCGCTGGCCCGCGGCGGCCTGGTCAACATGAGCGAACGCGCCGGCGACCTGGGCGGCAGCTGCACCGTGACCCCGGCCGACGAGGGCGGGACGGTGGTGACCTGGCGCGTCCCGCTCGGCGGCTGACCTCCCCCGGGGAGAGCGGAAGTCCGGGAGGTTCGGGTCTTTCGGCCCTGATCGGGGCGGGTCCGGTGGCGCGATCGTGGTGGGGAACCGACCAGGAGGTCCACCATGACCACGCACTCGTCCCAGGCGACCCGGCAGCTCGCCGCGGCCGCCGAGGCGTCCCGGCACGCTCCCTCGGTGTTCAACACCCAGCCGTGGCAGTGGCGGATCGCCGGCGACACCATGGAGCTCCACGCGGACCCGGACCGGCAGCTCGCCGCCACCGACCCCGACGGACGGCTGCTGCTGCTCAGCTGCGGCACCGCGTTGCACCACGCCCGTACGGCCCTGTCGGCGGCCGGCTGGACCAGCACGGTGGACCGGCTGCCCGAACCGGCGCAGCCGACGTTGCTGGCCCGCGTACGGCTGGGGCATGCCGTCCCGGCCGACCCGGAGGCCCAGCGGATGGCGGCGGCCCTCAGCCGCCGCCGCACCGATCGGCGCCCCTTCGGTGACCAGCCGGTCTCCGAGCAGACGCTGACCAAGCTGCGCCGGTTCGTCGAGGCCGAAGGTGCCTACCTGCACGTCGTGCCGGCCGATCAGGTGCCGGCGCTGGCCATCTCGACCGAGCGGGCCGCCGGGGCGCAGCAGGATGATCCGGCCTACCGCGAGGAGCTGGACCGCTGGACCAACCGGCCGCAGTGGCGCGGCGACGGCGTGTCGCCCGAGAACGCGGTGGAGCCGGCTCTGCGGCGGGTGCCGGTGCGCGATTTCGCCCCCGCGGGCAACCCCGGCCTGAGCGCCGGCGCGGGCATCGACAAGGGCGCCGCCTACGTGATCATCTTCGGGATGACGGACCGGCCGGCCGACCTGCTGCGCGGCGGTGAGGCCCTGTCCGCGCTGCTGCTGCTGGCCACGGCCGACGGGCTGGCCACCGCGCCGCTGAGCGAGGCGGTCGAGGTCGCCTGGACGCGGCACCTGCTCACCAGCCTGCTGTCGGGCGTCGGCGAGCCCTACATCGCCGTCCGGCTCGGCTACCCGATCGACCGGGAGCCACTGCCGCCGCAGGCCCGCCGCTCGCCGGCGGAGATCATCCGCATCGAGCAGTAAGCACACCGACCGACCGGAAGAGGACCTGCCGTGATGACCTACGACCACGCCGACCTGCGGCGCGCCGCCGCCGCGGCGGTCCGGGCGCCCTCGCTGCACAACAGCCAGCCGTGGCGCTTCCGGCTGCGGGCCGGCGCCATCGAGGTGCTGGCGGACCAGCAACGGCAGCTCGCGGTGGCCGACAGCACCGGCTGGGCCGTACGGATCGCCTGCGGTGCCGCCGTCGCCAACGCCCGGCTGGCCCTGGCCGTCGCGGGCACCCCGGCCGAGGTCGTGCTCTGCCCCGACCGCACCGAGCCGGGACTGCTCGCCCGGCTGACGCCCGGTCCCCGCCGCCCGGCCACGTACGCCGAGACCGACCTCGCCGCGGCCATCCCCCGCCGCTACAGCAACCGCCGGCCGTTCTGGCCCGACGCCGTGCCGCCCGAGGTGCGGCAGCGGCTGGTGGACGCCGCCCGCGCGGAGTCCGGCTGGCTGGACCTGCTGGTCGGGATGACCGCCCTGAGCGGTTTCGCGGAGATCGCGCAGAGCGCCGACCGGGTGCTGCGGCGCGACCTGAGCTACCAGGCCGAGATGTCGACCTGGACGCATGCCGACGAGGCCCCCGACGGTGTCGCCGTGCCGGCCGGAGCCCCGGTGCCGGAGCCGCAGGACCTGCTGCCCCAGCGCGCCTTCTCCGACCACCGGCGGGCCCCCGGACGGGATTTCGAACCGGAACCACTGGTGGCGATCCTCGGCACGGCGGGCGACCGCCCGTACGACCAGCTCGTCGCCGGCCAGGCCCTGCAGCGGGTGCTGCTGACCGTCACCGACGCGGGCCTGGCCTGCTCGATGATCTCGCAACCGATCGAGGTGCCGGCCGCCCGCGATCAGCTGCGCCGGTCGCTCGGCCGCGCCGGGATGCCGCAGATGGCACTGCGGATCGGCTACGGCCGGCCCGGCGGCCCGAGCCGCCGCCGCCCGCTCGACGATGTGCTGATCGCGGACTGAAAACAATTCGGCCGCACCGCCATTGCAACAAACCTGCACATCATATTTATTGACTCTCATATATCGGCGGGTGAGGATTCCCTCACGGAACAACCGTCCCCGGAGACCGCCGGAGCCACTCCCGAGGATGGGCCACACGCTGCGGTGACGGCCATATCCAGGCCATTTTTCGGGGCACCTTCACGACCCTTTTTCGCCGCACCCTGCGCGCCTACCGGCGGTGTCCATTCGTGACCAAGGAGAAACACTGAATGGCACCCTCACCCAGGGCCCGCCGGCTGGCCGGCGGCGGCGCTCTCGTCACCCTGGTGACGGCGGGACTCGCCCTCACCGTGACCAGCGCCCAGGCGGCCACCGTCTTCACCGCCGACTTCGAGTCGGGCAGCACCAGCGGCTGGTCCAAGTCCGGCGGCACCTGGTCGGTCGTCACGGACGGCTCGCAGACTCTGCGGCAGAGCAACGCCGGCAGCGAGAACGCCCGTGAGCTCGCCGGCGACGCCGGGTGGACCGACTACGCGGTGTCCGCGAAGGTCAAGCCGCTGTCGTTCGGCTCGGGCGGTTTCGTCGGTCTGCTGGCCCGGGCCAAGAGCTCGACCACGTTCTACCGGCTGGCTCTGCTGCCCGGCCAGGCGCAGCTGCAGGCGGTCAACAGCGGCAGCGTCACCGTCCTCGGCACCTCGGCCCGGACGGTGAGCACCGGCACCTGGTATTCCCTGAGCCTGAGCGTCACCGGCTCGACCATCACCGGCAGCGTCGACGGCGCGACGGTCGGGACCGGCACCAGCTCCGTCTCGGGCTCGGGCCGCATCGGCCTGCAGACCGGCTTCGCCTCGGCGGGCTTCGACGACGTCACGGTCACCACCGGAGGCGGCGGCACGCCGTCACCGACCGGCCCGACCACCCCGCCGCCGTCGAGCCCCACGCCGACCACCCCGCCGCCCACCACCCCGCCGCCGACCAGCAGCGACGTGCTCTACGTGGCGCCGAACGGCAGTGCGAGCGCGGCCGGCACCCAGGCGAGCCCGACCACCCTGGTCTCGGCGATCACCCGGGTCGCGGCCGGCGGGACGATCTACCTGCGCGGCGGTAACTACGCCTTCTCGCAGACGGTCACCATCGCGCCGGGCAACAACGGCACCGCGAACGCCCGCAAGAAGCTGTCGGCGTACCCGGGTGAGACGCCGGTGCTGAACTTCTCGGCCATGGCCGAGGACCCGGCGAACCGCGGACTGGCCGTCAACGGCTCGTTCTGGCACGTGTCGGGCATCATCGTGGAGCGGGCCGGGGACAACGGCATCTTCGTCGGGGGCAGCAACAACATCCTCGAACGCACGATCACCCGGTTCAACCGCGACACCGGGCTGCAGCTGTCCCGGATCGCCTCGGACACCCCGAACAGCCAGTGGCCGGCCAACAACCTGATCCTGAGCGCGGAGTCGCACGACAACGCGGACTCCGACGGTGAGGACGCCGACGGTTTCGCCGCGAAGCTCACCGTCGGTTCCGGCAACGTCTTCCGCTACGCCGTGTCGCACAACAACATCGACGACGGCTGGGACCTCTACACCAAGACCGACACCGGGCCCATCGGCGTGGTCACCATCGAGGACTCGCTGGCCTACAACAACGGCACGCTGAGCAACGGCGGGCAGGCCGGCAACGGCGACCGCAACGGCTACAAGCTCGGCGGCGAGGACATCAAGGTCAACCACATCGTCCGGCGCAGCATCGCGTTCCGCAACGGCAAGCACGGGTTCACGTACAACAGCAACCCCGGCGCGATGACGATCAGCAACAACATCAGCATCGACAACACCGAACGCAACTTCAACTTCGACGCCGGCACCTCGGTGTTCCGCAACAACGTCTCGTGCCGCAGCGGCAGCGGCAGCAACGACCGGATCATCGGCGACGCCGACAGCTCGAACCAGTTCTGGTCGGGCACCAACGGATCCCGGTGCGCCGCACTGAGCGGCGCGCTGGCCTGGTCCTTCGCCTCCGACGGGCGCCTCGCGGTGACCCTGGGCGGCCGGCCCGTGACGCCGTGACCACCGGCCGGGCCGGGCGGCCTCCCCCGCCGGGCCCGGCCCCGTCCGTTTCGCGGGCCCTCCGCCCCTGGTCGTCGGCCCGGCGGGCGGCGCCACGCAGGGGGGCGCCCCCCCCCGGGGGTGCCCGGGGGCTACCATATCAACAACCACCCCCCCGCCACCCCCCACCCCCACTCCCCCCACCACCCCACCCGCCGGGGCCCCCCGGGGGGCGCCCCGGCCTTTCTGCTGTCAACGGGCGGGAGGTCA